>NZ_JBBCWY010000001.1:0-1593529 GCF_037145735.1 Roseomonas sp. USHLN139 | reverse complement strand
AGCATCTTCCGCCGGCCCTCCGATCTCACCCGCATAGGGCATGAGATCGATGATGGTATCGAGGATCAGGTGCAGCTCCTGACGGCCCGCGGAGCCCTCCCGAAGGACAGCTGCGGCGCGTGCTTCTATCGCCTCGATATCGCGCCGGTTCCTCTCGATCTCGTCCATCTTGAATTCGGCTCGATGGGCAGCGCTCTCGAAGACGGAAGCGTTGATGCCGTCGGCCATGGATGCCGTGGCTAAGTCCATCTTCTCCGAGGCCGCAGCGCGGGCCTCTGCGGAGCCCTGTTGCTCATTGCTGGCGGCCTGCAGGAACTGCCCGAGGTCATTGTGGAGGGTTTGCAAAGGAAGCGCAGGAGCCTCGGCGGCAGCGTCGCGGACGTCTGTTCCCGCAGCAGGTTGGCGATCGCGCACCTTGCCTCTGCGGCTCGCTGAGCGCTGCCCGTTCCCTGACTTCATGCTGTAACCGCCTCATGCCGGCTCCCCATGCAGAAAGAGACGGCGCGGCGGGCCGGGCATGAGGAACCGGCTTTCGGCGGCCAAACCTAGCCGCGCCAGGGTGAAGCATAGTCATCGGCAGCAAGAACGGGAAGAGAACTGGACGCAGGGTCGCGGTCGCTGTGCGTCGCTAGCGGCCGGGAAAAAAGTTCTGCGGATATCGCGGAGCCGCACGGATGCCCCCAGTACGGTCCGGCCCCTGCTTCCGGGAGAGATCTATGCCCCCCCCTCCCGCCTCAAGCCCAGGCCATGCACCGCAGCGGCTGGGCAGGGTTCGCTACTGCAGGGCAAACAGGCCCGGTAACGCTTGGTGACAGAGGTCCGTAAGATTTCCTGCCATCCGTCCAAATTTCCGCACAGCAACAAGAACAACAACAACAAGCCGAATCTTTTCCGACAAAATCCCCCGCAGACCGGGCCGCGAATTACTCCCGGTTGGAGACCCTCGCAGGAAGGACCCAATTGGGGGGGTACCCCTTGGACCCCGCAAGCCATGCTGCCGTCTGTTCGACAGCCCAGGGTCCTGCCTTCGCGACACGGCCACGCTGCAAGCAGCCATACGGCCCTAGGTCCATAGAAGCTGGCTTGAGGCGCAGTGATGTGAGGGCGTGCGGGCAGCGGGGCATGAGGGCATCGGGCGATGCGGGCACCGAGCCATACCCGCATACGGCCACACGGCGATGCAGCCATACGGCCATACGTCAATACGGGCTCACAGTCAGCCGGCTTACGGCGCAGCGGTGGGAGGGCGTGCGGGCAGGGGGGGGCATGAGGGTATCGGGCGACGCGGGCACCGAGGCATACCCGCATACGGCCACACGGCGATGCAGCCATACGGCCATACGTTCATACGGGCTCACAGCCAGCCGGCTTGCGGCGCAGCGATGTGAGGGCGTGCGGGCAGCGGGGCATGAGGGCATCGGGGAATGCGGGCACCGAGGCATACCCGCATACGGCCACACGACGATGCAGCCATACGGCCATACGTCAATACGGGCTCACAGCCAGCCGGCTTGCGGCGCAGCGATGTGAGGGCGCGCGGGCAGCGGGGCATGAGGGCATCGGGGAATGCGGGCACCGAGGCATACCCGCATACGGCCACACGACGATGCAGCCATACGGCCATAGGCCCATACGCCCATATGCGGACACGGCCAGCTGGCTTCGCCACCGTGATGTGAGGGCGTGCGGGCAGGGGGGCATGAGGGCATCAGGCAGCGAAGCCGCCTCGGTAAGGCGTCCGCGTCATGCTGGCCGGGAGTGGAAGATCCCGTGGTTGCTGACAGACGGAAGCCCAGATGCTGGACCCGCTCAATCCATGCGCCAAGTACATAGCTTAGGCTGGACGCCATGCAGGGAACGGATGGCGGAACGGCAGGAACGGTAAATGAATTTTAACTGTTCCTGATTCTTCTTTCTATATCAGTTACTTATCCTGTGGAGGAACGGCAGGAACGGCGGAACGGCACCACTTCTTAGTAGTCTGAAAGAAAGAGGGAGAGTGGAAAGCGGGGTTAAATCCCGCCGGAACAGCGCTCTACGTGTCACCACACGGCCGAAAAACCCCCACCTTCCCTGGCATGGCCGGAGGCTTGGGTGGGGGCCGGGGAGGGATAAGGGAGCCGCGGCAGACGGCGAGCTGGTCAGGCCGGCCGGTGGCGGTGAATGACGAAAACCTCGCCTGGCGCCTTGCTGCACCACTCGCCCCAGGCGTCCATCAGGCCCCGCCGACGGTCCAGCAGGTCGCTGCGGGCATAGGAGGCTTCGGTCTTGTCCCGCACCACATGCGCCAGAGCAGCCTCGGCCACCTCTCGACCTTCCGGCCGGGTCTCCCCTGCCCAGTCCCGGAATGTCGAGCGGAAGCCGTGGGGGACGATGGGTCGCCCCTCGGCGTCTCGCCACCGAGGCTGATCGCCATCGTCGTTGTCGTTCATTCGCCGCAGCGTCGCGATCAACGTCATGTTGCTGAGCGGTGCACCGGCGCGGGTGGCGCTGGGAAAGATCAAGCTGGAACCGCCACGGGCTTGCTCTCGGACGGCTTCCAGCACAGCCAGCGCAGCGGGGGAGAGGGGGACACGATGGCGGCGCTTCGCCTTCATACGTGACGCCGGCACCACCCACACCGCCTGCGCCCAATCGATCTCGCTCCACTTGGCCAGGCGCACCTCGCCCGTGCGGGCTGCTGTTAGGATGGCGAAGGCGAGCGCATGGATGGCCATGCCCGACCGTTCGCGCAGCGCCGCCATGAATGCTGGCAGCTCGCGCCAGGGCAGAGATGGGCGATGCTCTGGCAGCTTCACCTTGCGCGGCTTTGGCAGAATCTCCGCCAGGTGCCCGCGCCACCGAGCCGGGTTCTCTCCCTCGCGCCAGCCCCGTGCCCGGGCGAAGTCCAGCACCGCCTCGATGCGGCCCCGAACCCGCGAGCCCGTTTCTGGCGCCCGCGTCCAGATATCCCGCAAGACCGTCAGCACGTCATCGGTGCTGATGTCGTCTACTGACTTCGAACCGATGTGCGGGTAGGCGAGCGTGCGCAGAGTGCTTTCCCATTGCATCCGGTGCTTCGGGCTGGACCAACCGCCCTCCCTTTCAGCCAGCGCGGCCTCGGTGACGGCCTGGAACGTCAAGGGGGTCGCCGCCAGCGCGGCCGCCTCTTCCGCCGCCCGTCTGGCGGCTTCTTCGGCCTGGCGCGTGTCGAGGGGATCGAAGCCATCGCGCACCAGCTTGCGGGCGGTGGCGGCCTTTTCCCGCGCCTCGGCGAGGGTGACGCCGCCGCTGCGCCCATCCGGATCCGCACTGCCCAATCCCATCTCCCGGTCGCGGTCCCGGATCCGGTATCGGAAGAGCCAGGACTTGCCGCCGCCGGCCGCGATTTGAAGGTAGAGGCCGCCCCCATCGCCTAGCCGCACCGGCCGCTTGTGAGTGCCCGGATGCTTGGCGCTCGCCACCGCCCGCACCGTCAGTGAGCTTCCTTTGCCCGCCACGCCTACCCCCAATCTGTAGCTGCCACCGTTGGGGGTAGAAGGGGGGCATTTCCGAAGCTACCCCCAACGCTACCCCCAACGCGGCGTGCGCTTCAGTGATAGCAGGTGAGCCTCAGTGATACGATATGAGGCAACAGGCCTCTGAAAAGGCTTGGGGTCATGCGCCTCAGTGAGCCCAGGTGAGTATCGGTGATATTCGGGGATGGCAGACATCCCCTCCGCCACTTTCCCTTGGTCAATATGGCCTGCCAGCCTCGGTGCCTCCTCGGCGCGCGAGCGTGTCCCCTTGGCACGCGCTGGCCCGGTCCATGATCGGTCGGCGCGCCGAAGAGGCGCCTCTCTTCGAGAGGCGGCAGCCAGCCCCTGGCTGATGGCGCAGCCGACAAATTTCAGGCCATCGACGGCGGCCCGACCGTTCGGGCGGGCGGCAACCCCCATTCCTAAGCATGCGGCCCCGTGCCAGATTGCTGGAAAATGACTGCAGGCCCATTTTTGCAAGGGCCTGCCGAATGGGAGGCCGACCATGCCGCTGCCAGTCCTGTCCCGCCGTGCCATGCTTGCCGCCGGCGGCGCCGCCGCCCTGCTACCGGCCGCGGCCCGCGCCCAGCTCGAGCAGCGGGTGGTGGTGGTCACCAGCTTCTCGCGCGACGTCACGACCCCCTTCGCCACGGCCTTCGAGAAGGCCAATCCGGGCACCAAGGTCGAGATCCAGAACCGCAACACCAATGCCGCGGTCGCCTTTATCAGGGAGACGCGCTCCAGCCCGCCGGACCTGATGTGGGCCAGTGCGCCGGACGCCTTCGAGGTGCTGAAGCAGGGCAATGTGCTGGCCAGGCCGCGGATCGACACGAGGGGCATCCCCGAGCACATCGGCGGCCAGCCGACCAACGATCCGGATGGCCGCTATTTCGGCTTCGCGGTCAGCGGCTATGGCATCATGTACAACACGCGCTACCTCCGCGCGAACCGCCTGCCCGAGCCCAAGGAATGGGCCGACCTGATGAAGCCGGTCTATCAGGGGCATGTCGGCATTTCCGCCCCCAGCCGCTCGGGCACCACCCACCTGACCGTCGAGACCATCCTGCAGGGCGAGGGCTGGGCGAAGGGCTGGGCGCAGCTGCTGGAGATGGCCGGCAATTTCGCCCAGGTCTCCGACCGCAGCTTCGGCGTGCCGGACGCGGTGAACAGCGGGCAATACGGGCTCGGCATCGTCATCGACTTCTTCGGCCTCTCGGCCAAGGCCTCCGGCTTCCCGGTCGAGTTCGTCTATCCTTCCGTCACCACCCTGGTCCCGGCCAATATCGCGATGATCGAGGGCGCGCGGAACCCGAACGCCGCCCAGGCCTTCATCCAGTTCCTGCTCTCGCCGGAAGGCCAGCAGATCCTGCTCGACCCCAAGGTGATGCGCCTGCCGGTGCGCGCCGAAAGCTATGCCAAAGCCCCGGCCGGGTTTCCCAACCCCTTCACCAATCCCAGCCTCGGCGCCCGGGTGACCTTCGACAACGACGTGTCGGAGCTGCGCTACGAGCTGCTCAACAGCCTGTTCGACCGCGTCATCACCTTCCGCCTGAAGGAGCTGGTCGAGGCCTGGAAGGCGGTGCGCGCCGCCGAGGCGCAGCTGGCCAAGGCCGGCAATGCCGAGGGCCAGCGCCTGCTGGCGGAGGCCCGCGCGAAGCTGACCACGGTGCCGGTCACCGAGGCGCAGGCCGCCGACAAGGCCATCGCCGGCGCCTTCCGCGCGGCCAAGCCCGGCGAGCCGTCGGCCGGCCGCCAGGCGCAGTTCGAGGAGGAATGGGACCGCGCAACCGTCGCCGCCTATGCCGAGGGCAAGCGCCTCGCCGAACAGGCCCAGCGGGCCCGGTGAGCGAGGTTCTCGCGCGTCCCTGGCGGGCGCGGCTGCGCTTCGAGGCCAGTGTCAGCCAGGTCGTCGCGGCCAGCCTGGTCGCGGCCTTCCTGCTGGCCTTCCTGCTGGTGCCGGTGGGGCGGGTGATCCTGACCGCCTTCCTGGACCCGGCGGGCGGCTTCACCCTGGTGCATTTCGCCGATTTCTTCCGCACCAGCCTGTTCCTCGAAAGCTTCTGGAACAGCCTCTACGTCGCCGGGATGAGCGTGGTCTTCGCCTCGCTCCTGGCGGTGCCGCTGGCGGTCATCCTGGCGCGCTACCGCTTTCCCGGCCGGGCGCTGATCGCGACGCTCGGCGTGCTGCCGCTGGTGATGCCGCCCTTCGTCGGCGCGGTCGCGATGCAGCTGATCTTCGGCCGCAACGGCACGGTCAACCTGCTGCTGATGGACTGGTTCGATATCCGCCTCGACCTGATGGAAGGGCTGAATGGCGTCATCTTCGTCCAGTCGCTGCACTACTTCCCGTTCATCCTGATGAACCTCTCCGCGTCGCTGTCCAACATCGACGTGTCGATGGAGGAAGCCGGCCAGAATCTCGGCGCGCGCGGGCTGACGCTGCTGCGCACCATCGTGCTGCCGCTGGCGCTGCCGGGCTACCTGGCCGGCGCCAGCCTGGTCTTCGTCAAGGTCTTCGACGATCTCGCGACGCCCCTGCTGCTCAACGTCACCAACATGCTGGCGCCGCAGGCCTATCTGCGCGTCACCTCGGTCGGGCTGGCCGACCCGATGGGCTATGTGATCAGCGTCATCCTGATCGCGGTGTCGCTGGCGGCCATGGTCGGCTCCGGCCTGCTGCTGCGCGGGCGCGACTATGCCACGGCGCAGCGCGGCGGTGGCGGGCTGTCGCAGCGGCGCATGTCGCCCAGGGGAAAGCTGCTGGCCTGGCTCTTCGTCGTGCCGGTGCTGTTCCTGGTGCTGGCGCCGCATCTCGGCATCCTGCTGCTGAGCCTGGCCACCATCTGGTCCTTCAGCCCGCTGCCCGATGCCTTCACCCTGGCGCATTACGGCACGGTGCTGCGCGAGACGCCGCAGTTCCTGACCAACACCCTGCTGTTCTGCGGCATCGCCGCGCTGATCGACGTGGTGCTGGGGGTGGTCATCGCCTGGCTGGTGCACCGCACGAAGCTGCCCGGCCGGGCGCTGCTCGACCTCGCCGCGATGTCGGCGCTGGCCGTGCCCGGGCTGGTGCTGGGCATCGGTATCCTGCGCACCTATTTCGACACCCGCCTGCCGGGCGGTGATTCGCTGGCCACCTGGTGGGGCATGCTGATCATCGTGCTCGCCATCCGCCGGCTGCCCTATGCGCTGCGGGGTGCCACCGCCGCGCTGCGCCAGGTGCATCGCAGCCTGGAGGAGGCCGCCGAGAATGTCGGCGCCGGCAAGGCCACGACGCTGGCCCGCATCACCGTGCCGCTGATGGCCGGCGGGCTGGCGGCGGCCTTTGTCACCAGCTTTGCCACCGCCGCGGTGGAGCTTTCCGCCACGCTGGTCCTGGTGACGCGCGACGTCGATGCGCCGCTCTCCTACGGGATCTACATCTACATGCAGAGCGCCGCGGGCCGCGGCCCCGGCGCGGCGCTGGGCGTCATCGCCGTGCTGGCGGTCGCGCTCTGCACCTGGGCCGCGCATGCGGTCGCCGAGCGCGAGCGCAGCCGCCGCGCCAGAACGTCTGACAGCCAGGGGGCCGCATGAGCGTCGAGGTCGAAGCCGTCTCCTTCGGGTACGGCGCCACGCGGGTGCTGGACGATGTCTCGCTCTCGGTGCGCAAGGGCGAGTTCTTCGCCTTCCTGGGCCCGTCGGGCAGCGGCAAGACCACCCTGCTGCGGCTGATCGCGGGCTTCGGCACGCCCGACCGGGGCCGCATCGTGATCGGCGGCAAGGACATGACCCGCACCCCGCCCTGGAGCCGCAATGTGGGGCTGGTCTTCCAGAACTACGCGCTCTGGCCGCATATGACGGTGGGACAGAACGTCGCCTTCGGCCTGGATCGCCGCGGCGTCTCCCGCGCCGAGCGCGACCGCAAGGTGCGTGCCGCGCTCGACCTGGTGGGGCTCGTGCACCTGATCGACCGCCGCCCGGCGCAGCTGTCCGGCGGCCAGCAGCAGCGCGTCGCCATCGCCCGGACGCTGGCGATCGAGCCCGAGGTGCTGCTGCTCGACGAGCCGCTGTCCAATCTCGATGCCGCGCTGCGCGCCGGCGTGCGGCAGGAACTGGTGGAGTTGCAGCGCCGCCTGGGCCTGACCACCATCCTGGTCACCCATGACCAGGAGGAGGCGAATGCGGCCGCCGATCGCATGGCCGTGCTCGACGGCGGCAAGGTGCTGCAGGTCGGCCCCCCGGCGGAGCTCTACGACCGCCCCGTCAACCGCTTCGTGGCGGGCTTCCTCGGCACCGCCAACCTGATCGAGGGCGAGGTGACGGGCGGCATCTTCCGGGCCGGCCACGCCGTGCTGCCGCTGGCCGAACCGGCGGCCGATGGCCGCGCCACCCTGGCGCTGCGTCCGCAGAGCCTGCGGCTGGTGCGCGAGGACGAACCCGGCGCCTTGCAGGCCAGGGTGCTGCGCGCCGAGTTCCTGGGCGGGCATCTTCGCTACACGCTGGACCTGGACGGCCTGACCCTCATCGCCGAGGAAGCCCATCGGCGCGGCCGCGAACCCCTGGTACCCGGCGCAGCCATCCGGCTGGTGGTGGACCCCCGCCAGGTCTCGATCATCTAGGCGGGGCGGGGACAGGAGGGGCTGCGCCGGACCGGCACGGCCTCTCCTGGGCCGGAGATCAGGGCCGGGTGGGTGCGCCGCCTCGCCTGGTATCGGCCTGACCTGGTCCCCCCTCATGAACCCGACGGCCCAAGAACTTGTCCCGTCCCGGCTTGCCGGTTCCTTGCTTGGCTGTCATATCGGGTCCGGGTGCCGGCCTCGGTGACGGGGCGGGCAGGGCGTAGCGTTGGTCGGGCCGCCAGCGCGAGTTGCTTTGCCTGGAAGATTGCCGATGGCCCTGCCGCATCATGCCCGTCCCAGCTTTCTCCGCCGCTTCCTCGAGGGGCAGTCCTCGGCCGGCCTCGTGCTGATGGCCGCAGCGGCCGTGGCGCTGTTGATCGCCAATTCCCCGCTGGCCGCCGGGTATGAGGCGCTGCTGCACAGCAAGCTCGGACCGCTCTCGGTCAGCCACTGGATCAATGACGGCCTGATGGCGATCTTCTTCCTGCTGGTCGGGCTGGAGATCAAGCGCGAGGCGCTGGACGGACAGCTCGCCACCTGGCCGCGCCGTATCCTGCCCGGATTTGCCGCCGCCGGCGGCATGCTGGTGCCGGCGCTGATCTATCTCGGCTTCAGCAGCGGGGATTCGGCCCGGGGCTGGGCCATCCCGACGGCCACCGACATCGCCTTCGCCCTCGGCGTGCTGTCGCTGCTGGGGCCGCGCGTGCCGGCCTCGCTGCGGGTCTTCCTGGCGGCGCTGGCCATCATCGACGATCTCGGCGCCGTGCTGGTCATCGCCCTGTTCTATACGTCGGGCATCTCGCTGCCCGACCTGGCGGGCGCGGCGGCGGTGCTGGCGCTGCTGGTCGGGCTGAACCGGTTCGGCGTGCGCCGCCTGGCACCCTATCTGCTGCTGGGGCTGGTGCTGTGGCTGCTGGTGCTTCGCTCCGGCGTGCATGCCACGCTGGCCGGGGTGGTCCTGGCCTTCACCATCCCGCTGCAGCCGACGCCCGGCCGCCCGGATGTGGAATCGTCGCCGGAGAGCCCGCTGCACCGGCTGGAACATGGCCTGATCCTGCCGGTCGGCTTCCTGGTGGTGCCGATCTTCGGCCTGGCCAATGCCGGTGTCTCCTTCCTCGGCCTGCCGGCGGAGGCCTTCACGGCACCGGTGACGCTCGGCGTCGGCCTCGGCCTGCTGCTGGGCAAGGTCGTCGGCGTCCTCGGCTTCGCCCTGCTGGCGATCCGGCTCGGCCTCGCCGACATGCCGGCCCAGGCCGGCCGGCTGCAGATGCTGGGGATCGCGCTGCTCTGCGGCATCGGCTTCACGATGAGCCTGTTCATCACCCTGCTCGCCTTCCCCGACCAGCCCCTGCTGCAGACCGAGGCGAAGATCGGCATCCTGGGCGGGTCGCTGCTGGCCGGTGTCCTCGGCTACCTGCTGCTGCGGGTCGCACCGCGCGACCGGCTGGCGACGCCCTCCCGCTGAGGCGAGGCGGCGGCGGGCTCCGGGGCGGGGCCCGCCGCCGCTTCCTTCCTACTGCAGGAATTCCGGCGAGATCATCCAGGGCAGGAACAGCACCAGCGACGGCCAGACGATGATCAGCAGCAGCACGGCCAGCATCGGCAGCAGCATGATCATGGTGTCCTTCAGCGCATCGGCCATGCGCATGCCGGCGACCGAGCAGGCGATCATCAGGCATAGCCCGTAGGGTGGCGTCACCAGGCCGAAGGCCAGGGCCACGATGCCGATCATGGCGAACTGGATCGGGTCCATGCCGACGCTGACCGTCAGCGGCTGCAGGATGGCGCCGACGATGATGATCGCCGGGATCGCGTCGAGGAAGCAGCCGGTGACCAGGAAGATGGCGGCGATGAACAGGCCGGTGCCGATGGCGCCCATCCCCCAGCCCTGCACGCCCTGCAGCAGCACGCGCGGGATCTCGTAATAGGCCAGCAGCCAGCCGAAGGCGCTCGCCGTGCCGACGCAGAACAGCGCGATCGCCGCCAGCCGCCCGGAATCCACCAGGCTGGTCCAGAGGCCGCGCATGTCCATCTCGCGATAGACCAGCAGCGACAGGGCGCCGGCATAGAGCACCGCGATGCAGGCGCTCTCGGTCGCGGTGAACCAGCCGAACAGCTTGCCGCCGATGATGATCAGCGGCGTCATCAGGGCCGGCAGGGAGACGGCGAAGGCGCAGGCGAGCTGGCGCCAGGTCGAGCGCGGATAGGTCGGGTAGCCGCGCCGCACCGCATAGATGTGCACGGTCGCCATCTGCACCCCGGCGATCAGGATGCCCGGCACCACGCCCGCCAGGAACAGCCCGCCGATCGAGACGCTGAGCACGCCGCCCCAGACGATCATCAGGATCGAGGGCGGGATGATCACCGCCAGCACCGCCGAGACCGCGGTGACCGCGACCGAGAAGCTGTCGTCGTAGCCTTCCTTGCGCTGTGCCTCGATGAAGATCTTGCTCTGGCTGGCGGCATCCGCCGTCGAGCTGCCGGAGATGCCGGCGAAGAAGAAGGAGAGCACGATGTTGATCTGCGCCAGGCCGCCGGGGAAGTGGCCGACCAGCCCGCGCGACAGCGTCATCAGCCGGTCGGTGATGCCGCCGACATTCATCAGGTTGGCGGTCAGCAGGAAGAAGGGCACCGCCAGCAGGATGAAGCTGTTGTAGGCGTTGAAGGTCTCCTGCACGAGGATGAAGAGCGAGAGCCTGGGCTCGAGCACCAGGATCGGCGCGCAGGACAGGCCAAGGGCGAAGGCCACCGGCACGCGCAGCGCCAGCATCAGGAAGAAGCCGCCGAACAGGATGGCCGCCGCCAGGCCGGGGGTCAGCAGGGTGCCGCTCATGCGCGGAAGATCCTGTCGTCGCCGCGGCCGGCGAGCAGCCGGACGGCCAGCCACATCCGCTCGGCGCTGAACAGCACGAAGGACAGGCCGGCCAGCGGCCAGGCCATGTGGATCAGCCAGAGCGGCAGCTCGGCCATCTCGCTGATGCGGTAGAAGGCGGTCTCCGTGAACTCCCAGCCGAAGACCAGGAAGATCAGCGCGAAGGCCAGCACCGCCAGGCCGGTGACCAGCTCGATCCGCGCCAGGCCCTTCGGCGAGAGGCGGGGGAAGACATCGACGATGAAATGCGTCCCCTCGCGCACCGCCAGCATGGCGCCGATCATCACCATCCAGACCAGGCCGAAGCGGGCCATCTCCTCGGTCCAGATGTAGTGCGGCAGCAGCGCCGTGAAGCGCGAGACGATCTGCAGGGTGACGGGGAAGAGCAGCACCAGCACGCTGATCCCCAGCAGGCCGCGCAGCAGCGCGGCATAGAGGGCGATCAGCCGGTTCGGCCAGGCATCAGGCGGCGCACCGATGGCAGGGCCGCTGCCATCATAGATCTCGGTCATGCGGGGTTCCATCCGCTGGCCGCCCGCCGGATCCGGCAGGCGGCGCGTTGCAGCACGGGGCGGAGGATCGTCAGCCGGCGATGCCGGTGATGCGGCCGAGGATGCCCTCCGCCTCGATCTCGCGCGCATAGGTGCCGAGCACCGGCGCGACCTTGTCCATCAGCGCCTGGCGGTCGCGGAACTCGACCTTCTTCAGCCGGCCCGCCGCGGCCAGGGCGTCGATCTTCTGCCCGTCCTCGCCGGATTCGATCTGCCGGCCGAAGGCCGCGGCCTCCGGTCCGGCGCGCCGGATGGCGGCCTGCAGCTTGGCCGGCAGCCGGGCGAAGCTGCTGGCCGAGAAGCAGATCGGGCGCACCGTGATGGCGTGCTGGGTCAGCGCCAGATTCGGCGCCACCTCGAAGAAGCGCATCTGCTCGACGCCGGCCGCCTCGTTCTCGCCCGCCTCGATGACGCCGTTCTGGATGGCGTTGTAGATCTCGTTATAGGCGATGACCGTGGGCGACATGCCGGCCGCGGCGAAGGTGCGGCTCCAGATCGGCGCGCCCTGCACGCGGACCTTGATGCCGCGCAGCTCGGCCAGGTTCGTCAGCGGGCGATTGGCAAAGATGTTGCGGATGCCGCCCCCGGCATAGCCCACCAGCATGACGCGGGCGCGCTTCTCGACCTCGTCGCCGATCGGCTTCAGCAGGTCCTGGTCCATCACCTTGTTCCAATGCGCCAGGTCGCGGAACAGGAAGGGCGCGTCGATGAAGGGCGCGGCGCGCGAGAAGGTCGACATATGCGCCGGCGAGACGATGCCGTAGTCCACGGCCCGGCCCTGCGACATGTACTCGAAATACTGCTTCTCGAGGCCGAGGCTGCTGTTCTTGTGCAGCACGAAGTTGATCGGCTCGCCATAATACTGGCGGACCAGCTCCTCGAAGCGCACCAGGCAGCGGGTGAAGGCGTGCTCGTCGTTGAACTGCGAGGCGCCGTTCAGGGTGATGGTCTGGGCCGCGGCCTTGCCGATGATGGCAAAGCCGCCGAGCCCCATGGCATGGCCCAGCAGGGTCCTGCGCTGCATCCGGTTTCCTCCCCAAAATGGCCGAACTGCGCCGGCCTGGCGGGAAGGCTAGTCCATTCCGATCGGGCATTAAATGGCAGAATATCCACTTCCTGGTCATGCCGCTGGTGGCGGGCAGGCGGGCCGGTACGGATCGGCGCTGCCTGTGCTAGGGGGCGGAGATCGAGGGGGAGGACCGCCGATGGGCGAGGTCATGCGGTGCCGCTGGGCCAACAGCGATGCGCTGATGCAGCGGTATCACGACCAGGAATGGGGCGTCCCGATCCGGGACAGCCGCCTGCTGTGGGAAATGCTGATGCTGGAGGGCTTCCAGGCCGGCCTCTCCTGGCTGACCATCCTGCGCCGGCGCGAGGGGTTCCGTGCCGCCTTCCGCGATTTCGATCCGGTGGCCGTGGCGGGATTCGGGCCGGAGGATGTCGAGCGGCTGATGGGCGATGCCGGCATCATCCGCGCCCGGGCGAAGATCGAGGCGACGATCGGCAATGCCCGCGCCTACCTCGCCATGCAGGCGGCGGGCGAGGATTTTTCCGCCTTCGCCTGGGGTTTCGTCCAGGGCGTGCCGATCGTCGGTGACGGCGTGTCGCTGCCGGCGAAGACGCCCTTGTCGGAGCAGGTCTCGGCGGCCCTGAAGAAGCGCGGCTACAAGTTCGTCGGCCCGGTGATCGTCTATGCCTGGATGCAGGCGGTGGGCCTGGTGGATGACCATGCCCGCGACTGCTTCTGCCGCCGGGGCTGAGCGGCCACGCCCGTCGCCCCCGCCGGCCGGCGCTCACAGGCTGGTCGCCGCCCCCGGCAGCGGCGTCATGCCGCGCTGATCTTCTGGTGGGTTGGTCGCCGGCGCGCCGAGCGGCGCATGGCGCGTGGCGTGCCAGTGATGCAGCGCCCAATGCACCGATGGAAAGGCGATCTCGGCCCAGGGGATCTCCTCCCAGGCGAAGAAGCGGGTCTCCAGGCTCTCCGGTCCCGGCGCGATGCCCGGCTCGGCCAGGCTGGCGCGGAAGATGATCTGCACCTGGCCGATGCGGGCGATGGAATAGACCGCCAGGATGCCCTCGATGGCGAGGCGGGCGCGGGCCTCCTCGAAAGCCTCGCGCGCCGCGCCTTCGGCGACTGTCTCGCCGAGCTCCATGAAGCCGGCGGGCAGGGTCCAGAAGCCGGCGCGCGGCGGGATGGCGCGGCGGCAGAGCAGCACCCGGCCGCCCTCGACCACCACCGCACCGGTGACGATCTTCGGGTTCTCATAGTTGATGAAGCCGCAATCCGCGCAGGTCAGGCGCTCTCGGTCTTCACCCTCGGGGATCACGCGGTGGAATTGGCCGGCCATGCTGCCAGCCTGCCGGGGTCGGCGGCCGGCCGCAAGCCATCAGCACCAGTCGAGCGGCGACGGATAGCGGGCGGTGAGGAAGGTGAGCCCCTCGGCCGGGGCGTTCTGGCCGGCCAGCCTGCGGTCGCGCCCGTCCAGCAGCTGCCGGACCCACGGCACCGGCCGCCGGCCCAGCCCGACCTGCATCAGGCTGCCCACCATGTTGCGCACCTGGTGGTGCAGGAAGCTGCGCGCCGCGGTGTGGACCAGGATCTCGTCGCCCTCGCGGCGGACGTCGAGCTGATCGAGGGTGCGCAGCGCGTCCTTGGCCTGGCAGGCGGCGGCGCGGAAGGCGGAGAAGTCGTGGCGGCCCAGGATGGTCTGGGCGGCGGCATGCATGGCCTCGGCATCGACCGCCTGCGGCACGTGCCAGACCCGCCCGGCCAGCAGGGCAGGCCGCGCCCGGCGGTTGAGGATGCGGTAGCGGTAGCTGCGGCCGATGCAGGAGAAGCGGGCCGACCAGTCCTCCGGCGCCCGGGCGGCGGCGACGACCGAGACCGGATGCGGGCGGCTATAGGCGTTCAGCGCCTCGCGCAGCCGCAGCGGCGGCAGGTCGGCCGCCAGATCGATCTGCACCACCTGGCCCTCGGCATGCACCCCGGCATCGGTGCGGCCGGAGGCCTGGGTGGCGGCGGGGAGGCCGCCATTCAGCGGCGCCGCGCAATCCTCCAGCACCTGCTGCACCGAAAGCCCGGTGGTCTGGCGCTGCCAGCCGACGAAGGGCGCGCCATCATACTCGACCAGCAGGGCGTAGCGCGGCATGTCAGCCCAGCCGGCTGCCGGGCGGCAGGGGATAGCCGCGCAGGAAGGCCTCGGCCGGCAGGGCGCCACGGCCGGCACGCTGCAGCCGCAGCAGGCGCAGCGCGCCCTGGCCGCAGGCGATGCGCGGGGCGCCGTCCAGCACGGTACCGGCGGGGGCAGGGGTGTCGAGCGGCTCGGCCACCGCCTCCAGCACGCGCAGCACCTCGCCGCCCTGCTGGAAGAAGGTGCCAGGCCAGGGGTTGAGCGCGCGGATGCGGCGGTCCAGCGCGGCGGCGTCCTGGTGCCAGTCCAGCGCGCCATCGGCCTTGCTGAGCTTGGGAGCGTAGGTGACGCCCTCTTCCGGCTGCGGCACCGGCACCGGGCTTTCGTCCAGCGCCTGCAGGATCAGGCGGCCGCCGAGCTCGGCCAGGGCGTCGTGGACCGCCGGCGTCCCGTCGCGCGGGCCGATCGGCACCGTGCCCTTCAGCAGCATCGGCCCGGTGTCCAGCCCTTCCTCCATCTGCATGATGGTGATGCCGGTCTCGGCATCGCCGGCCAGGATGGCGGCCTGGATCGGCCCGGCGCCGCGCCAGCGCGGCAGCAGTGAGGCATGGATGTTCAGGCAGCCGCGGCGCGGCGCGTCCAGCATGGCGGGCGGCAGGATCAGGCCATAGGCGGCGACCACGGCGACATCGAGGTCGAGGGCGCGGAAGGCCGCATGCTCGGCGGTGTCGCGCCGGACGCGGGCGGGGTGGCGCACCGGCAGGCCGAGTTCCAGCGCCGCGCGATGCACGGGGCAGGGGGTTTCCTTCTGGCCGCGGCCGGCGGGACGCGGCGGCTGGGTATAGACAGCCACGATCTCATGCCCCGCCGCGTGCAGGGCACGCAGGGCGGGCACCGAGAAATCGGGGCTGCCCATGAAGGCGAGGCGGAGCGGTTTCATTCGTCGCGGCCCTTGGCCTTCAGCTCCTTGGCCAGCTTGCGCAGCATCATGTTGCGCTTCAGCGCCGAGAGATGGTCGACGAAGAGCACGCCGTTCAGGTGGTCGATCTCGTGCTGGAGGCAGGTGGCCATCAGCCCGTCGGCGGTCATCTCGCGCTTGCTGCCGTCGAGGTCGAGCCAGCGCACCTTCACCTCGGCCGGGCGGACCACCTCGGCATACTGGTTGGGCAGGGAGAGGCAGCCTTCCTCGCGCGCGGCGAGCTGCTCGCTGGCGGCGACGATCTCCGGATTGACCATGACATAGGGCAGCGGCTTGTCGTCCGGCTGCAGGTCGATGACCACCAGGCGCAGCAGCTCGCCGATCTGCGGCGCGGCCAGGCCGATGCCGGGCGCCTTGTACATGGTGGCGAGCATGCGGGGGGCCAGGGCGCGCACCGCTTCGGTGTCGCCGGGGCCGACGGGGCGGGCCTTGGCGCGCAGCTTCGCGTCAGGCACCAGCAGGATGGGCAGCAGGGCAGGATCGGACATGGAATGGCTGCTCTAGCTTCTGGGCGCGCGGGCCACAACTGCCGAGGCCGGAGGGCGGCCCTGCGCCCAGGGGTGGCGAGCGGCGGCGGCCTCTTGCATCCCGCGGCGAAGCGCACAAACTGTTGTGGCGTCGCGGGGTGCTTCGGGCTCCGCGGACGGCTCGCTCATTGGAGGAGTTCCTGGCTGCCATGTCTCGTTCGTCGCTTTTCGGCTCGCCGCTGTTTCTCGGCTTCGACCATCTGGAACAGATGCTCGACCGGGTGGCGAAGAATGCCGATGGTTATCCCCCCTACAATATCGAGCAGACCGCCGAGAACCGGCTGCGCATCACGCTGGCGGTTGCCGGCTTCAGCATGGACGACCTGCAGATCACGCAGGAGGACAACCAGCTGGTGGTGCGCGGCAAGCAGAAGGACGAGAGCGAAGGCCGCGTCTTCCTGCATCGCGGCATCGCCGCCCGGCAGTTCCATCGCGCCTTCGTGCTGGCCGAGGGCATCGATGTCGAGGGCGCCTGGCTGGACAACGGGCTGCTGCATATCGACCTGAAGCGGCCGCAGCCGGCGGTGCGGGTCAAGGCGATCCAGATCGGCCTGCGCGGCGCCCCGGGCGGCCGGGCGGTGGTGCAGGGAGCGCCGCAGGAGGATGGCCAGGTCGTGGTCGGTTCGCTGCCGGTGGGACAGATCACCGGCTGAGCGGCGGCGCCAGGGCCAGGGTGTGAGGCGCCCGCGCCACAAACCTGCGAATTATGGGGCCACGGCCCCGATTGGCTGCAAAACCTTCAGGCTTCCCGGGCATTCTCTTCAGTGATCCATCCCGGCCACCGGGGCGGGGACATGGGCAGGGAAGACGACGCAGCTTCACAGCGGTGCCTGATTCAGACCGCAGCGCCGGGCCCGAAGGGGACGGCAGAAGGAGATTCCCACGATGAACAAGGAAGGTCCCACACGCCCCTTCGCTGCCGCCGATGCGCTGCGGCAGCTTGCGCCCGCCGACTGGGCGCGCTTCGGGGCGGAGCAGATCGCCTATATCCGCCCGATCGTCATGGACGGCGCCCCGGCGGTGGCCATCCACGCGGCCGATGGCACGCAGATCGGCGCCGCGCCGGACACCAGCCTGGCGACCGCCGCCATTCTGCAGCATGAGATGCTGCCGGTCCTGGTCCACTAGGACCTTTTGATCGCGGACCGACGCCGGCCTTTGGTGGCGATGCCGTGCTCCTGGCGGGGTGCGGCATTGCTGCAACCGGGCCCTGCCTCGGCTTCCAGCGCCGTTACTTTCCACCGATTTCCTGTGCCGAATGGTGGTTGCCCTCGCGCCGCAACCCCGCTAGATAGCGGCCCGCGGCGCCGACGTAGCTCAGCGGTAGAGCAACTGATTCGTAATCAGTAGGTCCCCGGTTCAATCCCGGGCGTCGGCACCAGCCTCCCAGAACATCCTCTCATCAGCGCGGCAGTCCGATCGGGCATGTCGTGTCCTGGCGCTCCTGCGACAGCGGTTCCGCATCCGCTGCAGGGCGGCATCTGCGGTCGATTATTGAGAGTCATTCGCATTGCAACAGCCTCTCAATAGCGGCATAAGCCATCGCAGATGCGAAAGGGTAATGCCGCGATGCCGCTCCGCCGGATCCTGTCCACCTTCGGGCTGATTGCCGCGCTGGCCGTGACGGCGGCGTCAGGGCTCGCCACGCAGGCGCAGGCGCAGAGCCCGCAGCCGGCCAGGATCGGGCTGGAGCTGAACCGGCTGGAAAGCCGCCCGGAAGGCTGCCGGGTCTGGCTGCTGCTGCGCAACCCGGCGCCCGAGGCCATCGACCCGCTGCGCCTGGACCTGCTGATCTTCGGCAAGGACGGGGTGATCGCCCGCCGGCTGGCGCTCGATGTCGGCCCGCTGCCGCAGGAGAAGACCATGGCCCGGATCTTCGACCTGGCCAGCCAGAACTGCGACGGCATCGGCGCGGTGCTGCTGAACGACCTGCTGGCCTGCGGCGCCACGCCTGAGAACAGGGCCGCCTGCCTGCCGCGCCTGGCACTCGCCTCGCGCGTCGATGGCGTCACTTTCGAGAAGTAGGGAGGTCGCGATGAACCCGACCGAGACCGTCACCGCCACGCCCGGCGTCGTCCCCGGCGTGGATGCCGCCATCGCCGCCGCCGGCCATGGCCCGGACATGTCGATGCTCGGCCTGTTCCTGCAGGCCGACTGGGTGGTCAAGGCGGTGATGATCGCGCTCGCGCTGGCCTCCATCATCTGCTGGGCGATCATCGTCGAGAAATCCATGCTGCTCAGCCGGCTGAAGCGGGAGATCCGCGGCCTGGTCGCCGCCGCCGCGCCCGGCGCCGGCCAGCAGGCTCTGCCCTCGCCGCAGGGCGAGGGCCTGGCCGCCCGCGTGCTGCGCGCCGGCACCCGTGAATGGCGCGACGGCCGCGAGCAGGGCGAAAGCCGCTTCGAATACCGGCACCGCATGGAGCATGCGATGCGCCATGCCCTGTCGGGCGAGCTGCGCCGCGTCGAGCCGGGCCTGCCCTTCCTGGCCACCACCGGCGCCGTCGCCCCCTTCATCGGCCTGTTCGGCACGGTCTGGGGCATCATGAACAGCTTCGCCGGCATCGCGCAGAGCAACGACACCAGCCTGGCCGTGGTCGCCCCCGGCATCGCCGAGGCGCTGTTCGCGACCGCCATCGGCCTGATCGCCGCGATCCCGGCGGTGATGGCCTATAACCGCCTGCTGGTGCGGCTCAGCCGGCTGCGGCAGGAAGGCCAGTCGGCCGCCGCCGACCTGGCCGCCAGCCTGTCGCGCCGGCCGCCGAGCCTGGCTGCGGCCGCCGCCTCCCGCAGCGCCGCGGCGGAGTAGGCCGGATGGCCTTCGCTGGACCGAGCCATGGCGGCGGCGATGACGACGAGCCGCTGCCGATGGCCGACATGAACGTCACGCCGCTGGTCGACGTGATGCTGGTGCTGCTGATCGTCTTCATGGTGGCGGCACCGATGATGGTGGTTGGCGTGCCGGTGAACCTGCCGAAGACCGCCGCGCCGCGCGCCGCCGCACCGCGGCCGCCGGTGGTGCTGACCGTCGGGCCGGACGGCAAGGTCTATCTCCGCCAGGACGAGATCGCCGCCGCCGACCTGCCGGCGAAGCTGGCCGAGCTGCACCGGAACGACCCCGAGGCGCCGGTCTATGTCCGGGGCGACCGCGCTGTTCCCTATGGCGAGGTGCTGCGGGTGATGGGCCGGGTGACCCAGGCCGGCATCACCCGGGTCTCGCTGATCGCCGAGGCGGAAGCGGCGACCTCGGTCCAGGCGCGCTGACGGCGAGGCCATCATGAGCACGCTGAGCCTGCAAGGTCCCCGGCTCGCCGGCTGGGGCGTCACCGCCATCCTGCATGGCGGGGTGCTTGCCATCCTGATCTTCGGCCTGCCGGAGCACGCGCCGCCGCCGGCGATCGTGCCGCTGGAGATGATCGCGCCGCCCTCCGCGCCCGAGATCGCGCAGGAGGAGCCGGCCCCGGTCGCCGAGCGGGTCGATGCGGTGGAGCCGCCGGCGCCGCAATCCAGCACCACCCCGCCGCCGCCCTCGGCCGCCGCCGTGCCGCCGGAGCCGCTGCAGACCACCCAGCCGCCGCCCGAGGTGACGGCGATGGAGCCGCCGCCGCCGGAAGCCGCGCAGGAGCCGGAGCTCGCGCCGCCGGTCGAGCCGGAGACGCTGCAGGCCGTGGTGCCGGAGGCCGAGCGCTCGCCGGAGCCGGATGCGCTGCCGCTGCTGGAGGCCGAGGTGCCGCCGCCGCCGCCCGCTCCGCCGCCGCCCCCGCCGCAGCAGGCCCGCCCGCCGGCGCCGCCTCCGCCGCGTCCGGTGCCGCGTCGTCCGACCCCGCCGCCGCCGACCGCGCAGCCCTCTTCGCCGCCGGCCGCGACGGCCGCGCCGAGCACCGCTGCTCCCGCTGCCGCCCCGCCGCAGGCCGCGGCACCGGCCGGGCGGGGCCCATCGGGGCCGCCGGTCAGCTACCAGTCGGCGATCTCGGCCGCGCTGAACCGCGCCAAGCGCTATCCGAACAGCGCCCGGCTGCGACGCATCGAGGGCGTCGCGCATCTGCGCTTCCGCATGCAGGCGGATGGCACGGTGACCGGCTGGCGGATCGAGCGCAGCAGCGGCAGCGCCGAGCTGGACGAGGCCGTGGGCGAGATGATCGAGCGGGCGCGGCTGCCACCTTTCCCGCCCGAGATGGGCACCGAGCCGCTGGAGATGGTGGTCCCGGTGAACTTCTTCCTGCGCTAAGGCAGATTTCTTTCCGACAGAAAAAAGATGGGGGTCCGGGGGAATTCCTTCCCCCGGCCTTCTCTTTTCTAGGCCTTGGCCAGCGCCTTCTTCCGCGCCTTGACCGGTGCCGGCAGCAGCGGCCCGAGGAAGCGCCCGGTATGGCTGCCCGGCACCGCCGCGACGTCTTCCGGCGTCCCCTGGGCCACGATCTGCCCGCCGCCGTCGCCGCCTTCCGGCCCGAGGTCGAGGATCCAGTCGGCGGTCTTGATGACCTCCAGGTTGTGCTCGATCACCACCACGGTGTTGCCCTGGTCAACCAGCTGGTGCAGCACCTCGAGCAGCTTCTTGACGTCCTCAAAATGCAGGCCGGTGGTCGGCTCGTCGAGGATGTAGAGCGTCCGCCCGGTGGCCCGGCGCGACAGCTCCTTCGACAGCTTGATGCGCTGCGCCTCGCCGCCCGAGAGGGTGGTCGCCTGCTGGCCGAGATGGATGTAGCCGAGGCCGACTTCCTTCAGCACGCGCAGCTTGTCGCGGATTGCCGGCACGGCGGAGAAGAAGTCGAGACCTTCCTCGACCGTCATTTCCAGCACGTCGGCGATCGACTTGCCGCGGAACTTCACCTCCAGCGTCTCGCGGTTGTAGCGCTTGCCCTTGCAGGTATCGCAGGTGACGTAGACGTCGGGCAGGAAGTGCATCTCGATCTTCAGCACGCCATCGCCCTGGCAGGCCTCGCAGCGGCCGCCCTTGACGTTGAAGCTGAAGCGGCCGGGCTTGTAGCCGCGCGCCCGGCTGTCCGGCAGCTCGGAGAACCAGTCACGGATCGGCGCGAAGAGGCCGGTATAGGTCGCCGGGTTCGAACGCGGGGTGCGGCCGATCGGCGACTGGTCGATGTCGATGATCTTGTCGAGATGCTCCAGCCCCTCGATCCGCTCATGCGGGGCAGGGACGGTGCCGGCGCCCATCAGCCGGCGGGCGGTGGCCTTGTAGAGGGTCTCGATGACGAAGGTCGACTTGCCGCCGCCGGAGACGCCGGTGACGCAGGTGAAGGTGCCGAGCGGCAGGCCGGCGGAAAGGCCGCGCAGGTTGTTGCCGGTGGCGCCGACGACCTTCAGCTGCCGCTTCGGGTCGGGCTTGCGGCGCTCGGCCGGCACCTCGATCGAGCGGCGGCCCGACAGATAGGCGCCGGTGATGCTGTCCGGATGGGCGGCGACCTCCGCCGGCGTGCCCTGGGCGATGATGCGGCCGCCGCCGGCGCCGGCCGCCGGGCCGATGTCGATCAGGTGGTCGGCGGTGCGGATGGCGTCCTCGTCATGCTCGACCACGAGCACGGTGTTGCCGAGGTCGCGCAGCCGCCGCAGCGTGGTCAGCAGCCGCTCATTGTCGCGCTGGTGCAGGCCGATCGAGGGCTCGTCCAGCACGTAGAGCACGCCGGTCAGGCCGGAGCCGATCTGGCTGGCCAGGCGGATGCGCTGGCTCTCGCCGCCCGACAGCGTCGCCGATGAGCGGGCGAGGGACAGGTAGTCCAGTCCGACATCGAGCAGGAAGCGCAGCCGCTCGATGATTTCCTTCAGGATGCGGCGGGCGATCTCGGCGCGCTGCGGGGTGAGGGTGGCCTCCACCCCCTCGAACCAGGGCAGCGCCTTGCGGATCGACAGGTCGCTGGCCCCGGCGATGTGCAGGCCGGCGACCTTCACCGACAGCGCCTCCGGCTTCAGCCGGGCGCCGCAGCAGACATGGCAGGGGCGCTCCGCCTGGTAGCGGGAGAGGTCCTCGCGCACCCAGGGGTTGTCGGTCTCGCGCAGGCGGCGGGCCAGATTCGGCAGCACGCCCTCGAAGGGCTTCTTCACCTCGTAGGCGCGCAGCCCGTCCTTGTAGCGGAGGGTGACGACCTCCTTGCCGGTGCCCTCCAGGATGGCCTCGCGCGCGGCCGCCGGCAGCTCGCCCCAGGGGGTGCTGGTCTTGATTCCCAGATGCTTGGCCAGGCTGGTCAGGGTCTGGTCGTAATAGGGGGCGCTGTTGCCGGCCCAGGCGGCGACCGCCCCATCGGCGATGCTGCGGGCATCGTCGGGGACCACCAGCGCACCGTCGAAGAAGCTCTCGGTGCCGAGGCCGTCGCAGGCCGGGCAGGCGCCCTGCGGCGAGTTGAAGGAGAACAGCCGCGGCTCGATCTCCTCCAGGGTGAAGCCGGAGACCGGGCAGGCATAGCGGCTGGAGAAGACGGTGCGCTCGCCATCATCGGCGCCGTCGGCATAGGCGACGCCGTCGGCCAGGCCGAGCGCGGTCTCGAAGCTGTCGGCCAGGCGCTGCGCCAGGCCCTCGCCGCCGACCACGACGCGGTCGACCACCACCTCGATGTCGTGCTTCTTGCGCTTGTCGAGGGAGGGCGCGTCCTCGATGCGCATCAGATCGCCATTGATCTTGACCCGCTCGAAGCCGCGGCGCTGGTACTCGGCCAGCTCCTTCTTGAACTCGCCCTTCTTGCCGCGCACCACCGGGGCCAGCAGCAACAGGCGGGTGCCCTCCGGCATGGCGAGGACGCGGTCGACCATCTGGCTGACGCTCTGCGCCTCGATCGGCAGGCCGGTCGCCGGGCTGTAGGGCACGCCGGCCCGCGCCCAGAGCAGGCGCATATAGTCGTGGATCTCGGTCACCGTGCCGACGGTGGAGCGCGGATTGTGGCTGGTGGTCTTCTGCTCGATGGAGATCGCGGGCGACAGGCCCTCGATCGAATCCACGTCCGGCTTCTGCATCAGCTGCAGGAACTGCCGCGCATAGGCCGAGAGGCTCTCGACATAGCGACGCTGGCCCTCGGCATAAATGGTGTCGAAGGCGAGCGACGACTTGCCGGAGCCGGACAGGCCGGTCAGCACCGTCAGCGTGTGCTTCGGGATGTCGATATCGACATTCTTCAGGTTGTGCTGGCGGGCACCGCGGATGCGGATCTGGTCCTGGCCGGGATGCGTGGGGGCGGTCTGACCGGAGGGGGAGGAAAGCTTCTTCAAGTCAGACTCCTGCGCACAGGTGTTCGCATTGTGTTCTGGCGGGGCTTGTGCCAGCATCCGTCGTCCGAGGGAAGTGGCCAAGCGGAAGTGAGTAAGCGGCGGAAGGTCACCTTCCGTTGCAGCCCCTTCTTCCCTGGTAGAGGCGTTCGCGGGCCGGCTGTCGCCGCCGGGGCTGGCCGCGGGCCGGCCGTGTGGCTAGGTTGCGGCCATGTGCCCGGGCCCGGGATCACCATCCCGGGCCGGTGCAAGCGACCGAGGCGCCCATCTGGGTGCGCGTGAATGTGAAACCAAGCCCCGCGCGGCCGATGCCTCCCATGCCCTGCAGGGAGGGGAAGGCGGGCGGGGCGGCAGCGGATGAAGGACCGGGCAGCATGGCCGGCAGCGTCAACAAGGTGATCCTGATCGGCAATCTGGGGAAGGACCCGGAGGTGCGGAACTTCCAGAATGGCGGGCGGGTGGTGAACCTGCGCCTGGCCACGACGGATTCCTACAAGGATCGCGAAGGCAACCGCCAGGAGCGCACCGAATGGCATTCGGTCGCCATCTTCAACGAGAAGCTGGGCGAGATTGCCGAGAAGTACCTGCGCAAGGGCAGCAAGGTCTATATCGAGGGCAAGCTGGAGACCCGGAAGTGGCAGGACCAGTCCGGCCAGGACCGCTACTCCACCGAGGTCGCGCTGCGCAATTTCGGCGGTGAGCTGACGCTGCTCGATGGCCGCGGCGAGGGCGGCGGTGGCGGCGGCGGCTATGAGGGCGGCGGCGCTGGCGGCGGCGGCCGCTCCTCGGGCGGCGGCTATGGCGGCGGCGGCGAGCGCAGCGGCGGTGGCGAGCGGAGCGGGGGTGGCAGCAGCCGGCCGCAGCGCGGCGGCTGGGACGCGCCGAAGGGCGGCGGCAGCGACCTGGACGACGACATCCCGTTCTGAGCCGCCTTTCCGATCGACCGAACGGCGCGCGGCGGGCTTCCCGCCGCCGCGTGCCCGGCGCGACGCTTCGCCCCTCGCGGAAAACTTACGGCGAATGGCCGCGTTCAGGATTGCAGTGCCTTGGTTGGCCCCTTGCGGCCCGCCGCCGGACCGCAATCTTTGCCGAGGGACGTCCCATGAAGAAAGTGTAATCCAACACGTCCTTCTTGATGGCGCCCGCCTGGGCGTCCAGACGCCCCCCGGAACACAGGAAGCCCGAGCGCCGTGATCCTTTCCGCCGACCGTATCCGCCTGGCCGCCAGCCCCGCCACCAAGGAGGCCGCGATCCGTGCCGCGGCCCAGCTGCTCGTCGAGACCGGCGCGATCGATGCAGCCTATGCCGACAGCATGCTGCGCCGGGAAACCGAGGCCGACACCTTCCTGGGCAATGGCATCGCCATTCCGCACGGCCAGCGCGGCGATCGCGGGCTGATCCACCGGACCGGCATCGCCGTGCTGCAGGTGCCGCAGGGCGTCGCCTGGAACGGCGAGGACCGCGCCCGCCTGGTGGTCGCCATCGCTGCCCAGGGCGATGAGCATATTGCTGTCCTGCGCCGCCTGACCGAGGTGCTGGGCGAGAGCGAGCTGGCCGAACGGCTGGCCGTCACCGACGATGCCAAAGAGATCCTGGCGGCGCTGGACCCCGACGCGCCGATGCCGGCCGCCGGCGCTGCGCCTGGCGCGGCCGCTGTCGGCGCCCTGACCGCCGAGGTTCGCGCCCCCGCCGCCGCCGGCATGCATGCGCGGCCCGCCCGCCTCCTGGTGCAGCTGGCCAAGCGCTACGACTCCTTGGTCACCCTGCGGCATGGCGAGCGCCGTGCCGACGCCCGCAGCATGATTGCCCTGCTCCAGCTCGGCGCCGGGCCGGGCGCGGGCATGACGCTCGAGGTCGCCGGCCCCGATGCCGAGGCCGCGCTGGCCGCGCTGACCGCGGCCTTCGCCGATGAGCTCGGCGACCGCGACGCGCCGCCGGCCGGTGCCGGCCCCGCCGCCGCCGTGGCGCCGGCCGAAGCCCTGGAACCCGGTGCCATTGCCGGCCTGCCCGCGAGCCCCGGCGTCGCGATCGGCCAGCTGCACCGCTTCCGCTCCGAGGCCGCCGGCTTCGCGGCCACCGCCGCCGATCCGCTGGCCGAGGCCGCCGCCCTGGAAGCCGCCCTGGAGGAATCCCGGCGCGAGCTGAAGACCGTGGCGCAGGAAATGGGTAAGCGCGTCGGCGAGCAGCACGCGGCCATCTTCGCGGCGCATGAGGAATTCCTGGAAGATCCGGAGCTGCTGGCGACGACGCGCAGCGCCATCGAGGCCGGCGCCTCGGCCCCGGCCGCCTGGCAGGGGGCGACCGAGGCCCGCGCCGCCGCCCTGGCCGGCATCGGCGATGCCCTGCTGGCGGCGCGCGCGACCGATCTGAAGGATGTCTCCCGCCGGGTGCTGCGGCATCTGGTCGGCGGCGAGGCCGCCGCCATCAACCTGCCGCAGGGCGCCATCGTGGTGGCGGAAGACCTGACGCCCTCGGAGACCGCCAATCTCGATCCGGCCCGGGTGGTCGGCATGGTGACCTCGGCCGGCGGGCCGACGGCGCATACCGCCATCCTGGCGCGCGCCCTGGGCATCCCCGCCGTGGTCGCCGCCGGGGCCCCGGTGCTGCAGCTCGCCGATGGCACCCGCGCGGTGGTCGATGGCGATCGCGGCACGGTGCTGCCCGATCCCGATGCGGCCGCCATCGCCCGCGCCGAGGCCGCGATGCGCGCCGGCCGCGACCGCGCCGCGGCGGCGAAGCGCGCCGCCTTCCGCCCGGCGGTCACCCAGGACGGCCATCGCGTCGAGGTCGCCGCCAATGTCCGCAAGCCGGAGGAGGCGGTCGAGGCCGTCGCCGCCGGCGCCGAGGGCACCGGCCTGGTCCGCAGCGAATTCCTCTTCGACGGCCGCGAACAGCCGCCATCGGAGGACGAGCAGTTCGCCCTGTATCGGCGACTGGCCGAAGGCTTCGGCGGCCTGCCGGTGGTGCTGCGCACGCTGGATGCCGGCGGCGACAAGCCGCTGCGCTTCGTGCACCACCCGGTCGAGGCCAATCCCTTCCTCGGCCTGCGCGGCCTGCGCCTGTCGCTGGCCGAGCCGGCGCTGTTCCGCGCCCAGGTGCGCGCCGCGCTGCGCGCCGGGCGGCATGGCGACATCCGGCTGATGCTGCCGATGGTCGATGGCCTGGCCGATCTGCGCGCCGCCCGCGACATCATCGAACGCGAGCGGCTGGACCTGGCCACCCCGCCGCTGGAGGTGGGCATCATGGTCGAGGTGCCCTCGGCCGCGGTGATGGCCGACCAGCTGGCCCGCGAGGCGGACTTTTTTTCCATCGGCACCAATGATCTGACCCAGTACACGCTGGCCGTGGACCGGCTGCATCCGACGCTGGGCGCGCGCTCCGACGCGCTGGACCCGGCGGTGCTGCGGCTGATCGACATCACGGTGAAGGCTGCGCATGGCCGCGGCCGCTGGGTCGGCGTCTGCGGCAACCTGGCCGCCGATGCCATGGCGGCGCCGATCCTGGTGGGGCTGGGCGTCGACGAGTTGTCGGTCTCCATCCCCAATGTCGCGGCGCTGAAGGCGCAGATCCGCGGCATGACCATGCTGGCGGCCGAGAAGGTGGCAAGCGCTGCGCTGGATTGCGCGACCGCCGCCGAGGTCCGCGCCCTGCCGGCGCTGCGGGAGCTGGCCCATGTCGGCTGACGCGCCCCGCATCGCCCCCCGCATCACCACGGTCACGCTGAACCCGGCGCTCGACCTGACCATCCCGCTGGCGCGGCTGGCGCTGGGCGAGGTCAACCGCGCCGGACCCGCCGAGCTGCGGCCGGCCGGGAAGGGGGTCAATGTCGCCGTCATGCTGGCGGTGCTGGGCGAGCCGG
The DNA here is from genome assembly GCF_037145735.1 of Roseomonas sp. USHLN139. Lineage (NCBI taxonomy): Bacteria > Pseudomonadati > Pseudomonadota > Alphaproteobacteria > Acetobacterales > Roseomonadaceae > Roseomonas > Roseomonas sp. USHLN139. The sequence continues at coordinate 1,566,306 of NZ_JBBCWY010000001.1, read as the reverse complement.
TGCGGGCCACCGGCCTGCTCGGCGAGGCCGACCTGCCGGCCTTCGAGGCCTTCCTGGCGCCGCTCGGGGTCCGGCCGGATTTCCAGCCGCTGCCGGGCCGCTGCCGCATCAATGTCAAGCTGGTCGAAGACGGCGAGGGGCGGGTCACCGACATCAACCCGCCCGGCAGCCCAGCCTCGGCCAATGACCTCGAGGCGCTGCTGACCCGGCTGGCCCCGGCGCCCGAGATCGCCGTCATCGCCGGCAGCCTGCCGCCCGGCCTGTCGCCGGAGGCCCTGGCCATGCTGGCGGTCCGCCTCTCGGCCGCCGGCACCCGCATCGTGCTGGACAGCAGCGGCCCCGCTTTGGCCGCGGCGATCAGCGCCCGGCCCAGCCTGGTCAAGCCGAACCGGCAGGAGCTGGAGGCGCTGCTCGGCCAGCCGCTGCCCGATCGCGCCGCCCTGCTGGCCGGCGCCCGGGCGCTGCAGGCGCAGGGCATCGAGCATGTCGTCGTCTCCGCCGGCGGCGAGGGCGCGCTCTTCGCCCTGCCGGGCCAGGCGCTCTGGGTGCGGCCGCCGAAAGTGCCGATGACCACCACGGTCGGCGCCGGCGATGCCATGGTGGCCGGGCTGACCGCCGCCCTGGCCCGCGGCCTGGCGCCGGAGCCCATGGCGCGGCTGGCCACCGGCTGCGCTGCCGCCGCCGTCTCCCGTCCCCCCGGCGGCCTGCCGGATGCCGCCACCATCGCCCGCCTGGCGGAGGAAGCCGATGTCGAGCGCCTCTGATCGCCCTGCCACCCCGAGCCGGAATCCTGCCATGACGCCCGATGCCGCGCCGGCCCCCGCGCTGAAGACTGCCACCCGCCTGCTGGCCGTGATCCGCCATGCCGCCAGCCCGCCGCACGCGACCATGGCCGCCGAGGCGCTGCGCGAGGCGGCCGAGCGCGCCGGCCTCGACCTGACGCTGGACACGGCCGAGCAGCCGGCGGCCGGCACCGCCGATGCCGTGCTGCTGGTCGGCGACGCGACCGTCGAGGCGGCCCGCCATGCCGGCCGCCCGCTGATCGCCACCACCATCGTCGAGGCGATCCGCCGCCCCGAGGCGGCCCTGCGTGCCGCTTCCTCTCTCGCGCTGCTGCCGCGCCCCGCCGCGGCGCCGGCCACTGCGGCGGCGCCCGCCGCTGCCACGCCGGACGAGGGCGCCAACCGGACACTGGTCGGCATCACCGCCTGCCCGACCGGCATCGCCCATACCTTCATGGCCGCGGCGGCGCTGGAGAAGGCGGCCAAGCAGCTCGGCTACGACATCAAGGTGGAGACGCAGGGCTCGGTCGGCGCCAAGAACACGCTGACGGCAGAGGAGATCGCGGCCGCGGATGCGGTGGTGATCGCCGCCGACACCGGCGTCGACCGCAGCCGCTTCGCCGGCAAGCGCCTGATCGTCGCCGGCACCAACGACGCGCTGAAGGACGGCAAGGGGTTGATCAACCGCGCCCTGGTGGCCGAGCCCCAGGGTGGCGCACCGGGCGGCGCCCCGTCTGCCGCCGGGGCACCGGCCAAGGCCCAGGCACCCGGCCTCTACAAGCATCTGATGACCGGCGTCTCCTACATGATCCCGCTGGTCACCGCCGGCGGGCTGTGCATCGCGCTGTCCTTCGCCTTCGGCATCGAGGCCTTTAAGGAGCCCGGCAGCCTGCCTGCCGCGCTGTTCCAGATCGGCGCGCAATCGGCGCTGGCCCTGATGGTGCCGGTGCTGGCCGCCTTCATCGCCTTCTCCATCGCCGACCGGCCGGGCCTGGCGCCGGGCTTCGTCGGCGGCGCGCTGGCCGGCGCGGTGAATGCCGGCTTCCTGGGCGGCATCGTCGCCGGCTTCCTGGCCGGCTATGTCGCGAAATTCCTGCGCGACCGATTGCCCTTTCCGGAAAGCCTGGAGGGGCTGAAGCCGGTCCTCGTCATCCCGCTGCTGGCCTCGCTGGTGACCGGGCTGCTGATGATCTACGTGCTCGGCGCGCCGATCGCCGCGGCCCTGGCCTGGCTGACCGAATTCCTGCGCGGCATGGGCTCGACCAATGCGGTGATCCTGGGCGTGCTGCTGGGCGCCATGATGGCCGCCGACATGGGCGGGCCGGTGAACAAGGCGGCCTATGCCTTCGGCGTCGGCCTGCTGGGCTCGGAGACCTATGCGCCGATGGCCGCCATCATGGCCGCCGGCATGACGCCGCCGCTGGGCATCGCGCTGGCCACCTTCCTGGCCCGCTCGCGCTTTAGCCAGGAGGAACGCGACGCCGGCAAGGCCGCCGCCATCCTGGGTGCCGCCTTCATCACCGAGGGCGCCATTCCCTTCGCCGCCAAGGACCCGCTGCGGGTGATCCCGGCGCTGGTCGCCGGCTCGGCGGTGACCGGCGGGCTGGTCATGCTGTTCGGCTGCACCCTGCGGGCGCCGCATGGAGGTATTTTCGTGGTCGGCATTCCGGGCGCGGTGGGCAATCCGTTGGGCTATCTGCTGGCGATTCTGGCCGGCACCCTGGTCACCGCCGCGGCGGTCGCCGTGCTGAAGCGCAGCGCCCCGGCCGGGGTCACCGCCTGAGCCGCCGGCCAGGGCCAAAAAAGGCAATGAAATGAAGGCCGTCGCCGGGACGGCGGGGCGCGGGGCAGGGGGCGCCCCGCGGCCGCCCGGACCGGTTTGGCGGAACGCCCGGAAACCGCTATAAAGACGCGGATTTTCCTGGCGGCGGGCAGCTGTCCCGCCGGCCGTCTACTGCATGGGATGACCGCGTGAGCGAGAGCGACAACGGCACCGGGCCGGCCGCCCATATTCCGCCCGAGGGCACGCTGCCGATCGCGCTCGAGGAGGAGATGCGCCGCTCCTACCTCGACTATGCGATGAGCGTCATTGTCGCGCGCGCCCTGCCGGACGTGCGCGACGGACTGAAGCCGGTGCATCGCCGTATTCTCTTCTCCATGCAGGAGAACGGCTTCACCGCCGACAAGCCCTACAAGAAGTCGGCCCGCGTCGTCGGCGACGTCATGGGTAAGTATCATCCGCATGGCGACAGCGCGATCTATGACGCCATGGTCCGCATGGCGCAGACCTTCTCGCTGCGCGTGCCGCTGATCGACGGGCAGGGCAATTTCGGCTCGATGGATGGCGATCCGCCGGCGGCGATGCGCTACACCGAGGCGCGCTTGGCCAAGTCGGCCGTCGCCCTGCTGGAAGGCATCGACGAAGACACCGTCGCCTTCAACCCGAACTACGACGAGAGCGCCGAGGAGCCGGCGGTGCTGCCGGCCGCCTTCCCGAACCTGCTGGTCAATGGCGCCAACGGCATTGCCGTCGGCATGGCGACCAATATCCCGCCGCACAATCCGGGCGAGGTGATCGACGCCACCCTGGCGCTGATCGCCAATCCGGAGGCGACGCTCGACGAGCTGATGCAGATCATCCCGGGACCGGACTTCCCGACGGCGGCGCTGATCCTCGGCCGTGCCGGCATCCGCTCCGCCTTCGAGACCGGCCGTGGCAGCGTCGTGCTGCGGGCGCGGGCCGAGATCGAGGAGATGCGCGGCGGCCGCAGCCTGATCGCGATCTCCGAGATCCCCTACCAGGTCAACAAGGCGGCGCTGATCGAGCGCATCGCCGACCTGGTGCGCAGCAAGCAGCTCGAGGGCATCAGCGACCTGCGCGACGAGAGCGACCGCTCCGGTCTGCGCATCGTCATCGAGCTGAAGAAGGATGCGACGCCCGAGGTGGTGCTGAACCACCTCTATCGCTACACCAATCTGCAGACCTCCTTTGCGGTCAATTTCCTGGCGCTGCACCAGGGCCGGCCGCAGCAGATGGGGCTGCGCCAGGCGCTGCTGGCCTTCATCGACTTCCGCGAGGAGGTGATCCTCCGCCGCTCGCGCTTCCGCCTGAACAAGGCGCGCGACCGCGGCCACCTGCTGGTCGGCCTGGCCATCGCGGTCGCCAATATCGACGAGGTCATCAAGCTCATCCGCGAGAGCCCGGATGCGGCGACGGCCCGCGCCCAGCTGATGGAGCGCGACTGGCCGATCGCCGATGTCGGCCCGCTGCTCGAGCTGGTCGATGATGCCGGCAACATCGTCGTCAACGAGACGGTGAAGCTGACCGAGGCCCAGGCGCGCGGCATCCTGGAACTGCGCCTGCAGCGCCTGACCGGCCTCGAGCGCGACAAGATCAATGCCGAGCTGGACGAGGTCGCGGTGCGCATCCGCGAGCTGCTGGAGATCCTCTCCTCCCGCCCGCGCCGGCTGGAGCTGATGAGCGAGGAGCTGCGCGCCGTGCGCGCCGCCATCGCCAATCCGCGCCTGTCCGAGATCGTCGACGGCCTGGCGGACCAGGATGACGAAAGCCTGGTCGAGCCAGGGCTGATGGTCGTCACCCTGACCCGCGACGGCTATGTGAAGCGCACGCCGCTCGAGGTCTTCCGCGCGCAGAACCGCGGCGGCCGTGGCCGCAGCGCGGCCGGTACGCGGCAGGACGACGTCGTGGTGCGCAGCTTCAACGCGCACACGCATCAATGGGTGCTGTTCTTCACCAGCCGCGGCATGGCCTTCCGCGAGAAGGTCTGGAAGCTGCCCGAGGCCGGTCCGACCGCGCGCGGCCGCAGCCTGCGCCAGCTGCTGCAACTGCAGGAGAACGAGGGCGTCACCGCCGTCCTGCCGCTGCCGCAGGATGAGTCGATGTGGGAGAACCTGCACCTGGTCTTCGCGACCGCGCAGGGCAATGTCCGCCGCAACCGCCTGTCCGACTTCAAGAACGTCCGCGCCTCCGGCCTGATCGCCATGAAGCTGGACGAGGGCGACAGCCTGATCGGCGTCTCCACCTGCCGCGAGGGTGACGACGTGCTGCTGGCCACCCGCGCCGGCCGCGCCATCCGATTCGTCGCCGACCTCGACACGCTGCGCGTCTTCGCCGGGCGTGATTCGACCGGCGTGCGCGGCATCCGCCTGACCAAGCCGGACGAGGTGATCGCCCTCTCGGTGCTGCGCCATGTCGATGCCAGCGTCGAGGACCGCGCCGGCTATCTGCGCCAGGCCGCGGTGAAGCGGCGCGCTGGCGAGGAGACCGGCGAGGCCGAGCTCGAGGTCGCCGCGCCGGAAGAGGGCGAGGAGGAGGCCGCGGCCGCCGTGCTGACGCCGGAGCGCTTCGCCGAGCTGGAAGAGCAGGAAGAGATCCTGCTGACCGTCACCGATGGCGGCTTCGGCAAGCGCAGCTCGGCCTATGAGTACCGCGTCACCGGGCGCGGCGGTCAGGGCATCGCCAATATCACCCTGACCAAGCGCACCGGCCGCGAGGTGGTCGCCACCTTCCCGGTTCGTGCCGGCGACGACGTCATGCTGGTCACCGACAATGGCCGGCTGATCCGCCTGCCCTCCGACCAGGTGCGGCTGACCGGGCGCGGCGCCATGGGCGTCACCATGCTGCGGCTGGACGACAAGGAGCGGGTGACCTCCTGCTTCACCGTCGTCGAGGAGCAGGGCGCCGATCAGGAGCCGGTGGCGGAGCTTGGCAGCGGGCCCGTCGGGGACAGTGCCGACGAGGCCGAGGGCCAGTGAGCCGCCGCGTGGTCCGGCAGCCCTGGCCGCCGGGCCGCGCGCATGGCATGCAGGACGCCGATCAGGGAGAGGCGTGAATGGCCGAGCACCGGCTGCGCAGCGGGGTCTATCCGGGCACCTTCGACCCGGTGACCAACGGGCATCTCGACATCATCCATCGCGCCGCCCGCATCCTGGACCGGCTGGTGGTGGGCGTGGCGATGAGCCCCGGCAAGGGGCCGCTCTTCCCGCTCGAGGAGCGGGTCGAGCTGGTGGTCGCCGAGACCAAGGCCATTGCCGGCAGCACCGGCTGCCAGATCGAGGTGGTCCCCTTCGAGGGGCTGCTGGTCGGCTTTGCCCGCGAGGTTGGCGCCAGCGTGATCGTGCGCGGCCTGCGCGCGGTCACCGATTTCGACTACGAGTTCCAGATGGCCGGGTTGAACCGCCGGCTCGATCCCGAGATCGAGCTGGTCTTCCTGATGGCCAGCGAAGGGAACCACTTCATCTCTTCGCGTTTTGTGAAGGAGATTGCGCGGCTCGGCGGTGACATCACCAGCTTCGTGCCGCGCCTGACGCGTGACCGCACCCTTGCCCGGGTGCGGCAGCCCAATCCAGGGGAGTGACAAGGGTATGAATCGCCGCACCCTGCTCGCCAGCACTTTTGCCGCTACGGGGATCATGATGACCGAAGCCACCACCAACGAAGCCGCGGCGCAGGACGACCGCGAGAACACCCTGTTCTTCGACCTGAAGGACGGGCGCGTCGTCATCAAGCTGCGCCCCGACCTGGCGCCGCAGCATGTCGAGCGGATCAAGACCCTGGTGCGCCAGGGCTTCTACAACGGCACGCCGTTCCACCGCGTGATCGAGGGCTTCATGGCCCAGGGTGGCGATCCGACCGGCACCGGCACCGGCGGCAGCCAGCTGCCCGACCTCCCCGCCGAGTTCAGCCCGCCGGCCAAGGCGCGCTACCTGCGCGGCGTCTGCGGCATGGCCCGCACGGCGAACCCGAACAGCGCCAACAGCCAGTTCTTCATCATGTTCGCGCCGGCGCCCAGCCTGGATGGCCAGTACACCATCTGGGGCCAGGTGACCTCGGGCATGGAGTTCGTCGACAAGATCAAGCGTGGCGCCGGTGGCAGCGGCATGGTCCGCGAGCCGGATCGCCTGATCAAGGCGCAGATCGCCGCCGACGTCCCGGCCTGATTGGCTGCGGGGCCTGGCGGCGACGCCGGGCCCCGCGCCCTGCAGGGGGTGCTGCACCCCTTGACAGCGACGGCATGACCTTGTTTCTGCCGTCCACCCCTTTGTGCCCGTAGCTCAGCCGGTAGAGCACGAGACTTTTAATCTTGGGGTCCAGGGTTCGAGTCCCTGCGGGCACATTTCTCCCTGAGCTTCGACCGCCAAGCCGCCGGTTGCGTTCCGTTGCTGGCACGTGGCGCGAACTGGCGCTAAGCACGGGCGCGATGTCGCCCCCGGCCCATATCCCTCCCGTCCTGACCGTCGTCGTCCCCTGCTACAACGAGGCGGCCAATGTCGCGCCGATGGTGGCCCGGCTGGAGGCGACGCTGCAGGGCATCGCCTGGGAAGCCATCTTCGTCGACGACAACAGCCCCGACGGCACCACCCGCGTGGCGCGGGAGATCGCGGCGCGCGACCCGCGCATCCGCTGCATCCGCCGCGTCGGCCGGCGCGGCCTCTCCTCGGCCTGCGTCGAGGGCATGCTGGCCTCCTCCGCCGAGTATGTCGCCGTGATCGATGGCGACCTGCAGCATGACGAGACGCTGCTGCCGCGCATGCTGGCGGCGCTGCAGGCCGGCGGCGCCGATGTCGCCGTGGGCAGCCGGCATGTCGATGGCGGCGCCTCCTCGGACGGCTTCTCCGCCTGGCGGCAGCGCATCAGCGATGGCGGCATCGCGCTGGCCCAGCTGTTCCTGCGGGTGCGCGTCGCCGATCCGATGAGCGGCTTCTTCATGCTGAAGCGCGCCCTGGTCGAGGAGGTGGCGCCGAAGCTGACCGGCCGCGGCTTCAAGATCCTGCTCGATATCCTGCTCTCGGCGAAGGCGCGGCTGCGGGTGGTCGAGCTGCCCTACAGCTTCCGGGCCCGCCAGGCCGGCGAGTCGAAGCTGAATGCGACGGTGCTGCTCGACTTCCTGACGCTGCTGCTGGACAAGGCCTCCGGCGGCTTGCTGCCGCTGCGCTTCCTGGCGTTTGCCGCGGTGGGCGCGGTCGGCGTGCTGGTGCATCTGGCGATCCTGGCCCTGGTGATGAAGCCGCTCGGCTTCCACGCGGCGCAGTGGCTGGCCAGCTTCGTCGCCATGACCGCCAATTTCTGGCTGAACAACCGGCTGACCTACAGCGACGTCCGGCTGCGCGGGCCGGCACTGTGGCGCGGGCTGGCGCTGTTCTACCTGGTCTGCGGCGTGGGTGTGGCCGCCAATGTCGGCGTGGCCGGGCTGCTGCTGCGCGACGAGCTGGCCGGCTGGGGCGCCGCCGGCGCCGCCGGGGCGCTGCTCACCGTGGTCTGGAACTACGCCGTCTCGGCGACGCTGGTCTGGCGCGCCCGCTGATGACCATAGGGCTGACCCGCCCCTGGCTGCTGGCGCTGCTGGGCTTGACCCTGCTGCGGCTGGCCGCCGCCCTCGTTCTGCCGCCGGCGCCGGACGAGGCCTATTACTGGGTCTGGGGCCGGGCCCTGGCGCTCAGCTATTACGACCACCCGCCAATGGTGGCGCTGTGGACCGCGCTGGGCAGCCTGATCGCCGGCGACAATGCGCTGGGGCTGCGGCTGCTCGGGCCGATCGGCGTCGGCCTGGCCTCGCTGCTGCTGGCCGATGCGGCGGAGCGGCTGTTTCCCGGCCGCCGCGCCGGCCTCTGGTCGGCGGTGCTGCTGAACGCCACGCTGCTGTTCGGCGCGGGCGCCGTGCTGATGACGCCGGACACGCCGCTGCTGGTGTTCTGGTCGGCCTCGCTCTGGGCGCTGGCCCGGCTGCAGGCCAGCCAGGACGGGCGCTGGTGGCTGGCCTTCGGCGTGCTGGCCGGACTGTCGCTGCTCTCGAAATACACCGCGGCGCTGCTCGGCCTCGGCGTGCTGCTCTGGCTGCTGGCCGAGCCTGCCGCCCGCCGCTGGTTCGGGGATTGGCGGCTCTGGGCCGGCGGGGTGCTGGCGGTCGTGGTCTTCAGCCCGGTGATCCTGTGGAACGCGATGCATGGCTGGGCCAGCTTCGCCAAGCAGGGCGGCCGCGCCGGCAGCCAGGGCAGCGGCTCGGCGCTGCGCTATCTGGGGGAGCTGATCGGCGGCCAGGCCGGCCTCGCCACCCCCATCATCTTCGTCCTCTGCGTCGCCGGCACGGTGGCCGCCTGCCGGCTGTGGTGGCGCGGGCGGGATGCGGGGGCGGGGCTTCTGGTGGTGATGACGGTGCCGGCGGCGCTGCTCTTCCTCTGGCAGGCGACCGGCAGCCGGGTGCAGGGCAATTGGCCGGCCATCCTCTACCCCTCGGCCTGCCTCGCCGCGGCGGCCTGCCTGGGGCCGCGCTGGCAGCGCTGGTTCCGCCCCGGCGCCGCGCTTGGCCTGGCGCTGACCCTGCTGGTGCTGGTCCAGGCCGCCTTCGCGCCGCTGCCGCTGGCGCGCCGGCATGACCCGACGCTGGCCCGGCTCGGCGGCTGGCCGGCCTTCGCGGCCGCGCTGGAGGCCGAGCGACAGGCTCGCGGCGCCGCCTTCATCGCCGCCGAGGAATACGGTCTGGCCAGCATCCTGGCGCTGCAGCTGCCGCCGGGCACGCCGGTGGTGGCGCTGGGCGACCGCTGGGACCTGTTCGACCTGTCGCGCCCGGCGGCGGGCAGCCGCGGTCTGCTGGTGCGCAGCGAGCGTCGCGACGGCGCGCCGCTCTGGCCGGGGGCGGCCGAAATCGGCGGCGTCACCCGCGCCCGCCACGGCATCGAGGCCGAGCGCTACCGCCTGCATGACGTGACCGTGGCCGCCGGGGATCCGCCGCTGGCCCTGCTGCCGGCGCGCCGCTGAAACCTTTGGACACCGGATACGCGTCGAAACCGGACGAGACGGGTTGTATGCTGCCAGGGACTGGCCGGATGCCGGCGAGGCCCCACATGCAGCGGGCGATCAGGGAGAGCAAGGCCATGCCGATCCGCATTCCACGCGGCTGGGAACTGCCGGAATCCGCGGCGTCACCGGAGCATCTGGTGCTCGGCCGCCGCCGCGGTCTGCAACTCGGCCTCGGCGGGCTGATCGGCGGGGCGCTGGGCCTGCCGGCCGGCGCGGCGCTGGCGCAGGGCGCCATGGCGGCGCCGCGCAACGACCGCTTCGTCGCCGGCCGCGACCTGTCGCCCGAGCGCGACGTCACCAGCTACAACAACTACTACGAGTTCGGCAGCAGCAAGAGCATCTCGGCCGCGGCGCAGCGCCTGCCGATGAAGCCCTGGACGGTGAAGATCGAGGGGCTGGTCGAGAAGCCGATGGAGCTTGACCTGGACGGGCTGCTGAAGCAGGTCACCCTGGAGGAGCGGGTGCTGCGGCACCGCTGCGTCGAGGCCTGGGCGATGACCGCGCCCTGGACCGGCTTCCCGGTCTCGCAGCTGATGAAGATCGCGGCGCCGCTCGGCAGCGCGAAATACGTGGTCTTCGAGACGCTGGCCGACCGCGCCACCATGCCCGGCCTGCGGCAGAGCTGGTATCCCTGGCCCTATAGCGACGGCTGCACCATCGCCGAGGCCAATAACGAGCTCTGCTTCATGGCGGTCGGCCTGTTCGGCAAGCCGGTGCCGGCGCAGAATGGCGGGCCGATGCGCATCCTGTTTCCGTGGAAGTACGGCTTCAAGAGCAGCAAGTCGATCAGCCGCATCCGCTTCGTCGAGCAGCGCCCGGTCGGCTACTGGGAGAAGCTGCAGGAGGCGGAATACGGCTTCTGGGCCAATGTGAACCCGGAAGTGCCGCATCCGCGCTGGAGCCAGGCCAGCGAGCGGCTGCTCGGCAGCAACGAGCGCGTGCCGACCAAGCTGTTCAACGGCTATGGCGAGTTCGTGGCCGGGCTCTACACCGGCCTGCAGGGCGAGCGACTCTACGCCTGACGCAGCCGGATCTGGCGGCGGGCCTCGGCGATGGCCCGCAGCGCCTCCGGCCAGAGCGGCATGTCCGCCAGTTCCGCCGGCGAGAACCAGCGGGCGTCGTCGACATCGTCGCCCGCGACCGGCGCGCCGGACAGCCATTCGCCCGCAAAGTCGATGATGGTGTAGTGGAAGCGGAGCTGCCCGGCCTCGTCCCGGTTCAGCGCATCCACCACCACGGCCAGCGCGAGCGGCCCGACCTCGATGCCGGCCTCCTCGCGCAGCTCGCGGCGGGCGGCTGCCTCGGCGGTCTCGCCCAGCTGCTGGGCGCCGCCGGGGATCGACCATTCGCCCTGCCGCGGCGGGCGGCCGCGTTTCACCAGCAGCACGTCGTCGCCGCGCAGGGCGACGACGCCAATGCCGACCCAGGGCCGGTCCGGATATTCTCTTCCGCTGCTCACGGGCTGGCGGGAACGGCAGGGGCAGGGGTCTCGGGCGCCGGGACCGCGGGCGCGGCAGCCGGGGCCTCCGCCATGCGCAGCTCGGCCAGGGTGGGGACGAAGGCCTTCTGCTTCCAGGCGCCGACCTGATAGGCCCAGCCGCGCCAGCGGGCGTTGAAGCGCTCCGCCTCGGCATCGCCCTCGGCGACCAGCTTCAGCCAGACCGCTTCCTCATGCCGCGTCACCTGGACGGTGATGGCCAGCTTGTCGGTCAGGGTGAAGCGCGCCTCGCCCAGCGCCTCGCCGGGCATGTCGGCCTCGCGCTGCACGTCGGTCAGCGTCAGGAACTCGAAGGCGCCGGCGATGGCGTCGAGCGCCGCCTGCTCCAGCAGCGGATGCTCGGCCGGCTGGGTCATCTGCAGCCGGCCATCGGGCCCGTCGCTGCGGGTCAGCGCCAGCGGCGCCTCGCCGGTCCGGCGGATGGCGACATTGAGCACCCGCTCGCGCGGCAGGTTGGCGATGTCGCGGTCGATCCAGAGCTGCGCATCGGCATCCAGTGGCAGGCGGCCCTCGGCCAGCCAGGACTGGGTCTCGCCGGGGCGGCGGACATAGACGCTCTCCGGCAGGTTGCCCTGGGTGCGGACGCGGCGCCGGCCGACCACCAGCTCGGCGATCGGCGCGCCGGTGCCGTCCAGCACCCGCAGCAGCGAGGCGGTGGAGCCGGGCTTCTCCGGGTCCTGCAGCCCGAGCCGCTCCAGCAGCTCGGGATTGGCGGTGCGCGGCTCGACCAGGCGCAGCTCGGTCAGCCCGACCAGCAGCTCCCGGACCTTCTCGGCGCGGACCGGATAGTTGGCGGTCTCCGGCAGCACCCAGACATCGCCCTGGCTGCGGGCAACCGCCAGGCTGGCGTCGTGGCGCTTCACCTCGATCCGCATGGCGCCGGCCAGCCGGGCGGCCAGGTTCTGGAACATCAGCGGGGCCGAGCCGGTATCGGCCGGCTTCGGCCCGCCCGGGCCCAGCACTACCACGGCGCCGGCGGCGACGGCGGCGCTGCCGCCAAGGATCAGGAGGGTACGGCGTTCCATCGTCTTGCCCCTGTCCTCAGGCGCGCGCCGCGGCGCGGCGGCGGTTGCGCACCACCGCCAGGCCCAGCGCGAAGAGCGTCAGCAGCGCCGGCACTGCGGCGATGTTCAGGATGCGCAAGGCGCGCTCCAGCGCCTCGATGTCGCGCCGCAGCTCCAGCTGCACGCCGCGCAGCTGGCCGCGGGTGGCGACGATCTCGGCCCGTGCCTTGTCGATCTCGGCGCGCTGTTCCGGCGTGATGACGGTCTGGCCCTGGTTGCGCTCGCCGGGGGTGGCGGTGCCCGCCGACGTACCCTGCCGCAGCTCGCGCAGCCGCCGCTCGGTGGCTTCCAGCCGCTGGGTCAGCGCCTGCTCGGTCTGGCGGTATTGCGCCTCGGCGTCGCGCCGCATGTCCTCGACCAGGCCGAAGGGCCGCAGCGATTCACCGCGCGAGCGCAGCCCGATCAGCGCATCGCCGCCGGCCAGGGTGTCGGTCAGGTTGGCCACCAGCGCGCCATTGTCGCTGAGCGGCGTCGCCACTTGCTGGCCGAAGAAATCCTGCACCCGGACCCAGAAGCGATCCTCCAGGATGTCGCTGTCATTGGCCACGACCAGATTGGCCGGGCCGTCGCTCTGCGCGCGATGCGCCGGGAAGTCGGCCGGGCGCTCGGTGCCGGCGGGCAGGGCGGGCGGTCCCTCGGGGAAGGCGGATTTCAGGATGCCGCGGGCGCGCGCCATCAGCACGTAGCGGTTCCCGTCGCCGCGGAAGCCGGCCAGGATCTGCGCCGGGTTCGGGTTCTGCCGCACCTTGGCCGCGTCGATCAGCATCGCATGGTCGCTGCTGGTGATCAGCGGCGTGAATTCGATGCCAGCGCCCTCGCGCAGCCGCACCTGGCCGGCCGAGGCGAAGGTGACCTGCTGCAGATCGGCCGTCGCCACGTCGCCGCGCGCCAGCGAATCATCGTTGGCGTTGAACCAGGCGAGATAGTCGACCGCCTGCAGCCGGTCCTGCGGATTGGCGCGCACCCGCCAGGCGCCGCGCTGGTCCAGCACCACCTTGTCGGTCGGCGTCTCGATGCCCCAGGCATTCAGCAGCCGGTCGAGATTGGAGGAGGTCTCCGCCGGCGGCTGGCCGGTCGGGCCGGGGCGGCTGGCCTGGCTCTCGCTGTGCGGGTCGGTCATGACGAAGAGCTTGCCGCCCCGCATGACGAACTGGTCGATGGCATAGAGGGTGCTGTCGGGCAGGCCCTGCGGCTGCGCCACGATCAGCACCTGCATCTCCGGCGGGATCACCTGGGCATCGGCCGCCACGTCGCGCAGGGTGAAGAACTGCCGCAGCTGGTTGGCGATGACGAAGGGCTGCCCGGCGCCGGGCACGCGCATCATCATGGCGCGCGGGTCGCCATTGATCGGCAGGGCACTGAGCATGCCGACCACCGGCCGGCGCGGGTTGGACAGCTCGTAGACCAGCCGCGTCAGGTCGTATTCGAGGAAGCGCTCGCGGTCCGGCTGGAAGAAGGGCAACACCCGCTCGTCATCCAGCAGGTTGCTGCCGGCCAGGCCGAAATAGACCTGCTCGCCCGACTGGTCGACCGGCACCCCCTGGATGCCCAGCGCCATGGCGCGGTCCTCGGTCTCGCTGAACGGCTCGGGGTCGAGATATTCCAGCCGCAGCTTGCCGTCCGACATGGCTGCATATTCCTGCAGCATCTCCTTCACCCGGTCGGCATAGGCGCCATAGACCGGGACGCTGCTGCCCAGGCGGCTGGAATAGAACAGCCGCAGGGTGATCGGGTCCTGCAGGCCGGAGAGCACCTGCCGGGTGCCGTCGGACAGGGTGTAGAGGCGCTGCTCGGTCAGGTCGATGCGCACCCGCGGCAGCAGCCGGTCGGCCAGCAGATTGGCGGAGACGGCCAGCACCAGCGCGGCACCGAGGCCGCCGATGGAATAGAGCAGCCGGTTCGAGGCGCGGCGAGGGGTCGCTGAAGGGCTCATGGCTCAATCCGCCTTGCGGTGGTCGACGGCCACGGCATTGGCGAAAAGCCAGAAGCCGATGAAGCTGGCGAAATAGATCAGGTCGCGCAGCGTCAGCACGCCGCGGGCGAAATTGCCCAGCCGGTCGTTGAGGGAGATGCCGCGGGCGAGCTCCGCCAGCACCGGCACCCGCACCGAGAGGAACTCGGTCACCACCGGGCTGCCGGCGGCGGCGAAGAGGAAGCAGACCGCGACCGCCAGGACGAAGGCGATCACCTGGTTCTTGGTCAGCGCCGAGATGGCGGCGCCCACCGCCAGATAGGCGCCCGCCGTCAGCAGGCAGCCGGCATAGCCGGCGGCGATCACGCCATTGTCCGGCCTGCCCAGCAGGTTGACCGTGATGACCAGCGGGAAGGTGAGGGCGAGGGCAATCGCACAGAAGGCCCAGGCCGCCAGGAACTTGCCCAGCACCGCCTGGGCCTGGGTGATCGGCAGGGTCAGCAGCAGCTCGATGGTGCCAAGGCGCCGTTCCTCCGCCCAGAGCCGCATGGTCAGGGCAGGGACCAGGAACAGGAACAGCCAGGGCACGAAGCCGAAGAAGGGCTGCAGGTCGGCGGTGCCGCGGCCGAAGAAATTGCCCAGCGTGAAGGTCAGCGCCCCCGACATCACCAGGAAGATGACGATGAAGACATAGGCGACGGGGGTGGCGAAATAGCCGGCCAGCTCGCGCCGCGCGACGGTCAGGGCTGCGCGCATCAGGCGGCGTCCTTCGGCAGGGTCAGGTCGCGGAACACCTGGTCGAGCGAGGGGCCGCGCCGCGACAGCTCGGAGGGCGTCGCATCGGCCAGCACCTTGCCGCGGGCGATGATGATGGCCCGCGTGCAGATGGCCGAGACCTCCTCCAGGATATGGGTGGAGATGATGATGGCCTTGGTCGGCGCCATCTGCTCGATCAGCCGTCGCACCTCGTGCTTCTGGTTGGGATCGAGGCCGTCGGTCGGCTCGTCCAGCACCAGCACCGGCGGATCGTGCAGCAGCGACTGGGCGAGGCCGACGCGGCGCTTGAAGCCCTTTGACAGGGTCTCGATCGGCTGCAGGCGGACGCCTTCCAGCGTGGTCAGCTGCATGGCCCGCGCCACCCGGTCGGCGGCCTCGCTGCCGCGGAAGCCGCGCACCCGGGCGACGAAGCCCAGGAAGCCCGCGACCGTCATCTCGGGATAGGTCGGCGCGCCTTCCGGCAGGTAGCCGAGCTGGCGCTTGGCGGCGACCGGCCGGTCGACCACGTCCTGGCCGCAGATCCGCGCGGTGCCGGCCGAGGGCGTCACGAAGCCCGCCAGCATCTTCATGGTCGTCGACTTGCCGGCGCCGTTCGGGCCGAGGAAGCCCAGCACCTCGCCGCGCGCGACACTGAAGGACACGTCGTCAACTGCGGTGAAGCCGCCGAAACGCTTGGTCAGGCGGTCGATCTCGATCAGTGCGGACAACCGGTCACTCCCTGCAGGCTTCGGACGGGCTCCGGGTTTATACGCGACCCCGGCCATTGCAACCCCCGGCGCTGTTTCGGCCTTTTGCGCGGGGTGCCGCCGCCGCCCTGTCCCCGCAGGGAAGCGGCCGCACCGCTGTTATGGACGGTTGCTTAGGTGGCGGTTCAGCCGGCCGCCAGCGGAGCGAGGGACAGGTCATGGCCGAAGAGGGCCAGCAGCAGCCGCGCTGCCCGTCCGCGCGGCGTGGCATTCAGATCCGGGTCCTTCTCCAGCAGCAGGGAGGAATCCTGGTGCGCCATGCGGATCAGCCCGGCATGGCGCTGCGGATCGGCCAGCCGCCGGCCCAGCCGCCCGGCCTGGCGCAGCCCCAGCGCATCGCCGCCGCCGCGATAGTCGAGGTCGGCGTCGGCGATGACGAAGCCGTCCTGGGTCTCGCGCAGCACGGCCAGCCGCCGCTGCTCCGACTCGTTCAGCTCGGCCGAGGGCAGCAGCAGGCAGAAGGACTGGGCGTGGCCGCGCCCGACCCGGCCGCGCAGCTGGTGCAGGGCGGCGAGGCCGAAGCGCTCGGCCTGCTCGATGATCATGATGGTGGCCTCGGGCACGTCGACGCCGACCTCGACCACGGTGGTGGCGACCAGCAGCTGCGCCCTTCCGGCGGCGAAGTCCTGCAGCGCCGCCTCCCGCACATCGAGCTTCTGGGCGCCATGGGCGAGGCGGACCTTGTCGCCGAAGAGGGCGGCGAGCTCGGCATAGGTGGTCTCGGCCGCGACATTGTCGTGCCGCTCGCCTTCCTCGACGGCGCGCACCACCCAGTAGGCGCGGTGCCCCTCGGCGAAGGCGGCGCGCAGCCGGGCTGCCAGCTCGTCGCGCCGCTCGCGCGAGACGATGCGGGTGACGATCGGCTGGCGGCCGGCGGGGCGCCCCTCCAGCCGGCTGACCGCCATCTCGCCCCATTGCGTCAGCAGCAGGGTGCGCGGGATCGGCGTCGCCGTCATCACCAGCACGTCGGTGGTGCCCTTCTCGGTCAGCGCCAGGCGCTGCGCCACGCCGAAGCGGTGCTGCTCGTCCACCACGGCGAGGCCGAGGTCGCGGAAGGCGACGCCCTCCTCGATCAGCGCATGGGTGCCGATGACGATGGGGATGGACCCGTCGGCCAGCCCGGCCAGCACCCGCTTGCGCTCCTTGCCCTTCACCGAGCCGGCCAGCAGGGCGCAGGGCACCCCGGCCGCGCCGCAGAGCTTCTCGAAGGTGCGCAGGTGCTGGCGGGCCAGCAGCTCGGTCGGCGCCATGATGGCGGCCTGGGCGCCGCCCTCGACGGCGCGCAGCATGGCCAGCACCGCGACCAGCGTCTTGCCGGCGCCGACATCGCCCTGCAGCAGCCGCAGCATCCGCCGCGGCGCGGCCAGGTCGTGGTCGATCTCGGCCAGCGCCTTGGCCTGGGCCGAGGTCGGCGGATGGCCGAAGGCCGCCAGCGCCGCCTGCCGCAGCCGCCCGTCGCCGAGCAGCGCGCGGCCGGGGCGCTCCATCACCGTCCGCCGCACCAGTCCGACCGCCAGCTGCCCGGCCAGCAGCTCGTCATAGGCCAGCCGGTCGCGGGCGGTGTCGTCGGGGAAGACCTCGGGCGCCTGGATCATCTTCAGCGACTCGCCGAAGCCGCGCCAGCGGCGGCGGGCCAGCAGGGTGGCATCCTGCCATTCCGGCAGGCGGGGCAGGCGGTCGAGGGCCTCGGCCATGGCGCGGCCGACATCGCGCTGGCCCAGCCCCTTCACCAGCGGCCAGATCGGCTGCAGGGTGGGGATGGCATCCGGCGGCTCGACGAAATCCGGCGCATCCATCTGCCAGAGCTCGCGGAAGCGCTTCATCTTCCCCGAGACGCGGCGCGTCTCGCCCTCCGGATAGGTGCGGCCCAGCCAGGCGCCCAGCCAGGAGCGGCGGCCGAAATAGATCAGGTCGACCGGCCCCTCGGCAGAGTCGCACTGCACCGCCCAGGGCTGGGTGGGCGAGCGTGGCGGCACGACCGAGAGCACGCGGACGGGCAGGGTGGCGACCTCGCCTTCCCGCGGCGTCGCATTGCTGCGATCCTGGTAGCGCTCCGGCAGGTGGAAGAGCAGGTCGATCACCCGGCCGCCCTCGACCGCCTGGACCAGGCGCTTCCGCTTCTCCTCGGCCAGGCTCAGGCTGTCGAGCGGCGCGAAGAGCGGCGCCGCCTCATCTGCCATTTCGGCCTCTCGGGCTGACACGATTTCCATCCACCTCTATATGCCAGCCGCAAGAGGCGCCGCACATGTCCGAACCCGACCATAACGCCACCGAGCTGTCCCCCCGCCGCCGCCGGCTGCTGTACCGCGCGCACCACCGCGGCACCAAGGAGACCGACCTGATGGTCGGCGGCTTCGTGGCCCGGCATATCGCCGTCTTCAGCGAGGCCGAGCTGGACGAGCTGGAGGCGGTGCTGGAGCTGCTGGACGTCGACCTGGCCGACTGGCTGTCCGGCCGCCGGCCGATCCCGGCCGAGGTGGCGACGCCGATGCTGGCCCGCATGGCCGAGAAATGCTCGCAATTGGGCGCCGGCGTGCCGGAGGCGGCGCGGCGCGCATGACGCAGCTCACCGTCCACGGCGCGCCCGAGGGCTTCGACGCGCTGCTGCTGACGCGGCGCCGGGCCGAATCGAAGGACACCGTCCTGCATGTCTGCCGCGACGATGCGCGCATGGCCCGCATGCAGGAGGGGCTGGCCTTCTTCGCGCCGGAGATGGAGGTGCTGCGCTTCCCGGCCTGGGACTGCCTGCCCTATGACCGGGTCTCGCCGCATGCCGAGCTGGTGGCCGAGCGCGTCGCCACCCTGACCCGGCTGCTGGAGAAGGGCGACCGGCCGCGCATCCTGCTGACCACGGTCAATGCCCTGGTGCAGCGGGTGCCGAAGCCCGAGGTGTTCCAGGGCGCCAGCCTGACGCTGAAGCGCGGCGGCCGCATCGGCACCGAGAAGCTGGCGGCCTTCCTCGACGCCAATGGCTACAACCGGGTGGCCACCGTGATGGAGCCCGGCGAGTATTCGCTGCGCGGCGGCATCGTCGACCTCTACCCCTCGGGCGAGGCCGAGCCGGTGCGGCTCGATTTCTTCGGCGACGAGATCGAGAGCCTGCGCCGCTTCTCCACCGAGAGCCAGCGCAGCGGCGAGGCGCTGAAGGAACTCTGGCTGCGGCCGGTCGGCGAGATCTTCCTGGACGAGCCCTCGATCGCCCGCTTCCGCAGCGGCTATCGCGACCTGTTCGGCAATGCCGCGGCCGAGGACCCGCTCTATGTCTCGGTCTCCGCCGGCCGCCGGCATCCGGGCATGGAGCACTATGCCGCGCTGTTCCATGACGGCATGGCGACGCTGCTGGACTATCTGAACAGCGCCTCGGTCAGCCTGGACCACCAGGTGGATGACGCGCTGCAGGCCCGCCTCGAGATGATCGAGGACCACTACCAGGCCCGCCGCGGCGTGGCGCGGGAGGGCGAGGTGCCCTATCGCCCGGTGCCGCCCGGCCGGCTCTACCTGAACGGCCGCGACTGGGCCGCCATGCTGCAAGGCGGGCCGCTGCTGGCCTTCAGCCCCTTCCCGAAGCCGGAGGGCGCCGAGGGGATCGAGGCCGGCGGCCGGCCGGGGCGCCTCTACAACGAGGTGCGCACTGCCGGGCAGAACGTCTTCGCCGCCTATCGCGAGCAGGCCGAGGTGCAGGCCAAGGCCGGGCTGCGGCCGGTGGTCGCCGCCTGGACCCGCGGCTCGCGCGAGCGGCTGGGCAACCTGCTGCGCGAGAACGGCGTCCCCGCCCAGGCGGTGGACGACTGGGCCGGCGCCCGCAAGCTGCCGGCCGGCACGGTGGCGCTGGCGATCTATGGTGTCGAGCGCGGCTTCACCGGCCCGGCGGCGGAAAGCGGGCTGAAGGGCAGCGCCGCCATCGCGCTGACCAGCGAGCAGGACCTGCTGGGCGAGCGCATCGCCCGCCCGCCGCGCCGCCGCAAGCGCGCCGACCAGTTCATCGCCGATGCCACCGAGATCGCCGAGGGCGACCTGGTGGTGCACCAGGACCATGGCATCGGCCGCTACGACCGGCTGGAGACCATCGAGGTCAATGGCGCGCCGCATGACTGCCTGCGGCTGATCTATGACGGCGGCGACAAGCTGTTCCTGCCGGTCGAGAATATCGAGCTGCTGTCGCGCTTCGGCAGCGAGAGCGCCGGTGCCACCCTCGACAAGCTGGGCGGCACCGCCTGGCAGAGCCGCAAGGCCAAGGCCAAGCAGCGCATCGCCGACATGGCGGGCCAGCTGATCCGCATCGCCGCCGAGCGCCGGGTCAAGGAGGCGCCGCTGGTCACCCCGCCGGAAGGCGCCTGGGACGAGTTCTGCGCCCGCTTCCCCTTCGCCGAGACCGACGACCAGCAGCGCGCCATCGCCGACACGCTGGAGGACCTGGCCGCCGGCCGGCCGATGGACCGGCTGATCTGCGGCGATGTCGGTTTCGGCAAGACCGAGATCGCGCTGCGCGCCGCCTTCGTCGTCGCCATGTCGGGCGCCCAGGTCGCCGTGGTGGTGCCGACCACGCTGCTCTCCCGCCAGCATTTCCGGACCTTCTCGGCGCGCTTCGAGGGGCTGCCGGTCAAGGTCGCGCAGCTCTCCCGCATGGTCACCCCGAAGGAGGCCGCGCAGGTCAAGGCGGGGCTGGCCGACGGCACCATCAACATCGTCGTCGGCACGCATGCGGTGCTGGCCAAGGGCATCGAATTCGCCGATCTCGGCCTGGTCATCGTCGATGAGGAGCAGCATTTCGGCGTCGCCCACAAGGAACGCCTGAAGTCGCTGAAGGCCGATGTCCATGTGCTGACGCTGACCGCGACGCCGATCCCGCGCACCCTGCAGCTGGCGCTGACCGGCGTGCGCGAGATGAGCGTGATCGCGACGCCGCCGGTCGACCGGCTGGCGGTGCGCACCTTCATCATGCCCTTCGACGCGGTGGTGATCCGCGAGGCGATCCAGCGCGAGCGCTTCCGCGGCGGCCAGATCTTCTGCGTCTGCCCACGGCTGGAAGACCTGCCGAAGATGACCACGCGGCTGGCCGAGATCGTGCCCGAGGCGCGCATCGTCCAGGCGCATGGCCGGCTGACGCCGGTCGAGCTCGAGCGCGTCATGACCGAGTTCGGCGACGGCAAGCACGACATCCTGCTGGCCACCAACATCGTCGAGAGCGGCCTCGACATGCCGGCGGTCAACACGCTGATCATCTACCGCGCCGACATGTTCGGCCTGGCCCAGCTCTACCAGCTGCGCGGCCGCGTCGGCCGCGGCAAGCAGCGCGGCTATGCCTATCTGACCTGGCCGGCGACGCAGCGCCTCTCGGCCTCGGCCGAGAAGCGGCTGGCGGTGATGCAGACGCTGGACAACCTCGGCGCCGGCTTCACCCTGGCCAGCCACGACCTCGACATCCGCGGCGCCGGCAACCTGCTGGGCGATGAGCAGTCCGGCCATATCCGCGAGGTCGGCATCGAGCTCTACCAGCAGATGCTGGAAGAGGCGGTGGCCAACATCAAGGCCGGGCAGGGCAAGCGCGACGCTGGCTCCGATCGCGACTGGACACCGCAGATCAATCTCGGCCTGCCGGTGCTGATCCCGGAGAACTATGTCACCGACCTGCCGGTGCGCCTCGGCCTCTACCGCCGCATCGGCGGGCTGGTCGGCGAGGCGGAGGTGGAGGCCATGGCGGCCGAGCTCGCCGACCGCTTCGGCCCGCTGCCGGCGGAGGTCGAGAACCTGCTGCAGGTGGTCTCGATCAAGCATCTCTGCCGCCAGGCCGGCGTCGAGAAGCTGGATGCCGGGCCGAAGGGCATCGTCGTCGGCTTCCGGCAGAACCGCTTCGACAATGCCGAAGGGCTGGTCACCTGGGTCAGCGCGCAGAAGGGGCTGGTGAAGCTGCGCCCCGACCACAAGCTGGCCATGGTGCGGGAGATGGACCTGCCGGTCCGCGTGCGCGCCGCCAAGGACATGCTGGCCTCGCTGGCCAAGCTGGCGACGAAGGCGAAGAAGGGGTGACCGGGTCCTGGAGCGGGATGGCTTGAGGCGGAATCGCCGAAAAGCCTCAATCACGCGATCAGACAAGCAGCTGGAGCGGGTTGCCGGCGTCCTTCCGCAGGCAACCCGCTCTAGAACTCGGTCGCATCGGCGATCGCCACGTCGATCAGCCGTTCCAGCACCTCGGGCTCCTGCGCGCCGGCGATGGCATGGCCCGAGGTCTGGCCATGCGGCCCGGCCATCACGAAGCAGGGCACGCCGTTGATGCCCAGGCGGTGCGCCCGCAGGTTCTCGGCATGCACCGCGTCGTTCTCCAGCCCGCTGGCCAGGAAGCGCAAGGTGGCACGGCGCTCCAGCCCGAAGTCGCCAGCCAGCATCGCCAGGGTGTCGTGGCTGCCGATATCGGCACCCTCGCAGAAATGCGCGACGAACAGCGCGTCGACCAGGCCATCGGCCACGCCATGCTGTGCCGCATGCCGCACCAGCCGGTGCGCATCGATCGAGGCGGGGATGCGCTGGATCCGATCAAATCTGAAAGAAATATCCTCGGCCAGGCCCAGCTCGGTCATGGTGGCATGCAGCCGCCGCGCCCGTTCCTCGCCGCCGAACTTGCGGGCCATGTAGTCCTGGCGATGCACGCCGCCGGCGCCGAGGTCGGGATTGAGCAGGAAGGGCCGCCAGCGCAGGTCCGCCAGCAGCTCCGGCCGCCGTGCCAGGGCACGCCGCAGCCGCCTCGTGCCGAGGAAGCACCAGGGGCAGACCAGATCGAAGACCACTTCGATCTCCAGATGCGGGCGGGGCGGCGAGATCAGATTCACGCTGCTCAGCATAGGGCAGAAGCCGTCCGGCCGCAGCCCTTGGCGATCTTTCTGAGGGTGTCCCCGGTGAATCGTGTCGAATCAGGCTTGTAGGAAGTGTTCTTGACTCCTAATTGAAAGGAATCTGCCTAACGGAAAGGTCTGCCGCCCCGCGATGATGGCCGGCTCGCATATCGCGCTGGGCGCGGCGGCCTGGTTTGCCGCCGCGCCGCGGCTGGGCCTGCCGGCCCTCGACCCCGCCATGCTGGGCCTGGCGGTCTGCGGCGCCCTGCTGCCCGACATCGACCATCCGAAATCCTGGATGGGCAAGCGGCTGCGGCCGGTCTCCACCCTGCTGGGCGCGGTCTTCGGCCATCGCGGCATGACCCATTCGCTGCTGGCGGTCGCCGCCTGCATCGTGCTGATGCTGCGCCAGGAGGTGCCGCTGGCGATCAGCGCGCCGCTGGTGGTGGGCTATCTGTCGCATCTGGCGGCCGATCTGGTCACCCCGGGCGGGCTGCGCCTGGCCTGGCCGCTGCGCGGTACCTATGCCCTGCCGATCTGCCGCACCGGCTCTGCCTTCGAGCCCTTGGTGGTGGCGGTCATGCTGTCCTGGGCCTGGGGCAGCACCCCGGCGCGGCCGGATCTGAGTGCCGGGCTGCGCGCGACCGGCATCTGCCGGGTGCTGGGGCCGAGCCTGCCGGCGATCTGCCCGCCGGGCGCCGCGGCCGAGATCCCGCCGCGCGCGCCCGATGCGGCGGCCGCCTGGCAGCAGTTGCGGCAGTCGGGTGAAGTGCTGCTGGCCCGCCATATGCCGGGCGGCCGATAGGCGGCGGCATTGCGGCCGCCGGCGAATGCGCCTCTACTGCGCCGCTCGGCGGCCGGGGCGTCCCGCCCGGAAGGCCGAGATGTCCTGGCAGGGGGAGTGCGGACAGTATGGGTGCCTTGTTGATCAGCGGCGGCCGCGTGGTGGATCCGGCGAGCGGGACGGATGCCGTCGCCGACATCGTCGTCCAGGACGGGCGCATCGCCGCCATCGGCACCAACCTCGGCGAGGCGGAGCGCGTGATCGACGCCTCCGGCCTGGTCGTCGCCCCCGGCTTCATCGATCTGCACGCGCATGGCCAGTCGATCCCGGCCGACCGCATGCAGGCCTTCGACGGCATCACCACCACCCTCGACCTCGAGGCCGGTGTGCTGCCGGTCGGCTCCTGGTATCGCCGCCAGGCGGAGCAGGGCCGCATCCTGAACTACGGCGCCGCCACCAACTGGGCCTTCGCCCGCATCGGCGCCATGGTCGGCACCAACGAGGAATCCTCGCTGGAGGCCTTCGGCCGCGCCATGCGCGACAAGCGCTGGATGGACAATATCGCCACGGATGCCGAGCAGGCCGGCATCATCGACCGCCTGGCCCAGGGGCTGAACGAGGGCGGCATCGGTATCGGCATCCTCAATGCCTATGCCCCCGGCGCCGGCGTGCAGGAGCTGATCGAGGTCTGCAAGCTGGCCGCCGCGCGCAACGTCCCCACCTTCACCCATGTTGCCTACATGGCGAAGATCGACCCGCAGAGCGCGGCCGAGGCCTATATCCGCCTGATCGGCTATGCCGCCGCGACCGGCGCGCATATGCACATCTGCCACTTCAACAGCTCCAGCAAGACCGACATCGCGCGCTGCTACGAGTTGGTGCGCAATGCGCAGCTGAAGGGGCTGAACATCACCGTCGAGGCCTATCCCTACGGCACCGGCTCGACCGTGCTGGCGGCGGCCTTCTTCAGCGATCCCAACTTCGAGGATCGCAACGGGCTGGGCTATGATTCGGTGCAGCGCGTCACCGACGGCCACCGCTTCCGCGACCGCGCCGAGCTGCTCTCGGCCCAGGCGGAGGACCCGTCGCAGCTGGTGCTCTGACATGTGCTGGACACCGACAACAACGCCCGGCACCGCGAGCTGCTGGACATGGCCGTGCTCTATCCGGACGGCGCCATTGCCTCCGACGCCATGCCCTGGAGCATGCCGGATGGCAGCACCTATACCGGCGATGCCTGGCCGCTGCCGGCCGAGGCCACCTCGCATCCGCGCTCGGCCGGCTGCTTCACCCGCTTCATCCGGCACTGGGTGCGCGAGCGGCAGGCGATCTCGCTGGCCGAGGGCATCCGCAAATGCTCGCTGATCCCGGCGCAGATCCTCGAGGCCAGCACGCCGGCGATGCTGGGCAAGGGCCGGCTGGCGGTGGGCGCCGATGCCGACATCGTCGCCTTCGACTACGAGACCCTGACCGACCGCGCCGAGTTCACCGCGATGAACCGCCCCTCGGAAGGCGTGCGCCATCTGATCGTCAGCGGCACGCCGGTGATCGCCGAGGGCGTCATGGATGTCGACGCCCGCCCGGGCAAGGCCGTGCGCCGGCCCTCGATCGCCTGAGCATGACCCCGGTTCCGGTCCTGCTCGTCACCGGGTTCCTGGGGGCGGGCAAGACCACGGTGGTGAACCATGTCCTGGCGCATGCCGAGGGCCGCCGGATCGCCGCCGTGGTCAACGATTTCGGTGCGATCAACATCGATGCCGAGCTGATCGCCGGCGCCGAGGACGGCGTGGTCAGCCTGGCCAATGGCTGCATCTGCTGCACGCTGGAAGGCGACCTGCTGCGCACCATCGCGACGCTGCTGCGCCGCGAGCCCCGGCCGGAGGCCATCGTCATCGAGACCAGCGGCGTCGCCGAGCCCGGCGACATCGTCCGCAACCTCATGGACCCGGTGATCTGGCGAGCGGCGCCCTTGGAGACGGTGCTCTGCGTCGTCGATGCCGCGGCGCCGCTTTCCTCGCTGGAAGACCCCTTGCTGCGCGCCCAGCTGCGCATGGCCGATGTGGTGGCGCTGAGCAAGACCGACCTGGCCGCGCCCGGCACGCTGGACGCCTTCAAGGAAGCGGTGAAGGCGCTGCGTCCGGCCGCGCTGCAGGTCGAGGCGCCCGGCGGCGCCGTGCCGCTGTCGCTGGTGCTGCCCGAGGACCCGACGCGGCCCCCGGCGCCGCGCGACCCCGGCCGCCGCCGCCCGCATGCCGACCGCTTCGAGACGCTGAGCTGGACCGCCGAAGCACCGCTGTCGCTGCCGAAGCTGCAGGCGGCGATCGGCCGGCTCGCCCCGCGCCTCGCCCGCGCCAAGGGTTTTTTCGAACCTGCCGGGCAGCCGGGAAAGGTCTTCCTGTTCCAGCTGGCCGGCGGCCGGGCGACGCTGGCGCCGGTCGACCACCAGCGGAAGCCTGATCTGCCGCGCGCCCGCATCGTCTTCATTGCCGAGCTCGGCCGCTTGTCCCCGGCCGAGATTGCAGCGGCGATGGCGGGCTGCGCCGACATCAGCCCTTCATGAAGGCAGCAAAAGCGTCCTTGTAGTCGGGATGCCAGCGCGACAGGGCAGGGCGGTTCTCGATGATGTCGCCCATCGCCCAGGCCATGCGCTTCTCGTCCATCGCCCGCGTCACGTCGTTGTCGGGGCAGAGGATGTAGAAGTCGCCGGCCGCGATCCGCTCGAGCATGAAGTCGGCGACCTGGCCCGCGGTCCAGGCGCCCGCCGGCTTCTCGGCGACGCCGGTCATGCCGGTATGGGTGAAGCCCGGGATCAGCAGATGCGCGGTGATGCGGCTGCCCGCCGCCTCGCGCAGGCTGTGCGCCAGCCCCTCGGTCAGTGCCTTCACCCCGGCCTTGGCGACGTTGTAGGCGGTGTTGCCCGGCGGCTGGGTGATGCCCTGCTTCGAGCCGGTGTTGATCACCAGCCCGGGCCGCCCGCTGTCCAGCATGGCGGGCACGAAGGCCTGCACCCCGTGCAGCACGCCCATCAGGTTGATGCCGATGACATCGTCCCAGATCGCCGGCGAGGCGAGGGCGTCCGCCCCGCCATGGATCGCCGCATTGTTCATCAGCAGGCTGACCGGGCCGAAGCGGGCATGGATCTCGGCGGCGGCGCGTTCCATGGCCGCGCGGTCGGCGACGTCCAGGCTCCAGCCGGCGGCCTCGACACCCAGGCTGCGGGCGATCCCGTCGATCTGCGGTGAGCGATCGATCAGGGCGAGCCGCAGGCCGCGCGCCGCCAGCCGCTGCGCGACCGCCAGGCCGATGCCGCCCGCGGCGCCGGTCACCACCGCCAGATTGCCGGAAGAAAGCGCCTGCATCGTCGGATCCTTTCGCGTGGGGTGTCGCCGGCTGTAGCCACCACCCCGGGCTGGCGTCCAGTCACGCAGCGCGGCGCGGCGGCCGCGCTACAGCCGGCCCTCGAGCAGCGCATGCAGGTCGGCGATCAGGTCGCGCATCTCCGGCTCCGACGGCTCGATGCAGCCGAAGGCGCGCAGCATGAAGGCGCCTTCGGTGGCCATCAGCACCAGCCAGGCGCGCCGGCCTTCCGGCGTCTGCCGGTCCAGCCCGCCGAAGCGCTGCTGATACCAGGCCTTGGCATTGGTGATGTGGTCGCGCGCCTCGATCAGCGCCGCCACCATGCCGGCGGCCCGCGCCTGATCGGCCTCGTCCAGGTCGAGCGAGACGTCGATATGCGCCCGCACCGCCTCGATCGGGCTGGGCGAGGGGCCGGCGATCGCCGCGATCTCCGCGTCGTATTCGCGCGACCAGCGCGCCTCCAGCATGCGGATCAGGTCGCCCTTGGTGCCGAAGCGCGACTGCACCCCGCCCTTGGAGATGCCGGCGGCCTTGGCCACCGCATCGATCGTCAGCCCGGCGGTGCCCTCCTTCAGCAGGATGGCCTCGACGATGTCCAGCACCCTGTCGCGGTCGATCGATGGCGGTCGGCCCATGCAGCCTCCTTGACCTAGTTCAAATACGTCCGTATGGATTTATATACCAGGTCGTTCCGGCCTGGCAAGCGCTGCCGGGCCGTCGCGCCCCGAACTCCGGTGACCATCATGCCACGCCGCCGCTCCTTGTCCCTGCTCCTGCTGCTCGCCGCCTGCGGCGAGACGGCGGCGCCCCCCGAGGCGGTCATGCCGCCGCCCCAGGTCGGGGTGGTGGCCGTGCAGCCGCAGCCGACGCCACTCGTGCTCGATTACGGTGGCCGCGTCACCGCTGTCCGCCAGACCGAGGTGCGCGCCCGCGTCGGCGGCATCCTGCTGCAGCGCGCCTATGCGGAGGGCGCGGCGGTGCGGGAAGGCGATGTGCTGTTCCGCCTCGATCCGGCGACCTACCAGGCGGCGGTCGATCTGGCGGCGGCGCAGCTGCAGGAGGCCGAAGCCGGGCTGCAGCGCGCCCGCCGCGACCAGGCCCGCACCGCCGCCCTGGCGCAGGCCGCCGTCGGCACCCGGCGCGACCGCGACGACGCGGTCTCGGCACTGGCCCAGGCCGAGGCGCAGCTGGCCGCCGCCCGCGCCCGCCTGGCCAGCGCCCGGCTGGAGCTGAGCTACACCACGGTCACCGCGCCGATCTCCGGCATCACCAGCCTGGAGGCGGTGCCGGAAGGCAGCCTGATCGGCACCGGCGACAATTCCCTGCTGACCCGCATCACCCAGCTCGATCCGGTGCATGTCAGCTTTGCCTTCAACGCCCCCGACCTGGCGGCGCTGGGGGGAGGGGCGGCGGAGCTGCCGGCCGAGGTGCTGCTGGAGGGCGCCACGGCGCCGCAGGGCCGCGTCAGCTTCACCGAGGCGACGGTCGATCCGACCACCGGCACGGTGCGCGGCCGCGCCACCTTCGCCAATCCCGACCGCCGGCTGATCCCCGGGCAGTTCGTGCGGCTGCGCGTCTCCGGCCCGGCGCGGCCGGCGATCCGCATCCCGCAGGCCGCCGTGCAGCAGGACGTCCAGGGCGCCTTCGCCTATGTCGTCGGGCCCGACAGCAAGGCCGAGCGCCGCGCCATCCGCCTGGGCCGCATGCTGGCGCGCGACTGGATCATCGAGGCAGGGCTGCAGCCCGGTGACCGCGTCATCGCCGAGGGCCTGATCAAGGTCACCGAAGGCGCCGTGGTCGAGGCGGTGGAGGCCCGGCCGTGAGCGCCCGCTTCTTCATCGAGCGGCCGGTCCTGGCCGGCGTGCTGTCCATCCTGATCGTGCTGGCCGGGCTGGTGGCGCTGCCCGCGCTGCCGATCGCGCAATACCCGCAGATCGTGCCGCCGCAGGTACAGGTCTCCACCAGCTATTCCGGCGCCGATGCCGATACCGTGGCGCAGACCGTGGCGGCGCCGCTGGAACGCGCCATCAACGGCGTCGACGGGCTGATCTACATGCAGTCGGTCAACACCGATGGCAGCATGTCGCTCAGCGTCAGCTTCGAGATCGGCACCGATCCCGACCAGGCGACGATCAATGTCAGCAACCGGGTGCAGAGCGTGCTGGCGACCCTGCCCGCCGAGGTGCAGCGCGTCGGCGTCACCGTCAGCAAGCAGTCCAGCGCCTTCCTGGCGGTGGTCTCGCTGACCGCGACGGATGACCGCTTCGACGAGATCTTCCTGAGCAACTACGCGCTGCGCAACGTGATCGACGAGATCAAGCGGATCCGCGGCGTCGGCAATGCGGCGCTGTTCGGGCAGAAGGAATACGCCATGCGGGTCTGGCTGCAGCCGGAGAAGCTGGCGCAGTTCTCGCTGACCGCCTCCGACGTCTCGGCGGCCATCCGCGAGCAGAACCAGCAATTCGCCGCCGGCCAGATCAATGCCGCGCCCAGCGCCGGCGGCGCCTATACCTATGCCATGACCGCCGAGGGCCGGCTGCCGGATGCCGAGGCCTTCGGCAACATCATCCTGCAGGCGCGCCCCGATGGCTCGACCCTGCGGCTGCGCGACGTCGCGCGGGTGGAGCTGGGCGCCCAGCAATACGACTTCGTCGGCACCATGAACGGCCGGCCGAGCGCGCCCTTCGGCATCTACCTGCAGCCGGGCGCGAATGCGCTGCAGACCATCGCCGCCGTCACCGCGCGTCTCGACGAGCTGGCGCAGGCCATGCCGCAGGGGATGGAATATTCCATCCCCTACAATACCACGACCTTCGTCAAGGTCTCGATCCAGCAGGTGATCGCCACCTTCCTGGAGGCGGTGGCGCTGGTCGTCGTCGTGGTCTTCCTGTTCCTGCAGAGCTGGCGCGCGACGGTGATCCCGCTGATCGCCATCCCGGTCTCGATCATCGGCACCTTCGCCGGCATGTATGCGCTGGGCTTCAGCATCAACATGCTGACGCTGTTCGGCATGATCCTGGCGATCGGCATCGTCGTCGACGACGCCATCGTCGTGGTCGAGAATGTCGAGCGGCTGATGGCCGAGGAAGGCCTGCCCCCGCGCGCCGCCGCCATCAAGGCGATGGAGGAGGTGACCGGCCCGGTCATCGCCATCGTGCTGGTGCTCTGCGCGGTCTTCATCCCGGTGGGCTTCCTGGGCGGCCTTTCAGGGGAGCTCTACAAGCAGTTCGCCATCACCATCTCGGTCTCGGTGATCCTCTCGGGCGTGGTGGCGCTGACGCTGACCCCGGCGCTCTGCGCGGTGATGCTGAAGCCCGGGCATGGCCGGCCGCTGCTGCCCTTCCGCCTGTTCAACCGCGGCTTCGAGCGCGTCACCGGCGGCTATACCGCAGGGGTGCGCTTCTTCCTGCGCCGCGGCCTGCTCGGCCTGGCCTGCTTCGCCATCGTCTGCGGCCTGACCTTCGGCCTGTTCCGCAGCATCCCCGGCGGGCTGGTGCCGGAGGAGGACCAGGGCATCCTGCTGGTCGCCTGGTCGATGCCGCCGGCGACCGCCGTGGACCGCACCGCCAGCTCCGGCGCCGAGATCGAGGCGATCCTGCGCGCCGATCCGAATGTCCGCTCGGTGACCGCCTTCGCCGGCTTCAACCTGCTGTCCAATGCGGCCTCGACCAGCGCCGGCGCTGCCTTCGTCGAGCTGCAGGACTGGTCCGCGCGCCGCGCGCCGGAGCAGGACGCCCGCCAGCTCGCCGGCCAGTATTTCGGCGCGCTGTCGCAGGTGCGCGATGCCTTCGCCCTGGCCTTCAACCCGCCGGCGATCGACGGCATGGGCTCGGTCGGCGGCTTCGAGATGAAGCTGCTGGACCGCGGCGGCGCCGGGCGCGAGGCCATGGCGCAGGCCGTGCAGACGCTGCTGCAGGCGGCCGGCGCGCGGCCCGAGCTCGCCGGGCTCAGCACCACGCTGCAGGGCAATGTGCCGCGCTACCGGCTCGACATCGACCGCGACGCGGCGCGGGCGCGGGGCGTGACGCTGGCCGCGCTGTTCGAGACGGTGCAGAGCACCTTCAGCAGCCTCTACGTCAACGACTTCTCGCTGATGGGCCGCAATTACCGGGTCAACCTGCAATCCGAGGCCGAGTACCGCCGCGCGCCCGAGGATCTCAGCCGGGTCTTCGTCCGCGCCGCCGGCGGCGAGCTGGTGCCGGCCAGCGCCATGCTGCGCCTGACCCGAGTCGTCGGCAGCGACATGGCGGAGCGGTTCAACGTCTATCCGGCGGCGACCATCAACGGTGCGGCGGCGCCCGGCTATTCGTCGGGCCAGGCGCTGCGGGCGATGCAGCAGGTGGCGGCCGAGGTGCTGCCGCCCGGCTTCGGCATCGCCTGGACCGGCGCCGCCTACCAGGAGCTGGCCGGCGGCAATGCCGCGGCGCTGGCGCTCGGCTTCGGCATCGTCATGGTCTTCCTGATCCTGGCGGCACAGTATGGCCGCTGGTCGCTGCCGGTCGCGGTCCTGCTGGCGGTGCCCTTCGGCCTGTTCGGCGCGCTGCTGGCGGTCTGGCTGCGCGGTATGAACAACGACATCTACTTCCAGGTCGGGCTGATCACCCTGGTCGGGCTGGCAGCGAAGAACGCCATCCTGATTGTCGAGTTCGCCGTGCTCGAGCGGCGTGCCGGGAAGTCGGCGAAGGAGGCGGCGCTGGCGGCGGCGCGGCTGCGCTTCCGGCCGATCGTCATGACCTCGCTGGCCTTCATCCTGGGCTGCCTGCCGCTGGCGCTGAGCAGTGGCGCCGGCTCCGGCAGCCGGCTGGCGATCGGCACGGCGGTGGTCGGCGGCATGCTGGCCGCGACCTTCCTGGCGGTCTTCCTGATCCCGCTCTTCTACACGTGGTTCGCGGGGAGGGCGGAGGCCGCGCCTCTCCCCGCGCCCGGTCAGACGCCCGGTTCCGCGAAGGAGGTCAGTTCACCGTCAGGTTGAACCGCTTCACCAGCTGCTGGTAGCGGTCGTATTCGGCCTGGTGGAAGGCGGCGAAATCGGCACGGCTGCGATACTGGATCGGCATGTTCATGGTCTTCATGCCCTCCACCACGGCGCGGCTTTCCACCATCCGCTTGCAGGCGGCGTCCAGCCGGTCCAGCACCGGCTCGGGCGTGCCGGCAGGGGCGTAGAAACCCGACCAGATGGCGAAGGTCAGGTCGAAGCCGAGCTCGCGGAAGGTCGGCGTCTCGGGGAATTCCGGCATCCGCTCGGCGGCATAGACGGCGAGCGGATGGTAGCCGTATTGCCGCACCAGCGGCGTCTGGTCGGTGAAGACGGTGATCTGCTTGGCCGCCATCGCCTGCACCACGTCGCCCGAGCCGCGGAAGGGGATGTGGTTGAACTCCACCCCGGTCAGCCGCTCCAGCGAGATCGAGCTGATATGCGGCGTGCTGCCCGGGCCGGTATTGGCGATGGCCAGCGCCCCCGGCGCCTCGCGCGCGGCGCGCAGCACATCGGCCAGGCTGCGGAAGCCCGAGCCCTGCGACGTCATCATGATGATCGGCGCCGAGACCACCTGGCAGACCGGCGCGAAGTCGGCGTTGCGGAATGGCGCGCCGCGGGTGTGCGGCGTCAGCACCAGCGAGCCGCCGGGCGTCATCAGCAGGGTGCTGCCGTCCCGCGGTGCCCGCGTCAGCTCCAGCGCGCCGACGGTGCCATTGGCGCCGGAGGTGTTCTTGATCACCACCTGCTGCCCCAGCGCCGCCGCCAGCTCCGGCTGCATGATGCGGGCCATCAGGTCGGTCGAGCCGCCGGCCGAGTAGTTGACGATCATGGTGGTGACGTTCTGCGCCCGCGCGCCCATCGGCAGCGCCAGGGCCAGGCCGAGCATGGCCGCGCCGATCCTCGTCCGCTTGTTCATGGATCTGTCTTGCTCCCCGTTGTTCTTGTCCCGATCCGGCTGGCGCCGTCCGGGCTGGGAGCAGACTAGGTCAGGGGCGCAACGAAAGTCAGGTCAGCTTTCGGTCAGGCGATGGCCAGGGACCGTCATCCGAGGCGCGCGTCCATGGCGGGCAGGAACGGCTTCCGCCCTGGTCGGGGCCGCAGGGACGGGCGGGATGCGATCGTCCCGCCCGCCGCAGGTTCAGCGCCAGCCCAGCGCCGGCGCGACGTGCTTCAGCACCCCCTCGATCACATGGGCGCAGTAGTCGACGCCCAGCTGGTTGGGGATGGTCAGCAGCAGCGTGTCGGCCTCGGCGATACCCTCGTCGCCGCGCAGCTGCTCGATCAGCGTCTCCGGCTCGCCGGTATAGCCGCGGCCGAAGATGGCGCGCGTGCGCTCGTCGATGAAGCCGACCTGGTCCTGCTCCCGGCCGCCGCGGCCGAAATAGTCGCGGTCGCGATCGTCGAGCAGCGGGAAGATGCTGCGGCTGACCGAGACGCGGGGCTCCCGCGTGTGGCCCGCCTCCTTCCAGGCCGCGCGATAGGCGCGGATCTGCTTGGCCTGCTGGATGTGGAAGGCCTCGCCGGTCTCGTCATCCTTCAGGGTCGAGCTCTGCAGGTTCATCCCCTGCTGCGCTGCCCAGACCGCGGTCGCGTTCGAGCCGGCGCCCCACCAGATGCGGTCGCGCAGGCCTTCCGAATGCGGCTCGAGCCGCAGCAACCCCGGCGGATTGGGGAACATCGGTCGCGGATTGGGCTGCGCGAAGCCTTCACCTTTCAGCAACTGATGAAAGACCTGGGCGTGGCGGCGGCCCATCTCGGCATCGGTCTCGCCCGCGATGGGCTCATGGCCGAAATGGCGCCAGCCGTCGATCACCTGCTCCGGCGAGCCGCGGCTGAGGCCGAGCTGCAGCCGGCCGCCGCTGATCAGGTCGGCGGCGCCCGCATCCTCGGCCATGTAGAAGGGGTTCTCATAGCGCATGTCGATGACCGCGGTGCCCAGCTCGATCGACCTGGTGCGCGCGCCCATCGCCGCCAGCAGCGGGAAGGGCGAGGCCAGCTGGCGGGCGAAGTGATGCACGCGGACATAGGCGCCGTCGGCGCCGAGCTCCTCCGCCGCGACGGCGAGCTCGATGGACTGGGTCAGCACCTCGGCGGCCGAGCGCGTCGCCGAATGCGGCGAGGGCGTCCAATGGCCGAAAGAGAGAAAGCCGATCTTCTTCATGGCGGTCGATATCCCTGCGCGGCGGGGACAGGCGCCCCGCCGGAATAGGTCTGGTCGACCGCCTATATGCGGCGAGCGGCGCCGGCATCCCAATCACCGGCGCCAATGATGGTCATGCCGTGCCGAAGCCGGAACCGGCGACGCGATACTCCGGCCGCGGCGGGCTGAAGATGTCGAGCACCCGCGCGCCCTCGGGCCCGGCGCGCATGGTGTGCGGCACGCCGCCGGGGGTGCGCCAGAAATCGCCCTTCTTCACCGCGATCTCCTCGCCGCCCTGGATGCGCACCGCGCTGCCGTCGAGCAGCACGCCCCATTGCTCCTCGGGATGGGCATGCAGCTTGCCCTCGGCATTGGGGGCGATGCTGACGATGGAGAGCATGGCCTGCTCGCCGGCGAAGATGCGCGTGGTCAGGCCCGGGGCCAGCTCGCGGAAGATGCCGCCCTGGCCGTCATCGAGGTTGTGGAACTCGTCGGCCTGGCGCTTCGGGGTGTCGGTGCTGCTCATGAGGGGTGGTGTCCCAGGGCTTGGCGGAAACGGTTCTTGACGAAGACGCCGTCGCGCGGCGGCAGGGCGCGCGGCCAGTTGCGCGGCTCGATCTTGACGACGGCGAGATGCAGCCCGGCGCGGGCATGCAGGCGGCGGCGCAGCGGCTCGACGCCCTGCAGCTCGGTGATGGTCTCGGCGGAGGGGAAATCCAGCGCCTCGGCCAGCCGCGCCAGCTCGACGCCGCGGCCGGCATGGCTCGGCTGCATGCCGGTCTCGCCGTAATGGCCGTTGTCCAGCACGACGATGGTCAGGTTGGGCGGGCGGCGCAGCGCGATGGTGGCGAGCGCGCCCAGGCCCATCAGCTGCTCGCCATCGCCGGTCAGCACCAGCACCGGCTTCTCCGGCTGCGCCCGGGCCAGGCCGAAGCCGACCATGGCGGCGCTGCCCATTGCCGCCCAGAGGTAGAAATTGCGGTCGTGGTCGCCGGCCGCCATCAGGTCGTAGGAGGGCGAGCCGAGCGCCGAGACCACCAGCAGATCGCCGCGTTCCTGCACCAGCCCGGCGACGACGGCGCGCCGGTCGAGGGTTCCGCCCGCTGTCACTTCACCCACTCCTTCTCGCCGATCAGCCGCTGGCCGAGCAGCAGCGCGCAGGCGGAATCGCCCTCGAAGGCCATGGTCGCCGCGCCGCGCAGCAGGGGGGAAACCTCGGCCGGCGCATCGGCGCGCCAGGTCATGACGCCCATCTGCTTCAGCACTGGCTCGGTGGCCTGGCCCATCGGGTTCTGCCAATGGTTGAACTCGGCCCAGTCGCCGCGCATGGTCACCACCATCAGCAGCGGGAAGCGGATACAGGGCTGCAGGGCGAGGGTGTTGATGCAATTGCCGACGCCGCTCGACTGCATCAGCAGCGCGCCGCGCTCGCCGCCCAGCCAGGCGCCGGCGAGATAGCCGATGCCTTCCTCCTCGGTGGTCAGCACCACGGCCTCGATCCCGGGATCGGCCTCGGCCAGGCGGATGGCGGCGGCATGGCCGGCATCGGGCACGTAGCAGACATGGCGCACGCCGGCCGCCTTCAGGACGTCGAAGACCTCGCGCTGCCAGTCCGGCTCGCTGTCAGACACCATCCGCTTCTGTCTCCCCCCTCTTTGCCGGGGAGCTAGCCACGGATCGGGCCTGAGCAGAATTATAATCTCGCTCTGCTTCCTATGCCGGGATGCGATCGCTCGCGCCGTCCGGCAGGGCGGCGAGATGCGCCACCACCTGGTCCAGCGCCTGGGCCAGGCAGCCCTTGAAGAAATGGTCGGCGCCGGGGAAGACGGTGACCGGGTGCTGGCTGGCCCGGCCCCAGTCGAGCAGCGAGGCCAGCGGCGCCATGGCATCGTCCTGGCCATGCAGCAGCAGCGTCCGCCGCGGGATCGGCAGCGCCGCGTAGTCGCGCCCGCCCGGCACCAGCCCGACCGGCAGGCCCATCAGCACGATCGCCGCCGCCGGTGCCTCGTCCTCAAGCGCGCAGGCGAGGCGGGCATAGACATGCGCACCGAAGGAGAAGCCGACCAGGGCCAAGGGCAGGCCCGGATGCTCGGCCCGCAGGGTCTGGGCAATGAGAAAAGCATCTTCCGCCTCGCCGACCCCTTCGGCATAGGCGCCTTCCGACCCATCGACGCCGCGGAAGCTCGGCCGCACCGCGATCCAGCCGGCATCGCTCAGCCGCCGCGCGATGCTGTGCGGCACGATATGGCGGGGCGAGCCGCCCAGCAGCGGCTGCGGGTGGCTGATCAGCACCAGGCCGCGCGGCGCGCCGGCCGGCTCCGTGACGGTCAGCTGGATCTGGCCGGCCGGGCCTTGGAGGAAGCGTTGCTGCGGGCGGGGCGTGGACATGCCTGCGGCATACAGGCTTCCACGCCCCGCCTCCAGCCTTGGCGGATCACTCCGGCTGGTAGTTGACGCTGCGCAGCAGCTCGCCGGCGCGGTTGATCTCGGTGGCGATGAACTGCCTGGTCTGCTCGATGCTCTCGGTCACCGGCTCCAGCACCTGGCGGGTCAGGCGCTCGACCATAGCGGGCTCGCGCATGGTCTCCTGCATCAGCGCATTGACCCGCTCGCAGATCTCGCGCGGGGTGCCCTTGGGCGCCCAGACGCCGTACCAGGACTGGAACTCGTAGCCGGGCAGGCCGCCCTCGGCCATGGTCGGCACGTCGGAGGCCAGGGCCGAGCGCTCTGCCGTCGCGATGCCCACCGCATTGATCTTGCCGTCGCCGCGCGCCGGCAGCAGGGCGAAGCAGGGGTCGATCAGCAGCTGCACGCTGCCGCCCATCAGGTCGGTCAGCGCCGGCTGGGTGCCGCGATAGGTGACCATGTCGAGGTCGAGCCCGGTGCGGCGCAGGAACTCGATGGTCGCCAGGTGCCCGGCCGAGCCTAGCGAGGAGATGGCGATGTTCCACTCGCGCGGCTTGGCCTTCGCTGCCGCGATGATCTCCGGGAGGGTCTTCTGCGGGCGGGTGCCGGAGGAGACCATCACGAGGGGTGCCTTGGCGGTGCGCGCCATCACCTCCAGATCCTTCTGCGGATCGAAGGTGGCGCCCTTCAGCACCAGTGGCATGACCGCCGTGTTGAAGGCCGAGGCCAGGATCGTGTAGCCGTCATTCGGCGCCGTCAGCACCGCATTGGTGCCGATCAGCCCGGCGCCGCCGGTGCGGTTCTCGGCGATCGCGGTGGCGCCCAGCTTCTCGGTCAGGCGCTGCGCCAGCAGCCGGCCGAGCGTGTC
This sequence comes from Roseomonas sp. USHLN139, assembly GCF_037145735.1. Taxonomy (NCBI): domain Bacteria; kingdom Pseudomonadati; phylum Pseudomonadota; class Alphaproteobacteria; order Acetobacterales; family Roseomonadaceae; genus Roseomonas; species Roseomonas sp. USHLN139. The sequence continues at coordinate 1,529,349 of NZ_JBBCWY010000001.1, read as the reverse complement.
GTTGGCCGCACCCGGCGGCCAGGGAATGATGACCCGGATCTGCTTGCCGCGCGGCCAGGATTCCTGGGCCTGGAGGGCCGGGGCGGCGATCAGGGTTGCAGCGGCGGCACCCGTGCCGAGCAGCAGAGAACGCCTGTTCATGGCTTCTTTTCCGATGGTTCTTGGCTTGGACGTTGCGGTCGGCGGCGCCGGGCTGGCCGGCGTCGCGAAAGGTCAGGCCTGGGCGAGCTCGCTCGCCTGGGCCTCGGTCAGCGGCAGCAGCGGCGGGCGCAGCCGCATCCAGCCGGCCTGGCCGGTGCGATGCGCGGTCATCGCCTTCAGCGAGGCCATCTGCGGATACTTGGACGCCTTGTTGCGGGCGGCGACGATGCGGGCCTGGGCGGCATCGACCTCGGCCGTTCTGTCCGCGTCATTCGCATGGGCGTAGACGAAGGCCAGGTCGCGGGCGACCAGGTTGGAGGTCGCGGTGATGCAGCCGGCACCACCCTTGCGGCGCAGCGGCAGCAGCAGCGGATCGGCCCCCGCCAGCACCGAGAAGCCCGGGAACTTCTCCACCATGGCTTCCATGTTGGCGAGCTCGCCGGCGGAATCCTTGATGCCGACCACGGTCTCCGGGAAGGCGGCCAGCAGGCGCTCAATCACCGCGTGGCTGATCGGCACCGCCGACATCTGCGGGATGTGGTAGAGCACCACGCGCAGCCGGCTGTCGCCGATGCGCTGCAGGATCTCCGAATAGGCGGCGAAGACGCCATCATCGGAGACACCCTTGTAGTAGAAGGGCGGCAGCATGACGACGGTGGTGACGCCGCAGGACAGCGCATGCTTCGTCAGCGCCACCGTCTCGGTGAAGGCGGCGACGCCCGTCCCCGGCAGCAGCCTTTCCGGGGCCACGCCCGCGGCGACAGTGGCTTCGAGAAGCGCCTGGCGCTCGGCGACCGAAAAGGAATTGGCCTCGCCGGTGGTGCCGAGCATGGCGATGCCGTCGCAGCCTTCGGCCAGCAGCCACTTGGCATGATCGGCGAAGGCGGCGTGGTCGGGGTTCAGATCGGCGTCGAGCGGGGTGAGGGCGGCGCTGAAGACGCCGCTCGGGCCACGCAGGGCAGGGGTGGTCATGCGGCGGTCTCCTTGACCCAGGCCTCGTCCACCGAGACGTATTTGATGGCCTGGCGATAGACGGTGTAGGCGATGTGCAGCCGGCCATCCGGCGTCTGCGTGATCGAGGGGTAGGAGAATTCGCGGTTCAGCCCCTCGCGCGAATTGTTGGTCATGCAGTAGCCGTCGCCGGTCTCCAGATTGCGCCGATGCGGCCAGCTGCGGCCGCCATCCTCGGAGATCGCCAGCGTCATCGGCGCGCGCGGCACGCCCCAGAAGGTGCTGCGGCGGCTGGTGTCGATGGCGGCCACCACCTTGCCGTCGTCGCTGTCATCCTCGATGTCGTCATAGAGCGACAGGCGCCGCTCGGTGGCATCCGCCGCGCTGCTCTCGTTGAACACCATCGCCAGATGGCCATTGGCCAGCCGCGCCACCTGGATGGAGGAGTTGTTGTTCGGCAGCTCGGTGGGCTGCGGCGCGCTCCAGCTGCGGCCAAGATCGTTCGAGCGGGAGACATAGACATTGTCCGCCCAGCGGCTGCGGTAGAAGGCCGCCAGCGTGCCATCCTGCAGGTCCAGGATGTTCATGTGCACGCAGCCCAGGCTGCCGGGCACCGCCACCTCCTGCCAGGACCGCCCCTGGTCGGAGGAGATCATGACCGCGCTGGTATCCTCGTCGCCCACCCATTTGCGGCCCGGGGTGCTGGCGCAGATCCAGATCGGCAGCAGCCAGTCGCCGTTGGACAGCACGGTGACCGGCTGGCGCATGAAGGTGCCGCCGCCCGGCCGCTCGCCGAACAGGGTGCCGATCGGGCCCCAGCTGCGGCCCTGGTCGGTGGAGATGCGGCGGCGGACGATGGCGGTGTCCTGGTTGCCGGAGATCTGCGCCGTCCAGATCAGCCAGAGCTCGCCATTCGGCGCCGGGAAGAGCAGCGGGTTCTGCTCCGAGCGGGTCGGGTCGTCCGACAGCCGCACCGGCGCCGACCAACGGTCGCCCTCCAGCCGGGAGAAATAGGCGGAGATATCGGGCACGCCTTCCTGGGTGCCGCCGAACCAGACCAGGCCGAGCGAGCCGTCCGGCAGCGGCGTCAGGTTGGCGGCATGGCTCTGCACCGTCGCCGGCGGCAGGTAGCATTCGCGGCGCCCGGCATCGTCGGCAGCGGGCCGCACATGGCCGGCCTCGCCGAGCGCCAGCTTGCCGGTGGGATCGGTCTGGATCATCCGCCTGGAACCTTTCAGAAGGCGGCGTCGTAGAGGGCCAGGATCTGCTCCCGGCTCATCTCGCGCGGATTGTTGTCGAGCAGCCGGCGGATGGCATGCGCCTCGGTCGCCATGGCCTCGAGGTCCTCCCGCGGCACGCCCAGCACCGAGAGCTTCATCTCGATGCCGAGATCGGCGCAGAAGCGGTGCGTCGCGGCGCGCACCGTCGCCTCGTCGGACGACGCCGGCAGGCCCAGCGCCTCGAGCACCAGCGCCGTCTTCTCCGGCACCACCGGCGCGTTGAAGGCCAGGGTGTGCGGGAAGACCAGGGCGCAGGCCAGGCCATGCGGGATGTGGTGCCGGGTGCCCAGCGGATAGGCCACCGCATGGCCGGCGGTGGTGTTCACCGGGCCCAGGCAGAAGCCGCCATACATCGAGGCCAGCGCCAGGCCGGCGCGGGCTTCCTTGTCACTGCCATCCGCCACGGCCCGCTTCAGGAAGCGGCCGACCAGGCGGATGCCCTCCAGCGCATAGAGGTCGATCAGCGGATGCGCCTTCCGGCTGGTGAAGGCCTCGACGCAATGCGCCATGGCGTCCACGCCGGTGGCCGCGGTCACGGCGGCCGGCACGGTCAGCGTCAGGTCGGGATCGACGATGGCGATGTCGGCCAGCATGTGGCGGCTCTGCACCGCCGCCTTGTTCTGCGTCGCCGGATCGGTGACCAGCGAGCGGGTGCCGCCCTCGCTGCCGGTGCCGGCGGTGGTCGGCACCTGGAACAGCCCGACGCTGCGGCCCTTCACCTTCTCTGGCCCGACGACCTCGGCGAAGGACTGGCCGCTGCCCGGCAGGACCGCGACCAGCTTGGCCAGGTCCATGGCGCTGCCGCCGCCGAAGCCGATGACGAGGTCCGGCTTCGCCTGCCCGGCAAGGGCCAGGACCTTCTCCAGGTTGGGCAGGTCGGGCTCGGGCTTCACCTCGCCGAAGACGGTGACCTCGCCCGGCAGGTCGAGCAGGCCGACGCGCCCGGCATTGAAGGCATCGGCCACCACCAGGATACGGCTATAGCCCCGCGCGCGCGCCCAGTGGCCGGCTTTCGCCACCAGCCCGCTGCCGAATTCGATGATGGCGGGGCGGGCGATCTCGATCGGGGTGGTCAGGCCGGTCATGGCGGGCTCCACGGAAGGGAAGGTCACGGGCGAGGGGGCAGGGCGATGGCGCCGAGCGACAGGCGGGCGGCTTCCGACAGCTCGGCCACCACGGCCTGCAGCCGCGGCAGGCCGGCGGCGACGAAGCTTTCCAGCGGCGCGCGGCTGGCCTCGATGGTCAGGCTGACGCCGGCGCAGGGCTGGCCCTCGGCGTCGAGGATCGGGGCGGCGACGGTGCGCAGCCCATAGGCGTTCTCGCCGTCGGAAATGGCATAGCCCTGCGCCCGCACCGCATCGAGCCGGGCCAGCAGCGCGTCCATTTCTGTCAATGTCCGCTCGGAAAGCTTCACCCGGGCGCGCTGCTCGAGGTGTGAAACCTGCTGGTCTCGGGGCAGGAAGGCGAGGATCGCGTGGCCGAGCGCGGTGGCATAGGCGCCGACGCGGGCGCCGGCCGGGCGCTGCACGCCATGCCGCTCCAGCCCCTGCTGCACGCGGGCCAGGTAGATCACCTCGCCGCCCTCCAGCGCGCCGAGCGAGGCGGCGTCGCCGAGCGCCGGTACCAGCTCGCGCAGCAGCGGGCGGGCATGGTCCGGCAGGCCGCGCGCGGCCAGCGCCGAGAAGCCGAGCTCTAGGCATTTCAGGGTCAGGCGGAAGCGGCGGCTGGCCGGGACGGCGCGCAGGTAGCCGAGCTCCTCCAGCGTGTGGATCAGCCGGAAGGCGGTGCCGCGGTCGAGCTCGGCCCGCGCCGCGATCTCGGCCAGCGTCAGCTCGGGCATGTCGGGGCCGAAGGCCTTCAGCACCGCGAAGACCTTGGCTGCGGACTGGACGGTGTTCTTCGGATTGCCGGCCCCCTTGCGGGGCGCGGCGGCGGCCTGGACGGGGGTCACGGTTTCCTCTGTCATGTTCGGAATCCGAACACTTGTTCGTTGTAGTCGATCATCATGCTTCCGCCCGCCTCCTGTCAATCGCTTCGCACGACGTCACAGCGAGCTGCCGCCGCAGATGACGATGTTCTGGCCGGTGATGGCCGCGGCCTCGGGTGCCAGCAGGAAGGCGACGGTGGCCGCCACCTCCTCGGGGCGGATCAGCCGGCCGATCGGCGGCAGCTTCGGCTGCGACTGCGCCCGCGCCGGGTCGCGCAGCATCGGCGTGTCGGTCGCCGCGGGCGAGACCAGGTTCACGGTGATGCCGCGCGGTGCCAGCTCGGCCGCCCAGGAGCGCGACAGCCCGGTCAGCGCCGATTTGCTGGCGGCATAGAGGCTGCGCCCGGCGGCACCCTGGGCGGTGCGGCTGCCCAGCAGGACGATGCGGCCCCCCTCCGGCATGGCGGGCACCAGCCGGTCGGCCAGCAGGGCGGCGGCCTGGACATGCACCTGCCACATGGTCGCACCCCGGACATGGTCCAGGCTGCCCAGCGGCTGCGCCCCCATCAGCCCGGCGGCATGCACCAGGGCGGTGGCCTGGAGCCCGTCCAGCGCCGCCTCCAGGCTGGCCGGATCGGCCAGGTCGGCGGCGCGATGGGCGAAGTTCGGGTCAGCGATGGCGGGGGCGCTGCGGCTGAGGCCGGTGACCTGCCAGCCATCGGCGAGCAGGCGGCGGCCAATGGCCTCGCCGATGCCGGAGCTGGCGCCGGTGACCACGGCATGGCGCGTCGTTTCCATGGAGTTCTTTCCTTCCCGAGGGCTGCCGTCCGACTTCTATGGACGACAACATAAGTTCGCAATCCGAACCCAGCGTCGGGACGGCCACTCTCGCGCCGCGTGGCTGGCGGCGGTATCCTGGACGGCACATCGGAGAAGAGGCTGAGGGATGGCGATGCCGGTCGAAGAGGAACTGATCGAGCGCTTCACGCGCTACCTGGCGGTGACCAGCCAGAGCGATGCCCGCGCCAAGATGCTGCCCAGCACGCCGGGCCAGCGGGTGCTGGCCGAACTGCTGCAGGCGGAGTTGCAGGCGCTGGGGCTGGACGACATCCATCTGGACGAGAACGGCAACCTGACCGCGATGCTGCGCGGCACGCTGCCCGGCGCGCCCTGCATCGGCTTCGTCACCCATCTCGACACGGTGGATGTCGGCCTGTCGCCGGAGATCCATCCGCAGCGCCTGCGCTTCGACGGCAAGGACCTGCTGCTGAACGCCCAGCAGGACATCTGGCTGCGCGTCGATGAGCACCCCGAGATCCGGCCCTATGCCGGGGAGGACATCATCTTCAGCGACGGCACCAGCGTGCTCGGCGCCGACAACAAGGCGGCGGTCGCCGTGGTGATGACGCTGCTGGCGACGCTGAAGCGGGAGCGGCCGCCGCATGGCGACATCGCCATCGCCTTCGTGCCCGACGAGGAGATCGGGCTGCGCGGCGCCAAGGTGCTGCAGCTCGACCGCTTCCCGGCGGCCTTCGCCTATACGATCGACTGCTGCGAGCGCGGCGAGGTGGTCTATGAGACCTTCAATGCCGCCAGCGTCGCCATCGAGATCACCGGCGTCACCGCGCATCCGATGTCGGCCAAGGGGGTGCTGGTCAATCCGATCCTGGTGGCGCGCGCGCTGATGGAGCTGTTCGACCCGTTGCAGACGCCGGAGCACACCGATGGCCGCCACGGCTACTGGTGGTTCAACGGCATCACCGGCGACCAGAGCAGCGTGCGCCTGGCCATGTCGATCCGCGACTTCGATGGCACCCGCTTCGACCAGCGCAAGGCCTTCGTCGATCAGGCGGTGGCCGAGATCCGCGAACGCTTCCCGCGCGCCCGCATCGACTGCCGCATCGAGGACAGCTACCGCAACATCGCCGAGAGCCTGGGCAATGACCGCCGCCCGGTGGAGCTGATCCTGCAGGCACTGGGCGATCTCGGCATCACGCCCAAGGTGATCCCGATGCGCGGTGGCACCGACGGCTCGGCGCTCTCGGCGCGCGGCATCCCAACGCCGAACTTCTTCACCGGCGCGCTGAACTTCCACTCGCGCTTCGAGTTCCTGCCGGTCAGCGCCTTCGTGGATTCCTACCGCGTCGCGGCGCGGATCTGCGCCCTGGCAGCGGAACCCGGCTGAGGCGTCACTCCTCCGGCGGCATCGCCTTCTGCACGTCGGAGTCGATCACGGTGATGGCGGCGCGCATGGCCGCCATCAGCCGCGCCGCCTCGAGCGGGCTGAGCACCAGGAAGGGGGCCTCGGCCTCCTCCTTCATCTCGATGACGACAAAGCCATCGCGATTGGCGAAGGCCCGCAGCTCCCCATAGAAGGGATCGTCCTGCGGATGGACCATTTCTGCCATGGCTGAACTCCTGGAGGGCCTGCCGGCTGTAGCCGATCGCGCCGTGGCGAGGCAACAGCCGGCGGGGGAAGCGGCCCGCCCGGCGTCCCGGTCAGGCGGCTGATCAGGCGCTGATCAGCGCCTTGATGCGGCCGGCCAGGGCGTCCATCGCGAAGGGCTTGGTCATGACATGCATGCCGGCGCCGAGCTGGCCATTGCCCAGCACGGCATTCTCGGCATAGCCGGTGATGAACAGCACCTTCAGCTCGGGCCGGCTGAGGCGGCCGGCATCGGCCATCTGCCGGCCGTTCATGCCGCCGGGCAGGCCGACATCGGTGACCAGCAGGTCGATCCGCGCCTCGCTGCGCAGGATGGCCAGGCCGGTGGCGCTGTCGGCGGCCTCCCGCGCGGCATAGCCGAGCTCCTCCAGCACCTCGACCACCAGCATCCGCACGGTGGGCTCGTCATCCACCACCAGCACCGTCTGGCCGGCCGCGGCGCGCGGCGCGGCGAGGGCGGCGGGCGTTTCCTCCGCGCTCTCGGCATCGCCCAGGTAGCGCGGCAGGTAGACCCGCATCGTCGTCCCTTGGCCGAGCTCGGAATAGATCTGCACCTGCCCGCCCGACTGCTTGGCGAAGCCATAGGTCATCGACAGGCCGAGCCCGGTGCCCTGGCCCAGCGGCTTGGTGGTGAAGAAGGGATCGAAGGCGCGGGCGATCACCTCCGGCGCCATGCCGGTGCCGCTGTCGGTGACGCTGATGGCGACGTATTGCCCGGGCTCGGCGTCCCGCTCGCGCGCCGCGCGCTCGTCGAGCCAGGCATTGGCGGTCTCGATGGTCAGCCGGCCGCCCTGCGGCATGGCGTCGCGGGCATTGATGCAGAGGTTGAGCAGCACGTTCTCGAGCTGGTTGGGATCGACCAGGGTCGGCCAGAGCCCGCCGGCGGCGACCACTTCCAGCGCGATGGAAGGGCCGGTGGTGCGGCGGATCAGTTCCTCCATGCCGGCCATCAGCCGGTTCACATCGGTCGGTCGCGGGTCGAGCGTCTGCCGCCGCGAGAAGGCCAGCAGCCGGTGGGTCAGGGCGGCCGCGCGGCGGGCCGCACCCTCGGCCACCGCCACATAGCGCTCGAGATCCTTGGTGCGGCCCTGCGCCAGGCGCGCGGTCAGCAGTTCCAGCGCACCGCTGATGCCCGCCAGCAGGTTGTTGAAGTCATGCGCCAGCCCGCCGGTGAGCTGCCCCACCGCCTCCATCTTCTGGCTCTGGCGGAGCTGCTCCTCGGCGCGCAGCAGCTCGGCGGTGCGCAGGGCGACGCGCTGCTCCAGCGTCTCGTTCAGGGCGCGCAGCGCCGCGGCGGCGCGGTCGCGCTCGGCCTCGACGGCGCGCCGCTCCTCGACATCGATCAGCACGCCGGGGAAGCTCAGCGGCGCGCCGTCGGGCGCGTGGTCGACCCGGCCATTGGCCTCGATCCAGTAGTAGCGGCCATCGGCGCGCCGCACCCGGTACTGGTGGGCGAAGGCGCCGCCGCGGGCGATCGCCGCCTCGATCGCGGCGGAGAGCCCGGCCTTGTCCTCCGGATGCACCGTCGCGATCACCTGCGCCAGGCTGAGCCCGGTGCGGCCCAGCGCCGGGTCCAGGCCGAAGGTCTCGGCGAAGGCGGCATCCACCGTGAAGCGGTCGGTCGGCAGGTCCCAGAACCAGGTGCCGATGATGGCGCCGGCGGCCAGCGCCAGCTGCACCCGCTGGATGTTCTGCCGCGCCAGCGCCTCGCTGGCGCGCAGCGCCGCCTCGGCCTGCTTGCGCGCGGTGACGTCGCGGAACAGCACCGAGACCTGGCGCTCGGCATATTCGAGCCGGGCCGAGGAGACCTCGATGAAGCGCCCGGCCTTGGCGAAATAGCGCTCGAAGCGGATCGGCCGGCCGGTCCGCAGCACGCCGCCATAGAGCTCGAGCCAGCCCTCCGCCTCGTCCGGCGCCAGCTCGCGCAGGGTGCGGCCGACGATATCGGGGATGCCGGTATGGCGCTCGTAGCCGGGATTGGCCTCGACATGCACATAGTCGCTGAGGGGACCATGCGGGCCGTCGAAGAACTCGATGACGCAGAAGCCCTCATCCATGGTGTCGAACAGGGCGCGGTAGCGGCCTTCGCTCTGGCGCAGGGCCTCTTCGGCCCGCTTGCGGTCGGTGATGTCGAGCACGGTGCCGATCAGGCGCTGCGGCCGGCCCTCGGCGAAATGCGTCTCGCCATGCGCCGCGACCCAGCGCTCGATGCCGTCGACCAGTCCGATGGTGCGGTACTCGGCGGCAAAGCTGCCAGAGCCGGCGGGATCCATGGAGCGGCGCACGGCAGCATCGGCACGCTCGCGGTCCTCCGGATGCAGCCCGGCCAGGAAGGTGCCGTCATAGCTGACCGGCACCCCCGGCGGCAGGCCGAACAGCGCGCGGCAGCGGTCGTCCCAGATCAGGGTGTCGCTGCCAACGCGATAGTCGAAGGTGCCGATGCGGGCCCCGGTCGTCGCCAGCCGCAGCCGGTCGGCCTGCTCGCGCAGCGCCGCATCGGCCTGGCGCCGGGCGCTCTGGTCCAGCATGGCGCCGATCATGCGCAGCGGCTGGCCGGCAGCGTCGCGGATGACGTAGCCGCGGTCGAGCACCTCGGCATAGCTGCCATCGGCGCGGCGGAAACGGTATTCCTCGCTCCAGCTGGTGTCGCCGCCCTCGATCACCGCATGGATGCTGCGATCGATGCGGGAGCGATCCTCGGGGTGGATCTGGGCGATCCACCAGTCGCCGGTCGGCGCCACCCGGGCCGGATCATGGCCATAGGCGGTCTCCAGCGCCTCGTTCCACAGCACGCTGTTGCGCCGCAGATCCCAGTCCCAGATGGCGTCGTTGGTGGCGCGCGAGGCGAGGCGATAGCGCTCGGTCACCGCCTCCAGCGAGGCCGCCACCGCATGCTGCTCGGTACGGTCGCGCAGCAGCTTGACGAAGCCGATCGCCGCCTGCTGCTCGTCGCGCAGCGGCGTCATGCTGCTGCTGGCCCAGAACCGCTCGCCGCCACGGCGCTGGTACCAGCGCTCGTGCTCGCCGCGGCCGGTGTCGAGCGCCTGCTGCCTTGCCAGCGCGAACTGGCCGGTGGCCTGGTCCTCGGGGGTGAGGATGCCGGCGGCGGAGTGGCCCAGCATTTCCGCCTCGCGCCAGCCGAGCATCTGCTCGGCGCCGCGGCTCCAGCGGGTGACGTGGCCTTCGAGGTCGGTGGCGATGATGGCGAAATCGCCGGCGCTGTCGATGATCTGCCGGTTCAGCGCCGCCTCGCGGCGCTGTGCCGCCAGCGCCCGGTCGCGGTCGGCCAGCGCCCGGCGCAGCTCCAGCAGCGTCATCACCTGCCGCGCCAGCGTGCGCAGGCCCAGGCGCTGCCGCGGGCTCAGACCCTGGGGCCGGGGCGCGGTGTCGAGCACGCAGAGCGTGCCGAGCGGCAGCCCCTCCGGCGTGCGCAGCAGCTCCCCGGCATAGAAGCGCAGGCCGGCCTCGGCGGTGACCAGCGGGTTGCAGGCGAAGCGCAGGTCCTGGCGGAGGTCGGGAATGACCAGCTCGCCCTCCTCCAGCAGCAGCCGGGCGCAGATGGCATTGTCCAGCGGCATCTCGCGCAGGCCCAGGCCGATCTCGGCCTTGAACCATTGCCGGCTGGCGCCGATCAGGTTGACCGCGGCCATCGGCACCTCGAGCAGCCCGGCGGTCATCTGCACCAGGTCGTCGAAGTCCGGCTCCGTCGGGGTGTCGAGGATGGCGTAGCGATCAAGGGCGGCCAGCCGCTCCGCTTCGTCCCAGCCGGGCGTCGGCTCCGCTGTCGGCATGGCGGTCAGCGCCCCCGCCGGCGCGCGGCCCGCAGCAGGCAAGGGTGGCGGGCAGGGGGCACGGCGGTCATCGGATCGGGGCAGGCCATGGCGCTTTGCGGGAAGGAGAGGAGGCGAGGAACACTCTTAACGCAGATGACGCGCTCCCGTCAGTTTGCGAAATGGCGGGGCCGGTGCCATCCGCTCTCCTTGCTTCTCGCCGCCCCTTCCAGCCCGGCCCGGCCGGCCCTCAGCGCCGGCGGGCGGCGCGCAGCGGGATGTAGAGCGCCAGATAGGCCTCCCGCGCATCGGCCGCCTCGCGCGCCATGGCGTCGGTGATGCCGCCATGGCGGATATAGGAGAGCGACCAGATCGAATCGGAGATGGTGATCGACAGCGCGAAGCGCCGCAGCAGCTCGGGATCGTCGGGGATGTGGAAGTGGCGCTGCACCAGGTCGTGCTGGCGGCGGCCGAGGCGGTTGTTCGATTCTAGGTCGGCCTCGCGGATCTTCAGCCCGACATCGGGGCCGAGGAACAGGCGCATCGCCGCCGGGTTCTCCTCGTAGAACTGCCGCGCGCGGCTCCAGAGGATGCGGCAGAGCGCCGGCCAGTTGTCGGGAATGCGCTCCACCGGGCTGGCATAGAGCGTGTCGAAGGCCAGCACGTAGCGCTGCGCCAGGCCGAGGAACAGCGCCGTCGGATTGGGAAAGTAGTGATAGACCGAGGCCAGCGGCGCCTCGGCCAGCCGGGCAACGTCCTGCAGGCTGATGGTCGCCGCCGGCTGCTCGCGCAGCAGCTGGTCGGCGGCGTTCAGCAGCGTCTCGAAGCGGGCATGGCCGCGGGCGCGCTGCGGCTGGCGCGGCGTCTCGGCCCTCGGCTCCTCGGCGGCGTCCTTGCCGGCCATTGGCGGCTCCTGCTGCGTGCTGCGGAGATGGACTGCGGAAAAGCGTTTGACAAGCGCCGGGCCCTGCCACCTAATCGATAAAATTCGATTAGACGGGGATTGCGTCGATGCCTGGGGACATGTCTCGCCATGCCGATCTGATGGAGCGCGCGCGCCGGGTGATCCCCGGCGGCATGTATGGCCATCAGTCCACCGCGCGCCTGCCAGTCAGCTTCCCGCAATTCTTCTCGCGCGCCGAGGGCACCCGCCTGTGGGACGCCGATGGCCGCGAATTCATCGACTATATGTGCGGCTACGGGCCGAATCTTTTCGGTTACGGCTTTGCCAAGGTCGAGGCGGCGGCCGATGCTCAGCGTGCGCTCGGCGACAGCATGACCGGGCCGGGCCCGGTGATGGTCGAGCTGGCCGAGGCCATGGTCGACACCGTCACCCATGCCGACTGGGCGATGTTCTGCAAGAACGGCACCGACGCCACCTCGATGGCGCTGCTGGTGGCGCGCGCGCATCGCGACCGCCGCAAGATCGTGCTGGCGCGCGACACCTATCACGGCGCCGCCGCCTGGAGCACGCCGCGCCCCGGCGGCGTGCTGCCCGAGGACCGCGCCCATCTGATCTACTGCCGCTACAACGATGCGCAGAGCCTGGAGGACGCGGTGCGCGAGGCCGGCGACGACCTGGCCGGCATCTGCGTCACCCCCTTCCGCCACGAGACCTTCCGCCACCAGCACCTGCCCGAGCTGGAATTCGCCCGGCTGGCGCGCGAGCTCTGCGACCGGCACGACGCGCTGCTGATCCTGGACGAGGTGCGCGCCGGCTTCCGCCTGGCCCGCGACTGCAGCTGGCACGAGCTGGGCGTCGAGCCCGACCTGAGCTGCTGGGGTAAGGCCATCGCCAATGGCCATCCGCTCTCGGCGCTGCTGGGCTCCGAGCGGGCACGCGAGGCGGCGCAGAAACCCTATCTGACCGGCTCCTTCTGGTTCTCCGCCGTCCCCATGGCCGCTGCCGTCGCGACGCTGAAGGAAATCCGCGAGAGCGACTATCTGGAGCGCACGCTCCGCACCGGCACCGCGCTGCGCGACGGGCTGCAGCAGCAGGCGGCCAGCCATGGCTTCACCCTGCGGCAGACCGGCCCGGTGCAGATGCCGCAGATATTCTTCGAGGAGGATGAGGATTTCCGCCTCGGCTATGCCTGGGTGGAAGGCGCGCTGAAGCGCGGCATCTATCTGCATCCCTTCCACAACATGTTCATCTGCGCCGCGCTGACCGACGCCGATGTGCGCGAGACGCTGGAGAAGACCGACCTGGCCTTCGCCGAGCTGCGCCGCGCCGCACCCGGGCTGCAGGGCCCGCCGTCGCAGATCGCCGCCACCGTCGCGGCCATGGCCGGGGATCGCCGATGAGCCCGGCGGCCGATTTTCTGGCGCGCCTGGCGGGCCATCTGGAGGCGGGCGACGCCGCGGCGGCCGCCAGCCTGTTCCAGCCAGAAAGCCATTGGCGCGACCTGCTGCCGCTGACCTGGTCGATCGCCACCTTCGACGGCCCGGCCGAGATTGGCGCCATGCTCACCGCTGTCCTGCCCGCCGCCCGGCCGCGCGGCTTCGCGCTGGAAGAGGGCAGCGAGAAGACGGCGGACGGCATCACCGAGGCCTGGTTCCGCTTCGAGACCGAGGCCGCCCTCTGCCGCGGCCAGTTCCGCCTGAAGGACGGCCGCGCCTGGACGCTGATGACCGCGGCGCTGTCGCTGAAGGCGCATCCGGAACGGATCGGCACCCGGCGCGAGCCCGGCACCGTGCATGGCGCCTCTCCCGGCCGGCCGAGCTGGCCAGAGCGCCGCCGCCAGCGCCAGGCCGCGCTGGGCACGACCGAGCAGCCCTATTGCCTGATCATCGGTGGCGGCCAGAACGGGCTGAGCCTGGCCGCGCGCCTTTCCATGCTGGACGTGCCGACCCTGGTGGTCGACAGCCATGACCGCCCCGGCGATGCCTGGCGCCGGCGCTATGATTCGCTCTGCCTGCACGACACGGTCTGGGCCAACCATCTGCCCTATCTGCCCTTCCCGCCGGGCTTCCCAACCTTCATCCCGAAGGACCGGATGGGCGACTGGCTGGACAGCTATGCCCGGACCATGGACCTCGACATCTGGAGCGGCACCACCGCCCAGGGCGCGGAGCATGACCCGGCGCGCGGCGAATGGCGGGTGCAGGTGACGCGGCAGGGCCGCGCGGTGACGCTGCGGCCGAAGCAGCTGGTCATCGCCACCGGCCTGTCCGGCGCCCCCGCCACCCCGCGCTATCCGGGGGCCGAGGGCTTCCGCGGCACCCAGATGCATTCCAGCCAGTACCGCCAGGGCGCCGAATGGCGCGGCAAGCGCTGCGTCGTGGTGGGGTCGAACAATTCCGCTCATGACATCTGCGCCGACCTCTGGGAGCAGGGCGCCGAGGTCACCATGGTGCAGCGCTCCTCCACCCTGGTGATCCGGGCGGAGTCCTCCTACCGCTTCCTCTCCAGCAAGCTCTATTCGGAAGAGGCGGTCGCCGCCGGCATCACCACCGAGCAGGCCGATTTCATCGCCGCCTCGCGCCCCTATGCCATCCTGCCGCCGATGCACCGGGCGATCTATGCCGAGATCCGGGCGCATGACGCGGATTTCTACGCCGCGCTGGAGAAGGTCGGCTTCATGCTCGACTTCGGCGAGGATGAGAGCGGCCATTCCCTCAAGTATCTGCGCCGCGGCTCGGGCTACTACATCGATGTCGGCGCCTCGCAGCTGATCATCGACGGCGCGGTGAAGCTCCGCAGCGACACCCGGCCCGCCCGCATCCTGCCCGAGGCGGTGGAGCTCGAGGACGGCACCGTGCTGCCCGCCGACCTGATCGTCTATGCCACCGGCTTCGAGGCGATGGAGACCTGGGTCGAGCAGCTGGTCTCGCCCGAGGCGGCGCGGCGGCTGGGGCCGGTCTGGGGCCTCGGCTCCGGCACCCGGCGCGACCCCGGTCCCTGGGCCGGGGAGCTGCGCAACATGTGGAAGCCGACGCGGCAGGAAGGCTTGTGGATCCAGGGCGGCAACCTGGCCCAGGCACGCTTCTACTCCCGCCTGCTGGCGATCCAGCTCAAGGCACGGATGGAGGGAATCCCGACGCCGGTGCATGATCCCCGCGCGCTCGAGGCCGTCCCGGCCTGAGCGGCGCCCGGGACCGCCCGGCCAGGAGACCCTATCGCGATGACCAAGCCCCTCCCTCAGCTCGCCATCCCCGAGCTCTGCCGCCCCGGCGCGGTGGAACTCGCCGCCATGATCCGCGCCCGCCAGGTCTCGGCGCGGGAGGTGATGGCGACCTATCTGGACCACATCGAGGCGGCGAACCCGACGGTCAACGCCATTGTTTCCCTCCGCCCGCGCGAGGCGGTGCTGGCCGAGGCCGACCAGGCCGATGCGGCCGTGGCGCGCGGCGAGGCGGTCGGCCCGCTGCAGGGCATCCCCCAGGCGATCAAGGACCTGGCCGCCACCAAGGGGCTGCGCACCACCATGGGGTCGCCGCTGTTCGCCGACCAGGTGCCGACCCAGGACGCCATCTTCGTCGAGCGGATGCGCGCGGCCGGGGCCATCATCATCGGCAAGACCAATGTGCCGGAATTCGGCTATGGCTCGAACAGCTACAACCCGGTCTTCGGCCTGACCCGCAACGCCTATGTCCCGTCGCGGGTCGGTGGCGGCTCCAGCGGCGGCGCCGGCGTGGCGCTGGCCACCCGCATGCTGCCGGTGGCGGATGGCAGCGACATGGGCGGCTCGCTGCGCAACCCGGCGGCCTTCAACAATGTCTTCGGCTTCCGCCCGTCGCAGGGAAGGGTGCCGGCCGACAACCCCGATCCCTTCTATGGCCAGATGTCGACCGACGGGCCGATGGGGCGGACCATCGCCGATGTCGCCATGCTGCTCTCGGTCCAGGCCGGCTATGACATGCGGGCGCCGCTGTCGCTGGCCGCCCCCGGCTTCCGCTTCGAGGACCGGTTGGCCGAAGGGGCGAGCGGCGGCTTCCGCGCCGGCTGGCTCGGCGCTCTCGGCGGCCATCTGCCTTTCGAGCCCGGCGTGCTGGAGCTCTGCACCCAGGCGCTGGGCGTGTTCCGCGACGCCGGTGGCGCCGTCGACGCGGCGAAGGTGGATTTCGACCCGGAGCGGCTGTGGCGCGCCTTCGTCACGCTGCGCCAGCAGAGCATCGGCGGCAAGCATGACGAGGTCTACCGCGACCCGGCCAAGAGGGCGCTGCTGAAGCCGGAAGCGATCTGGGAGATCGAGGGCAGCCACAAGCTCTCGGCGCTCGACGCCTACAAGGCCGGCATCGATCGCGGCGCCTGGTACAAGGCGCTGACCCGGCTGTTCGCCGAGTTCGACGTGCTGCTGATCCCGGCCGCCCAGGTCTTCCCCTTCGATGGCGGGACGCATTGGCCGCAGCAGATCGCCGGCCGCGCGATGGACAGCTACCACCGCTGGATGGAGGTGGTGGTCGGCGCCACCATGGCCGGCTGCCCCTCGATCAGCGTGCCCGCCGGCTTCAGCGAGGACGGGCTGCCGATGGGGCTGCAGATCATCGGGCCGCCGCGCGGCGATCTGCGCGTGCTGCAGGTGGCGGCCCGCTACGAGGCGGCCTGCCCCTGGCTCGGCCGCCTGCCATCCTGGCTCGACGCCTGACATTCCGACCGGGGAAAGCCCGGACAGCTTGGGGAGGATTTCTGTCGATGAACCGCCGTGGCTTCCTGGCTTTCTCCGCAACCGCCCTGGCGGCGCCCAGCGTCGTCCGGGCGCAGGGCACGACCGGCGCCCGCAGCACGCTGAAATTCGTGCCGCAATCCGACCTGGCGCTGCTTGACCCGGTGTTCAACACGGCGCTGGTCACCCGCAACCATGCCATGATGGTCTATGACCAGCTCTATGCGCTGGACGGCAGCTTCAAGGTGCAGCCGCAGCTGGTCGAGGGCCATGTCATCGAGGATGGCGGCAAGACCTGGCGCATCACCCTGCGCCAGGGCCCGGTCTTCCATGACGGCACGCCGATCCGCGCCGCCGATGCGGTGGCCAGCATCGGTCGCTGGTGCCAGGCCGATGTGCTCGGCCAGAACATCCGCGCCATCACCGAGGAGATGGCTGTCGTCTCCGACCGTGTCTTCACCATCCGATTGAAAAAACCATTTCCGCTGCTGGCGGAGGCGCTGGCCAAGCCCTCGTCCTTCTGTCCGGTGATGCAGGAGCGGTTCGCCAGGCAGTCGCCGTCGACGCAGATCACCGAGATCGTCGGCAGCGGGCCGTTCCGCTGGGTGGCGTCGGAGCGGCTGGCGGGTGTCCGCGCCGTCTATACCAGGTTCGAAGGATACGTCCCCCGGCAGGAGGCGCCGAGCTTCCTGGCAGGCGGCAAGCGCGCCCTGGTCGACCGCGTCGAATGGCACACCCTGCCGGATGCGGCGACGGCGGCGGCCGCCATGCAGCAGGGCGAGGTCGACTGGTGGGAGCAGCCTTCGCCCGACCTGCTGCCGCTGCTGCGCCGCAACCGCAACATCAAGCTGGAGGTGAAGGACCGCACCGGCTCGCTCTGCATGATCCGGCTGAACCATCTGGTCGCGCCCTTCGACAATCCGGCGATCCGCCGCGCCCTGCTGCCCGGTATCCGCCAGGCCGACTACATGACGGCGATCCTGGGCGATGACCGCAGCCTGTGGAACGACCGCTGCGGCTTCTTCCTGCCCGGCAGCCCGCTGGCCAGCGAGGTCGGGCTGGAGACGATGAACGGCGCCCCCGACTACGACAAGGTCAAGCGCAACCTGGAGGCCGCCGGCTACAAGGGCGAGCGCGTGGTCTTCGTCGTGCCGGCCGACAACCACCGGCTGAACGCGATGAGCGAGGTGGCCGGCGACATGCTGCGCCGGGTGGGGATGAACCTGGACTACCAGGTCAGCGACTGGGGCACGGTGGCCGCGCGGCTGAGCAACCGCGGCGGGCTGGACCAGGGCGGCTGGAGCGTCTGGTGCAACACCATCCCCGGCGTCATCGCGCTGAACCCGGCGACGCAATCCTACCTCCGCGGCCCCGGCAAGGCCGGCACCTTTGGCTGGCCCGACCTGCCGAAGATCGAGGCGCTGCGCGACCGCTTCATGGAGGCCGAGGATTTCGCCGAGCAGAAGAGCATCGCCGAGGCCATGCAGCGCCAGGCCTTCGAGGATATTCCCTATCTGCCGACCGGCGCGCTGACCCAGCCGACCGCCTTCCGCAGCAACATCACCGGCATGCTCGAAGGCTTCCCGATCTTCCACAACATCCGGAAGGAATAGGGGCGGCTCACTCTCCGATCCGGGCTGCGGCGAAGCGTTGCCGCAGCCAGGCGGCGGCGGGGCCGTGCGGGCGCTGCTTGTGCCAGACCAGCTCCAGCGCCACCGGCCAGTCGCCATCGTCGAACTGCAGATCGGGGGTGACCAGGTCCGGGGCGGCGGGCGAGGCGGCGATCACGTGGTCGGAGACGAAGGCCCAGCCGATCCCGTGCTTGACCATCTCCAGGATCACCCAGTGGCTTTCCACCCACCAGACCTCGGCGGCGACGCGCAGCCGCCGCTTCTCCGGCCCGTCGCTGCGGGCGGCGACCAGGATCTGGCGGTGCCGCTTCAGCTCCTCCCATTCCACCCGCGCCTTGGCCAGCGGATGGGTGCGGCCGCAGACCAGCTTCAGCGGCACCCAGCCGATGGTCTGGAAGCCCAGCTCGACCGGCAGCGCCTCCTGCCGCCACATCACGCCGAGATCGGCTGACCCCGCCAGCACCAGCCGGCTGACATCCTCCATCAGCGGGAACAGCAGCTCGAGCTCGACATAGGGGAATTCGCGGGCGAAATCGGCGAAGAGGGCGCCCAGCGCATGCTCGGGATAGAGCTCGTCGATGGCGACCACCAGCCGGTTCTCGACCTTGCGCTCCAGGCTGCTGGCCACGCCGATCAGGTGCTCGCGCCGGTCGAGCACCACCCGCGCTTCCTCCAGCAGCCGCTGCCCGGCCGGGGTAAGGGCCGGGTTGCGGCCGGCGCGGCTGAACAGCTCGAGGCCCAGATCGGTCTCCAGATTGGCGACCTGGGTGCTGACCGCCGATTGCGCCTTCCGCAGCCTTCGCCCGGCGGCGGAGAAGGAGCCCGTCTCGGCGGCGGCGACGAAGGCCTGCAGCTGCTCCATCGACACGGTCATCTATCTAATTTCCAGTTGGCTTCTAACTTGGTCCAGGCGGCATTCTAGATAGAAACGGCGGCTCTTCGAGTTTTTCCGTGAGTCGAACCGCCATGCGCACCACCCGCGACCGTATCCGCCACGCCATCCTCTTCGAGGCTGTCGGCCTTGCCCTGATCATCCCGCTGGGCAGCCTGGCCTTCGGGCTGCCGGCCCAGCACATGGGCGTCATCGGCGTCGGCAGCGCGCTCGCCGCCACCGTCTGGAATTTCTTCTACAATATCGGCTTCGACCGGGTGATGCAGCGCTGGGCCGGGCATACGCGGAAGGGCCTGGCGCTGCGCGTGCTGCATGCCTTCCTCTTCGAGGCCGGGCTGCTGCTGGTGCTGCTGCCGCCGATCGCCTGGTATCTGGGCATCACCCTGATGCAGGCCTTCGTCATGGACCTGGCGATCGCCGGCTTCTACCTGGCCTATGCCTTCCTGTTCAACCTGGCCTATGACCGGGCCTTCCCGGTTCCGGCCTGGCAGGCTGGCTAGCCCTTGGTCAGCTTCCGCGCATTGGCGCGGACGCGGCGGCGCGCCGGGGCCATCGCCGCCTCGGCAACGGCCGCCGGCGAGGCGCCTTTGGCCGCCGCCAGCCCGGCCTTCACCGCGCCCTCGGCAAAGGCCTTCTGCTTCTCGGCCGCCAGCTGCGTCAGCCGGGCTGCCGCCCGGGCCGGATTGGCCCAGAGCTGCGCGCTATGCGCCAGGAAGACGAAGCCCGCTTCCGCGAGCCACACCGGCGGCGTCATCTTCTTTCCACGTCGGGCCATGCCTGAGAGATGGGGGGGCGACGGAGCGGCGGGCAGGGGGCTCGCCGCGGGTTGATCGCCCGCGGTTGATCGCCGGCCGTTGGCATGGCACGCAGGCCGCATGCCCCAGCTCCATGTCGCCCAGATCCCCGTCACGCCCTTCCAGCAGAACTGCGCCCTGATCTGGGATGCGGAGACGCGCCGCGGCACGGTGATCGACCCCGGCGGCGACGTGCCGCGCATCCTGGCTGGCCTGGACAAGGCCGGCTTCACCGTCGAGCGGATCCTGCTGACGCATGGCCATCTCGACCATGCCGGCGGCGCCGCGGCGCTGAAGCGGGAGCTGGAAGCCCGCCAGGGCGCGCCCGTCCCGGTCGAGGGCCCGGACCGCCGCGACGCGCCGCTGCTGGAGGGCCTGGCCGAGCAGGGCGAGCGCTTCGGCATCGAGGGCATCGAAAGCGTTACCCCCGACCGCTGGCTGGAAGAGGGCGAGACCATCGCCATCGCCGGCCAGGACTTCCTGACGTTCCACTGCCCGGGGCACACGCCGGGGCATCTGGCCTTCGTCTCGCCGGCGCTGGATTTCGCCATTGTCGGCGACGTGCTGTTCCGCGGCTCGGTCGGCCGCACCGATTTTCCCTATGGCGACCACGAGGCCCTGATCCGCGCGATCAAGGAGAAGCTGCTGCCGCTCGGCGACGACATCCGCTTCCTCTGCGGCCATGGTCCGGGCTCCAGCTTCGGTGAGGAACGCCGCAGCAACCCCTTCCTGAACGACCGGGGCTGAGACGGCGCGGCAGTCATGCTGCTGCCGCGCTGCGCCTGACCCTCGCCGCCTGCGGCGAGGGCTGGCAGCCCGCCTTCAGCCCGCCGCCGCCGCCTCGGCCGCCAGGATCATCGCATCGGCGCCGGCCGGCAGCTTCATCGGGCAGGCCGGGTCGGTGGCCGCGCGCCAGACCGCCTCGGCCACGTCCCGGGCGGTCGTCACCGGCCCATCCTCCTGCTGCCAGGCCGAGAAGACCTGCTGCGCCAGCGGGCCATAGGCTTCGGGAATGGCGTCGGCCATGCGGGCGCGGGCATTGTCGCTGAAGCGGGTGGCCGGCGCCCGGCCCGGCAGCACCAGGCGGGCGCGGATGCCGAAGGGCGCCAGCTCGAGGGCCAGGGATTCGGTGAAGGCATTCACCGCCGCCTTGCTGGCCGTATAGACCGACAGCAGGTGCAGCGGCCGCAGGGTCACGGTGGAGGTGACATTGACCACCACGCCCGACCCGCGCGCCCGGAACTGCGGCAGCACCGCCTGGGTCACCGCCATGGTGCCGAAGGTGTTGGTCTCGAAGATCTCGCGGATGGCGGCGAGGGAGACGCCCTCCAGCGCATTGAGCTGGCCGAGGCCGGCATTGTTCACCACCACGTCGATCGGGCCGAAGGCGCCATTGGCTGCTTCGATGGCGGCTTTGATGCTGGCGGCATCGGTGACGTCCAGCGCCACGATCCGCAGCCGGTCGGAGGCCGGGAGGAGATCGTCGCGCGGCGAACGCATGGTGGCGGTGACCTGCCAGCCGCGGTCGAGAAAGAGGCGCGCTGTCTCCAGGCCGAAGCCGGAGGAGCAGCCGGTGATCAGGATGCTGGGCATGGAGCTTTCCTTCTGTCAGCGAGGCCACAGATAGGCGGGACGCGCCAGACGTCCTACAATCGATAATCCGGGAAACATTCGCAGGAGTCCGGATATGGCCGACCCCCTGACCCAGGTCGTGGGGCTGCTGCAGCCCAGCGCCGGCTTCTCCAAGCTGGTCGAGGGCGCCGGCGCCTGGCGCGTCAGCCGCGCCGAGGCAGGGCGGCCCTTCTATTGCGCGGTGCTGGAGGGCAGCGCCCGCCTGACCCTCGGCATGGAGGCGCCGGTGCTGCTGCAGGCCGGCGACTTCGTCCTCGTCCCCGCGGCGCATGATTTTTCCATGGCCAGCCTTTCCGCCGGGCCAAGCCTGCCGGACAGCCTGCCCACCGTGCTGCGTCCGGGGGTCTATCGCCTGGGCGATCCCGACGGCCCCCCCAGCAGCCGCAGCATGGTCGGCTATTGCCGCTTCGCCTCGCCTGACGCGGCGCTGCTGCTGTCGCTGCTGCCCCGATTGCTGCATGTCCGCGGCCAGGGCCGCCTGCTGACCCTGGTGCAGCTGGTCGACGACGAATCGCGCGCCGCGCGGCCGGGGCGCGAGGTGGTGCTGCAGCGCCTGCTGGAGGTGCTGCTGATCGAGGCGCTGCGCGCGACCGCCGGGCCCGCTGCCCCCTCCGGCCTGCTGCGCGGCCTGGCCGACGACCGGGTCGCCGTGGCGCTCAGGCGGATGCATGACAGCCCGACAGCGCCCTGGACGGTGGCGCAGCTGGCCCGTGCCGCGGCGTTGTCGCGCTCGGCCTTCTTCGACCGCTTCCGCCGCGTCGTCGGCGTCACGCCGATGGACTACCTGCTGCACTGGCGGATGGCGCTGGCCAAGGACCTGCTGCGGCGCGGCGTCGCCGGCCTCGCCGAGGTGGCGGGGCAGGTCGGCTACAGCTCGGCCAGCACCTTCAGCACCGCCTTCGCCCGCCATGTCGGCCTGCCGCCGGGCGCCTATGCCCGGGCCAGGGCGGCAGAATGATCACTGCAGCCGGATGCCGGCCTGGCGGATCACCCCGCCCCATTTCTCGTGTTCCGAGCGGATCCGCGCGGCGAAGTTCTCCGCGCTGTCGCCGAGCGGGATGGCGCCGAGCTCAGTCAGCCGGCTGACCACCGCGGGCTGGCGCAGCCCGGCGGCCAGCGCGGCCTGCGCCTTCTGCAGGATCGCCGGTGGCGTGGCGCGCGGCGCGACCACGCCGAACCAGGCGGTGACCTCGTAGCCCGGCAGGGTCTCGGCGATGGCGGGGAGGCCGGGTGCGCCGCTCCAGCGGGTGGCGCTGGTGGCGCCGATGCCGACCAGCGCGCCCGAACGCACATGCGGCATCATGGAGGGCAGGTTGTCGGCGCCATAGTCGATCCGCCCGGCCAGCAGATCCGGCATCATGTCCGCCGAGCCCCGTTAGGAGATATGCTCGGCCTCGATGCCGGCCTGCAGGCGGAACAGCTCGGCGGCCAGGTGGGTGCTGCCGCCGATGCTGGTCTCGCCATAGGTCAGGCGCCGGGTCTTCGCCAGGGCGATCAGCCCGGCGGCATCGCGGACGCCGAGGCTTGGATGCGCGGCGATCAGGTTGGGCAGCTCGGCCACCTGGCTGATGGGCGCGAAGTCGCGCAGCCCGTCGAAGCCCATCTCCCGGTAGAGATGCGCATTGATCGACAGCGGCCCCGGCGAGCTCAGCAGCAGGGTGTAGCCGTCCGGCTCGGCCCGGCCCGCCTGGGCCGCGCCGATATTGCCGCCGGCGCCCGAGCGGTTGTCGACCACGAAGGGCTGGCCCAGGGCGCCGGCCAGGATCTCGGCGGCGATGCGGGCGCAGAGGTCGGTGGTGCCGCCGGCCGGGAAGGGGCAGATCAGCCGCACCGGCCGGGCCGGCCATTCGCCGGGGGCCGCGAGAACCGGCGGCGCGGCCAGCGCGGCCAGTCCGGCGAGCAGGCTGCGGCGCGGCAGGCGCCGGCCGAAGGGGGCGTCCTTGCAGGTCATGGTCTTCCTCCCATCCGGGCCGTTTGCCCGGCCCTTGGGAGGATTGCGGCGCAAGCCCGCGCCCGCGGCAAGCGGAATTCCGCCTGCCGCGGGCAGAGGCTTCAGGCCACGGCCTCGCGCCTTGCCTCAGCGCGCCGGGGCAGCGCCGGGAGCAGGCGTCGCGCCCGGCATCTGGCCGAGCTGCAGCGGCTTGTAGTCGGCCGGCACGGTGAAACGCGCCGCCTCCTGCGGGGCGTAGCGCACCTCGGTCGCCTCCATGCCGCGCGGCCCGCCGCCATTCGGCGCCTGGCCGACGGCGCGCAGCATCACCCCGTCATCGGTGACGCAGAGCGTGGTGTTCACCTGCGACGTGACCACGTCCCATTCGGTGCAGGCGGTGCCGGCGACCGTGGCGCTGCCCTTGCGGGTGAAGCGGGCATCGGCCGGCATCTCCTGCGTCATCTGCGCCACGGTCGCGGGCGGCATGGTCATGATCGAGCGCTGCTGCTCCATCACCATGACCGCGGTGTTCGCCTGGCGGTCGATCAGCATCCAGCCCATGCCGCCCGGCGGATCGACGCGCTGCTTGCCGGTGGCGGCGCTCCAGGCCATGCGAATTTCCTGGCCCGCCGGGGCGCCGGGCACCGCCGGGCCGCCGACCATCTTGTAGGTGACGGCAACGTCGCGGGTCGGCCGCAGGCTGGGCGCGGTCTGCGCCGCAGCCGGCGCCAGCAGGGCCGGCAGGGTGAGGAGCGCGGTGGCGGCCATCAGCGTTTTGAGCATCGCATCTTCCTGGATCATGGGGAGGCCGCAGATCTGGACCGAAGCCGCGCCGATGGGCAGCCCCGCGGCGCTGCACATCGCTGCGATTAATCACACGACTTCGCGGGCAGCCCTCGGTGCGGCGCCGCCGGAGCAAGCGACCCGCACGGCTCCAGGGAAATTGCTCAGCCCGCGCGGTGCGGCGAAGGGCCCGCCAGTTGACAGGGCATGGGGTTGACGGGAGTTTCGCCGCGCGGAGGAGGGGCTTGCGCCCAGGCTGTCGCCTGGCCTGCTCCAGCCCGGCCGATGGATTGGGGCTTGCGCGCCTGCCCCAGGGGGATGCACCGACATGGAGCCGCACGCGCCGGACCTGCAGATCACCGAATTCGCGCTGTGCGCCCAGGAGCCGATCCGGACCCCGGGCAGCATCCAGCCGCATGGGGTGTTCCTCCGCCTGCAGGGGCCCGAGCTGCAGCTCAGCCATGCCAGCGCCAATGCGGCGGCGGTGCTGCGCGACGCGCTGCCGGCCGCGCTGGGGCGGCCGCTGGCCGAGGTGCTCGCCGCGGGCGGCGAGGCGCTGCCGGGTGATCTGCTCACGCGGGTGCCGGAACAGGGCATCGCGCATCTGCGCACCCTCACCCTGGCAGGGCAGGCCTATAACGCGATCGCCCACCGGCACGAGGGCGCGATCCTGCTGGAGCTCGAGGAGGCCAGGCCCGGCGAGCAGGGCTCGCTCGATGCGCTCTACCCCCAGCTGCGCGCCTTTATCGACGAGCTGCAGGCGCTGCCCGATGTGGCGACGCTGATCGCCGCGGCCACCGGCATGATCCGCCGGGTCACCGGCTTCGACCGCACGCTGCTCTACCGCTTTGACGCGGCCTGGAACGGCATGGTCGTCGCCGAGGACCGCAACGAGGCGCTGCCCTCCTATCTGAACCTGCGCTTCCCCGCCTCCGACATCCCGGCCCAGGCGCGCGAGCTGTACCGGCTGAACCGGCTCCGCATCATTCCCGATTCCGCCTATCGCCCGGTGCCGATCCTGGCGGCGGAGGACGGGCATCCGCCGCTCGACCTCACCCATTGCGTGCTGCGCAGCGTCTCGCCGGTGCATGTCGAATACATGCGCAACATGGGCACCCCCGCCTCGCTGTCGATCTCGATCGTCGAGGACGGCCAGCTCTGGGGCCTGATCTCCTGCCACAACGCGACACCCCGCCGCGTCCCGGTGCATGTCCGCACCGCCTGCGACCTGCTGGGGCAGGTGCTGGCCATGCAGATCTTCGCGCTGGCCCGCGCCTCGGAGGCCAGGCAGCGGGAGGCGCGGCAGGCCATCCAGACCCGGCTGCTGGCGCTGATGGCGGGCGAGGACAATTTCGTCCAGGCCATGGTGCACCACCCCGAGGAGCTGCTGGCGCTGGCCCAGGCCGATGGCGCGGCGGTGATCGTCGGCGAGGAGGTGCGGCTGGTCGCCGCGACGCCGGGCGAGGCGGCGGCCAGGGCGATCGCGGCCTGGCTGCCCTCGACGGCGATCGTCCAGGAGGGGGTCTTCCACACGGAATGCCTCGCCGCCGCCATGCCGGGGGCGGAGGGCCTCGCCGAGCGGGCGAGCGGGCTGCTGGCCATCTCGATCTCGCAGGTGCATGCGAGCTACGTGCTGTGGTTCCGCGCCGAACTGGTGCGGACCGTCCGCTGGGGCGGCGACCCGCGCAAGAGCCTGCAGGACGAGCGGCTGCATCCGCGCAAATCCTTCGCCGCCTGGCAGCAGACGGTGCGCCAGACCGCCACCCCCTGGTCGGCGGCCGAGATCGACGCGGTGGTCGGGCTGCGCCGGGCCATCGTCACCATCGTCATGCGCCAGGCCGAGGAGATGGCGCTGCTGACCAGCGAGCTGAAGCGCAGCAACAAGGAGCTGGAGGCCTTCTCCTATTCCATCAGCCACGACCTGCGCGCGCCGTTCCGGCATATCGTCGGCTATGCCGAGCTGCTGAAGGACCGCAACGAGGGGATCCTGGACGCGCGCAGCCGGCGCTACATCGAGACGATCATCGAATCCGCCACCTCGGCCGGGAAGCTGGTGGATGAGCTGCTGGGCTTCTCGCAGATGGGCCGCTCGGCGCTGACGCTGCGCAAGGTCGACATGAACCGGGTGGTGGAGGAGGTCCGCCGCTCGCTCACCCTGGACCTGGCCGGGCGGGAGGTCGAATGGCAGGTCGAGCGCCTGCCGCCGGTCTGGGGCGACCAGAGAATGCTGCGGCAGGTGGTTGAGAATTTGCTGTCCAACGCCATCAAGTATAGCCGGGACCGCTCGCCGGCGCGCATCCATGTCGGCAGCGAACAGACCAGCCAGGAGACGATCTATTTCGTGCGGGACAATGGTGTCGGCTTCGACATGAAGTATGTGGGCAAGCTTTTCGGCGTGTTCCAGCGGCTGCATCGCGTCGAGGACTATGAGGGCTCGGGCATCGGGCTGGCCAATGTGCGCCGCATCGCCGAGCGGCATGGCGGCCGCGCCTGGGCGGAGGGCGCCGTCGGGCAGGGCGCGACCTTCTCCGTCGCGATCCCCCGCCGGATGGAGGACTGAGCCATGGCCGCGCTGAAGCCGATCCTGCTGGTCGAGGACAATCCGAAGGACCTCGAGCTGACCCTGACCGCCCTCGAGCGCAGCCAGCTGGCCAATGAGGTGGTGACGGCGCGCGACGGGGCGGAGGCGCTCGACTGGCTGCTCTGCCAGGGCAAGCACGAGAACCGGGATTCCGGCGATCCGGCGGTGGTGCTGCTGGACCTGAAGCTGCCGAAGGTCGACGGGCTGCAGGTGCTGGAGCGGATCAAGCGTAGCGACGAGCTGCGGCACGTGCCGGTGGTCATGCTGACCGGCTCGCGCGAGGAGAGCGACCTGGTCCAGAGCTACCGCCTCGGCGTCAATGCCTTCGTCGTCAAGCCGGTGGATTTCAAGGAATTCTTCTCCGCCATCCGCGACGTCGGCATGTTCTGGGCGATCCTGAACGAGCCGCATCCGCCGCGCCGCCAGACCCAGCCGATGAAGGTGACCGAGGTTTGACCCTGCCTGGACATCCGGCGCGCGTCCTGATCCTGGAAGACAGCGCCCTCGACGCCGAGCTGATCAGCGAGGCGCTGGACCGCGGCGGCATGGCCCATGTGGCGGAGCGGGTCTGGACCCGGGCGGATTTCGAGGCCCTCCTGGCGGCGCAGCCCTTCGATATCGTCCTGGCCGACTACAAGCTGCCGGAATTCGATGGCCTGAGCGCGCTGGACCTGGTGATGGCGCGGCGGCCGGAGCTGCCGGTGATCATCGTCTCCGCGACGCTGGGCGAGGAACGCGCCGTCGAGGTGATGAAGCGCGGCGCCACCGACTTCGTCATGAAGGAGCGGCTGCCCGGCGCCGTCAAGCGGGCCTTCGGCGAGGCGGCGGAGCGGCGCGGCCGCCACCAGGCGGAGGCGCGGCTGCGCGAGCTGAACGCCCGCCTCGAAGGCATGGTGGAGACCCGCACGCGGGAGCGTGACCTGGTCTGGACCATCAGCCATGACCTGCTGCTGATCTGCGGCGCGGACGGTGTCTGCCAGCATGCCAACCCGGCCTGGCGGGAGGCTCTGGGGCACGATCCCGAGGCGCTGCCGGGCCAGCGCCTGGATGCCTTCCTGCATCCCGAGGATGTCGCGCCGGCGCATCAGCACCTGGGCGCCATCGCGCGCGGCCAGGTGGTGCGCGACTTCGCCGCCCGGCTGCGCCACCGGGAGGGCGGCTACCGCCTCTACCTCTGGACCTGGGTGCCGACGGCCGAGGGCCTGTTCCACGCCACCGGGCGCGACCTCACTGAGCGCGAGCTGCTGGAACAGCGGCTGCGCCAGGTGCAGAAGATGGAATCGATCGGCCAGATCACCGGCGGCGTGGCGCATGACTTCAACAACCTGCTGACCGTCATCATCGGCGCGCTCGACACGCTGCAGCGCCGCCAGGACGGCGCCAGGCCGCAGGAGGAGCGCGAGCTGCTCGACGGCGCCCTGCGCAGCGCCGAGCGCGCCGCCGG
Organism: Roseomonas sp. USHLN139; assembly: GCF_037145735.1. Classification (NCBI taxonomy): domain Bacteria; kingdom Pseudomonadati; phylum Pseudomonadota; class Alphaproteobacteria; order Acetobacterales; family Roseomonadaceae; genus Roseomonas; species Roseomonas sp. USHLN139. Next base: position 1,501,541 of record NZ_JBBCWY010000001.1, on the reverse strand, counting down.
GCTGACCCGGAGCCTGCTGGCCTATTCCCGCCGCCAGCCGCTCGAGTTCCGGCCGGTCGATGTCGGCGAGCTGGTGCTCGGCCTGTCCGACCTGCTGCAGCGCACGCTCGGCGAGGGCATCGCCATCAGCGTCGACTGCGCGCCCAAGGCCTGCCTGGCCCTGACCGACCGCAACCAGCTGGAGAGCGCGGTCCTCAACCTGGCGGTCAATGCGCGCGACGCCATGGCGGCGGGCGGCAGCCTGGCGATCCGCACGCGCGAGGTCACGCTGGACGAGGCCGCGCTGGACGCAGCCGGCGGCCGCGAGGCGGGCGATCTGGCGCCCGGCCGCTTCATCGAGATCAGCGTCTCCGACAGCGGCAGCGGCATGGACGAGGCGACCCTGTCGCGCGCCTTCGAGCCGTTCTTCACCACCAAGGGCGAGGGGCATGGCACCGGGCTCGGCCTGAGCCAGGTCTATGGCTTCTGCCGTCAGAGCCGCGGCCATGTCCGCATCAGCTCGCGGCCCGGCGCGGGAACCTCGGTCGTCCTGCTGCTGCCGCGCGCCGAGGCCGAGCCGGCCCGGCACCGCGACGACGACACGGCGCCGGAGGATTTCGTCAGCCGCAATGGCGAGCTGGTGCTGGTGGTGGAGGACAATCCGGATGTCCGCCGCTACGCCCTCGGCCTGCTGGCCGAGCTCGGCTACCGCACGCTGCAGGCGGGCGACGGCCCCGAGGCGCTGCGCGTCCTCGAGCAGGAGCCGGGCATCGAGCTGCTGTTCACCGATCTCGGCCTGCCGAACGGCATGAACGGCCGCCAGCTGGCCGAGGAGGCGCTGCGCCGCCGGCCCGATCTCAAGGTGGTCTATGCCACCGCCTATGCCACCGATGCGGTGCTGCGCGACGGCGTGCTGGAGCCGGGCGTGGAGCTGCTGAACAAGCCCTATACCTTCGCCGTGCTCGGCCGCCGGCTGCGGGCCGTGCTGGGCGGCGGCGTCAAGGCGGCTGCCCGCACGCCGCGGATCCTGGTCGTCGAGGACGATCCGCTGGTGCGCATGGTGTCCGCCATGGGGCTGAGCGCCGCCGGCTACGAGGTGGTCGAGGCGGGCTCGGCCCGGTCGGCGCGGACCGCCTTCCGCGAGGCGGCGCAGCCGATCGACGCGGTGATCGTCGATATCGGGCTGCCGGACGAGAAGGGCGATGTCCTGGCGCGGGAATGGCGCAACCAGGATGCCCGGCTCCCCATCATCGTCGCCAGCGGCTATGTCAGCGACGTCGTCCAGGCGCGCCTCGCGCAGGACGCCAGGCTGCGCTTCGTCGCCAAGCCCTATACCCAGCAGCATCTGATGACGGTGCTGTCCGAGCTCGGCCTGCCGGTCGGCTGAAGCCGGCGCCGGCGGCGGGCGGGCAGCGATGCCGTCGCCCGCCGCCGCGATCAGAAGCGGTAGGTCGCCGTGGTCAGCAGCCGCTGGCCGACACCGCGCCGGGCGCCTTCGGTCGAGCGGGACAGCAGCCCGCGCTCGGCATAGTCGTATTCGACGCCGACATCGAGGTCGGGGATCGGCGACCAGACCAGGTTGGCGACGAACTGCCCGGTGGTGCGGTTCAGCTGGTTCTGGGTGGCGGCCGAGAAATCCCGCGCATAGGACGAGTAGCTGTTGCGGGCGAGGGCGCCGGCGACGGTGCTGCGCACGGTGTCGGTCCACCACTGCTGGTAGCCGAGCACGACCGTCGAGGTCTTCACCAGGTCGAGCGAGGCATTCCGCGCCGTCACCCCGGCCAGGCCGGCATTGCTGGTGGCGCCCGAGCCGATCACCTCGAGGTAGCGGCCGATGCCCTCGCCATAGGCGACGCGGCCGAAGGCGCGGCTCTTGCCGAAGGTGGCCACCGAGCCGCCGAGCGCCAGGCCATAGCCCCACTGCTCGCCATCGAAGCGCTGCGCCGGATCGAGCGGCGCCTTGTTGGTGTAGTCGATGCGGCGGACCAGGCCCTGCAGCGCGACATTGCCCCAGGAGCCGGTCTGCATCAGCCGCAGCGTCAGGTCGGGCATGCGGTTGATGGCGACCGCCGGGCTGCTGCTCTCGGAATCCGGCACGCGGGAACCGCCATCGGCGGTGAAGTCGCTGACCGGATTCTCCAGCGCCACCGACAGGCTGGCGCCCCCGCCCAGGCCCGCGGTGTAGCGCAGCTGCGCCTGGCGGAAGCCGGTCAGGCCCAGATAGGTATAGGAATCGAGGAACTCGGGATTGGCGGTGTCGCCGAACAGCGAGGTGGTCTGGCCCAGGGTGAAGCCGGCGAGCTCGACATAGGCATGCCGCAGGCGCGGGATCCAGTTGCCCTGGCTGCTGGTGCTGGCGGTGCTCTGCGATCCGGCGAAATCCATCTCCAGCACGCTGCGCGCCACGCCATGCGCGGTCTCCGTGCGGGTCTCGACGCCGATGCGGGAGCGCCGCGCGCCGAACTGGAAGTCGCCGCCCTGGCGGGCCGCCGCGCCACGCGTCAGCGGCACCGAATGGGCCGATTGCACGTCGCTGCGGTTGCGGCCGGCGAAGTCATAGGAGCCGGTCAGCCGGGCGAAGCCGTAGAGCCGCACCGAGGTCTCGGTGCCCGGGATCTTCACCGAGCGCGGGAAGCTGCCCGCGAGGCTGGGCTGCGCCGCCAGGCGGGAGCGGATCTGCGCCTGCTCGGCCTCGGCGCGGGCGGCCTCGGCGGCGCTGCGCTGCTGCGCGGCTTCGAGCGCCTGCAGCCGGTTCTGCAGCGCATTGAGCTCGCCGCGCAGGCTGGCCGCGCTCTGCGCCGCGGCGGGGGCGGCGACCGCCAGGCTGCCGAGCAGCGCCGCGCTGCCGAGCCAGAAGGAGCGCGACGCCGGGCGGCGCGAGGGAATGGGGTTGGACACTGGGGCGAAGTCTCCGGACAGGAACGAGGCGCCGCGCAGGGGCTGGCCGGGCGGCCGGGCAGGAGGGAGCTCCGGGGGGCGGAGCGCCGTGGCGGGGGCCGGTCAGCGGATGCGCAACCTGGCCGGCCCCCGCCGGTCCTGCCCGGCTCGCCCGAGCCGGCCACCGTGGCGGCGCGACCTGTCTCGCGGCCCGACCTGTCATTCTGCTGACAGGGTTGTCAGATTCCCGGCCGGGTTTCCCTGCCCGCCGGCCTGGGCTAGGCACGGGGCGCCATGAGGATTCTGCTGACCGAGGATGATCCCCGCCTGGCCGGGCTGCTGGCTACCGGGCTGGAGCGCGCCGGATGGGCGGTCGACCATGTCGCCAGCGCCGCCGAGGCCGAGGCGGCGCTGGCCAGCATCGGCTACCAGGCGCTGCTGCTCGATCTCGGCCTGCCGGATGGCGACGGCATCGACCTGCTGCGCGCGCTGCGCCGGCGCGACGCGCGGCTGCCGGTGCTGCTGCTGACCGCGCGGGCCCGGCTGACCGAGCGCGTGGCCGGGCTGAATGCCGGCGCCGACGACTACCTGATCAAGCCGGTCGCGCTGGAGGAGGTGGTGGCGCGCATTGCCGCGGCCTGCCGCCGCGCGGCGGTGCCGGCCGCGACGCTGCTGACGCTCGGGCGCCTCGCGCTGGAGCCGGCCACCCGCCGGCTGACCGTCGACGGCGTCATCCAGCCGCTGCCGCGGCGCGAGATGATGGTGCTGGAGCTGCTGCTGCGCGCGCCGCAGAACTTCGTCGCCAAGCCGCGGCTGGAGACGGCGCTGAGCAATTTCGACCGCGCCGTCGGGCCGAATGCGGTGGAGGTCTATGTCTCGCGGCTGCGGCGCCGGCTGGCGGCGCTGGAATGCGGCCTGGCGATCCACACCGAGCGCGGCGCCGGCTACCGGCTGGCGCTGGCATGAGCCGGCGCGGCGCGCCTGCCTCGCTGACCACCGGCGCCGCCATCGCGCTGCTGGCGAGCCTCGCCACCGCGGCGGCGATGCTGATCCTGCTGCTGGCCGGCCGCAATGCCGAGGCGCTGCGCCAGCTCGAGGAACGCGCGCTGACCGGCCGCGCCGCGGTGATCATCCGCCATCTCGAGCACCGGCCCGAGGGCTGGCGGCTGGCGCTGCCGGAGGATGTCGCCGCCGCCTTCTCGCCGGCCTATGGCCGGGCCGCCTTCGCCGTGGTCGATGCCGAGGGCCGCTTCCTGGTCGGCGCCAATGCCGCGGCGCCGCTGACCATCCCGGATCCCGGCCCGGCGCCGCGCCCCTTCACCCTGGACCGGGCCGAGCGCGACTGGCGCGGCCTGGCCATCCCCGCGGTGATCGACGGCCAGGCGCTGTCGATCCAGGTGGCCGAGGACCTGCAGCATCCGGACGTGCTGCTGGACGATGCGGCCTCGGAATTCGTCCGCGACGTGGTCTGGCTGGTGCTGCCGGTCTTCCTGGTGCTCTGCCTGGCCATGCTCTGGCTGCTGCAGCGGCTGAAGCGGCCGCTGCGCGACCTGGCCGCGCAGGCCGAGGGCATCGCCGCCGGCGGCGCGGGCGGGCGGCTGCGCGAGGATGGGGTGCCGCGCGAGCTGCTGCCGATGCTGCGCACCTTCAACGAGGCGCTGGCCCGGCTGGAGGCCGCCCAGGCCGAGCAGCGTGGCTTCATCGCCGATGCGGCGCATGAGCTGCGCACGCCGCTAGCGGTGCTGCAGGCGCAGCTCGACCTGGTGCCGGACCGCGCCGCGGCGGCGCCGCTGGCGCGCGACCTGGGCGTGCTGGAGCGCATGGTCGGCCAGCTGCTGGCGATTGCCGCGCTCGACGACCGCGCGCTGCGCCCCGACCGCCGCCTCGACCTGCGGCTGCTGGCGGCGGATCTGGCAGACTACCTGACGCCGCTGGCCGAGGCGCGCGGCATCGCCCTGGACTGCGCGACGCCGGCCTTGCCGGTGATGGTCCTGGCCGAGGAGGAGGCGCTGTCCCAGGCCCTGGTCAACCTGCTGGAGAATGCCATCGGTCATTCGCCGGAAGGCGGCACGGTGCGGCTGACGGTCACCGCCGCGGCGCAGGTCGAGGTGGCCGACAGCGGCCCCGGCATCCCGGAATTCGAGCGCAAGCTGGTGTTCCGCCGCTTCTGGCGCTCCCGTCGCCGCCAGCAGGCAGGGCGTGGCGGCGCCGGGCTGGGCCTGGCCATCGTCCAGCGCGCGGCCGAGATCCATGGCGGCAGCGTGGCGGTGGGGGGCGCCCCCGGCGGCGGCGCCTGCTTCACCCTGGCGCTGCGCCCGGCGCCGCCCGGCTGACGTCCGGAAGGCCGGACGCCGCCGCCGCCCCGCGTTCGGCGTTCCGGACGCCCGGGCCGGTCGGGGCGCGGCCGGCAAGGGGCAGCACCCCTGGCACGGAACTTGGGTCCCGGCCGGCATCCGTCGCGAGAGGAATGCCGCCATGCCGCCAGACCATCGCCTGCCTGCGCCACCCCGCCGGACGGGGCGGCGGGGCGGATTCTCCCGGCCGGCAATGCTGCGCCTGGCCCATCAGGTCGCGCGCCCGCCGCTGCGGCGATGGCTGCTGCCGCTGGTGGTGGCGGGACCGGCGCTCGGCCTGGCGCTCGGCCTGGCGGCGCCGGCGCTGCGGTCGCGGCCGGCCTGGCCGGGCGTGCCGCTGCGGCTGCTGGTGGCGGCCGCCCCGGGAGGCGCGGCGGACCGCATCGCCCGGCTGCTGCAGCCGCGGCTCGCCGGCTTCCTGGGCCAGCCGGTGCTGGTGGAGAATCGCGCCGGCGGCGGCGGTCTGCTGGCGCTGCAGGCCCTGGCCGCCGCGCCGCCCGATGGTGCGACCCTGCTGCTCGAGGATTCATCCCTGCTGGTCCCGGCCCTGCTGCAGAGGGGCGGAGAACCGGCGCCGGTGCAGCTGACGGGCCTGGGCGCGGTGGCCGAGACGCCGATGCTGCTGGCGGTGCCGGCCGCCTCTGGCATCACCGACGTGGCCGGCCTGCTCGGGATGGCGCGGATGGCGCAGGCGCCGCTGCCCTATGGCTCCGCCGGCCTTGGCAGCCTGGGCCATGTGGCCGGGGCGCTGCTGGCCGCACGGCAGGGGCTGGCGCTGGAGCATGTCCCCTATCGCGGCGGCGGCGGCATCCAGCGCGACCTGGCGACCGGCCGGCTGGCGGCCGGCTTCCTCGGCAGCGCCAGCCTGGGGCCGATGGTGGCGGCCGGACGGATACGCGCCGTCGCCAGCAGCCATCCCGGCGGCCCGGGCTGGCTGGGCGCGCTGCCGGGCTTCGCCGGGATCGGGCTGCAGGGCATCGAGGCGCTGGGCTGGCACGGCATCTTCACCGCCGCCGCGGCGCCACGCGACCTGCGGCTGACGCTGACCGCGGCGCTCGGCGCGGCGACCGCCGATCCCGAGCTGGGCCGCATCCTGCGCGGCTTCGGCGCGCGACCGCTGCAGCCGGATGCCGGCGGCTTCTCCCGGCGGCTGGCGGAGGCCGAGGCAGCCCTGCGCGGGCTGGTGCGGGAGGCCGGGCTGGCGCCGCGCGCCTAGGACAGAGTCCGGGGGCGCGTGATGCGGGCTTCCCGGTGATGCCGCCTCAGGCCGCCCCCCTCTAGCCGGCGCGGCGCCGGCGCAGCAGCAGCAGGCCGCCCGCCGCCAGCAGCAGCGCCCCGGCCAGGGCGGCCGGCCCGTCGAGCAGGCGGGCGGCCCAGGCGGCGAGCTGCCCCGGCAGCAGCACCACCGGCGCCCAGAGGATGGCCGACGGGATATTGGCGCTCTGGAACCGCGCCATGGACATGCCCGAGAGCGCGGCGATGACGGGGACGAAGGCCCGCAGCGGCGCGAAGAAGCGGCTGAGGAAGACCGCCCACCAGCCCCAGCGCCGGAAGACCAGCACCGCGCGCGCCTGCAGCCGGCGCGCGCGTGCCGGAGTCCAGCGCCGCGCGGCGCCACGGCCCAGCCAGCGGACCAGCAGAAAACCGCTGCTGTCGCCGAGCGCCGCGCCGGCCATGGCGGCCAGCATGACCGGCGCCGCCGGCAGGGCCTCGAGCGCGATCAGCACGCCGATGCCCAGCAGGATCGCCGAGCCGGGCACGAACAGGCCCAGCAGCGGCAGGGATTCGGCGAAGGCCAGGGCGAAGACCGCCGCCGGGGCCCAGGCGGCATGCGCCTCGACCCAGGCGAGCAGGGTCGAGGCCCCCGGCAGGGTCATCGGGCCGGCATCAGCCGCTGGCCATGGCCGGCTGCGCCTTCCGCTGCGCCCTGACCGCCGCATAGAGCGACCAGGCCAGCAGCGCGAAGGTCACCGCCAGGAAGCTGGCGCTGATCGGCCGCTGCAGGAAGACCATGGCATCGCCGCGGGAGAGCAGCATGGCGCGGCGCAGATGCTCCTCCATCAGCGGCCCCAGGATGAAGCCGAGGACCAGCGGCGCCGGCTCGAAGCGCAGCAGCATCATGGCATAGCCGACCACGCCGAAGAGCATGACGACCAGCACGTCGAAGGCGCTGTTGTTGACGCTGAAGACGCCGATGCAGATGAACAGCAGGATCGACGGATAGAGGATGCCGTAAGGGATACGCAGCATCCGCACCCAGAGCCCGATCATCGGGATGTTCAGGATGACCAGCAGGACATTGCCGATCCAGAAGCTGGCGACCAGGCCCCAGAACAGCTCGGGATGCTCGGCGACCAGGCGCGGGCCTGGCTGGATGCCCTGGATGATCATGGCGCCCAGCATCAGCGCCATCACCGCATCGCCCGGGATGCCCAGCGTCAGCGTCGGGATGAAGGCGGTCTGGGCGGCGGCGTTGTTGGCCGCCTCGGGCGCGCTGATGCCCTCGATGGCGCCCTTGCCGAAGCGTTCGGGCGTGCGGGACACGCGCTTCTCGACGGCGTAGGAGACGAAGGCGGCGATCGTGCTGCCGGCCCCCGGCAGCGTGCCGAAGAAGGAGCCGACGCCGCTGCCGCGCAGCATCGGGCGCCAGGACTGCTTCACGTCGCTGCGGGTCGGGATCATCGAGCGCAGGGTGATGTCCTGGCTCTTCTGCTTCGACACGGCGCGCATGCGGTTGATGCTGCTGATCACCTCGGCCACGCCGAACAGGCCCATGGCCAGCGCCACCAGGTTGATGCCGTCGGACAGCTGCGGGATGCCGAAGGTGAAGCGCTGCACGCCGGTCTGCACGTCGGTACCGACCATGCCGAGCGCCAGGCCGAGCAGCACCATGGCGATGCCCTTGGCCGGCGAGCCCTGGGCGAGGGCCGCCGCGGCGATCAGGCCGAGCAGCATCATCGAGAAGTAGTCGGCCGGGCCGAAGGCCAGGGCGACATCGGCGAGCGTCGGCGAGAAGGCGGTCAGGATGATAATGCCGATCGAGCTGCCGACGAAGGAGGCGACCGTCGTCATGAACAGCGCGACGCCGGCGCGGCCCTGCTTCGACATCGGATAGCCGTCGAGGCAGACCACGGCGGCGCCCGGCGTACCCGGCAGGTTCATCAGGATCGAGGCGGTGGAGCCGCCATATTGCGCGCCGTAATAGATGCCGGCCAGCATCACCAGCGCCGCCGTCGGCGGCACGTGGAAGGTCAGCGGCAGCAGCATGGAGATGGTGGCCAGCGGCCCGATGCCGGGCAGCACGCCGATGAAGGTGCCAAGGAAGACGCCGAAGAAGCAGTAGAGCAGGTTCTGCAGCGCGAAGGCTTCGTTGAAGCCGAGCGCCAGGTTGCCGAGCATTTCCATCAGACGGGCCACCGGAAAGCGGCCAGCGGGATGCCGAGGCCAATGACGAAGACGCCGACGCCGAGCGCCGAGAGCGCGGCGCAGAGCAGGGCGAGCCGCAGTGGGCGGATCTGCGGCTCCGCCAGCGCGGCGATCACGGTCAGCACGACCGTCGCCGGGACCAGGCCGAATTTCTCGACGACCAGCGCGAAGCCCAGCACCGCGAGGCAGATCGTGGCAAAGGGCCGCCATTCGGGCAGCGGCATGGCGCCGGCGCGGAACAGGGCCGGCAGCCCGACCAGCAGGCCGAAGACCATCACCAGCACGCCGATGCCCATCGGCATGAAGCCCGGCCCCATGCGGCGCAGGCTGCCCATCGAATGATCGGCGGCCATGCTCATGAACCAGGCGCCGGCCAGCAGCAGCAGCAGGCCGCCGATGATGTCGGCCCAATCTCTCGTCGCTTTCAACAGGACGTCCTCCAGGGGTATTAGCTCTTGAGCCCGAGCCGCTTCATCCGCTCCCACAGGGTGGTGCGCGAGATGGCGAGCAGCTGCGCCGCGTCGCCCAGGCGATTGCCGCTGCGGGCCAGTGCCCGGCGGATATGCGCGCGCTCCGCCGCGTCGCGGGCGGCGGCGAGGGACAGCGGCGCGCTGTCCTCGGCACGGCGCTCGGGGAACAGGTCGGCCGGTTCCAGCCGCGGCCCCTCGGCCAGCACCATGGCGCGCTCGATGCGGTTGCGCAGCTCGCGCACATTGCCCGGCCAGGGATGCGCCAGCAGCGCGTCGAAGCTTTCCGCGTTCAGCTGCGGCTCGGCGCGGTCGAAGCTGCGGGCGAAATGCGCCAGGAAATGCGAGGCCAGCTCGCCGAGGTCTTCCGGCCTTTCGCGCAGCGGCGGCACGGTGAGCTCCACCACGGCGAGGCGGAAGAAAAGGTCCTCGCGGAAGCGCCCCTGCTCGACGCGGGCGCGGAGATCGGCGTTGCTGGCGGCGACCAGCCGCGCGCCGAGCGGCAGCGTCTCCCGCCCGCCCAGCCGGGTGAAGCTGCGCTCCTGCAGCAGCCGCAGCAGCTTGGCCTGGGAGGCCGGGCCGAGCTCGGCCACCTCGTCGAGGAAGAGCGTGCCCTGGCCGGCCTGCTCGGCCAGCCCGACCTGGCGCGTCATCGCGCCGGTGAAGGCGCCGCGCTCATGGCCGAAGACCTGGCTCTCCAGCAGGTCCTCCGGGATGGCCGCGCAGTTCACCGCGACGAAGGGCTGCTCCGCGCGGCGGCTGACCTCGTGCAGGTGGCGGGCGGCGACCTCCTTGCCGGCGCCGCTCTCGCCGCCCAGCAGCAGGGTGCTGTCGACCTGGCCGAGCTTCAGCAGGTGCCGCCGCAGCCGCTGCATCGCCGGCGACCGCCATCCCGCTTCGCCGGTCGGCGGCGGCGCCGGCGGCGACCAGTCGGACAGGGAAGAAAGCTTGTCGAGCAGCAGCTGCGCCGGGAAGGGCTTCTCCACGTAGTCATCGGCGCCGGCGCGCAGCAGGCGCACGGCCTGCGCCACGTCGCCATGCGCGGTGATGACGATGATCGGCGTGCCGCCGAGCTCCGGCATCAGCCGCAGCAGCAGCGCCTCGCCGCTGCCATCGGGCAGGCGGATGTCGCTGACGATCAGGTTGGGCCGGTGCCGGCGCAGCAGTGCCTCGCCCTCGCGCAGGCTGCGCGCCCATTGCGTGGCGACGCCCTCCAGCGTCAGCCGCTGCACCAGGGATTCGCCCAGCACCTCGTCATCCTCGATCAGGACGACCGAACGCGGCGTGGCGGCGCTCATGCCGAGGCCTCCGCGCGGGGCGGGACGGTGACGGTGATGCAGCTGCCGCCCGGGCGCGGCGCCGTCTCGATCCGCGCGCCGAGCGCCGCGGCCAGCTTGCCGGCGATCTCGAGGCCGAGCCCGCCTTCGGCATCGGACTCGCCGGAGAGGCGGCGATCGGCATTGGCGGGAAGGCCGCCCGCCTCGTCCTCGACGCGGGCCTCGAGCGATCCGTCCTGCATCCTGACGGTGAGCGACACGGCTTTCCCCGAGGGCGTCGCGGCCACGGCGTTGAGCAGGAGGTTGAGCAGCAGCTGGCGCAGCCGCAGCGCGTCGGTGGCAAAGGGCAGCGGCAGGTCGATGCGCCAGCCGAGCCGCACGTTGCCGCGCTGCGCCCCCGGCCAGACCAGCAGGCGCAGATCCTCGAGATCCTCGGCCAGCAGCGGCCGGCGCTCGTCATCCTGGCGGTGGCTGGCCAGGGTCGCGCGCACCACCGCCTCGATCTGCTGCAGCCCGCGCTCCACCAGGTCGAGCGCGCGGCCGCGCGGCTCCGGCGCATCGCCGAAGCGGCGGATGGTGTCGAGCGCCGTCAGCATGCCCGCCAGCGGGTTGCGCACCTCGTGCGCCAGGCTGGCGGCCAGCCGGCCGAGCACCGCAGCGCGCTCGCGCTCGGCCAGGCTGGCCGCCAGAACCTCGCGCTCCTGCAGCCGGCCGACCATGGTGTTGTAGCTCTCGGCGAGGCCCGCCGCCTCGGCATCGCGCCAGTCGGCGGGCAGCGGGGAGAAGCCGCCCTGGCCGGCGTGCCGCAGCGCCTCGGTCACCGCCAGGATCGGCCGCATCATCCGCCGTGCGAAGAGCATCGACAGCCCCGCCGCGGCCGCCGCCAGCGCCGCGTCCAGCAGGGTCAGCCGCCAGATCAGCCGGCGGTGCCGCGCCGCCTGCTCGGGGAAGGCCAGCTGCGCCGCGATCAGCGCCTCGACCTTGCCGCCTTCGCCAAGCTCGAGCTGCAGCCAGGCGGTGTCGGCCGCCGGATTGGGCGACCAGTGGGCGCGGGTCAGGCCGAAGGCCATCGGCGGCTCCTCGGTCGGCTGGCCGATGCGGGCGAGGGGGCGTCCCTCCGGATCGGCGACGACGATGGCCAGGTCGCTGACGCCGCGCTGGAAGCCCATGCCGCGTTCCAGCGTCGCCTCCAGCCCGGCCAGGTCGCCGCTGCGGATCAGCGGCAGGGTCAGCCCCGCCAGGCTGTCGACATAGACGCCGGCCAGGCGCTCCGCCTCCTGGTCGCGCTCGCGCTCGGTGAGGCTCAGCGCCAGATGCGTGGTGCCGACGGCCGACAAGAAGACCGCGAGCCCGACCAGCAGGGGCAGGCGGACGGCGAGGGTGGTGGATTTCCTGATGATCGGCCTCATGCGTCGGCGCGTGCGCTCCCTGGCTCGGCGCGCGGCCCGATGCGCGCGCGGCGGGCCGCAGATGGCGCGCGACACCCCGGCGCGTCCAGCCGTCGCAGGACGGGGGCGCAGAGGCGGCGGGCAGGGCAGGGCGGCAGGGCCGGTCATGCGGCAGCTTCAGCAAGCGGCTTGCCACTTGCCTGCTGCGGATTAAGTTATTGTTTTATTTACTAATCATTCTGATTGTCGGCAAAGAATGTTCGGACCGGTGGACGTCACCCGGGCGCCGTGTCCGGATTTCCGAACATTCCCGCTGGGGATGGTCCACGCGCCGGTCAGTCGCCGCGGCGGTCGCCCGTTGGTCGACAGGCGGGACCACCAGGGCGCGTTGCCGCCGCGAACAGCATCAGGGCGCGGCTAAGCCCTGTCTCGCCCACGGCGTAACCTTCCGGCGCGTGTCCGCTCTGTCGGACAGCAACCGGCCGGCGCCGCTTCGATGGCAATGCTAGGTGGGCAGCCGGTGCTTCTCCTGCCAGGCTTACGTTGCCTGGCATGGACATGGTGAAGCATTTCCCACCAGCGCCCGGCCTTCGGCGAAGCTGACTCCCCTGAGCGCCTCTGCGTTGCTTTGACGCAGAGTGGTGCGCCCTGGCCCCAACCAATCCAACGCACTCGCCGTCAGGGAGATGAGGCTGCTTCGCCCGCCCTTCGGACCCGGCCCTCGCCGGATCATGTCATCGCGTCTCACCGGGGCCAGTCGCTGCGCCATGCTGGATTGCTCGATTCCGGCGGTGCCTGCCAGTTCCTTTGGCGTGCACTTCCCGCATTCTTACGCCGAGATGTTCGGTCTCAAGGCACGAGTGATGCTGGCGCCTCTGCGGACGACGAATAATTGACGGTTACACGCTCAAATACTTCGTCAGGCCGGAAGCCAACCCATCGAACACGGCGCGGCAACGTGGAGTCGCTCGTAGATTCTCATGCATCGCCAGCCACAGGCCGAGCTTGAGATCGAAGACATCCGGCAATAGCCGCACCAGGTTCAGCTCCCGCCTCGCCAACCCAACCTGACAGATGCCGATGCCGAAGCCGGATTGAACCGCGCGCCACTGTGCGATGTCGCTGTCGGCGCGGAAGGCGAAGTGCAGGGTTTCAGCGCCGGGAACGCGGCTGCGCATGGCCCGGATCGCGGGTGTTTCGCGATCGAACCCAATCAGGCTGTGATGAGCCAGGTCATTGAACGAAGCCGGCTTACCGGCCCGGACGATATAGTCCTTGTGGGCATGAAGGCCGAGGCTGACGGTGCCGAGTTTTCTCACCACCAATGCCTCCTGCGTCGGCTCCACCATGCGCACAGCGATGTCAGCGTCCCGGCGCAGGAGATTGTCGATGGCATTGGAGAGAACCAGCTCGAACTCCAACCCGGGATAGCGTTGGCGGAGCTCGGCCAGCACGGGCGGCAATATCTCGGCCCCGACAATCTCGCTGGCGCTGATACGCACCGTCCCCTTGGCCACTGCGCCGAGGCCGGAGGCGGTGCGCAACATCGCTGCGGTATTGGCCTCGATAGTCTCTGCATAGGGTGCAAGTTCGAGCGCCGCTTCGGTCGGCGCCAAACCTTGTTGGGAGCGGGTGAACAGTTCGAACCCCCAGGCATCCTCCAGGGCATCGATGTGACGGGCCAGGGTCGGTTGCGTCAGGTTCAGGGCGCGGGCCGCTGCCGAGAGGGATCGCTCCCGCAGCACGGCCAGAAAGCTGCGGTAGAGATTCCAGTCGGGTTCGGCTGCGCTCATCTATTTCAGTATAGATACTGCACGAATTTCTGCAATTTCGTTTAACTCGAAGAGTCTCCACCTTGGGGTGAGACCCAGACGGCGGAGACAGATCATGACCCCTCATACGGCTCTCGTACTCGGCGCCACCGGAGGCATTGGCGGAGAGGTCGCCCGCCGCCTTCTGGCGCGCGGCTGGACGGTTCGCGCGCTCAATCGCAACCCGAACCGGCTTTCCCCGGAGGAGAAGGAATCGGGCATCCATTGGGTCCAGGGCGACGCAATGTCCGCGGCCGATGTGGCAGCGGCTGCCAAGGGCGTCTCCACGATCGTCCACGCGGTCAATCCCCCTGGCTATCGCAACTGGGGCAAACTGGTGCTGCCGATGCTGGACAACACGATCGCCGCCGCCCGGTCGGCCGGAGCGCGCATCGTCCTGCCGGGAACGGTCTACAATTTCGGGCCGGACGCCTTTCCCGAGCTGGAAGAGGACTCGCCGCAGCATCCGGTCACCCTCAAGGGTGGCATTCGCGTGGAGATGGAGCGACGGCTGCGCGCCGCTGCAGAAACCGGCACGCCTGTCCTGATCGTGCGCGCTGGCGATTTCTTCGGCCCGAAGGCCGCCAATAACTGGTTCTCGCAAGGTCTCGTAAAGCCCGGCAGGCCGGTGACGGCAATCAGCTACCCCGGCAAGCGCGGCATCGGCCATCAATGGGCCTATCTGCCCGATGTCGCCGAGACGATGGTCCAGCTTCTGGAGAGAGCGGATGCGCTGGAGACCTTCGCGGTGTTCCACATGGAAGGCCACTGGGATGCCGACGGCACGCAGATGATCGCGGCCATCCGCCAGGCGAGCGGCAATTTGGAGCTCAAGCTACGCCGGTTCCCATGGTTCTTGATGCGGATGCTGACGCCTTTCGTGCCCTTGTTCCGTGAATTGGCGGAAATGCGCTATCTGTGGATGACACCGACCCACATGGGTAATGCGCGTCTTGTGGCGGTTCTTGGCGCCGAGCCCCGCACGCCGCTCAAGATCGCCGTTCGCGAAACCTTGGCTGGCATGGACTGCCTGACGAAGGCGGCGATGTAACGAGGATGGCGGGCCGCGTCCGACAGTGATGAATACTGCGTCTACGCTGGAGCACTCTGATGCCGAGGCATGGCTTCCAGTGCCAGCGAGGGCCGTTCATCAAGAGTTTTGACCATTTTCCGAATGGCCGCTCTGATGGACAATGGACAGGCGGTTCGTTGGGCAGCCGGCGACAATAGCGGGCATTCTTCCGCGCCTTCCGACTTTCCAGAAAGGATGGTTGATCGGGAACGCGCTGTGGTCGCAGGCAAAGTGCTGCCTGTCAGTACCGGAGAGGAGCTTCTTTCAGGCGCGTCCGAGGAAGACTGGCCGTTGCATCGTCACGGACCCGCATTCCCGCAATCTCTTCCCGGTTGCCCTTTCTCAGAAATGGCTGACGCACAGGGAGGACCAGGACATCCGGCAATGCGGCGGAAGGACAAGGGGGACGCGATGTCTGCGTCCGGGCCGACACGTATGTCATTCGAAATGCGGTCGGCCACCTGTGCGGCAATCAGCCGCGGACAAGTCGCCATCGGCTGGAAGATCGAACCGTAGCGTCGCGTCGGGGGATCTGGCGGACAGGGTGGGATTCGAACCCACGGTAGAGTCACCCCTACGGCGGTTTTCAAGACCGCTGCCTTAAACCACTCGGCCACCTGTCCCGCGGGCAGCATCCTGCCTCGGCCTCGCGGCCGGCCGCGGATTTGCGCCCGGTGTTCGATAGCCCGCCGATCGGGTTCCGTCGAGACACCCGCCGCCGCTTTCAGGCGGGCGGGCGCAGGGCGGCCGCGGCGCCGCGCGTCAGAGCCCGTTCTGCGCGGCGGCCAGGGCGTCGCGCGCCGCCTGCAGCGCCAGCATGGCGCTGGTGGCATGGCGGCGGCCCGCCAGATCGTCCCGCTCCAGATCGTCCACCTGCTCCTGCGCCGCCTCGACCCCGGCGGCCAGTTCGGCATGCATGTCGGAGATCCGCTCGCGCAGCGCGATGCGCTCGCCCTCGCCGGCGCCGTCCAGCCATTGCCGGACCATGCCCTCGACCTCGCGGCGGATGCGGTCCGGCGGCACCGGCTTGTGCGCCAGTTCGGCCAGCCGGCGCAGCGCCGGCACGCCGGCGGCCAGGCCGTCAGGCGCGGAAGGGGCAGCGGTGCTTCGGCGGGCGGCCATGGGCAAACCTCTCAACGGGCAATCGGTCGCGCGAGGCTAGCTCCAGAACATAAAATGAACAAGGCGCTGCCGGGCCGCAGCAGGCGGGCAGGGCGCGCGGCGCATGGCCGGCGGCCCCAAGATGCTGGCTCCGGCGCCCCCGAACGGCTAGAGAGGCGCCCATCGGGTCGCCGCATTCCTGCGTGAAACCGCGATGAATATGGTGGCGTTAGCGCTTGCGCCGCCCCTTGAAGGTCCGAGTCATGCGTCGATCCACCGCCTTTCTGCCGTCGTTGCTGCTGGCCGCCAGCGTCGCGCTGCCCGGTGCGGCCGCGGCCCAGACCACCTCGCCGAGCGGCCTGCCGCTGGGCGCCAGCCCCGATGTGATCGCGCCGCTGACCAGCCCGGTGCCGGGGGACCAGGCGCCGCCGGCCGATCCCTATGGCACCTTCACCTTCTCGATCGAGAACGACATGTTCGGCGGCAGCGACCGCTACTACACCAACGGCTTCCAGTTCGCCTGGCGCTCGCCCTCGGCGGACCTGCCCGGGCCGCTCTCCTGGCTGAACGACCGGCTGGACTGGGTGATGGGGCCGGGCACGCTGCGCTGGGGCGCGGCGCTGGGCCAGAGCATGTACACCGCCGAGGACACCTTCACCACCAACCCGCGGCTGAACGACCGGCCCTATGCCGCCTATCTCTATGGCGCGCTGTCGCTCAGCCGGACCTCGGAATTCACCTCGACGCAGTTCGAGCTGCAGGCGGGCGTGGTCGGCCCCTCGGCGCTCGGCGAGTTCATCCAGAACAACTACCACGAGCTGATCGGCGTCGATCAGGTCAATGGCTGGAAGACCCA
The DNA here is from genome assembly GCF_037145735.1 of Roseomonas sp. USHLN139. Classification (NCBI taxonomy): domain Bacteria; kingdom Pseudomonadati; phylum Pseudomonadota; class Alphaproteobacteria; order Acetobacterales; family Roseomonadaceae; genus Roseomonas; species Roseomonas sp. USHLN139. The sequence continues at coordinate 1,484,933 of NZ_JBBCWY010000001.1, read as the reverse complement.
GCTGAAGGACGAGCCGGCGCTGACCGCCATCATCGAGCGCAAGTGGCGGCTGCCGCTGGCCGAGATCGGTGCCATCGGCTTCGAGGCCATCCCCTCGGCGACGCTCAGCCTGGGCAATGTGCAGACCTATGCCGGCATCGGCGGGCTGCTGCGCTTCGGCCAGGGGCTGGACGCCGATTTCGGCCCGCCGCGCATCCGCCCGGCGCTGGCCGGCTCCTCCTGGATCCAGCCGCGGCAGGATTTCGGCTGGTATGTCTTCGCCGGCCTCGACGGCCGTGGCGTCGCCCGCGACATCACGCTGGACGGCAACACCTGGCGCGACAGCCGCAGCGTCGACAAGCGCGTGCTGGTCGGCGACCTGCAGGCCGGTGTCGCGGTGCTCTGGCAGGGCATGCGCTTCGCCTATACGCAGATTTGGCGCTCGGAGGAGTTCTACGGCCAGCGCGGCGTGCAGAGCTTCGGCTCGCTCAGCGTTTCTTTTCGTTTCTAAGGAACCGGGCCGGCAGCACGACTGCCAAGGTTGCAGCCGAGGTGCCGCTCGTGGCACCTCTGCGCCGATGCTGCCGCGCCGCCCTCTGCTGAGCCGACTCGCGCCCGCCGCGCTGCTGGGCCTGGCCGGCGCGCCGGCCCGCGCCGCCACCCAGGACTTCGAGGCCTTCCTGGCCGAGGCGGCGGCGGAAGCGCGGGCCGCCGGCATTCCCGACGCGCTGCTGCGCCGGGTGCTGGCCGGGCTGAAGCCGAACCAGCGGGTGCTGGAGCTCGACCGCCGCCAGGCCGAGTTCACTCTGAGCTGGGACCAGTATCGCGCGGGCCGCATCAACCAGGCGCGCATCGACCGCGGCCGCCAGGCCTTCGCCGACAACCGCGCCCTGCTGGACAGCCTGGCCGGCCGCTTCCCGGTGCCGCCGCGCATCATCGTCGCCATCTGGGGGCTGGAAACCAGCTATGGCGGCTTCACCGGCAATTTCTCCACCATCGAGGCGCTGGCGACGCTGGCCTGGGACGGCCGGCGCAGTGCCTTCTTCCGCGCCGAGCTGATGGCGGCGCTGCGCATCCTGGCCGCCGGCGACGTGGCGCCGGAGCGGATGCGCGGCAGCCATGCCGGCGCCATGGGCCAGCCGCAATTCATGCCGACCAGCTTCGAGCGCTGGGCGGTCGACGCCGATGGCGACGGCCGGCGCGACATCTGGGACAGCCGGGCCGATGCGCTGGGCTCGATCGCCAACTACATGGCGCAGAATGGCTGGACCGCCGGTGACCGGCCGGAGGCCGCGCGCTGGGGCCGCACGGTGCTGCTGCCCGAGGGCTTCGATGCCGGCCTCGCCGGCCGCGCCACCCGCCGGCCGCTGCGCGACTGGGCGCAGGCCGGGGTGACGGCGGCGGATGGCAGCGCCCTGCCGCCAGAGGATCTGGAGACCTCGATCCTGCTGCCCGGCGGGCCGGGCGGCCAGGCCTTCGCGGTCTATCCCAATTTCCACGCGATCCGCCGTTACAACCCTTCCGACTTCTATGCGCTGGTGATCGGGCTGCTGTCCGACAGGGTGGCCTGAACCATGTCCTTCTCGCGCTATCTTCCGGTCCTGCTGCTGCCGCTGGCGGTGGTCGGCTGCACCCGGCAGGCCGCACCGCCGGCGCCGACCGCCGCGCGCTACACCGTCGGCGCGCCCTATGAGATGGGTGGCAGCTGGTCCTACCCGCGCGAGGATTTCTCCCTCACCGAGGCCGGGCTCGCCACCGTCATCGCCGATCCGCGCGGCGGCCGCGTCACCGCCAATGGCGAGACCTATGATCCCGGGCTGCTGACCGCGGCGCACCGCACCCTGCAGCTGCCCGCCATCCTGCGCGTCACCAACCTGGAGAACGGGCGGGAACTGCGGATCCGCGTCAACGACCGCGGCCCGGCGCAGCCCGGACGGGTGCTGGCGCTGTCGCGCCGCGCCGCCGAGCTGCTGGGCATCGCCGGCGTCGCCCAGGTCTCGCTCAGCGTCGACAGCGAGGCGTCGCGGGCGCTGGCCGCGGCGATGCCGCAGCCGGAGGCCGTCTCCCTCGCCGTGGCCACCGCCCCGCGCGGCGTGGTGGAGAGCGAGAGCCTGGCGCCGCCGCCCGGCGCCCAGGCGGCCAGCCGCGTGCGCCAGGCGCGCAGCGGCCCTGCGGTCGCCGCAGGCCCGGTCGAGGCGGCGCGGCAGAGCGTGCCGCTGCGCCTGCCGGAAGAGCTGGTCCAGGGCGTCGCCCGCCCTGGCCGTCTGTTCGTCCAGGGCAGCAATTTCACCAGCCGCACCGATGCGCAGCGCCAGGCGGCGCGCATGGGCGGCGCCCGGGTCGAGCCCTTCGGTCCGCCGCGCCGGCCGGAGTACCGGGTGCGGCTCGGACCCTTTGCTTCGGTCGCCGAGGCGGATAGAGCGCTTGAGCTCGCCCGCCGCTCCGGCGTATCCGAGGCCCGTCTGCTGGTCGATTATTAGCTTCAGTCTTTAGGAGATTTCCGCGATGCCGCTTCGCCGTACCCTGCTGGGCGGTGCCGCCGCGGTGCTGGCCGCCGGCGCCCTGGCCGCCCCCGCCGTGGCGCAGCAGCGCCGCCCGGCCCGTGCCGCCACCCCTGCCATCCCGACCAGCCCGGCCAGCACGCCGCTCGGCCCGCTCGACACCGCCGCGCGTCAGGCGGTGCTGATCGATGCCGACACCAATGCCGTGCTGCTGGAGAAGAACGCCGACGAGCGGATGACGCCCTCGTCGATGACCAAGATCATGACGATGTACATCGTCTTCGACATGCTGAAGCAGGGCCGGCTGCGCATGGACCAGCAGCTGCCGGTCAGCGAGCGGGCCTGGCGCATGGGCGGCTCGAAGATGTTCGTCGAGCTGAACAGCACCGTCTCGGTCGAGAACCTGACCCGCGGCGTCATCATCCATTCCGGCAACGACGCCTGCATCGTGCTGGCCGAGGCGATCAGTGGCAGCGAGCAGCAATTCGCCGAGCTGATGAACGAATACGGCAAGCGGCTCGGCCTGAAGGACAGCAGCTTCCGCAATTCCAGCGGCTGGCCCGACCCCGAGCACCGCATGACGGCGCGCGACCTGGGCATCCTGGCGGCGCATCTGATCAACGACTTCCCGCAGTACTTCCCGATCTACAGCGAGCGTTCGTTCCAGTGGAACGGCATCAGCCAGGAGAACCGCAACCCGCTGCTGGGCCGCGTCCCCGGCGCCGACGGGCTGAAGACCGGCCATACCGAGGAGGCCGGCTACGGGCTGATCGGCACGGTCAAGCGCGGCGACCGCCGGCTGATCCTGGTGGTGAATGGGCTGAACTCGATGCGCCAGCGCGGCGAGGAGGCGGAGCGCCTGCTGGAATGGGGCTTCCGCGAGTTCGAAAACGTCGTGCTGTTCCGCGCCGCCGACACGGTGGAGGCGGCGCCGGTCTATCTGGGCGAGCAGGCCACCGTGCCGCTGGTCGGCGGCCGCGACCTGGTGCTGACCCTGCCCAGGCAGTGGCGCCGCAACCTGACGGTCAAGCTGCGCTACAACGGCCCGCTGCCGGCGCCGATCGCCAAGGGGCAGGAGGTCGGCCAGCTCGACGTCTCCGGCCAGGGCGTGCCGCCGATGGTGCTGCCGCTCTATGCCGGGGCCGATGTGCCGAAGCTCGGGCTGATCCCGCGCATCCCGGCGGTGATCGCCCGCATGGTCTCGGGCTGAGGTGGCGGGCCAAAGCAAAGGGCGCTTCATCACGCTGGAGGGCGGGGAAGGGGCCGGCAAGACCACCCTGGCCCGGACGCTGGCGGCGCGGCTGGCGGGCCTCGGCCTGCCGGTGCTGCGCACCCGCGAGCCGGGCGGTGCCCCCGGCGCCGAGATCCTGCGCGGGCTGATGCTGCAGGGCCCGGTCGCCTGGGACCCGGTGGCCGAGGCGCTGCTGATGTTCGCCGCCCGCCGCGAGCACCTGGCCAGGACCATCCTGCCGGCGCTGGACGCCGGCATCTGGGTGATCTGCGACCGTTTTTCCGACTCTACCCTGGCCTATCAGTGCCACGGCCACGGCCTGCCGGAGAGTGTTTTTCAAGGGCTGATTGGTGTCGCGCTCGGAGAATTTCGCCCGGATGCGACCCTGGTGCTGGACCTGCCGCCCGAGCAGGGCATGGCGCGCGCCCTGCAGCGCGGCGCGCCCGACCGCTTCGAGCGGCTGGGCGCTGCCTTCCATGCCCGCGTCCACGCCGCTTTCCGCGGCATCGCCGAGGCCGATCCGGCGCGCTGTGCCCTGCTCGACGCCCGGCAGCCGCCAGCGCCGCTGGCCGAGGCCGCCGTCGCCGCGCTGCTCGCCCGGCTGCCGGACATGCCCCAGGCGATCGACGCATGATGCCCCCGGAACCGCGCGCCAATCCGGCGCTGTTCGGCCATGACCATGCCGCCGCCAGCCTGGCCGAGGCCGCCAGCGCCGGGCGGCTGCACCATGCCTGGCTGCTGGCGGGTCCGCGCGGGGTGGGCAAGGCGACGCTGGCCTATCGCTTCGCCCGTTGGCTGCTGGCCGACCGACCGGCGGGTGATTCGCCTCTCTATGTCCCGCCGACCGACCCCGTCTTCCGCCGCATCGCTGCTGGGGGGCACGCCGACCTCCGCTCGATCGCGCCGAATGCCGGGGAGAAGGGCGTCAAGCTGATGATCCGGGTCGACGAGGTGCGGCAGGTGCCGCGCTTCCTCGGCCTGACCGCGGCCGAGGGCGGCTGGCGCATCATCGTCGTCGAGCAGGTCGAGGCGATGAACCCTGAGGCGCAGAACGCCCTGCTGAAGACGCTGGAGGAGCCGCCGGCCCGCGCCCTGCTGCTGCTGACCACGGCGGCGCCGGACCGGCTGCTGCCCACCATCCGCAGCCGCTGCCGCCGCATCGACCTGTTTCCCTTGGCCGAGCCGCTGATGCAGCGCCTGCTGGCCGAATGGCTGCCCGAGCTGCCGGAGGAGAGCCGCGCCCTGCTGGCCCGCATCGCCGGCGGCGCCCCGGGCCGCGCCCTGCAGCTCGCCGAGGGCGATGGCGTCGCCCTGCAGCAGCGGGTCGAGCGGTTTCTCGCCACCCTGCCGCGCCCCGATCCGCGCGGGCTGCACGAGCTCGCCGATGCGCTGGCGGCCAAGCGCGACGGCAGCGCCTTCGTCACCTTCATGGAGCTGCTGCGCGGCGCTCTGGGGGATGCCATCCGCAGCGCCGGGCGCGGCGGGCCGGCGCCCGACTTCATCCGCGCCCGCCCGCTTGCCGACTGGGCGGCACTGTGGGACACCCTGGGCCGCCTGGCCGATGAGACCGAATTGTTGAATCTCGACCGCAAGCAGGCGGTGCTGAGCGGTCTCTCGCAGCTGGCCTCGCGCTGAGGACCTGGACCATGACGACCGAGCGGCGCTTCTACCTGACGACGCCCATCTACTACGTGAACGACAAGCCGCATATCGGCCACGCCTATACCTCGCTGGCGGCCGATGTGCTGGCGCGGTGGAAGCGGATGGAGGGGCTGCAGGTCTTCTTCCTGACCGGCACCGACGAGCACGGCCAGAAGGTCGAGAAGGCGGCCGAGACCCGCGGCATGGCCCCCCAGGACTTCACCGACACGGTCAGCCAGGCTTTCCGCGACCTCGCGGCGCGCATGAACTTCTCCAACGACGCCTTCATCCGCACGACGGAAGAGCGCCACAAGCTGGCCTGCGCCGCGCTGTGGAAGCGGCTGGAAGAGCGTGGCGAGATCTATCTTGGCCATTACGAGGGCTGGTACGCGGTGCGCGACGAGGCCTTCTACGGCCCCGACGAGATCACCGAGAAGAACGGCCAGAAATTCGCGCCGACCGGCGCGCCGGTGGAGTGGGTGAGGGAGCCCTCCTACTTCTTCCGCCTGTCCAACTGGGCCGAGCGCCTGCTGGCCTTCTACGACGCCAACCCCGACTTCATCGCCCCGGCGACCCGCCGCAACGAGGTGATCAGCTTCGTGAAAAGCGGGCTGACCGACCTGTCGATCTCGCGCACCTCCTTCAAGTGGGGTGTGAAGGTGCCGGGCGACGAAGCGCATGTGATGTATGTCTGGCTGGATGCGCTGACGAACTACATCACGGCGCTCGGCTATCCCGATGAATCTGCAGCAAACTGGTCGTTCTGGCCGGCCGATGTGCATTTCGTCGGCAAGGATATCCTGCGGTTCCACGCCATCTACTGGCCGGCCTTCCTGATGGCCGCCGGCCTGCCGACGCCGGCCCGCGTCTTCGCGCATGGCTGGTGGACCAATGAAGGCCAGAAGATCTCCAAGTCGCTGGGCAATGTCATCGACCCGCTGGCGCTGATCGACGAGTTCGGCCTGGACCCGGTGCGCTTCTTCCTGCTGCGCGAGGTGCCCTTCGGCAATGACGGCGATTTCAGCCGCCGCGCGCTGATGGGCCGGCTGAACAGCGAGCTGGCCAATGACCTAGGCAATCTGGCGCAGCGCAGCCTGTCGCTGATCCAGAAGAACTGCGAGGGCAGGCTGCCCGGCGTGGTCAAGCCGGACGCCTCGGATGCCGAGCTGCTCGACGCCGTGGCCGCGCTGCCGGCCCAGGTCGGCGAGGCGCTGGACCGCCAGGCCTTCCACGAGGCGCTGGAGCGCGTCTGGGTGGTCACCCGTCTCGGCAACAGCTGGATTGACGCCCAGAAGCCCTGGTCGCTGAAGAAGACCGACCTGGAGCGGATGGCGACCGTGCTGCGCCACCTGCACACCGCGCTGCGCGGCTTGGCCACCGTCCTGCTGCCCTTCATGCCCGAGACCATGGGCCGCATGCTGGACCAGCTGGCGGTGCCGGAGGATGCCCGCACCGTCCCGGCGCTGGCGACGCTGCTGCCGGATGGCACCGCGCTGCCGCCGCCCAGCCCGCTGTTCCAGAAGATCGTGGACGAGCCCGCCTGATGCTGGTCGATAGCCACTGCCATCTCGACTACTTCTCGGATGAGGAGATCGGCCAGATCCTGGCGCGCGCCGCCGAGGCCGGGGTCGGCCGCATGGTCACCATCGGCGTCCGCATGGCCCAGGCCGAGGCGGTGAAGGCCATCGCCGAGCGCTTCCCCGAGGTCTGGGGCACGGTCGGCGTGCACCCGCAGAATGCCGGCGAGGAAGCGGTGCCGGAGGTTTCGGCCATCGTCGCCGCCGCCGACCATCCGCGCATCATCGGCATCGGCGAAAGCGGGCTGGACTATTTCTACGACAAGGCCCCGCGCGAGGTGCAGCAGGAAGGCTTCCGCCGCCACATCCGCGCGGCGCGCGAGACCGGCCTGCCGCTGGTGGTGCATGCTCGCGATGCCGATGCCGATATCGCCGGTATCCTGAAGGATGAGGCGGAGCAGGGGGGTCCTTTCCCCTTCCTGCTGCACTGCTTCAGCTCCGGCCGGCAACTCGCTGAAGATGCAGTAAAGATGGGCGGCTACCTGTCCTTCTCCGGCATCCTGACCTTCCCGAAGTCGCAGGAGATCCGCGACATCGCCCGCGACATGCCACGGGACCGGCTGCTGGTGGAGACGGACTCGCCCTACCTGGCGCCAGCGCCTTATCGCGGCAAGCGCAACGAACCTTCCTATGTCCCGCACACGGCGCGGGTGCTGGCAGAAGTCCATGGCGTGACGGCCGAGGCCATGGCCGACATCACCACGGAGAACTTCTTCCGGCTGTTCAAGAAGTCTTCTTAAGGCCTTGAATTTGAAAGTTACCATCCTCGGCTGCGGCGGCTCTGCCGGTGTGCCGCAGCTGGGCGGGGCCGATGCCGGCGGCGACTGGGGCGCCTGCGACCCGGCGGAGCCGCGCAACGCCCGGCTGCGCTCCTCGATCCTGATCGAGGCCGGGGATGGCCGCCGGCTGCTGGTCGATGCCGGTCCCGACCTGCGCCGCCAGCTGCTGGACAACCACATCGCCCGGGTCGATGCGCTGCTGGTCACCCATGGCCATGCCGACCACATCATGGGCCTCGACGAGTTCCGCCCGCTGAACCGCGCCATCGGCGAGGCCATCCCGGTCTATGCCACGGACACCACGCTGGCCGAGCTCAAGGCGCGCTTCGACTATATCTTCCGGCCGCCGACGCCGCCGGTCTTCTATCGCCCGGCGCTGACGCCGCAGCCCGTCAGCCCGGGGGAGAGGCTGGAGATCGCCGGCTTCCCGGTGCAGCTGTTCCGCCAGGACCACAAGGTCATGGACACGCTGGGCCTGCGCATTGGCCACTTTGCTTACTCGACCGACGTGGTCGTCATGCCCGAGGAAAGCCTGGCGCAGCTCGAAGGGCTCGACACCTGGATCGTCGGCTGCTTTCAGCGCAAGCCGCATTCGGTCCACGCCAATCTCGACCTGGTGCTGCAATGGGTCGAGCGGCTGAAGCCGCGCCGGACCGTGCTGACCCATATGGGCCATGATCTGGACTGGGCCTGGCTGCAGGCGAACCTGCCGCGAGGCATCGAGGCGGCGCATGACGGCCTCGTCCTGGACATCGCTTCTTTTACATAATCTTCCTTATACGTCTTTTGGACGCACCCCTGGGAAGCGTCCGGATCGCCGCTAGGATTGCCCCATGGCCGACACCCCCCAGCCCCCGATTTCCCCCGAGGCCGAGCTCGCCCGGCTGCTGGAGATCATGGCCCGCCTGCGCGCGCCCGATGGCTGCCCCTGGGACCGCGAGCAGAGCTTCGCGACCATCGCGCCCTATACCATCGAGGAAGCCTACGAGGTCGCCGACGCCATCACCCGCCAGGACATGCCGGCGCTGCAGGACGAGCTCGGCGACCTGCTGTTCCAGGTGGTCTACCACGCCCAGATGGCCAGCGAGGATGGCGCCTTCGGCTTCGCCCAGGTCGCCCGCGGTATCGCCGACAAGATGATCCGCCGGCATCCGCATGTCTTCGGCGATGCGGCCGCCCGCGACGTTGCCGCCCAGAACGACGCCTGGGAGAAGCAGAAGCAGGCCGAGCGCCAGGCCCGTGCCGAGACCGGCGCCCTGGCCGGCATTCCGACCGCCCTGCCCGCCCTCACCCGCGCCCAGAAGCTGACCCGCCGTGCCGCCCGCGTCGGCTTCGACTGGCCCGACGCCGCCTCGGTGCTGGACAAGCTGGACGAGGAAGTGGCCGAGCTGAAGGCCGAGCTGCCCGCCGCCGACCGCGCCCGCATGGCCGATGAGCTGGGCGACATGCTCTTCGTGCTGGCCAATCTGGCGCGCAAGCTGGACCTGGACCCGGAAGACTGCCTGCGCGGCGCCAATGCCAAGTTCGAGCGGCGCTTCACGGCGGTCGAGAGCCGCTTGGCGTCCTCGGGCTTATCATTGGCCGATGCAGGGCTGCAGCGGATGGAAGATGCGTGGCAGGAAGTAAAGAAAGAGGAAAAGAATAAATAAGAAGGTTGGGGAAATGAATTCCTCTACCCAAACCTACAGGTTTGCGACCATCTTCTTTCTATTCTATGGCGCTTGATTAAAGGTCGTGCTGTGGTCGGGCTGTTTCACGGACTGCGTCACGTGGACATGGCAATCAGACAAAAATAAGAAGGGGTCCAGGGGAATTCATTCCCCTGGCCTACCCGTGTCTTTTCTTCAAAGCCCTTCCAGCAACGCTTCCCTGATCTCCACCCAGGATGCCTTATCCGGCGCCGCGATCAGCCCGCCGCCGGTATGCTCGGGCCGGTATTCGCTGCCGTCGAAGCGGGCGCTGTAGCCGCCGGCCTCGCGATGGAGCAGCCAGCCCGGCAGGTGGTCCCAGGGCATCAGGCGGTTGTAGACCACCAGATGCGCGCCGCCGGAGGCGATCAGGCGGTATTCATGCGCGGCGCAGCGGAACTGCACGCCGCCGGCCAGGCGCGGCAGGCGGGCGGCGATCTGGCTGCGGACCGGCTCGGTCATCCAGGTCCAGGAGACGGCGCCGATCATCTTGTTCAGCGGCGCCGGGGCCGCGACCTTCAGGTCGTGGCGGTGGCCGTCGGGGGCCTCGATCCAGGCACCTTCGCCGCGCAGCGCGATGGCGGTGTCGTCGCCCATCGGGTCGTGGATCCAGGCGGCTACCACCTCGCCCTTCACCACCGCCGCGGCCATGCAGCCGAACAGCGGCACGCCGGCGGCGAAGTTGGCGGTGCCGTCGACCGGGTCGACGACGAAGGCGAGGTCCGCCGAGGCCAGCTTGCCCAGCAGCGACGGGTCGGCGGCCGTGGCCTCCTCGCCGACCACCAGGCAGCCCGGGTAGCGGGCCTGCAGGGCGGCGGTGATCTGGCGCTCGGCGGCCTCGTCGGCGTCGGTCACCAGGTCCAGCGGGCCGGACTTGGCGCGGATGGCACCGGGGGTCAGGCGGCGGAAGCGCGGCAGGATTTCGCTCCGCGCGGCGTCGCGGAGGGTCTCGGCGAGCGCGCTCGCCTCGGTCGTGGTGAAGCGCATCGGGATCCGATCAGCCAGGTTGCTCGAAGCGGGCGCGGTCGGCAGGCGACAGGCGCACCGTCAGGTGGATCGTCTCCTCGCCATCCTCGCGGGTCAGCACCTCGCCATGCTGGTAGAGCCAGGCGATGCGCGCGCCGTCACTGGGCGGCAGGCGGTACTCGGCCGTCTCCATGCCGGCGGCCAGCCGGGCATCGAGCGCGGCGCGCAGCGGGTCCAGCCCCTCGCCCGTCAGCGCCGAGACGGCCACCGAGCCAGCATGGTCACCGCCGGGAACGCCGGAGACGCCGCCCAGCAGGTCGGCCTTGTTCAGCACCTCGATGGTGCGGGAGGGCCAGTTCTCGTCCAGCGCCGGGTCGGGGCCCTCGGCCATTTCGCTCAGCACCTCGATGACGTCGTTGCGCTGGCTGGTAGTGTCGGGATGGGCGACGTCGCGGACATGCAGGATGATGTCGGCGGCGGCGACCTCTTCCAGCGTGGCGCGGAAGGCCTCGATCAGCTGGGTCGGCAGGTCGCTGATGAAGCCCACCGTGTCGGACAGGATCACCGTGCGGCCGCTCGGCAGCTTGATCGCCCGCATGGTCGGGTCGAGCGTTGCGAAAAGCTGGTCCTGCGCATAGACGCCAGCGCCGGTCAGCGCATTGAACAGCGTCGACTTGCCGGCATTGGTGTAGCCGACCAGCGCCACCACCGGGAATGGCACGCGGGTGCGGGCGGCGCGGTGCAGGCCACGGGTGCGGCGCACCTGCTCCAGCTCGCGCTTCAGCTTGACGATGCGCTCGCCGATCAGGCGGCGGTCGATCTCGATCTGCGATTCACCGGGGCCGCCGAGGAAGCCGAAGCCACCGCGCTGGCGCTCAAGATGGGTCCAGGACCGGACGAGGCGGGTGCGCTGGTATTCCAGATGCGCCAGCTCGACCTGCAGCGCGCCTTCCTTGGTGCGGGCGCGCTCGCCGAAGATCTCCAGGATCAGGCCGGTGCGGTCGATGACCTTGCAGCCCCAGGCGCGTTCCAGGTTGCGCTGCTGGACCGGCGTGAGCGCCGCGTCGACGACGACGACGCCGACCTGGTGCTCCTCGATCGCCTGATGCGCGGCCTCGACCTGGCCTTCGCCCAGCAGCGTGCTGGGGCGCCGGGCGCGCAGCGGGAAGACGGCGCTGTGGACGATGGTCAGGCCGATCGAGGCGGTGAGCCCGACGGCCTCGGCCAGACGCGCCTCGGCCGCCCGGTTGGCGGCGCGGGATTCGGGGAAGACCAGGACCCCCTCGGCGCCGGCAGGGCGCTGGGGGCGTTCATGCGGCAGCAGCACGGCGGCAAGCATGGGCTTGCCGCCGGCGGCGCCATTGTCAGTCGGAGGAGCCGACAGGATTGACCTCGCGTTGCAGTGTCATGGTGCCTTCACGGGTCACCTGCACCGTGCCGGTGCCCTGGGCAGCGCCTTGGGCGGGGGCGGCACCGGCGCCGGCGGCGGCGGCATCGAACAGCATGATCGGCGCGCCCGGCATGACGGTGCTGATGGCGTGCTTGTAGACCAGCTGGGTGTGGCCGTCCCGGCGAAGCAGGACGGAGAAGTTGTCAAACCAGGTAATGATACCCTGCAGCTTGACACCATTGACCAGAAAGATGGTCACAGGAGTTTTGCTTTTGCGAACGTGGTTCAGGAACACGTCCTGCACGTTCTGGGACTTCTCGGCGGCCATCAGGCTCGGTCCTTCTTTTTCTTGGCGAGCCAGCATTCTGATGCCGCACGGACCGTGATCCGGGCAGCGGGCAGGGCTTCGCCCCGGCGTGCGGGGCTGCCCGCCGGTTCGCCCGCAAGATCACGCAGGCGGGGGGGTCTTGGCAAGGCCGTCCAGGCAGGCTGCCAGCGCATGGCCGTCTGCAAATGCCGCATCCGGCGCCAGGGATGCCGCGCCCCCGTCATGCGCTGCATCGCCGAGAAGCACTGCGCTGCAGCCGGCGGCGCGGGCGGCCTGCATGTCGACCCCGGTGTCGCCGACGAACCAGACCCCGGGCCCCGGGGCGATGCCGAGCTTCTGCAGCGCCAGCAGCACCGGATCGGCGGCCGGCTTGTCGGCGGTCGCATCCCCTGCCCCGACCAGCGCGCCGAAACGCCCGCTCCAGCCGAGATGCGCGGCCTCCGCCCGCAGGATGCCGCCCTGCTTGTTGGAGACGACCGCCAGCGGCCAGGCGCGCGCGGCGTCCAGCGCTTCCATCGTGCCGGGCATCAGCTTCAGCACCTCGAGATGGCGGGCGCGGACCTCGGCATAGAACAGGGTGCGGGCGCGCTCCCACTCCGCGCCGAAGATCGCCGGGAAGGCGTCCTTCAGCGACAGGCGGGCGCGGGCGCGGACTTCTTCCAGGCTCCACTCGGGCAGGCCGAAGCCGCGCAGCGCCGCGTTCATCCCCGCCTGCACGCCGGCCCAGGCATCGACCAGGGTGTTGTCCCAGTCCCAGAGGAGGGCGGTCGGGCGGGGCAGCAGGGCCTGGCTCACGCCGCGTTCCGGGCCGGGCCCTTCACATGGCGGGCGAAGATGTCGAAGAGCTGGCGGGTGACCGGGCCGGGCCTGCCGTCGCCGACGGGGGTGCCGTCGATCTTCAGGATCGGCTTCACGAAGGAAGTGGCCGAGGTGATGAAGGCCTCGCGCGCCTGCTTCAGGTCGTCGAGGGTGAAGTCGCGCTCGTCCCAGGCGATGCCGGCTTCCTTGAGCTCGGCCATCAGCGCGCCGCGGGTGCAGCCCGGCAGGATGGCGTGCGACAGGGCGCGGGTGCGGATGGCGCCCGCGGCGTCGACGATCCAGAAGCTGGTGGCCGCGCCCTCGGTGATGGTGCCGGTGGCCTCCTCGTAGAGGATGGCCTCGATGGCGCCCTGCTCGCGCGCGGCCTGGCGGGCCAGGACGTTGGGCAGCAGGTTGACGCTCTTGATGTCGCGGCGGGCCCAGCGCTGGTCGGGCAGGGTGATGGCGGCGCCGCCCCAGTTCTCGATGCTCGCCGGATAGGCCGGGATGCGCTTGACGGTGATGACCAGCGCTGGCGGCACGGGCTTGGCGGGGAACGGATGGTCGCGGCGGGCGACGCCACGGGTCACCTGCATGTAGAGCAGGCCCTCGGTGACGCGGTTGCGGCGGGCGACTTCCTGCAGCACGGTGGACAGGGCGGCGCGGGTCAGCGGCATCGGCAGGCGGATTTCGCGCAGCGAGCGCTCGAGCCGGTCGAGGTGGCGGTCCTCGTCGATGAAGCGGCCGTTGTAGAGGTGGACCACCTCGTAGATGCCATCGCCGAACTGGTAGCCGCGGTCTTCGACGTTCACGCTGGCGTCGCGCTGCGGGACATAGCGGCCGTTCACATAGGCGATGCGGGACATGCCCTGGTCTCTCGTGCTGGTGGTGACTGGGCGGCAGGTTCGCCCCGAAGCGCTGCCGCGGCAATGGCCCCATCGACAGAAATAGATGGGGGTCTGGGGGAATACCTTCCCCCAGCCTTGCTTCTCTTTATGCCGGCGCGGCCTTGTCCTCGGCCTGGACGCCCAGGAACTTCAGCTTGCGGTGCAGTGCCGAGCGTTCCATGCCGACGAAATTGGCGGTGCGGCTGATATTGCCGCCGAAGCGCAGCAGCTGCGCCTCGAGATACTGCCGCTCGAACAGCTCACGCGCCTCGCGCAGCGGCAGGGTCATGATCTCGCTCGACCGGTCGAGCTTCAGCGCGGCCGGCGCCGCGGAGCCGACTTCCGGCGGCAGCATCTCCGGCCGGATCGGCTCCCCTGCCCCGCCCGGCGCCATGATCAGCAGCCAGTCGACCAGGTTGCGCAGCTGGCGGACATTGCCCGGCCAGTCATAGGCCTGCATGGCGGCGAGCACGTCTTCCGACAGCTCGCGCGCCGGCACGCCGGAGGTCTCGGCCGAGCGGGCCATGAAGTGGCGGGCGAGCACGGGGACGTCCTCGCGGCGCTCGCGCAGCGCGGGGACGCGCAGCGGCACCACGGCCAGGCGGTAGAAAAGGTCCTCGCGGAAGCGGCCGCCGGCGATCTCGGCGGCGAGGTCGCGGTTGGTGGTGGCGATGACGCGGACATCGACCTTGACGCGGGTGGCGCCGCCGACCCGCTCGAAGCCCTGTTCCTGCAGCGCGCGGACGATCTTGCCCTGGGTCTCCAGCGGCATGTCGGCCACCTCGTCGAGCAGCAGGGTGCCGCCATGGGCGCGTTCCAGCACGCCGGCGCGGCGCGGCGCGGCCTGGGCGTCGCCGCCGGCCTCGACGCCGAACAGCTCCTCCTCGAAGCGGGCCGGGTTCAGCGTGGCGCAGTTCAGCGCGACGAAGGGCTCGCCGGCGCGGCGCGACTTCGCATGGATCATGCGCGCCGCCACTTCCTTGCCGGCCCCGGCGGGGCCGGCGATCAGCACGCGGGAACCGGTCGGCGCCACCCGCTCGATGGCGCCGCGGAGCTGGGCGATCTGGGGGGAGGCGCCGAGCAGCTCCGTCTCGGCGCCAGCGCGCAGCTTCAGCTCGCTGACCTCGCGCTTGAGGCGGGCGGCCTCCAGCGCGCGCTCGGCGATCAGCAGCAGGCGGTCGGACTTGAAGGGCTTCTCGATGAAGTCGTAGGCGCCCTGCTGGATGGCCTGGACCGCCGTCTCGATGGTGCCGTGGCCGGAGATCATCACGACGGGGACCGAGGCGTCGTCGCGCTGCATCGCCTCGAGGATGCCGAGGCCATCGAGGCGGGAATTCTGCAGCCAGATGTCGAGGATGACGAGGCTGGGCCGGCGCGCGCGGAAGGCGGTCAGCGCCGTGTCGGAATTCTGCGCGACGCGGGTGTCGTAGCCTTCATCCGAGAGGATGCCCTCGATCAGCGCGCGGATGTCCGGTTCGTCGTCGACGATCAGGATATCATGCGCCATGCCGCTGCATCTCCGTTCTTCCAGTCAAGTCCGCCCCCGGATTGGGGCTTGAATTGCTCGCGCCCGCATTCGGGCCGGGCGCGGCGCTGCGCCGTGGCAGCACCAGGGCCGCGCGGGTGCCGCGCACCGGATGACCATCGGCCGCTTCCCGCTCGGTCAGCAACAGCCTGCCCCCGTGGTCCTCCATGATCTTCTTCACGATGGCAAGACCAAGGCCGGTCCCTTTCGGCTTGTGCGTCACATACGGTTCTGTGAGGCGCTCCCGCTCCTCGCCCTGCGGCAGGCCGATGCCATTGTCCTCGACCACCAGCGTGACCCAGTCCTCGGCCTCCTCGACGGCCAGGGTGATATGGCCGGGCTCAGGGTGCTCGACCCCCTCGCCCGCCTCGGCCTGGACCCGCATGGCGACGGCATCGGCGGCATTGGCCAGCAGATTGGTCAGCGCCTGGCCGATCAGCCGGCGGTCGCAGGGGATGCGCGGCGCGGCCTCGGGGATGCGGGTGGCGAAGCCGATGTCGTGATGCGCGTTCTGCTGCAGGATCAGCGCCTCGCGCGCCACCTGGTCGATCGGCTCCGGGCGGATCACCGGCTGCGGCATGCGGGCGAAGGCCGAGAACTCGTCCACCATGCGGCCGATATCGCCGACCTGGCGGACGATGGTGTCGGTGCACGCAACGAAGGTCTCGGGGTCGTTGGTGATCTGCTTCAGATAGCGCCGCTTCAGCCGCTCGGCCGAGAGCTGGATCGGCGTCAGCGGGTTCTTGATCTCGTGCGCGATGCGGCGGGCCACATCGGCCCAGGCCGCCTTGCGCTGCGCCGAGAGCAGCTCGGTGATGTCGTCGAAGGTGATGACGAAGCCGACCACCTGGCCGCGCTGCAGCTCGGCGCCGATCTGCGCCAGCAGGCTGCGCCGCTCGCTGGCCGGGCCGATGCGGATCTCGGCAGTTCGGGTGCGCTCCGGCTGGGCCAGCGCCTGCTCCAGCAGCGGCGCGAATTCGGGCGCCACCTCGGCCAGCGGCCGGCCGAGCTCGGCCTCCAGCTCGAGCCCGAGCAGCTCGCTGGCCGATCGGTTGGGCAGGTTGATGCGCGCCGCGGCATCCAGGCCGATGACACCGGCGGAGACGCCGGACAGCACCGTCTCGGTGAAGCGGCGGCGCTCGTCGATCTGGCGATAGGCCTCCATCAGCTCGCTGCGCTGGGCGGCCAGCTGGTTGGTCATGCGGTTGAAGGCGCGGCTCAGGGTGCCGACCTCGTCCTCCGCCCCGCCCTCGGTGACGCGGACCGAGAGGTCGCCGCTGCGCACCCGCTCGGCGGCGACGATCAGCCGCGACAGCGGCCGCGCGATCTGGTTGGCGATGACCAGGCCGATCAGCACGGCCGCCATCAGCACCAGCAGGGCGGCGATGGCGAAGATCATGGCGAAGGTGATCTGCAGGCCGGAACGGTTGCGGTCCAGCTCGTCATACTGCTGGAAGGCCAGCTCGGTGCGGCGCATGTGCTCAATCACGCCGGGATCGACCGGACGGCCGATCAGCAGCATCAAGCCCTGGCCGATATCGAGCTCGACCAGCGCGCGCACCCTGCCCTCCTCCGACTCGCCGGGCAGCACGGCGACCTCGCCATTGCGGGCGAGCTCGGTGGCCCAGGCCGGCAGCGGGTCGAGCACCGTGGTGGTGGTCAGCCCGGCATGGCTGACGACGCGGTTCAGCACCGGCTCGAAGACCACGGAATCGGTCAGGCCGCGCAGCGCGGTATGCGTCGCCAGGATCTGGGCGAAGGCATACTGGTTCTCGTCCAGCAGCCGGCCGGCGCGGTTCAGGTCGGCGGCCATGGCCAGGGCATCGGCGCGGATGGTGTTGCGATGCTCGTCCAGATAGGCGCGCGAGGCGACCAGGCTGGCTTCCAGCGTGTCGCGCACGCGGTCGCTGAACCAGGCCTGGATGCCCAGGTTGAAGAAGACGGCGGCGAAGACGGCGACCAGCAGCGCCGGCACCACGGCGACCACGCTGAACAGCATGACCAGCCGGACATGCAGGCGGGAGCCGGCCGAGCCGCGACGGCGCTCGGCCCAGACGCGCACCAGCCGCGCCGTCAGCGAGACCAGCAGCAGCAGCAGGAAGGTGGCGTTGACCAGCACCATGGCCACCACCTGCCCGGGCTTGGTCGGGCCGAAGGGGCTGCCGCCGGAGAGCAGGGTGAAGGTGCCGATGCCCAGCAGCAGGGCACCGATCGCCAGCGACAGGGTCATCGCCCGGCCCAGCAGCAGGTCGAGCAGGCGCCGCCCCGGGGAGCGGCGCGCGGCGGCGCGGCCTTCGCCGCTGTCGGCGGCCTCCCGACTCACGACAGGCCGCGCACCACCGGCAGGTCCAGCTCCCGGATCTTCTTGCGCAGCGTGTTGCGGTTCAGCCCGAGCATGGCGGCGGCCTTGATCTGGTTGCCGCGGGTGGCGGCCAGCGCCAGCCGCAGCAGCGGCCGCTCGACCTCGGCCAGCACGCGCTCATAGAGGTCGCGCACCGGCAGCCCGTCCTTCTGCGCGGCGACGAAGCTGGAGAGGTGGCGCTCCACCGCCTGCTCCAGCGTCTCCGAAGCGCGCGCCTCCATCTCGGCCACCGGCTCGGCCTCGGCCAGCTCGGTGGCCACCGCGTCGCCGCCGATCACCTCCTGCGGGTAGAGGGCGGCCAGCCGCCGCATCAGGTTCTCCAGCTCGCGCGCATTGCCCGGCCAGGAATGCTGCCGCAGCCGGTCAACGGCGCCCTGGTCGAGCTGCTTGCCTGGCAGGCCCGCGGCCTTGGCACGATCCAGGAAGTGGCGCGCCAGCAGCGGAATGTCCTCGGCCCGCTCGCGCAGCGGCGGCAGCCGGATCGGCACCACGTTCAGACGATAGAAAAGGTCCTCGCGGAACATGCCCTGGCGGATCGCCTGGCGCAGGTCGCGATGCGTCGCGGCGACGATGCGGACATTGGCCTTGATCGGGTTGCGGCCGCCGACGGTGGTGAACTCGCCCTCCTGCAGCACGCGCAGCAGCCGGGTCTGCGCCTCGGGCGGCATGTCGCCGATCTCGTCGAGGAACAGCGTGCCACCGGCCGCCTGCTCGAAGCGGCCGACGCCGCGCGACAGCGCGCCGGTGAAGGCGCCGCGCTCATGGCCGAACAGCTCGCTCTCGATCAGCTCGCGCGGGATGGCGGCCATGTTGATGGCGACGAACGGCCCGGTGCGGCGGCGGCCGTAATCATGCAGCGCGCGGCTGACCAGCTCCTTGCCGGTGCCGCTCTCGCCGGTGATCATCACGGTGAGGTCGGTCGTCGTCAGCCGCGCGACGGTGCGGTAGATCTCCTGCATCGCCGGCGAGCGGCCGATCAGCGGCAGGCGCTCGGTCTCGCCCTCATCCTCCTGCGGGACCGCCACGGCCGGCGCGGTCAGCGCGCGGGCGACGACGGCCAGCAGCTCCTTCAGGTCGAAGGGCTTGGGCATGTATTCGAAGGCGCCGCGCTGCGCCGCCTTCACCGCGGTCATGAAGGTCGACTGCGCCGACATGACGACGACGCGCAGCTCCGGCCGCACCCGCTTGATGCGCGGCACCAGGTCCAGGCCGTTCTCATCCGGCATGATCACGTCGGTGATCACCAGGTCGCCGATGCCCTCCTCCACCCAGCGCCAGAGCGTGGCGGCGGAAGAGGTGGCGCGCACCGTGTAGCCGGCGCGCCCCAGCGCCTGGGACAGCACGGTGCGGATGGCCCGATCGTCATCGGCCACGAGGATGGTGCGGGTCTCGGTCATTCGTCTCGTGTCTTGCGCGGGGCGGAGGTGTCGGCGGGCGGCATCGGCAGGGACAGGCGGAACACCGTCCGGCCGGGACGGGTGTCGCATTCGATCAGCGAGCCCTGATCGGCGACCAGCTTGGCCACCAGCGCCAGGCCCAGGCCCTGGCCGCCGCGCTTGGTGGTGACGAAGGGTTCCCAGATGGTCGAGGCGACCTCCTCCGGGATGCCGGGGCCGTTGTCGCGCACGCTGACCTGCAGCGGCAGGTGCACCCGCTCGCGCGAGCCGGGCACCGCGATGCGCACCCCATGATGATAGGCGGTCGAGAGATGGATCTCGCCGGCCTGGGGGTCGACCGCCTCGGCGGCGTTCTTCACCAGGTTCAGCAGGATCTGCACCAGCAGGTCGCGGTTGGCATAGACCGGCGGCAGCGAGGGGTCGTAATCCTCGACGATGCGCAGATGGCTGGCGAAGCCGCGCGCGGCGATGCGGCGGACATGGTCCAGCACCTCGTGGATATTGACCGGGGCGCGCTCGACCGGGCGCTCGGAGAACATCTCGAAGCGCTCGACCAGGTTGCGGATGCGGTCGGCCTCGTCCTGGATCAGGGTGCAGAGCTCCCGATCCTCCTCGCTGGCCGATTGCTCCAGCAGCTGCGCCGCGCCGCGGATGCCCGAAAGCGGGTTCTTCACCTCATGCGCCAGCATCGCCGCCATGGCCGAGGCGCCGCGGGCGGCGCCGCGGAAGTTCAGCTGGCGGTCCAGCTTCTGGGCCTTGCTGCCGTCCTGCAGCGACAGCAGCACGGCGCCCGACAGTTCCGGCAACGGCGCGCCATGCACGGTGACGCCGGTGCGGTGCAGCCGCGGGCTGTCGAGCGTCAGGTCATGGTCGGAAACCGGCGCGTCCAGCGTGCGCACCTGGTCGACCAGGGCGAAGAGCCGGCTGTCCGACGGGATCAGCTCGCCCAGCCCCATCTGCGCCAGATTGGCCGAGGAGAGCTGGAAGAACTGCTCGGCGGCCGGGTTGGCGAAGCGGAAGCGGTTGCCGGCATCCAGCAGCACCACCGGCACCGGCAGCGCGGCCATCAGCGTGACCGCATCCGGCAGGGCCGGGCTGCCCTCCAGGCCGCGCATCGGCCGACGCGAGGCGACAGGATTGTTCATGCCGCCAGCTGGTCCCCGTCGGCCTCGCCGGCCTCGCGGTAGGAATCGCGCACCGCCTCGACCCCCTGCTCGATCAGCGGCAGGTAGAATTCGGCGAGCAGGGCCAGCGCCGCCTCCGGCGTCTCGGCCCGGTTGACCGCGACGCGGAACTCGGCCGAGCCGGGCAGGCCCTTGGAATACCAGGCCAGGTGCTTGCGGGCCAGGCGGACGCCCGGGTGCAGCCCGTGATGCTCCAGCATCGAGTGGTAGTGTTCGAGCAGCACCTTGTAGTGGGTGGCCAGGTCCGGCTCCGGCAGCTCCTCGCCGGTGGTGAGATAGGCGGCGGTGCGGGCCAGCAGCCAGGGCCGGCCATAGCAGCCACGGCCGATCATCACGCCATCGGCGCCCGATTGCCGCAGCGCCTCGGCGGCGTGCTCGGGCGTCAGGATGTCGCCGTTGACGATCACCGGCAGGCCGATCGCCGCCTTCACCTTGGCGACGAAGGCCCAGTCGGCGGTGCCGGTATAGAGCATCTGCCGGGTGCGGCCATGCACGGTGATCAGCTTGATGCCGCATTCCTCGGCGATCTTCGACAGCCGCGGCGCGTTCAGGCTGCTGTGGTCCCAGCCCATGCGCATCTTCAGCGTCACCGGCACCGGGACCGCCTTGACCACCGCTTCCAGGATGCGGGCGGCGCCGATCTCGTCGCGCATCAGCGCGCTGCCGGCCTGCTGGCCGATCGCCACCTTCTTCACCGGGCAGCCGAAATTGATGTCGACGATGGCGGCGCCCTGGTCGACCACCAGCTTCGCCGCCTCAGCCATCACTGTGGGGTCGCAGCCGGCCAGCTGCACGCTGGTCGGGCCGCCGAAGCCGTCGACCTCGGCCATCTTCCTGGTCTGGCGGTTCTCCCGCACCATGGCCTGGCTGGCGATCATCTCGCTGACCACCATAGGCGCCTGCAGCGAGCGGCAGAGGCGGCGGAAGGGCAGGTCGGAGACGCCCGACATCGGCGCCAGGATGACCGGGGCGTCGATGCGGATCGGCCCCACCATGATCGGCCGCAGCCGCGGCGCGGCCTGGCGGAGTGCCGTGGGGGTGCTGGGGTCGGTGCTCATGATTTGGGCAATCTAGTCGCTGACGCCGGTCGCGTCCATGCGCAACCGCCCAGGCTTGCGGCACGGCCGGCCCGCGCGCGGCGCGGGGCGGCTGCCCCCCTGTTGCCGGCGGCCGGTCGCGGATAGGCTCGCGCCATGCCCGTGATCGCCCTCCTGATGGCCGCCGGCCGTGGCCAGCGCTTCGGCGCCGACCGGCCCAAGCAATACCTGCCGCTGCTCGGCCGCCCCGTGCTGCGCCATGCCGCCGAGGCGCTGCTGGCCGACGGCGCCGTGGATTTCCTGCTGCCCGTGGTGCCGGCCGGCGAGGCGGCCACCGTCGAGGACATCCTGGCCGGCCTGCCCTGCCTGCCCGCCATCGAGGGCGGCGCCACCCGCCAGGCCAGCGTCCGCGCCGGCCTCGAGGCGCTGGCCGCCCTGGCCGAGCCCCCTGTCCTGGTGCTCGTCCATGACGGCGCCCGCCCGATCCTGCCGCGCGGCACCATCCTGGCGCTGCTGGCCGCGCTGGAGACCCATCCCGGCGCCATCCCGGCCCAGCCGGTCAGCGACACGCTGAAGCTCGGCCGTGACGGCGCCATCCAGAAGACCGTCCCGCGCGAAAACCTCTACCGCGCGCAGACCCCGCAGGCCTTCCGCTTCGGCCCGCTGCTGGACGCGCACCGCGCCGCCGGGCAAGAGGCCACCGACGACGCCGCCCTGCTGGAAGCGGCCGGCCTGCCCGTCGCCCTGCTGCCCGGTTCGGAGACCAATCTCAAAGTGACCTACCCGGAAGACCTGCCCCGCGCCGAGGCCGCCCTGCTGCCGCGCTACCTGCCCGCCATGGGCACCGGCTTCGACGTCCACCGCCTGGTGGAAGGCCGCCCGCTGGTGCTCTGCGGCCTGACCATCCCGCACTCGCTGGGGCTGGACGGGCATTCCGACGCCGATGTCGGCCTGCACGCGCTGTGCGACGCGATCTATGGCGCCCTGGCCGAGGGCGATATCGGCCGCCACTTCCCGCCCAGCGAGGCGGAGTGGAAGGATGCCGACAGCGCCCGCTTCCTGCGCCACGCCGCCGGGCGGGTGGCCGCGCGCGGCGGCATCATCACCCATACGGATGTGACGCTGATCTGCGAGCGGCCGAAGATCGGCCCGCATGCCGAGGCGATGCGCGCCCGGCTGGCGGAGCTGATGGGCATCCCGGTGACGCGGGTCTCGGTGAAGGCCACCACCACCGAGCGGCTGGGCTTCACCGGCCGTGGCGAGGGCATCGCCGCGCAGGCGGCGGCCACCCTGCTGCTGCCGGCCTGAGCTCAGGCGGCGGCGGGAACGGCGCGCGCCGTCAGCCAGGCGCGCAGGGCTGTCTCCGGCATCGGCCGGGCGATCAGGTAGCCCTGCGCCTCCTCGCAGCCGCATTCGGCCAGGAAGTCCAGGGCGGCCTGGTCCTCCACCCCCTCGGCGACCACGCGATGGCCGAGGTCATGCGTCAGCTGGATCATGGTGGCCACCATCCGGCGGTCGCGCGCACTGCCCGACAGGCCGCGGATGAAGGACTGGTCGAGCTTGACGATATTGGCCGGCAGGGTCTGCAGATAGGAGAAGGTGCTGTAGCCGGTGCCGAAATCGTCGATGGCGATCTCCATGCCGAGCTGGCGCAGGGCGCGCAGCTGCGCCAGCGCGGCCTGGCCGTTGCGCATCAGCGCGCTTTCGGTGAATTCCAGCTCCAGCGCCTGCGGCTCCAGCCCCTGCTCCGCCAGCGTCTCCACCAGCCGCCCGGCAAAGTCGGTCTCCGCCAAGTTGAGCGCGGAGACATTCACCGAGAGCCGCAGGTCCAGCCCGTCGCGCCGCAGCGCGGCGAGCTGCGCCGCGGCCCGCGCGATCACCCATTGCGTGACCGGCTGGGCCAGCGCGGTCTGCTCGACCAGCGGGATGAACTCGCCCGGCGAGACCGCCAGCAGCTCCGGGTGCTGCCAGCGCAGCAGCGCCTCGGCGCCGCGGCAGCGGCCGGTGCCGATCTCGATGCGCGGCTGGAACACCAGGCTGAGCTGGTCCGGCGCGAGCAGCGCCGGCGGCATGTCGCAGAGCAGGCGCAGATGGCGGCGGTTCCGCGCATCGGTGTCGGCGCTGTAGAGGCTGAGCGGCAGGCCGGCGCGATGCGCTTCCTCCGCCGCGCTGGCCCCGGCCCGCAGCACATCCTCGGCGCTGTCGATGCCGGCGCGGAAGGGGGCCACGCCGAAGGTCGGGCTGGCGGTGACCGGCACGTCGCCGAAATTCAGCGGCTCCTCGAAGGCGGCCTGCAGGGCTGTCACCGCGCCTTCCCAGCCGCCGGGCCGGTCGCTGCCGAGCAGCGCCAGGAAGCCGCAGCCGCCGATATGGTAGAGGCCGTTGCGCCCGCCCAGCGCGCGGGCCAGCACGGTCGCGCCATGCCGCGCCAGCGCCTCGACATAGCCCGGGCCGAGCGCCGCCACGGCCTGGCCGAGCTGGCTCGAATGCGACAGCTCGACCACCAGGGCGACGCCCGCCTCCGCCGCCGGGCGGGCGGCGAACTCGTCGAGGAACTGCAGCCGGTTGGGCAGGCCGCTGACCGGGTCGATGCGGCCGAAGGCATGTTCCAGCTCGACCTGCGCCATCACCATGGCGGCGAGGTCGTGCAGCGACTGCGCCTCCTCGGGGGAGATCTCGCGCGGGGCGGTGTCCAGCACGCACATGGCGCCGATGCCATGCCCGTCCCGGGTGACCAGCGGCGCGCCCGCATAGAAACGGATCCCGGCCAGCGCCAGCGGGCTGCCGATGAAGCGGTCATCCGCCTGCAGGTCGGGCACCACCAGCATCCGGCGGCTGGTGCTGACCACCGCGCAGGGTGCCTGGTGGCGCGGGATCTCGTTGCCCGCCGTGCCACGGGCGGATTTGAACCATTGCCGGTGGCTGTCGGTCAGCGAGACGGCGGCCACCGGCGCGGCCAGCATCTTGCTGGCCAGGCGGGTGATGCGGTCGTAGCTCTCGCTGGCCGGCGTCTCCAGCAGGTTGAGGGAGCGCAGCGCCTCGAGGCGGAGGCTCTCTTCGCCGGCAGGGGGGGTGAAGGCAGACATGACGCGTCCTCGAGCTGGCTGGACAGGCTCAGGAGGGCTGTCCTAGCCGTCGCGGAACCGTGGCGGCGCCCACCCCGGGTGAGGCGCCGCCAGCTCAATTTAGACGCAATACATTAACGGATTATATGTAACCGCGCGGCCGGGGCCGCCCCGGCGGCCCGGCGGCGGCGCCCTCTCAGCGGCGCGGCAGGAAGCCGACCAACTCTTCCGCCTTCTGCACGATCGGCTCGGCGATGGCCGCCGCCTTGTCGGCACCCTGGCGGAGCGCCGCATCGACTGCCGCCGGGTCGGCCAGCAGGCGCTGCATCTCGGCCTGGATCGGCGAGAGATGCACCACCAGCGCGTCGGCCAGGGTGTTCTTGAAGCTGCCGAAGCCCTGGCCCTCGTGCTGGCGCAGCACCTCGGCCGGCGCGACGCCGGTGATGGCGGCCAGGATGCCCACCAGGTTGCGCGCCTCCGGGCGGCCGTCCAGGCCGGACATCTCGCCGGGCAGCGGCTCGGCATCGGTCTTGGCGCGGCGGATCTTCAGGGCGACGGTATCGGCATCGTCGGTCAGGTTGATGCGCGACTGGTCGGAGGCGTCCGACTTCGACATCTTCTTGGTGCCGTCGCGCAGCGACATGACGCGGGCGGCGACGCCCTGGATCAGCGGCTCGATATGCGGGAAGAAGTCCACGCCATAGTCGTGGTTGAACTTCTCGCCGATGTCGTTGGCCAGCTCCAGGTGCTGCTTCTGGTCCTCGCCGACGGGGACGCGGGTGGCGTGGTAGGCGTGGATGTCGGCGGCCATCAGGTTCGGATAGACATAGAGGCCGGAGCCGGCGTTCTCGCGGTCCTTGCCGGCCTTGTCCTTGAACTGGGTCATCCGGTTCAGCCAGCCGATCCGCGCCACGCAGTTGAAGATCCAGGCCAGCCGGGCATGGGCATGGACATGGCTCTGCACGAAGAGGGTGCACTTGTCGGGCGTGACGCCGCAGGCGATCAGGGCGGCGGCCATTTCGCGCGTCTGGGTCGCCAGCGTCTTCGGGTCGAAGGGCTGGGTGATGGCGTGCAGGTCCACCACGCAATAGATGCATTCGTGGTCGGCCATCATCGGCACCCAGTTGCGGATGGCGCCCAGGTAGTTGCCGAGGGTGGGGATGCCGGAGGGCTGGATCCCGGAGAACACACGCTGCATCGAACGGACCTTTCGCGCCTGGCGGCCGAGGTGATCAGGCGCGCGGTTGATCCCGCGCGGCGGCGGCGGCGTCAAGCCTTGCCAGGCCGGCCCGGCTTCGGCAGGAGGGACGGCCAAGACAAAGCCGGGAGGATGGCGATGCGGATCGAGCGGGAACTGGCGGGGCTGCGGGCGGCGACCGGCGCCTGGCGGGCGGCGGGGCAGCGGATCGGCCTGGTGCCCACCATGGGCGCGCTGCATGACGGCCACCTGGCGCTGGTGGCCGAGGCGCGGCGCCAGGCCGACGTCGTGATCGCCTCGATCTTCGTCAACCCGCTGCAATTCGCCCCCACCGAGGACCTCGACCGCTATCCGCGCGACGAGGCCGGCGACCTCGCCAAGCTGCAGGCCGCCGGCTGCGACCTGGCCTTCCTGCCGACGCCGGCCGTCATGTATCCGCCGGGCGATGTCTGCGTGATCGACCCCGGCGCCGGTCCCGGCAGCCCGGCCGAGGGCTGGGAGGGCACGGCGCGGCCCGGTCATTTCCGCGGCGTGGCGACGGTCTGCTGCAAGCTGTTCATGATGGCCCAGGCCGATGTGGCGGTGTTCGGCGAGAAGGACTGGCAGCAGCTGCAGGTGGTCCGCCGCATGGTGGCCGACCTGCTGCTGCCGGTGACGATCCAGGGCCTGCCGACGGTGCGCGAGGCCGATGGCTTGGCGATGTCCTCGCGCAACCGGCGGCTGTCCGAGGGCGAGCGCGGCCAGGCGGCCGCCCTGCCCGGCCTGCTGCAGCGATGCGGCGCGGCGCTGGCCGCCGGCCAGCCGGTCGGGCCGGCGCTGGCCGAGGGGCAGGCCGCGCTGCAGGCCGCCGGCTTCGTCCCGGACTATCTCGCTCTGGTCGAGCCCGCCACGCTGCGCCCCTGGCCGGCCGGTGCCGCCGGCGCCGCCCGGCTGCTGGTCGCCGCCCGCCTGGGCGAGATCCGCCTGCTGGACAACATCCCGGTCCTGGTGCCCCCTGCCCCCGGCTGAGGCTTGTCGCGCGGAAAATTGTCGCGCTGTTGATCGGTGACCTTCCGTCCCCTGCTGCGTTGCAGCGGGGTGATGGCCCCTCCGACCGACAACGCCCTCGACACCCCGGCCGCCGCCCGCCCCGGCCCGCCCGCAACCACGCTGCTGCGGCCGGGCGACACCGTCTGGCGCCTGGAGCCGGCCGGCCGCGCCGCCGTGCTGGTGGATGCGGCCAACTATTACGGCGCGCTGCGCGAGGCGATGAAATCGGCCAGGAGCTCGATCCTGATCGCCGGCTGGGACATCGACAGCCGCACGCCGCTGGTCGGCCCCTCGGGCGAGGCGCGCGACGGGCTGCCGGCGATGCTCGGGCCTTTCCTGGCGGCGCTGGTCGAGCGCCGGCCGCAGCTGCGCATCAAGCTGCTGCTCTGGGACTATTCCGTGCTCTATGCGCTGGAGCGGGAGCTGCTGCCGGCGCTGTCGCTGCACTGGGGCACGCCGCGGCAGATCGAGCTCTGCCTGGACGACCAGGTGGCCTTCGGCGCCTCGCACCACCAGAAGGTGGTGGTGATCGACGACGCGCTGGCCACCGCCGGCGGGCTGGACCTGACCATCCGCCGCTGGGACAGCTCGCCGCACAAGGCGGTCAATCCGCACCGCACCGATCCGCGCGACGAGACCTATCCGCCCTTCCATGACGTGCAGATGATGGTGGACGGTGCCGCCGCGGCGGCGCTGGCCGACCTGTTCCGCGACCGCTGGGCCGAGGCCGCCTGCGAGGACCTGCCGCCGCGCGGCGATCCGCCGCCGCATGCGGCCTCGCTCTGGCCGCGCGGCCTGGCGCCCGACTTCACCGATGTCCCGGTGGGCATCGCCCGCACCCGTGGCAGCTTCGAGCACCTGCCGGAGCTGCGCGAGGTCGAGCGGCTCTACGAGGCGATGATCGCCGGCGCCGAACGCGCCCTCTATATCGAGAACCAGTTCCTCACCCATCTCGGCCTGGCGCAGCAGCTGGCGGACCGGCTGCGGCAATGTCCGGCGCTCGAGGTGGTGATCCTGGGACCGCGCACCCACCACACCTGGCTCGAGCACCGCACCATGCTGGCCGGGCGCATCCGCTTCATGATGCTGCTGCGCGAGGCCGGGGTCGCCGACCGGGTCCGCCTGGTCTATCCCGAGGTGGGCGCGACGCGCGGGCCGCAGAAGGGCCCGGTGGCCGATGTCATGGTGCATGCCAAGGTGATGATCGTCGACGATCGCTGCCTGCGCATCGGCTCGGCCAATATTTGCAACCGCTCGATGGGCACCGACAGTGAATGCGACCTGGCGATCGAGGCGCAGGATGAGCGGACCCGCGCCGGCATCGCCCGCATCCGCGACCGCTTCCTGGCCGAGCACCTGGATGCGACGCCGGAGGAAGTGGCCCGCGCCATGCAGGGCGGCTCGCTCTTCGCCGCTCTCGACCAGCTGGCGGGGCGCTCCCGCCGGCTGATGCCGATCGAGGACGGGGTCCTGGCCGAGGGTGAGGCGCTGACCCAGATCGAGGCGGTGGCCGATCCGGCCCGTGCGCTGGGCACCACCATGCTGCTGGCCGATTTCACCGCCGAGGACGGCACCCCGCATGGCATGCCGCTCTGGCTGCGGGTCACCCTGGTGGCGGCGCCGATCCTGCTGATCGCGGTGATCTGGCGCTACACGCCGCTCTCCGCCTTCCTGAACCCCGAGACCTTCAGCGCCTCGATGCAGAACGCCAATGGCGCCTGGGGGCCGCTGCTGGCGCTCGGCCTGTTCATGGTGCTGGGGCTGATCGCCTTCCCGGTCAATGTGCTGATCGTGGCGACGGCGGCGGCCTTCGGCATCTGGCCCGGCCTCGCCTATGCCGGGATCGGCGCGCTGGTCAGCGCCTTCCTGACCTGGCTGGTCGGCCGCCGCCTGGGGCCGAAGCTGCTGCGCAAGCTGCTCGGCCCGCGCATCAACCGCATCAGCCGCAGCATCGCCCGCAACGGCATCATGGCGGTGACCATGGTGCGGCTGATGCCGATCGCCCCCTTCACCCTGGTCAATCTGGTGGCCGGCGCCATCCGCATCCCGCTGCTGGACTACATGGTCGGCACCGCGCTCGGCCTGGCGCCCGGGCTGATCCTGATGACGGCGCTGGGCGACCGGCTGCTGCGCATCATGACTGACCCCTCGCTGCGCGACATCCTGGGCTTCGTTGCCGTGCTGCTGGCCTGGGGCGCGCTGTCCTGGGGGCTGCAGAGCCTGGTCTCATGGTTCCGCCGCCGCAGCGCCACGGCCGAGGCCCGTGCCGAGGCGGAGGCCGAGGGACGCGACCCCGAGCAGGCCGCCCGCGAGGCGGAGCAGGAGGTCGAGGCCGGGGTGCGCGCCGCATGATCCTGCGGGCCATGACCTGGAACATCCATGGCGGCATCGGCCGTGACGGGCGCTACGATCTCGAGCGGGTCATCGCCCTGATCCGCCGGCACCGCCCCGACCTGCTGGCGGTGCAGGAGATCGACAGCCGCCCGAAGCACCGCCCCACCCCCTTCCAGGCCCTGAAGGAGGTCTTCGCCGGGCATGATATGGTGGCGGAAACCATGCAGGGCGCCGAGGAAGGCGCCTATGGTCACATGCTGTTCAGCCGCTGGCCGATGCGCGACGCCGCCATCCACGATCTGTCGGTCGAGCGCCGCGAGCCGCGCAGCGCCATCCTGGCGCGGATCGAGACGCCCGCCGGCACCCTCGGCGTGATGGCGACGCATCTCGGCCTGCGCTGGCGCGAGCGACAGCGCCAGGCGCGCCGGCTGGCCGCCCTGGTGCGCGCCCAGGAGGGCCCGCTGGTGGTGATGGGCGATTTCAACGACTGGTCGTGGCGCGGCCCGGTCTGGCGGGCGCTGTCGCCGCTGCTGCCGGCGCGCACGGCGCATCGCAGCTTCCCGGCGCATTTCCCGCTGCTGCGGCTGGACGAGATCTTCTGCCGCCCGGCCGGGCTGCTGGGCCGCAGCTGGCGCGACCGCGACGGCGCGGCAGCCTCCGATCACCTCCCCGTCCTGGCCGAGCTGCACATGGCCGGCGGGGATCGGGCCACGCCGGCCGAGGAGGCCCTGGCCGACCAGCGCCCCTCCGACGTGAGGCTGGCGGTGGGTTGAGCGCCGGTCCGCAAAGGCCAATGCTGCGGCACCAAAGAATGCCGGCGGGCCTGCGGCAGCGCGGTGGCAGAGGTCACAAGAATTGTCGCAAAAATTGCGTGATGTGCCGGATTTGGCGACAACAAAATTGATTTGCGCACGGCACGGGTTGTGCCAGAGTTTTACGGCTTCCCAACTTGCAGGGGGAGATCTTCGCTGGAGGCTGGAATGGCGGTTGATCGGCTGGTGAAGGCGTCGCCCCGCCCCGAGGCGCGGCGCGGCCGGTCATGGCGCGCGCTCCGCCTGCTGGCCCTGCTCGGCTCCAGCGCCCTGGCCAGCGGCGTGGTCGCCCTGCCCGCCTTCGCCCAGGGATCGCCGCCCAGCAACGCCCCGCCGGCCTCGCCGCCGCCGACCGCCCTGGTGCCGGGCCAGCCGATGCCGCAGACGCCGCTCTATGGCCAGGATGGCGGCCCGGCGCCGCCGGTGATCGGCGCGCCCGGTGCTCCGGCCGGCAGCCGCGACACCGCCACCTCCCTGCTGCTCGACCAGGCCAGCTACTGGCAGGCGCAGAACCGCCCGGAGGCGGCGCTGCAGTCGCTGGAACGGCTGCTGCGCATCCAGCCGAACGACACCCGGGCGCTGGCCATGGCAGTGCAGGTCGCCGCCTCGGCCGGTGATAGCGAGCAGGCCGCCGCCTATCTGGCCCGGCTGAATGCCGTGGCCCCCAACAGCCCCGATGTCGCCCGCGCGCAGAACGCCATGCGCGTCACCGGGGTCGACCAGTCCGGCATCGCCGAGGCGCGCCGCCTGGTCCAGGCCGGGCGCGGCGCCGAGGCGCTGCAGGCCTATCGCGCCGCCTTCGGCGGCAGCGAGGTGCCGGACGCCTTCGCCGTCGAATACTACCAGACCCAGGCCGGGCTCTCCGCCGATGATTTCCGCGAGGCGCGGCGCGGCCTGTCGGCGGCGCTGGCCCGGCAGCCGGACAATATCCGGATCAAGCTGGCGCTGGCCCAGGTGCTGACCTTCCGCGAGACCACCCGCGCCCAGGGCATCGAGGAGCTGCAGGTGCTGGCGCGCCAGCCGCAGACCGCGACCGCGGCGCGCGCCGCCTGGCGCCAGGCGCTGCTCTGGCTCGGCCCGGGCGGCGAGGCGACCGCGGCGATCGAGGCCTATCGCGCCGCCTATCCGGGCGATGCCGAGATCGAGGCGCGCTACAACGAGGTGCGCACTTTCGGGCAGGACCCGACCTACGAATTCCGCCAGGGCGCCTTCGATTCGCTGAACGCCAAGCGCTTCGCCGAGGCCGAGGCCGGCTTCAACGCGGCGCTGGCCAAGAACCCCGAGGATGTCGATTCGATCCTGGGCATGGCGATCCTGCGCCGGCTGCAGAAGCGCGAGGCCGACTGGAAGGCGCTGATGGCGCGCGGCGTCGCCCTCGCCCCGGACCGCGAATCCGAGTTCCGCCGGGCGCTCGGCCTCGATGCCGTGGCCGGCGGTGGCGGCGGCGGCGGTGGCACCGGCCGCGTCGTCATGACGCCCAACATGCTGGCGCGGCAGGCGATCCAGCGCGAGCGCTATGACGAAGCCGAGCGCCAGGCGCAGCGCTCGCTGCAGCGCGGCTCGGAAGCGGAACGCGCCGAGGCCACCATCATCCTGGCGCAGATCGCCCTGCAGCGCGGCCAGTGGGCCGCCGCCGAGGAAGGCTTCCGCGAGGCGCTGCGCCGCCGGCCCACTTCGCGCGAGGCCCAGGGCGGGCTCTACACCACGCTGGAACGCCAGGGCCGCTCGGCCGAGGCCGATGCGCTGGCCCAGTCCACCGGCTTCGTGCCGCCGCGCGGCTTCGCCCAGGCGCGCTCCGCCGGCTTCCGCCAGGCCGCCGAGCGCGAGGGCAACCCAGCCCGCGCCATCGCCCTGCTGCGCCAGGCGGTGCAGGTCGCGCCCGAGGATGCCTGGGCGAGGCACGACCTGATCCGGCTGCTGCGGCTGCAGGGCGAGACCGCCGAGGCCGACAGCCTGGAGCGCGACCTGGCCGCGCGCGGCGACCGCGAATCCCTCTTCGCCGCCGCGCTGCTGGCGCAGTCGGAGGAGCGCGACCGCGACGTGGTCGACCGCATCGGCCGCATCCCGGCCGGCCAGCGCAATGCCGACCTGCGCAAGATGCTGGAGGGGGCCACCATCCGCGTCGAGGTGACGCAGTGGGAGGCGCAGCTGCCCGCGCCGGCCGCGACCCGTGCGCTGCTGGCCATCGCGGCGCGGCCGGACACCAGTGGCCAGACGGGGGCGGCCGTGGTGCGCGCCTTCGGCCGGCAGAAGATGGGGCGCGAGGCGATCGCCGCCGCCCGCACCGCGGCGAACACCGGCCGGACGCTGAGCCTGGAGGCGCGGCTGGCGCTGGCCGGCGCCCTGCTGGAGGCGAGGCAGCGCGAGGATGCCGCGACGCTGATGGCCGGCCTCGAGAACATCCAGATGACCGCCGGGGAGCGCGAGCAGTACATGGGCATGCGTGCCTCGCTGATCGCCGTCACGGCGGACGAGTACAGCGAGGCCGGGCAGTATGCCCAGGCCAATACCCTGCTGCTGCAGGCGCTGCAGAGCGATCCCGACCGCGCCGGCCTGCTGCTGGCGCTGGCCCGGCTGCGGCTGCAATCCGGCTATCGCCAGGAGGGCCAGCAGATCGCCGAAAGCGTGCTGGCGCGCGAGCCCACCCGGCTGGAGGCGATCATGACCGCTGGCGAGGCGGCGCTGCAGATGCGCGACTGGCAGCGTGCCGACGAGCTGATCAGCTTCGGCCAGCGGCAGGCGCCGAGCAATGTGCAGCTCTACATGATGGAGGCCCGCTCGGCCCGCGCGCAGAGCGACACGCGCCGCGCCCAGCGCGCGCTGACCGTCGCGCAGCGGCTGCGCATCGGCCAGCTGCAACAGTCGAGCATCGCGCGCTGAGCGCGCGATGCCTTCCCATGGCTCTTTTCCCCGAGGACAGGCTGGTCTGATGCGTGTTTCTTCTGCCTGGCTGGGCCTCTGCATGGCCGCTGTTCTGAGCACAGGCCTGGCGGGCGCGCGGCCCGCCGCCGCCCAGCCGATGCTCTACGAGCAGCGCCTGCCGGAAGGCTTCGCCTTCGTCCGCTTCGCCAATACCCTGCCCGGCCGGGTGACGGTGAAGCCCGATTACGACAACCAGATCGCCGTGCCCGATGGCGCCGCCGAGCGCGTCACCGCCTATATGGTGGCCGAGGACGTGGCCAAGCGCCCGGTGAAGCTGGTGATCAGCGACGGCACCCTGACCACCGAGGTCACCGTGCAGATCCCCAGCGGCGGCTACAACACGGTGCTGCTGCGGCGCGACGGCGACCGGCTGGGCGCGGTGGTGATCACCGACAAGGTCGAGTTCAACCAGACCCGCGCACGGCTGGGCTTCTATCCGGCGATCACCGGCTGCGCCGAGGGCGGGCTGGCGATCGATCCGGGCAGCCAGGCGATCTTCTCCAAGGTGGCGCCGGAGACCGGCGTGGCGCGCAACCTGAACCCGGCGGCGGCGAAGGTCATCGCCTACTGCGGCGGGCAGCGGGCGCCGCTGCTGGATCTCGGCCGGCTCGAGGCGGGCCAGCAATACAGCGTCTGGCTGATGGCGCCGCAGGGCACGCCGGTCAGCTTCCTGGTGCGCGACCGGATCGCCGCCCGGTGAGGCGCCTGGCGCTCGCCGCGCTCGCCCTGGCCGCTACCCTCTCCCCTGCCCTGGCCTTCGCCCAGGCGATCTGCCCGGGCCTTCCCGGCCGCAACCCGCCGCCGCGCGAGGCCGGCCAGGAATACCTGGCCGAGCCGCATTGGCGCGCGCGGGTGCAGGAGCTCGACCGGCAGCTCGCCGGCGCCGATCTCTCCCGCGTCGAGATGGTCTTCATCGGCGATTCCCTGGTGCAGGGCTGGTTCCCCTCCATCTTCCAGCAGTTCTACGGCCATCGGGCCCCGGCCAATCTCGGCGTCATGGGCGACTTCACCCAGGGTGCGCTGTGGCGCCTGAACCAGGGCCACTGGCCGGCCTCGCTGCGGCCGAAGGTCGCGGTGGTGCTGCTGGGCACCAACAATGTCTCGGCGCAGGGCCGTCCGGAGGATATCGCGCTCGGCATTGCCGAGGTCCTCAGGACGATCCGGGCGAAGTCGCCGCGCACCAGGTTCCTGCTCATCGGCCTGCTGCCCCGGGGCGATACCGCGGCCGAGCCGATGCGGCGGACCATCGAGCAGGTGAATACGCTGATCAGCCGCTGCGCCGATGGCAGCACGGTGCTGTACAGCGATGTCGGCAGCTCGCTGGTGGATGGCCGTGGCCGGCTGAGCAAGGATATCGCCTTCGACAGCCTGCACCTGACCATGGTGGGCTATGCGATGCTGTCCGCCGGCATCGAGCCGCAGATCCGGCAACTGCTGGCGCCCTAGCCGCCCTGGCCCCGGCCGGAAACGACAACGGCCCCGCTGATCCGGGGCCGTTCTTCGTCTGCGGCGACCCCATCGAAGGTCGCGCGGGTCCGGGCCGTTTCACCCGCCATCCCCCGGGGGACGCGGCAGCCCGGCAGAAAGACGCACCCTGAGGGACTTGAACCCCCAACCAACCGGGTAGAAGCCGGTTGCTCTATCCAGTTGAGCTAAGGGTGCCGCAGGCGCCGGGACGGACCCTCAGTGGGTCCAGTTCTCGGCGCGGCCGTAGCGGAAATTCTCCGCATAGGATTTCGGCTTCAGGGCCGGGCCGGGCTTCTCCGGCTCGACCTCGAAGGCCAGGCCATTGGCGCGGGCATAGGCCTCGGCCGCCTCGCGCGAGGAGAAGCTGAGGCGGAGCTGGGCGCGGGTGTCGCCCGAGCCGGTCCAGCCGGTCAGCGGGTCCTGGCGGCGCTGCTCGGCCGGGGCATAGGTCAGCATCCAGCCGCCGGTCCTGGCCCTGCCCGACTGCATGGCCGAGCGCGGCTGGCTGAAGATACGGGCGATGGCGACGTCGCGGCTCATGCTTCTCGCTGCCTTGGTCTTGGCGGCAACCGCCAGGGGTCTTGGCGGAAACCGCCGGGGGATCGTGGTATCGGGGCGAGAGGATTCGAACCTCCGGCCCTCTGCTCCCAAAGCAGATGCGCTACCAGGCTGCGCCACGCCCCGATGCCGGGCAAACTATGGCCAGCGGGGCGCTTCGGCAAGCGCCTTCGGGCATTTAGCCGATCCGCGTCAGGCCGCCCATCCAGGGTGCCAGCACCGGCGGCACCGCGATGCTGCCATCCTCCTGCTGGTGGGTTTCCAGCACGGCGATCAGGGCGCGGCCGACGGCGACGCCCGAGCCGTTCAGCGTGTGCAGGAAGGCGGTGCCCTTGCCTTCCGCCGGGCGGTAGCGGGCGCCCATGCGGCGCGCCTGGAAGTCGCGGCAGTTGGAGCAGGAGGAAATCTCGCGCCAGGCCTGCTGGCCGGGCAGCCAGACCTCCAGGTCATAGGTGCGGGCGGCGGAGAAGCCGGTGTCGCCGGCGCAGAGCAGCACCCGGCGCCAGGTCAGGCCGAGCTCGGTCAGCACCCGCTCGGCGCAGGCGGTCATCCGCTCGTGCTCGGCCTCGGACTCCTCGGGGCGGGTGATGGCGACCATCTCCACCTTGGCGAACTGGTGCTGGCGCAGCATGCCGCGGGTGTCGCGCCCGGCGCTGCCGGCCTCCGAGCGGAAGCAGTGCGACAGCGCGGTGAAGCGCAGCGGCAGGACGCTCTCGGCCAGGATCTCGCCGGCGGCCAGGTTGGTCAGCGGCACTTCCGCGGTCGGGATCAGCCAGCGGCCATCCGTGGTGCGGAACAGGTCCTCCTCGAACTTGGGCAGCTGGCCGGTGCCGTACATGGTGGCGTCGTTGACCAGCAGCGGCACTGAGGCCTCGACGTAGCCATGCTCGTCGGCATGGAGGGAGATCATCCACTGCCCGAGGGCGCGTTCAAGACGAGCCAACGCGCCCCGCAGCACGGTGAACCGGGCTCCTGAAAGCCTGGCGGCGGCCTCGAAATCCATCAGCCCGAGCGCCTCGCCCAGCTCGAAATGCTGCTTCGGCGTGAAGGCGAAATTGGCGGGAGCGCCGTGCTGGTGCAGCACGACATTGTCGCTCTCGTCGCGGCCCTCGGGGACGCCGGCGTCCAGCAGGTTGGGCAGCGCCTCCAGGACCTTGTTCTGGGCCTCCTCGGCCGCCTTGGCCTCGGCGTCCAGCGCCTCCATGCGGCCGCGGGCGGCCACCGCCTCGGCCTCCAGGGCCGTGCTGTCGGTGCCGGCGCGCTTGGCCTGGCCGATCTCCTTCGAGAGCTGGTTGCGCCGGGCCTGCAGCTCCTGCGCCGCCGTCTGGGCGGTGCGGCGGGCGCTGTCCTGGGCGAGCAGGCTGTCGGCGACCGGCGCCAGGCCGCGGCGGGCCAGCGCCGCGTCGAAGCCCGCCGGATCGGCGCGGACGATGCGGATGTCATGCATGGTCGTTCAACTCAGCTCTTGTCTTCGTCGTCGCGCTTCGGCGCCACCCAGCCGGCGGCCAGGACGGAGATCTCGTAGAGAAGGATCAGCGGCACGGCGAGGCCGATCTGGCTGATGATGTCGGGCGGCGTGATGACGGCGGCGACCACGAACATGCCGACGACGGCGTAGCGGCGCCCCTTCTTCAGCCCGGCCTGGGTGACGATGCCGACCTTGGCCATCAGCGTCAGCGCGACCGGCAGCTGGAAGGCGACGCCGAAGGCCAGGATCATGTGCATGACCAGCGACAGGTATTCGCTGACCTTGGCCTCGAGCTGCACCGGCAGGCTGCCGCCGCCCGGCGGCGTCTCGAAGGAGATGAAGAACTTCCAGGCCAGCGGGAAGATGAAGTAGTAGGCCAGCGCCGCGCCGAGCACGAAGAGCACCGGCGAGGCGACCAGGAAGGGCATGATCGCGCGCTTCTCGGAGCGGTAGAGGCCCGGCGCGATGAACAGCCAGAGCTGCGTCGCCCACATCGGGAAGCTCAGGAAGACGGCGCCGAACAGCGCGACCTTCAGGTAGGTGAAGAAGGCCTCGTAGAGCGCGGTGAAGATCATCCGCCGCTCGCCGCCGCCCTGCTGGTGCAGGATGTCGGCCAGCGGCCGGGCGAGGAAGCCGTAGATCTGCCCGGAGAAGTAGTAGCAGAGGCCAAAAGCGATAAGGAATGCGCCGAGCGACCACAACAGGCGGGTGCGCAGCTCCAGCAGATGCTCGATCAGCGGCATCGGCTTGTCGTCGATGATGTCTTCCTGGTCGGCCACGTGCGCTGCTCAGACTGTATGGGTTGCGGGCGGGGTGGCCGGCTTGTCGCCGGCGGCGGGGGCCGGCGCGGCAGAGCCGTTCTTCGTCGCGGGGTCCGTCTCCGGGGCCGTCGCAGCGGTCGCCAGGACCGGCTCGTCCACCGGGGGCACGGCCGGGGCTGGCGCCGCGGGGGACATGGTCGCCGGGGAGGTCGTCGCCGGGGATGCCCCAGCGGACGCCGCCGGCGCGGGGTCCGGCGTGGCGGCGGCCGTCCCGGTCATGCCGGGCGGGATCATCGCGGGCGCCTCCGCGGCAGCCACCGGTTCCGCTGCGGGCGGCGGGGATGGCGGACTCGGCGGGCGGATCTCGGCGGCGACCGCGGGCGGCACCCAGGCGGGCGCCTCGGCCGCCGGCAACGCCGGGGCGGCGGGGGCCGGGGGCAGCGCCTCGCTGCTGTAGGCGGCGGCCGGCGGCGGCGCGGCGACGCCGTCCGGGCCGGGCTTCCAGGCGTCGCGCAGCGGATCCTCGCTGAAGGTCTTGCGGATGCCGCCATCCTCGTCGAGATGGCGCTCGATGGTGCCCTTGACGTCGAAATTGCGGATCTCGCGGATCTGGTCGCGGACATCCTCGAGCTTGGCCTCGCGGACCAGCTCATCGGCCTGGCTCTGGAACTCGGAGGCCATGCGCCGCAGCTTCTGTACGCCCTTGGCCACCTGGCGGACCGCGTCCGGCAGATCCTTGGGCCCGATCACGACGACGGCGACCACGGCGATCAGGGCAATTTCGGACCAGGCCAAATCGAACATGTGCTTCCCATCTCCCCCGCGTGGGGGCCGCTTCCGTTAGCAGGAACCGGCGGCAGCGCCAACGTGGCCCGCCGCCGAAACCGGCCCGCCCCCTGCCGGGGCGGGCCGCGCCCTCTCCTGTTCCCTATCTAGGCATGTCCGCGGCAAACACGAAGGCACGTTCCGGGTCCAGCGCCAGGCCGACGCGGGTGCCGGGCGCCAGCTTCTGGCCGGGCGGCAGCCGGGCCTGCAGTGGCGCCGCCGTGCCGGGCAGGCGCAGCGAGGCCAGCCGGTGCGCGCCGAGCATCCGGCAGGCCTCCACCGTGGCCGCCACCCCCTCGCCCGCCGGCAGCACCACCAGCCCCTCGGGACGCAGCAGCATCTCGCCCTCGCCATCCGGCAGGCCGGCCGGCAGGCTGCCCAGCGCGCCATGCGCCATGCCGCCCTGCAGCGTCACCGGCAGGCTGTTCACCGGGCCGAGAAAGCGGGCGGCGAAGCGCGAGCGCGGCTTCAGATAGAGATCTTCCGGCGGCGCCAGCTGTTCCACCCGGCCGCCGCGCATCAGGGCGATGCGGTCGGCCATCAGCATGGCCTCCTCGGCATCATGGGTGACGATCAGCGTGGCGATGCCGGCATCCTGCAGTAGGCGCAGCGTGTCGTCGCGCACCTGCTCGCGCAGCCGGGCATCGAGGCTGGCGAAGGCTTCGTCCAGCAGCAGCACGGCCGGGCGCGGGGCCAGGGCGCGGGCCAGCGCCACGCGCTGCTGCTGCCCGCCCGAGAGCATGTGCGGATAGGCGCCGGCGAAGCCCGCCATGCCGAGCCGCGCCAGCGCCGCCTCGACCGCCGCGGCGCGCTCGGCCCGCGGCAGGCGGCCCAGCCCGAAGCCGACATTCTGCGCCACGCTCAGATGCGGGAAGAGCGCGTAGTCCTGGAAGACGAAGCCGACCCGGCGGTCCTCCGGCGGCAGCTCGCGCCCGGGCTCGGCGACGATGCGCCCGCCGATCGCGATGCGCCCGGCCTGCACCGCCTCCAGCCCGGCGACCAGCCGCAGCAGGGTGGTCTTGCCGTCCCCGGACGGGCCCAGCAGGCAGAGGATCTCGCCCGGGGCCACGGCCAGGTCGATGCCCTGCAGCACGGCGCGGGCGCCATAGGCGTGGCGGATCCCCTCCAGCCGCAGCGTCATGCCGCCGTGCCCGTCCCGGACAGGGTCGGGCCCGCCTCCCCGGCCAGCAGCTCCTCGCGGCGCGGCAGGTCGGTGAGCCCGCGCAGGCCGAACTGCTCCAGGAAGCGCGGCGTGGTGGCCCAGAGGGTCGGGCGGCCCGGCACCTCCTTGCGGCCGCGCGGGGCGATCAGCGCCTGTTCCAGCAGCAGCTCCAGCGTCGCCTGCGACAGGCTGGTGCCGCGGATCTCCTCGATCTCCGGCCGGGTGACCGGCTGGTGGTAGGCAATGATGGCCAGCGCCTCCATCGCCACGCGCGGCAGGCGGCGCGGCGTCTCGACCACCTTGGTCAGGAGAGGGGCCAGGTCGGCCGCGGTGCGGAAGGCATAGCCGCCGGCAACCTCGGTCAGCTCGACGCCGCGCCCGGCATAGCGGGCGGCCAGCAG
The DNA here is from genome assembly GCF_037145735.1 of Roseomonas sp. USHLN139. Lineage (NCBI taxonomy): Bacteria > Pseudomonadati > Pseudomonadota > Alphaproteobacteria > Acetobacterales > Roseomonadaceae > Roseomonas > Roseomonas sp. USHLN139. Next base: position 1,445,661 of record NZ_JBBCWY010000001.1, on the reverse strand, counting down.
GGTCAGCACCGCCTCCGCGCGCAGTCCCGCGGGCAGCACGGCCTGCAGCCGCTCGGGCGCGACCGGGCGGTCGGCGGCGAAGACCAGCGCCTCCGCCAGGCGCAGCGCGTGCTCGAGCGGGGCGATGCCGGCGGGGTCGCGCGGCGCCTCCGGGTCCGGGGCGGTCGGGGGCTGCGGGTCAGGCGGCAGCGTCATGCGGGATCTCGGTCTCCTCGGCCGCCTCGCCGGGGCGGCGGCGCAGCAGGATGGGGCCGAAGGCGGCCTCCTGGCGCAATTCGATACCGCCGCCGCGCGCCATCTCCAAGCCGGCGATCAGCGTGGCGGCCAGGGCGGCGCGGCGTTCCACCGGGTCGAGCAGCGTCTCGGGCAGGAAGCGCTGCAGCTCGCCCCATTCGGGCAGGTGGCCGACCAGCCGGCCCAGGCGGTCGAGCGCCTCCTGCACGGTCCACAGCCGCCTGGGCTTCGGCCGGTAGGGGCGGCGTGCATTCGAGCGGCGCAGCGCCTCGACATAGGCGCGCAGCAGCGCCGGCAGGTCGGCGCTCAGCCCGCCCTGCTCCTGCCGCACCAGGCTTTCGGGATCGCCGCGCTGCAGCACCTCCTGCCCCAGCTGCGGCAGGGTGCCGAGCCACCGCGCCGCGGCGCGCATGCGCTCGAGCTCGGCCAGGCGCTCGGCCAGCTGGCCGGCCAGCGCCTCGGCATCCTCCTCCTCCTGCGGGTCCTCCGGCAGCAGCAGGCGGGATTTCAGCCAGGCCAGCCAGGCGGCCATCACCAGCCAGTCGGCGGCGAGCTCCAGGCGGACGCGCTGCGCGCCCTCGATCACCGCCAGGTACTGGTCAACCAATGCCAGGATGGAGATGCGGGCGATATCGACCTTCTGCGCGCGCGCCAGCTCGAGCAGCAGGTCCAGCGGACCTTCATAGACCTCGAGCCGGACATGCAGCCGATCCGGATCGGCGCTAGCCGTCATGTCCCGTGCCCGGCCAGCCACAGGATGGTGCGGAAGCCCGGGCCGGTGACCAGGCTGATCAGCCCGCCCATGATGTCGAGGCTGGGCGAGATCCGCGGCAGCACGAAGATCGCCAGCATGACGATCACCAAGCCGGCGCGCTCCAGCCGGGCCAGCGCCATGGCGGCGCGCCAGGGCAGCAGCCCGACCAGGATGCGCCCGCCATCCAGCGGCGGGATCGGCAGCAGGTTGAACAGGCCGAGCAGCAGGTTGGCCATGATGGAGAGCAGGATGAAGCGGACGCCAAGATCCATCGCTGTCGGCGGCAGCACGCCGGAGAGTTCCTGCAGCGGATGCGCCAGCATGGCGGCGCACCAGGCCAGGAAGACGTTCATCGCCGGCCCGGCCGCGGCCACCAGCACCATGCCGTAGCGCGGGTTGCGCAGGCGGCGGACATCCACCGGCACCGGCTTGGCCCAGCCGAACATCGCCTCCACCCGGCCGATGGTCAGCAGCTGCACCGCCAGCAGCAGGCCGGGCAGGATCAGCGTGCCGACCTTGTCGACATGGCGGATCGGGTTGAGGCTGAGCCGTCCGAGGCGCTGCGCGGTGTCGTCGCCGAGCGCCAGCGCGGCGTAGCCATGCGCCGCCTCATGCAGGGTGATGGCCAGCACCGTCGCCAGGATGGCGACGAGCAGCTCCGGCAGCCAGTCGATCACGCGACGTCCTTCAGCACCGCGTCGCGCGCCGCCGCCAGGGCGGTGCGGTCCGGCGCCGGCAGCCAGCGCGCCGCGGTCGCCGCCTGCGAGTCGGCCAGCCGCTGCAGGGCGCGCTCGCTGAGCGGTGGGCAGTCGGCCAGCGCCGCCTGGCTGTCCGCCAGCACGCCGGTGCAGTTCAGCGCGACGTCGCAGCCGGCCGCCAGCACCGCCGCCGTCAGCGAGGCCGGCGTGCCGTGCAGCGCCTTCATCGCCAGGTCGTCGGAGAGCAGCAGCCCGTCGAAGCCGATCTCGCCGCGGATCACCTCACGGATGACGATGGGCGACAGGGTCGCCGGGCGCTCCGCGTCGAAGGCGTCGAAGCGGATATGCGCGGTCATGCCCCAGGCGCCGCGGCCGGCCAGGGCGCGGAACGGCGCCAGATCGGCCGCCAGCTCGGCGCGCGAGACCTCGACGCGCGGCATCTCCAGATGGCTGTCGACCATGGCGCGGCCATGGCCGGGCATGTGCTTGATCACCGGGATCGCGCCGGCCTGCTGCAGCCCCTCGATCCAGGCGGCGCCGAGGCGGATCACCTCCTCCGGGTCGCCAGCGAAGCCGCGGTCGCCCACCACGCTGTGCCGGCCGGGCAGCCGCAGGTCGAGCACCGGGCCGCAGACCACGTCGAGCCCCACCGCCCGGCATTCCAGGCCGAGCAGGGTGGCATTGGCGCGCGCCGCCGCGTCGGGCAGGCCCTCGAAGCGGCCGGGCGCCGGGAAGGCCGCAAAATGCGGCGGCCGCAGCCGGGCGACGCGCCCGCCCTCCTGGTCGACCAGCACCGGGGCGGCCTCGCCGAGCGCCTCGCGGATGGCGGTGGTGAGGGCCGAGAGCTGCGCCGGGTCGCGCACGTTGCGGGCGAAGAGGATGACGCCGAGGGGGCGCGCCGCGCGCAGCAGCGCCGCCTCCTCCGGCAGCAGGACAGGGCCGGAGAGGCCGATGATGGCGGCGCGCGGCGGGACCATGATGCGGGCCGGCAGGCTCAGCCGCCGAGCACGGCGCAGGCGCCGCCGCGGCTCTTCACCGTCTCGCAGAAGGCGCTGGCGGCATCATGCTCGAAGCCGCCGAGGCGCAGCCGCCACATGGTCGGCTTCCCCTCGCGCTCGAAGCGGGTGATCTGCGGGCTGCGGCCGCCGATCAGCTCCGGCAGGCGCTTCGACAGGCGCTCCCATTCGGCGCGGGCGCCGGCTTCCGAATCCAGCGCGCCGAGCTGCACGGTGACCGAGCCGGTGCGCGTCGGCACCGGGGCCGGCGCGGCCGGGGCCGCGGGGGGCGCGACGCGGGCGGCCGGGGCCGGCGGCGCCGCGGGGGCCTGGGCGTTGAGCTGGGGCGCCGGCGGCGGCGGGGCCTGCGGGCGTGCCGGCTCCGCGGCGGCCTGATGCGCGGGCGTCGCCGCCTGCGGCGCAGCGGCCTGCGGGACGGGCGCCGGCGCAACAGGCGTCGGCGGCGGCGCGGTGGCCGCCCGCAGCGCGTCGAGGTTCGGCGTCTCCGCGGCCGGCGCCAGCCGGCCGGTCGGCTCGAAGCCGCTGCCGGCGGTGCGCCGCTCGAAGATGATCTCGTCCTGGTTGGCGACGCGCAGCCCGCCGCGGTCGTCGGGACGGATCTTCATCGGGCGCGCATCGGCCTCGATCACCGGGATGGTGGTATTGCCCAGCTTGCTGACCGCCCAGCCGACGATGCCGCCGACCGCCAGCACCCCTGCCAGGCCGCCGGCGATGATCGCCATGCGGCGGCCGGCGCCGCTGTCCTCGGCGGCGGCTTCCCGGATACGATAGGACGGGACCTGAACTTCCCTCACCGCATCTCCTCAACCGGTGCGACGCCCATGACCGCGAGGCCCGAGCGGATGACGATGGCCGTCGCGGCGACGAGGGCCAGCCGCGCCTGGGTGGCCTCCGGCGCTTCGGCCTGGATGAAGCGCAGTGTCGCATCTTCCCGGCCGCGGTTCCACAAAATATGAAAGTCGCTGGCCAAGTCACCGAGATAAAAGGCAATTCGGTGTGGCTCCCGCGCCGCAGCAGCGGCCTCGACCGTGCGCGGCCAGGCGATCAGCCGGCGCAGCAGGGCAAGCTCCGCAGCATCCTGCAGGGTGGCCAGCGCGGCTTCCGCCCCGGCCAGGTCGGCCAGCGCCGGCTCGCCCGCCTGGCGCAGCACCGAGCGGCAGCGGGCATGGGCGTATTGGACGTAGAAGACCGGGTTCTCACGCGACTGCTCGACCACGCGGTCGAGGTCGAAATCCATCTGCGCGTCGGACTTGCGCGTCAGCATGGTGAAGCGGACGGCGTCGCGGCCGACCTCGTCGATCAGGTCGCGCAGCGTGATATAGGTGCCGGCGCGCTTCGACATGCGCACCGGCTCGCCGCCCTTCATCACCTTGACGATCTGGCAGAGCAGCACGTCGAGCGGCACGGTGCCGTCGGACAGCGCCTTGGTCGCCGCCTGCATGCGCTTGACATAGCCGCCATGGTCGGCGCCCCAGACCTGCACCAGCTGCTGCATGCCGCGGGCGATCTTGTCGGCATGGTTGCCGATGTCGTTGGCGAAATAGGTGTTGCTGCCATCGGACTTGCGCAGCGGGCGGTCGACGTCGTCGCCGAACTTGGTGGACGCGAAGAGGGTCTGCGGCCGCGGCTCCCAGTCATCCGGCAGCTTGCCCTTCGGCGGCTCCAGCACGCCCTCATAGACCAGGCCCTTGGCCGAGAGCTCGGCGATGGCGCGGTCGGCGACGCCGTCGCGCACCAGCTGCGCCTCGCTGATGAAGACATCCTGGGCGACGCCGAGCGCCGCCAGATCCTCGCGGATCGATTCCATCATGGCGGCGACGGTGAATTCGCGCACCGTGGTCAGCCAGAGCGAGGCCTCGGCCGGCTTCGCGCCCGGCGCCAGGCTGTCGCCGAACTTCTCCTTCAGCGCCGCGCCGACCGGGACCAGGTAGTCGCCGCGATACTGCAGCCCGCCGGGAACCGCCTCGGCGTATTCCTCCTCGGTCAGCGTGGTGCCGAGCGCCTCGAGGTAGCGCCAATAGGCGGCATAGCCCAGCGCCTGCACCTGCGCGCCGGCGTCGTTGATGTAGTATTCCTTGGTGACGGCATAGCCGGCCTTGCCCAGCAGATTGGCCAGCGCGTCGCCGACCACGGCGCCACGGCAATGGCCGACATGCATCGGGCCGGTCGGATTGGCCGAGACATATTCGACGTTGACCTTCACCCCGGCGCCGGACGTGCCGTCGCCATAGGCTTCGCCGGCGCGCAGCACGACCGGCAGCTGGCCGAGCAGGAAGGACTCGGCGAGGCGCAGGTTGACGAAGCCGGGGCCGGCGGGCGCGGCCTCGGCCACCATCGGCAGTTCCAGCAGCGCGGCTGACAGCTCGGCAGCCAGCTTCGGGGGCGCGACCTTCGCGATCTTGGCCACCACCATTGCGGCATTGGTCGACATGTCGCCATGCGACGGGTCGCGCGGCGGCTCGACGGTGACGCGGGCCAGCGCCTCCTCCGGCAGCTCCGGCAGGAGGCGGCGCAGGCAGGTCAGGACCTCGGCGCGCAGTGCGGCAAAAATATCCTGCGGGGCGGCGTGGGTCTGTTGCATGGTGTCCGTTCAGCCGGGGATGTGAGGGTCGGTCAGGCGCCGGTGCTCGTCCAGCGCGAAGCGGTCGGTCATGCCGGCGATGTAGTCGCAGACGACGGCGGCGCATTGCGCGCTGCCGGCCTCGCCGGCGCGGTCGCGCCATTCGGGGGGCAGCATGTCGGGCCCGCCATGCAGCAGGCTGAACAGCACCTGCACCACCCGCTTTGACTTCTGGGTCGTGCGGTTGACCCGCCAGTGGCGGTACATGCGGCCGAACAGGAAGTCGCGCACCTGCTGGTTGGCCTCCTGCATCGGCGCCGAGAAGCCGATCATCGGCCGGCCGGCGGCGCGCACCGCATCGGCATCGGCGGGGGCCAGGACGGCCAGCCGCCGCTCGGCCTCGGCCACGACGTCCTGCACCATGGCGTTGATGACGCGGCGGATGGCCTCGCTGGCCAGGCGGGTGGCGGGCGCCTGCGGATAGGCGGCGCGCACTTCCTGCACCGCGCCGCCGATCAGCGGCAGCGCGGCGGCTTCGTCGAGCGAGAACAGCCCGGCCCGCAGCCCGTCATCCAGGTCGTGGTTGTTGTAGGCGATGTCATCGGCCAGCGCCGCGACCTGGGCCTCCAGCGAGGCGTGGCTGGAGAGCGCCAGCGAATGGCGGGAATCGTATTCGGCCATGAAATGGCTGGGGCGGCGGATCGGGCCATTGTGCTTGGCCAGCCCCTCCAGCGTCTCCCAGGTCAGGTTCAGCCCGTCGAACTCGGCATAGCGCTTCTCCAGCACCGTCACCGCCTTCAGGCTCTGCGCATTGTGGTCGAAGCCGCCATAGGGGCGCATGACGCCGTTCAGCGCCTCCTCCCCGGCATGGCCGAAGGGCGGGTGGCCCAGGTCATGTGCCAGCGCCAGCGCCTCGGCCAGGTCCTCGTCCAGCCGCAGCCGGCGGGCGATCGAGCGGGCGATCTGCGCCACCTCGATGCTGTGGGTCAGCCGGGTGCGGAAGGCGTCGCCCTCATGGTAAATGAAGACCTGCGTCTTGTATTGCAGCCGGCGGAAGGCGGCGGCGTGGATGATGCGGTCCCGGTCGCGCTGGAAGGGCGAGCGCACCCCGCTCGCCGGCTCCGGATGGAGACGGCCGCGCGAGGTCTCGGCGCGGGCGGCATAGGGGGCGAGGTCGGGCATGACCGCCGCGCTCTACCAGCGGGGCGGCGCCGTCGCAACGCCCGGGGGCCCATGGAGGCCCCATGGCGCCCCTGCCCTGCCGGCAGCGCGATTGGAAAAGCCGGACGCCCCGCCTATGTTGGGGCCCAAGGAGTCCTGACCCATGCCCGACGGCGCCGCCCTGTCCCCCGCCTTCCGCGTCACCCCCCGCGCCTTCGCCCAGGTGGCGGAGATCGCCGCGCGCGAGGGCCGGCCCCAGGCCGGGCTGCGCGTCGCGGTCAATGCCGGCGGCTGTTCCGGCTTCCAGTATTCCTTCGCCCTCGAGGACCAGGCCACGGCGGAGGACCTGGTGCTGCAGGAAGGCACCACCCGGGTGATGATCGATCCGGTCAGCCTCGACCTGCTGGCCGGCTCCGAGCTCGACTGGGCGGATGAGCTGATCGGCGCGCATTTCACGGTGAAGAACCCGCAGGCGGCGTCCGGCTGCGGCTGCGGCGCGTCCTTCTCGATCGGCTGACCCGATCCCGTGCGTCTCGCCACCTTCAACGTCAATTCGGTGCGCAAGCGCGCGCCGGGTGTCCGCCGCTTCCTCGAGGCGCAGCAGCCCGACCTGGTCTTCCTGCAGGAGCTGAAGTGCAAGACCGAGGAATTCCCGCATGCGGAATTCGAGGGCAGCGGCTATCGCATCCATGCCGTCGGCCAGCAGGGCGGGCGCAATGGCGTGGCCGTGCTCGGCCGCATCCCCTTCGAGGTGACGGCGGAAGCCCTGCCCGGCGAGGATGAGGATGGCCATGCCCGCTATGTCGAGGTGACGGCGGAGGGCATCGACCTGGCCGGCATCTACCTGCCCAACGGCAATTCCGGTGGCGACGAGGGCTATGCCTACAAGCTGCGCTGGATGGAGCGGCTGCGTGTCCGCGCGGCGGAGAAGCTGGACGGCTTCCGCCCCTTCGCCATCCTCGGCGACTTCAATGTCTGCCCGACCGAGCTCGACCTGGCGCCGCGCGCCCTGCCGCCGACCGACGCGCTGGTGCGGTCGGAGACCCGGGCGGCCTTCCGCGCGCTGGAGCATCTCGGGCTGATCGACGCGCTGCGCGCGCTGCATCCGGGCGAGCGTCACTATACCTATTGGGACTATGGCGCGGCCTTCGAGGCCAACCGCGGCCTGCGCATCGACCATGCGCTGCTGTCGCCGGAACTGGCGGAGCGGCTGTCGCGTGGCTGGGTCGATGCTAGGCCGCGTAGCGAAGAGAGCCCCTCCGACCACACGCCGGTCCTGTTCGAGCTTTCCTGACCGGAAAAAGCCGCCGTCCCTAAGGGGGCGGCGGCGGTCCTGCCTACCAGCGGTGCCAGTAGGGCGGCGGTGGCGGCGGCGGCCGGTAATACCCGCCGGGCGGGCCATAGCCGGGGGGCGGCCCGTAATAGCCGGGCGCCGGGGCGACGACGCAGCCGCCCAGCGAGATGGCGGCGCCCGCCAGGATCAGCAGGATCGGGAAACGGCGCATGGCCTCACCTCCAGCCCGGCTCGATCCAGACCCAGCGGCCGCGCCGCTCGACCCATTCGCCGGGATACCAGCGGCCCCGCCGGCTGACCCAGCGGCCGCCCACCCAGACATAGTCACCACGGCGCCGGCTCCAATGCCCCGGCTCCCAGACCAGGCCGGGGCGCGGCGGGCGGCCGGGGCCGCGCTCGCTGCGCAGCGGCGGCGGACCGGGCGGGCGGCCCGGAGGACCACGATCGGGACCGCGGCCCGGACCGCCATAGCCGGGCGGCGGGCCGCCAGGCGGACCACCCGGCCCCCCCGGGGCGCCGGGCGGCGGGCCATAGGGCTGGGCCAGGGCGACGCCGGTTCCCAGCGGCAGGGCGGCCAGGGCGGCGCCCGCAAAGATCTGACGGAGCAGCTTACGGCGCTCGACCATCGCACTCTCCTTCTGTTCACCGCCGGTGCCGGCCATCCGGGACAAGAGGTCTGGGGGGACCCGCACCCGGCGGCCGGCGCCGACGGCAACCGCAATGGTGGGAGACTGCCCCCCAAGCATGGCGGTACCAGGACAGAAAAAGGGCAAAGCAGGGCAAGTTGTGACGGCGCGTGACTTCGCGGATCAAATCGCCGCCACGAAAAAGGCGGGGCCCTTCAAGTGCCCCGCCCCTCGCCTGCCCGTGATGTCAGTCGCCGGTCAGATATCGGCGTAGCAATGCGTCTCGGCCTCGCCGCCCGGATGGGTGACGGCGCCCAGATGCGCCGGGCCGACCAGCTGCGCGTATTTCCACAGCGCCCCGGCATTGTAATCGGTGCCGCGCGGCTTCCAGGCGGCGCGGCGCTTCTCCAGCTCGCCCTCCGGCAGGATCACGTCGATGCTGCCCTTCTCGGCGTCGATGACGATGCGGTCGCCATTCTGCAGCAGGCCGATCGGGCCGCCGACCGCCGCCTCCGGCCCGACATGGCCGACGCAGAAGCCGCGCGTGGCGCCGGAGAAGCGGCCATCGGTGATCAGCGCCACATCCTCGCCCATGCCCTGGCCATAGATGGCGGCGGTGGTGGAGAGCATCTCGCGCATGCCGGGGCCACCCTTCGGCCCCTCATAGCGGATCACCAGGATGTCGCCCTTCTTGTAGGCGCGCTGGTCGACCGCCTTGAAGGCATCCTCCTCGCAGTCGAAGCACAGCGCCGTGCCCTCGAAGCGCAGCGTCTTCATGCCGGCCACCTTCACGATGGCGCCGTCCGGGGCCAGGTTGCCCTTCAGGCCGACGACGCCGCCGGTCGGCGTGATGGCCTTCGACACCGGGTAAATGACGTCCTGGTCGGTCGGGAAGACGATGTCCTTGTGGTTCTCGGCCAGGGTCTTGCCGGTGACCGTCAGGCAGTCGCCGTGCAGCAGCCCGGCATCGAGCAGCGCCTTGATGATGACCGGGATGCCGCCGACCTTGTGCACATCCAGCGCCACATACTTTCCGCCCGGCTTCAGGTCGGCGATGTAGGGGGTGCGGCGCATGATGGCGGCGACGTCGTCGAGGGTGAAGCGGATCCCCGCCTCATGCGCCATGGCCGGCAGATGCAGCCCGGCATTGGTCGAGCCGCCGGTGGCGCCGACCACGATGGCCGCATTCTCCAGCGACTTCAGCGTGACGATATCGCGCGGCCGGATGTTTTTTCTCAACAGGTTCATCACGGCCTTGCCGGATTCCACGGCCCAGCGGTCGCGGTCCTCGTAGGGCGCCGGGGCGCCGGCCGAGCCGGGCAGCGCCAGGCCGATCGCCTCGGAGACGGTGGCCATGGTGTTGGCGGTGAACTGGCCGCCGCAGGCGCCGGCGCTAGGGCAGGCGACGCATTCCAGGGCGTGCAGGTCCTCGTCGGACATGTTGCCGGCGGCGTGCTGGCCGACCGCCTCGAAGACGTCGACGACGGTGACATCCTTCCCCTTGAACTTCCCGGGCAGGATCGAGCCGCCATACATGAAGACGCTGGGAACGTTCAGCCGCAGCATGGCCATCATCATGCCCGGCAGCGACTTGTCGCAACCCGCCAGCGTGACCATGGCATCATAGGAATGGCCGCGCATGGTCAGCTCGACCGTGTCGGCGATGGCGTCGCGCGAGGCCAGCGAGGACTTCATCCCCTGGTGGCCCATGGCGATGCCGTCGGTCACCGTGATGGTGGTGAACTCGCGCGGCGTGCCGAAGGCAGCCTTGACGCCTTCCTTGACGCTCTGCGCCTGGCGGTTCAGCGCGATGTTGCAGGGCGCGGCCTCGTTCCAGCAGGTGGCGACGCCGACCAGGGGCTGGGCGATCTCCTCCTCGGTCATGCCCATGGCGTAGTAGTAGGAGCGGTGCGGGGCGCGCTCCGGGCCGACACTGACATGCCGGCTGGGCATGCGCGACTTGTCCCATTTGTGCTCAGCCATGCGGGCGAACCTTTCTTCATTGCGTCCCCACCCTGGTATCGCGCAACAAAGCTAGGGCCGCAACCCTGGAGAGGCGGGCACCGCCGCCATGAGAAAGGGCCGGGAAGCTTGCGCCCCCGGCCCCTGCCCTGTCCGACGTGTCGGGAAGGCTAGTTCTTCTCGCGGCCCGGCACCGGCATGTAGCCGTGGCTGCGCGGGTCCTTCATCGACAGGGCCGCGATCAGCGAGATGACGGCGAAGGCGGCGACATACCAGAAGAAGGCGCTCTCCAGGCCGATGCTCTTCAGGTAGAGCGCGACATACTCCGCGGTGCCGCCGAACAGCGAATTGGCGATGGCATAGCCGAGGCCGACGCCCAGCGCCCGGATCTCCGAGGGGAACATCTCGGCCTTCACCACGCCGCTGATCGACGTATAGAAACTGATGATGAACAGCGCGCCGAGGATGCCGATGAAGGCACCCATCGGCGAGGTGACGCCGGACAGATAGGTCAGGATCGGCACGGTGGCGATCGCCATGCCCGCGCCGAAGACCAGCAGGCAGTTGCGGCGGCCGATGCGGTCGGACAGCGCGCCCAGCGGCGGCTGCAGCAGCATGTAGCAGAACAGCACCGCCGCCATGGTCTCGCTGGACTTGGCGGCCGAGAAGCCGGCGCTGTTGACCAGGAATTTCTGCATGTAGGTGGTGAAGGCATAGAAGGCCAGGCTGCCGCCGGCGGTCAGGCCGATCACCTGCAGCAGCGGCTTCGGGTGCTTCAGCAGCAGCGAGATCGTGCCGGCGCCCTGGCGCTTGCGGTCCTCCTCGGTCGTCGTCTCGTGCAGCGCGCGGCGCAGGAACAGCGCGATCACCGCGGTGGCGGCGCCGATGAAGAAGGGAATGCGCCAGGCCCAGGCACGGATCTCGTCGCCGCTGTAGAGCGACTGCAGGATCACCACCACCAGCAGCGCCAGCAGCTGGCCACCGATCAGCGTCACATACTGGAAGGAGGCGAAGAAGCCCCGGTGCCCGGCGACCGCGACCTCTGACATGTAGGTCGCCGAGGTGCCATATTCGCCGCCGACCGACAGACCCTGCAGCAGCCGCGCCAGCAGCAGCAGCGCGGGTGCGGCGATGCCGATGCTCTCATAGCCCGGCAGCACCGCGATCATCAGCGAGCCGAAGCACATCAGCAGCACCGAGATCAGCATCGAGGCGCGGCGGCCATGCGTGTCGGCGATGCGGCCGAACAGCCAGCCACCGATCGGCCGCATCAGGAAGCCGACCGCGAAGATGGCCGCCGTGTTCAGCAGCTGCACCGTCGGATTGCCGCCGGGGAAGAAGGTCGGCGCGAAATACAGCGCCGTCGCGGCATAGACGTAGAAATCGTACCACTCGACCAGATTGCCGGAGGAGCCGCCGATGATGGCGAAAACGCGCTTGCGGGTATCGTGAGGGTCTTTCGCCTCGGCGACCGGGTCGGTGGTCATGCTCTCTCCTGTCCCCGTGCCGCGGCGCGGGGGGCAGCGCCGGGTCTGGTATAAGAGAGATTACCGCAGCCAAAGGCACCGCGGTATTCGTGCCACCTGATGGAAGCCGCGGTGGTTCAGCACGGCTGCCATCGGATTTCCTGATGGGTCAGGACGGAATAGTCTCGCTCCGGGACAGGATGCGGCCGCGGCGCGGGGAAGGAACCCTCCCCCGCGCCGCGCCGGGATCACTCGGCGATGCGCGCCATGGCGGCCTCGAGGCGCGCCACCTCGGCCTCGGCGGCGGCGAGGCGTTCGCGGTTCTCCTCGACCACCTCGGGCTTGGCGCGGGCGACGAAGTCGGCATTGCCCAGCTTCTGCGCCACCTTGGCGCCTTCGGCCTGGGCCTTGTCGCGCTCCTTCATCAGGCGGGCGCGCTCGGCGGCCAGGTCAATGACGCCGGCCAGCGGCAGCAGGATGGTGGCCTCGCCCACCGTCACCTGGGCGCCCTTGACCGCCTCGCCGGCTTCCGGCGCCCGGAACTCGGTGGCGCGGCCAAGACGACGGATGGCGTCGATCCAGCGGGCACCGCGCGCCAGGGTTTCCGGCGTTGCGCCCTGCGCCAGCAAGGGCACGGTGACAGAAGGAGAAACATTCATCTCGGAGCGCACGCCGCGCACCGCCGAGATCAGCGAGACCAGCCAGTCGAGCTCGGCGCGCGCCGCCTCGGCGCCGGGGACGGCGACCGGCTGCGGCCAGCTCTCGCCGATCAGGCTGCATGCCGGGCCATAGCCGAAATGGTCCCAGAGCTCCTCGGTCAGATAGGGCATGACCGGGTGCAGCAGCTTCAGGATGGTGCCCAGCACATGCTGGGCGGCGCCCTTCACCTCGGCCTTCTCGGCGGTGTCGGGGCCGTTCAGCGCCGGCTTGGCGAATTCCAGGAACCAGTCGCAGAAGCTGTTCCAGACGAAGCGGTAGCAGGCGCCGGCATAGTCATCCATGCGATAGGCTTCGAGCGCCGCGGTCGCCTCGCCGATGGCGGCGTTGGCGGCGTCGAGGATCCAGCGCGCCAGCGGCGTCTCGACCCTGGAGGGGTCGAAGGAGGCATCCGGCGCGATGCCGTTCATCTCGCAGAAGCGCGCCGCGTTCCAGATCTTGGTGCCGAAGGAGCGGAAGTCCTCGACCCGCTTGCGGCCGAGCTTCACGTCGCGGCCCGGCGTCGCCAGCGAGGCGATGGCGAAGCGCAGCGCATCGGCGCCGAAGCTCTCGACGAGCTCCAGCGGGTCGATGACGTTGCCCTTCGACTTCGACATCTTCTGGCCCTTCTCGTCGCGGACCAGGCCATGGATGTAGACGGTCTTGAACGGGGCGGCGCCCATGAAGTGGTGGCCCATCATCATCATCCGGGCGACCCAGAAGAAGATGATGTCCCAGCCGGTGACCAGCACGTCGCCCGGGTAGTACTTGTCCAATTCCGGCGTCTTGTTCGGCCACCCGAGGGTGCTGAACGGCCAGAGGGCGGAGCTGAACCAGGTGTCCAGCACGTCCTCGTCGCGGGTCAGTGTCACCTCAGCGCCGAGCTTCTGGCGCGCCTGGGCCAGGGCTTCCTCTTCCGTGCGGGCGACGAAGCAGCTGCCATCCGGCGCATACCAGGCCGGGATCTGATGCCCCCACCACAGCTGGCGGCTGATGCACCACGGCTGGATGTCACGCATCCAACTGAAAAAAATGTTCTCGAAGTGCTTGGGGACGAACTCGGTCTTGCCGGTCTCCACCGCCTCGATGGCCGGCTTGGCCAGCGTCGCGGCGTCGCAATACCACTGCAGCGTCAGCCGCGGCTCGATCGGCACGCCCGAGCGGTCGCCATGCGGCACGACATTGCTGTGCGGCTCGATGGTCTCGACCAGCTCCAGCCGCTCCAGCTCGGCGACGATGGCCTTGCGCGCCTCGAAGCGGTCCTGGCCGGCCAGGGAGCGGACGAAGGCCGGATCGGCGACACCCTCCAGCGCCGCCAGGTCGCCCTCAATCTCGTCCAGCATCACCGCGCCATAGGCGTCCAGCACCGAGGGCATCGCCAGGCCATGCCGCTTGCCGACGGCGAAGTCGTTGAAGTCATGCGCCGGCGTGATCTTCACCGCGCCCGAGCCCTTCTCCGGGTCGGAATACTCGTCGGCGACGATCGGGATGCGGCGCCCCACCAGCGGCAGGATGGCGAACTTGCCGACGAGGTCGCGGAAGCGTTCATCCTCGGGATGCACCGCGATGGCGGTGTCGCCCAGCAGGGTCTCGGGCCGCGTCGTCGCGACCACGATGAAGCGGCCGGCCTCGCCCTCCACCGGATAGCGCAGGTGCCAGAGGCTGCCCTTCATCTCGCGGTTCTCGACCTCGAGGTCGGAGATCGCGGTCTGGAACTTCGGGTCCCAGTTCACCAGCCGCCGGTCGCGATAGATCAGCCCCTGCTCGTGCAGGGTGACGAAGACCTCGCGCACCGCCTCCGACAGGCCGGCATCCATGGTGAAGCGCTCGCGCGGCCAGTCCAGGCTGGCGCCGAGGCGGCGCAGCTGCCGGGTGATGTTGCCGCCCGACTGCGCCTTCCACTCCCAGACATGCTCCAGGAACTTCTCGCGGCCGATCTCGCGGCGCTGCACGCCCTGCCCGGCCAGCAGCCGCTCCACCACCATCTGCGTCGCGATGCCGGCATGGTCCGTGCCCGGCTGCCACAGCGCGTCGCGCCCCTGCATCCGGCGCCAGCGGATCAGCGTGTCCTGGATGGTGAAGGTCAGCGCATGGCCGATATGCAGGCTGCCGGTGACGTTCGGCGGCGGGATCATGATGGTGAAGGGATCGGCCGCGCTCTCGGGATGCGCGCCGAAGCGGCCTGCGGCCTCCCAGCCCTCGTAGAGGCGCTGTTCGAAGCTGGCGGGGAGAAGGTTCTTTTCGAGCATGGGCGCTGCCTTGGGCGCCATCAGCGCCGGTCGTCAAGAGAAAGGTCAAAAAGCAAGAAAGGGCTGGGGGAAGGAATTCCCCCAGGCCCCCTTCTCTTTCTGTCAGGGCCGTCCCCCGCTGGGGGACGGCGGCATCACTGCGGGGGGCGGGCCAGGACGCGTTCGATCTCGGCCTTGACCAGGCGCTCCACCATGCCGGGCAGATGCTGGTCCAGCCAGGACTTCAGCAGCGGGCGCAGTTCCTCGCGGACCACATCCTCGATGCTGGCGCCGCCCGCGCGCATCACCGGCGCCTTGCGGTCATCGGCCACGGCACGGGCCAGCTGGCCCAAAGCGGCCGCCGCGGCGGCGGCAGCGATCGGGCCCAGCAGGCCGCCCTGCTCGGTCTCCGCCGCCGCCAGCGGCGGCGCGACCGGGGGCGGCGCGACCGGCAGGGCGACCGGCGCCGGCGGCGGAACATAGGCCGGCTCGGGCTGCGGCTGCGGCCGCGGCGCGGCCACGGGGGCCTGGCTGTCGGGCATGTTCGCAGGGGTCTTCGGCGTCGGAACCAGCATGGCTTCGGTCAACTCCAGCGGCACATGAGCGGCGTCGAGCTGCTCATCCTCGTTCAGGATGCTGCGGATGGACGACAGGATATCGTCCATCGATTGCTCCTGCGGAGCGGCGGGTCGTGCGGGGGGCTGGGCCATGCTCAGGGTACTGCGCTGCTGGAGGGATCGCCGGCCGGCTGCTGGGTATTCAGGTCGCCGGTGCCGAACCAGCGCGTGCGCACCGTCCGGTAATAGGCTTCCATATCATACTGCGCGACCGGCAGCGCCAGGTCCCGCGCGGTCAGCCGCCCGACCGAGCCGGCCAGGTTGTAGCTGGCAGTCACCACATTGGCGAGCGCCTGCACCAGGCTGACACGGGCGTTCAGCAGCTCCTGCTCGGCATTCAGCACGTCGAGCGTGGTGCGGCTGCCGACCACCGCCTCGCGCTGCACGCCGTCCAGCGCGATCTCGGCGGCGCGGATCTGCGCGCGCACGCTGTCGACCTGGGCGCGGGCCGATTGCAGCGTCTCCCAGGCCTGGGTCGCCTGCTGCATCACCTGGCGGCGGTTGTCGTCCACCACCTGGCGGTAGCGCTGCGCATCCTGCCGCGCCTGGCGCACCGCCGAATGCTCGGCGCCGCCCTGGTAGAGCGGCACAGAGAGATTGGCGGTGATCTGCTGCCCGGTGCCGCGGGTATGCGGCGCCTGCGGGTTGTCGCTGCGGAAGGCCTGGGCCTGCACGTTGACCGAGGGCAGCAGGGCGGACATCTGCACATCGATGGCGTCGCGCGCCGCGGCCTCGTCGAACAGCGCGGCGACCACCGCCGGGTTGTTGCGCATGGCGAGCTCGGCCGCCTCGCGCCCGTCCTTCACCGGCATGCCCAGCGGCTGCGGCGCGGTCAGCCGCTCCGGCGACAGGCCGGTGGTGCGGCGGAAGGTGGCGCGGCTGGTCTGCAGATTGCCTTCCGAGCTGGCGCGCGAGGCCTTCGCCCCGGCCAGCCGGCTCTCCGCCTGGGCGACGTCGGTGCGGGTGATCTCGCCGACCCGGAAGCGCTCATTGGTGGCGTCGAGCTGGCGCTGCAGCACCTGGACGTTGTTGACGTTGAGCCGCAGCGTCTCCTGGTCGCGGATCACCGCGACATAGGCGGCGACGGTGTCGGACAGCACCTGCTGCTCGGCCGAGAGCAGGCGGGCGCGCTGCGCCAGCACCTGGTTCTCGGCCCGCTGGGTCGAGGCCACGGTGCGGCCGCCATTGTAGAGCTGCTGCGTCACCGTCGCATTGACGCCGGCGGTCTGCCGGTCGGCATCGGCATAGATGCCGCGCGAGCGGGTGGTGCCGTTCACATAGCCGGCGTTGCCGGCGATGGTGACGCTCGGCCGCCAGCCGGCCAGCGCCTGCGGCACATTCTCGTCCACCACGCGCAGCTGCGCGCGCGCCGTCTGCAGCGTCGGGTTGTTCGCATAGGCCTGGCTCAGCGCCTCCTGCAGGGACTGGGCCCCGGCATGGCCAGCGGGCAGCGCGAAGGCGGCGCCGAGCAGCAGCAGGCGGAAGGCGGCGCGGGTCCCGGGGACGAGGCGCTGGGGCGAGCGAGGCTGGGACACCGGCGGGCTCCTGGGAAGGCCGTAAGCTGGAATCGGTCGCGGCAGGCGCCGGCAGATGATGATGTCATCCGGCCCTGCCGCAGGCAGGCTAGCGAAGCTGACGCCGGGCGGCCAGCCACCATGCGGGGTCCGCCTGCGGGTTGCGCGCCAGGTGCGACATGTATGTCGCAGCCCGGCGGTCCCCGCAGGAGGACCGCCCGCAGGATCTCAGAAGGAGAAACCGGGCTGCGGCTGGAATTCGGGCAGCAGGGCGGTGTTGCAGTCGAAGGCCTCGGTGACGCTGAAGGCGCCGCCCATGCGGCGGCCCAGCACCGCGGCCCCGGCCTGGCCCGGGCGGCGGCGCAGGGCGACCAGGCGGCCGCCCTCGGGCAGCTGCTCGACCAGGGCTGGCGGGATCTCCGGCACGGCGCCCTCGATGATGATGACGTCATAGGGCGCGCCGCCAGGATGGCCGGCGCTCGCCGGCCCTTCCACCAGCTGCAGGCTGCCCGGCGCCAGGGTGAGCTCGGCCAGCGCGGCGCGGCCCTGGGCGATCAGGCCGGCATCGCTCTCGACCGCGGTGACGCGCCCGCCCATGCGGGCGGCGACGGCGGCGCCATAGCCGGCGCCGGCCGCCAGCAGCAGCACGGACTCGCCGGCGCGGATCTGCGCCAGCTGCAGCAGGCGCGCCAGCATCATCGGCTGCAGCAGCACGCGGCCCTGGCCCAGCGGCACATCCTCGTCGGCATGGGCGCGGGCTTCCAGCGCGGGGGCCACGAAACGGTGCCGGGGCAGGTCCAGCATGGCCGAGATGATGCGCGGATCGGTGACCTTGTTGGGACGGAGCTGCCCGTCCACCATCCATTTGCGGGCGCCCGCGAAATCTCCAGCGAAACTCATCGCCTGCCGTCCTCGACTGCCGGGCACGGACCCATTTCCCATGCCTTGGCCGGGTTTATAGGCGCTGCATCCGGGCCGGCCAAGCAGGCGGCACCTTTCCTGCCGTCCACCCCGCCCCTGCCCTCTGGACAGCCCCAACTCCACCCGCTAAAGCCGCCCCCATGGTCGGTTGGCCGAGTGGTTAGGCTCGGGACTGCAAATCCCGCCACGCCGGTTCGATTCCGGCACCGACCTCCATCTCTCCTCGTCGAAAATCGCATCGGTTTCAGCGCCCTGGCACAGGTCCGGGCGCCTTTCGCCATGCCGCCTGTCATGCCGCGAACGTGTTCTGCATTATCATGGCGGAACGATTGCAAAGTCCTCTTGCGCTGCCCATCGGCGCCGACTATATCCCGGCCACACGCTGATCCCTGATAGCTCAGCTGGTAGAGCACGCGACTGTTAATCGCTAGGTCGTTGGTTCGAGTCCAACTCGGGGAGCCAATGTGAGGGGGCGCCGGAAACGGCGCCCCCTTTCTGATTCCGGCATCGGGAACGGCGTGGGCCGGCATCCCGGGGAAGCGCGACGCTCCCCCGGAAAGCCGCTGTTTCAGAAGCGCCCGGCTGCCGTCGGGGCCACCCACGCCAATGCGCCGGCACAGAAGACGGCCACCGTCGAGCGGCTGGCCGCATCCACCACCACCACGTCGCCGCGCAGACCCGTCTCCAGCCGGCCGCGATCCGTGAGCCCGGCGGCGCGCGCCGGATTGGCGCTGATCAGCGCCCAGGCCTGGGCCAGGTCCAGCACTCCCCGCCCCTCCAGGATGAAGGCCGCCTGCATCAGGCAGGGCCAGACGTAGTCGGAGGCCAGGATCGTCACGATGCCCTGCTCGGCCAACGGTGCGGCGCTGGCCCAGCCCAGGTGGCTGCCGCCGCGCACCACGTTGGGGGCGCCCATCACCACATCCTCGCCCGCGGCACGGGCGTCGCGGCCGACCGCCTCGGCCATCGGGAATTCGCAGATCGCCGCACCCAGGGCGCGGTGCAGCGCCCGATCCTCCAGCGTCGCATCGTCATGGCTGAGCATCGAGATCCCGCGCGCCCGGGCGGCGGCGGCCAGGCGTTCGCGCGCGGCGGGCATGGCATGGCGCCCGGCCAGCACGCTCTCGGCCATGGCGCGGATTTCCGCCACGCCGACCCCGGCACGCTCGGCATATTTCGAGGCCGCCGCCTCCTTCACCAGCTTCCGCGCGATGCTCGGCGTGTGGTCGTTGAAGGCCAGCAGGTCGACGCGGCCGGCCTCGATATCGGCCAGCGCCGTCTCGAGGGCCGCCAGGTTGTCGACCTCGAAGCGCAGATGCACCCGCAGATCGGCGGCAAGCGTCGGCCGCGCTTTCTCCAGCTCGGCCAGCAGCGTCTTCCAGGCGTCCAGCGAGCGCAGCCCCGGCTCCCAGGACAGGGTCACGCCGAGGAAGGCAGTGGTGATGCCGGCGGCCAGGATCTGCGCCGCCGAATCCCGCAGCGCCTGCGGCGCCGGGATCGCCACGCCCGGGCGCGGCTGGAACTGCCGCTCATGCGCGTCGCCATGGATGTCGACGATGCCGGGCAGGACCAGCAGCCCGCTGGCGTCGAAGCGCCGGGCGTCCGGCGCCGCGGCCTCGGCGACGACGCCGTTGCGCAGCGCCAGGGTGCCGGCGGCGAGCGCCGCGTCGCGCAGCACCTGTCCGCCCGTGATGGTCCAGCCTGTCATGTCTCGTGTCCCGCGCCGTCCTCGATGACGATCTGCACGCGCCCGGCGGCGTAGCGCGACAGGGTGTAGTCGATGGGCCGCCCCTCGGAATCGGCGTTCAGCGCCTCGGCCACCATGACGGGGCGGGTGCGCGCCTGCTGCAGCGCCTCGGCCTCTTCCGGCGTCGGCAGGGCGGCGGTCAGCCGGGTCCAGACCCGGCGGTAATCCGGAATGCCGCAGGCCTTCAGCGCCGCGGTGATGCTGCCGGTCTGCTGCAGGGGCGCTTCCATCCCCGCCAGCCGCGGCAGCACGAAATGGTGGCGGCCAACCACGACCGGGCGGCCATCGGCCAGGCCCAGCCGCTCGACCGCCAGCACCGGCCGGCCAGGGCGCAGGCGCAGCGCCTCGGCAATGGCCGGCTCGGCCGGGATCTCGCGCACCCAGAGGATGCGCCCTTCCGGCTCACGGTTCTGCGCCCGGATCACCTCGGAGAAGCGGGTGCGCGGCCCGAGGCGGTAATCCACCACATCCTCCGCCACGAAGGAGCCGCGCCCCTGCTCGATGCGGATCAGCCCGCGCAGCGCCAGCGAGTCGAGCGCGCGGCGCACGGTGTGGCGGTTGACGCCGTGCTGGGCGGCCAGCGCCGCCTCGGTCGGCAGGCGGCTGCCGGGCGGGCTGCTGCCCTCGGCGATGGCGCGCTCCAGCGACTGGGCGATCTGCCGCCACAGCGAGACACCCTCGCCGCGCGCCAGGGCGGCATCGCGGCCGGGATCGTTCGGAAAAGACTGCGTCATGGAAAGTTCAAGCTCGGCGCCCATGGGTCGTGGCAATTTCGCGTTGACGTTAGCCGGGCGGATATCTAGTTGTCTAGACGTCTCCACAAGACTGAAAGCCTCCCGTGTCCCAAGCCCTGCAAGCTGCCCCGCAAGAGGACCGACGCCGCTGGATGGCGGTGCTGGCCCGGGCCAGCCGGACCGACCTTCAGGCCCGGATCGCCGATCTTCCCGCCCTGCCCCCGCATGCCCGCCTGCGCGGCCCCGAGACCGGGCTGATGATGCTGCGCGGCCGTGCCGGCGGCGACGGCGCGCCCTTCAACCTCTCCGAGATCACCGTCACCCGCTGCGCCGTTTCCCTGCCGGATGGCCAGGTGGGCCATGCCTATGTCACCGGCCGCGACCTGGCCCAGGCGGAACTCGCCGCGCTGGTCGATGCCGCGCTGCAGGACCCGGCCCGGCGCCAGGCCATCCTGGACGTGGTGATCGAACCGCTGGCGGCCGCCCAGGCCGAGGCGGCGGCGGCGCAGTCGCGCAAGGCGGCGGCGACGCGCGTGCAATTCTTCACCATGGCGACCATGCGATGATCCGCCCCGCTTTCGCCGAGCCCGTGCTCGATTCCCAAAGCTGCTTCCGCGCCGTGCTGGAGGCGATGAGCCGCCCGGGCCGGGTGCAGCGCCTGACCATGCCGCTCGACGCGCCGGCGCCGCTGGCCCCGGCCAGTGCCGCGGTGCTGCTGACGCTGGTCGATTCCGAGGCGCCGCTCTGGCTCGATGCCGGGGTGGAGGCCGAGGGCTGGATCCGCTTCCATGCCGGCTGCGCCCTGGTCCCGGCCGGCGAGGCTTTCTTTCTGTTGGCCACCGGCACGCCGCCGCCGCTGTCGTCGCTGCGCCAGGGCTCGGACGAATCGCCGCAGGATGGCGCCACGCTGATCGTCCAGGTCGAAAGCCTGGAGGAAGGCGCCGGCTGGCAGCTGACAGGCCCCGGCATCGAGAAGGAGCACCGGCTGGGGGTGACCGGGCTGCCCGCCGGCTTCGTCGCCGAACGCGCGAAACTGGCCCGGAATTACCCGCGCGGGGTGGATGTCATCCTCTGTGCCGGCGACCGCCTGGCGGCCCTGCCGCGCACCACCCGCATCGAGGAGGGCTGAGCCATGGCCTATGTCGCCGTCAAAGGGGGTGAGAAGGCGATCAGCCACGCCCATGACTGGCTGGCTGAGACCCGGCGCGGCAACCCGGCCCTGCCGGAGCTGGAGGTCGACCAGATCGAGCAGCAGCTGGGCTTGGCCGTCGACCGCGTCATGGCGGAAGGCGCCTGCCACGATCGCGGCCTCGCAGCGCTCGCCATCAAGCAGGCCCAGGGCGACCTGATCGAGGCCGCTTTCCTGTTGCGCGCCTATCGCACCACCCTGCCCCGCTTCGGCCATGCCACGCCGCTGGACACCGCGGCGATGCGCATCCGCCGGCGTGTCTCGGCCACCTACAAGGATCTGCCGGGCGGCCAGGTGCTCGGCCCGACCTATGACTATACCCACCGGCTGCTCGACTTCTCGCTGGCCGCCGCCGGCCAGACGCCGCCGCCCGCCCCGCAGGCCGCCGTCGCCCAGCCCGAGGCGCCGCGGGTGACCGAGCTGCTGGCCCGCGAAGGCCTGATGGCCCGCGACAGCGAGAGCGAGGCCGAGCCGTCCGACCTGACCCGCCAGCCGCTGGATTTCCCGGCCTCCCGCGCCGCGCGGCTGCAGAACCTGGCCCGCGGCGACGAGGGCTTTCTTCTGGGCCTCGGCTACTCCACCCAGCGCGGCTATGGCGGCAACCATCCCTTCGTCGGCGAGATCCGCCAGGGGCATGTGACGGTGGCCTTCACGCCCCCCGAGCTCGGCTTCGAGATCGAGCTGGGAGACATCCTGGTCACCGAGTGCCAGATGGTGAACCAGTTCCACGGCTCGAAGGCCGAGCCGCCGCAATTCACCCGCGGCTACGGGCTGGTGCTGGGCGCCGGCGAGCGCAAGGCCATGGCTATGTCGCTGGTCGACCGCGCGCTGATGGCCGGCGAGCTGGGCGAGGACCGCGTCGCCCCCGCCCAGGACGAGGAGTTTGTCCTGCTGCATTCCGACAATGTCGAGGCGACCGGCTTCGTCGAGCATCTGAAGCTGCCGCATTACGTCGATTTCCAGAGCGAGCTGGAAGTGGTCCGTCGCATGCGCGCCAGCGCCATCGCCGAGGCCGCCGCCCCCGCCGAGAAGGAGCTGGCCGAATGAGCCACGATCCCGGCTACAATTTTGCCTATCTGGACGAGAACACCAAGCGGATGATCCGCCGCACGCTGCTGAAGGCGGTGGCCATTCCCGGCCACCAGGTGCCCTTCGGCGCGCGCGAGATGCCGCTGCCCTATGGCTGGGGTACCGGCGGCATCCAGGTGACGGCGGCGATCCTGGGCCCGCGCGACGTGCTGAAGGTGATCGACCAGGGCGCCGACGACACCACCAACGCCGTCTCGATCCGCCGCTTCTTCAACCGCGTCGCCGGCGTCGCCACCACCACCCGCACGCCGGAGGCGACGGTGATCCAGACCCGTCACCGCATCCCCGAGGCGGTGCTGACCGAGCAGCAGATCCTGGTCTATCAGGTGCCGATGCCGGAGCCGCTGTTCCGCCTGGAGCCGCGCCTGACCGAGACGCGGCGGATGCATGCCCTGGCCGATTACGGGCTGATGCATGTGAAGCTCTACGAGGACATCGCCCGCCACGGCCATGTCGCCAGCGCCTACAACTATCCGGTGATGGTGCAGGAGCGCTACCTGATGTCGCCCTCGCCGATCCCCGCCTTCGACAATCCGAAGATGCACCGCATGCCGGCGCTGCAGCTCTTCGGCGCGGGGCGCGAGAAGAAGATCTATGCCGTGCCGCCCTATACCGCGGTGCGCAGCCTGGATTTCGAGGACCATCCCTTCCGGCCGCACCGGGCGGACGCGCCCTGCGCCCTCTGCGGCTCGCGGACGTCGTATCTGGACGAGGTGGTGACCGACGACCGCGGCGGGCGGATGTTCGTCTGCTCCGACACCGATTACTGCGAGGACCGCCAGGCCACCCAGGCGGAACGCGGGGAGCAGGCGGCATGAGCCTCCCCCTGCTCGAGGCCTCGGGCCTCCACCTCCGTTTCGGCGCCGTCCGCGCGCTGGACGACGTCGCCATCGACATCCACCCCGGCGAGGTGGTCGCCATCGTCGGCGAATCCGGCTCCGGCAAGTCGAGCCTGCTGCGCGTGCTGGCCGGGCAGATGCGGCCCGATAGCGGCACGGTCACCTATCGCGACCCCTCGGGCGAGGCGCATTCGGTTCACGACATGGGCGAGGCGCCGCTGCGCCGGCTGATGCGCACCGATTGGGGCTTCGTGCATCAGCATGCCCGCGACGGGCTGCGCATGGGCGTCTCGGCCGGCGGCAATGTCGGCGAGCGGCTGATGGCCATCGGATCGCGCCACTACGGTAACATTCGCAGCGAGGCGACCGAATGGCTGCAGCGGGTCGAGATCGACGCCAGCCGCATCGACCACCTGCCGCGCACCTTCTCGGGCGGCATGCAGCAGCGGCTGCAGATCGCCCGCACCCTGGTCACCCGCCCGCGGCTGGTCTTCATGGACGAGCCGACCGGCGGCCTCGACGTTTCGGTGCAGGCGCGGCTGCTGGACCTGATCCGCGCGCTGGTCGCCGATCTGGGCATCGCCGTGCTGCTGGTGACGCACGACATCGCCGCCGCCCGGCTGCTGGCGCATCGCATCGTCGTCATGCGGCACGGCCGTGTCGTCGAGCAGGGCCTGACCGACCGGGTGCTGGACGATCCGCAGCATCCCTATACGCAACTCCTGACCGCCTCGGTGCTGGCCGCATGAACGACAATCGCGAGACCGCGCTGCGCACGGTCGGCCTGGGCAAGGATTTTCTTCTCCATCTGCAGGGCGGGCTTCGCATCCCTGTGCTGCGGGACGTCGAACTGGAAGTGCGGCGTGGCGAGGCCGTGGCGCTGGCCGGGCCGTCCGGCGCCGGCAAGTCCACGCTGATGCGCTGCCTCTACGGCAATTACGGCGCCGGCCAGGGCCAGATTTTCCTGCATCACGACGGCGCCGAGATCGAGCTGACCGCCGCCGACCCGCGAACGGTCAGAAAGATCCGGCGCGACAGCCTGGGCTATGTCTCGCAGTTCCTGCGCGTCATCCCGCGCGTGCCGGCACTGGACATCGTGGCCGAGCCGCTGGTCGCCCGCGGCGTGCCGCTGGACGAGGCGCGCGCCCGCGCCCGCGACCTGCTGCTGCGGCTGAACCTGCCGGAGCGGCTGCACGGCCTGCCGCCCGCCACCTTCTCCGGCGGCGAGCAGCAGCGGGTCAACCTGGCGCGCGGCTTCGCGCCCTTCTATCCCGTGCTGCTGCTCGACGAGCCCACGGCCAGCCTTGACGCCGCCAACCGGGACGTGGTGGTGCAGCTGATCGCCGAAGCCAAGCAGGCTGGCGCCGCCATCATCGGCATCTTCCACGATGTCGAGGTGCGCGACCGCATCGCCGACCGTCTTTTCGAAGTCTTGCCCATCCAGGACGCCGCATGACCGCCGAGACCATCCTGACCAATGCCCTGCTGGTGCTGCCCGACCGGATCGAGCCGGGCACGCTGGTGCTGCGTGACGGGCTGATCGCCGAGCTGCAGCCCGGCCGCAGCCAGGCACCGGGCGCCATCGACCTCGATGGCGACCACCTGATCCCGGGCGTGATCGACGTCCATACCGACAACCTGGAGCGCCAGGTGCAGCCGCGCGCCCAGGCGCGCTGGCCGTCGCGCTCGGCCTTCCTGTCGCATGACGCACAGACGGCGGCCGCCGGCGTCACCACGGTGCTGGATGCGCTCTGCCTCGGCGACCTCGGCTTCGACGCCGAGCGCACCGAGACGTTTCTCAACGGCGTGCGCGATCTGGACGCCCTCGCCCCCACCGGCCTGCTGAAGAGCGAGCATTTCCTGCATCTGCGCTGCGAGCTGCCGGCGCTGGACATGCTGGAGCTGGTCGAGGTCGTCGCCGACCACCCCGCGGTGCGCATGGTCAGCCTGATGGACCACACGCCGGGCGTCGGCCAGTATGTCGATATCGAGCGCTACCGGCAGATGCGGATGCGCGGCGGCAAGTCGGTCTCCGAGGTTGACCGCCGCATGCAGGAGCTGATCGCGCAGCGCGAGCGGCTGCGCGCCGACCAGCGCCGCACCCTGATGCAGCGCATCGCGCATCGCAACCTGCCGCTGGCCAGCCATGACGACTGGCGCGAGGAGGAAATCGCCGAGAATGCCGCCGATGGCGTGCTGATCTCGGAATTCCCGGTCTCGATGATGGCGGCCGAGGCCGCGCACCGGCACGGTATGAAGATCATCGCCGGCGCACCCAATATCGTCCGCGGCGGCAGCCATTCGGGCAATGTCGCGGCGGCCGACCTGGTGCGCGCGGGGCTGGTCGATGTCTTCGCCTCCGACTACGTCCCCCCCGCCATGATCGAGGCGGTGTGGCGGGCGACCGAGGAGACCGGCATCCCGCTGCACCAGGCGGTGGCCACCATCACCGACGCGCCGGCGCGGATGCTGCGCATGGCCGATCGCGGCCGGTTGGAAGCCGGGCTGCGCGCCGATCTGGTGCGCATCCGGCCGCTGGAGGGCATCCCGGTGGTCCGCTCGGTGTGGCGCGCCGGCGAGCGCATCGCGTGAGCGCCCGGCTCGGCCTCTACTGGGCGCCGGAGGTCGGCGATCCGCTGCACGCGGCGGCCTCGGCCTGGCTGGGGCGGGATGCGGAGACCGGGGCCTCGCTGCCCCAGCCTCCCCTGCCCGGCCTCGACATCGCCGAGATCACCGCGGATGCGCGCGGCTATGGCTTCCACGCGACGCTGAAGCCGCCCTTCCGGCTGGCCGGCTCCTTCCCGGCGGCGCGGGAGGCGGCGGCGGCGCTGGCGGCTTCGACCCGGCCCTTTGCGCTGCCGCCGTTGCGGGTGGCCAACCTTGACGGGTTCCTGGCGCTGCGCGAGGCGGAGGACTGCCCGGCCCTGCAGGATTTCTGCGACCGCTGCGTGCGAGAACTCGATGCGCATCGGGCGCCTTCGACCGAGGCGGAGATCGCGCGGCGCCGTCCCGATCGCTTGTCGGAGCGGCAGCGGGCGGCGCTGATGACCTGGGGCTACCCGCATGTCTTCGAGGACTGGCGGTTCCACATGACGCTGTCGCGCCGGCTGAGTCCGGAGGAGATGGCAGTGGTTCGCCCGGCCGCCGAGGCCGCGGTCGGCGCCGTGGCCGCGGTGCCGCGGGTGGTGCGGGAGTTGTGCCTGTTCACCCAGGCCGGCCCCGGCGCGCCCTTCTTGATCGCCGAGCGTCTGCCTTTAGGCTGAAAAGACAGAAAAAAGATGGGGGTCCGGGGGAATTCCTTTCCCCGGCCTTTTTCTATTCTGCGGCGTCCTTCAGCGCGCTCAGCAGCCGTTCCGCGCCGATGTCCGGCGTGGTGTCGTTGGCCACCTCGATCAGGTCCAGCCCCTCGACCAGCGGCGCCGCGCGCGACAGGCGCAGCGCGATCTCCGCCATGGTCTCACGCCCGCGGCCGGCCAGGCGGGCGGCGAGCACCTCGGGCGGCGCGGTCACCAGCAGCACGCGCAGGCGGTAGCGGCGGTCGGCTTCGGCCAGCACGCTGCGCGACAGGTTCGCCACGACGATTCGCCCGGCCGCCAGTTCGTCCTCGATGCTGCGGGGGATGCCGTAGTGCAGGCCATGGGCGGCCCAGGACAGCGCGAAAGCACCATCCGCCGCGGCGGCCTCGAACTCCGCCTCGCTCATCGGGATGTGCTGCTCGATCCCCGGATGTGGGTTGGTCTCAGCGGGGCGGGTGATGACGCGCTGGGCGAAGAGGAAGCGTGGATCACCTGCCAAGCTGGCGCGGGCGGCGCCCAGCAACGTGTCCTTGCCCGCGCCAGAGGCGCCCACCACCGTCACCAGCCGACCCGACATCACCTTGCACCGCTCCCGGTTGACCGCTGCGTTTTCGGCGCGCAGAGACAGGGGCGCAAGCAGCCAGCGCCGGAGCCACGCAATGTTCACGACACGCCCTGAGATTGCCGCGACCTTCGGGGCCGTCGGCAGCACGCATTGGATCGCCAGCCAGGTGGGCATGGCGGTGCTGGAGCGCGGCGGCAATGCCTTCGACGCCGCCGCCGCCGCCGGCTTCGTGCTGCAGGTGGCCGAGCCGCATCTGAACGGGCCGCTGGGCGACTGCCCGATCATCATCCATGACGCGCGCGAAGGCCGGCAGCATGTGATCTGCGGCCAGGGCCCCGCCCCGGCCGGGCTGAGCGTCGCCAAGGTGAAGGGCGAGCTCGGCCTCGACCTGATCCCCGGCACCGGGCTGCTGCCGGCGACCGTGCCGGGCGCCTTCGATGCCTGGGCCACCATGCTGCGCGACTGGGGCACCTGGACGCTGGGCGAGGTGCTGGAATTTGCCATCCACTATGCCGAGCGGGGCATCCACTACGTCCCGCGTATTCCGGCGGCGGTGGAAAGCGTGCGCCCGCTGTTCGAGCAGGCCTGGCCGACCTCGGCGGCGCTGTGGCTGCGCGATGGCGGGCCGAAGGCCGGCAAGCTGTGGCGCAACCCGACGCTGGGCGCGACCTATTCCCGCGTGCTGCGCGAGGCGCAGGCGGCCGGCTTCGGCCGCGTGGCGCAGATCGATGCGGCGCGGCGCGCCTGGTACCAGGGCTTCGTCGCCGAGGCGATCGACCGCTTCTGCCGCGAGACGGAGGTGCTGGACGCCTCGGGGCGCGCGCATCGCGGTGTGCTGACCGGTCAGGACATGGCCGGCTGGCAGGCGCCGGTGGAGGCGCCGCTGTCCTTCGACTACCGCGGCACCACCCTCCTGAAATGCGGCCCCTGGAGCCAGGGGCCGGCGATGCTGCAGACGATGGCGCTGCTGCAGGGCTTCGACATCGGCGCGATGGACACGCTGGGCGCCGAGTTTGTCCATACCGTGGTCGAGGCGATGAAGCTGTCCTTTGCCGACCGCGAGGCCTTCTACGGCGACCCGAACTTCACCCAGGTGCCGATGGAGACCCTGCTCTCGGCCGCCTACAATGCCGAGCGGCGCAAGCTGATCAGCCGCGAGGCCTCGCTCGAGCTGCGGCCCGGCACCATCCCCGGCCATGCCGGCTGGGTCGACCACAAGGCCGAGGATCGCGTGCCGATGCTGACCGGTGCCGCCGGCACCGGCGAGCCCACGGTGTCGCGCCTGGGCGTCTCGGGGGCCGATACCTGCCATGTCGACGTGATCGACAAATGGGGCAACATGGTCTCGGCGACGCCGTCGGGCGGCTGGCTGCAGAGCTCGCCGGCGATCCCGGAGCTGGGCTTCTGCCTGGGCACCCGCGGCCAGATGTTCTGGCTGGACGAGAGCCTCCCCAACGGGCTGAAGCCGGGCAAGCGCCCGCGCACCACGCTGTCGCCCGGCATGGCGCTGCGCGACGGCAAGCCCTGGATGGCCTTCGGCACCCCGGGCGGCGAGCAGCAGGACCAGTGGCAGCCGATCATGCTGTCACGCATGCTGGACCATAAGCTGAACATCCAGCAGGCGATCGACGCGCCCTCCTTCCACTCGGAACATTGGCCGTCCAGCTTCTGGCCGCGCGTGGCCCGGCCGGGCAAGACCGTCATCGAGGGCCGCTTCGACCCGAAGGTGCTGGAAGAGCTGAAGGCCCGCGGCCACAAGGCCGAGATGGGCGGCGAGTGGTCGGAAGGCCGCCTCTCCGCCGTGCGCCAGGAAGCGGACGGGCAGATCTTCGCGGGCGCCAATCCGCGGGGGATGCAGGGATATGCGGTGGGGCGGTAAGCCTTCAGCATCTGGACAGGCTGGGGGAATGAATTCCCCCAGACCCCCATCTTTTTTCTGATGATCGGCCGTTTGGGGAACCTGCGCCTCTTCGCCAGCGGCACCCGGGCATCACGGCGGACGCCGTTTCAATACATCAGCGCTCGATCCAAGGTCGCGCTAACAGGGGGCCGTGGCGCGTACTGTGTCCACGTGGACATGGCAATCAGACAGAAAAAAGAAGGGGTCCAGGGGAATTCATTCCCATGGCCTTATCTTTCTACCTGACTTGTGGCTCTTCTTCGGCCCAGTCCCGCAGCAGGGTAAATCCGACCGCCAGCAGGACCGGCCCCAGGAACAGCCCCAGGAAGCCGAAGGCGAAGACGCCGCCCAGCGCCCCCAGGATGGTCAGCAACAGAGGGAGATCCGCGCCGCGGCTGATCAGCCAGGGGCGGATGACGTTGTCGACGCTGCTGATGCCGCCGGCGCCGTAGATCAGCAGGAAGATGCCCCAGCCGGTGCTGCCCTGGCTGAACAGCCAGAGCGAGGCCGGTAGCCAGACCAGGGGCGCGCCCACCGGCAGCACCGAGATGATGCCGGCGATCACCGCCAGCAGGACGGGCTGCGGCACGCCGGCGATCCAGAGGCCGAGCCCGGTCATCAGCCCCTGGGCCACCGCGGTGCCGAGCAGGCCATAGACCACGCCGATGGTGACGTTGGCGGTCAGCTGCACCAGGCGGCGGGCTTGGCTGCCGGCGATGCGGCCGACCAGCGCCTCCAGCCCGGCGGCCATGCGCGGGCCGTCGCGGTAGAAGAAGAAGGACAGCAGGATGGCCAGCACCAGCTCGGCCAGGCCGGAGAGCACGGTCAGCAGGATGCCCAGCAGCTGCTGGGCGATCATGCCGGCATAGGGCTGCAGCAGGTTGGTCAGCGGCGAGAAGTCGAGCTGCAGGGCGTCCCAGCGTTCCTTCAGCCATTCGCCGATCATCGGCACGTGCACCAGCCGGTCGCCGAGGCCGGGCAGGCCCGAGGAGATCAGGTTCTCCACCCCGCTGCGCAGCCCCTCGACATCCTCGGCGCGGAGCGGCGCGGCGAAGAGCAGCGGCAGGCCGACCAGCAGCATCTCGGCGGTGACCATGACCAGGGCGGCCAGCGTCGGTGACAGCCGCAGCCGGTCGCGCAGCGTGCGGTAGGCCGGCCAGGTGCAGAAGGCCAGGATGGCGGCCCAGAGCAGCGCCGAGAGGAAGGGCCGCAGCACCAGCAGGCAGCCGACCAGCAGCGCCCCCAGCGCCACCAGCCCGAGCAGCCGCGCCGGCCGCAGGCCGCGATCGTCGGAGGAGGAGGCGTTCATGCGCCGGACCATGCCTGAGGCGCGGCGCTTCCGCCAGCAGGGCCCGTGGCCTGTTGTGGTCAGCTTGTCTGACAAGGTCTTGCGCTTTGGTTCGGGGGCCTTAGCCTGCCCGGCCAAGGCCTCGCCGCCGGAAGGCGGGGCGCCCGCCGGAGAGGAATCCCGCCATGCCGCGCTTCGCCGCGAACCTGTCTATGATGTTCCAGGAGCTGCCCTTCCTGGAGCGTTTCGCCGCCGCCCGCGCCGCCGGCTTCGAGGCGGTGGAGTTCCTCTTCCCCTACGACTTCCAGCCGGCCGAGGTGGCGCAGCGGCTGCGCGACAACGGGCTGAAGCAGGTGCTGTTCAACGCGCCCCCGGGCGACTGGGCGACTGGCGAGCGCGGCACCGCCTGCATCCCCGGCCGTGGCCAGGAATTCCGCGACGGCATCCTGCGCGCGCTGGAATACGCCACGGCGCTGGACTGCCCGCGGCTGCATGTGATGGCCGGTCTGGCGCCGGCCGGCGTCGCGCATGACACGCTGACCGCGACCTATGCCGTCAACCTCGACTGGGCGGCGACCGAATGCGCCAAGGCCGCGGTGAAGCCGGTGATCGAGCCGATCAACCAGCGCGACATCCCCGGCCTCTTCCTGCGCAGCATGGACCAGGGGGCGGCGATCATCGCGGCGATCGGGCCGGAGCGGCTCGGGCTGCAATTCGACCTCTACCATTGCCAGGTCAGCGAGGGCGACATCGTCAAGCGCGTCGAGAAGCACCTGCCGATCATCGCGCATATGCAGGTCGCCGACGTGCCCGGCCGTCACGAGCCCGGCACCGGCGAGGTGAACTGGCCCTATGTCTTCCAGCGCATCGACGCGCTCGGCTTCCGCGGCTGGATCGGCTGCGAATACCGGCCGCAGGGCGAGACCACCGCCGGCCTCGGCTGGTTCGCGCCCTACAAGGCGGCTTGAAGAAACCTTCGACACGGACGAGGAACAACGCCATGCAGATCGGATTCATCGGCCTCGGCATCATGGGGCGCCCGATGGCGCTGCACCTGAAGAACGCGGGACACGAGCTGCTGGTGCCGGAGCGCGCCAGCCTCGCGCCCGAGATCCGCGAGGCGGCGCAGGTGCTGCCGGATGCCGCCGCCGTCGCCGCCGCGGCCGAGGTGATCATCCTGATGGTGCCCGACACCCCCGATGTCGAGGCGGTGCTGTTCGGCCCGAAGGGCGTCGCCGAAGGGCTCGCGCCCGGCAAGCTGGTGATCGACATGAGCTCGATCAGCCCGACCGCGACCAAGGATTTCGCGGCCCGCGTCAACAAGCTCGACTGCGACTATCTCGACGCGCCGGTCTCCGGCGGCGAGGTCGGCGCCAAGGGCGCGTCGCTGACCATCATGGTCGGCGGCCCGCAGGCGGCCTTCGATCGCGCCATGCCGCTGTTCCAGGCGATGGGCAAGAACATCACGCTGGTGGGCGAGGCCAATGGCGCCGGCCAGACCTGCAAGGTGGCGAACCAGATCGTCGTCGCGCTGACCATCGAGGCGGTGGGCGAGGCGCTGGTCTTCGCCTCGAAGGCGGGCGCCGATCCGGCCAAGGTGCGGCAGGCGCTGATGGGCGGCCTCGCCACCTCGCGCATCCTCGAACTGCATGGCGAGCGGATGATCAAGCGGACCTTCGCGCCCGGCTTCCGCATCGCGCTGCACCAGAAGGATCTGAACCTGGCGCTGCAATCGGCGAAGGAGCTCGGCGTCGCGCTGCCCAACACCGCCTCGACCCAGGCGCTGTTCTCGGCGGTGGTGGCGAATGGCGGCGGCCAGCTCGATCATTCCGGGCTGGTGCAGGCGCTCGAGCTGCTGGCCGCGCACAAGGTGGCCGAAGGCTGAGGCAGCAGCAGCGGGATGACGGGAAGCGCCGCCTCCACGGCGCTTCCCGGCAGCGTCACTCTTCTGCATCACCATTGCTTGCTGCCGCCAAATGCATCCGGCTACCGCAATTCAGAGATTGCCAACAGTCGCAACTGACCGCATTTTCCTGCACGAACTCCGGGCCGCGAGATTCTCAGAGCGACCGTGCTGCCATTGGGGCGCCGGGTATCGATTAGAGGTGTCATGCGTTTCGCCGATATCGGTCAGCAGCTGCGGGCCTACCGTCTCGAATCCGGGCTGCGTGCCGAGGAAATCGCAGCGCGCCTCGGCGTGTCGCGCGCGGCGCTCTATCGCTACGAGAAGGGGGAGGTGATCAAGCTCGACACCATCCGCCGCCTCGCTGAGCTGCTGAAGATCTCGCCGCTGTCGCTGCTCGGCATTGGCGTCGAATATTTCTCCCGCCCCATCGCCTTCCAGGAGCGGCTGCGCCAGGTCGAGGAGCAGTCCGACCAGATCCTGCAGGTCGGCGGCGCGGTCTGCTACCAGACCACCACCGAGGGCTTCGACGGCGCCCTGGCCGAGGCCTGGGCCGAGGCCGCTGATTCCGCCCCCGAGCGCATCGCCGCCCGCGCCGCCGCCGACCAGGCGATGGGCCTGTTGACGGCGCGCAAGAAGCTGCACCAGGCGCGCCGCGCCACCATCATCGCCATGCTGTCGGAAGCGGCGCTGCGTCGTTTCCTGACCGAGGGCGTCGCCGGCGGCCTGGCGCTGTCGGAGCGCACCCGCACCCGCTGCCGGCTGGCCGCCCGCGCCGAGGCGGAGAGCATCGCCAACCTGATGGAAAGCGTGCCGATCGGCCTGCAGCTCGGCCTGCTGTCCGCCGAGCCCGCCGGCAATTTCCTGGTGCTGCGCGGCCGCGAGCGGGCGCATGTCTGCACCGCGCCCTTCCCGCCTGACATGACGGCGGGCGCGACCGTCGGCGTCGGCACCATCACCGCCGCCGACGAGGCGATCGCCGCGCATCAGCGGGTGGCCGAGGCGGCCTGGCGCAACGCGCTGAAGGGCCCCGCCGCCGCCAGCCGGGTGCGCGACCTGATCCGCGAAGTGGGCCCGCGCTAGACCAGCGCGCCCGCGGCAGGACGCGGGCCCTCTGCTCCAGCACCTGGTTTGAGCGCGTGATCCAGCCTTTCCGGTCATTGCGCTTCAAGCCAGCAGGCTTCAGGCCGGCGGCGCCAGCTCCAGCTGCGCCTCCATCACCTCGTCATCCTCCGGCGAGCGCCGCAGCGAGAAGCCCAGGGCGCGGACGAAGCCCAGCATCGGCCGGTTGTCGGCCAGCACCTGGCCGACCACGCGTTCCAGCCCCTGGGCGCGGCCCCAGTCGATCAGCCGCTCCATCAGGTGGCGGCCCAGCCCCTCGCCCTTCCAGTCCGGCAGGGTGACCACGGCAAACTCCCCCTGCGCGCCGCGCGGCCCGCTGCCGGGCTCGCAGATCAGGCGCGCCACGCCCACGGTGCGCGGCGTGCCGTCCGCGCCCTCCTCCACCGCGACGAAGGCCATCTCGCGGTCGTAGTCGATCTGCGTCATGCGGGCGATCTGCGCCGCCGGCAGCTCGCGCAGCTGGCTGAAGAAGCGCCAGCGGATATCTTCCGGGGAGAGGTGCCGGAACGCCTCGGCATGGGCGGCGGCGTCCTCGGGGCGGATCGGGCGGACCAGCAGCCGGCGTCCCTTGCGGCTGGTCCACAGCTCCGCAAGCTCCCCCGGATAGGGCGGCACGGCCAGCTGGGAGACGATTCCGGGCGGGCGCAGCGTGCCGGAGGCATCGAGCACCAGCACCCCGCCGGCATCGGCCAGCAGCGGATTGAGGATCAGCCCTTCCACCTCGGGGAAGTCGATGGCCAGCTGCGACAGCCGCACCGCGGCATCGGCCACCTGGGTGACATCGACCGCGGCATGGTCGCGGAACCCTTCCAGCAGCCGGGCGCCGCGGGTGCGGCGGATCATGGCCAGCGCCAGGGTGCGGTTCAGCGGCGGCAGGTCGAAGGCGACGTCGGGCTCGAAATCCGAGGCGGTGCCGCCGCGGCCATAGCCGATCCAGGGTCCGAACATCGGGTCGTCGCCCAGCCGCAGGCGCAGCTCATGGCCGCGCGGCCCCTGGGTGCCGGCCTGGCGCTGCACCAGGAAGCCGTCGATCCGCGCCGCCGGCCGGTCCTGCCGGATGCGCGCCAGCATGGCGCCGGCGGCGGCCCGCAGGCTGGCGACATTGTTCAGCCCGAGCGCCACGCCGCCGACCTCGGTCTTGCGCGGCAGGTCGGGGCTGAGGATCTTCAGCACCACCGGGAAGCCCAGCCGCATGGCCGCGGTCACCGCCGCATCCACCCCCGGCGCCACCACGCCGGGCACCACCGGCAGGCCATAGGCGGCGACCAGCTCGAGCGCCTCGGCCTCGGTGAAATGCCGCCGCCCCTCGGCCCGCAGCGCCTCGATCAGCGCGCGCGCCCGGGCCCGGTCGGGCACCACCTCGACCAGGTCGCGCGGCGGCAGCTCGGCGGCCGCGGCGCGGTTGCGATGGTCGACCGCCAGGTGCAGCGCGCCGCGCACCGCCGCCTCGGGCGTGGCGAAGACGGCGAGCCCCGCCTCGGCCAGCCGGCGGCGGCCGGCCCCGGCGGTGGCCTGGCCCAGCCAGCCGACCAGCACCGGCGCGCCGCGGCTGGCCTGGGCGGCGGCGGCCAGCCCTGCCGCGGCCAGCCGGTCGTCCGGCCCCTGCATGCCGGGCGCGTGCAGCGCCACCACCGCATCCACCCCCGGCAGCGCCGCGAGCAGGGCAGCGGCCTCGCCCAGCCGGTGGTTGTGGCCGGGCGGCAGCACCAGCGGGTTGCCCCAGGGCTGGCCGTCCTTGGCCGGCGGCAGCGCCAGGCCGAGCGTGGCCTCGGTCGCCGCGTCCCAGGTGGCCAGCCGGGCGCCGCCCTGCAGCACGGCGTCCACCGCCAGCTGCGCCGGGCCCTGGCCATCGGCCAGGATGGCGATGCGGTCGCCGGCCAGCGAATCATGGCCGCGCCGCTGCGCCGGGCGCAGCCGGGCGAGCGTCTCGGCGGCGGCGAGCAGGTCCTCCAGCCCGTTGACCCGCAGCACGCCGGCGCGGCGCAGCGCCGCCTCCATCACCGCGTCGCCGATGCCGCTGGCATCCGCCTGCCGCCCGCCCGGACGGATCGCCACCACCGGCCGGGTCCGCGCCGTGGCCCTGGCGGCGGAGATGAACATGCGGCGGTTCTTGATGCGCCGCAGGTCCAGCAGCACGGCGCCGGCGGCGGCATCCCGCGCCAGCCAGTCCAGGGCGAGCGCGAAGCCCAGACCGTGATTGGTGCCGATCCCCAGGATATGGCTGAAGCCCAGCTCCTCGCCCTCGGCCCAGTCGATGATGGCGCGCGCCATGGCGGCGGACTGGCAGAGCAGCGCCAGCCGCCCCGGCCGCGGCGGCAGGTGCGACAGGCTGGCATTCAGGCCGATCGCCGGCAGGCAGAGGCCGAAGCTGTGCGCGCCGATCGCCTGCACGCCGGTGCGGGCGGAGAGCACCGCGAGCTCCGGCGCGGCGACCGGGAAGATTGCCGCGAAGCAGCCGCGCGCGGCCAGCCCCGCCATGGCGGCGGGCTGCTCGGCCGGGGCCAGGCAGATGACGGCCAGGTCGGGCGGCTCCGCCAGGGCCTCCAGCCCGGCCACCGGCTCCAGCCCCTCGGCCGCCATGCCGATGACCTGCAGCCGCCCCTGGAAGCCGCCGGCGGCCAGGTTGCGGGCGATGACGCCGGACTCGGCGAGCGCCGGGTCGGCCAGCAGCAGCACCGAGCGCGGGCGGAACAGCGACGCCTCGCGGAAGCCGGGCTGGCGGCGCGGCAGGGCAAGCGGCAGCTTCATGGGCGCTCCCCGGATCTCGATGCCCGCCAGCTTTGGCGCAAGCCCCGTCCCCCCGCAACCGGCCCGCGATGATGGCCGCTTCGCGGGCCATCAAAAAAAGCGCAAACTCCTTCCCCCTGCGCCGGGCGCAGAAATCTTCCCCGCAGCGCATCTTTCCTGGCATGCGGGGCAAGGACTCGCCAGCGCGTCGCAAGCGGGGTAAGGGCTCGCGCGAAGACGCCGGGACAGGCGGTCGCGGGTGCCGCGCGTCCCCGGGTTGCCGCGCCATGACCGCGCCTTTATAGCCATCCCGACGCCAGAGAGGTGCTTGAACTTGGCCAGTATCGCCCCCCTCCCCGACGCTTCCGCCAACCCCGCCATTGCCGCCCAGGCCGCGATCCTGGCCCGGCCGGTGACCGAGACGCGGCGGATGGCCGATGCCATCCGGGCGCTGGCGATCGACGCTGTCGAGAAGGCCAAGTCCGGCCATCCCGGCATGCCGATGGGCATCGCCGACGCCGCGACCGTGCTCTTCACCAAGTTCCTGCGGCATGACGCGGCCGATCCGCGCTGGGCCGACCGCGACCGCTTCGTGCTGTCGGCCGGCCATGGCTCGATGCTGCTCTATGCCTGGCTGCACCTGTCCGGCCATGCCGGCATGGGCATCGAGGACCTGAAGAACTTCCGCCAGCTGCATTCGGTGGCCGCCGGCCATCCCGAATATGGCGAGCACCCGGCGATCGAGACCACCACCGGGCCGCTTGGCCAGGGGCTGGCCAATGCCGTCGGCATGGCCATGGCGGAGCGGCACCTGGCCGCCCGCTTCGGCAAGTCGCTGGTCGACCACCGCACCTGGGTGATCGCCGGCGATGGCTGCCTGATGGAGGGCATCAGCCACGAGGCGGCCTCCATCGCCGGGCATTTCAAGCTGGGCAAGCTGACCGTCCTCTGGGACGACAACAACATCTCGATCGACGGCGACGTCGCGCTGTCCTCCTCGGACGACGTGCTGAAGCGTTTCCTGTCGTATGGCTGGGCGGTGAAGCGGGTCGACGGGCATGATCCCGTCGCGGTGGAGAAGGCGCTGGACGCGGCGACGCGCTCGAAGAAGCCGACCATCATCGCCTGCAAGACCATCATCGGCTTCTCGGCGCCGACCAAGGCCGGCACTGCGGGCAGCCATGGCAGCCCGCTGGGCGGGCCCGAGGCCGCCGCCGCCAAGGAGGCGCTGGGCTGGACCAGCGGCCCCTTCGAGGTGCCGGAAGACATCAAGGCCGCCTGGGAAGCCGCCGGCCGCCGCGCCGCCGGCGCCCGCCGCTCCTGGCTGAAGCGCCTGGCCAACCACCCGCAGAAGGGTGATTTCGAGCGCGCCATGGCCGGCAAGCTGCCGGAAGGTTGGCACGAGGCGGCCAGCGCCCATCGCGCCAAGCTGGCCGAGGACAAGCCGAAGCTGGCCACCCGCGTCGCCAGCCAGCGCGCCCTCGAGGTGCTGGTGCCGGCGATCCCGGAGATGATCGGCGGCTCGGCCGACCTGACCGGGTCGAACAACACCAACGTCAAGGGCGTCCCCGCCATGACGCCGTCCAGCATGGGCGGGCGCTATGTGCATTGGGGCATCCGCGAGCACGGCATGGCCGCCGCGATGAACGGCATGGCGCTGCATGGCGGCACCATCCCCTATTCCGGCACCTTCCTGGTCTTCGCCGACTACATGCGGCCTTCCATCCGCCTGGCGGCGCTGATGCGGCAGCGGGCGATCCATGTGCTGACGCATGACAGCATCGGCCTGGGCGAGGACGGCCCGACCCACCAGCCGGTCGAGACGCTGGCCAGCCTGCGCGTCATCCCCAACCTGCATGTCTTCCGCCCGGCGGATGCCATGGAGACGGCCGAGTGCTGGGAGCTCGCAGTGCAGCGGGCCGATGGCCCCGCCGTGCTGGCGCTGTCGCGGCAGAACCTGCCGGCGCTGCGCTTCGAGGCCGGCGAGAACAAGTCGGCCCGCGGCGGCTACGTGCTGGCGGAGGCCTCGGGCCCGCGCCGCGCCACGCTGATCGCGACCGGCTCCGAGGTGCATCTGGCGATGGCCGCGCGCGAGACGCTGGAGGCCGAGGGCATCCCGACCGCCGTGGTCTCCCTGCCCTGCTGGGAGCTGTTCGCGCTGCAGGACGAGAGCTACCGTGCCGCCGTGCTCGGCCAGGCGCCGCGCGTCGGCATCGAGGCGGCGCTCGGCTTCGGCTGGGAGCGCTGGCTCGGCAGTGATGCAACTTTCATCGGCATGACGGGCTTTGGCGCTTCGGCGCCGGCCGAGGATCTCTACCGCCATTTCGGCATCACGGCCGAGGCGGCGGTGGCCGCGGTCAAGCGCAAGCTGGGCTGAGCCACCCCGGGAGGGTGGACGACCGCCGCCGGCAAAGGTCGGCGGCGGAGCTAGGCGGACCCGGGAGTGCCCGGGCCGCAACGGGAAAGACGAGGAAAGACACCATGGCTGTTAAGGTCGCGATCAACGGGTTCGGGCGCATCGGTCGCCTGGTGCTGCGCGCCATCGTCGAGAGCGGGCGTACCGATGTCGAGGTCGCCGCGATCAACGACCTGGGCAGCGTCGAAGCCAATGCCCACATGTTCCGCTACGACAGCGTCCATGGCGTCTTCCCCGGCGAGGTGAAGGTCGAGGGTGACAGCATCACCATCGTCCATAACGGCCGCACCTATGGCCCGATCAAGGTCAGCGCCGAGCGCGACCCGACCAAGGCGCCCTACCAGGGCATCGACGTCGCCATGGAGTGCACCGGCCTCTTCACCACCAAGGAATCGGCCAGCCAGCTGCTGAAGGCCGGCGCCCGCAAGGTGCTGATCTCGGCCCCCGGCGACGGCGCCGATGCCACCATCGTCTATGGCGTGAACCACAAGGTCCTGACCAAGGACATGACCGTGGTCTCCAACGCCTCCTGCACCACCAACTGCCTGGCGCCGATCGCCAAGGTGCTGCACGAGAACTACGGCATCGAGCGTGGCTACATGGTCACCATCCATGCCTATACCGGCGACCAGCGCACGGTCGACACGCTGCACAAGGACCTGCACCGCGCGCGCGCGGCCGCCGTCTCGGCGATCCCGACCTCGACCGGCGCGGCCAAGGCCGTGGGCCTGGTGCTGCCCGAGCTGAAGGGCAAGCTGGACGGCACCGCCATCCGCATCCCGACGCCGAACGTCTCGCTGGTCTCCCTCGACTTCGTGCCGAAGAAGACGGGCATCACCAAGGAAGAGATCAACGCGGTGATGAAGGCCGCGTCGGAAGGCGAGCTGAAGGGCATCCTCGGCTACAACACCGCCCCGCTGGTCTCGATCGACTTCAACCACAACCCGCATTCCTCGACCTTCGACGCCACCCAGACCCAGGTGGTCGACGGCGCCCTGGTCCGCGTGATGAGCTGGTACGACAACGAGTGGGGCTTCTCCAACCGCATGTCGGACACCGCTGCCCTGCTCGGCAGCCTCTGATCGCTAGGGATTAAACGGATGCCCGCTTTCCGGACGCTGGATCAACTCGAACCCGCCGGAAAGCGGGTTCTGCTGCGCGCCGACCTCAACCTGCCGGTGCGCGACGGCAAGATTTCCGATACCACCCGCATCGACCGGCTGGTGCCGACGATCCGCGAGCTCGCCGACAAGGGCGGCCGCGTCATCGTCTGCAGCCATTTCGACCGGCCCAAGGGCAAGCGCGTGCCCGAGATGTCGCTGCAGCCGATGGCGGCGGCGCTGGGCAAGGCGCTTGGCCGTCCGGTCGGATTCGCCGAGGACTGCGTCGGGCCGGTGGCCGAGGCCGCCGTCGCCGCGATGGCCAATGGCGATGTGCTCGTCCTCGAGAACACCCGCTTCCATGCCGGGGAAGAGAAGAACGACCCGGCGCTGGTCGAGGGCCTGGCGAAGCTCGCCGATGTCTTCGTCAACGACGCCTTCTCCGCCGCGCACCGCGCACATGCCTCGACCGAAGGCGTCGCCCATAAGCTGCCGGCCTATGCCGGGCGGCTGATGCAGGCGGAGCTGGAGGCGCTGGACGCGGCGCTGGGCAGCCCGTCCCGCCCGGTCGTCGCCATCGTCGGCGGCGCCAAGGTCTCCACCAAGCTCGACCTGCTCGGCAACCTGTCGAAGAAGGTCGATGTCCTGGTGATCGGCGGCGCCATGGCCAATACCTTCCTGGCGGCCCAGGGCAAGGCGATGGGCAAGTCGCTGCAGGAAGCGGAGATGCACGACACCGTGCTGCGCATCCTCGACGAGGCCAAGGCCGCCGGCTGCACCATCGTTCTGCCGACCGACCTGGTGGTGGCCGAGGCCTTCGCCGCCAATGCGCCGAGCCAGACCGTCTCGGTCGACAACGTGCCCGCGGGCATGATGGCGCTTGATGTCGGGCCGGCGACCGTGGCCGCCGTCGAGTCGGAACTGAAGCGTGCGTCCACCCTGGTGTGGAACGGCCCCTTCGGCGCCTTCGAGATCCCGCCCTTCGACACCGCGACCGTGCAGGTGGCGCAGACCGCGGCGGGGCTCACCACCTCGGCCGGGCTGAAGAGCATCGGCGGCGGCGGCGACACCGTCTCGGCGCTGCGCCATGCCGGCGTTGCCGACCGCATGACCTATGTCTCCTCGGCCGGCGGCGCCTTCCTGGAATGGCTCGAGGGCAAGACCCTGCCGGGCGTCGCGGTGCTCGCACCGTAGTCAGGGCGCCGGCCAGCGATCGATCTGCGATACGTCACGCGAAAGCTGATCGGACAGGCTGATTTTACCCGGTCCCGGGGGGTGGCGCAGGCTGCCTCCCGGGTCCACATTCCGGCGGACTCTCGTGAACGAGGAGACGCTGTGATGTACCAAGACGTCCTTCTGCATATCGACGGCCAGTGGCGCGCGGCCACCGGCGGCGGCACCATTCCCGTCCTCAACCCGGCCACCGAAGAGCAGATCGGCACCGTCCCGCACGCCACCAAGGCGGATATGGACGAGGCCCTGGCCGCGGCCGAGCGCGGCTTCGCGGTGTGGAAGAAGGTCTCGGCCTTCGAGCGCTCGAAGCTGATGCGCAAGGCGGCCGAGCTGCTGCGC
Source organism: Roseomonas sp. USHLN139 (assembly GCF_037145735.1). NCBI lineage: Bacteria > Pseudomonadati > Pseudomonadota > Alphaproteobacteria > Acetobacterales > Roseomonadaceae > Roseomonas > Roseomonas sp. USHLN139. The sequence goes on along the minus strand of NZ_JBBCWY010000001.1, from coordinate 1,404,427 downwards.
GAGCGCGCCGACAAGATCGCCCGGCTGATGACGCTGGAGCAGGGTAAGCCGCTGCCGGAAGCCAAGATGGAGGTGCTCGCCGGCGCCGACGTCATCGACTGGTTCGCCGAGGAAGCCCGCCGCGCCTATGGCCGCGTCATTCCGGCCCGCGCCGAGGGCGTGTACCAGCTGGTGGTGAAGGAGCCGGTCGGCCCGGTCGCCGCCTTCACGCCCTGGAACTTCCCGATCAACCAGGTGGTGCGCAAGCTCTCGGCGGCGCTGGCCACCGGCTGCTCGATCATCGTCAAGGCGCCGGAAGAGACCCCCGCCTCGCCGGCCGAGCTGATCCGCTGCTTCCTGGATGTCGGCCTGCCGAAGGGCGTGGTCGGCCTGCTCTATGGCGTGCCGGCGGAGATCTCCTCCTATCTGATCCCGCATCCGACCATCAAGAAGGTGACCTTCACCGGCTCGACCCCGGTGGGCAAGCACCTGGCCGAGCTGTCGGGCAAGTACATGAAGCGGGCGACGATGGAGCTGGGCGGCCATGCCCCGGCGATCGTCTTCGAGGATGCCGATATCGAGCATGCGGCGAAGACGCTGGCCACCAGCAAGTTCCGCAATGCCGGCCAGGTCTGCGTCTCGCCGACGCGCTTCCTGGTGCATGAGAAGGCCTTCGACCAGTTCGTCGACACCTTCACCAGCTATGCCAAGTCGCTGAAGGTCGGCAACGGCCTCGAGGACGGCACCCAGATGGGTCCGCTGGCCAATGACCGGCGCATTCCGGCGATGGAAGCGCTGATCGGCGATGCCAGCCAGAAGGGCGCCGAGATCCGCACCGGCGGCAGCCGCATCGGCAACAAGGGCTATTTCTTCGAGCCGACGGTGATCACCGGCCTGACGCGCGAGATGCGCGCCATGAACGAGGAGCCGTTCGGCCCGCTGGCGCTGATGGTGCCGTTCAAGGAGTTCGACGAGGTCGTCGAGGAGAGCAACCGCCTGCCCTTCGGCCTGGCGGCCTATGCCTTCACCCGCTCGGCCAAGACGGCGAATGCCATCGCCAGCCAGGTCGAGACCGGCATGATGACCATCAACCATCTCGGCCTGGCCCTGCCGGAAGTGCCCTTCGGCGGCACCAAGGACAGCGGCTACGGCTCCGAGGGCGGCAGCGAGGCCATCGAGGCCTATCTGATCACCAAGTTCGTGACCCAGGCCGGCCTCTGAGGTACGGCGCCGGGCGACATCGTCGCCCGGCACTGGCAGAAAAAAGATGGGGGTCTGGGGGAATTCCTTCCCCCGGCCCTCTTTTTTATGGCGCCGTCGCTTCCGTCGCCTGCTCCTGGCTGACCAGCACCTTGTCGATCCGCCGCCCGTCCATGTCGAGGATCTCGAAGCGCCAGCCGGCCCAGACGATGCGGTCGCCTTCGCGCGGCACGCGTTGCAGCAGGGCCAGCATCAGCCCGGCGACGGTGTGGTAGGAGCCTTCGGCGGGCAGTTCCGGCAGGTCGAGGCGGGCCTTGAGCTCGTCGCTCGGCATCATGCCGTCGAGCAGCAGGGTGCCGTCATGCCGCTCGACCACCGACCCGGTGGTGGCCGGCACGGGCGCCGGGCCGAGCTCGCCGACGATGGCCTCCAGCAGGTCGGAGGCGGTGACGACGCCCTCGAAGCTGCCGTATTCGTCCATGACCAGGGCGATGCCGAGCGGATCGGCGCGCAGCCGCTCCAGCGCGTCCATCGCCGAGAGGTTGTCGGGCAGCACCATCGGCTGGCGCAGGGCGGGGGCGATGTCGAGCTGGCCGCCGGCCAGCAGCTGGTCGAGCAGGTCCTTCACCACCACCACGCCGACCACATTGTCGATGCGCCGGTCGGCGACGACGAAGCGGGTCACCGGCGAGGCGCGCAGCCGGCTGGCGATCTCGGCCTCGGGCGCGGCGCGCTCCAGCCATTCGACCTCGGTGCGCGGCGTCATCAGGGCGCGCACCGGCTTGTCCGCCAGGCGCAGCACGCGCTCGATCATGTGCCGTTCCTCGGTGTCGAGCGCGCCCGCCTCGACGCCTTCGGCGACCGCCGCCTTGACCTCCTCCTCGGTGATCGAGGCGGCGACCGAGCGGGAGGCGCCGAGCAGGCCGAGCACGACGGCGGAGGAGCGCGACAGCAGCCAGACCATCGGGGCCGCGATGCGGGAGAGCAGCAGCATGGGCGGCGCCACCAGCACCGCGACCGCCTCCGGGTTGCGCAGCGCCAGCTGCTTCGGCACCAGCTCGCCCAGGATCAGCGAGGCATAGGTGATGGCCAGCACCACGGCGGTCAGCGCCAGCTCGTTGGCATAGAGCGCCAGGCCCGGGATCAGCGCGAGGACGCCGGCGAAGCGCTGCGCCAGTCCCTGCCCGGCAAAGGCGCCGGCGAGCACGCCGACCAGGGTGATGCCGACCTGCACGGTGGGCAGGAAGCGCTGAGGGTCCTCCATCAGCGCCAGCGCCGCCGAGGCGCCGGCGCGGCCCTGGCGCTGCATGCCCAGCAGGCGGACCTTGCGGGCGGAGACGATGGCGAGCTCGCTCATGGCGAAGATGCCGTTCAGCAGCACCAGCAGCAGGATCACGGCGAGTTCCAGCGCGACGTCCATGGTGGCGGCCAAGCTCCTCTGCGGTGATGCGGCAGCGCGGTTCTAGGGCGTCGCTTCGCCGGGGTCACGCCCAATGGCCCCATTCCTGCCATCAAGCGGCCGATCCCCTGCCGCATCGCACGCCCAGAAGGATCGGGCGGCGCAGGGCCGCGACCGATGCCCGGACCGATTCCGATGAATGCACAGGCTCGACCCCCGATCGTCACCGAAGCCCGCCTGTCGGCGGCCGCCCCGCCGCGGCCGCTCGGGGGTGCGGCGCGTCGGCGGCCGGCCGGCTGGCCGGGCGGGCGGCCTGCCCTGCTGGCCGTGCTGGTGCTGCTGGCCCTGGCCCAGTTCGGCGTCTGGCGGGCCTGCGGCGTCGAGGCGCCGGGCTTCCCGCTTGCCGCCGCCCTGCTGGGCGCGCTGGCCGGCTTCGCCGTGCTGCGGGTCCCCGGCGGCCTGCGCCCCGGGGCGATTGCCGCCCTGTTCCTGCTGGCCCAGCTGCTGGCCGCCCTGCTGGTGGCGGCGGCGCACCGCCCGGCGGCGCTGCCCGCCCTGCCCTGGCTGCTGGCCCAGGCCGCTGCCAGCCTGCTGCTGCTGCACCGCGCCCGGCTCGTCGCCGATGCCATCGCCTCGCGCAGCTTCGCCCGCCGCGTGCCGGCCGTGGCCGGCGCGCTGCTGCAGCCGCTGCCGCGGGTCTCGCTGCACCTGCCGGTGGCGGATGCGCCGCTGCCCCTGCTGCGCGCGACGCTGGACTCGCTGGCCGAGCTCGACCATCCCGCCCTGGAAGTGCTGGTGGTCGATGCCAGCAGCAGCCCGGCGCAGTGGGAGCCGGTGGCCGAGCATGTGGCGCGGCTCGGCCCGCGCTTCCGCTTCTTCCATATCGGTCCGGTCCCGGCGGCGGCGCGCGCCTTCGCCCTGCGGGAGACCGCGCCGGACGCGCTGCTGATCGGGCTGGTCGAGCCCGGGGCGGTGGTGGACAGCGACTGGCTGCGCCGCTGCCTGCCGCTGTTCCTGAACCATGCGGGTCTGGGCTTCGTGCAGGCCGGCAGCGCCGCGCCCGCCGGGCCGGAGACGCTGGCCGGGCGCCTGGCCTATGCCGCCGCGCCGGCCGCCTGGCCGCTGCCGCGCCAGGCGGCCAACGAGCAGATGGCGGTGACGCTGCAGGGTTCGCTGTCGCTGCTGCGGGCCGAGGCGCTGCGCCTGGCCGGCGGCTGGGACCTCGCCGCTCCTGACCAGCCGGCCGAGCTCGGGCTGCGGCTGCTGCGCCAGGGCTGGGAGGCGCTGGACCTGCCGGAGGCCATGGGCCACGCCGCGCCGCAGGCCGAGGCGGCACCGGGGCTGCTGCAGCGGCTGCGCCGCCATGCCGACGTTCTCTTCTCCCCGCGGCATCGCGGTCTGACTCCGGGCCAGCGCCGCCATCTGCTGGCGCCGGCCAATGCGGCGCTGACCGAGGCGCTGTGGTTGGGCATGGCATTGCTCGGCATCGGCGCCAGCCTGGGGATGCTGGCCGGCCGCCAGCTCGGCCAGGCGCCGGTGCTGCCCTTCGCGGTCGTGGTGCTGCTGCTGCCGCTGGCGGCGATGCTGCCGGCGCTGCTGCTGGCGCCGAAGGGCCACCGCGCCCTGGCGCTGCTCGCCGCCGTGGCGCTGATGCCGGCGCGCGGCGCCGAGGCCTGGCGGGTGGCCACCGCCTGGCAGACCCGGCATCCGCCGCTGCCGGCCGGCAGCCTGGCGCTGATGCTGGCGGCGCTCGCCCTGGTCAGCCTGCCGACGGCGCCGCTGTGGAGCGCCGTGCTGCTGGGCTTCGCCCTGCCGGATGCCGCCGGTTGGCTGCTGGCGCGCCGGCTCCGGCCCGAGGCGCCCGCCGACTGGCGCTAAGCCGCGACGCGCTCGGCGCCGATCAGGGCCAGGCCCTCGGCGACCGAGACGAATTCGCCGCCATGGGCGACGCGCTCGGCGCCGAAGCGGTTCTCGAAGAGATGGCGGACGGCGGGCACCAGCGAGGTGCCGCCGGTCAGGAAGACCCGGTCCACCGCCTCCGGCCCAACGCCGGCATCCGCCAGGGCCTGGTCGACCGCGCCGGTGATGCGGGTCAGTTCCGGGGTGATCCAGCGTTCGAAATCGGCGCGCTGCACCTCCTCCTCCAGCACGAAGCCGCCGTGGCGGAAGTTCAGCACCGCCCTGTCGGCCTTGGACAGCGCCGCCTTCACGCCGGACACCGCCTGGTAGAGGGCATAGCCGGTCTCGTCCTCGACCAGCTGCATCAGGTGCTGCAGCTTCTCCGGATGGTCGGCGGCGCGCGCCACCTCGGCGATCTCGCGCATGGTGCGCGGCGCCCGCATCAGCGACAGCCGGTGCCAGCGGGCGAAGCTGGTGTAGAAGCTGGGCGGCACCGGCAGCGCCGTGCCCATGACGCGGTAGCTGTCGCCCTTGCCCAGCCGCGGCGAGACCACGTTGTCGATGATGCGGTAGTCGAAGGCATCGCCGGCGATGCCGAGGCCCGCATGGCCCAGCGCCCGCACCGCCCTGGCATGGCCCGGCTCGAAGCGGATCAGCGAGAAGTCCGAGGTGCCGCCGCCGAAATCGCCGACCAGCACATTGGCCGGCGCGTCGAGGGTGGCGGCGAAGCGATGGCCCGCCGCCTCCGGCTCCAGCGCAAAATCGAGCCCGCTCCAGCCGGCGCCGGCGAAGGCCTTGCGCAGCCGCGCCTCGGCCAGTTCGTCATCGGCATTGTCGCCGACGAAGCGGACGGGGCGACCTGCGATGACATGCGCCCCCCCCAGCCTGCCCGCCCCGCCGCTGGAGCTCGCCAGGAGCGAGCGCAGGAACAGCGAGATCATTTCCTCCAGCCCGAAGGCGCGGCCGAAGATGCGGGTCTCGGAAAAACTGCGGCTGGCCAGGTAGCTCTTCATCGACATGATCAGCCGGCAGCCCAGCGGATCGTCCAGATAGGCCTCGATCGCCTGCGGCCCGGCGGCATGCTGCAGCCGGCCGCGCGACGGCCCGGTCTCGTCGGCCCAGAAGCACAGCAGCGAGCGGAAGGTGTCCACCACCCCGGCCCCGGCCTCGTAGCGGATGCTGGCGACCTGCCCATCCGCCTGGCGCAGCGCGATGACGCTGTTGGTGGTGCCGAAATCAATGCCGATGACATCCGCCATGGGGGCCTGCCTGCTCGCAAGGGGTGACGGCGGGGCCGCCTTTGGGGGGCGCGCGTTAGAGCAGATTGCCGTGAGCATGGGAAGCCATGCGCCCCCGCCGGCGATTAATGACCTAGCGTGAAAGCGAGGTTCGCCTGTGGCGCGAGAAGGACGCCCTGAGATCTCGAAATTTTCATCCCTGTCCAAATTGTGAGATGGCTTCGGCCGCGCAGATGCGTTAACAATTCATCAACACACCGAACGGGGCCCCGCATCCATGGACCAGTCCTCGACCCTCCTTGCCTTTCCCCAGGCCCCGGAGGACCGCCTGCGCCTCGCGCTGCGCCGCCTCGAGGCCGCGTTGGCCGAGCAGGCCGAAGCCGTCGCCGAGTTCCGCAGCAACCTGGGCGCGCTGAAGGAGGCGACCAACGACCTCGCCACCCAGGTGCACCGCTACAACGACACGCTCGACCGCACCGCCAGCCAGGTGCAGTACGCGCATCAGGCCGCCCGCCGGCTGGAGCGCACCGCCGACCGCATGGTGGCGATGGGCTGAGGCCCGGGGGTACAAGGCCGGCGGCGGCAAGCTAGGGGGCCGCAAGGCCCTGCCCTTTCCCTGACGCCGCCCCGCCGCTAGCCTGCCGCCCTCTTCCGGGCGGCGGCGGGCATCATGGCGATGGCCGCGGGCGCCCGTCCTTCAGGATGGAAATGCCGTGGCCCCGCATCCGTTGATCGAGACCTTCCGCGCCGCCCGCATCGTGCCGGTGGTGCGCACCAGCACCGCCGCCCGCGCGGTGACCGCCGTCGAATGGCTGCGCGACGCCGGCATCACCATCTTCGAGATCACCCTGACCATCCCCGACGCGCTGTCGGTGATCCGCGACGTGGCCTCCGACCCGAAGCTGCTGGTCGGCGCCGGCACCGTGCCGAACGCCGCCGCCGCCGAGGAATGCATCTCCGCCGGCTCGCGCTTCATCGTCTCGCCCTGGGTCGATCCGACGCTGGCCGCCGCCTGCCAGGCCTCGGGCGCCTGCCTGATGATGGGCGCCTTCACGCCGACCGAGGTGCGCGCCGCGCGCGCCGCCGGCGCCGACGTTGTGAAGATCTTCCCGGCCAGCTCGGCCGGCGGCCCCGGCCATATCAAGTCGCTGCGCGCCGTCTTCCCCGAGATCGCCTTCTGCCCGACCGGCGGCGTCGATGCGCGCAACGCCGGCGAATACATCGCGGCCGGCGCCGCCTTCGTCGGCATCGGCGGCAAGCTGGTCGACGAGAAGGCGATCGCCGCCGGCGACCGCGAGGCGGTACAGGCGGCGGCGCGCGAGGCGCTCGGGATCATGCAGGCATGAGCCAGGTGGATATCCTCTGCCTCGGCGAGCCGATGCTGGAATTCAACCAGCAGCCGGCCGACCCGCAGGGCCGCAGGCTCTATCTCGAAGGCCATGGCGGCGACACGTCGAATGCCGCCATCGCCGCCGCGCGCGCCGGAGCGAAGGCCGGCTACATCACCGCGCTCGGTCAGGATGCCCCCGGCGACAGCTTCATGAAGCTCTGGGCGGATGAAGGCGTCGATGCCAGCACGGTGCGGCGCCGCGCCGACGCGCCCACCGGCATCTACTTCGTCACGCATGGTCCCGACGGCCACGCCTTCACCTTCTACCGCGTCGGCAGCGCCGCCTCGCGCATGACGCCCGACGACATGCCGGCCGAGGCCATCCGCCAGGCCCGCATCCTGCACGTCTCCGGCATCAGCCAGGCGATCTCCACCAGCGCGTCGGATGCCTGCTTCCGCGCCATCGAGATCGCCCGCGAGGCCGGCGTCACCGTCTCCTATGACACCAATCTGCGCCGCTCGCTCTGGCCGCTGCCACGGGCGCGGGCCACGATCCACGCCGCGCTGCGCATGGCCGACATCGCGCTGCCCAGCTACGACGACGCGACCGCGCTGACCGGCCTCGACGACCCCGACGCCATCGCCGACTTCTACCTCGAGATGGCGCCGCAGGTGATCCTGAAGCTCGGCAAGGACGGCGTCATGGTCGCCGACCGCAACAGCCGCACCACCCTGCCCGGCCGCATCGTGAAGGCGATCGACGCGACCGGCGCCGGCGACACGTTTGCCGGCAACTTCCTGGCTCGCACCATCGCCGGTGACACGCCGATCGAGGCGGCGCGCTACGCCAACGCCGCGGCGGCGCTGGCCACGACGGGATACGGCGCGGTGGCGCCCATGCCGCGCGAAGAAGCGGTGCGGCAGTTCTTGGAAAGCTAGATTCGGGTAGGCCAGGGGCATGAATTCCCCTGGATTTTTCTGTCTGATTGCCATGGCCACGTGACGACAGAACGTGGCCCGGCCCGGCATCAGCGCGACCTTCAAGGTCGCGCTGTTTTTGTATTCAGCGTCCCGCCCTCATGCCCTGGCGAGGATCCCGGTGATGCACAGTTCCCTGAACGGCCAGTCATCAGAAAAAAGATGGGGGCTCGGGGGAATTCATTCCCCCGACCTTCTCCCCTGCCTTCTCTATCCCTGTCTTCTCTTACCCTTCGTTCCGTCCGCGCGGCCGCATGCGGATGCCTTCGCGGACGTGCTGGAACGGCAGCGAGGACGGGTCCGCCACCACCGGGCCGGGCGCGGCGACGACCAGGACCTGCTCGGCGATCGGCTGGAAGTCGGCGCGGAAGTGGACGCTGCTCTTCAGGCCGAGGATGTTTTCCTGCGCCGGCTCAATGCCGAGGTGGCGGAACAGCGCCTGGTCATAGGCCTGCATCTTCCGCGTCACCACGATCACCTTCACGGTGCCGACACGGATCAGCGCGCTGGGACCGAGATCGGCCGGGTTGCCGGCGCCCATCGGCCCGGTCAGGGTGAAGCGGCCCTCGGAGAGGCGGAGGATCTCGGCCTCGACCGCCAGCGGCACGCCGTCCGACTTGCCGCCCAGCTTCAGCGCGATCGTCGCGCCGATGCCGGCTTCGTGGCAGGCGGCCGCGCTGTCGGCGTCGTTGATCAGGCCGAGCGTGGCGTCGGCCTTCTGCGCCACCAGCTCGGCCAGCAGGCCGGTGGTGTCGCCATGGCCGCCGCCGCCCGGATTGTCCTGGGTGTCGGCCAGGACGACCGGCCTTGTCGCCGTGGCGGAGAGGCGGATGGCGTCGGCGACCGCCTCGGCGACGGGCTGGGCGCCGCCGGCGAAGTCGGGCTCGCGGTCGTGCAGCAGCTTGAGGAAGGCGTCGGCCGCCGCATCGGCGGTGTTCTGGTCGAGGGCGAAGGCAGCATGCGCCACGCCGCAATCGGCAAAGTCGGCATAGGGGAAGCCGAAGCAGAAGCCGAGCTCGACCATGCCAGGGCGCTCGGCCAGCCTGGCGCGCTCGGCCATGACGCCTGCCATGGGATCGACCATGGTGCATTGCATGGTCAGCGGCATCCAGTAGTCGGCCTGGCGGAAGGCGCGGGCAAAGGGCTTTCCGTGGGCGATGCGCTCGACCAGCAGCTGCAGCGCCTGGGCGCCGGCGGCCTTCATGTCGATATGCGGATAGGTGCGGAAGGGCACCGCCGCATCGACCAGCCGCACCATCTGCGCCGTCAGGTTGCCATGCGGGTCCAGGCTGATGGTCAGCGGCATGTCCGGGCCGACCACGGCGCGGACGCGGCGCAGCAGCTCGCCCTCGGCGTCGGGGAAGCCTTCCGCCACCATGGCGCCGTGCAGGTCGAGATAGACGCCATCCAACGGGCCGGCCTCCAGCGCGGTCACCAGCTCGGCGACCAGGCAGGCGCTGATCCGCTCGAAGGCTTCCTCGGTGACCGGGCCGGCGGGCTCGGCGAAGCACCAGGAGAGCGGGACGAGATCGTGGCCGAGTTCGCGGCCGCGGGCGATGGCGCCGGCGGCCGGCATTGAGGTCGGCGCCAGCCTTTCGAACAGGCCGGCGCCGCGGCAGAAGCCGGGCAGGCCGCCGGGCTGGCGGAAATCCTCCCAGGTGGCCGGGCGGGGCGCGAAGGAATGGCTTTCATGCAGGAAGCCACCGATGGCGAGGCGGAGCGGTTGGGTCATCGGGGTCAACCTTTCGCGCGGCCGGCGGTGGCCAGCACGGCATCGGCGAGCACCACCAGCCCGGCCTCGGCCCATGCGGGGGTGATGGCCTCGGCCTCGTTGTGGCTGATGCCGCCTTCGCAGGGCACGAAGATCATCGCGGTGGGCAGGCGGCGCGCGACATAGACGGCGTCATGGCCGATGCCGGTCGGCATGTCGCGATAGGCCAGGCCGCGGCCGCGGGCGGCGCTGCGCAGCGCCTCGACCAGCGTCGCGTCGAAGGGCGTCAGCGGGAATTCCCAGAAGGGCGTGACCTTGATGTCCACGCCGCGTTTTTGGGCGATCTCGGCGGCGCGGGCCCGCAGGGCGCGACCCATCGAGGCAAGCGCCTCGGGGTCGCCATGGCGGAAGTCGACGCTGAACCAGACCTGGCTGGGGACGACATTGCGGCTGTCCGGCGTCACCAGCAGCCGGCCCACCGTGCCGCGGCCGTCGCCGCCGGCGCCCAGCGCGATCTCCTCCACCGCCTGCACCAGGATCGCGGCGGCGACCATGGCGTCGCGGCGTGGGCCCATGGCGCCGCCGGCATGGAAATCCTCGCCGGAAACGGTGACGTCGAACCAGAGCTGGCCCAGCGCGCGATCGACGACGCCGACCGGGATGCCGTCGCGCTCCAGCAGCGGGCCCTGCTCGATATGCAGCTCGAAATAGGCGCGGAGCTTCTGCAGATCCGCCGGGTCGGCCTGGCCCTGCCAGCCGATGGCGCGAAGCTCTTCGCCGAAGACGGCGCCGGCAGGGTCGGTCTTGGCCAGCACCTCTGCCTCGGTGAACAGGCCCATGGCGACGCCGCTACCCATCATCGGCGGCGCGAAGCGGGCGCCTTCCTCGTTGGTCCAGTTGATCAGCACCACCGGCGCCTCGGTCTCGGTGCCGGATTCATGCAGGGCGCGCAGCACCTCGAGGCCAGCCAGCACGCCGAGCACGCCGTCGAACTTTCCGCCCGTCGGCTGGGTGTCGAGATGGCTGCCCATGGCGATGGCGGGGCGCGACGGGTCGCGGCCCTCCCGGCGGATCACCATGTTGCCGACGCGGTCGGTGGTCACGCTGCAGCCCAGTTCCTCGGCCCAGGACTGCAGCAGGGCGCGGCCCTCGCCGTCCAGCGCGGTCAGGGTCTGGCGGTTGCAGCCGCCTTTCGCCGTGCCGCCGATCTCGGCCATGCGCATCAGGCTGTCCCAGAGACGGGCGCCGGAGACGGGAAGATTGGTCGTGCTCATGCCTTGCTCTCCACGCCGCACCATTCGGCCATGCTCAGCGCGATGGTGCGCGTGGTGGCATGGAAGCTGGCCAGGTTGACGCTTTCGTCGATGCCATGGACGGAATCGGATTCCGGCCCGAAGCAGGCGACCGGCGTGCCCTGGTAGAGGGTGAAGAAGCGGCCATCGGTCAGCGCCGGGATGGCGACCTCGCGCAGCTCATGGCCGGCGACATCCGCAAACGTGTTGCGGACCAGCTGGACGATGGGCTCCTTCTGGTCGAACTGGCAGGCCTCGGCCATGAAGCCCTGGAATTCCAGCTTCACCTGGCTGCCGCGCAGTTTTTCGTTCGTCGCGATCTCGGCGACCAGGGCTTCGATCTCGGCTTTCACCTGGGCGGCGCTGCGGCCGAGCATGACGCCGACGCGCAGGCCGATCTTGGCGCGGGTGGGGACAGAACTATTCCACTCGCCGCCCTGCACCGTGCCGAAATTGATGTTCACCGGGTGGTTCACGCCATGGAAGGCGGCGTGGATGTTCTCCGCCCGGTTCATCGCCATCTCATACTCCTTGAAGCGCTGGGAGATGAGATAGGCGGCCTCGATCGCATTGACCCCGGCATGCATGTCGCGGACATGGGTCGGCCGGCCGGTCACCGTGACCCAGGCCCAGATGGCGCCGACCTCGGCGGCATAGACGGTGTCAAAACTGACGCCGGTCTCGGGAATGATCACCGCGTCGCATTTCGGCATGGCCATCATGCAGGCCAGCGCGCCATTGCCGGTGCATTCCTCCTCGATCACCGAATGGAACTGCACCTCGGCCGCCGGCTGCAGCCCGGCCATGGAAAGCGCCTTGAAGGCCAGCACGTTGGAGATGCAGCCCGCCTTCATGTCGGCGGCACCGCGGCCATACATCCGGCCGCCCGTCACCACCGGCTCGAAGGGCGGGCTGGTCCAGAGGTCCTCGGCGCCGACCGGCACCACGTCGACATGGCCCTGCAGCACCAGGCTGCGGCCCTTCCTCTCGCGCGGCTGGTGGGTGGCGACCACGTTGTCGCGACCCTCGTAGGAAACCAGCGGCGGCGAGAAGCCGGGGTGATCCTGCAGCGCCTCGGGCCGCGTCGCCACGCGCTGCGGCGCCAGGCCAAGAGCCGCATAGTTCTGCGCCATCTCCTCCAGCGCCGAAGCCTCGTTGCCGAGGGTGGAGGGGCAGCGGACTAGGCGCTCCAGCGCCGCCACGGCCTCGCCCTCGAGCGCCTGCACGGCGTCGAGGATGGCGCGGCGGGCGCCGGGATCGAGTGTCGACATGATCAGTCCTTCAGGCGGGCAACAACAGACGGGGCGCGCAGTTCAGCCCCGTCAGGCGGTTTCGGCAAGCACCGGCGGCGTCCAGTCGCGGCCGGGGATGCTGTCGAGCAGCGCGCGGGTATAGGCATGCTGCGGCGCGCCAAAGACCTGCGCGGTCGGACCGAGCTCGACGATGGCGCCCCGCTGCATCACCGCGATGCGGTCGCAGATCTGCGCCGCGACGCGCAGGTCATGGGTGATGAACAGCATGGTCAGCCCCAGCCGCTGGCGGATCTCCGCGAGAAGATCCAGCACCTGGGCCTGCACCGAGACGTCCAGCGCCGAGACCGGCTCGTCGGCGATCAGCAGCTCGGGCTGCATCGCCAGCGCCCGGGCCAGGCCGATGCGCTGCCGCTGCCCGCCGCTGAACTCGTGTGGGTAGCGCTCCATCGCCGAAGGGTCGAGCTTGACCAGCCGCAGCAGGTCGAGCGCCCTCTCCCGCGCCTCGGCCGGAGGGACGCCATGGGTGATCGGCCCCTCGGTGATGGCGTCGCCGACCTTGCGCCGCGGGTTCAGCGAGGCATAGGGGTCCTGGAACACCATCTGGATCCGCTGGCGGAACGGCAGCCAGCCCTGCCGCGACAACGGCCGCAGATCCTTGCCGTGGAACAGGATTTCGCCTTTTTCCGGCTCGACCAGGCGGACGACGCAGCGGGCCAGCGTCGACTTGCCGGAGCCGCTTTCGCCGACCAGCCCCAGCGTCTCGCCCTTGTTCAGGGTGAAGTCGGCATCGTGCACGGCGCGCACCACCGCGCGGACACCGAACCAGCCGCCGCGCTGATAGGTCTTCTCCACCCCCTTCATCACCAGCACCGGGGCCGGACGTATCGCCGGCCTCGCCGCGGCGTCGCCATGCGGCACGGCGGCGATCAGCTTGCGGGTATAGGGGTGCTGCGGCGCGTTCAGGATCTCGGCGGCCGGCCCCTGCTCGACGATGCGGCCATGCTGCATCACCGCAACGCGGTCGGCGATCTCGGCCACCACGCCGAAATCATGGGTGATGAACATCACCCCCATGCCCTTGCGCGCCTGGATCTCGCGGATCAGCCGCAGGATCTGCATCTGCGTCGTCACGTCGAGCGCGGTGGTCGGCTCGTCGGCGATCAGCAGCGCCGGCTCCAGCGCCAGCGCCATGGCGATCATCACGCGCTGCCGCTGCCCGCCGGAGAGGCGGAAGGGATGCATCTTCGCCAGCGCCGCCGGGTCGGGCAGGTTGACGGCGGCCAGCAGCTCCGGGACGCGGGCCCTGGCGTCAGCGCCCTTGCCATGCACCTGCAGCGCCTCGGCGATCTGGTCGCCGACCCGCATCAGCGGGTTCAGCGCCGTCATCGGCTCCTGGAAGACCATGGCCATGCGGCGGCCGCGGCGGGAGCGCAGCGCCTCGGCCGAAAGGCCCAGGATGGCCTCGCCCTCGAAGGTGACGCTGCCGGACTTCACCTTCAGCGTCTTCGGCAGCAGGCCCATGACGGTGTTGGCGGTGATCGACTTGCCGGAGCCGCTTTCGCCAACGACGCAGAGGATCTCGCCGGCATCGAGGTGGAGAGAAAGATCTTCCACCGCATGCGGCCGGTCGGCGCCTTGCGGCAGGGCAACGGTCAGGGAATCGACGGTCAGCAGACGGGTCATGGCTTGCCCCCGCGGTTGCGCGCCAGGCGCGGGTTGAGCGCGTCGGACAGCCCTTCGCCGACGAGGTTCAGCGAGAGAACCGTGAGGAAGATGGCGATGCCGGGGAAGACGCTCATCCACCAGGCCATGCGGATGACGCTGCGGCCGGAGCCAATGAGAAAACCCCAGGACATCATGTTGGGGTCGCCGAGGCCGAGGAAGGAGAGCGCGCTTTCCAGCAGGATGGCCGAGGCCACCATGAGCGAGGAGAGCACGACGATCGGCGACAGCGCATTGGGCAGGATATCGCCGATGACGATCGACAGCCGCGACTTGCCGAGCACTTCCGAAGCCTGCACGAACTCCCGCGACCTGAGCGACAGGAACTCGGCGCGGACGACGCGGGCGACCGGCGGCCAGGAGACCACGGCGATGGCGAAGACGATGGAGGCGATGCTGGGCGTGAAGATGGCGACCAGCAGGATGGCGAGGACGAAGCTCGGGATGGTCTGGAAGAATTCGGTGAAGCGCATCACCAGATCATCGGCGAGGCCGCCCAGATAGCCGGCAATGGCGCCCAGGCTGACGCCGATGGCGAGCGCAGCCACCGTTGAAACAGCCCCGACGAGGAGAGAAACCCGCGCGCCATGGGCGATGCCGGCGGCGACGTCGCGGCCCAGGCTGTCGGTGCCGAGCAGCATGCCATCCTCGCCCGGCGGCGCGAAGGGCATCCCCGCCATGTCCCAAGGGCTGCCCGGGTAGAGCACCGGCGCCAGGACCGCGAGGACCAGCACCAGGAACAGGATCACCAGCCCGACGACGGCGCCACGATTCCGAGAAAAATTGCGCCAGAAGTCCTTCATGCGGAGACCTCCACGCGCGGATCGACGACCGCGTAGAGCAGGTCGGTGATCAGGTTGAACAGCACCACCATGACGCTGGTGCAGAAGAACACGCCCATCAGCACCTGGTAGTCGCGCGCCAGCAGTGCCTCGAAGGCCAGCCGCCCGATGCCGGGCCAGGCGAAGACCGTCTCGACCAGGATCGAGCCGCCGATCAGCTGCCCGGCCTGGATGCCGGCGAAGGTGATGATCGGCAGCAGCGCGTTGCGCAGGATGTGGCGGCGCAGGATGCGGCCCTCGGGGACGCCCTTGGCGCGGGCAGTCTTGACGAAGTCCTGGTCGGCCACCTCCAGCATGGTGGCGCGCGAGAGGCGGGCATAGACCGCGACATAGAACAGGCCGAGGGTCAGTGCCGGCAGCAGCAGGTGCTTGGCGACGTCGAGCACCACCGCGATGCCGTGCAGCTCGACGCCGACCGAGGCCATGCCGAAGGAGGGCAGCCATTCCAGCGTGACGCTGAACAGCAGCACCAGCATCAGACCGACCCAGAACAGCGGCGTGGCATAGAAGGTCAGCGCGAGCACGGTGATGATGGAATCGCCCCAGGTGCCGACGCGCAACGCCGCCAGCGCGCCCATGGCGACGCCGACGACGACGGCGAAGACGAAGGCCGCGCCGGTCAGCAGCAGGGTCGCCGGCAGCCGGTCCCAGAGCAGCGAGGCGACCGAGACCTGCTGGCGATGGCTGAAGCCGAGATCGAGGGTCAGCACCCCTTTCAGATAGATCCAGAGCTGCACATAGAGCGGCTGGTCGAGGCCGAACTGCGCCCGCAGCTGCTCCAGGAAGCGCGCATCGGCGGCGCCGGACTGGCCGGCGATGATGCTGGCCGGGTCACCGGGCGCCGCATGGATCAGGAAGAAATTGCAGACGACGATCGCCAGGATGACGATCGCCGCCTTCACCAGTCGGCCCAGCAGGTAGCTGGGCAGCTTGGACAGCTCCATCAGGCCAGGAAGACGTCGTCGAAGCAGGCGTGCACGCCCGAGCCCGAAGTGATGACGTTCTGCAGCTTCTTGTCGTAGATGCTGGGGAAGGACATCTCCAGCAGCCAGAGCAGCGGCGCGTCCTCGACGAGCACCTTCTGCACCTCGCTGAAGGCGGTCTGGCGCACCTTGGGATCGGCCGAGTCACGCCCCTGGGTGAACAGCTCATCCACCTTGGGATTGCTGTATCCCGAGACGTTGGAGAACAGAATCTTCTTGATGTTGGTGGAGACGTAGGAGCGCTCCACGCCCAGCGTTGGGTCGCCGTACTGGTAGAGATAGTTGATGGTGGTGTCGAACTCCCAGGCCGCGGTGCGCTGCGCCCAGGTGCCGACATCGACGGATTCGAGCTGCAGCTCGACGCCGACCTGGCGGAAGGACTGGCGCAGGAACTCGCCGAGGCGGGTGAAGACCTCGCCGTAGGGCAGGCTCATATGCTTGATGGTGAAGCGCACCCCCTGCCCGTTCGGCTTCAGCCCGGCGGCGTCGAGCAGCTTCTTCGCCTCCTCGACATTAAAGGCGGCCGACTTGGCGCTGCCGTCATAGAAGCGGGTCGCGCTGTGGAACGGGCCGGTCGCCGGCTTGCCGATGCCGAACCACAGGCGCTGCGCGATGAAGTCGCGGTTCACCGCCATGGTCAGGGCGCGGCGGACGCGGACATCATCCAGCGGCTTCACGCGATGGTTGAACTCCACCCACATCAGCGGGCCGAAATATTCCCAGCCCTCGGTGCGCACCTCGAGATTGGGGCGGGCGCGCATCTGCGGCACGTCGAAAGGCTCGATGTCGTTCGACTGGGTCAGCTGCACCTGGCCGGATTCGAGCGCCAGGCGGCGGCTCTGGCTGTCGGGCACGACGCGGTAGATGATGGCGTCCAGATAGGGCTGGCCCGGCTTCCAGTAGTCGGCGAAGCGCTCCAGGCGGATGAAATTGCCGCGCTGCCACTCGACGAATTTGAACGGCCCGGTGCCGACCGGCTTCGAGACCGCCGGCGCCTGGCGGTAGTCCTGCCCGTCGAACAGGTGCTTCGGCACGATCGCCGAAACGGTCACGTCGAACATCAGCAGGAAGGGCTCGAAGGGCGCCGAGAGGGTGAACTTCGCGGTGGTCGGGTTGACCGCGACACCCTCCTTGATGCGGGCGAAGACGCCGCGGGCGCGGGGCGAGACCTCCATGTGGAACTTCATGATGGAGAAGACCACGTCGTCCGCCGTCATCGGCTGGCCGTCGTGGAACTTGACGTTCTCCTGCAGGTGGAAGGTGTATTCCAGCCCGTCGGCCGAGACCTCCCAGCTTTTCGCCAGCTCCGGCATCGGATTGAGCTTGGCGTCGTAGCGCAGCAGGCCCTGGAAGATCTTGCCACCGACGATCAGCGTCGGCGCCTGGTTGTTCACGCCGACATGCAGCACCGGCGGCTCGGGATTGACGATGCTGTTCAGCGTGCCGCCCCGCTTGGGCTGGATGCCCTGGGCGATCGCGTCTTCCACGCGCATGAGCAAGGGGGCAGCCGCCGCTGCGGCCAGCAGGCCGCGACGAGAAAACGCCATTTTATTCTCCAACGAGAAACTTCCCTGGCGCGACGCTAGCCCTGCCATGGCCGGATCGACAAGAGCGCGTATCAGGCATAGCGTCAGCGCATGCGCGTCTTTGCCCATCCCGATCAGTCGCGGCACATGCCGCAATTCTTCCTCCAGCGCGGCCAGGTCCGCCGCAACTTCGAGGTGCCGGAGCGGGCCGAGGCCCTGCTCGCCGCGCTGCACCGGCTGCAGGTCACGGTGGAGAATCCCGGCACCGTCGACCGCGCCGCGCTGCTCGCCGTGCACGATGCCGGCTATGTCGGCTTCCTCGCCGAGGCGGCCGAAGCCTGGGCGGCGCTGCCCGAGAAAGGCCCCGAGGTGGTGGCGAACATGCACCCCTCGCCCGAGATGCTGGAGCAGGGCGCGGTGATGCCCGATTCCATCATCGGCCGCGCCGGCTGGTACACCGCCGATACCGCCTGCCCGATCGGGCCCGGCAGCTGGGAATCGATCCTCGGCGCCGCCTCCTGCGCGCTGGCGGCGGCCAAGGTCGCCGCCGGCGGCGGCACGGCCTACGCGCTGGCGCGGCCGCCGGGGCACCATGCCTATGCGGCGCGGGCCGGCGGGCATTGCTACATCAACAACAGCGCGCTGGCCGCGCAGGCGCTGCGCGACGCCGGTGCCGCCCGGGTCGCGGTGATCGACATCGACGCGCATCATGGCAATGGCACGCAGGGCATCTTCTGGCGCCGCGGCGACGTGCTGACCGCCTCGGTGCATGGCGACCCGGCCGGCTATTACCCCTGGTATGTCGGCCATGCCGGCGAGCGCGGTGCCGGCGCGGGCGAGGGCTGCAACCTCAACCTGCCACTGCCGCGCGATACCGCGGATGCGTCCTGGCTGGACGCTGTCTCCCTGGCGGCGCAGCGCGCCCGCGACTTCGGCGCCGAGGCGCTGGTGATCCCGCTCGGCTTCGATGCCTCCGAGCACGAGCCGCTGAGCTTCCTGAAGGTGACGGAGGCCGGCTTTGCCCGGTCGGCGGAGATCCTGTCCGGCCTGAACCTGCCGACGGTGATCGTGCAGGAGGGCGGCTACAATGTCGGCGTGATCGGCGGCCTGCTGGAGCGCTTCCTGACCGCGTTCGGCCGCTGAGCCCGACCCGGAGGGGGCGTCCTCGGGTGAAAAGCCCGGTCCGCCCTTCTCTTCCCGGTTGAACAGGACGGCCATGATCGATACGACATCGATCCATGGCCGTCATCCGACTCTCCAGCTTCGGCTTTTCCGGCATCGAGGCCCTGCCGGTCGAGGTGCAGGTGCAGATCGGCCCCGGCCTGCCCTCCCTCTCCCTGGTCGGCCTGCCCGACAAGGCGGTGGCCGAAAGCCGCGAGCGGGTGCGCGCCGCCCTCACCGGGCTCGGCCTGTCGCTGCCGCCGAAGCGCATCACCATCAACCTGGCGCCGGCCGGCGTGCCGAAGGAGGGGTCGCATTTCGACCTGCCGATCGCGCTCGCCCTGCTGGCGGCAATGGGCATTGTCCCGGCCGAGGAGCTCTTCGCCTTCTCCGCCCTGGGGGAACTGGCGCTGGACGGCGCCATCGGCCCGGTCTGCGGCATCCTGCCGGCGGCCTTCGGCGCGGTGCAGCGCGGCCAGGGGCTGATCTGCCCGGCCAGCCAGGGCGGCGAGGCGGCGCTGGCCGGCCAGCTCGAGATCCTGGCGGCGGAAAGCCTGCAGCAGCTGATCGCGCATCTGACCGGGCGCACCACGCTGAGCCAGCCCCTCGCCCCGCCGCCCGCTCAGCGGGAGGAAGGCGGCCTGTGCCTCGCCGAGGTGAAAGGCCAGGAGAGCGCCAAGCGGGCGCTGGAGATTGCCGCGGCCGGGCGGCACAGCCTGCTGCTGGTGGGGCCGCCCGGTGCCGGCAAGTCGATGCTGGCGGCGCGGCTGCCCGGGCTGCTGCCGGATCTGACCCCGCGCCAGGCGCTGGAGGTCAGCATGGTGCGCAGCATCGCCGGGCTGCTGGACGGCGGCCGGGTCTCGGCCAGGCCGCCCTATCGTGACCCGCATCACTCGGCCAGCCAGGCGGCCCTGGTCGGCGGCGGGCCGCGAGCGCGCCCGGGCGAGCTCAGCCTGGCGCATCACGGCGTGCTGTTCCTGGACGAGCTGCCGGAATTCATCCGCCCGGCGTTGGAGGCGCTGCGCCAGCCGCTGGAATCCGGCCATTGCGTGGTCAGCCGCGCGGCGGCGCATCTGCGCTATCCGGCGCGGGTGCAGCTGGTGGCGGCGATGAATCCCTGCCGCTGCGGCCAGCTCGGCCAGGCGGGGCGGGAATGCGGCAGCGCGCCGGGCTGTGCCGAGGCCTATCAGGGGCGCCTCTCCGGGCCGCTGCTCGACCGTATCGACATGAATGTGGCCATGGCGCCAATCCCGGCCGCCGCCCTGACCCGGGCGCCGCGGGGCGAGACCTCCGCCGTGGTTGCCGCGCGGGTGCAGCGGGCGCGCGACCGCCAAGTGGCACGGACCGGCGATCCCGAAGCCTGCAATGCCGAGGCGCCGCTCGACGCGCTGGTGGCCGCAGCCGAGCCGGAGGCGCTGGCTCTGGCCGAGAAGGCGGCGGCGCAGCTGGGCCTGTCTAATCGCGGCTTCACCCGCTGCTTCCGGGTGGCACGCAGCATCGCCGATCTGGAAGGCAGCCCGCGGATCGGCAAGGCGCATCTGGCCGAGGCGCTGGGCTATCGCCAGCGCAACGGCCAGGGCTGATGCGGATCAGCCGAAGCCGGTGGGGCGATGGTCGTGCCAATGGCGGCGGCCACGCTGCCGCCGCCAGTCCAGCAGCGGGGCGACGGCCAGCAGCGGCAGGCTGAGCAGCACCGCCAGGCCGAAGCCGGCAGCCACGGCGCGCCCGGCCACCAGATAGCCGAGCGCCGCGCCCGCCATGGTCACGGCATTCGCGGCGACGGCCAGGTACCAGCAGGCCCGGATGACACGGCCACGCTCCCGCTGGGGCGGAGCCTCGGGTGCTTCCTCGGTGAAAACACGGCCGTCATCCCGGACCTCGTAGAGGCGGCCGGGGGTGATCGTGAAGGGAGGTGGAGAGGGCTTCAGCGCCGCGTCATGGTGGCGAAGCCGCGCAGGCCGCCGCTGCGGCGCGCGCGCCACCACAGGCTGCCGAAGGCCACCAGCCCGGCGGCGATGGCCACCGGGATCGCAAGCGCGAAGAAGGCCAGGGCCACGCCGGCCACCACGATGCCGGCGGCACAGATCGCCACCAGCGCGGCGGCACCCCCCAGCCGGACCAGCAGGCGGTCCAGCCAGGTGCCCGGGCGCGGCGCCGGGTCACGGAACTCGCCCTCCGGGGTCATGTCCAGCACGGGGCGGTTGGAATGTCGCGGGTCCATGGACGCGATGTTGCCCTGAATGCGGGGGAGTTCAAGGGCAATCGGCGCCACGACCCTGCAACGAAGCGTGCCAGGATGTCTCGGGCCGGCAGGATGGCCTATATCGGCAGGCATGCGCCCCCTCGCCTGCCTCGCCCTCGCCGCTTCCCTGCTGGCCGGCAGCCTTGCTCCCGCCCTGGCCGAGCCGATCCGCCGGCCGAACGCCGCCCAGCTGGAGGCGATCCGCCGCTGGCTCTGCCCGAATGGCGGCTCGCCGGTGAAGGGGGTGCCGGGGCGCTGCGACCGCGGGATCGACCGGACGCCCTGGGACCAGGGGCTGCAGCCGGCCACCCGGCAGGCGGCCAATACCTGCCCCGAGGGAACCAAGCCGGTGCTGGCCCGCGGACACCGGGACATCATCCGCTGCCTGCCCTCCTAGCGAGGCCAGGCCGGGGGCAACGAGGGCCGTCGCCGCCCCGTCCGCGCTGCCGCCCGCGCAAAAAGAAAGGGGCGGGCAATTGCTTGCCCGCCCCTCCGTCGGTCGACCCTTAGGCCGACTGCTTCATGATCTCGTCGGCGACGTTGCGCGGCACCGGATCGTAGTGGTGGAACTGCATGGAGAAGGACGCACGGCCCTTCGTCATGCCACGCAGGTTGGAAATGTAGCCGAACATCTCCTTCAGCGGCACATGGGCGCGGACGATGACCGAGGTCGAGGCCATGTCCTGGCTCTGGATCACGCCACGGCGGCGGTTCAGGTCGCCCACCACGTCACCGACATGGTCCTGCGGGGTGGTCACCTCGACGTCCATGATCGGCTCGAGGATGACCGGACCGGCCTTCTTCATGCCTTCGCGGAAGCAGGCCTTGGCAGCGATTTCGAAGGCCAGGGCGCTGGAGTCGACGTCGTGGTACTTGCCGTCCACCAGGGAGAACTTGAAGTCCACCGTGGGGAAGCCGGCCAGCACGCCGGTGTCGGCCTGCACCTTGATGCCCTTGTCAACCGCCGGGATGTATTCCTTCGGCACCGAACCGCCGACGACGGCATTGACGAACTCGATGCCCTCGTTCCGCTCCTTCGGCTCGAAGGTGATCTTCACCTCGGCGAACTGGCCCGAGCCACCCGACTGCTTCTTGTGGGTGTAGGTCTCGGTGTGCGCCTTGGTGATCGTCTCGCGATAGGCGACCTGCGGGGCGCCGATGTTCGCGTCGACGCCATACTCGCGCTTCAGGCGGTCGATGATGATCTCGAGATGCAGCTCGCCCATGCCAGACAGAATGGTCTGGCCGGTCTCCTGGTCGGTCTTCAGGCGCAGCGAGGGATCCTCGCCGGCCAGCTTCTGCAGGCCGAGCGTCATCTTCTCGACGCCGTCCTTGGTCTTCGGCTCGACCGAGATATCGATGACCGGGATCGGGAAGGCCATGCGCTCGAGGACGACCGGATCGGCCGGATCGGCCAGGGTGTCGCCGGTCAGGGTGTCCTTCAGGCCGACGATCGCCACGATGTCGCCGGCGAAGACCTCCTTCACTTCCTCACGCTTGTCGGCATGCATCTGGAACATGCGGCCGATGCGTTCCTTGTTGCCCTTCGCGGTGTTCAGGACGGTATCGCCCTGGCGCACCACGCCGGCATAGACGCGGATGAAGGTCAGGTTGCCGTACTTGTCGTTGATCATCTTGAAGGCGAGCGCCGAGAACGGGGCGGTCTCGCTCACCTCGATGATGCGGCGCGGCGCGTCCTCATCCTGGCCTTCCTCGGGGGCGACCATGATGCCCTCGACTTCCACCGGGCTCGGCAGGTAGTCGCAGACGGCGTCCAGCAGCGGCTGCACGCCCTTGTTCTTGAAGGAGGAGCCGCAGACGACCGGGCGGAAGGTGCCGGCGATCGTGCCCTTCTTGATGCACTTCTTCAGGGTCTCGACCGAGACGTCGCCCTTGTCGAAATACTCTTCCATCGCCGCGTCGTCGACCGACAGCGCGGTGTCGAGCAGCAGCTGGCGGTACTCGGCGGCCTTGTCGGCCAGGTCGGCGGGGATCTCGGTCTCATGGTACTTGGCGCCGAGTTCGTCGCCTTCCCAGATCAGCGCCTTCATCTCGACCAGGTCGACCACGCCCTTCAGCGTGTCCTCGATGCCGATCGGCAGCTGCAGGGTCACCCAGTTGATGCCCAGCTTCTCGGTCAGCGTCTCGGCCGCGCGGTAGAAGTCGGCGCCGGTGCGGTCCAGCTTGTTGACGTAGATGATGCGCGGCACGTTGTAGCGGTCGGCCAGGCGCCAGTTGGTCTCGGACTGCGGCTGCACGCCGGCCACGCCCTCGATCACGAAGACCGCGCCGTCGAGCACGCGCAGCGAGCGATTGACCTCGATGTTGAAGTCGATGTGGCCCGGGGTGTCGATGACGTTGATCCGGTGGCCCTTCCACTCGGCCGTCACGGCAGCGGAGGTGATCGTGATGCCACGCTCACGCTCCTGCTCCATGTAGTCGGTCGTGGTGTTGCCCTCGTGGACCTCACCGATCTTGTGGGACTTGCCGGTGTAATACAGAATCCGCTCGGTCGTCGTGGTCTTGCCGGCGTCGATATGCGCCGTGATGCCGATATTGCGGATCTTGTCGAGCGGGGTGCGCGCCACGGGGGCCTCCATACGCGTCGCGGCGCGAGCCGCGCGGGAATCGTGATGCGAGCCAGGCGCGGCTTCCCGTCCCGCGCGCTCGCCTAAATCTCTCACGGCCAGTCCGGGAAGACCGTTTCCTAAGCGGGTCCGACGCCTGCGAAAGGGGAAATCCATCCCTTCCGCCGCCGCCGGAAACGCACACGGTGTTCCTGAACCGAGCGGGGCGGCTGATGGCCAGGGCTGTGCCTGGGCCGATTCACCGCACCCACCGTTGGGGCGCAGATGCACCGGATCGGGCCGCTTTGCAAGCGGTAAGACACGGCGGCGCGGCAGAAGCACCCCGTCCCGCCGCCAGATCGCCCCCCTCGATCCGGCCAATGCCGTTGCGCAACAGGCACGAATCCGATGACGCCGGATTTAGCTGGCGGACCGCCCAGGTCACCCTTTGTTGCAGGGAGCGCCCGGCCCGGCTGCTATAAATGGCCGCATGGATGTCAGCCGCCATCATGCCGCCCTCCGCTTCGGGCTCGGCGCCCGGCCGGACCAGCCGCTGCCGGAGGATCCCAGAGCCGCCCTGCACGCCGAGCTGGCGCGCGAGCCGGCACCGCTGCCCCTGCCCGAAGGCTGGGACCACCAGCCGACCATGGTGGACATCATGGCGGTGTGGGAGGAGGAGTTGGCAGCCCGCGACACCCCCATGCCGGGCAACCAGCGGCCGCGCGCCGTGCTGGCCCGTCAGGAGATGCGGGCGCTGGTCGAGCACGGCCTGGCGACCCCGGACGGCTTCCGCGAGCGGCTGGTCCTGTTCTGGACCAACCATTTCACCGCCAGCCGGCGCAGCAGCAATGTCCAGCCCTTCCTCGGCGACTACATGCGCCGCGCCATCCGGCCGCACATCGCCGGCAGCTTTGCCGACATGCTGGTCGCGGCGACCTGGCATCCGGCGATGCTCTATTATCTGAACCAGAATTCCTCGGTCGGCCCGAACAGCCCGACCGGCCGGCGCACCCAGCTCGGCCTGAACGAGAATCTCGGCCGCGAGATCCTCGAGCTGCATACGCTGTCGCCCGCCGCCGGCTACAGCCAGGCCGATGTGACGAATTTTGCCCGCCTGCTGACCGGGCTGACCGTGCAGCGCCGCAACGGCACCGGCACCCTCTTCGTGGCCAACCGGCACGAGCCCGGCCCGAAGCGGGTGTTCGGCGAGGAATTCGGCGAGGGCGCCGGCGAGATCGAGCGCGCCCTGCGCTGGCTGGCCGTGCAGGAATCCACCCAGCGCCACCTGGCGATCAAGCTGGTGCGGCATTTCGTCGACGACACCCCGCCCCCCGCCGCCGTCCAGAAGGTCTTTTCCGCCCTCCGCGACAGCCGCAGCGACCTCGGCGCCGCGGCGCGGACCCTGGTGGACATGCCGGAGACCTGGCAGAAGCCGCTGGCGAAGCTGCGCACCCCGCAGGAATTCGCCTTCGCCGCGCTGCGCGGCCTGGGCGCCGAGCCGCGGCACGCGCCGGTCGCCCTGCGCGTCGCCGGCAGCCTCGGCCAGCAGATCTGGCTGGCCACCGACCCGATCGGCTGGCCCGACCGGGCCGAGGACTGGGTCACCCCCGAAGGCGTGCTGCAGCGCATGGAGCAGGCGCATGACATGGCTGGCCGCTTCAGCCGGCTCGACCCCATGGCGCTGGCCGAGACCACCCTCGGCCCGCTCGCCCGGCCCGAGACGCTGCAGGCCGCCCGCCGCGCCGGGTCGCAGCGCGACGGCCTGACCCTTGTCCTTGCCAGCCCGGAGTTCCAGCGCCGATGAGCAAGACGACCCCCCATCTGCCGAAGCTTGGCCGCCGCGGGCTGCTGCTGGGCCTCTCGGCGCTGGCCGTCGCCGGCCAGTCGCGCCTGGCCATCGCCGCCCCCGCCCGCACCACCGCCGCCGCCTCAGGCCGCGGCGAGGCCCGCTTGGTCGTCGTGCTGCTGCGCGGTGCGCTGGACGGGTTGGCCGTGGTGCAGGCCTATGGCGACCCGGCCTTCCGCGAGCTGCGCCAGACGCTCGCCCTGCCGGAACCCGGCGCCGAGGGCGGCGTGCTCGACCTTGGCGGCTTTTTCGGCCTGCATCCCTCGATGGCCAATCTGCATGGCATGTTCCGCGCCAACGAGGCGCTGGTGCTGCATGCCATCGCCGGCCCCTATCGCACCCGCAGCCATTTCGACGCCCAGGACATGCTGGAGAGCGGCGCCGACAGCCGGCTCTCCTCCGGCTGGCTGAACCGCGCGCTGCAGAGCCTGCCGGCGGATGCCGACGCGCAGGGCGCGCGTGCCGCGCTGGCGCTCGGCCTCGACATGCCGCTGCTGCTGCGCGGGCCGCGGCCGGTCAGCATGTTCGCGCCGCCGCGCGGCGAGGCGCCGCCGGCGGAGCTCTATGCCCGGCTGGCCGACCTCACCCATGACGACCCCCTGCTGGGCCCGGCGGTGCAGGAAGGGCTGCGCGCCCGCGGCTTCGCCAATGGCGTGCTGGACAAGGAGGAGACCCGCGGCGGCGGCTTCCTGTACCTGGCCGGCTCGGCGGGGCGGCTGCTGGCGGCGGCGGATGGCCCGCGGGTGGCGGCGCTGGAGATGGGCGGCTGGGACACCCATGCCGCGCAGCCGAACCGGCTGAAGGGGCAGCTGGCGCAGCTCGATGCCGGGCTCGGCGCGCTGCGCGAGCAGATGGGCGAGGCCTGGAAGCACTGCGCCGTGCTGGTGATGACCGAGTTCGGCCGCACCGTCCGGGTCAACGGCAACAATGGCACCGACCATGGCACCGGCGGCGCGGCCTTCCTGCTGGGCGGCGCGGTGGCCGGCGGGCGGGTGATGGCGGATTGGCCCGGGCTCGGCCAGGGCAGGCTGTTCGAGGATCGCGACCTGCAGCCCAGCATGGACCTGCGGGAGGTCGCCAAGACGCTGCTCCGCGACCATCTGCGGCTGCCGGCCGCGGCGCTGGACGCCGCCTTCCCCGACAGCCGTCAGGTCGGGCCGAGGAGCGGCCTGCTCCGGGCCTGAAGCCCCGGGCCGCAACCTGCGGAAGGCGACGCCCGCCATCGGCGGGCGTCAGACCGGAAGATCAGTCGTCGCGGTGGACGCGTTCCATGCGCTCGTGGCGTTCCTGCGCCTCGATCGACAGGGTGGCGATCGGCCGGGCTTCGAGGCGGCGCAGGCCGATCGGCTCGCCGGTCTCCTCGCAATAGCCATAGGTGCCGTTGTTGATCCGCTCGATCGCCTGGTCGATCTTCGAGATCAGCTTACGGGCACGGTCGCGGGTGCGAAGCTCGAGCGCGCGATCGGTCTCGACGCTGGCGCGGTCGGTCAGATCAGCCTCGGCAATGCCGCCCTCGCTCAGGCTGGCGAGAGTATCGCCGGCCTCGCGCAGGAGATCCTGGCGCCAGCGCAACAGCTTCTGGCGGAAGTATTCCTGCTGGAGGGGGTTCATGAACTCTTCGGAATCCGAAGGCCGGTAGTCCGGCGGCACTGTGATCAGCATGTTTGTTCGATCCCCCGGCCGAGAAGATCCGGGTGCAGGACCCGCCCCTCAAGGCGGCCGGACCATACAGGCGCCGGCCCTGCCAAGCCAAGAGCCCGCGGCCGTCCGAAGCTCATGAAATTTCCAAGCAAGCGGCTGTTCTGCCGGCATATTCGGCAGGATGGCCGATTCGCGGGCAGAGCCAGCGGTGCATCGCTCAGCGGGACAGCAGGAAAGCGATCACCGCCAGCACGCCCATGATCAGCGCCAGGCTCTTGGCGAAGGCCAGCCAGTCGGACCGGTCGGCCTCCCCCTCCTCGGGGTGGAAGGCCGGCCGCTTGCTCCATTCCAGCGTGCCTTCCGCCCCGGCGCCGGCCGGCAGCGGCTGGCCCGGCGCCGTACCGAGGGCGGTCGGGGCCTGGATGCCGGCCGGACGCGGTTCGTCAGCCATCAGACATTCTCCCATGCTCGCGCCACGGGCCTGCTGCAGGGCGCCATCCGCCAGAATCTGATGGCCTGCTGCCCGAGGGGACAACTGAAATAAGTGCCAAATTTATCAATTATGAGAGGGATTTGCGCAATGGGCAGGCTATCTCAGCACCCCTTAATAATATGCTGTTTTTAAAGAATTTCTCGTTCGAGATGAAATTGGTACAGTTTGGTCCCGATGGTGGCCGGCTCGTCTGGCTGCCTCGTCAGGCGTTCCCGTTCTCAACCCTCGCGATAGAGAATCAGCCGGGGCCAAAAAAAAGCCGCCTCCGGAAGGAGGCAGCCCTGATCAGTTCTGGCCGTCCGGATCGCGTCCGGCGGCAGGGGGCGCCGTCAGAAGCGGGCCAGCGCCGCACCCCAGGTCAGGCCGCCGCCGATGCCTTCCATCAGCACCAGATCGCCGCGGGCGATGCGGCCGTCGCGGGTGGCCTCGGCCAGCGCCAGCGGGATCGAGGCGGCCGAGGTATTGGCATGGCGGTCGACCGCCACCACCACCCGCTCCGGCGGCAGGCCGAGCTTGCGACCCATGGCGTCGATGATACGCAGATTGGCCTGGTGCGGCACCAGCCAGGCGACGTCGGACTTTGCCAGGCCATTGGCCGCCAGCGCCTCGTCGACCACCGAGGCCAGCTTGGAGACGGCGTGGCGGAAGACCTCGCGGCCGGACATCTGCAGGATACCGCCCTCGACCTGCAGGATGTCGCCATGCCGGCCATCGGCATGCAGGTGGCAGGAGAGCACGCCGCGCCCTTCCTCGCCGGGCCCGGCGGCGCGCAGCACCACGGCGCCGGCGCCGTCGCCGAACAGGACGCAGGTGCCGCGGTCGCTCCAGTCGAGCAGGCGGGAGAAGACCTCGGCGCCGATCACCAGGGCGCAGCGGCACTGGCCCGCCCGCACCATCGCATCGGCGACGGAGAGCGCATAGACGAAGCCGGTGCAGGCGGCGGCGATGTCGAAGGCGAAGCCCTGGGTGATGCCGAGCAGCGCCTGGACCCGCACCGCGGTCGAGGGGAAGACCGAATCCGGCGTTGCCGTCGCCACGATCACCGCATCGACCGACGACGCCTCGAGGCCGGCCTGGGCCAGCGCGGCGCGGGCGGCGGCGGCGGCCATGTCGCTCGCCTTCTCGCCCGGCGCGGCGAGGTGGCGCTGGCGGATGCCGGTGCGCTCGCGGATCCAGGCGTCGGAGGTGTCGAGCCCGTACTTCGCCGCCAGGCTGTCATTGTCGAGGACCAGCTCCGGCAGGTAGCCGCCGGTGCCGGCGATGATGGCGCGAGGGGTCATGCGGCGTGCATTCCAGATATCCGGGAGCGCAGCGTCGCGGCGGCGGCAGCCGCTGTCCAGTGCGCCAGCCTCGAAGGGTTAGGGGGTCGCCCCCGTCTCCGCCACGCCGAGCCCGGCGGGCGCGGCCTCGGCCGCCTTGCCGCGCGGCGGCAGCGTGGCCAGCCCCTCGCGGATGCGGTCGGTGAAGCGGTGCGTCACCATGTCCATGGCCACGTCGACCGCATGGGCAAAGCCCAGCGCGTCTGTGCCGCCATGGCTCTTCACCACGACGCCGTTCAGCCCGATCAGCACGGCGCCGTTGTAGCGGCGCGGGTCCATCCATTCGCGCAGCCGGTCGAGCGCCGGGCGGGCGAGCAGATAGCCGAGCTTGGCGGCGAGCGAGGAGGTGAAGACCTGCTTCAGCAGGCTGCCGACCAGCTTGAAGGCGCCCTCGCCGGTCTTCAGCGCGACATTGCCGGTGAAGCCGTCGGTCACCACCACGTCGACGGTGCCGGCGGTGATGTCATGGCCCTCGACGAAGCCATGGAAATTCGGCGCCAGGATGGAGTCGCGCAGCATCTCGGCCGCCAGGCGGACGCGGTCGTCGCCCTTCAGCTCCTCGCTGCCGACATTCAGCAGCCCGATCTTCGGCGCGGTCAGGCCGAGCACGGCGCGGGCGAAGGCATCGCCCATCACCGCGAATTCGAGCAGGTTGCGCGCGTCGCAGACGATATTGGCGCCGAGGTCGAGCAGCACCACGTCGCCGCGCGCCGAGGGACCGATGGCGGCCAGCGCCGGCCGGTCGATCTCGGGCAGGGTCTTCACGACGATCTTGCCGAGCGCCATCAGCGCGCCGGTATTGCCGGCCGAGACCACGCCCGACGCCTCGCCGCCGGCCACCGCGTCGATGGCGACCCGCATCGAGGACTGGCGGACGCGCAGCGCGGCCGTCGGCTTCATGTCGCCGGGAATCGAGGCCGGCGCGTGCCGGATCGTGCAGGCCTTGGCGGCGCGCGGCCGCTTGGCCAGCAGCGGCTGCAGCCGCGCCTCGTCACCGACCAGCAGGAAGCGGGCCTGGGGATGCCGCTCGGCGGCGATCTCCAGACCGTCCAGCACCGAATCCGGCGCGTGGTCTCCGCCCATGGCGTCGATCGCCAGGGAGAAGCCAGCAGCCGGCGCCGGGGCATGGGGCGCCGAGGCGGCGGCCGCCGAGGTCAGCGTGACCTGGGACATTCCTGATTCCGCCTGGCGCGTCTGGCCGCTCAGGTGCGGACCGCAGCCTTCAGGGGCTTGCCGGCGGCCACGACCTCACGACCGTCATAATGGCCGCAGGAGGCGCAGATGTGGTGCGGGCGCTTCAGCTCACCACAGTTGCTGCACTCCAGATGGGCCTGGGTGGACAGGGCCTCGTGGCTGCGGCGCATCCCGCGGCGGGAGGGCGAAACCTTCTTCTTCGGAACGGCCATGGCGCCGGGCCTCTCTTCTCAACGTGCTGTGCTAGTCAGCGGTAAATGCAAGGAAGGCGGCGCCATTACCACCCCACCCCCCGGCGTGCAAGCTTTTGGCGCGCGGCCGGACGGCACCGCGCCAGGGGCAAGCCCGGGGATCAGGGGGGAAAAGACGCCGCCGGCTCAGTCCAGTCGGACGGCGTAGCGGTGGCTGGCGGTGTCGATCATCGACAGCCGCACCTCCACCGGTCGGTCGGCGACATCGTAGGCGGTGCGCTGAACCATCAGCATCGGCGTGCCCGGCGGACGGTCCAGCGCGGCCGCCGTCTCGGCATCCGCGCCACAGGCGGCGAGCTCCTCCTCGGCGCGGGCAATGGTCACCCCATGGGCGCGCTGGAAATGCACATAGAGCTCGCTGGTCAGCTCGCCGAGCGGCAGGGAGAATCCGGGGAAGGAGGCGGCGCGCAGCACGCAGCGCTCGAAGATTCGCGGGCTGCCGTCGAGCAGGCGAATCCGCCGCAGCCGCACCACCGGGTCGCCGGCCGGCAGCTGCAGCGCGGCCGATTCCCAGTCATCCGCCTCGCCCGGGCTGCAGGAGGTGACCAGGATGCGCGACACCACCGCCCGGCCGCTGAGGTCGCGGACGCGGAAGAAGGTGAAGCGCGCGGTCTCGCTGGTGTGCTTGGCCACCGTGGTGCCGCGCCCCTGGCGGCGGTCGATCAAATGGCGCCGCTCCAGCCCGGCCAGCGCCTTGCGGACCGTCCCTTGCGAGACGCCGAGCTCGGCCGCGAGGTCCGGCTCGGCCGGCAGCAGGTGCCCCGGCGGCCATTCGCCGCCGACGATCCGGCCAATCAGGATGTCTTCCACCTGACGGTAGAGCGGTCGGGCGTCCAGCCGTTGCGGCGGGGCATCGGTGATGGGCATGGGCTGCGGCGGCCCTCCTGGAGACGGGGAAGAGATCGGTTGAATGCTGCGTTGCGTAAAGGCTGTGTTCACGATCTGCGTGGCGGGATCAAGGCAGCCGTAAAGATAGACTTGTGTCTTATACAAGACCTGCTAGTCTTGGGCTCTCGGGATTGCTCTGCAGGCCGAGTTTGGGGAGGAACGATCCCGCAAAGGGACGGAAAGCGTGATGACGGCGCCCGGCAATGCCAGGGCGCCGTCCGCGATTCTGGGGCCGGGAGATCCAGCTCTCCCTGCCCCGATGCTCAATGCATCGCCTGCCGCTGATGTTGCATCGCATCAAAACAAAATGGAACATTCCTGTTCCGGCATGAGCGGGAATTCATCTTCCGCTCAGCGATGCGGGGGATGCACCCTCCCCCGCCCGCCCGCCCGCCCTCGCCGGCCGCCCCGCCCCCCCTGGTCAGGCCGCCGCGCTCTTCAGCCGCGCCGCGAATTTCTGCCGGAACTTGGCGACCTTGGGCGCCACCACGACGCGGCAATAGCCGGCCCAGGGGTTGCGGGCGAAATAATCCTGGTGCTCTGTCTCGGCCGGCCAGAAGCGCGCCTCGGGCGCCAGCTCGGTGACGATCGGGTCGGACCAGATGCCCTCGGCGTCGATCTCGGCAACGACCTGCCGGGCCGTTTCAGCCTGCGAGTCGGAGGTGGAGAAGATCACGCTGCGGTATTGCGGGCCGATATCGGCGCCCTGGCGGTCCTTGGTGGTCGGGTCGTGCAGGGTGAAGAAGACCCGCAGCAGATCGGCATAGGAGATCACGCCCGGGTCGAAGACGACGCGCACCACCTCGGCATGGCCGGTCTTCTTGCCGCAGACCGCCTCGTAGCTCGGATTCTCGACATGGCCGCCGGCATAGCCGGATTCGACCTCCAGCACGCCGTTCAGCTGGCGATAGGCGGCGTCCAGGCACCAGAAGCAGCCACCGCCCAGCAGGGCGGTCTCGCGGGCTTGGGTCTCGGCCATGGCAGGGTTCCTTTCTCTGCAGGCGCCAGAGATGGGGTGCCGGGGCCGCTCTGCCCATCCCCGCCGGCTTGCGCCCCGCCCCTGCTTCCGGCGAGGCTCGCGCCCCATGCAGAACGACACCCCCTTCCCGCCGCAAGATCCCGGCGAGGCCGGCTTCGATGCCGCCGCCCTCACCGCCGCCATCGCCTTCGCCGAGGCGCATGACAGCCCCTTCCCGCGCGATATCCTGAAGCATCTGGAGGCCGGCTATTTCGAGCCCGCCCCGGACAACGAGGTGCTGGGCCGCACCGCGCCGCGCGGCAATCCGAACGGGCTGATCCTGCGCCGCGGCCGGCAGGTGGCGTCCTGGGGCAATCCCCGCCAGGCCGACATGACCTTCAGCGTCGCCAAGAGCTACCTGTCGCTGCTGGCCGGCATCGCGCTGGGCGACGGGCTGATCGAAAGCCTGGAGTCGCGCATCAGCGACAGCGTGACGCACGAGGCCTTCCACAGCCTCCAGAACCGCCCGATCACCTGGCGGATGATCCTGGAGCAGACCAGCGAGTGGGAAGGCACGCTGTTTGGCAAGGCCGACCGGATCGACCGCGGCCGCGACCTGAAGCGCGAGGGCGCCGGGCCCAAGGGCATCGACCGCCCGCTGCAGACCCCGGGGACCTACTGGGAATACAATGACGTCCGGGTGAACGCCCTGGCGCTGGCCCTGCTGGAGCGCTTCCGCCGCCCGCTGCCCGAGGTCTTCCACGAGCGCATCACCGGCCCGATCGGCAGCAGCGCCGATTTCTCCTGGGAAGGCTACCGCACCAGCTTCGTCGAGATCGACGGCACGAAGATCCAGTCGGTCTCCGGCGGCGGCCATTGGGGCGGCGGCGTCATCACCCATGCCGAGGACCAGGCCCGCATCGGCCAGCTGATGCTGCAGGACGGCGTCTGGGCCGGCCGCCGCCTGCTGCCCGAGGGCTGGGTCGCGGCCTCGACCACGCCGACGGCGCTCAACAAGGATTATGGCCTGCTCTGGTGGCTGAACGGCAATGGCCGCTACCCGGGCGCCAGCCGCGAGAGCTTCCT
The DNA here is from genome assembly GCF_037145735.1 of Roseomonas sp. USHLN139. Taxonomy (NCBI): domain Bacteria; kingdom Pseudomonadati; phylum Pseudomonadota; class Alphaproteobacteria; order Acetobacterales; family Roseomonadaceae; genus Roseomonas; species Roseomonas sp. USHLN139. Next base: position 1,371,429 of record NZ_JBBCWY010000001.1, on the reverse strand, counting down.
GGCCCAGGGCGCCGGCGGCAACTACATCTGGATCGACCCGGCGCATGAGCTGGTCGCGACCTTCCGCTGGCTCGACCCGGCGGCGATGCCGGAGATGCTGCGCCTGGTGACCGCCAGCCTGAAGGACTGACGCCGCGGCCCGTGCCAGGGCATGCCTGCCCTGGTACGGCTTCCGGTTGACGGGGCGCGCGGCCGGGCGGAGCCTGGGGCTCCACCGCCGCCGGGATGCCCTGATGACCGACCGCCCCACCGCCCCCGCCATCCCCGCAGCCGCCGGCGGCACCCCTTCCGCCGAGGCGCTGGCGATCCATGCGGCGACGCTGACCCTCGACACCCATGTCGACATCCCCTGGCCGGCGACGCCCGATCCGCGCGACGCCACCGGCCGTTGCGTCGACTATCCGAAGATGGCCGCCGGCGGGCTGCGCGCGGTGGTCTTCGCCGCCTACCTGCCGCAGGGCCCGCGCACGCCGGAAGGCCATGCCGCCGCCGCCGCCCGCTGCGAGGCCATGCTGCGCGCGATCCGCGCGACCGCCGCCGGCGGCGACCGCCGCATCGTCACCCGCGCCGCCGAGCTGGAAGCGCTGCGCGGCCGCCCCGGCACCGGCGTGCTGCTGGCGGTGGAGAATGCCTATGGCCTCGGCGACGACCTGTCCGGCCTGGCGCTGTGGCGGGGGCTCGGCGCCTGCTACGTCACGCTGACCCATAACGGGCACAATCTTCTGGCCGATTCCGCCATTCCCCGCCCCGACCTCGGCGACGGGCCCGTGCTGCATGGCGGCCTGTCGGGCTTCGGCCGCGAGGCCATCGCCGAGATGAACGCGCTCGGCCTGCTGGTCGATGTCTCGCATGCCTCGAAGGCCAGCATGATGCAGGCGGTGGAGTTGTCGCGCGCCCCGGTGGTCGCCACCCATACCTGCGTCCGCGCGCTGCGCGACCATCCGCGCAACATCGACGACGCGCAGATGGACGCGCTGCGCGCCAGCGGCGGGCTGATGCAGATCACCGCCGTCCCCGGCTTCCTGCGCGGGCCGGATGCCACGGGGCGCATCCGCGCCAGCGTCGCCGACATCGCCGACCATGTGGATTACGCCGTGCAGCGGATCGGCATCGCCCATGTCGGCCTGTCGTCGGATTTCGACGGCGGCGGCGGCGTGGAAGGCTGGATGAGCGCCGCCGACAGCGCCACCCTGACCGCCGAGCTGCTGGCGCGCGGCTATGATGCCGAGGCGCTGGACCTGCTCTGGTCGGGCAATTTCCTCCGCGTCATGCGGGCGGCGGAGGCGGTATCCGCCGCGCCGCCGCAGGGATGACCGCCTAGGGTGTGTGGGGATTCAGCCCATGGCGGGCTGCGAACGGCCGCTTTTCGCTCTTCCGGTTCACGCACCAAAAGTACGCTGCGCTCTGGGCCCCGAAAATCAGCCATTCTCGCGCCACCCTGGCCTGAATCCCCACACACCCTAGCTTGCCGCCGTCAGATTTGGCGCGTCTGCGCGAAATAGCCATCATCTGCGGCGGGTAATCGGGGAGGCAGTTTGCGATCAGCACCAATCGTTCACGATTGCCAGATCGAACGTCTGGATGCGTCTGAGCCGGCCATGCCACCTTGCCGAAAAGCCGATGGCGGCGTTTCGCGCGCGGGCCGGGACAGGGCTGCCCGGCCCTGCGGAGCGCCTAATCGCTCGTTGGACCGGCGCAGATACGGATGCGAAACGTTATCCGGGGATGTGAATCCCGCAAAGCTTGTTGCCGTCTGGATCGCGCACATACGCCAGGTGGATAGTCCCCATCGCGGACGCTCGCGGACCAGGGGCATCTTCGATTGACGTTCCGCCGTTGGCCACCGCGACGTCATGAAATTGTTGCACTTGCTCGGGCGAATTGCACGAGAATGCGACGGTGGCCCCGTTCGCGACGGTGGCGGGCTCATCGTTGATCGGCTGGGTGACGATGAAGTTGGTTCCACCCTGGTTCGGGTAGAAAAGGCGCGTATGTCCGCTTCCCGCGATGTTGATCATCGGCTCTGGCACCCCGAGAACACCCAAAACCGCGTTGTAGAACCGCCGCGAGCGCTCAATGTCGTTGGAGCCTACCATTGTGTGGAACAGCAATTTCTCTCTCCGCATAGCTGATAGGAGGCTTGTGAAGGCGATGCGGGATCGGAGCAAGCGGCGAGTGCGCTGTCAGACGATTTACTAAGCCGAGCCGGTCGCGCTCGGCGGCCAGCGGGGGAATTTCAGGATATCAGATATTTAGCGAAATTTGCTGCTATTCGAAACGTTACGTCGCAACGGTAGAAAAGCATCGATCGTTCATGCCAGCATGCAATATTCATTGGTCACATTTCGCAATATCATGCGGGAGGCAGCGCGGTTGCAGCTGCCATGTGCGCCGGTGTGACTAGGGCCTGTGGGGATTCAGGATTCCTAAGACGGTGGAGATATGATTCACACGTCGGATGGATCGCTTCGTACTGACTGATGCCCAATGGGCAAAGATCGAGCCGCATTGTCTGGGCAAGCTGACGGACCCTGGGCGCAGTGGAAAGAACAACCGGCTTTTCATGGAAGCGGTGCTGTGGATTGTCAGGACGGGCAGTCCCTGGCGTGATCTACCTTCAACGTTTGGCAACTGGAGCACCGCATTCCGGCGCTTTCGCGACTGGCGTGAAGCCGATGTTTTCAAGCGGATTTTCGATGCGTTATCGGAAGAGACGGACATGGAATACGCCATGGTCGATGCTACTATCGTCAAGGTCCACCGGCACGGCCAAGGCGCAAAAGGGGGACTCAGAGCCAGGCCATTGGCCGTTCCAAGGGCGGTATGACGACCAAGATTTTGGCGCTAACAGACGCCTTGGGCAACCTTGTTCGCTTTGAGCTGTTGCCGGGCCATCGGTTCGACACCATCGGCGTTGCACCGTTGATTAGAGGCATCCAATTCGGCGCCTTACTCGGCAATAAAGCTTTCGATTCCAATTGGATCGTCGAGGAATTGAATCAGCGCGGCGCGCAAGTGATCATCTCACAGCGCCCCGCGCGCGCCCAGAAACTCAAGATCGACGCCAAGATGTATGAATGGCGCCACCTGATCGAAAACTACTTCTGCAAACTCAAAGAGTTCAAGCGCATCGCAATGCGCGCTTGCAAAACAGACCAGAGCTTCTCGGCCATGATCTATCTCGCCGCTGCCGTCATCAACTCACGCTGAATCCCCACAGGCCCTAGCCCAGCTCCAGGCTGGCCAGGCCGTAGCAGGCAGCCAGGTCGAGCTTCGGGATGGCGCCGGTATACATCCGCGCCGCCTCGAAAGTCTCGGCCAGGCCGGCCTCGCGCGCCAGGGCCAGGCCGGCGGCATTGGGCTCGGGCACGTCGAGCACCACCGGGCCCGTCACGCCCCCGGTCAGCGCGTTGAACAGGGCCCGCGCCGCGCCCTCGTCGCGCGCCATCAGCGGGCCGATCTTGTGGCCGTCGCGGGCGGGGCGGATGACGCCGACGCCGCGGCCCGGGACGGCCAGCGCCCGGTGCCCCGGCGCCGCCAGCCAGGCGCGGTGGAAGTCCTCGCGCGGCACGGGGGCGACATCCAACGCCAGGGCATCCGCCAGCAGGGCCGGCCGGATCTCGCCCTCGGCGCCGGCCAGCGGATACGCGAGCCCGGCATGGCGCAGGTTGCGCCAGGCGGGCGCGAAGCCGGAACGGGCATAATTCGCCTGCTGCGCCATCACCCCGTCCAGCGCCACGTTGCGGCCCGCCAGCCGCGCCATCGCCGCCCGCCACAGGGCGATGCCGTAACCCTTCCCGCGATGCTCGGGCCGGACGATGTAGAAGCCGATGAAGCCATGGCTCGCGCCCTGGCGGACGGCCGAGATGCAGGCCACCGGCGCGCCGTCCAGGAAGCCGAGCAGGAAGCCTTCGGGATCGACGGCATGGAAGGCGGCGGCATCGGCCAGGCCGGGGTTCCAGCCCTCGGCCGCGGCCCAGTCGACCAGGACCAGCATGTCTTCCAATCGGGCGGGGCGAATCTCGAGGGTCACGCGGCCAGTCTCCGGAGGGCGGCGCGGAACTCTGCCGCGATCGCGTCGCGCTGGATATGCCGTCCGTCGCGCACCACCACCGCGCCGCCGGCCACCACCTGGGTCACCGGATTGCCCTGGCCGCCGAAGACCCAGGCATCGAGCAGCGCATCCCCCTCCCGCCCGTAGAGCGAAGGGTGCTCGGGGTCGAGGCAGACCAGGTCGCAGCGCTGGCCCGGGGCGATGCCGGCGATCGGGCGGCCGCTGGCCTGGGCGCCCGCCGTGACCGCCGCCTCGACCAGGTTGCGGCCGGGATGCGGGTGGGCGGCATCGGTCGCCACCGAGCGCTGCTGCTGCACCAGGCGCTGGCTGGTCTCCAGCTGGCGCATCTCGTCGCGCGGCGAGGTGCCGACATGGCTGTCGGTGCCGAAGCCGAAGCGCCCGCCCGCTTCCCGGAAGGTCGGCAGCGAGAAGAAGCCATCCCCCAGGGAAGCCTCGGTCGAGGGGCAGAGGCCCGCCACCGCGCCGCTTGCCGCAAGCCCCCGCGTCTCGGCCTCGGTCATGTGGGTGCAGTGGATCAGGCACCAGCGTTCATCGACCGGCAGGTTGGCCAGCAGCCATTCGACCGGGCGGGCGCCGGTGGCGGCCAGGCATTCGGCCACCTCGCGCTGCTGCTCGGCAGCGTGGATGTGGATCGGGCCCTGGAAGCTTTTCGCCACCTCCGCCAGCATGGCGGGCGTCACCGCACGCAGCGAATGCGGGGCCAGCGCCAGGCCGGCCTGGGGATTGCCCGCCACCGCCGCGCGCACCCCTTCGACGATGCGCCAGAAGCCATGTAGGTCGTTGAGAAAGCGCCGCTGCCCCGGCACCGGGTCGCGGCCGAAGATGCCGCCATGCCGGTAGAGGCTGGGCGCCATGGTGATGCCGATGCCGGCCCGCTTCGCCGCCGCCAGGTGGCGCAGCGCCATCTCTTCCGGCTGGGCATAGGGCGTGCCGTCGGCCTGGTGGTGCAGGTAGTGGAACTCGGTGATGCTGGAGAAGCCCCATTCCAGGCATTCGGCATAAAGCTGCGCCGCCACCGCCTCGGCATCCTCGGGCGCGAAGCGGCCGACGAAGCGGTACATGGTGTGGCGCCAGGTCCAGAAGCTGTCGGTGCCACCCTCGGCGTCGCGCGCCTCGGGGGGCGAGCGGCGCTCGGTCAGCCCGGCCATGGCGCGCTGGAAGGCATGCGAATGCAGGTTGGGGATGCCGGGGATGACGACGCCCGGCAGGCGCTCGGCGCCCGCGGGGCTGCCGCCGGGGATCACTGAAAGAATACCCCCTGCCCCATCGGTCTCGATCCGGACGTCGCGCGCCCAGCCTTCGGGCAGCAGGGCAGCGGCAGCGAAGAAGGCGGTCATCGGGCGGCGCTCCGGAGGCGGTGACAGGCGCATCGCATCGCGGTTGACGAAACTTGTCAAGACAACCATGCTCAACCCATGTCCGATGCGCCCCTGCTCCTGCCGACGCCCAGCCCGGCGACCCCCCGCTACCAGCAGATCAAGGCGCTGATCCTGTCGCGCGTCGCCAGCGGCGAATGGCCCGCCGAAGAGCGGCTCCCGTCTGAGAATGAGTTGGTGAAAATGACCGGGGTCTCCCGCGTCACGGTCAACCGGGCGCTGCGCGAGCTGGCCGATGCCGGGCTGCTGACCCGGGTGCAGGGGGTGGGCACCTTCGTCGCCGGCGCCAAGCCGCAATCCAGCCTGCTGGAGCTGCGCGACATCGCCGAGGAGATGGCCGAGCGCGGCAGCCGCCATGCCGCCCGCGTGCTCGCCCAGCAGCGGCTGCGCGCCGATCCCGCGCTGGCCGCCGCCTTCGGCCTGCCGCCCGGCGCCGAGCTGTTCCATGCCCGGCTGGTGCATCTGGAGAACGACCTGCCGGTCCAGCTGGAGGAGCGCTGGGTCAACCCGGTGATCGCCCCCCGCTTCCTGGAACAGGATTTCTCGCGGATCACGCCTTACCGCTTCCTGACTTCCTGCGCCCCTGCCGAACGGGTGGAGCATGTGGTGGAAGCGGGCCGCGCCGACCCGGCCACGGCGGCCGCGCTGGCCATGCCGCCGGAAGAGCCCTGCCTCGTCATCCATCGCCGCACCTGGTCCTGGCGGGTGGTCGCCACCCGCGCCCTTCTGACCCATCCCGGCACGCGCTACCGCCTCGGCAGCGCCCTCGACTGACTGCTGACCCGTTCATAGGGAAAAGACATGTCGCAGACCCGTTTCCGCAACGCCCCCGCGATCCGCAGCCCGCGCGGGCCCGAGCTCACCGCCCGCCATTGGACCACCGAGGCGGCGATGCGGATGCTGATGAACAACCTCGACGACGAGGTCGCCGAGAAGCCCGGCGAACTGGTGGTCTATGGCGGCATCGGCCGCGCCGCGCGCGACTGGGCCAGCTATGAGCGCATCCTGGACGTGCTGAAGCGGCTGGAGCAGGACCAGACCCTGCTGGTGCAGTCGGGCAAGCCGGTCGGCGTCTTCCAGACCCATGCCGACGCGCCGCGCGTGCTGCTGGCCAATTCCAACCTGGTCCCCGCCTGGGCCAATTGGGAACACTTCTCCAGGCTCGATCGTGCGGGCCTGATGATGTACGGCCAGATGACCGCCGGGTCCTGGATCTATATCGGCAGCCAGGGGATCGTGCAGGGCACCTACGAGACCTTCGCCGAGGCCGGCCGCCAGCATTTCGGCGGCGAGCTGGGCGGGCGCTGGATCCTGACGGCGGGGCTGGGCGGCATGGGCGGCGCGCAGCCGCTGGCCGGCGTCTTCGCCGGGGCGGCGGTGCTGGCGGTCGAATGCCAGCCCAGCCGCATCGAGAAGCGGCTGGAGACGGGCTATCTCGACCTCCGGGCGGAGACGCTCGACGAGGCCCTGGCGATGATCCAGCGCGCCTGCGCCGAGAAGAAAGCCATCAGCATCGGCCTGCTCGGCAACGCCGCAGAAATCTTCCCCGAGCTGGTGCGGCGCGGCGTGGTGCCCGACATCGTCACCGACCAGACCAGCGCGCATGACCCGGCCAATGGCTACCTCCCCGCCGGCTGGAGCCTCGCCGAATGGGAGGCGAAGCGCGAGAGCGACCCCGCTGGCGTCGCCGCCGCCGCCAAGCGCAGCATGGTCGCCCATGTCCAGGCGATGCTCGACTTCCAGCGCCTGGGCAGCAAGGTGCTCGACTACGGCAACAACATCCGGCAGATGGCCAAGGACGAGGGCCTGGCGAACGCCTTCGACTTCCCGGGCTTCGTCCCCGCCTATATCCGGCCGCTGTTCTGCCGCGGCATCGGCCCCTTCCGCTGGGCGGCGCTGTCCGGCGACCCCGAGGACATCCGCAAGACCGATGCCAAGGTGAAGGAAATCATCCCCGACGATCCGCACCTGCACCGCTGGCTCGACATGGCCGCGGAGCGGATCCAGTTCCAGGGGCTGCCGGCGCGGATCTGCTGGGTCGGGCTCGGGCAGCGGCACCGGCTCGGCCTCGCCTTCAACGAGATGGTGGCACGGGGAGAACTCTCCGCCCCCGTGGTGATCGGACGCGACCACCTGGACAGCGGCTCGGTCGCCTCGCCCAACCGCGAGACCGAGGCGATGCAGGACGGGTCGGATGCCGTCTCCGACTGGCCGTTGCTGAACGCGCTGCTGAACACCGCCTCCGGCGCCACCTGGGTGTCGCTGCACCATGGCGGCGGCGTCGGCATGGGCTATTCGCAGCATGCCGGCATGGTCATCGTCGCCGATGGCACGCCGGACGCGGCGCGGCGGCTGAAGCGCGTGCTGTGGAACGACCCGGCCACCGGCGTCATGCGCCATGCCGATGCCGGCTACCAGATCGCCATCGACTGCGCCCGCGAACAGGGCCTCGACCTGCCCATGATCGGAGCCGCCCGATGATCATGACCCCCGGCTCCGCGACGCTCGACGAACTGCGCACCATCGCCGAGGGCGCGCCCCTCGACCTGCCGGAAGGCTGGCAGGCGCCGGTGCAGGCGGCCGTCGATGCCCTGGCCCGCCGCATCGACAGCGGCGAGGCGCTCTATGGCGTCAACACCGGCTTCGGCAAGCTGGCCAGCCAGCGCATCGGCCGGGACGACCTGGCCCGCCTGCAGGGCAATCTGCTGCGCAGCCATGCCGCCGGCACCGGCCCCTTCCTGCCCGCCCCCGTCGTCCGGCTGATCCTGGCGCTGAAGGCGCTGTCGCTGGCGCGTGGCGCCTCGGCGGTGCGGCCCGTGGTGGTCGAGGCGCTGCTGGCCCTGCTGCGCGCCGATATCCTGCCGGCGATCCCGGCCAAGGGCTCGGTCGGCGCCTCGGGCGACCTGGCGCCACTGGCGCATCTCTCCTTGGTGCTGATCGGCGAGGGCGAGGCCCTGGTCGGCTGCCGCGTCGTCTCCGGCGCCGAGGCCCTGGCCGAGGCGGGCCTCGCGCCGCTGACCCTTGGCCCGAAGGAAGGCCTGGCGCTGCTCAACGGCACCCAGGTCTCGACCGCCCTTGCCCTGGCCGGGCTCTTCGCGGCGCAACGGCTGTGGCGCACCGGGCTGACCGCCGGCGCGCTGAGCACCGATGCGGCCCGCGGCTCCGACACCCCCTTCGACCCGCGCATCCATGCGCTGCGCGGGCAGCTCGGCCAGATCCAGGCGGCGGCGTCCCTGCGCCAGCTGCTGGATGGCAGCGCCATCCGCGAGAGCCACCGCCAGGGCGACACCCGCGTCCAGGACCCCTATTGCCTGCGCTGCCAGCCGCAGGTGATGGGCGCCTGCCTGGACCTGCTGGAGCATGCCGCCACCATCCTGGGGCGCGAGGCCAATGCGGTGACCGACAACCCCCTGGTCACCGCCGAGGGCGAGGTGCTGTCCGGCGGCAATTTCCACGCGGAGCCCGTGGCCTTCGCCGCCGACACCATCGCGCTCGCCCTGGCCGAGATCGGCGCCCTGTCGGAGCGCCGCATCGCCCTGCTGACCGACCCGGTGCTGTCCGGCCTGCCGGCCTTCCTGGTGCGCGAGGGCGGGCTGAATTCCGGTTTCATGATCGCCCAGGTGACTGCCGCGGCCCTGGCCAGCGAGAACAAGTCGCTGGCCCATCCCCGCAGCGTCGACAGCCTGCCGACCAGCGCCAACCAGGAGGACCATGTCAGCATGGCCACCGGCGCCGCGCTGCGCCTGGCCGAGATGGCCGACAATGTCGCCGCCATCCTGGCGATCGAGCTGCTGGAAGGCGCCCAGGGCGTCGAGTTCCACCGGCCGCTGACCTCCTCCACCCCGCTGGAGGCCGCCCTGGCCGCGGTGCGCACGGTGGCGGCGCCCTGGGACGAGGACCGCTTCATGGCCCCCGACATCGCCGCGGTGAAGCGGCTGGTCGAGCACGGCGCCTTCGCCACGGTGCCGGCGCCATGAGCGGCTTCGACCGCGTCTGGCTGAATGCGCATCTCGCCACCATGGACGGCGGCTTGGGCGTCATCGAGGAGGGGGCCGTCGCCGTGAAGGACGGCCGCATTGCCTGGATCGGCCCGCGTGTGGCGCTCCCCACCAGCGACGCGCCGGTGACCGATTGCGCCGGCGCCTGGCTGCTGCCCGGGCTGATCGACTGCCACACCCATCTGGTCTTCGGCGGCAACCGCGCCGGCGAGTTCGAGCAGCGCCTGGCCGGCGCCACCTACGAGCAGATCGCCCGCGCCGGCGGCGGCATTTTTTCGACGGTCCGTGCCACCCGCGCCGCTTCCGAGGAAGAACTCTTCGCCGCCGCCCGCCCCCGGCTGGACGGCCTGCTGGCCGAGGGCGTCACCACGGTCGAAATCAAGTCCGGCTACGGCCTCGACCTGGAGACCGAGCTGAAGATGCTGCGCGTCGCCCGCCGGCTGGGGCGCGAGGCCCCGGTCAGCGTGGCGACCAGCCTGCTGGCCGCCCATGCCATCCCGCCCGGCCATCCGGGCGGCTCGGAGGCCTTCACCGACTGGGTCGTGCAGGAGGCCATCCCGGCCGCCGCCGCCGCCGGCCTGGCCGATGCGGTGGACGCCTTCTGCGAGGGGATCGCCTTCTCCCCCGCCCAGACGACCCGCGTCTTCGAGGCCGCCCGGGCGCATGGCCTGCCCGTCAAGCTGCATGCCGACCAGCTGTCCGATCTCGGCGGCGCGGCCCTGGCGGCGGGGTTTTCCGCCCTGTCCGCCGACCATCTGGAACATGCCAATGCCGCAGGGCTGGCGGCCATGGCGGCGGCCGGGACGGTCGCCGTGCTGCTGCCCGGCGCCACCTATTTCATCCGGGAAGCCCGCCATCCGGATATCGCGGCGATGCGGGCGGCCGGGCTGCGCCTGGCGCTGTCGACCGACATGAACCCGGGCTCCTCGCCGGCGCGGTCGCTGCTGCTGATGCTCAACCTGGGCTGCACCCTGTTCCGCCTGACGGTGGAGGAGGCGCTGCTCGGCGTCACCGCCCATGCCGCGGCAGCGCTGGGCCTGGCGGATCGGGGCCGGCTGGCGGTGGGGCTACGGGCGGATTTCGCCACCTATGCCGTCTCCCGCCCGGCGGAGCTCTGCTACTGGATCGGCGGCAATCCCTGCACCGGGCGGGTCGTCGCCGGCCGCTGAGCCAGCGGGCGGGGCCAGGGGGCGGCGGGGGCCTCAGGCCCTGTCCGGACCGCATGCCCCTGCCCCGTGGCTGCATGGCAGCGAGGGGGCACGGCCGGTTCCTGGCGGAGTCCCGCCGCCCGTCTCAGGAAAAATCGCCGGGGCTCGATTCAGCAGCGCCACGCAGCAAGAATGACGAGCGGGGTGCCCGGCATTTGCATTCCTGTCGCGCGCCCCACCTCGAACGCAAGCTTCCGTCTTTTCTGGGTATGACCGCGCCCGTCCTGTTGCTCGCCCGCCTTTGCCAACAAGTGCTTAACCAGAAACCGGTTAATCACCCTATTGCAGTGCAGCATCAAGGGCTTGGCTATCGCCTGGCGCTTGCAGACGGGCCTTCGGCCACGTATTTCCGGCGGGCGCCTCCGCCAATTCCGAGCGGCGGCGGGCAGAATGGAGCAGCCGGATGGTCCAAGGCGCCGATGCAGGCACCACCAAGCGTCGCGGCAAGGCGAAGGCCCCCCCCGCGAACACCCAGGGGCTGACGCAGGAGCAGATGCTCCAGGCCTACCGCGACATGCTGCTGATCCGGCGCTTCGAGGAGAAGGCCGGCCAGCTCTACGGCATGGGCCTGATCGGCGGCTTCTGCCATTTGTATATCGGCCAGGAAGCGGTCGTGGTCGGCATGCAGATGTGCCTGCAGCCGGGCGACCAGGTCATCACCTCCTACCGTGACCATGGCCACATGCTGGCCACCGGCATGGAGGCGCGCGGCGTCATGGCCGAGCTGACCGGCCGCTCGGGCGGCTACTCCAAGGGCAAGGGCGGGAGCATGCACATGTTCTCGCGCGAGAAGGGCTTCTATGGCGGCCATGGCATCGTCGGCGCCCAGGTCAGCCTGGGCATCGGCCTGGCCTTCGCCAACATGTACCGCGACGACGGCACCGTCTGCCTGACCTATTACGGCGACGGCGCTGCCAACCAGGGCCAGGTCTTCGAGAGCTACAACCTCGCCGCCCTGTTCAAGCTGCCGGTCGTCTTCATCATCGAGAACAACAAGTACGGCATGGGCACCAGCGCCGACCGTGCCTCGGCCTCGAAGAACCGCTCGCAGGACGGCAGCCCCTGGGGCATCCCGGGCGAGCAGGTGGACGGCATGGACGTCGCCGCGGTGAAGGCCGCCGGCGAGCGCGCCGTGGCCCACTGCCGCGCCGGCAAGGGCCCCTACATCCTCGAGATGCAGACCTACCGCTACCGCGGCCACTCCATGTCCGACCCGGCGAAGTACCGCACGCGGGAGGAGGTGCAGAAGATGCGCGAGCAGCATGACTGCATCGAGACCGCCCGCAAGCTGCTGCTGGAAGGCGGCCTGCCCGAGAGCGAGCTGAAGACCGTCGACGACGACGTCAAGGCGATCGTCGCCGACAGTGCCGAATTCGCCCAGACCTCGCCCGAGCCGGATGAGAGCGAGCTGTGGACCGACATCCTGCTGGAGGCCCGCTGATCATGGGTGCCACGATCCTGATGCCCGCCCTCTCCCCCACCATGACCGAGGGGAAGCTGGCGCGCTGGCTGAAGAAGGAAGGCGACGCGGTCAAGGCCGGCGACGTGCTGGCCGAGATCGAGACCGACAAGGCCACCATGGAAGTGGAAGCCGTCGATGAAGGCACCCTGACCAGGATCCTGGTACCGGAAGGCACCGAGGCGGTCGCGGTGAACTCGGCCATCGCCGAGCTCGATGGCGGCGAGGGCGGCGCGGCCGCCAAGCCGGCCGAGAAGCCGGCGGCCGAGGAAGTGCCGGCAGCCAAGGCCGAGACCCCGGGCGCCGCCGCGCCGGTGGGTGGCGCGGTCCATGCCGCGCCGAAGGGCCCGGCCTCCGAGCCCGAGAAGGACTGGGGCCCGACCAAGTCGATCACGGTGCGCGAGGCGCTGCGCGACGCCATGGCCGCCGAGATGCGCCGCGACGACAAGGTCTTTCTCCTGGGCGAGGAGGTCGCCCAGTACCAGGGCGCCTACAAGATCAGCCAGGGCCTGCTGGACGAGTTCGGGGCGAAGCGCGTCATCGACACGCCGATCACCGAGCACGGTTTCACCGGCATGGCGGTGGGCGCGGCGATGTCGGGCCTGCGCCCGATCGTCGAGTTCATGACCTTCAACTTCTCGATGCAGGCGATCGACCAGATCATCAACAGCGCCGCCAAGACGCTGTACATGTCCGGCGGCCAGCTCGGCTGCCCGATCGTCTTCCGCGGCCCGAACGGCGCCGCCGCCCGCGTCGCTGCCCAGCACAGCCAGTGCTACGCCTCCTGGTACGCGCATGTCCCCGGCCTGAAGGTCGTGGCGCCGTGGTCGGCGGCCGATGCCAAGGGCCTGCTGCGCGCCGCCATCCGCGACCCCAACCCGGTGGTCTTCCTGGAGAACGAGATCCTCTACGGGCAGAGCTTCGAATGCCCGACCGATGAGGACTTCATCCTGCCGATCGGCAAGGCGAAGATCGAGCGCCCGGGCAAGGACGTCACCATCGTCGCCTTCTCGATCGAGGTGGGCGTGGCGCTGAAGGCGGCCGAGAAGCTGGCGGAAGAGGGCATCGAGGCCGAGGTGATCAACCTCCGCTCGATCCGGCCGCTGGACATCGACACCATCGTCGCCTCGGTGAAGAAGACCAACCGCCTGGTCACCGTCGAGGAAGGCTGGGCCTTCTCCGGCATCGGTGGCGAGGTCGCCATGCAGGTGATCGAGCACGCCTTCGACCACCTGGACGCGCCGCCGGCCCGTGTCGCCGGCCTCGACGTGCCCATGCCTTATGCGGCCAATCTCGAGAAGCTGGCGCTGCCGACCGTCGAGCACGTGGTCGAGGCCGCCAAGTCCGTCACCTACAAGAAGTAAGAGGAAGCGGGAACGATGGCCACCAACATCCTGATGCCCGCCCTCTCTCCGACCATGACGGAGGGGACGCTCGCCCGCTGGCTGAAGAAGGAGGGCGACACGGTCAAGTCCGGCGACGTCCTTGCCGAGATCGAGACCGACAAGGCGACCATGGAGTTCGAGGCCGTGGACGAGGGCGTCCTCGGCAAGATCCTGGTGGCCGAGGGCACCGAGGGGGTGGCCGTGAACACCCCGATCGGCATCATGGTCGAGGCGGGCGAGGCGGTGCCGGATGGTGCCGCCCCGGCCGCCAAGCCGGCCGCGCAGAAGGCCGAGGCCACCCCGGCCAAGGCTGAGGCGCCCAAAGCCGAAGCCGCGAAGCCAGCCGCGCCGAAGGCCGAGGCCGCCAAGCCTGCGGCCGCCCCGGCCTCGGGCGACCGCGTCTTCGCCTCGCCGCTCGCCCGCCGCATGGCGGAGCAGGCCGGGCTGGACCTCTCCGGCATCGAGGGCTCCGGCCCGAACGGCCGGATCGTCAAGGCCGATGTCGAGGCCGCCGCCGGCAAGCCCAAAGCCGCGCCGAAGGCCGCCGAGGCTGCGGCGCCGGCCGCCGCCCCTGCCCCGGCCGCCGCGCCGAAGGCCCCGGCGCCCGCCATCACTGCGCCGCACACGGCGGTGCCGAACTCCTCCATGCGCAAGGTCATCGCCAAGCGCTTGGCCGAGAGCAAGGCGACGGTGCCGCATTTCTATGTCTCGATGGATATCGAGCTGGATGCGCTGCTGAAGCTGCGCGCCGACCTCAACGGCCGCGCGCCGAAGGACGGGCCGGGCGCCTTCAAGCTCTCGGTCAACGACCTGATCATCAAGGCCGCCGCGCGGGTGCTGCGCCAGTACCCGAACGTCAACGCCAGCTGGACCGATGAAGCCATCATCCAGTACCACGACGTCGACATCTCGGTCGCCGTCTCGATCCCGGACGGGCTGATCACGCCGATCGTCAAGAAGGCCGACCAGAAGGGCCTGGCCGCCATCAGCAACGAGATGAAGGACCTGGCCGCCCGCGCCAAGTCCGGCAAGCTCAAGCTGGAGGAGTTCCAGGGCGGCAGCTTCAGCATCTCCAACATGGGGATGTTCGGGGTCACCAGCTTCTCGGCCATCATCAACCCGCCGCAGGGCGGCATCCTGGCGGTCGGCGCCGGGCAGCAGCGCGCCGTGGTGAAGGATGGGGCGCTGGCGGTGGCCACCGTCATGACCTGCACCCTCTCGGTCGATCACCGCGTCGTCGATGGCGCGCTGGCCGCCGAGTGGATGGCCGCCTTCAAGAAGGTGGTCGAGGATCCGCTGAGCCTGATGCTCTGATGAGCGCGCCCGGCTTCTTCCTGCGCGAGGCGAAGCCGCGGGACGCCGAGGATGTCCTGCGGCTGGTCCGCGCGCTCGGCGAGTACGAGAAGCTGGGCCATGAGGTGGTCGCCAGCGCGCAGGATTATTACGGCGCGCTGGCCACCAAGCGGATCAAGGGCCTGCTGGCCGAGGTCGAGGGCGAGATCGTCGGCCTCGCCCTGTTCTACGAGACGTTTTCGACCTTCGCCGGCAAGGCCGGGCTCTGGGTCGAGGATGTCTTCGTCCAGCCCGAGCACCGTCGCCTGGGCATCGGCCGGGCGCTGTTCCAGGCGCTGGCGCGCAAGGCGCTCGACGAGGGCCATGCCTGGATGGAATGGAACGTGCTCGACTGGAACGAGCCCGCCATCGCCTTCTACCGGCGGATCGGCGCGGTCGGGCGCGTGGAATGGACCGACCAGCGCCTGTCCGGCGACGCCCTGAAGGCCCTGGCCGGCTGACCCCTGCATCCCCTGCCCGCAGGGGATCACCGAGATCATCGCACCGCGCCCCGCGCGGACAGGAGCGCAAGACAATGGCCGAGCAGTTCGACCTGGTGGTGGTGGGCGGTGGCCCGGGCGGCTATGTCGCCGCGATCCGCGCCGCGCAGCTGAAGATGAAGGTCGCCCTCGTCGAGCGCGAGCACCTCGGCGGCATCTGCCTCAACTGGGGCTGCATCCCGACCAAGGCGCTGCTGCGCGCCTCCGAGATCAACCACCTGCTGCACAGCCTGGACCAGTACGGCTTCGCCGCCGACAATGTCCGCTATGACTTCGCCAAGGTGGTCAAGCGCTCCCGCCAGGTCGCCGGCCAGCTCTCGGCCGGCGTCAAGGGCCTGCTGAAGAAGCACAAGGTCACCGTCTTCGACGGCAGCGGCAAGCTGGCCGGCCCGGGCAAGCTGGCGGTGACCGGCAAGGACGGCAAGCCGGTCGCGGAACTCGCCGCCAAGCACATCATCCTGGCCACCGGCGCCCGCGCCCGCGTCATCCCCGGCATCGAGCCGGACGGCAAGCTGATCTGGTCCTACCGCGAGGCGCTGGCCCCCGACATCATGCCGAAGAAGCTGGTGGTCATCGGCTCCGGCGCCATCGGCAGCGAATTCGCCTCCTTCTTCCTCAACATGGGCGCCGAGGTCACGCTGATCGAGGCGATGGACCGCATCCTGCCGGTCGAGGATGCCGAGATCTCGGCCTTCGTCCGCAAGGCCTTCGAGAAGCAGAAGATGAAGGTGCTGACCGGCGCCAAGGTGCAGGGCGTGCGCAAGACCGGCGACGGCATCGCCGTGGTGGTCGAGATCGACGGCAAGGTGCAGGAGATCGTCGCCGACCGGCTGATCTCGGCGGTGGGCATCGTCGGCAATGTCGAGAATCTCGGCCTCGAAGGCACCAAGGTGAAGGTCGAGCGCACCCATATCGTCACCGACGAGTACGGCCGCACCGGCGAGCCGGGCGTCTATGCCATCGGCGACCTGACCGGCGCCCCCTGGCTGGCGCACAAGGCCAGCCATGAGGGCATCGTCGTGGTCGAGGCCATCGCCGGGCAGCACCCGCATCCGATGGATGTCTCGAACATCCCGGGCTGCACCTATTGCCGCCCGCAGGTCGCCTCGGTCGGCCTGACCGAGGCCCGCGCCAAGGAGGCCGGGCACGAGGTCCGCGTCGGCCGCTTCCCCTTCATCGGCAATGGCAAGGCCATCGCCATGGGCGAGCCGGAGGGCTTCGTGAAGACGGTGTTCGACGCCAAGACCGGCGCGCTGCTCGGCGCCCACATGGTCGGGCCGGAAGTCACCGAGATGATCCAGGGCTACACCATCGCCCGCACCCTGGAGACCACCGAGGCCGAGCTGATGCACACCGTCTTCCCGCACCCGACGGTGTCGGAAGCGATGCATGAGAGCGTGCTCGACGCCTATGGCCGGGTGATCCACATCTGACCGGCCGGGGGGCGGCCGGCCCCGCGCCCCCCTCGCCAGGCGGGGGGGCTTCACCATATAGAGGCGAGCGTGTCGGCAACTTCGCCGGAGGAGCAGCCATGGCCACCCGTATTCTGATCGACCACCGGGCAGGCGGCGCCGTCTCGAATGCTCCCCCTGCCGGGGAGGCCCCGGGCCTGGCCACCGCCGGGGAGCGGGCCGCCCGCGCCGCGCTGCGCCACCCCGAGAAGGCGCACCGGCCGGACAATCCGATCAAGCGCAAGCCCGACTGGATCCGCGTCAAGGCGCCGACCCACCCGATCTACCACGAGACGCGCAACCTGATGCGCGACAACAAGCTGGTGACGGTCTGCGAGGAAGCGGCCTGCCCGAATATCGGCGAGTGCTGGTCGCAGCGCCACGCCACCATGATGATCATGGGCGAGATCTGCACCCGCGCCTGCTCCTTCTGCAACATCACCACCGGCCTGCCGCGGGCGCTCGACGCCGATGAGCCGCGCCGCGTCGGCGACGCCGTGGCCAAGCTCGGGCTGCGCCATGTGGTGATCACCTCGGTCGACCGCGACGACCTGAAGGATGGCGGCGCCCGCCACTTCGCCGAGACCATCGCCGCGATCCGCCTGGCGGCGCCGGAGACCACCATCGAGATCCTGACGCCCGACTTCCTGCGCAAGGACGGCGCGCTGGAGATGGTGGTCGCGGCGCGGCCCGACGTCTTCAACCACAATCTGGAGACGGTGCCGAAGCTCTACCCGACCATCCGGCCCGGCGCGCGCTACTTCCACTCGCTGCGCCTGCTCGACCGGGTGAAGGAGCTCGACCCCTCGATCTTCACCAAGTCCGGCGTCATGGTCGGGCTCGGCGAGACGCGGCTGGAGGTGCTGCAGGTGATGGACGACATGCGCAGCGCCGATATCGACTTCCTGACCATCGGCCAGTACCTGCAGCCGACGGTCAAGCACGCCGCGGTCGACCGCTTCGTCGAGCCGGCCGAGTTCGAGGATTACGCCCGCATGGCCCGCGGCAAGGGTTTTCTCCTCGTTTCGGCCACGCCCTTGACCCGGTCGTCCTACCATGCCGACCGCGACTTCGCGCAGCTGCGCGACGCCCGCAACGCCAGGCTGCAGATGTCCCAGCCCCAGATGACCGTGGCCTGATGCCGACCCATGCCGAGAAGCGCGTGCTGCGCTACACGCCGGAGCAGCTCTTCGCGCTCGTCGCCGATGTCCGGCGCTATCCGGAATTCCTGCCCTGGTGCGTCGGCGCCCGGGTGATCACGCAGACTGAGACCGAGCTGACCGCCGACCTGACCATCGGCTTCAAGATGTTCCGCGAGACCTTCCGCTCCCGCGTCATCCTGGACCGGCCGCACGAGGTCCGCGTCAGCTACGAGAACGGCCCCTTCCGCTACCTGAACAACACCTGGAAGTTCCACCCCGTCGAGGCCGGCACCGAGGTCGATTTCTTCGTCGATTTCGAGTTCCGCTCGGCGCTGCTCCAGGCGGTGATCGGCATGGTCTTCAACGAGGCCGTCCGCATGATGGTCCGCGCCTTCGAGCGCCGGGCGATGGCGCTCTACGGCCGCAACACCCGGCCGGCCACGCCGGAACCCGCCAAGGGATAGCGCGGCGGCGGGGGCAATCCCCCGCCGCAGCCGGCCAGGCCGGGCCGGTTTGGCCGGCCGGCCGCCGTTTTGGCCCTTCCGCCGGGCCGGCAGGGGCTGACGCAGGCCGGCGGGGCTGCCAGTCTGTGCCCCGCTATGACTGTGCGAATCATCCTCTTCCTGATCGTTCTCGCGGCCTGGATCTGGCAGGCACGCCTGCCCGCGCCGATCCGGGACCTTCCTCCCGCCGCCCTGCTCGCCCTTGCCCTGCTGCTCGGCCTCTGGGCCGCGTGGCGGGCCTGGCGCAGGCTGCGCGGTGCGATCCGCGACATGAACGACTGAGCCCGAAAGGCCCCGCCATGGTGCATGCCCCTGCCCGCCCGCCCGCCGGTGCGCCGCCCGTCCGCATCAACCTCTATTCCGACACCCAGACCCGCCCGACCGCCGCGATGAAGGCGGCGATGATGGCGGCCGAGGTCGGCGACGAGCAGCATGGCGACGACCCGACCGTGCATGCCCTGAACGACCGCATGGCGGCGCTGCTGGGCAAGCAGGCGGCGATGTTCCTGCCCTCCGGCACCATGTGCAACGTCATCGCCATCCTGACCCATTGCCGCCCGGGCGAGGAGGTGCTGGCGCACGAGACCGCGCATATCCTGTCGAGCGAGGGCGGCACCCATGCGGCGCTGGCCGGGGTGCAGATCAACCCGCTGCGCGGGCCGCGCGGCATGTTCGACGCCGACACGCTGCGCGCCGCCATCCGCGGCGGCGGCCGCTACGCCCCGCCGCAGCGGCTGCTGGAGGTCGAGCAGACCGCCAATATCGGCGGCGGCGCGGTCTGGCCGCAGGCGCAGCTCGACAGCCTGGTCGCCGTGGCGCGCGAACAGGGCTGGTCCACCCATATGGACGGCGCCCGGCTGATGAACGCGGTGGTCGCCAGCGGCATCCCGGCCGCCGAGATGACCGCCGGCTTCGACAGCGTCTGGCTCGACTTCACCAAGGGGCTCGGCGCGCCGCTCGGCGCCGTGCTGGCCGGGTCGGAGGAATTCATCGGCCAGGCCTGGCGCTGGAAGCAGCGGCTGGGCGGCTCGATGCGCCAGGCCGGGATCTGCGCCGCCGCCTGCCTGCATGCGCTCGACCACCATGTCGACCGCCTGGCCGAGGACCACGCCAATGCCAAGGCCCTGGCGCGCGGCCTGCGGCAGATCGACGGCATCGCGGTGGAGGAGCCGGACACCAACCTGGTCTTCTTCGATGTCGCCGGCACCGGCCGCGGCGCCGGCGCCGTGGTCGATGCGCTGCGCCTGGAGGGAATCCAGCTGTCGATGCTGGGCGGCCGCATCCGCGCCTGCCTGCATCTCGACGTGACGGCGGCGATGGTCGAGGAGACGCTGCAGGTGCTGCGCGCCACGCTGGCGCGGTGAGCCCGTGGCGCCGGGCGGCCTTCCCGCCCGGCGCCGGCCGCCTCAAGCGACCATGTCGGCGAAGGCCAGCCGCCCCTCGTCGCGGCCATACTGCATGAAGTGCATCATCGGATCGATCTGCCCGGCCGCGATATCGGCATAGGCGGCGCGGTAGGCATTGCCGTCGAAGGCGTCCGAGGCCTCGCGTCCCTCGCGCCAGCCGTGCTCGTGGTAGTGCTCCAGCGGATCGATGCCGCCCGCCGCGATGTCCGGATTCTCCGCGAGATATTTCTGGACGTCGAAATAGGCATTGGGATTGCGGCCCTCGCGCCAGCCCGCCTCGCGGTAATGCGTCCAGGCATCGATGCCGGCGGTGCGGATATCCGCATTGACCAGCAGATAGTATTCGGCATCGAAGCCGACCGAGGTCAGCGTGCCGACCACCGGCGCGATCAGCCGCCCCTCGGCCTGGCCGAAGGCGAGGTAGTGCTCGAGCGGATCGATGCCGCCCGCAGCGATATCGGCATAGCGCTTCAGGTAATAGGAGGTGTCGAAGCCGGCGGAGGGGTCGCGCCACTCCTTCCAGCCATGCTCGTGGTAGTGCTGCAGCGGATCGATGCCGGCGGCGGCGATGTCGGCGTTCAGCCCGAGATAGCCGTCGGTCGAGAACAGGGCATTCGGATCCCGCCCCTCACGCCAGCCGGTCGCGACATAGTGCAGATCGGCATCCGCCCCGGCGCGCCAGACATCGTGGTTGCGCGTGTAATAGAACAGGTCATCGACCAGGGCATTGCCGTCGCTGCGGATGACGGTGCCGTCGTTGAAGGCGAAGGCATCGATGCGGATGGCCAGGTCGCCGCCCTCGTCCGGCCGCTCGAAGGTGAGAAAGCGGCCCTCGAAGCCATAGGTCACCTCGGTCAGCGCCGCCGAGATCACCGCCGTGTCGAAGCCGCCGCGGCCGTCCAGCGTGTTGACGCCGGCGCCGCCCGACAGCCGGTTGTCGGCGTCGTTGCCGAACAGGCTGTCATTGCCGCTGCCGCCGATCGCATTCTCGATCAGTGAGCGGTCATCGCCCTGGTACTGCAGGGCATTGTAGAGATTGGCCTGGGCCTTGGCGCCGGGGGCCAGCTGGGCGCGCTGCCCCTCGCCCAGCACCGACCAGCCGCCCGGCGCCAGGTCGACCTGCAGGTCCTCGGTATAGGCGGAGAAGTCATAGGTGTCGTTGCCGCCGCCATCCCAGAGGGTGAGCAGCACGACATTCGCCATCGGCGCGCCCTGGCCGACATCGTTGATCGACATCTCGCCGGTCAGCGGATCGAAGCGATAGACCGTGTCGCCGGCATTGGTCTGGAAATTGGCGCCGTAGAGATATTGCAGCGCCGCGATGTCATACATCATCAGCGACTGCGGATAGTGGCCGTTCGTCACCAGCGAGGGACCCTCGACGCTGCCCGCCAGATAGGCGCGGTAGGTCATGATCGAGAATTCCATGCTGTCGCGGTCGGCGGTCATCGGCAGCAGGCTGACGCCATAGACCTCGTCGGGGTCGCCGCCATCATGCCCGTGCTTCAGCCCCAGCGCGTGGCCGATCTCGTGCATCGTGTTGAAATAGGCATAGCTGCCGCGTGGCGCCGTGGTGAACAGGTCGTCGCTGAACCAGATGTCGCCGGCATGGCTGTCAGCGTCGTAGCGCACTACATTGGCATGCGCCGAGACCTCGCTGGTCAGGGTGCCGAAGGTCAGCAGGCTGTCGCTGCCCGGCGCCACCTCGCGAAAGGTCAGCGGCGTCACCGCCTCGTATTGTGACTGCAGGATCAGGCGGATGGCCGAGGCCAGTTGCGGCGTCACCGCGCCGAACTCGGCGAGGTCGATCCCCTGCTCATCCCCGGAATAGCCGCTGGCATCGGTCGGGAAGCTGAAGGTCAGCTCCGTCGCCTTCCACCGCACCCCCCACAGCACCGCGTCGATGTTGCGGTCGCCCGTTCCCGGCACCCGAAACCCCAGGCTCATGGCTTTCCCCCCGTCTCACGTCGTCATGGTCGCGCATCGGGGCCCGCCATGAACCGGACGGCCGGGCAGCGGCCCCGCCGCCAAGCCAAGCATCGGGGGCCGTTCCATGCAAAGGCGGAATGTCTCAAAGACTTGGCTCCCTGTTGCGACCGGGTGGTTGAACCCGGTCGCGAGGGCGGCCGTCAGCCCTTCGGCGCGGCCAGGCGGGCCATCAGCCGGGCATGGCTGCGGCTGCCGGCATGCAGGCAGGCCAGCTCGAACTTCTCGTTCGGGCTGTGCACCTGGTCGTCATCCAGGCCGAAGCCCATCAGCAGGCTGTCGAGGCCGAGGATGCCCTTCAGGCTGGACACCACCGGGATCGAGCCGCCGCCGCCGGCCAGCACCGCCGGCTTGCCGAACTCTTCCGCCAGCACCGCGGCCGCCGCCTGCACGGCCGGCGAATCGGTCGGGATCGAGACGCCAGGCGCCAGGCTGAAGACCTGCAGTTCCAGCCTCGCATCGGCCGGCAGGCGGGACTGGACGAAGTCGCGGATGCCCTCGACGATCTTGGCCGGGTCCTGGCCGGGCACCAGGCGGCAGGACAGCTTGGCATGGCCCTCGCAGGCGATGACGGTCTTCGAGCCCTCGCCCATGTAGCCGCCCCAGATGCCGTTGATATCGGCGGTCGGCCGCGCCCAGAGCCGCTCCGGCGCGCTGCGGCCGCGCTCGCCGCCGGGCACCGACAGGCCCTGGGCGCCGAGGAAGGCCGCCTCGTCGAAGCCCAGCGCATCCCAGGCGGCGCGCTCATTGCCGCCCGGCTCGATCACCCCGTCGTAGAAATTGGGGATCCGGATGCGGCCTTCCTCGTCATGCAGCTCGCCCAGGATGCGGGTCAGCAGGTTCAGCACATTGCCGGCCGAGCCGCCGAACAGCCCGGAATGCAGGTCGCGGTCGCCGAGCTTCAGGTCGATCTGCACATAGGCCATGCCGCGCAGGCTGACGGTCAGCGCCGGCACGCCGGGCGCCCACATGTTGGTGTCGCTGATCAGCGCCAGGTCGGCCGACAGCGCCGCCTTCTCCTCCGCCAGCACGGCCTCGAGGTTGGCGCTGCCGATCTCCTCCTCGCCCTCGACCAGCACGGTGATCGGCAGCGGCGGGCCGCCGGCCACCTTGTGCCAGGCCCGCAGCGCCGCCAGCCAGGTCAGCACCTGGCCCTTGTCGTCCACCGCGCCGCGCGCCACCAGCCGCGGCCCGCGCGGACCCTCGGTGACGACCGGCTCGAAGGGCGGGCTGGTCCAGAGCGCCAGCGGCTCCGGCGGCTGCACGTCGTAATGGCCATAGATCAGCACGCGCGGGGCGGTGCCGCCGGCCGGGCCGGGATGGCTGGCGATGACCACCGGATGCCCCGGCGTCTCGCGCAGGCGGGCAGCGAAGCCGATGGCCTCCAGCTCCTTCAGCAGCCAGCCGGCGGCGCTGCGGCAGTCGGCGGCATGGGCGGGCTGGGCACTGATGCTCGGAATGCGCAGCCATTCGATCAGGCTGGCTTCGGTCTCGGCCCGGGCGGAATCGAGCGCGGCGAGAACCCGCTCGAGGGTGTCGGTGCTGTTCATAGGAAAGAGTGTTAGGCCAGGAAGCGATCAGGGGAAGACAGGGACAAGGTCGGAGGAATGAATTCCCCCCGTTTTTCTGTTCTGTTGGCCGTTGATCGCCCAGCCGCTTCATCGCCAACGACAGCAGGGCATCACGGCGGAATGCCGGATGCCAAAACAGCGCGACCTCAAAGGTCGCGCTGCTGCTG
Source organism: Roseomonas sp. USHLN139 (assembly GCF_037145735.1). Lineage (NCBI taxonomy): Bacteria > Pseudomonadati > Pseudomonadota > Alphaproteobacteria > Acetobacterales > Roseomonadaceae > Roseomonas > Roseomonas sp. USHLN139. Next base: position 1,347,870 of record NZ_JBBCWY010000001.1, on the reverse strand, counting down.
GGCCGTTTCACGGACCGTCTCCACGTGGACACGGCAGTCCGAAAGAAAAGAGGAATTCATTCCCCTGGTCTTTGTCTGTCTTCTCTTCAGATTGCCTTCGCAATCGCCAGGAAATCTTCCGCCTTCAGGCTCGCCCCGCCGATCAGGCCGCCATCGACATGGGGCAGCGCCAGGATCGCCGCCGCGTTGGAGGGCTTCATCGAGCCGCCATAGAGGATGCGCAGCTTGGCGCCCGCGGCGCCCAGCTCGGCGCGGATGCGGGCGTGCATGGCGGCAATGTCCTCCTCGGTCGGCGTGCGGCCGGTGCCGATCGCCCAGACCGGCTCATAGGCCACCACGCCGCCGGCGGCGGCGAATCCCTCCGGCAGGCTGCCGGCCAGCTGGGCGGCGACCACGCTCTCGGCCTGGCCGGACAGGCGCTCGGCCTCGCTCTCGCCGACGCAGACCACCGGGACCAGCCTGGCGGCCAGCGCGGCCTCGGCCTTGGCGCGGACGGTGGCGTCGGTCTCGCCATGGTCGGCGCGGCGCTCGGAATGGCCCAGGATGACATAGCGGGCGCCCAGATCGGCCAGCATCGGCGCCGAGACGTCGCCGGTATGCGCGCCCTTGCCGGCGGCATGGCAGTCCTGGGCGCCCAGCGCCACCTCGCTCTTCAGCAGCGTGCCGGCGACCGGGACCAGGTGGACGAAGGGCGGGCAGACCAGCAGGTCGACCCCGGCCGGCGGCGTGGCGGCGACCGAGCGGGCCAGGTCGATGGCCTCGGCCAGCGTCCCGTTCATCTTCCAGTTTCCGGCGATCAGGGGGCGCACACCCGGGGTCATGGCTCGGCTCCTTTGGTTGGTCGCGGGTGCCGGCGGCGGGCCCGCTTCGGGCAAAAGGCGCTACAGGCCATGGCGGCGTTTGGCAACCGGGCGGGATTTCCCTATGGTCCCGCCCGCCTTCATTGCCCGCGGAACACAATGCTCACTGCCCTGCGCCGTCTTGCCGGTACCTGGTTCGCCAAGGGCCTCTTCCTGCTCCTGGTCCTGTCCTTCGCCATCTGGGGCATCGAGGACGTCGTCCGCAATTTCGGCAACGACACCGCCGTCGCCCGGGTGGGCGGCGAGCGGATCGAGCTGCCGGAGGCGCAGAACGCCGCCCGCCGCGAGGTGCAGCGCGTCCAGCGCCAGCTCGGCGGCAATTTCGAGATCAATGCCGAGATGTCGCGCGCCATCGCCCGCCAGGCGGTCGAGGGCATGGTGATGGACCGCGTGCAGCGGCAGGAGGCGACGCGGCTGGGCCTGGCGGTGCCGGATGCCGCGGTGCGCGACTATGTCTTCGCCATCCCCGCCTTCCAGGGCGCCGACGGCCGCTTCAACCGGCTGGCCTTCGACAGCTTCCTGCGCAACAACGGCCTGAGCGAGCCGGGCTTCCTGGCCCTGCTGAAGGCCGATCTGCTGCGCCAGCAGCTGGCCGGCGCGGTGCGCTCCGGCGCCGCCGGCCCCGACGCCCTGACCCGGCCGCTGCTGGCCTGGGAGCGCGAGCAGCGCGCCGCCGAGATCGTCAGCCTGCCCTTCCCCGCCGCGCCCGAGCCGGCCGCCCCGGACGAGGCGGCGCTGGTCCGCTTCCACGAGAACAATCCGGACCGTTTCTCGGCCCCCGAGTACCGCCATGTCGTGCTGGGCGTGCTGTCGCCCGACACGGTGATGGCCGATGTGCAGGTCTCGGACGAGGATCTGCGCGCCTACTACCAGGCGCATCTCGGCAATTACGAGAAGCAGGAGCGCCGGCGCATCGAGCAGGTGCTGATCGGCGACCGCGACAAGGCGGTGGCGCTGGCCGCCCGCTGGCGCGAGGGCGCCGATTTCGCCGCCATCAAGACCGCGGCCGAGGCCGAGGGCGGCCAGGCGACCGAGCTCGGCGAGACCGACCGCGCCGGCCTGCCGCTGCCGGAGCTGGCCGAGGCCGCCTTCGCCCTGCCGCAGGGCGGGGTGAGCGAGCCGGTGCAGACCGCCTTCGGCTGGCATGTCGTGCATGTCAGCGCCATTGAAGCCGGCGAGACCCGCGGCTTCGACGCGGTCCGCGCCGAGGTCGAGACCGCCCTGAAGCGCGAGCGCGCGACCGATGTCGCCTTCGAGCGCGCCAACCAGGTCGAGGACGCGCTGGCCGCCGGCGGCAGCCTCTCCGAGGTCGCGCCGCGCTTCGGCCTGCAGGTCGCCGATGTGACGATCGACGCCAATGGCCGCGGCCGCGACGGCGCCTCGGTGGCCCTGCCGCTGTCGGGCCAGCCGCTGCAGATCGCGCTGCGCGCCGCCTTCGCCGCGCAGCAGGGCGAGATGCCGCGCCTCGCCGAGGCCGGCCAGGTCGCCCTCTTCGCCTTCGAGCTGAAGGAGATCATCCCGGCCGCGCTGCGCCCCTTCGCCGAGGTGCGCGAGCAGGTGCAGGATGCCTGGATCGCCGCCGAGCGCCGCCGCCACCAGGAGGAGCGCGCTGCCGCCCTGATGGCCGCCGTGAAGGACGGCAAGTCGCTGGCCGACGCCGCGCGCGAGGCCGGGCTGGTCGCCCGCCGCATCGGCCCGGTGACCCGCGACAGCCAGGACCCGAACGTGCCGCCCGAGCTGCTGGCGCCGCTCTTTGCGACCGCGCCCAATGCCACCACCATGGCCGAGGGCACGCTGGGCTTCACCGTCGCCCAGGTGACGCAGGTCATCGCCTTCGACCCGGCCTCCGACCCGCTGGCGCTCGGCCGCACCCGCAGCGCGGTGGAGCAGGCCATGCTGGCCGATCTGGAGAGCCAGTATCTCGACGCGCTGCGCAGCCGCGCCGAGATCACCGTCAACGAGCCCGTGCTGAACCAGGTGTCCAACCCGTGAGCCCTGCCGCCAGCCCCGATTTCCAGGCTTTCGCCGCCGGCCTCGGGGCCGGCCAGGGCCAGGTGCTGTGGCGCGAGCGGGTGGCCGATCTGGACACTCCGGTCGGCGCCTATCTCAAGCTGGTGCAGGGCCAGCCCAACGCCTTCCTGTTCGAGAGCGTCGAGGGCGGCGCCGCCCGCGGCCGCTACTCGGCGATCGGCATGGCGCCCGACCTGATCTGGCGCAGCCGCGACAGCCAGGCCGAGATCAACCGCCACGCCCTCTCCGCCCCGCACGCCTTCGCGGCCGAGCCGCTGCCGCCGCTGCAGAGCTTGGCCGCGCTGGTGGAAGAGTGCCGCATGCCGCTGCCGGCCGGCCTGCCGCCGATCGGCGTCGGCCTGTTCGGCTATGTCGGCTACGACATGGTCCGGCACATGGAGAAGCTGCCGGCGCTGAAGCCGGATGTGCTGGGCATTCCGGATTCGGTGATGATGCGGCCGACGCTGGTCGCCGTCTTCGACCATGTCCGCGACACCCTGACCCTCTGCGCGCCCGTCTGGCCCGGCCAGGACGCGCAAGCCGCCTGGGACGCCGCCCAGGCCCGGCTGGACGAGGCCGAGGCCGCCCTCGACCGTCCGTTGCCGCGCCCGGCGCCGCCCGCCAACCTGCCCGCTTTGCCCGAGCCGTCGAGCAACTTCACCAGGCCGGATTTCCTGTCGGCCGTGGAGAAAGCAAAAGAATACATCCGCGCCGGCGACGTCTTCCAGGTCGTCCCCAGCCAGCGCTTCTCGGTGCCCTTCGGCCTGCCGCCCTTCGCGCTCTACCGCGCGCTGCGGCGGATCAACCCGGCGCCCTTCCTGTTCTTCTTCGATTTCGGCGGCTATGCGGCCGTTGGCGCCAGCCCGGAAATCCTGGTGCGCCTGCGCCAGGGCGAGGTCACCGTGCGACCGCTCGCCGGCACCCGCCCGCGTGGCGCCACCCCCGAGCAGGACCTGGCGCTGGAGAAGGAGCTGCTGGCCGACGAGAAGGAGCGCGCCGAGCACCTGATGCTGCTCGACCTCGGCCGCAACGATGTCGGCCGGGTCTCGAAGATCGGCACGGTGAAGGTCACCCAGAGCTTCACCATCGAGCGCTACAGCCAGGTCATGCACATCGCCAGCGAAGTGCGCGGCCAGGCCCGACCGGAGGTGACCGCGCTCGAGGCGCTGGCCGCCGGCTTCCCCGCCGGCACTCTCTCGGGCGCGCCCAAGGTGCGCGCCATGGAGATCATCGAGGAGCTGGAGCCCTCCCGCCGCGGCCTCTATGCCGGCGGCGTGGGGTATTTCGGCACCGATGGCGGCATGGACACCTGCATCGCGCTGCGCACGGCGCTGGTGAAGGACGGCACCATGCACGTCCAGGCCGGCTGCGGCGTGGTCGCCGATTCCGATCCGGTCGCCGAATACGAAGAGACCCGGGCGAAGGCGCGGGGGCTGTTCCGGGCGGCGGAAGAAGCAGTGCGCTTCGCGGCAGGGCGGAAGTAAGACGAGGGTAAGGCCAGGGGAATGAATTCCCCTGGACCCCATCTTTTTTCTGTTCATCGGCCATGGCGAGACCTGCTCCCGGGCCGGCAAGGACACCAGGGCATCCCGGCGGGACGCCGTTTTCATAAAACCAGCGCTCGCCCGCAGGCCGCACTTCGGCCGGGCCGTTTCACGTCCCGTCTCCACCTGGACACGGCAGTCACCCCAGAAAAAAGAAGGGGGTTCGGGGGAATTCATTCCCCCGACCTTTCCCCTGTCTTCGCTCCGTCTCTCCCCCAAAGCTTGACCACGCGCCGGCCGCGGGCGAAGGATCACGCGCCATGATCCTGCTCATCGACAACTACGACAGCTTCACCTTCAACCTCGTCCATTTCCTCGGCGATCTGGGGGCGGAGGTGCAGGTCTGGCGCAACGACGCCCTGACGCCGGAGCAGGCTCTGGCGCTGCAGCCCGAGGCCATCCTGCTGTCGCCGGGGCCCTGCACCCCGCGCGAGGCCGGCATCTGCCTGCCCTTGATCAAGGCCGCCGCCGCGGCGCGGGTGCCGCTGATGGGCGTCTGCCTGGGGCATCAGGCGATCGGCGACGCCTTCGGCGGCATCGTCGAGCGCGCGCCCGTGCCGGTGCACGGCAAGGTCTGGCCGGTCAGCCATCGCGACACCGACCTGTTCAAGGGGCTGCCCAGCCCCTTCGCCGCCACGCGCTACCACTCGCTGGTGGTGCGGCGGGAGGGGCTGCCGGCCGAGCTCGAGGTCACCGCCTGGACCGAGGACGGGCTGATCATGGGCCTGGCGCATCGCGACCTGCCAATCTGGGGCGTGCAGTTCCACCCCGAGAGCATCGCCAGCGCGCATGGCCACGACCTGCTGCGCAACTTCCTGACCATGGCCGGCGTCAAGCTGCCCGCCCCGACCGAGACCGCCTGATGATATCCTTGAAGCCGGTGCTGGCGCGGCTCGCCTTGGGCGAGACGCTGGCGGAAAGCGAGGCCGAGCAGGCCTTCGGCGTCATCATGAGCGGCGAGGCCACCCCGGCGCAGATCGCCGGCATGCTGATGGCGATGCGGGTGCGCGGCGAGACGGTGGCCGAGATGACCGGCGCGGTCCGCGCCATGCGCGCGCGCATGACGGCGATCGAGGCCCCCCCCAATGCCATCGACCTGGTCGGCACCGGCGGCGACGGGATGGGGACGCTGAACATCTCGACGGCCGCCGCCTTCGTCGCGGCCGGCTGCGGCGTGCCGGTGGCCAAGCATGGCAACAAGGCGCTGTCGTCGAAATCCGGCGCCTCCGACGCGCTGTCGGCGCTCGGCATCAACCTCGACATCCCCTTCGAGCGGATGGCGGCGGTGCTGCGCGAGGCCGGCATGGTCTTTCTGGCCGCGCCCCGGCACCACGCGGCGCTGCGCCATGCGGCGGGGCCGCGCGTTGAGCTCGGCACCCGCACCATCTTCAACCTGCTTGGGCCGCTGACCAGCCCGGCGCGGGTGAAGCGGCAGATGACCGGCGCCTTCGCCCCGCACTGGCTGCGGCCGATGGCCGAGACGCTGGCGCGCACCGGCAGCGAGCATGCCTGGCTGGTGCATGGCGACGGGCTGGACGAGCTGACGCTGTCCGGCCCCAGCCAGGTGGTCGAGCTGAAGGACGGCCAGATCCGCGAATTCACCGTCACCCCGGCCGATGCCGGGCTGCCGGGGGCGCCGCTGGCCGCGCTGAAGGGCGGCACGCCCGCCGAGAACGCGGTCGCGCTCGAGGCGCTGCTGCGTGGCGAGCATGGCCCCTATCGCGACTGCGTGCTGCTCAACGCGGCGGCGGCCCTTGTGGTGGCCGGTGTCGCGACCGATCTGGCGGAGGGTGCCCGGCGGGCGGCGCGCGCGATCGACGAGGGCGCGGCGCTGGCGGTGCTGGAGCGGCTGCGGCTGGCGACCAACCCGCCCGCGCCCGACCCGGCCGCCGGCGCGCCCGCGCCCGGCTGACCGGCCGCCTTTCCCTGCCCTGCCCTGTCCCGCGATGCCTGCGCCCGATTGCGCCGAGAGACATGATGAACGCTGACACCCTGCCCGACACCCTGCTGCGCATCCTGGCCGACAAGGAGGTCGAGGTGCGCGAGCGGGCCGCCGTCACGCCGCTGGCGGAGATGGAGAAGCGCGCCAAGGACGTGGCGCCGCCGCGCGACTTCACCGGCGCGCTCTGCGCCGCCGTGGCCGAGGGGCGCATCGGCCTGATCGCCGAGATCAAGAAGGCCTCGCCCTCCGGCGGGCTGATCCGCGATCCCTTCGATCCGGCCGGCCTGGCCCAGGCCTATGCCGCGGCCGGCGCCGCCTGCCTCTCGGTTCTGACCGATGGCCCGTATTTCCAGGGCAGCCCGGCCGACCTGGTCACCGCCCGCAGCGCCTGCAAGCTGCCGGTGCTGCGCAAGGACTTCATGATCGACCCCTACCAGGTGTTCGAGGCCCGGGCGATGGGCGCCGACTGCATCCTGCTGATCATGGCCGCGCTCTCCGACGCCCAGGCGCGCGAGCTCGAGGATATCGCCCGCAGCCTGGACATGGCGGTGCTGGCCGAGGTGCACGACCGGCGCGAGCTGGACCGCGCGCTGGGCCTGCACACGCGGCTGATCGGCATCAACAACCGCAACCTGCGCACGCTGAAGACCGAGCTGGAGACCGCCGAGACACTGTCGCCGCTGGTGCCTGCCGACCGCATCCCGGTGGCCGAGAGCGGCTTGCGCGACCCGGCCGATGTCCGCCGCATGGCCGCCGCCGGCGCCCGCTGCATCCTGGTGGGCGAGCACCTGCTGCGCCAGCCGGACGTGACGGCGGCCGCCCGCGCCATGGTCGAGGCCGGCTGAGCCGCATGTCGGGCGGGACCGAGGCCAGCGGCTTCACCCATTTCGACGCCGAGGGCCGGGCGGTGATGGTCGATGTCTCGGCCAAGCCGGCAACCGCCCGGCTGGCGATCGCCCGCGGCCGGGTGGTGATGGCGCCGGCGACGCTGGCCGCCATCCGCGCCGGCGGCATCGGCAAGGGCGACGTGCTGGGCGTCGCCCGCCTCGCCGGCATCATGGCCGCCAAGAAGACGTCGGACTTGATCCCGCTGTGCCACCCGCTCGCCCTGTCTTCGGTCCAGCTCGACCTCGTGCCGGAGGGCGAGACGGCCATCGCCATCGAGGCGCGGGTCAAGACCACCGGCCCGACCGGCGTCGAGATGGAGGCGCTGACCGCCGTCTCGGTCGCGGCGCTGACCGTCTATGACATGTGCAAGGCGATCGACCGCGGCATGACCCTCGAGGGCATCGGCCTGGCCCGCAAGGAAGGCGGCAAGTCGGGCCTCTGGGAAGCGGAAACGACAGCATGATCCCGGTCGAGGAAGCCCGCGCCCGCATCCTCGACGTCCTGGTCCCGACCGGCGCCGAGACGGTGCCGCTGGCCGAGGCCTGGGGCCGCATCCTGGCCGCCCCCGTCAGCGCCCGGCTGACCCAGCCGCCGGCCGATCTCTCGGCCATGGACGGCTATGCGCTGCGCGCCGTGGACGGGGTGCTGGGTGCCGTGCTGACGGTGATCGGCAGCGCGCCGGCCGGCCATCCCTTTACGGGCTCCATCGGGCCGGGCCAGGCGGTGCGCATCTTCACCGGCGGCCTGCTGCCCGACGGCGCCGATGCCATCCTGCTGCAGGAGGACGCGACCGCCGAGGGCGACCGCGTCACGGTGAACGAGACGGTGCAGGCGGGCCGCTGGATCCGCCGCCGTGGCCTCGACTTCACGGCCGGCGATCCGCTGCTCGAGCCCGGCCGCACCCTCACCGCGCGCGACATCGGCCTGGCGGCGGCGGGCAACCACCCCTGGCTCTCCGTGCATCGCCGCCCGCGCATCGCCATCCTGGCCACCGGCGACGAGATCGTGCTGCCCGGCGAGCCGCTGCCGCCCGGCGGCATCGTCTCGTCGAATGCCCATGCGCTCTCGGCGCTGGTCCGCGCCGCCGGCGCCGATCCCATGGTGTTGCCCATCGCCGGCGACAGCGAGGATGCCATCGCCCAGGCCGCCGCCGCCGCGCGCGGCGCCGACCTGCTGGTCACCACCGGCGGCGCCAGCGTCGGCGAGCACGACCTGGTGCAGCAGGCGCTCGGCCCGCAGGGCTTCTCGCTGGATTTCTGGAAGATCGCCATGCGGCCGGGCAAGCCGCTGATCTGGGGGCGGCTCGGCCAGACGCCGCTGCTCGGCCTGCCGGGCAATCCGGTCTCCGCCCTGGTCTGCGGCGTGCTGTTCCTCTGCCCTGCCATTGCCCGTCTGGCCGGGCGGCCGCCGGCGCCGCCGCCCTTCCAGCCGGCGGTGCTGGGCGCCGATCTGCCCGCCAACGACCGGCGCGAGGATTACCTGCGCGCGACGATCGGCCGCGATGCCGGCGGGCGGCTGCTGGTCACCCCGGCGCCGCGCCAGGACAGCTCGATGCTGCGCATCCTGGCCGGATCGGACGCGCTGCTGCGCCGCGCGCCGCTGGCGCCGGCCCTGGCGGCGGGCGAGATGGTCGAGGTGCTGCTGCTGCGCGACTTCGGCGTCTGAAGAAATGACGCCGCTTAGCTAGGACAAGTCGCGGAAAACGCGCCATTCGCCTGTTGACCGGCGCGCTGGAACTTTCGTAGAACATCGGCATGGTTGCCGCTTTGTTCGCGGCGGCCCCAAGCCATCGCGCACCGGTTCCGATACCGGCGCCTCAAGGGAGCCGCGCATGCTGACCCGCAAGCAGCACGAGTTGCTGATGTTCATCGACCGGCACCTGCGCGACACCGGATTCTCGCCCTCCTTCGAGGAGATGAAGGACGCGCTGACGCTGCGCTCCAAATCCGGCATCCACCGGCTGATCACCGCGCTGGAGGAGCGGGGCTTCCTGCGCCGCCGCGCCCACCGCGCCCGCGCGCTGGAGGTGATCCGCCTGCCGGAGAGCATCGCCCCCACCCCGCGCCTGACCGAGGCCAAGGCCGAGGCGGCGCGCGAGGAGAGCCGCGAGGCGACGGCCCGGCCGCCGGCCGGCGGCTTCTCGGCCAATGTCATCCGCGGCAATTTCGCCAGCAACCTGCCCGGCCAGCGCCCGGCGCAGGAGGCCGGGGCGGTGCACCTGCCGCTCTATGGCCGCATCGCCGCCGGCCTGCCGATCGAGGCGCTGCGCGACCAGGGCGCCAGCGTCGAGGTGCCGATGGCGCTGCTCGGCAGTGGCGACCACTACGCGCTGGAAGTGGCCGGCGATTCGATGGTCGAGGCCGGCATCCTGGACGGCGACACGGTGATCATCCGCCGTGACGACGTGGCCGAGAACGGCTCGGTCGTGGTGGCGCTGGTCGACGATGCCGAGGTGACGCTGAAGCGGCTGCGCCGGAAGGGCAATTCGATCGCCCTGGAAGCCGCCAATCCGCGCTACGAGACCCGCATCTTCGGCCCCGACCGGGTCAAGGTGCAGGGTCGTCTGGTGGGGCTGCTGCGCCGCTACTGACGGCGTTGCGCGGCACCGGCGGCGGCGGCACCCAGGGCCGCGCGCCGCGGCGGTCGCGGTCGCTTTCCACCACGGCCCCGGCGGGGGTGAGCCAGACGGCCTGCGCCCCGTCGCGCCAGACGGCGAAGCGGTCGAGCCGGGGCACCGCGCCGCAGCGGCCACGGATCGGCTCGGCCGAGAGCAGGAGGGCCGTCCCCTCGCAATGCCCGGCGGCGAAGACCGGCGGCGCGGCCTGGCCGCGCCGGGCCGGCGCTGCCCGCAGCAGCACGGCGACCGGGCCCGCCGCGCCATGCGGGGCGAAGCGGCAGGCCTCCGGCGCGCAGTCCAGCCCGCCCACCGCGCCGCGCGACGGCGCCTCCCGGAACGATGCCTCGCCCAGCCCGCGCAGCCAGCTGTCGCGGGTGAAGGCGGTGACCGCGCCGGCGCGCGCCAGCACCGGCCCCTCGGTGGTGCGGAAGGCGATCAGCCGGGCATCCGCGCTCACCAGGATGTCCGGCGGGGTGACCAGGGCAGCGCTCGCCATCCCGGCGGCCAGCGGCAACAGGCCCAGCCAGCGCCAGGGCAGCCGCCACAGGCAGAGCCAGACCAGACCGAAGCTCGCCAGGGCGAGCCCCCAGCCCGGGATCGGCGGCGCCAGCAGCGCCGCGCCCGGCCAGGCCGCGACGGTCCGGGCGATGAGCAGGATGCCGTCGACGCCCCAGCCCATGGCGGCCAGCGGCCAGGCCTCCAGCCCGAGCGGCAGCAGCAGCACGGCCACGAGCCCGGCGGGCATGACCCAGAAGCTGGTCAGCGGCACCGCCAGCAGATTGGCGGCCACGCCATAGAGCTGCAGCCGGCCGAAATGATGCAGCCCGGCCGGCATGGTTGCCAGCCCGGCGACCAGCGAGGTCAGCAGCAGCCCGCCCAGCACCAGCGCCGGCCGCCGCCACCATTCCCCCCCTGACCGGAAGCCCGCCAGCCAGGCCGGCCGCGCCTCGGCCATGGCCAGCAGCGCCAGCACGGCGGAGAAGCTCATCTGGAAGGAGGGGCCGAGCAGCGCCGCCGGCTGCCAGGCCATCACCACCAGCGCGGCCAGCCCCCAGGCGCGCAGCGACAGCGCCCGCCGCCCGAGCAGCAGCCCGGCGACGGCCAGCGCCGCCATGGCGAAGCTGCGCAGCATCGGCACCTGCATGCCCGTCAGCAGCAGATAGCCCGCCCCCAGCGCCAAGCCGAGCGGCGCCGCCAGCCGCTTGCCATCCACCCGCAGCGCCAGCCAGGGCCAGAGCGCGATCAGGAAGCGCAAGCCCCCGAAGCCCAGCCCGATGACGATCGCCATGTGCAGGCCGGAGACCGAGAGCAGGTGCGCCAGGCCCGAATCGCGCATGGCCGCCATGGCAGGCGCCGGGATGGCGTTCTGGCTGCCGGTGATCAGCGCGGCGGCGATGGCGCCCTCCGGCCCCGGCAGCACGGCACGCACCCGGTCCTCGATGCGGCGGCGGGTGGCGGCGAAGGCCGGCGGATCGACCGCCTCGCCCAGCCGTTCCGCCGGCCCCAGGGCGAAGCCCGAGCCGCCCAGGCCCGCGAAGAAGGCATCGCGCTGGAAGTCCCAGGCGCCGGGATAGGCCGGCGCCGAGGGCGGCCGCAGCAGGGCCCGCACCCGCAGCAGCTCGCCGGGCGCCGGGCGGAGCGGATCCTGGTCGCGCAGCCGCAGCCGGATCGGCCGGGCGGCCGGCGGCATCTCCTCCGACCAGCGGGCGCCTTCCAGCGTCACCCGCAGGGCGGTCGGCAGCTGCTCCACCGCCGCCACCCGGCCGGTCACCTCCAAAGCGGTGCGCGGCAGCACCAGCGGCGCCGGCAGCTGCGCGGCCTGCCAGGCGCACCAGCCAAAACCCAGGCAGGCGCAGGCGGCGAGGCTGACGCCCCAGCCGGCAAGCCCCCGGCCGCGCCAGCCCAGCAGCAGGGCGAGGCCCGCCAGCGCGATGCCCAGCCAGAGCGCGGCGGGCCCCGGCTCCTCGGTCCGGGAGAAGTAAAGAAGCACCCCGCAGGCCATGGCGACCGGCCACCACAGCGGCAGGCGCGACCATTCCTCGGCCAGCAGCAGGGGGATCGTTGCCGGCGTGGCCCGGCGCCACCAGGCCGCCAGTGTCCAAGCCGGGGCCCCGTTTCTTGCGTCAAGGAGGTCCGACATTCTTCAACTTATACGCGCACTCTACAGGCGGGCGCCACGGTGGTAGAAGCGACGGCTCGAAGGAATTGGCCGAGCAATGACCGTACGCACCCGTTTCGCCCCCTCCCCGACCGGGTATCTGCACATCGGGGGGGCGCGCACCGCCCTCTTCAACTTCCTCTTCGCGCGCCACCATGGTGGGCAATACCTGCTGCGCATTGAGGACACCGACCGCCAGCGCTCGACGCCGGAAGCGGTGCAGCAGATCCTCGACAGCCTCGCCTGGCTCGGCCTCAACGCCGACGAGCCGCCGGTGATGCAGACCGCGCAGGAAGCCCGCCATGCCGCCGTGGCGCATGAGCTGCTGGCGGCCGGCAAGGCCTACCGCTGCTACTGCACGCCGGAAGAGCTGACCGAAATGCGCGAGACGGCCATGAAGGAAGGCCGCCCGCCGCGCTATGACGGCCGCTGGCGCGACCGCGACCCGTCCGAGGCGCCGGAAGGCGTCAAGCCGGTGATCCGCATCAAGGCGCCGCGCGAGGGCGAGACCGTGATCCAGGACCTGGTCCAGGGCGAGGTCCGCGTGCAGAACACCGAGCTCGATGACATGATCATCCTGCGCTCGGACGGCACGCCGACCTACCTGCACGCCGTCGTCGTCGACGACCACGACATGGCGATCACCCACGTGATCCGCGGCGACGACCATCTGACAAACACCTTCCGGCAGGTGATGGTCTATGACGCCATGGGCTGGCGCCGGCCGCATTTCGCCCATATCCCGCTGATCCACGGCGCCGACGGCGCCAAGCTGTCGAAGCGCCACGGCGCCGTCGGCGCCCTCGAATTCCGCGACCAGGGTTTTCTCCCTGAAGCCGTCTGCAACTACCTGCTGCGGCTGGGCTGGGGGCATGGCGACGAGGAATTCGTCCCGCGCGACCGCGCCATCGAGCTGTTCGACCTGAAGGATGTCGGCCGCGCCGCCAGCCGCATGGACTATGCCAAGCTGACCCATCTGAACGCCCAGTATCTGCGCCAGATGGACCCCGACGTGCTGGCCCGCCGCGTGCTGGAGATCATGGCGCAGCGCCCCTCCATCAGCTTCGGCGCCGAAGGGGCCGAGCGCGTCCGCCTGCTGATGCCCGACATCATGCCGCGCGCCCGCACCCTGAACGAGGCCGCCGACATGGCCGGCTTCGCGGTCGCCACCCTGCCGCTGGCCTTCGAGCCCAAGGCGGAAGCCCAGCTGACGCCCGAGGCCAAGGAGCGGCTGAAGGACCTGGCGATCTTCCTGACCGACGCGCCGTGGGAGCGCGCCGACCTCGACAAGTGGCTGCGCGACTATGCCGAGGTGAAGGAGATCAAGCTCGGCGCCGTCGCCCAGCCGCTGCGCGCGGCGCTGACTGGCAGCACCCAGTCGCCGCCGATCGACGCGGTGCTCTTCGCGCTGGGGCGCGGGGAAGCCATCTCGCGGATGCTGGCTGCGGCGGGCGAGTAAAAACAGCAAGCAAGCAGCGGGGGGAAGTATCCCCCCGCACCCCCTTCTATTTCTGTTCCCAGGCAGCACCGATGAACCAGGCCCTCCTCGATTCCCTGAAGTCCCTTCAGCCGGAGCTCGCCAAGATCCGGCAGGACATCCACGCCCATCCCGAGATCGGCATGGAAGAGGAGCGCACCGCCGCCCTCGTCGCGGAAAAGCTCAAGGGCTGGGGCCTGGAGGTCACCGAAGGCGTCGGCCGCTACGGCGTCGTCGGCACCCTGAAGGGCAGGCTGGCCGGGCAGCGCGCCATCGGCCTGCGCGCCGACATGGACGCCCTGCTGATCAACGAGGCCACTGCCCTGCCCTATGCCTCGGTCAACGAGGGCAAGATGCATGCCTGCGGCCATGACGGCCACACCACCATGCTGCTGGGCGCCGCGCAGTACCTGGCGCAGCACCGCGACTTCGGCGGCACCATCCAGTTCATCTTCCAGCCGGCCGAGGAAGGCCGCGGCGGCGCCAAGGCCATGCTGGCCGACGGGCTGTTCGAGCGCTTCCCGGTCGATGCCGTCTATGGCCTGCACAACGAGCCCGGCCTGCCGCTCGGCCAGTTCGCCATCCGCCCCGGCCCCTTCATGGCCGCCCCCGACCGCTGGGTGGTCACCTTCCGCGGCACCGGCGGCCATGGCGGCGCCACGCCGCATCTGGCGACCGATGTCACCGTGCTGCAGGCCCAGTTCATCCTGGCGCTGCAGACCGTGGTCAGCCGCAACATCTCGGCGATCGACCCGGCGGTGATCAGCGTCGGCGCCATCGCCGGCGGCGCCTTCGGCTCGACCAATGTCATGCCCGCCGAGGTCAAGCTCGGCGGCACCGCCCGCTCCTTCACCCCCGCGGTGCGCGACACCATGGAGCGCCGCATGCGGGAACTGGCCGAGGGCCTGGCCGCCACCTTCGGCTGCACCGCCGAGGTGACCTATATCCGCAATGGCACCCCGGTGGTGAACCACGAGGAGCAGACCGCCATCGCCGCCCGTGCCGCCACGGCGCTGGTCGGCGCCGGCACCGTCGATGCGCGCGCGCCGCAGATCACCGGCGGCGAGGATTTCGCCTACATGCTGGAGGCCAAGCCCGGCGCCTTCATCTTCATGGGCCAGGGCGCCGGCGGCGCGACCTCGGAAGGGCTGCACACGCCGACCTACAACTTTAACGACGACGCCATCGCCTATGGCATCGGCTACTGGGTCTCGCTGGTGCAGGAAGAGCTGAAGCTCGCCTGACGCCACCTGCTGACGTCCGGGTGTCCGGATGCCCAGGCGTCTGGACGTCCAGCCGCAGACCCGCTTACCTGCCGCGGCCACAGCCAAGGGATTTTCGCGCATGCGCATCGCGGCAGGACTTCTGGGAGTGGGATTGGCGCTGGGCCTGGGGCTGACGCCGGGCGCCGCGCAGGCGCCGCAGCCGCCGCATGCCTGGGTCTTCGGCAGCTGGACCGGCGGCTTCTTCCCGGCCACCGAGACCCGCGGCCCCGACTGCGCCGGCCAGCCCAGCGTCATCTTCACCCGTGACGTCATCATGCGCTCGAGCCCGCTGGACGTGGCCTACCGCCAGCGGCTGATCGAGACCGCCCAGGCCGATCCCAGCGGCCTGACCATCCGCCTGGCCCCGGTGGCCCCGGCCGGCACGCGCAACCTGCCGCCGGGCACCGGCTTCGGCTGCAGCGGCGATCCCAACCTGCTGCGCATCGAGCGGCGCGGCCCGGACGAGATCGTCTTCCCGGATTGCGCGGACTTCCCCGCACCGCTGAAGCGCTGCACCAACTGAGCGCGGCCCCGGCAGCCGCCGGCTGAACGGCGGCCTCAGGCCGGCAGCGTCACCAGCGCGGTCAGCCCGGCCGTGCCGCGGTTGCGCAGCACCACGTCGCCGCCATGCGCGCGCAGGATGTTGCGGGCGATCGGCAGGCCAAGGCCGGTGCCGCCGGTCTCGCGGTTGCGGCTGGTCTCCAGGCGGCGGAAGGGCTGGAACACCGCCTCCAGCGAATCCTCCGGGATGCCCGGCCCGTCATCCTCGACCGCCAGCCGCACCAGCCCCTCGGGCCGGCCGCCGGCATCCTCCAGCCGGATTTTTGCGGATCCACCGTAATTCAGGGCGTTCCCCACCAGGTTCGCCAAGGCGCGTTTCAACGCGATCGGTCGCGCCCGGATGCGCAGCCGCTCGGGGCCTTCATAGGCGATGGCCTCAGGGTCCATGTCGGGCCGGGCATCGGCGGCCTCGTCCAGCACGGTGCGGCAGAGCGCGGCCAGGTCCAGCGGCACCGAGGGCTCGGTCGCCGAATCGTCGCGGGCGAAGGCCAGGGTCGCATTGACCATCGCCTCCATCTCGTCGAGGTCGGCCAGCATCTTCCGCCGCTGCTCGTCATCCTCGAGGAACTCGGCGCGCAGCCGCAGCCGGGTGATCGGCGTGCGCAGGTCATGGCCGATGGCCGCCAGCATCTGCGTGCGGTCGCCGACGAAGCGGCGGATGCGCTCGGCCATGGTGTTGAAGGCGCGCGCCGCGGTCGCGACCTCGGAGGGGCCGTTCTCCGGCAGCGGCGGCGTGTTGACGTCGCGCCCGAGGCGCTCGGCCGCCCGCGCCAGCGCCGCCACCGGCCGCGTCAGCCGCCGCGTCGCCCAGAGGATCAGCGCCCAGGCCGCGCCGGTCATCAGCACGAAGGCGAAGAGGAAGGTCTCGGAATGCCAGGGGCGCGGTGGCGGCACGGAGAGCCACATGTTCAGCCAGGGCCCGTCCGGCAGCTGCATCGCCACCACCAGGATGCCGGGATGCGGCCCGCCGGCGACCAGCGCCTCGCGCGGGCGGAAGCGCGACAGCCCGCCGCCGATCAGGTCGAGCCGGAACAGCCGGACCAAGGCCAGCGGCGCGCGCGGCATGCCCGGCCGCACCGCCGGCATGTCCGACAGGTCGACCACCAGCCCGGCCGGCAGGTCGATGTCGTAGAGCATGGATTCGCGCCGGTCGGGCGGCGCCAGCAGCACGGTGCGCCAGACGCCGAAGGCCCGGGCGCTGATCTCGCGCGAGATCGCCAGCCGCTGCAGGTCGACGCGGTCGAGCGCATGGATGGTCAGCCCCGCCGCCTGCACCAGCATCAGCGCCAGGCTGAGGAACAGCGCGGTCCGCCAGGCGAGGCTGCGCGGCAGCAGGCGGCGGATCACCCCGCGGCCTTGCCGGCCACCTCCACCTCGGTGCCGCTCGCCTCGTCGCCGGCGCCCGGCCCGGCATGCCGGTCGACGGTCGCCGCCAGCACATAGCCGCCACCGCGCACCGTCTTGATCAGGCTGGGATTGCGCCCGTCATCCTCGAGCTTGCGCCGCAGCCGGGAGACGGCGACGTCGATCGCCCGGTCGAAGGGGCCCGCCTGGCGGCCGCGCAGCAGGTCCATCAGCATGTCGCGGGTCAGCACCCGGTTCGGCCGCTCGACCAGCACCATCAGCAGCTCGTATTCGCCGCCCGTGAGCGGCACCTCGACGCCATCCTGGTTCAGCAGGCGGCGGCGGGCCGGCTCCAGCGTCCAGCCGGCGAAGCGGATCGCCTTGGCCGGCGGCTCCTGGCTGGCCGCCCCCTCGCCATTGGCGCGCCGCAGCACGGCGCGGATGCGGGCCAGCAGCTCGCGCGGATTGAACGGCTTCGCCACATAGTCGTCGGCGCCGAGCTCGAGCCCGACGATCCGGTCGGTCTCCTCGCTCATCGCCGTCAGCATGACGATCGGCACGTCCGACTGGCTGCGCAGCCAGCGGGCGAAGTCCAGGCCGGATTCGCCGGGCAGCATCAGGTCCAGCACCACCAGATGGTACCGGCCGAGCGGCCAGAGCCGCCGCGCCTCGCGCGCATCGCGCGCGGCGGTGACGCGGCAGGACTGCCGCTCGAGGAATTTCGACAGAAGATCGCGGATCTCCCGGTCATCATCGACGACCAGGATATGCGGAGGCGGTTCCATGGGCTCGACCATAGCGGGGATATGGCAAGGGTGCCTGCCCGTCATGTTACAGGCTTTTGCCGCCCGGCGCGCCGTCGCACTTCGTTTCATTACGCCGGGAAATTCAATGCGCAGCAGCCTGTCTCCCCGCCCGGGGGACGGCCGGTCCGCCAGGCTGCGGCACCGGGCCTGCATCGGCCCGCTTCCGCCAGCGGCAGGCCAAGGCTAGGCTGGGGCCGCCATGCCCGTCCAGCCGCCGATGCCGCCGCTCACCGCCGCTGCGCCGATGCGCGGCGCCGGGCTGCGCGACCGGCGGCCGACGCGCCGGGACTGGCTGCGCTTCGCCGCCGGGGTCGCCTTCGCCCTGGCCCTGGCCGGCGGCATCGCCCTGCTGGTCGAGCGCGAGCGCGAACCGCCGGTGCTGGCCGCGCACCGCGCCTTCACCGCCGGCCTGCGCAGCCCCGGCATGCTCCCCGCCCCCAGCCTGACCGGCCTGCCCGACCTGACCGGCGCCGGGCTGACCCTGGTGCAGAGCCAGCGCGTGGCCGGGGGCATCTATGCCGGATACCGCGGCCCGGGCCGCTGCCGCCTGGGCCTCTGGCTCGGCCCGCGCGAAGGGCTGCCGCCGCGCCAGATGCCGGGGTCGCGCGTCGCCCTGATCTCGCGCGGCGCCGACATGCTGTGGCTGGTCGGCAGCGGCGATGTCGAGCCGCGCCGCTTCGGGCGGATGGCCATGGCGCTGCAGCTGGGCGGCTTGCCGGAGGATGCACTCTGCCCCGAATAAGGCGGGCATGACCGTCATCAAGGATTCGCCGGCGGTGCCGGACGGCAAGGATTCGCCGGCTGTGCCGGGCGGTAATGATACGCCGGCTGTGCCGGCATGGGCACGCGCCGGATTGCGGGAGCTGGCCGTCCTGGACCCGGCCTTCGCCGGCATCGAGGCCGCCGCCGGCCCGCTGCCCTGGCGCAGCCGGCCGCAGGGCTTCGGCGGGCTGGCGCGCACCGTGGTGGGCCAGCAGATCAGCAACCAGGCCGCCACCGCCATCTGGAAGCGTTTTTCGGCATTGCCCGGGGCGCTGGAACCGGCCGGCCTGCTGGTCCTGACCGACGAGCAGCTGCGCAGCGCCGGCCTGTCCCGCCCCAAGGTCGCGCATCTGCGCAGCCTGGCCGAGGCCTGCCGCGCCGGGGTGCTGGATTTCGCCGCCCTGCCCGGCATGGCCGACGCGGCGGCGATCGCGCATCTCTCGGCGCAGCGCGGGCTGGGGCCCTGGACGGCGCAGGTGCATCTGCTCTTCGCCGAGGCGCGGCCGGATATCTTCCCGCAGGGCGACGTGGCGCTGGCCGCCGGGCTGCAGCACCTGAAATCCCTGCCGGCCCGGCCGACGCCAAAGGAGCTGGCGCGGCTGGCGGAAGCCTGGAGCCCCTGGCGGTCGCTGGCGGCCCGGCTGCTCTGGCACCATTGGCGCCACGTGACCGGGCGGCCGGCGGGGGAGGATGCCTAGTCCGCCGCGGCCGGGCTGGCGTCCGCGTCGCCGGGTGACAGAGTCCCGGCATCCCAGCGCGCGCAGAAGGCCTCGATATCGTCGCTCTGGAAGTCGGGCAGCCGTTCCATGATGGTGGCGAAGGGCCAGTCCCACCAGCGGATGCGCAGCAGGCGCGCGGCGATCGCCGGCGGGAAGCGGTCGCGGATCGGCCGGGCGGGCACGCCGCCGACGATGCTGTAGGGCGCCACGTCCTTCGTCACCACCGCGCCGGCGGCCAGCACGGCGCCATGGCCCACGGTGACGCCGGGCAGCACGGTGACGCCATGGCCGATCCAGACGTCATGGCCGATCACCACCCGGTCGCCGCGGCGCTCGGCGAAGAAGCCGGCATCGCGCCGGGCCCCGGCGTCGTAATATTCCGGGCAATAGGTGAAGCGGTGCTGCGCCGCCCGCCCGGTCGGGTGGTTCGGCGCACCGATCCGCACCATGGCGGCGATGGCGCAGAAGCGGCCGATCTCGGCATCGGCCACCATGCAGTGCTGGCCCAGATAGCTGTAGTCGCCGAGCGTGCTGTATTCGAGGGCGCTGTGCTCCAGCACCTCGCAGGACCGGCCGATGATCGTCTCGCGCTGGCGGACGGTCGGATGCAGACAGGTTTCGGCCAGCTTGGGCAAGGGCGGTTCCTCCAGGCGTCGGGGCGGCGTGATAGCGCCGCCCTGTGACGCTTCGGCGACAGGGGCGAGAAAGATCGGCAACGGAAAGCACTTGCTTTCCCCCAGCGGCGCGGCATGAGGGTGGCATGCCAAGCCTTCGCCTGTCGCCGCGCGTCGGCGCGACCTCTGCGCCGCCGATTCCCGCCGCCCGGGGCTGGGCCGCCCGCTATGCCGGGCAGGCCGGGCCGATGCTCGACCTGACCCAGGCGGTGCCGGGCTATCCGCCGCATCCCGAGATGCTGGCCCGGCTGGCCGAGGCCGCCGGCCAGCGCGCCAGCGCCGGCTATGGCCCGATCGATGGCGACCTGCCGCTGCGCGAGGCCTTCGCCGCCGATGCCAGCGGCTTCTACGGCGCGACCCTCTCGCCCGCCCAGGTGGCGATCACTGCCGGCTGCAACCTGGCCTTCACCATGGCGATGACGGTGCTGGCCGGCAGCGGCGACGCGGTGCTGCTGCCCACCCCCTGGTACTTCAACCACCGCATGGCGCTGGAACTGCTGGGCATCACCGCCCTGCCCTTCGAGACCCGCGCCGAGGACGGTTTCGTTCCTGATCCCGAGCGGCTGGCGGCGGCCTTGACGCCGAATGTCCGGGCGGTGGTGCTGGTGACGCCGAACAACCCGACCGGCGCGATCTATCCGCCCGCCGTCATCGCCGCCATCGCCGAGACCTGCCGGCAGCGCGGCATCTGGCTGGTGCTGGACGAGACCTATCGCGACTTCCTGCCCGAGGCCGCCACGCCGCCGCACGCCCTGTTCGCCGATCCGGACTGGGGCGACGGGCTGGTGCAGCTCTATTCCTTCGCCAAGTCCTATTGCATCCCGGGGCACCGGGTCGGGGCGATCCTCGGCGGCGGCGCCTTCCGGGCCGAGCTGATGAAGCTGCTGGACACCATGCAGATCTGCGCCGCGCGGCCGGCGCAGGCGGCGCTGGCCTGGGCGGTGCCAGCGCTGGCCGAGTGGCGCCGCGGCAACCGGGCGATCATGGCCGGGCGGGCCGAGGCCTTCCGCACCGCCCTGGCGGCGGCCCCCGACTGGCAGATCGACGCGCTGGGCACCTATTTCGCCTATCTGCGCATTCCCTCGGGACGGGGCGACGCGCTGGCGGTGGCCGAGGCGCTGGCGGCCGAGCGTGGCCTGCTGACCCTGCCCGGCCCGTTCTTCGGCCCCGGGCAGGAGCGCCATCTGCGGCTGGCCTTCGCCAATGCCGAGGTCGAGGCCCTGGCGGCGCTGCCCAGCCGGTTGGGATGAGAGGCGGCGGCGGAATTTTCGAAGCGGTTCATTTCCTGATCCTGGTCATCAAGTCGCTCCGGCTGCCGGACATCCTGTTGGTGATCTTTTGGAGTGTGCTCCTGGGGTTGCTGGCCTGGGCGCTGATCCGGTGGCTCAGGGCTCGCTGCCAGTAGTCTCGCCGCCCTATCCTGACGCGGCAGCACGGATGTAAAAAAGATCGGCGCAAACCTGCAGGTTTGCGGGGGAATTCCGTTCCCCAGCCTTTCCTTGCCTTTCTTTCTGTCGGATGGTCCGCCGGACTGGCGAGGGGTTTGAGCGATGCGTGGTGATCTGGGCCGGCGCGGCCTGATGGCGGGTGTGGCGGTGGCGGCACTGGCGCGCCCGGCGGTGCTGCGGGCGCAGACGGGCCCGATCCGCATCGGCGAGATCAATTCCTACACCGCGCAGCCGGCCTTCCTGGGCCCCTACCGCAATGGCTGGCTGCTGGCGCAGGAGCAGGTCAATGCCGCCGGCGGCATCGATGGCCGCCCGCTGGAGACCGTCTTCCGCGACGATGCCGGCAAGCCCGAGGATGCCGTCCGCCTGGCCGGCGAGCTGGTCAATGCCGAGGGCGTGGCGCTGCTAGCCGGCGGCTATCTTTCCAATGTCGGCCTGGCGCTCGGCGACTTCGCCCGCCAGAACAAGAAGCTCTATGCCGCCAGCGAGCCGCTGACCGATGCGCTGGTCTGGTCGCGGGGCAATCGCTACACCTTCCGGCTGCGGCCCAGCACCTACATGCAGGCTGCCATGCTGGTCGAGGAGGCGGCGAAGCTTCCTGCGAAACGCTGGGCCACCGTCGCGCCGAACTACGAATACGGCCAGTCGGCGGTGAAGTGGTTCCGCGAGCTGCTGGCGAAGAAGCGCCCCGATGTCACCTTCGTGGGCGAGCAGTTCCCGGCGCTGGGGCGGATCGATGCCGGCGCCACCGTGCAGGCGCTGGAGCGGCTGCGGCCGGAGGGCCTCTTCAACGTCACCTTCGGCACCGACCTGCTGAACTTCGTCCGCCAGGGCAATACCCGCGGGCTGTTCGAGGGCCGCGTGGTCGCCTCGATGCTGTCGGGCGAGCCGGAATATCTGGAGCCGCTGGGCGAGGAATGCCCGGATGGCTGGATCGTCACCGGCTATCCGCGCGACGAGCTGGACAACGAGGTCCATACCAGGCTGCGCGACGCCTATCGCCAGAAGTTCAACGAGCTGCCGCGCTGCGGCTCGATCGTCGGCTATGACACCGTCCAGGCGATCGCCGCCATGCTGCGCAAGGCGAAGACCACCGAGACCGAGGCGATGGTGGAGGCCTTCCGCGGCATCCGCTTCCCCACCGGCTATGGCACCGGCGAGGTGACCTTCCGCGCCGCCGACCACCAATCGACGCTCGGCGCCTTCGTCGGCCGCACCAAGCTGGAGGGCCGTCGCGGCAAGATGGTCGACTGGCGCTATGCCGACGGCGCCGACTACCTGCCCGGCGAGGCCGAGGTGCGCGCCTGGCGTCCCCAGGACTGACCCTCGCCCATGCTTGATTGGCAGGGGCTGGTCGTCCAGGGGCTGAACGGGCTGGCCAGCGCTTCCTCGCTGTTCCTGGTGGCCGCGGGGCTGACGGTGATCTTCGGCGTCAGCCGGATCGTCAATTTCGCGCATGGCAGCCTCTACATGCTGGGCGCCTTCCTTGCCTGGACGCTGACCGCGCATGGCCCCTTCGCCGAACTCGGTGGCTTTTTCGGGTTCTGGGGCGCGATCCTGGCCGCGGCGCTGACCGTCGCGGCGCTCGGCGCGCTGGTGGAGATGACGGTGCTGCGCCGGCTCTACGCGGCGCCGGAGCTGTTCCAGCTCCTGGCCACCTTTGCCCTGGTGCTGGTGGTGCAGGACCTGGCGCTGCTGCTCTGGGGGCCGGACGACAAGTTCGGGCCGCGTGCGCCGCTGCTGCGGGGCGCCACGGAAATCTTCGGCGCGCGTTTTCCTTTGTACGAACTGTTCCTGATCGCGGTCGGGCCGGTGGTGTTGGGGCTGCTCTGGCTGCTGCTGCACCGCAGCCGCTTCGGCATCCTGCTGCGCGCGGCAACGCATGACCGCGAGATGGTGGCAGCCCTCGGCGTCGACCAGAAGCGGCTGTTCACCGGGGTCTTCGCGCTGGGGGCCGGGCTGGCCGGCCTTGGCGGCGCGCTGCAGATCCCGCGCGAGGCGGTGACGCTGCACATGGACATGGCCGTCATCGTCGAGGCCTTCGTCGTCGTCGTCATCGGCGGCCTGGGCAGCCTCGGTGGTGCTGCGCTGGCCGCGCTGATCATCGGCGAGCTGCATGCCTTCGGCATCCTGGTGTTTCCCCGCATCACCCTGGTGCTGGTCTTCCTGGTGATGGCGGTGGTGCTGGTGCTGCGGCCGCAGGGGCTGCTGGGGCGCGGGGCGGCCACCGCCCCGGTCGCCGCCCCTGCCCCGCCGCTGCCGGGACCGCTGCCGCCGGCGCTGCGATGGGCCGCCATCGCCGCTGGCCTGGTATTGCTGGGGGTGGCGCCTTTCCTCGGCGACTATCCGCTGATCCTGCTGGCCGATTTCGCTGTCCTGGTCCTCTTCGCCGCCAGCCTGCACCTGATCATGGGCCCGGGCGGGATGGCGAGCTTCGGCCACGCCGCCTATTTCGGCGCCGGCGCCTATGCCGCCGCCCTGCTGTTCAAGCACCTGGCCGCGCCGATGGAGGTCGGGCTGGTCGCCGCCCCCTTCGCCGCCGGGCTGGTCGGGCTGCTGTTCGGCTGGTTCTGCGTGCGGCTGTCGGGCGTCTATGCCGCCATGCTGACCCTGGCCTTTGCCCAGATCGCCTGGAGCGTTTCTTTCCAATGGGTCGAGGTGACCGGCGGCGACAACGGCATCCTCGGCGTCTGGCCGAGCGATTGGGCGCGCGGGCGGCTGGTCTTCTTCTCCCTGACGCTGGCGTTGTCGGCGGCCGGCGTGCTGCTGCTGCGCCGGATCATCCGCGCCCCCTTCGGCCTGGCGCTGCGGGCGCAACGCGATTCGCCGCTGCGCGCCGAGGCCATCGGGCTCGACGGCTTTCTGCTCCGCTGGATCGCCTTCGCGGTCAGCGCGGCGCTGGCGGGTCTGGCGGGGGCGCTCTTCGCCTATGGCAAGGGCAGCGTGTTTCCCTCCTTCCTCGGCATTCCGCGCAGCGTCGATGCGCTGCTGATGGTGCTGCTGGGCGGCGTGCAGACGCTCACGGGCCCAATCGTCGGCGCCATCGCCTATGCCGGGCTGCAGGAGCAGCTGGCCCGCGCCACCGATTACTGGCGGCTGGTGCTGGGGCTGGTGATCCTGGCGCTCGTGCTGTTCTTCCCGCGCGGCCTGGCCGGTGCCTTCCGCCGGCGCGACGCATGAGCGCGCCCGGGACGCCTCTGGTGCTGCAGGCCGAGGGACTGACCAAGGCCTGGGGCGGGGTGCGGGCGGTGGATGGCGTCTCCCTCGCCCTCGCCCCCGGCGAGATGCTGGCGCTGATCGGCCCCAATGGCGCCGGCAAGAGCACGCTGTTCAACCTGCTGAACGGCCAGGTGCGCGCGGATGCCGGGCGGGTCCGCTTGTCGGGCGAGGATGTAACCGGCCTGCCCCCCCGCAAGCTCTGGCGGCGCGGGGTGGGGCGAACCTTCCAGATCACCGCGACCTTCGCCTCGCTGAGCGTCGCCGAGAATGTGCGGCTGGCGCTGCTGTCGCACCATCGCCGGGTGTTCTCCTTCCTTCGCCCCTCCCGCGACCTCTTCGCCCGGGAGGCGGAAGCCCTGCTCGAGCGCGTCGGCATGGCGGCGCAGGCGGCGCGGCCCTGCGCCGTGCTGGCCTATGGCGACCTGAAGCGGGTGGAGCTGGCGATGGCGCTGGCCAACCGCCCGCGCCTGCTGCTGATGGACGAGCCCACCGCCGGCATGGCGCCCGAATCCCGCCTCGCCCTGATGGCGCAGACCGCCACCATCGCCCGTGCCGAGAACATCGCCGTGCTGTTCACCGAGCACGACATGGATGTCGTCTTCGGCCATGCCGCCCGGGTCATGGTGCTGGATCGCGGCCGGCTGATCGCCGAGGGCGCGCCGGACGCCGTCCGCGCCGATCCGCGCGTCCGCGAGAGCTATCTGGGGAAGCAGGGCTGATGCTGGCGGTGGACGGCCTGCAGGCGCATTACGGGCGCGCCCATATCCTGCACGGGATCAGCCTGGACGTCGCCGCCGGCGAGGTGGTCTGCCTGCTCGGCCGCAATGGCGCCGGCAAGAGCACCACGATGAAGGCCATCATGCGCCTGCTGCCGCCCAGCGGCGGCCAGGTCCGCTTCGAAGGCCGCGACCTGGCGGGCCTGGCCCCGCATGCGGTGGCGCGCCTCGGCCTCGGCTATGTCCCCGAGGAGCGGCGCATCTTCCCCGAGCTGACGGTGGAAGAGAATCTGGAGGTCGGCCGCCGCCCGCCGCGGCCCGGCCAGGCGCCCTGGACGGCCGAGCGCCTCTATGCCCTCTTCCCCAGCCTTGGCGCGATGAAGAAGCGTCCCGGCGGGCGGATGAGCGGCGGCGAGCAGCAGATGCTGGCCATTGCCCGCACGTTGATGGGCCAGCCGCGGCTGCTGCTGCTGGACGAGCCCTCGGAAGGCCTCGCACCGGTGGTGGTCGACCGCCTGGCCGAGGCGCTGCTGGGCCTGAAGGCCGAGGGGCTGGCGATCCTGCTCTCCGAGCAGAACCCCGGCTTCGCCGCCAGCATCGCCGACCGCGCCTATCTGCTGGAGACCGGCCATATCCGCCATCATGGCCCGATGGCCGCGGTGATGGCGGATGCCGGGCTCAGGGCGCGCTATCTCTCCGTCTGAGGTGCCGCGCCGCCTGCCGAGCGGCCGCGTCACACCCCGACGACGAGCACCGCCAGCCGCCCGGCGAACCAGCCGCCGCCCATCCCCAGCACCACCGCCAGCATCACCTGCCGGCTGACCCGGTGCCAGTGCCGCCAGGGCAGCGCCAGCAGTGCCGCCTGCGCGGCGCCGCGCGACCGGAGGATGGGGGGCAGCGCGGGCAGGCCGGCCAGGCCCGCCCGCGCCCAGCCGGGACGCCGCCCGTTCCGCGGGGCGATCCGCCAGGAGGGGGGCGCCGCAGGGGTGTGCGGCGGGGTCCAGGAGAATGGCGCAGGCGGGGAAAAGGAGGTGCTCGGCATGGGCGGATGGGAACAGAAAAAGAACACGGTCGCAAGCGCAGGCCCGCCACAGCCGCCCCGAAAAAAGAACAAAGCAGGAAACTTTTTGGTGAGGGTGCCGTAACGACCCTGCCCTCGCCCGCCAGCCCTCAGCCGGCCGGCAGGCCGGGCAGCACCGCCTCCATCGCCGCCAGGAAATGGTCAGCATGCTCGGGGCGGAAGACCAGCGGCGGGCGGATCTTCAGCACATTCGCATGCGGGCCGGAGGCGCTGATCAGCACCCGCCGCTCGCGCAGCCCGTTGACCAGGGCGGCGGTGGCGGCCGTCGCGGGCGCCTTGCTGGCGCGGTCGGCGACCAGCTCGACGCCGACCATCAGCCCGGCGCCGCGCACATCACCGATCACCGCGAAGCGCTCGGCCAGCCGGCGGATGCCCTGCATCAGATAGGCGCCGGTGCTGCGCGCATTCTCCACCAGCCCTTCATTCTCGATCACCTCCAGCACCGCCTGACCGACGGCGCAGGACACCGGGTTGCCGCCGAAGGTGTTGAAATAGCGGGTGCGCTCGCCGAAGCGGGCGAGGATCTCGGGCTTCGCCACCATGGCGGCGATCGGGTGGCCATTGCCCATCGGCTTGCCCATGGTGACCATGTCCGGCACCAGGCCGTGCCGGGCGAAGCCCCACATGGCGTCGCCGGTGCGGCCGAAGCCGGGCTGCACCTCGTCGGCGATGAACAGCCCGCCGGCCTCGCGGATCGCCGCGACGGCGGGGGCCAGGAAGCCGGCCGGGTCGGTGAAGACGCCGTCGCTGGTGAAGGCGGTGTCAACCAGCAGGGCCGCGGGCGTGATGCCGGCGGCCTGCAGGTCGGCGATGGCGGCGCGCACATCGGCGGCGAAGCGCTCGGCCACGCCCGGCCCGCCGCGATAGCCATCCGGCGCCGGCACGGTGCGGATGTTCTCGCCCAGCGTGATGCCGGTGCCCAGCGAGGGCGACATCTCGGAGATCGCCACCGTCACGCCGTGATAGGCCAGCTTCGTCACGATGAAGCCGGTGCCGCCGGTGTAGGAGCGGGCGACGCGGAAGGCCAGGTCATTGGCCTCGCTGCCGGTGCAGGTGAACATGACGTGGCTGAGCTCGGGCGGAAAATAGCCGAGCAGCTTTTCCGCGTAGTCGAGGATGCCCTCGTTCAGATAGCGCGTGTGGGTGTTGAGGAGGGAGGCCTGGCGCGCCAGGGCTTCCACCACATGCGGGTGGCAATGCCCGACCGAGGCGACGTTGTTGTAGACGTCGAGATAGGGATTGCCGTCGGGATCGTAGAGCCAGACCCCCTCGCCGCGCACCAGATGCACCGGGTTGGCGTAGAACAGCCGGTAGGCCGGGCCGAGCAGCCGCTCGCGCCGGGCGATCAGGGCGCGCTCGCGCTCCGCCACGCCGTTGGTGGCGCGCGAATCATAGGCGTTGATCATGGTCATCGGCCGAGAGCCTCCCGCAGGTATGTCTGGGCATCCTGGCGCGGCAAGGCGCCCATGCGGCGCAGCCCCGAAAGGCTCCGGGGGTAGTTGCGCAGGATGTAGTCCGCATTCTCCGGCTGCCGCAGCGCGCGCCAGCCGCTGATGACGACCGAGACCGCGCAGCGCGTCGCGATCAGGTCGGCCAGCACCTCCAGCTCCTCCTCCCAGAGCGGGCAGGCGGCGTCGAAGGCGGCGATCAGCTGGGCCGGGCCTTCCAGCGGATGGCCCTCGGGCGCCAGCGAATAGGCCGCCGCCGTGGCCAGGTCCTGCACCAGCGGCGCCCGCACCATGTCGCCGAAATCGATGATGCCGGTGATCCGCCGGTCATCCACCGCATCGGCCAGGATGTTGTGCGGGTTGAAGTCGTTGTGGATCACCTGCGGCCGCAGGTCGCCGAGCCCCGGCAACGCATGCCGCTCGAAGCGGTCGAGCACGCCGAGCGCCAGGCCGCGATCCTCGGGGTCGGGCAGCTGCGCCGCGGCGCCCCGCAGCTGCAGCGCGCGCTGGATATCCCAGAGCAGCACATGGCTTTCCGCCGGATGGCGGAAGCCGGCCAGCGCCGCGTCCAGCCGCGCCAGGCACTGGCCGATGGCGGTGCGCTGGGCGCGGTCCGGCGCGGTCTGGTAGAGCGGCCGGCCGGGCAGGTAGTCGAGCACCCGCACGCGGCAGGGGGCGCCGCCATCGGCCGGCTGCCACACCGCCTCGGGCGACGATCCCGCCAGCGGCGGGTGCAGCCGTGGCACCGGCAGCGCAGGATCGGCGGCGGCGGCATGCATCAGCGCGCGGCTCTGGAAGTCGGAGACCGCCGGATCCTCCGCCGCGTTGATCACCCGCATGGCATAGTCGCGCCCGTCGCCGGTGGTCAGCAGGAAGTTGCGGTCACGCTCGGCGGTCAGCGGGCGGACGGTGCCCGCCAGGCCGAAGGCATCGCGGGCGAGCGCCTCGGCCTCCGCCAGGGTGATAGCCGGCACCGGGTTGTCCAGCACCGCGCCCAGCTGCTCCGTCATGCTTTCATCCAAGCCATTTTATACAATCTACGACGACTGCGTGGGCGAGTCAGCCACCGACGCGCTGGCCGCCCTCGCGCGAGAGGGTGACCAGGGTGGTGCGCGGCGGGATGGCCGGGTCGAAGGCCGGCCAGCGGGTGCCGGGGCGGTCGAAGCTGGCGCCCGGCTCGGCGCCCGGCGTGCGCACCAGGGCGAACAGCGCCAGCCCGTCGGGCGACATCGCCGCGCCGCCAATCGCCGCCCCGCGCGGCGCACTGTAGAGCGGCAGGGCGAAGCCGCGCCCCGGCCCCTCGGTGTCGCATCCGTAGAGGATGTCGGGCTGGGCGCCGACGCGGCCGTCATGGTCGGTGCCGATCCAAAGCCGCCCGGCGGCATCCACCGCCAGCGTCGCCGGCGAGTCCGGCCAGGCGCCGGCTCCGGGGCGCGGCTGGCCGCCCATCAGCAGGATCGAGGCCGTCGCCGTCGCCGCGCCATGGTCGCCGCCGGCGGGGATGAATTCCAGCACCTGCCCGGCATTCGACCCGGCGCGCGGGTTCAGCGCGTCCACCTGGTCGGGGCGGCGGGCGGCATTGCCCTTGCAGGCGAGGTAGAGCCGGCCGGAGCGCGGATCGATCGCCAGGCCCGCCGGCAGGTCGAAGGCCATTGCCCCCGCCTGCCCCGCCGCGGCGATCGGGTTCAGGGACGTCTCGGCGCCGGCCGGCAGCGCCTCCCAGGCGATGCCCTGGCGCGTCGCGCGGGCGACCGAGAGCGTGCCGCGGTCCAGCGCATCCGGCTCGGAGGCCGGCCCCGCCGAGACGAACCGGAACAGAAAACCGAAGGCGCGGTGGTCCGACAGATAGACCACGGCGCGGCCGTCGCGGGTCAGCGCCGCCGCCACGTCGCCGCGCGGGAAGCGGGCCAGCGCCGTGCGCTTGGCCGGCACCGCGGCCGGATCGAGCGCGTCGAGCTCGGCCACCCAGCCGAAGCGGGTGCCGTCGGCGAAGCGCGGGTCGAGGCGCGAGAGGCGCGCGACCCAGGGGGCCGGGTCGTCCTCGGCCAGCAGCAGCGTGCCCCAGGGCGTGGCGCAGCCACCGGAGAGGCCGAGCAGCCCCTGGATGGCGGTGCCGACCGCCTCCGACGCCGGGCCGGTCAGGCGGCAGAGCGTGTCGCCGGCCAGCCGGCGCGACTGGTAGCCGCCATCGACGACGACCCAGCGCGCCCCCTGCTTCTCGATGTTGAGCAGCGAGGCGCCCTGCAGCTGGGACGACACCGCCGGCCGGTCGCGGCCATCCGGATAGACCATGGCGGGATCGACGGTGGGATGCGCCACCGCCAGCACGCCGCGCGCCAGGCCATCGGCGCCGGGCGGCGACAGCACCAGGCCGCAGATCCGCCCGTCCCAGCCGAACTGGGTCGAGGCCGCCTCGGCGCTTGGCCGGCGCGGGTCCCAGGGCCGCGCGTCGAAGGTGACGCGGTCGCCCCAGCGCACCAGCACCTCGCGCCGGTAGCCGGGGGCCAGGCTGTCATCCGGCTTCACCGGGAAGCGCAGCGGCGGCATGTCGAGCGTGACGATCTGCGCCGCCGCGGCACGGGCCAGGAGGGGCAGGCCGGCGACGCCGGCCAGCAGGGCGCGCCGGCCGGTCACGACAGCGCCTCCGCCACCGGGCGCGGCGCGTCGTGCACGGTCACCGGCGGCAAGGTGTCGGAAAAAGCCTCGATCTCGACCAGGCAGGATTGCGCCGCGCTGCCCTGGCCGAGGCGCGAGGTGCCGTAGTCATGCGTCAGCACATTCGGATTGCCATGCACGTCGAGCCGGCCGGGGCGGTGCTCCGGGTCCCACCAGGCGCCGGTGGCCATGGCGACGACGCCGCGGCGGATGCCCGCCGAGACCTGCAGCCCGGCCAGGCAGGCGCCACGGTCGTTGAAGACGCGGATGATGGCGCCCTCGGTCAGGCCGCGGGCGGCGGCATCCTCGGGATGCATCAGCAGCGGCTCGCGGCCCTGGATCTTGCTCGCCGCCGCCACCCGCCCGGTGTCGAGCTGGCCGTGCAGCCGGGTCGCCGGCTGGTAGGACAGCAGGTGCAGCGGGAAGCGTTCGGCCAGCGGCGCGCCGAGGAACTCGGTGGGCGGCTGCCAGCGCGGATGGCCGCCGATCTCCGCATAGCCGAAGCCGGCGATGGTCTCGGAGAACAGCTCGACCTTGCCGGAGGGGGTGTTCAGCGGATGGTTCGCCGGGTCGCGGGCGAAATCCTCGAACAGGACGAAATCGCGGTCGGGCGGCGGCACCTCGACATGGCCGGTCTCCCAGAATTCCTCGAAGCTCGGCGGCGCGAAATCGAAATGGCGGCAGGCCTGGCGCCAGCGCTCATACAGGTGGCGCAGCCAGGCGGCCTCGTCGCGCTGCTCGGTGAAGCGGTCGCGGAAGCCCAGATGCTCGGCCATGTCGGCCAGCATGTCGTGGTCATGGCGGGCCTGGCCGATCGGCGCCACCGCCTGGTGCATGGCGCGGACGAAGCGGTCGCGCGAGGAGGAGGCGATGTCGTTGCGCTCCAGCGTCGTCGTCGCCGGCAGCACGATGTCGGCATGCCGCGCGGCGGCGGTCCACCAGGGCTCCTGGACGATGATGGTCTCCGCCCGGTTCCAGGCGCGCAGCAGCCGGTTGAGGTCCTGGTGGTGGTGGAACGGGTTGCCGCCGGCCCACCAGATGATGCGGGTATCCGGCAGGGTGATGTCGCGGCCGTTGTACTGCAGGATCTCGCCCGGCCGCTCCAGCAGCTCGGTCACCCGCGCGACGGGGATGGCCAGGCCGCCGGCATTGCGGCTGGCCGGCATCGACACCGAAGGGATCTCGCGCCGCGGCGTGCCCATGCCGTTCATCGAGCCATAGCCGAAGGTGACGCCCTGCCCCGGCTTGCCGATGCCGCCCAAAGTCGCGGCGAGTGCCACCAGCGCCCACCAGGGCTGCTCGCCATGCTCGGCGCGCTGGATCGACCAGGTGGCGGTCAGCATGGTCGGCAGCCGCGCCGTCTCGAAGGCCAGGGCGCGGATCTTTTCCACTGGCACCTCGGTGATGGCCGCAGCCCAGTCGGCGGTCTTCGGCTGGCCGTCGGTCTCGCCCATCACATAGGGCCGCAGCTTGTCCCAGCCGGTGCAATGCGTGGCGAGGAAGCCGCGATCCTCCAGCCCCTCGGCGACCAGGGTGTGGATCATCGCCAGGATCAGCGCGGTGTCGGTGTTGGGGCGGATCGGCACCCATTCGGCGTCGAGGAAGTCCGGCGCATCGCCACGGAACGGAGAAATATTGACGAAGCGCACCCCGGCCTCGGCGATCCGCTTCAGCCAGGGGACATATTCATGCGCCCCCGCCCCGCCGGCGGTGACCAGCGCGTTCTTCAGCGGCAGGCCGCCGATGCAGAGCATCAGCTTCGTGTGCTTCAGGATGCTGGACCAGTCGGTCACCGGCCCCTGGATGACGTCGTTGGTGCCCAGCACATGCGGCATCAGCGTCATGCCGGCGCCGTAGGAATAGTTGGTCACCTGGGTGGTGTAGCCGCCGCCCAGGCCCAGGAAGCGCTGCAGCTGGCTCTTGGCATGGTGGAAGCGCCCGGCCGAACTCCAGCCATAGGAGCCGCCCATGATCGAGGGATGGCCGGATTCGGCGCGGACCCGGGCGGTTTCCTCGGCGGCGAGGCGCACCGCCTGGTCCCAGGAGACGGGAACGAAATCACGGTCGCCCCGCTCGGCGCCGCGGCGCTCGCCGCGCAGCCAGCCGGCGCGGATATAGGGCTGGTCGATGCGGGCCTTCGAATAGAGCGCGTCGGGCACGGACTCCAGCAGCGCGCCGGGATGGGGGTCGCGGGCGAAGGGGCGGATGCCGGTCAGGCGGCCATCCTCGACCACCGTGTCGTAGCTGCCCCAATGCGCGGCATGCGGCTTGATGACGGCCATGGTGCGCAGAACTCCTTCAACCCGGCGGCGGCGGAGAATGCGCTGCGATCACGACGGAAGAAAGATGGCGCGGTGCGGAAGCGGGCGGAAAAGCCATGCTCCAGCCCGATCGGCTGGCCCCCTGCCCCGCGTCAGGCGCGTCGGGCGGAAGGGGGGGCCGGACCGGCGGGCAAGGCGCCCTGGCCGGTCCGGATGGTCGCTTGGAAGGCAGGCTTAGCGGGCGGCGTCGCGCGCCATGTTCTGCAGGGCGCCGGCCAGATGCTCGGCATGCGCGCGGGCGGCCACCGGGGCCTCGGCGACCTCCTCGAAGCCATTGGCCGAGGCGGTGCGGATCGAGCCGACCGCCCGGTTGTGGATGAAGCCGTTGGTCGGATAGGCGCGGCCATAGGTGCCGTCGCTGTAGCCGACCTGGACGCGGACCGAGGTCCAGTCGTTGTTCTCGGAGGCGTCGATCACCGAGACGCCGCGCATCACGGTGCCCTTGCGGATGCCCGGGCCTTCCCAGTTGGCATGGTCGATCAGCACCTCGCGCGGGCCGAGCACGCGGGAGACCACGGCCACATGGCCCGAGCGCATGCCGCCCGAGGAGCGGAAGCTGAGCACCGAGCCGCGCTCCGGGCGCTGGCTGCGGGCATAAACGCCGGCGGCATTGGCCCACCAGGCATAGGCATTGCCGCTGATCTCCATGCCGGTCACCGAGCGGGCATAGGGAACGCAGGAGATGCCGGCGAAGCTCGGCGCCGCGGCGCCGGCGCGGCGCGCGACCTGCTGCGGCTTGGCGGCCGTCGGCTTGGCGCTGCGGCTGGCCGCCGTGGCGTGCTGGGTCGAGGCGGCCCGCGGCTGCTGCTTCACCGTCTCCCGGGCGTTGCGACTGGTCGCGGCATCGGCCGCATGACCCGTGCAGAACGCACCCAACAGAACGGCGAATGCCACCGCTGTGCTCTTGCCTCGCATGAAACCCCCAACAACTGCCCCCATCACGACTTTCGCCGCGATGCACCCCGGCTACCAATTCGGCGCGAGGCGGGGCAACCACTGGGTATGTTACAGCTCGAAATGCGGCGTGATTCGCGAATTCACTTGCCGCGCAGCGCGCCTTAATAAGAAGTAAATCCTACGGGAGCGCGCAACAGCAATGAAAGCCACAGTGTTGCGGCAAATCCGCAACAGGGCTTCAAACCGTTCAAACTGATAACAAAAAAGGCGCCCTGGAGTTCCCTCCAGGGCGCCGATTCTTCATCAGCCAGGCCGGAAAAATCCCGGCCGAGCCAGATCAGCGGCAGGCGGTGATCATGATCTCAACCAGATGGCGCGGATCCGCCATGTTGGCCTGCACGCAGGCGCGCACCGGGGCGCCGCCCTCCGGCAGCCAGGCCGACCACAGCTTGTTCATGGCGTCACGATCCCGGATGTCCTTCAGCCAGATCTGGGCCTGCAGCAGACGGGTCTTGTCGGTGCCATGACCCTCCAGGGCGGCATCGATCTTGGCCAGGACCTGCTTGGTCTGGCCCAGGACGTCCTGCGAGAGGTCGTCGGCGGTCATGCCCGCCAGGAAGACGAAACCATGATACTCGACAGCGCCGGAAAGAACCGCGTTGCTGTCATGGCGGGTGATCTTGCTCATCGTCGCGCTCCCTGCGGTGAGGCCGCCAGCATGACGCTGGCGACACGAGGCCCGCCGCTTCTAAGGCTGGGCCGGAGAGGCCGCAAGGTGGGGACCAAGAGAAGAGGCGGGCAGGCCAGGGGAATGAATTCCCCTGGACCCCTTCTTCTTTCTGTCAGATGGCCATGTCCGGGTGACGACGGGCGGTGACACGGCCCGGTGGCAGCGCGACCTGTCCCGGCGCTTCAGGGAACCGCGTGGCTGCCGCCCGAGGCCGCCGAGACGATCATCGTCTCGAAGACCG
Source organism: Roseomonas sp. USHLN139 (assembly GCF_037145735.1). Classification (NCBI taxonomy): domain Bacteria; kingdom Pseudomonadati; phylum Pseudomonadota; class Alphaproteobacteria; order Acetobacterales; family Roseomonadaceae; genus Roseomonas; species Roseomonas sp. USHLN139. The sequence continues at coordinate 1,313,487 of NZ_JBBCWY010000001.1, read as the reverse complement.
AGACCCCGTGGATCGCCTGGTCGAGCGGCAGCGGATAGGCCGCGCCGCCGGCCACCGCGGCGGCGAAGGCCTCCAGCTCGGCCCGCTCGATATCGACCTTGGGGAAGTCGCGCACCACCGTCTCACCCTCGCGCGGGCGATAGACCAGGTGCTCGTGGTCGGTCAGCTCCGCCCAGCCCTCGCTGCCATAGAGCGCCACGCGCCAGCAGCGCGGCGCATAGGCCAGCGTCGCGAAAGTGCCGGTGGCGCCGCTGGCGAAGCGGCAGAGCATGGCGGTGGTGTCGTCGAGGCCATTGGTCAGCACGCGGGCGGTGCTGGCGACGGTGACCTCGGCAATCGGGCCGGCCAGGTTCACCATCATGTCGATCATGTGGATGCCCATGCCGCCCATGCCGCCAAGCGGGCTTTCCGAGCGGTCGGCGCGCCACATGCCGGGCTTGTAGGCGGCCGCCCCCGGGCCGCTGAACTGGCCCTCGACATGCAGCAGCGTGCCGATGCGGCCATCCGCCAGCATGGCCTTCAATTCGGCCACCGCGGGCAGGAAGCGGCGGTTATGACCCAGCGCCAGCACCACGCCGGCCTTACGGCAGGCCTCGACGGCGGCGGCGGCGCTGGCCTTGTCGAGGGTGAAGGGCTTCTCCACGAAGACATGCTTGCCGGCGGCGGCAGCGGCCTCGACCTGGGCCGCGTGCAACTTGTGCGGGGTGGCCAGCACCACGGCCTGCACCGCGGGGTCGGCCAGCGCCGCCTCGTAGCTGTCGTGCAGCCGGATGCCCTGGGCGGCCGCCCAGTCGCGCGCCTTGTCCGGCGTGCCGGTGCTGCCGGCGACGAAGCGGAGGCCCGCCTCGTTGCGGCCCTGGATGCTTTCCACCAGGATCCGGCCCCAGCGACCCATGCCGATGATGGCAGCTTGCAGGCTCATCTGTTCTCTCCGTCGTCAGGCGGGCCTTCGAGCACCGCCTCGATCCTGTCCTGCCGGGAATAGCCCCAGGCATAGATGGCCAGCGCCAGGGCGCAGAAGACCAGCGTCGGCCAGCGCAGGCCGAAGACCTCGCCGGTGGCGCCGAGCAGCAGGGCGCCGAGCGCCGGGCAGGCCCGGGTGATCATCCCCCAGAGCGCCAGCACCCGGCCGCGCATCGCCGGGTCGGCCGCGGTCTGCGCCAGCTGCTGCACCGAGATGCCGTGCAGCGAGGCGCTGGCGCCGATCATCGCGGCGCAGATCAGGCCGATCGGGAACCAGCCGGTGGCGACGAAGCCGGCGGTGGCGATGGCCTGCAGCATGCCGGCGCGGATGGCGATGCGGGTGGCCCCCGCCGTGCGGCCGCGCGCGGCGAGCCACAGCCCGGTGACCAGCGCGCCAATGCCGAAGCAGGCGGTCAGCAGCGCCAGCGATTCGGCGCCGCGGCCGAAATTGCGCTCGACGAAGGGCGGCAGCAGCTCCTGCACGCAGCGCAGCAGCACGCCGATGCTGGCGGCATAGAGCAGCAGCGGGCCAAGGCCAGGGTGGCGGGCAACGTACAGAAAGCCCTCGCGCACCTCGCCCAGGAAGCTGGCGGTCGCCGGATGGCCGCGCCGATGCGCCGGGTCGACGCGCAGCATCGGCATGGTCAGCACGGCGCTGAGATAGGCGAGCGCATTGCAGGCGATGGCCGGCGCCACGCCGAACACCGCGATCACCGGCCCGGCCAGCGCCGGGCCGATGAAGCGCGCCACGTTGAAGACCAGCGAATTGCAGGCGACGGCGGCGGGCAGGTCGGCGCGCGGCACGATGCCCGACATCAGCGTCTGCCGTGCCGGCTGGGCGAAGCTGGCCGCCGTGCCGCTGCAGAGCTCGAGCGCCACCAGCAGGCCGATCGAGATATTGTCGGTGGCGACGAGGGTGGAGACCACCGCCGCCTCGATGCCGATCACCGCCTGGGAGAAGGTGGCCAGCTTCAGCCGGTCGACCCGGTCGGCGACCGCGCCGGCGATCGGGCTGATCACTGCGGCGGGGGCCAGGTCGCTGAAGGCGACCAGCCCGACCCACAGCGCGCTGTGGGTCATCTCCCAGGCCAGCCAGGCGACCGCGATGCGGTGCATCCAGAGGCCGGTCCAGGAGGTCAGGCTGGCGCCGAAGAAGATCCGCGCGTTCCGGGTCGCCAGCGCGCGGCTCAGCGCGCCGAAGGGCGACCGGAAGAGCGGCAGGTCAGCGGCCTCGCCGGCTCCGCGCGGGCGGGGTGGCGGCCGGCGTCGGCGCCGGCGTGGCCGGGGTGTCGACGGCGGCGGCCGGGGCGGCCTGCTGCTGCGCATTGGCGCCGCGCAGGCATTCCTGGATCATCTGCTCCATCTCGAAGCGGGCGCCCATCTGGCTGCGCTCCAGCGGATTGCCGATATAGGCGCCGCTGCCCATGCGCGACTCGGCTTCGTCCACCCGCATGGTCTGGCCGCGCTCGCGGTAGCGCATCTGCCGCTCGGCATCGACGCGGCAGGCGGCGCGGGCGGCGTCGTTCTGCTGCTCCTCGGCGCTGCGCGGGGCCACGGCGCAGGCGCCCGTCAACAGCAGCAGGGGAAGGACAAGGCGTTTCATGGCGCGCTCCGGCGGGTCTGGTCACGAAGTCTGAGGGGCAGAGTCTGACAGGGGCGCGGCCGGCGCGCAGCCCCCCAAAGACAAGAAAATCAGGGCGAGGCGATGCGCCCCGCCCCCTCCCCGGCGGCCGCCGCGCCGGACGGGCCGGCGATGCGGTTGGACAGGAGGCGCTTCATGGCGGCCTCGTCGAACCGCCCCGCCGCATCCAGCGGCTGCACCGCGGCGGCGGAGAGCAGCGCCGGATGCAGCTCGATCCCCTCGGCGCCGATGGCGAAGAGGCCGCGCAGCCAGCGGGCGCGGCCCATCAGCTCGACCAGCGCCAGCAGCCGCAGGCACAGCGCCAGGCCCTCCAGCCGCTCCAGCCCGACGCTGCGGTCGACCGCCTCGGCCCAGCAGGCGGCATCGGCATCGGCCAGCGCCAGCACCACGCCGGAGGCGAAGGCCAGGCTGCGATGCGGCCCCCAGGCCTCGGCGGCGGCGGCGGCGCGCGCGGCGTCCCAGGCCAGGCTCAGGGCGCGGGGGGCGACGGGCGGCAGGGATTCGGGGCCGCCGGGCACGGCATAGAGCAGCGCCCCGTCGGCGCCGACCGCCACCCGGATGGTGGCGCCTTGGGAGCGGGCATCGGACATGGCCGCGAAAATGGGGGTTCCGCCCGCTCTCCGCCAGGGGGCCGGGTGTCAGCCGTCCGGCTGCCATTCCGGCGGGCGGGCCAGCAGCGCCTCGATCAGGGCGGCGGCGACGCGGTGCTGCGGGCCGGGGCCGATGACGACGAACTCGATCTCGCCCAGCGGCGGCAGGTGGCGGGAGGGCGGCAGCGGCGCCAGCCCCGGCGGCAGCAGCCGGCGCGAATGCGGCGCCACCCCCAGCCCCGCCTGCGCCGCGGCGCGCAGCCCGCTGAGGCTGGCGCTGGAACAGGCGACGCGCCAGGAGCGCCCGGCCGCCTCCAGCGCGGCCAGCGCCAACGCCCGGGTGATGGAGGGCGGCGGGTAGAGCACCAGCGGCAGCGGCAGCGCCGGGTCGGGGCGCCAGCCGGGGCGGCCGACCCAGGCCAGCGCCTCGCGCCAGGCCAGCTGGCCGCGCGGATCGCCGGCGCGGCGCTTGACCACGATGACGTCGAGTTCGCCTGCGTCATACCGCTCATAGAGGATGCCGCTGAGGCCCACGGTCAGCTCCAGGTCCACCGCCGGATGCGCCTGGATGAATTCCGCCAGCACCTGGGCCAGCTGGGCAGAGACGAAATCCTCCGAGGCGCCGAGGCGGATGCGGCCGCGCAGCTGGCTGCCCTCGAGGAAGCGCTGCATCCGCGCCTGCGCCTCCAGCACCTGACGGGCGAAGTCGAGCAGCGCATCGCCATCCGGGGTCAGGCCGACGGCATGGGTGTCGCGGGCGAAGAGGGCGCGGCTGATCTGCTCCTCCAGCTTGCGGATATGCTGGCTGACGGTCGATTGCCGCAGCCCCAGCCGTTCGGCGGCGCGGGTGAAGCTGCGCGTCTCGGCGACAGCCAGGAAGGAGCGGAGCAGCAGCGGCGGGACCATTCTTTCCTGTTATCATAAATCGTGGTGACTGATATCAGAAACATTCCCTCGCGGAATGAGAGCGGTGGGCCTAGCTCTGCGGCACTGCAACCGGAGCTGCCGCGATGCCCGCCTTCCTGCGCCGCCTGCGCATCGACCCCTTCCTGATCCAGCTGGTGGCGACCGTCATCCTGGCGGCGCTGCTGCCGGCGCAGGGCCGGGCGGCCGAGGCCATGACCCAGGTCGCCTCGCTGGCCGTCGCCCTGCTGTTCTTCCTGCATGGCGCCAAGCTGGCGCCGAAGGCGGTGCTGGACGGGCTGCTGCACTGGCGGCTGCAGGCGCTGGTGGCGGGCTCGACCTATCTGCTCTTCCCGCTGCTCGGCCTGGCGCTGACCTTCGCGCTGAAGCCCTTCCTGCCGCCGATGCTGGCGCTCGGGATTCTCTTCATCTGCGTGCTGCCCTCGACCGTGCAGTCGTCGATCGCCTTCACGGCGGTGGCGCGCGGCAACGTGCCGGCGGCGCTCTGCGCGGCGACGCTGTCCAACCTGGTGGGGATGCTGCTGACGCCGCTGCTGGTGGCGCTGCTGATGCGGACCAGCGGCGCCGGCGGCTTCTCCACCGACATCGTCAAGGATATCGCGCTGCACCTGCTGCTGCCCTTCGCGCTCGGCCAGGCGGCGCGGCCCTGGATCGGCGGCTTCCTGAAGCGCAACAAGCTGGTGGTCGGGCTGGTCGATCGCGGCTCGATCCTGATCTCGGTCTATACCGCCTTCTCCGAGGGCATGAATGCCGGCATCTGGCAGCAGATCGACCTGGCCACCCTGGCGCTGATCGTCGCGGTCAACGCGGCGCTGCTGGCGGCCGTGCTCGGCGCCACCCGCCTGGTCAGCCGCCGCATGGGCCTCTCCCGCGCCGACGAGGTGGTGGCCGTCTTCTGCGGCTCGAAGAAGAGCATCGCCAGCGGCATCCCGATGGCCAATATCCTGTTCCCCGCCGCCAGCCTGGGCCTGATCGTGCTGCCGCTGATCCTGTTCCACCAGCTGCAGCTCTTCGCCTGCGCCGCGCTCGCCCGTCGCTATGCCGCCCGCGCCGAGCAGGAGGAAACGAAAGCCGAGGCCCCTGCCCTCGCCTCTGGACCGATGCCGCATTTGGCCTAGCATCGGGGCCATGACCCATCCCGCCGATCTCTCCGCCACCGAAGCCCTGCGGCGCATCGCCGCCGGGCAGCTGACCGCCGACGCCCTGTGGGAAGCCTGCCAGGCGCGCATCGCCGAGCGCGAGCCGGTGGTGCGCGCCTTCACCATCCGTGCCGGCGCCGCCCCGGCCGTGGTCGCCGGCCCGCTCGGCGGCTTGCCCGTGGGCGTCAAGGATGTGCTCGACACCGCCGACCTGGCCTCCGAATACGGCTCGCCGATCTGGGCCGGCCACCAGCCGCGCGCCGATGCCTTCGCCGTCAGCCGCACCCGCTCGGCCGGCGGCCGCGTTATCGGCAAGACGGTGACCACCGAATTCGCCACCCGCCAGCCCGGCCCGACGACCAACCCGCACGACGCCCGGCGCACCCCTGGCGGATCGAGCTCCGGCTCCGCCGCCGGGGTCGCGGCCGGCTTCTTCCCGCTGGCCTTCGGCACGCAGACCGCGGGCTCGGTGCTGCGCCCCGCCGCCTATTGCGGCATCGCCGGCTTCAAGCCCAGCCACGGGCTGATCCACCGCGCCGGCATGAAGGTGATGAGCGAAAGCCTCGACACCATCGGCGTCTTCGGCCGGGGCGCCGCCGATTGCGCGCTCTTCGCCGGGGTGCTGACCAACCAGGACTTCTCCGCCATCGCCGAGACCGCGCCGCGCGTCGCGCTGTGCTTCGGCCCGGCCGAGGACCGCCTGTCGCCGGAGACCCGCGCCCTGCTGGAGGACACCGCCGCCCGCCTGTCTGCCGCCGGCGCCCGGGTGACGGCGCTCGCCCTGCCCGAGGCGGTGCACGCCGTGCACGAGATCCATGCCACCGTCATGCATGGCGAGACCCTGCAGGCCCTGGCCTGGGAGCGGGCGCATCACCGCGACCGGATTTCCGAGGTGCTGAACGAGCGCCTCGACTGGGCCGAGACGATGAGCGCCGCCACCCTGGCGCAGAGCCGCGCGACCTTCGCCACGGGCCGCGCCGCCTTCGCCGCGCTGATGGCGGATCACGACATCCTGCTGACCGCCTCTGCCCCCGGCGAGGCGCCGGAAGGGCTGCATTCCACCGGCGAGCCTGCCTGCAACGCGCTGTGGACCGCGCTGCACGGTCCCTGCATCAGCCTGGACGCCGGGCGGGGCCCGGCCGGGATGCCGCTGGGCATTCAGCTGGTCGCGCCCTTCGGCCAGGACGCGGCGCTGCTCGGCTGGGCGCAGTGGGTGGAGCGGGTCATCGGCAAGTAAGACAGAGGCAGGCCAGGGGAATGAATTCCCCTGGACCCCTTCTTTTTTATGTCCGATTGCCATGTCCCCGTGAAGACGGGTGCGCCACGGCCCGGCAGACGCGGCGCTGACTTCTGAATCAGAAAGAAGATGGGGGTCCGGGGGAATTCCTTCCCCCGGCCTTTCTTCTGTTCCTTCAGGCCGCCGTCAGCACCACGCGCCCGTTGATCTTCCCGTCCTTCAGGCGGTTGAGCACGTTGTTCACCTCGGAGGCCGGCGTGGTGCTGACCGGCAGCGGCGACAGCTTGCCCTGCTGCGCCAGGCCGACGACCTCGCGCAGTTCCTGCGGGTTGCCGACATAGCTGCCGCGGATGGTCAGCGCCTTGGTGGCCATCAGCGGCAGCGGCACGTTCATCTCGCCGCCGAACAGGCCGACCTGGATCAGCTTGCCGCCCTTGCCCAGCGCGTCGATGGCGAAGCGCGCGGTCTGGGTGCCGTTGACCAGGTCGATCACCGCCTCGACCGGGCCGCCGCAAAGCGCGACTAGGCGGGCGGTGGTGTCCTCGCCACCGGCCTGCAGCGTGTCGGTGGCGCCGGCCCTCTTGGCGCCTTCCAGCTTCTCGGCCGAGATGTCGACCGAGATGATGCGCTTGTGGCCCAGCGCCTTCAGGATCTCGATGGCGTTGAGGCCGAGGCCGCCGGCGCCGACCACCACGATCGGCGTCTCGGGCGGCAGCGGCAGCACCTTCTGGATCGCCGAATAGACGGTGACGCCGGAGCAGGCATAGGTCGCGGCGACGGCGGGGTCGATGCCGTCGAAGGCGATCAGGTGCTTCGGGCTGCGGGCGATGACATGGGTGGCGTAGCCGCCGTTCTGGAACACGCCCATGCTGCGGGCGGCCACCTGGCACATGTTGTCCTGGCCAGCCTGGCAGCGGTTGCACGTGCCGCAGCCGAGCCAGGGGAAGACGATGCGCACATCGCCGACCTGCACGCCCTTGGCATCCGGGCCCAGCTTGGCGACACGGCCGACGATCTCATGCCCCATGGCCAGCGGCAGGACCACGCCGCGGTCCTTCAGCGACATCTTGCCGCGGCTGCCCATGTCGTAGCTGCCTTCCCAGATGTGCAGGTCGGAATGGCAGACGCCGCAATGCGTCACCTCGACCAGCACTTCCTCACCGACCGGCTCGGCCAGCGGCATCTCGATGTTCTGCAGCGGTTCCCCGCATTCGACCACGGCCCAGGCGCGCATGTCGACTTCTCCCTTCTTGGACTCAAGGGATGGGAAACCCTGGCGGGCGGCGGGTCAAGCCCCCCGCCCCCAGGATCAGGCTGGTAGAATCAGGCGGGCAGGATCAGGCCCGGCGGGTGGAGGGCCCGGCGGCGCTCAGGGCGCGGCGGATCTCGGCCTCCGCCTTGGCCAGCTCGGTGGTCGCCTGGCGGCGGGCGGCGCGGCCTTCCTCAGCGATGCGCAGGCTGTCCTCCAGCGTCGCCACCAGCGCGGCATTGGCCTGCTGCACGGCGGCCAGGTCGAAGACGCCGCGCTCCACCTCGATGCGCGCCTCGGCATTGCCCTGGCGCAGCGTCTCGGCGTTGGCCGTCAGCAGCTTGTTGGTCAGGTCGGTCGCCGCGCGCACCGCGCCGCTGGCCTCACGCATGTTCTGGATGGCCAGCGCCTGGGCCAGCTGGGTGCGCCACAGCGGCACCGTGTTGGCCAGCACCGAATGGATCTTCGAGGCCAGCGCCTTGTCGTTCTCCTGGATCAGCCGCATGCCCGGCAGCGACTGCATCGCCACCTGCCGGGTCAGCCGCAGATCATGGACGCGGCGGTCGAGCTCGTCGCGCGCCGAGCGTAGGTCGCGCAGCCGCTGCGGCCCGAGCGGATTGTCGTTGTCGGCGGCGGCGGCCACCGCCTGCGGGATCACCTCGGCATCGGTGCGGGCCAGCACCGTCTCGCCGGCGGCGATATGCTCGGCCAGGGCGTGGAACCAGTCGAGCGTCGCGCCATAAAGGCGTTCGAGGCGCTCGACATCCTCCATCAGCCGGGTGCGGTGGTTGTCCAGCTTGTCGCCGATGGTCTCGATCTGGCCGCGCACCGTCTCGTAGCGCTGCAGCACCACGGCGGCCTCGGCGCCGGCGCGGCGGAAGACGCGGGCGAAGAAGCCGGGCTTCTCGCCGAGCGCGGTCACGTCGAAGCCGCGCAGGGTGGAGAGCAGGCCGGACAGCGCCTCGCCCGCCTCGCCGGTCGCCTGGTTGCGCACGGCGCCCAGCATGGCATCCGCCGCCGTCGCCGCACGGGTCTGCGCCTCGGCACCGAAGCGCAGGATGGTGGAGGGGTCGCGCAGGTCGATCTCGGCGGCCAGCGCGGTGACCCGCTCCGGCGCGATGGTCTCGCGCGCCAGGGTCTCGGTGGCGGCGACACCCGGGGAAGTGCCGATGGAATGGCTCATGCGTAACCCTCCTCTCGCAGTCGGTCGGCCAGCACCTTGACCTGGATCTCCAGCGCCTCGGTCTCGGCGGCGCGCACCCGGTCGCGCAGCTGGATGCTGCCGCGCGCCATGTCCTCGACCAGCTCGCCCAGGCTCGGCGGCGGCTCGGCCCCCGCGCGCAGCCGGCCATTGATCCGCTCCAGCCCGTCCAGCTGCAGGTTGAGGAAGCGGCGTGCCTCGGTCAGGGCGCCGGGACGCTCTGCCAGCTCGGCCAGCAGGGTGCCCAGCGCGGCGACGGCCGGGCGCAGCCGGGTATCGGCGCCCTGCAGCACGGCCAGCCGGGCGCGCGGCCGCTCCAGCAGGTCGGGCGCCGGCGGCGGCGGCGGGGCGACGGGCGCCGGCGGCTCCTCCACGGCCGGCAGCGCGTCCTGGTAGAGCAGGCGGGCGCCGAACCAGGCCATGCCACCGAAGACGACGGCGCCGAGCGGCGCCACCCCGGCGGACAGGCCGGCGAGCAGGCCGGTGGCGACGCCGACCAGCACGGCAGCCGGCTGCGACTTCCCGCGCCGCAGCCGGTGCACCGCCAGCCCCAGCAGCAGCAGGCCGAGCAGGATGCCGAGCAGCGGCCGCTGCGCGCCGCCGATCAGGTTGACCAGCAGCGCCGGCAGCAGCGGCAGCGCCACCAGCACCAGCATGGCGCCGCGCAGGCGGCGCAGCTCGCGCCGCAGGGGCTCGACCGGCATCAGCTGAACAGCCCCACCAGGGCGCGGAACAGCGCCAGCAGCGACACCAGCCAGAGCGAGAAGCCCAGCAGCGCGAAGCCGCCGAAGCGGCTCAAGGCGCCCTGCCCCGACGGCAGCGTCACCGGCGGGCGGCGCAAGGGAGGGAAGCGACGATTCATGGTGCAGAGATTGCCCCGCCAGGGGTGAAAAAAAAGCCGCCCGCCCAAAAACCCCCTACAAAAAGCGGCGCCGGGGGCAGAGCCGCCCCCGGCGCCAGCCCTGGTCATGCCGGGCGGTTCAGGACCCGATGGCACCGCCGCCGCGCCGGACGATGGCGATGACGCTGGGCCGCGGCGGCAGGGCCGCGTCGAAATCCGGCCAGCGGGTGGAGGGGTTTCCGAAATTGCTGCCCTTGTCGTCGCCCGGATGCTGGATCGCCAGGAACACCGTCTGGTCGTCCGGGGTGAAGCAGGGGCCGCAGACCTCGGCGCCGGTCGGCGCCTGGTAGAACAGCCGGGTCAAGCCGCGGCCCGGCCCCTCGGTATCGGCGGCATAGAGCCCGTCCGCCACCTTGGAGGTGCCCGGCGCGCCATCGGTGGCGATCCAGATGCGGCCCTTGCTGTCGAAGGCGCAATTGTCCGGGCAGGACAGCCAGCCCTCGGCGCTGGTGCCCTGGTGGTACTGCGCGCCGGCATCGACGCCGGGCCGGCCGGCCACCAGGAAGATCTCCCAGCGCCCCTCGGTCGCGGCGTGGTCCACCTTGTCGGTGCCGGCGCCGGGCGGGATCATCTCGATGACATGGCCATGCGCGTTGGCGGCGCGCGGATTGGCCTTGTCCACCTGCTCCGGTTTGCGGCGGGTGTTGTTGGTCAGCATCGCATAGACGCGGCCATTGGCCGGGTTGGGCTGGACGTCCTCCGGCCGGTCCATCGGCGTCGCCTTCAGCAGGTCGGCGGCGCGACGCGTCTCGATCAGCACATCGGCCTGGCTGGCGAAGCCATTGGCCTCGGTCAGCGGGCCCTGGCCCTGCACCAGCGGCAGCCACTCCATGCGGCCATCCTCCAGGAAACGGGCGACATAAAGCGTGCCCTCATCCAGCAGGTCGCGGTTGGCGGCGCGGTCATCCGGGTTCCAGGCGCGGGCGGTGACGAATTTGTAGACATAGTCGAAGCGCTCATCATCGCCCGAATAGAACACCACGCGGCCATCGGCGGAGACGGCGTGGGTGCAGCCCTCATGCTTGAAGCGGCCGAGGGCGGTGCGCTTCACCGGCGCCGCCTGCGGGTCGTAGGGATCGATCTCGACGATCCAGCCGAAGCGGTTCGGCTCGTTCGGCTCGGCGTCGAGGCTGAAGCGCGCGACATGCCTGTTCCAGCCATAGCCCGCCTTCTCGACGATGCCGTAGCGCTTGTAGGCGGCGGCCTGGGCGCCGGTGGTGGCCGTGGCGCCGCCGAAATACTGGTTGAAGTTTTCCTCGGCGGTCAGGACGGTGCCCCAGGGCGTGCTGCCGCCGGCGCAATTGTTCAGCATGCCGAGCACCTGGCGGCCGGTGGGGTCGGCGCTGGTCTGCAGCCGGGGATGGCCTGCGGCCGGGCCGCTGATCCGGATCGGCGTCCCGGCGGTGATGCGGCGGTTCAGCCGGCCGGCGGCGACCGGCGCCCAGCGGCCGTTCTCGCGGCGGATCTCGACCACCGACATGCCATGCGCCGCCATCTCGGTCAGCGCCTGTTCCCGCGTCGGGTTTTGCCGCGCCAATTCCTCATCGGTCAGGCCCGGGAACATCAGATGCGGGTCGGTGTATTCATGGTTGACCGTCAGCAGCCCGTGATCGGCCGTGCGGCTGCCCTGCGGCAGCGGGAAGAACTCGATGAAGTCGTTGTTGTAGCCGAACTGCATCGCCTGGGCGGCGGCGGTCTGGTGCTGCGGGTCGAAGGCCGGCGCATCCGGCAGCACGGCATCGCCCCAGCGGATCACGGTCTGGATCTCGTAGCCCTCGGGCACCGCGTCGCGCTCGGTCATCTGGTGCGCGATCTCGCGGAAGCCGAGGCTGCTGCCGGCCCCACCCTGCGCCGCCATCCCCTGCGCCGCCGCCGGGCTGGCCGAGGCGAGCAGCTGGCCGCTGAGCCCGGCCGCCGCGCCGGCGCCCAGCAGGCCGCGCAGCGCGGCGCGGCGCGACAGGCGGCGCTCGACCAGCTCGCCGATCGTCTCGCGCGGCGTCGGGTTGCTGCCAATATCCTCGAGCTCGAGGCGCTCGCGCGGCATGGCGCCGCCCTGGTCGGTGCTGTGGGTCATGAAGCTCGTTCCGTGCCGGCAGCGCCCCGGGGCGGGCGCCGAGGCCCGCAGGAACACCGCGCGGCGCGACAGCCGGATGACAGTCCGGAGAAGTCTCGGTGACAGCGTGTCAGGCGTCGCGCGGGGCACCGCGCCGGGTGAAGAAGGCCGCGATGGCGGCGGCCGCCTGGTCCAGGTGCCGCTCCAGCACCGCCACCGCCGCCGCGACATCGCCCGCCCCGGCGGCGGCCAGCATGGCGCGATGGTCCTGCTGCGCCATGTGCTCCCGCCCCTGCGCCGCCAGGTGGAAGCGCAGGTAGCGGTCGAATCCGGCCAGCTCCTGCCCGACCAGCGCCAGCATGCGCGCATGGCCGGCGGCGCGGTACAGCGCCATGTGGAAGCGCCGGTTCAGCTGGCCCATCCGCGCCGGGTCGGCCTCCTCGTCCATCGCGGCGATCAGCTGCGCCGCCTCGGCCAGGTCGGCGGCCGTCAGCCGCGGGATCGACAGGCGCAGCACCGCCGGCTCCAGCGCCCGGCGGATGGCATAGCCGTCGGCGGCATCGACGGCGGAGATGGCGGTGACCACGGCCCCGCGATGCGGCAGCACATCGACCAGCGCCTGCGCCTCCAGCTGGCGCAATGCCTCGCGCACCGGCATGCGGCTGACGCCGAAGCGCGCCGCCAGCTCCTCCTGCCGCAGCGCGGTGCCACCGGGCAGCCGGCCGTCGAGGATCGCGGCCTTCAGGATGCCCTCGACATATTCAGTGGCGGTGCGCCAGCCGGCGGCCAGCTCGGGCGCCAGGCGGTCCAGCGGGGAGGTCTCTGCGGCAGTCACAGGTCGGGTATCCATCATCCGGCCGTTGATTGGATCCAACATTACGCTACCCTGCCAGGGCGAAGCCAGAGGGAGTTCCGGCCGTGTCGTCATCGCCTGCCCGCGCCGGACTGGTGCAGCCCCTGGTCGCCGGCGTGCTGGCCGCCATCGTCGGCTTCGCCAGCTCCTTCACCATCGTGCTGCAGGGCTTCCGCGCGGTCGGCGCGACGCCGGCGCAGGCGGCCTCGGGGCTGCTCGCCCTCTGCGTCATGCAGGGGCTGCTGGCGATCTGGATGAGCACGCGGCTCAGGCTGCCGATCATCATCGCCTGGTCCACGCCCGGTGCCGCGCTGCTGGTCGCGACCGGCATGCCGGCAGGCGGCTTCCCGGTGGCGGTAGGCGCCTTCCTGATGGCCGGGCTGCTGATCCTGCTGGCCGGGCTGTGGAAGCCCTTCGGCCGCGCGGTCGCCGCCATCCCGCCCAGCCTGGCCAATGCGATGATGGCCGGCATCCTGCTCGACATCTGCCTGGCGCCGATGCGCGCGGTCGGCGCCATGCCGATGCTGGCCCTGCCGGTGATCCTGGCCTGGGCGCTGGCCTGGCGCTTCGTCCGGCTCTACGCCGTGCCGATTGCGGTCGCCGTCGCCGCGGTGCTGATCGTGCTGGCCACCCCGCTGCCGCATGGCGCCCTGGCCGAGATCGCGCCGCGCCTGGAATGGGTCACGCCCGGCTTCTCCGCCGGCGCCGCCATCGGCATCGCGGTGCCGCTGTTCCTGGTCACCATGGCCTCGCAGAACGTGCCGGGGCTGGCGGTGCTGAACGCGCATGGCTACCGGCCCGAGCCGGGGCCCATCTTCACCTGGACCGGCCTGGCCAGCGCCGCCATCGCCCCCTTCGGCGGCCATTCGCTGAACCTGGCAGCGATCACCGCGGCGCTCTGCGCCAACCGTGACGCCCATCCGGACCCGGCGCGGCGCTGGATCGCGGCGCTGGCCTGCGGCGGCGCCTATATCCTGCTCGGCCTCGGCGCCAGCTTCGCGGTGGCCTTCATCGCCGCCTCGCCGCCACTGCTGATCCAGACGGTGGCGGGCCTCGCCCTGCTGGCCAGCCTGGGCGGGGCGCTGACCGCGGCCCTGGCCGATGAGCGGCAGCGCCTGCCGGCCATCACCACCTTCGCGACCACCGCCTCGGGACTGGCAATCTTCGGGATCGGCGCGGCCTTCTGGGGACTCGTCGCGGGCGGGGCGCTGATGACGCTCGACCGGATCAGGAAATAAGAAAGGCCAGGGGAAGGAATTCCCCTGGACCCCATCTTTTTTCTATCAGTCAGACGACCGGGCTCTTGCCGCCGTCGACGTTCAGCGCGGTGCCGGTGATGTAGCCGCCGGCATCGCTGGCCAGGAACAGCGCGGTGGCGGCGAATTCCTCGGGCTTGCCGAGGCGGCCCATCGGCACGGTCTTGCCCTGCTCGGCCTTCCATTCGTCGAAGCTCAGGCCGCGCGGATCGGCGGCATGGCGGCGGACCCACTGGTCGCTCTCGATGATGCCGACCAGCAGGGCATTGACCAGGATGCCGTGCGGGGCACCCTCATTCGCCAGCACCTTGGTCAGGGCCATGCCGGCGGCGCGGCTGACGGCGGTCGGGGCGCCCTCGGCGGGCGGTGCCTTGGCGCCGATGTTCAGCACATTGATCACCCGGCCCCAGCGGCGCTGCTCCATCCCGGCCCAGGCCAGGCGGGTCAGGCGGATGGCGGCGAAGAGCTTCAGGTCCAGATCGTTCTGCCACAGCGCGTCGCTGACCTCGGCGAAGCGGCCGCGCTGGCTGGTGCCGGCATTGTTGACCACGATATCGACCTGGCCGAAGGCAGCGACGGCGCCGTCATAGGCGGCCTGGCAGCCCTCGGCGGTGCTGATATCGGCGGCGATCGGAGTGGCGCCGGTCTCGGCCGCGGCCTGCTGCAGGGTGGCCCGGTCGCGCGCGACAATGGCAACGCGGGCGCCGGCCGCGATGAAGGCGCGCGCCATGGCGAGGCCAAGGCCCTTCGAGCCGCCAGTGATCAGGGCGTGCCGGCCGGCCAGGGATAATTGCATTTTTGGAAAACCTCTTGGACGGGGGAAGAAGTGGGGCGACCTACGGGGCTCGAACCCGTGACATCCACGACCACAACGTGGCGCTCTACCAACTGAGCTAAGGCCGCCATAACCACCTTCCCCCCGGGCCCGCCGGCTGACCAGCGGGCTTCGAGGTGGCGCGGGAAATAAGCCGCGCGCGCGCTGCCGTCAACAGCCCGCGCGCAGCAAAAGCGTCAGAAGATCAGCTCGCCCGCCATCAGCGCCATCACCAGCACCAGGATGAACAGCAGCAGGAAGACGCCGAAGATGATCTTGGCGATTCGCCCGGCCACCGCCGAGACGCCGGTGAAGCCCAGCGCGCCGGCAACGATCGAGATGACGAGGCAGATCAGCGCCCATTTCAGCATGATGGTCCACTCCCCTGGTTGACCCTGGGGGGGCAACGCCGCGCGGGCGGCCCAGTTCCCGCTCGCGGCAAAAATTCAGGCGGCGCGGTTCTCCACCATGGCCATCAGCGTCTCTAGCCGGTCGGCCTCAGCCGCCGGCTTGTCGGCGCGCAGCCGGGCGATGCGCGGGAAGCGCATGGCGACGCCGGATTTGTGCCGCCCCGACAGCTGGGCGGCGTCGAAGACGATCTCAAGGACCAGCGCCTTCTCCACCTCCCGCACCGGGCCGAAGCGGCCGGTGGTGTGGTTGCGGATCCAGCGGTCGAGCCAGACCAGCTCCTGATCGGTATAGCCGGAATAGGCCTTGCCCACCGGCACCAGCTCCTGCCCGCCCTGCCCGTCCTCGCGCCACAGCCCGAAGGTGTAGTCGGAATAGGTGCTGCTGCGCTTGCCATGGCCGCGCTGCGCGTACATCAGCACGGCATCGACCGAGAGCGGCGCCCGCTTCCACTTCCACCACTGCCCCTTCGGCCGGCCGGCGACATAGGGCGCGTCGCCGCGCTTCAGCATCAGCCCCTCGATGCCGGCGGCACGCGCCCCCTCGCGCAGGCCCTCCAGCTGCTCCAGCGAGACGAAGGCGATCTGCGGCGACAGGTCCATGCGGGCCGGCTTCGTCGCGGCGAACCAGGCTTCCAGCCGCTCGCGGCGGGTGTCGAAGGGCAGCGGGCGCAGATCCTCGCCCTGCTCGAACAGGATGTCGTAGACGCGGAGGCCCGTCGGGTAGTCGCGTAGCATCTTCGGGCCGACCACCTTGCGGTTCAGGCGCTGCTGCAGTTCGGCGAAGGGCGCGACCTCGCCGTCGCGCATCACCAGCAGCTCGCCATCCAGCACGGCGTGGAACTCCATCGCCTCCAGGATCTCGGGGAAGGACTGGGAGATGTCCTCGCCGGTGCGCGACCACAGCCGCCGCCCACCCGGACCCGACGATGCCTGGACGCGGATGCCATCCCATTTCCACTCGGCGCGGAAGTCGCGGTGGTCGAGGGCGGCGATATCCGGCGCCTCCAGCGGCTGCGCCAGCATCGGCGAGCGGAAGACCGGCGCGTCGCGCGGATCGGGGCGCGGGCCCCTGCCCTCCAGCCAGGCGAACATCGGCAGATAGGGCGGCGGCACCCCGTGCCAGATTTCTTCCAGTTCCTCGACCGGCTGGCCGGACCAGTCGGCCAGCGCCTGCCGCGCCAGCCGGCCGGAGACGCCGACGCGAAGCCCGCCGGTGACCAGCTTGATCAGCGCGATCCGCCCGCCGGGGTCCAGCGTGTCCAGCCATGCCTCCAGCAGCCCCGGGATCCGGTCCTTCGGCGCGAGCTCCAGGGTCTCCACCACCTCCGACAGGTCGGGCGGCGGCCGGTTCGGGCGGTTCTCGGGCTCCGGCCAGATCAGCGCGACGGTCTCGGCCAGGTCGCCGACATAGTCGTGGCTCATCGCCAGCAGCTCGGGGTCGACGCGGCTGCGCACCAGGTCGCGCACGATCGAGGGCTTGGCCGCCGTGAAGGAAAGCTCGCCGGCGATGGCGGCCAGGCCGATGCCACGATCGGCGTCCTTCTGCGTCGCGAACCAGCGCTTCAGCAAAGCCAGCTTGGCATTGCGGCCGGGGGTGAAGATCAGCCGCTCCAGCAGTTCGGCGAAGGCGGGCAGGCTCATGGGGTGGCGCCCTCCGCCGCCGGCTCGGGCTCGGGTTCGAGGCTGAGATCCTCCTCCTCCTCACGGCCGAGCAGGTGCAGCGCGCGGCCACGCACGCCCCGGCCGGCCAGGGCATGGATCAGCGCCTCCTCCCGCCCATGCGTCACCCAGACCTCGGGGGCGCCGACCTCGGCGATGGTGGACAGAAGCGAATCCCAGTCGGCATGGTCGCTGACGATCAGCGGCAGTTCGACGCCGCGCGCCTTGGCCCGCTGCCGCACCCGCATCCAGCCACTGGCCACCGCCGTCACCGGATCGGCCAGCCGCCGCATCCAGGGGCTGGCCTCGGCCGAGGGTGGGGCCAGGACGATCTCGCCCGGCAGCACCGTCTCGCCGCGCTTCTGCGGCCGCGGCACCGGGCGGAGCTCTCCCAGTTCAATGCCGAAGCGGCCATAGAGCTCGCACATGCTGGCCTGGGCGCCGTGCAGGTAGATCGGCCGGTCGAAGCCGGCCAGGCGCAGCAGCGCGATCAGCCGCTGGCACTTGCCCAGCGCGTAGCAGCCGACCAGATGCGCGCGGTCGGGAAACAGCGACAGGCTGTCGAGCAGCCGCCGCATCTCGCCGATCGCCGGCGGGTGCCGGAACACCGGCAAGGCGAAAGTGGCCTCGGTGACGAAGACGTCGCAGGGCACCGGCTCGAAGGGGGCGCAGGTCGGGTCGGCCTCGCGCTTGTAGTCGCCGGAGACCACCAGCCGGCTGCCCTGCCAGTCCAGCACCACCTGGGCCGAGCCCAGCACATGCCCCGCCGGCACCAGCGTCACCCGCACGCCGTTCTGCAAGACGCTCTGCCCATAGGCGAGCGGCTGCGGGTTGCGCGGCCCGCCGGCGCCGAGCCGCGCCGCCATGATGGCCAGCGTCTCCGGCGTCGCCAGCACGGCGTCATGGCCGGGGCGCGCATGGTCGGAATGGCCATGGGTGATCACCGCCCGCGCCACCGGCAGGGCCGGATCGACAAAGAAATCCCCGGGCTCGCAATAGAGCCCCTGCGGGGTGACACGGATCCAGCTCTCGGGGTGTGGCGCGGCCATGGCCTGGTAACAGCTAAGGGGGGGCTTCGGCTGCACAAGCCCTTGTCATTCGCGCCTCCCCACGCCGCCCGCCGATGATGGGAGCGGTAGCAGAGGATGCAGCGCATGGATCACCCCTCGGATGACCACTCGCATGACCCTTGGGCAGTGCGGCCGCGGACCGGCATCGGCGGGCTGCATTTGGGCATGACCCGCGCCGAGGTTGCCGCCCAGGCCGGGCCGCTGGGCCCGATCACCTATGAGAACGACCTGGGCGCCGGCCCCGGCGACCTCGCCGCACTGCTGCAGTCCTTCGGCGACCTGATCTCGGAGGAGGATATCGCCGCCACCCGGGGCGCCATGGCGGAGGCCGCGCAGCTCCAGCAGGGCATGGTGCTGGAGCATCGCCGCTGCGGGCTGGTGCTGACCTTCCAGGACGGGCGGCTCGCCGAGATCATGGTGCCCCGCGACGGGCCGCCGATCCATATGGACGGGGTCGCGCTGTTCGCGGCGCCACGGATCGAGGCGGTGGCCGCGCTGTCCCGCGCGCTCGGCGATCCGCCCTATTGCGACGGCGAGCATGTCGCCTTCCAGAATGCGCCGCTCTGGCTGCACGGCTTCATGCTGGGCGCGCCGGGCTTCGCGCCCCACCCCGACCGGGAATCGGCCAAGGAGGTCAGCATCGCGCTGCGGGCCCCGGGCATGCGCGGCGTCGCCGAGGTCGAATGGGAGCGCTTCCGGCCGCTGCCCCTGCCGGCCTGACCGCCTGCCGCGATCGGCGGCGTCCACCAGGGCGACCAGGCCCCGCCTGCCGCCGGCGATCCCGCCTCAGGGGGGCGTCGGCTGCAACCAGTCCGGCTCCGGCATGCGCCGGTAGGATTCGCGCAGCGCCGTGGACCAGTCCTCGCGCAGCGCCCTGAAATAGGGATCCTCCTCGGTGATGCGGCGCTGCAGCCGGATCTCCTGCGTGCCCGCCTCATAGACCAGCAGGTCGAGCGGCAGGCCGACGGTCAGGTTGGAGCGCAGCGTGCTGTCCATGCTGACCAGGGTCAGCTTCACCCCATCCTCCAGGCTGGTCTGGTGCAGCAGGGCGCGGTCGAGGATCGGCTTGCCGTACTTATGCTCGCCAATCTGCAGGAAGGGGGTCTCGGGCGTCGCCTCGATGAAATTGCCGGCGGCATAGACCAAATAGAGCCGCACCGGCCCGCCGGCGATCTGCCCGCCCAGCATGATCGAGACGTCGAAGCCCACCCCTTGCGCCTTCAGCATCGGCCCGTCGATGTCGTAGACGGCGCGGATGGCGGCGCCGACCAGCTGCGCCGCGCGAAACATGCTGGGCACCGTCAGCAGGGTGTGCCGCTCGCCCTCCAGCAGCAGCCCCTCCTGCAGGCGGTTCCACACCGCCTGGGTGATCGCGAGATTCCCGGCCGCCAGCATGCAGAGCATCCGCTCACCGGGCGCCGTCGCCGTGTACATCTTGGAGAAGGTCGAAATATTGTCGACGCCGGCATTGGTGCGGGTGTCGGAGAGCATGACCAGCCCCCGCTCCAGCCAGAGCCCGACGCAATAGGTCACGGCTGCCGTCCGTTCAGGTAGAGCTGGCCGATCTCCTGGCCCAGCAGCACGTTCTGGTCGATGAAGCCGGTCAGGAAATCATGCAGCCCGGCTTCCAGCATCCGGTCGATGCGGCCCTGGCGCAACTGCGCGTGCAGCTCCGCGGCGCGGCGATGGCAGGCGCCGCGCTGCCCGCCATTGGCCTCGGCGATCGAGGCCAGGGTCTGCTCGACCCGGCGGTAGCAGGCCAGCAGCGAGCGCGGCAGCTCCGGCCGCAGCACCAGCAGCTCGGCCACCGGCGCCGGCGCCAGGCGGCTGTGGTAGACATGCTGGAAGGCGCGCAGCGCCGAGACCGAGCGCAGCACCGCCTGCCATTGCGCGTAATTCGCCGCATCCTCGGTCGCATCGGCGGCGAAGGCGGCGTGGCGCACGTCGAGCAGGCGCGCGGTGTTGTCGGCGCGTTCCAGCATGGTGCCGAGATGGCAGAAGCGCCAGGCATCGTCACGCAGCATGGTGTCGGCGGCGGCGCCGTTGAACAGCAGCGTGCGGCTGCGCACCCAGTCGAGGAAGCCTGGCAGCCGGTCGCCCTTGATGGCGCTGGAATCGAGGCGGCGGAACTCGATCCAGGTGTCGTTGATCGCCTCCCACATGTCGACGGTCAGCGCGGTGCGCACGGTGCGGGCATTGCGCCGCGCCGCCTCGATGCAGGCGGCGATGCCGGAGGGGTTCTCGGGATCCAGCGTCAGCCACTGCACCGCCGTGTCCTGGCCGAGCACGGGGTGGCGCTGCTGGAAGCCGGGCTCGCAGCCGGTGGCGATCATCAGCGCGCGCCATTCATCGTCCGCGGCGCTCAGCGGGTTGGCCAGCAGCGCCATGCGCAGCGTGGCGCCGAGGCCGCGCGCCACATTGCCGGCACGCTCCGAATAGCGCCCCAGCCAGAAGAGGCAATCCGCCGTCCTGGATAGCATTTTTTCAGTTTTCTCCCGGGGGCGGGGTGATGGTGGTGAGCGTCTGCGACTGCGTCATGCCGCCCATCGTCTGGGTCTGGACGGACAGGACATCCTCGACGACCCAGGTGTCCTTGGTGCCGCCGCCCTGGCTGGAATTGACCACCAGCGAGCCGGGGCGCAGCGCGACGCGGGTCAGCCCGCCGGGCACCATGCGCACGCTCCGGCCGAACAGCACGAAAGGGCGGAGGTCGACATGGCGCGGCGCGAAGCCCTCCTCGCACAGCGTCGGCACGGTGGAGAGCGCCAGCGTCGGCTGCGCGATGTAGTCGCCCGGCTTCGCGCGGATGCGGGCGGCGAAGTCGGCGCGCTGCTCCTCGGTGGCATGCGGGCCAACCAGCATGCCATAGCCGCCGGAGCCGCGCGCCAGCTTCACCACCAGCTTGTCGAGATTGGCCAGGACGTGCTCGCGGTCGGCCTCGCGCTCGCACATGAAGGTCGGCACGTTGGAGAGGATCGGCTCCTCGCCGAGATAGAAGCGCACCATCTCGGGGACATAGGGGTAGATCGCCTTGTCGTCGGCGATGCCGGCGCCGGGCGCATTGGCCAGCGCGACATTGCCCGCCTTGTAGGCCGCCATCAGCCCGGGCACGCCGAGCGCGCTGTCGGGCAGGAAGGCCTCGGGGTCGAGATAGTCGTCGTCGATGCGGCGGTAGATGACATCGACCTTCTGCGGCCCGGCGGTCGTGCGCATGAAGACCTGCAGGTCGCGCACGAAGAGGTCAGCGCCCTCGACCAGCTCGACGCCCATCTCGTCGGCCAGGAAGGAGTGCTCGTAATAGGCGCTGTTGTAGGGGCCCGGCGTCAGCACCACGACCTTGGGATCGCCCTGACAGCTCGCCGGCGCCAGGCTCTTCAGCGTCTCCAGCAATTCTTCCGGATAGTGGCTGACCGGGGCGATGCGGTGCCGGGTGAACAGCTCGGGGAAGAGGCGCAGCATCGCCTCGCGGTTCTCCAGCATGTAGCTGACGCCGGAGGGCGTGCGGCAATTGTCCTCGAGCACGTAGAACTCGTCCGGCCCGGTGCGCACCAGGTCGATGCCGCTGATCACGGTATAGACGCCACCCGGCGGGGTGAAGCCTTCCATCTGCTTCAGGTAGCCCTCGTTCTCCAGCACCAGCTCGGCCGGGATGCGGCCGGCCTTGATGATCTCCTTCGGGCCATAGACATCGGCCAGGAAGGCGTTCAGCGCCCGCACCCGCTGCTCCAGCCCCTGGCCCAGCCGGTCCCATTCGGCGCGCGACAGGATGCGCGGGATGACGTCGAAGGGGATCAGCCGCTCGGGGTCGCCGCCCTCCGTATAGACGGCGAAGGTGACGCCGATGCGGCGGAACAGCACCTCGGCCTCCCGCCGCTTCTGGTCGAGGGCTTCCTGGCCGGTGGCGTCCAGGAAACGCGCCATCTCGGCATAGGGGGGACGGATGACGCCGTCGGCGTTCATCTCGTCGAAGGCAGCGGCAGGGCGATCGGCCACGTGGTTCCGGCGTCCTCATCAAGGGGCGGGCGCGACAGCGCCTCCGCCCCAGTTGAGCAAGCCGGGCCGTCTCCGCGCAAGCCGCCTTCGCAGCCTGGCGACCGGTCCCGGTGCCCGGCCGGCCCCGCTTTGCCCAAGCTGGCGGCAAACCTGCCCGCCGCGGCGGCGGCCACGGCTTCCGCTTGACCCGCGGCCGGAGGGCGGCCGAGGCTTCCCCTGCCCCGCCCCTCCTTCCCCGCGGAGACCGCAGGATGCGCCGCCGCCCGCTGCTTGCCGTGCCTTTCCTGGCGATGTCCACCGCTGCCGCCGCGGAGACCGCCGTCGATGTCGCGCTGGTGCTGGCGGTCGACGCCTCCGGCAGCATCGGCGAGGAGGAATTCCGCCTGCAGCGCGAGGGCTGCGCCGAGGCGATCACCCACCCGGCGGTGCTGGCGGCGATCCGCGGCGGCGCGCTGGGCCGCATCGCCCTGGCCATGGTCGAATGGGGCGCCCCCGGCGGCGCCGCGACCGTGGTCGGCTGGCAGGCGGTGCAGGATGCCGGCAGCGCCGCGGCGCTGGCCGCCCGGTTCCGCGAGGCGCCGCGCTCGGCCCAGAGCTGGAACGCCATCGGCGATGCCATCGACCATGCCAGCGCCCTGCTGCAGGCCTGCCCCTTCGAGGCGACGCGGCAGGTGATCGACGTCTCCGGCGACGGGCCGGACATGCGCGGGCTGCGCCGGGCGCCGCTGGCCCGCGACGAGGCGGTGGCCGCCGGCATCACCATCAATGCCCTGGCCATCCTGCGCGGCCGCCCCGGGCTGGTGGAAAGCTACCAGGCCGAGGTGATCGGCGGTCCGGGCGCCTTCGTGCTCACCGCCGACGGGCGCGCCGATTTTTCCCGCGCGCTGCGCGCGAAGTTGGTACGGGAAATCGCCTGAAAGGCGAAAACGGCGCCATTTTCGGCCTGTCCTCCGAAAGTTTCATCAGGACATGCTGATATCTTGATGTGGTGAACGGAATTTTTCTCGCGACAAGTTTTTTCTTTGGAGCGGGAACCGCCTGTGGTAGCGACAGTTGCATGACGTCCGCGATCCGCCGGATGGTGCCCCCGCACCATCCACGCTCCGCGGCGTTCCCGGTCCATTCGGCACGGAGCGCCTTCAAGCCTCGCCAAAGAGGCACCACGCATCGGCCCCGCAAGGCACCACCAAGAAGGTGGTTGGGGATGTTCTTTCTGGGAGCCGCCTTGCTCGCTGCTCCCCTCGCTTTCAGCCAGCCGGCCGAGGCCGGTCCGCGCAATGCCTGTCTCGAGGCGGTGCGGGCGGCGGAAGTGAAGCACGATCTGCCCGAAGGCCTGCTGGTGGCTGTCGCCCTGGCGGAATCAGGTCTTCATGCGCATGCGCTGAATATCGGCGGCCGGGCCTACTACCCGGAAAGCCGGTCGGAAGCGCGGGCCCTGCTGGTGCAGGCGCCGGCACGCGCCTCGGTGATGGCTGGCTGCGTGCAGGTCAATGCCCGGGTGCATGCCCGCAACGGCAATGACTGGCCGCTCGACCCGGCGCGTTCGGCCGACTGGGCCGCCCGCTACCTGCGCATGCACTACGAGAACACCGGCAACTGGTCGGATGCGCTGCGCCGCTGGAATGGCGGTGGGGCTGCCTCGATGAAGCTGGTCTGCCGCGTCGACGCCAAGCTGCAGGTGGTGAATCCCGGCTCGACCGTGCTCGGCGATCCGGATTGCGGCCGCAGCCAGGTGGCGCGCGGCCGGCGCGATGGCCGCGCCCTGCTGGAGCTGGCGGAAGCCAACTGACCGTCTCGCGGACGTCAAACTGACAGAAATGCCAGGCAGGGCCGGAGGAATCATTCCTCCGGCCTTTCTTCATGCCCGCTGCTGACCTTAACAATTGTGCAGCTTCTGATGCGCCCTCCCCGAGGCGGTCACATGCCGCTAAGAAGGTCATTGAAAGCCGCCGCCACGGGGATGCTTTTCGATAACCGGCAGGGGCCGCGCACCGGGAATACGGGCCGTTCCGCCGCAACATGGAGATCGACCATGGTTTCACGTCGCATGATGGGCAGCGCGGCCGGCCTGGCACTGGCGATGGCCGCCGCCTCGGCGGCCCCGGCGGTGGCGCAGGGCACGCCGGGCGAATCGACCTTCGAGCGTATCCGCCGCACCAAGAAGCTGCGCAGCGCCGCGGTGCCGGGCGGCGCGCCCTACTACCACAAGGATCTCGCCAGCGGTCAGTGGCGCGGCTTCTACATCGACCTGCTGAAGATGCTGGCCGAGGAGCTGGAGTGCGAGCTCGAGCTGACCGAGACCACCTGGGGCAACGCCGTCCTCGACCTGCAGTCGAACAAGATCGACATCTTCTTCGGCCTGAACCCGACGCCGAAGCGCGCCCTGGTGGTCGACTTCTCCGTGCCCTGCTTCAGCAATGCCTTCTCCTTCCTGGTGAAGCGCGGCTTCTCGCCGAAGACCTGGGACGAGCTGAACAAGCCCGAGGTGAAGATCGCCGTCGACACCGGCTCCTCGCAGGACCAGGTGGTGACGCGGCTGCTGCCGAAGGCCAGCGTCTCCCGCTTCAAGAGCGCCGACGAGGCGACCATGGCGGTGCAGTCCGGCCGGGCCGACGCGCAATGCCTGGTGCTGATCCTGGCGCTGACGGCGGCGAAGAAGATCCCCAACCTCGGCGGCGTCGCGGTGCCGACGCCGATCTTCGCCACCACCTCGAATGCCGGCTTCCGCCGCGAGGCCGACAAGACCTGGCGCGACTACGTCAACACCTGGATCGAGTTCAACAAGGGACTCGGCGCGGTGCGCAGCGCCATCGTCTCCAACATGGAGCTGGTCGGCATCTCCGAAGCCGATTTCCCGCCGGGCGTCTCGCTCTGATCCTCAGCCGACCGACGTGACGACCACGCGCCGCCGGGGGGCCTGCCTCCGGCGGCGCGCCTTTCCGGGATCGACGCATGTACCAATGGGATTTCGCTGTTGTCTGGAGCTATCGCTGGCTCTTCGTGAACGGGCTCGGCGTGACGCTGGCCTTCACCCTGGCCATCGTGGTGCTCGGGCTGCTCGCCGGGCTGGTCTCGGGCCTGGCGCGGCTGTCGTCCTTCGCGCCGATCCGCTGGCTCAGCCAGGCCTATGTCGAGGTGTTCCGCTGCACGCCCGTGCTGGTGCAGCTGGTCTGGTTCTACTACGCCCTGCCGATGCTGGCGGGCATCGAGATGACGGCGACGACCGCCGGCATCCTGGCGCTCTCGCTCTATGGCGGCGCCTTCTATTCGGAGATCGTGCGCGGCGGCATCGCCTCGATCGAGACCGGGCAGAGCGAGGCGGCGCTGGCGCTGGGCATGACGCCGGCCCAGTCGATGCGCCGCATCGTGCTGCCGCAGGCGCTGAAGCGGATGGTGCCGCCGCTGATGAACCAGTCGATCATCCAGCTGAAGAACACCTCGCTGGTCTCGGTCCTCGCCGTGCCCGACCTGCTCTACCAGGGCCAGGCGGCGGCGCATGACAGCTACCGCCCGCTCGAGATCTACACCGTGGTCGCCGTGATCTACTTCGTCGTGCTGTTCCCGCTGACGCTGCTGGTCAACCGGCTGGAGCGCCGCCTGGCGCGGGCCGACTGAGGGGAATGGCGATGAGCGAACAGCCCATGATCGAGGTCGCGGCCCTCAGCAAGACCTTCGGCGACAACACCGTGCTGCGCAGCGTCGAGCTGAAAGTCGCGCGCGGCGAGGTGGTGGCGCTGATCGGCCCCTCGGGCTCCGGCAAGTCCACCCTGCTGCGCTGCCTGAACCTGCTGGTGGTCCCCGATGGCGGCCGCGTCCGCGTCGGCGAGCTCAGCTTCGCCTTCGGCAGCGGCGCGAAGCTGCCCGGCACCCAGGCCCTGGCGAAATTCCGTGCCGCGACCGGCATGGTCTTCCAGCAATTCAACCTGTTCCCGCACATGACGGTGCTGGCCAATGTCATGGAAGGCCCGCTGACCGTCCGCCGCATGGCCCGCCCGGCGGCCGAGACGCTGGCGCTCAGCCTGCTGGCCAAGGTCGGCCTGTCCGACAAGGCGGAGCAGTACCCCTCCCGCCTCTCCGGCGGCCAGAAGCAGCGCGTCGCCATCGCTCGCGCGTTGGCGATGGAGCCGGCGGTGATGCTGTTCGACGAGGCGACCAGCGCCCTCGACCCCGAGCTGGTCGGCGAGGTGCTGGGCGTCATGCAGGCACTGGCGGCGGAGGGCATGACCATGGTCATCGTCACCCACGAGATCGCCTTCGCCCGCGAGGTCGCCGACCGCGTGGTCTTCCTGCGCGACGGCGTCATCCTGGAGGATGGTCCGGCCCGCCAGGTGATCGATTCCCCGCGGGAGGCCGCGACCCAGGCCTTCCTCTCCCATTTCCACCGCCAGCGCGAGGCCTGATCGCCCATGAATGCCGGTCCCATCATCGAGCGCATGCGGGTCTTCCTGGTGGAAAGCCCGATCAAGATGGCCCGCGCCCAGGGCGTCGGCTCGGTCAAGGGCAGCGTGCGGCGCGTGCTGCTGCAGCTGACCGCCAGCGATGGCACCGTCGGCTGGGGCGAGGCTGCCCCCTGGGAGGTCTTCACCGGCACGCCGGAAGCCGCCTTCCTGGCGCTCGACCTCTATCTCCGCCCGATCGTGGTGGGCGCGCCGGTGCGCCGGCTGCGCAGCCTGATGGCGAAGATGGATCGCGCGCTGACCGGCCACCCGGAATCCAAGGTCGCGGTCGAGATGGCGATGCTCGACATTCTCGGCTGGCAGACCGGGCTCGGCGTGTCGGAGCTGCTGGGCGGCCGAGTGCGCGACACCATCCCCCTCTCCTTCTCCATTGCCGATCCCGACTTCCAGGCCGACCTGGCGCGGATGCATGCGATGGTCGCCGACGGCCACCGCCTGTTCAAGGTGAAGACCGGCGTGAAGCCGCATGCCGAGGACATGGCGCATCTGGAAGCCATGCGCGACGCCTTCGGCGACCGCATCGACCTGCGGCTCGACTACAACCAGGCGCTGGAGCCGTTCCGCGCCATGACCGTGCTGCGCGATGTCGATCGCTTCCGCCCGACCTTCATCGAGCAGCCGGTGCCGCGCCGGCACCTCGACGCCATGGCCGGCTTCTGCGCCGCGCTCGACACCCCGGTGCTGGCCGACGAGAGCTGCTTCGACGCCAACGACCTGATGGAAATCATCCGCCGCCAGGCCGCCGACGCCATCAGCGTGAAGCTGATGAAGGTGGGCGGCCTGCTGAAGGCGCAGGCGCTGATGGCCATCGCCGACACCGCGGGGCTGCCCGGCTATGGCGGCACGCTGTGGGAAGGCGGCATCGCGCTGGCCGCCGGCACCCAGCTGATCGCGGCCACCCCCGGCATCTCGCTGGGCTGCGAGTTCTACATGCCGCACCACGTGCTGACCGAGGACGTCCTCGAGGAACGCATCCCCCAGGTGAATGGCGAGGTGGTGGTGCCGGACATGCCGGGCCTCGGCATCCGCATCAGCGACTATTCGCTGAAGCACGGGGCGAAGCATCTGGCGGAAGCCTAGACAGGGATAAGGCCAGGGGAATGAATTCCCCTGGACCCCTTTTTTTTCTGTCTGATTGCCATGTCCACGTGGCGACGGGACGTGAAACGGCCAGTTCACAGCACGACCTTTGCGGTCGTGCTGTTTTTTTATGCAGATGGCGTCCCGCCATGATGCCCTTGCGACGGCGCCCTCGAAGCTCTGGTCATTGAACGGCCGATAGTCAGAAAAAAGATGGGGGCTTGGGGGAATTCATTCCCCCGACCTGCCTCTGCCCTGTGCCGCAGACACAAAAAACCGGGGGAGATTGCTCTCCCCCGGCTTCCAGCGCTGATCGTGGGAACGATCAGACCGAGTAGTACATCTCGAACTCGACCGGGTGCGGGGTGTGCTCGAACTTGTACACATCCTGCCACTTCAGATCGATGTAGCTCTCGATCTGGTCCTTCGAGAAGACGTCGCCGGCGAGCAGGAACTCGTGGTCGGCGGCCAGGGACTCCAGCGCCTCGCGCAGCGAGCCGCAGACCGTCGGGATGCCCTTCAGCTCTTCCGGCGGCAGGTCGTACAGATCCTTGTCCATGGCATCGCCCGGGTGGATCTTGTTCTTGATGCCGTCGAGGCCGGCCATCAGCATCGCGGCGAAGGCCAGGTAAGGGTTGGCGGTCGGGTCGGGGAAGCGGACCTCGACGCGCTTGGCCTTCGGGTTGGTCGCATACGGGATGCGGCAGGAGGCCGAGCGGTTGCGGGCCGAATAGGCCAGCAGCACGGGGGCCTCGAAGCCCGGGATCAGGCGCTTGTAGGAGTTGGTCGACGGGTTGGTGAAGGCGTTCAGCGCCTTCGCGTGCTTGATGATGCCGCCGATGTACCACAGCGCGTAGTCGGACAGGTCGGCATAGCCGTTGCCCGCGAAGATCGGCTTGCCGGCCTTCCAGATCGACTGGTGGACATGCATGCCCGAGCCGTTGTCGCCATAGATCGGCTTCGGCATGAAGGTCGCCGACTTGCCGTAGCTATGCGCCACGTTATGGATCACATACTTGTAGATCTGCATGTGATCGGCCTGCTGCACCAGCGGGCCGAACTTGGTGCCCAGCTCGTGCTGCGACTGCGCCACCTCGTGGTGGTGCTTCTCGCCGGCGACGCCCATCTCGATCATGGTCGAGAGCATCT
Source organism: Roseomonas sp. USHLN139 (assembly GCF_037145735.1). NCBI lineage: Bacteria > Pseudomonadati > Pseudomonadota > Alphaproteobacteria > Acetobacterales > Roseomonadaceae > Roseomonas > Roseomonas sp. USHLN139. Next base: position 1,284,847 of record NZ_JBBCWY010000001.1, on the reverse strand, counting down.
CGGCGCGCAGGTCGACTTCGCTGTCGACCGGGTTCACCGGGAAGTAGCCACCCTTGACGACCGGGCGATGGCCCATGTTGCCTTCCGGGTAGTCCTTCATGCTGGCGCCCGGGCCCTCGATGCTGTCGAGGGAGTAGTGGCCGAAATTGCCACCGGTGCCGAACTTGACGTTGTCGAAGATGAAGAACTCGGCTTCCGGACCGAAGAAGGCCGTGTCGCCGATGCCGGTCGAGGCCAGGTAGGCCTCGGCCTTCTTCGCCGTCGAGCGCGGGTCACGCGAATAGGACTGGCCGGTCGAGGGCTCGATGATGTCGCAGAACAGGATCAGCTGCGGCTTGGCCGAGAACGGGTCCATGCAGGCCGAGGCCGCATCCGGCATCAGGATCATGTCGGACTCGTTGATCGCCTTCCAGCCGGCGATCGAGGAGCCGTCGAACATGATCCCGTCCGTGAACATCTCCTCCTCCATGGTGGAGACGTGCTGGGCAGTGTGGTGCCACTTGCCCTTCGGGTCCGTGAAACGGAAGTCCACGTACTCGACGCTGTTCTCCTTGATCATGTCCATGACCTTGGAGACAGCGCTGGGCGCTGCGGCGGCTGCGGGCTTCTTCGCCATCGTGTGTGGTCCTGTTCCCTAAGACACTCTCGGTAGTCGCGCGGTGCGGGGGCTTTCCCCGTCCGCGGGGCAGGAGCGGCCGTGATCGGCGCTGTCCTGCCACGAAATCGGCCGGCCCTGGCGGCGCTGCCGCCCTGGCCGGGATGGCGCGCCGCGCCGGCCGCCCGTCAGACCCTGCCGGGCCGCGGGCCGCCCGCCGGCGCCCTGGCGGTCAGACCGCGTCCTCGCCGCGCTCGCCCGTGCGGATGCGGATCACTTCCTGCACGTCCGAGACGAAGATCTTGCCGTCGCCGATGCGGCCCGTGCGGGCCGCGGCCTGGATCGCCTCGATGGCGCGCTCGGCCAGGTCGTCGGAGCAGACCACCTCGATCTTCACCTTCGGCAGGAAGTCGACGACATATTCGGCGCCGCGATACAGCTCGGTATGCCCCTTCTGGCGACCGAACCCCTTCGCCTCCACCACGGTCAGGCCCTGCAGCCCGATCTCGTGCAGCGCGTCCTTCACCTCGTCGAGCTTGAAGGGCTTGATGATCGCCTCGATCTTTTTCATCGGCTCCGTCCACGGCACAGCCCGGAGAGGCTGGCACCGTCCTTCCTTCCTCCCGGGTCTTCCGCGCTGTCCGGAGGCTGGCTCCAGGCCCTGCGCGGCTTGACTGCTGTGTTGCATGCCATGGCCTCGCCCGGCAATGCCGGGCAGCGGCTTTTTCCACCCCCGCAAGCCCCGCCAACCCCGCCTCCGCCCGGAGTTGAGGCAGGCTGCCTCCAGAAGTGGCAGGCATGCACGCATCGAGGTTGCGTCCCCTGCCCCGCCTCGACATTATCGCCGCGCGCCCGGGGCCGGGGCGGGGGGCGGTGCCCCTGAAGCAGCGGGCCGCCTTGTTCCCCGCCGGGCGCGCCGCCCGCGCCGGGGCCGTGCTGGACAGACATCCGCCCATGAAGCCGCAGAACGACCTGCTTTCCGCCACCGGCACCACCGTCTTCACCGTGATGTCGGCGCTGGCCGTGCAGCACGGCGCCATCAATCTCGGCCAGGGCTTCCCGGACTACGAGGGGCCCGAGGATGTGGTGCGGGCCGCCGCCGACGCGCTGCTGGACAACCGCAACCAGTATCCGCCGCTGACCGGCCTGCCCGAGCTGCGCCAGGCGGTGGCGGCGGCGAATCGGCGCTTCTACGGCCTCGAGATCGATCCGAATGCCGAGGTGATCGTCACCTCCGGCGCCACCGAGGCGCTGGCCGCCTCGCTGATGGCGGTGATCAATCCGGGCGACGAGGTGGTGCTGATCGAGCCGCTCTACGACACCTACCTGCCGGTGGTGAAGCTGCTCGGCGCGGTGCCGCGGGTGGTGCGGCTGTCGCCGCCGAAATGGGAGCTGCCGCGCGCCGAGCTGGCCGCCGCCTTCGGGCCGAAGACCAAGGCGATCCTGCTGAACTCGCCGATGAACCCGGCCGGCAAGGTCTTCACCGCCGCCGAGCTGGCCTATATCGCCGAGCTCTGCCAGCGCCACGACACCTATGCTGTCTGCGACGAGGTCTATGAGCACCTGACCTTCGACGGCTGGAAGCACATCCCGCTGATGACGCTGCCGGGGATGCGCGAGCGCTGCATGCGCATCGGCTCGGCCGGCAAGACCTTCAGCCTGACCGGCTGGAAGGTCGGCTACATCACCGCCGACCGCAGCCTGGCGGCCAATGTCGCCAAGGCGCACCAGATGCTGACCTTCACCACCGCGCCGAACCTGCAGCGCGCGGTGGCCGTCGGCCTGGCCAAGGACGACGCCTATTTCGACAGCCTGTCGACCGAGCTGCAGGCGCGGCGCGACCTGCTGGCGGCCGGCCTGACCGAGCTCGGCTTCGGCGTGCTGCCGACCCAGGGCAGCTATTTCATCACCTGCGACATCACGCCGCTCGGCTTCGCCGGCGACGACGTCGCCTTCTGCCGCCACCTGACCGAGACCGCCAAGGTCACCGCCATCCCGGTCTCGGCCTTCTATGCCGGCCATGACGCGCCAAAGCATTTCGTCCGCTTCGCCTTCTGCAAGCGCGAGGCGGTGCTGGTGGAAGCCCTGCAGCGGATGCGCGCCTGGAAGGCCGCGAACCCCCTCGCCCAGGCCATCTGAGTTCCTGCCCGGGCCGACGGCCCCTGGTCGCCGGCCCGTTGCGTAAACTTCGGCTTTCGCCTCGTCGAAGTTGCAGTCTGGTTCTGGAAATGCGCGCAGAGGGTTGCTAAGCACCGCAACCGTTACTTGCCGCTTTTCGACAAAAAAACATTAATCAACACGCCAGACACAACGCCAGACAGAACGAAAGTCACACCAGCATGTCCAAAGCCTTCATCTCCCAGGTCCTGCAGGATTCCACGGGCTGCACCGGCGTTGCCGCCAACCGCGCCGCCGGCGATCTGATCGCTGCCATCGTCAAGGAAATGAAGAAGTCGGGCGGCTTCACCCTGCCGAGCTTCGGCACCTTCACTGTGCGCAAGACCAAGGCGCGCAAGGGCATGAACCCGCGCACCGGCGAGCCGGTGAAGATCAAGGCCGGCAAGACCGTCCGCTTCAAGGCCTCGCCGAACCTGCGCAAGGCGGTCTGAGCGACCTGCGCGGGGCAGCGGCATCGCCGCTGCCCCGACCAGAGGAGACTACTGGTCCTTCCAGGGCTTGCGGGCCCACATCTCCTGCAGACGGTTGGCCAGGCTCAGCACCTGGGTGCGGTACTCGTCGCCCACCGCGCCCTTGACCGGCAGCGCCAGGCGCTGCGCATCGGCCAGGAACTGCGGATCGGCCAGCGCCTTGCTGCAGGCCTCGGCCAGACGCTGCGACACCTCGGGCGGCAGGCCCGGCGGCGCCACCAGGCCGCGCTGGGCGCCGGCCACCACCTTCACCCCCTGCTCGGTCAGGGTCGCGATCTCCGGCAGCGCCGGGTCGCGCGCGGCGCCGGCCTGCGCCAGGCAGCGGAAGCGGCCGTCGCGGAAGCCGGGATTGCCCTCGCTGACATTGAAGCAGCCGACATCGATATGGCCGCCAAGCACCGCCGTCTGCAGCGGCGCCGCGCCGTTGAAGGGCACGTGGCTGAACTCGACGCCCGGCAAGGCCTGCTCGAGTTCCAGCATCACCAGATGGTCGTCGGAGCCGATGCCGGTGGTACCGAAGCTGAGCGCGCCGCGGTCCTTCTTGGCACGCGCGATCAGGTCGTTCAGGTCCTTGATCGGCGAATCCGTCTTGACCCAGAGCCCGCCGGGATCGTCGACGACATTGGCCAGGTAGGAGAAGTCGGCGACGCGGTAGCGCACCTGCCGCTCATAGGGGATGGTCATCATCGCCGGCGAGGTGACAGCGCCGATGACATAGCCGTCCGGCCGCGCGTTGAAGGTCGCCTCCATGCCGATCTGGCTGCCGGCGCCGGGGCGGTTCTCGACGATGAAGGTGGCGCCGGGCAGATGGCGCTGCACATGCGGCAGGAAGACGCGCGCCATCTGGTCGACGCCGCCACCCGGCGGGAAGGGCACGTAGCAGACGATGGGACGCTCGGTGGGCCAGGCGGCGGCGGAAGCGATGCGCGGCGCGAACAGGCTCGCGGCGCCCAGCGCAGCCAGGCTGCGGCGGGTGACAGTCATGGACTCTTTTCCTTTTCCCGGTTCCCGGCCGCCGGCCGGCCCCTTATCAGCGGGGGCCGTGCCTGCTTCCGGTCTTTCTTTAGCGCAGCGGGCGTGGCCCCCTGCCCTCGTCAATCAGCCGCGTCGCCGGACAGCGTCCGGCGACAACCGACAGAAATCACTTCTTGCGGGAGGCCTCGTAGCGGGCCTTGTTCTCCGCGTTGGGCGGATAGAGGCCGGGCAGCGAGGCGCCCTTCTCGACCTCGCCCATGATCCAGCTTTCCTGCGCTTCCTGCTCGGCGGCCAGCGCGGTGATCTCTTCCAGGATCGCCTGCGGGATCAGCACGGCGCCGTCATCGTCGACCACCACGACATCATTCGGGAAGACGGCGACGCCGCCGCAGCCGACCGGCTCCTGCCAGTTGATGAAGGTGAGGGCGGCGACCGACGGCGGCGCGGCATTGCCCTGGCACCAGACCGGCAGGCCGGTGCCGATGACGCCGGCGCCATCGCGCACCACGCCGTCGGTGATCAGGGCGGCGACGTTCTTCTTCGCCATGCGGGCGCAGAGGATGTCGCCGAAGATGCCGGCATCGGTGCTGCCCATGGCGTCGGCGACGACGATGACGCCTTCCGGCATCGCCTCGATGGCGCTGCGGGTGGAGATCGGGTTGGACCAGCTGGCCGGCGTCGCCAGGTCCTCGCGGGCCGGGACGAAGCGCAGGGTGAAGGCGCGGCCGACCAGGCGCGGCTGGCCCGGCTTCAGCGGCCGGGTGCCGCGCATCCAGACGTTGCGCAGGCCCTTCTTCAGCAGCACCGTCGTCAGGGTGGCGGTGGAGATGCCGGAGAGGGTGTCGATGATCTTCTGGTCGAGCGGAGCGACTTCGACGGACATGGTGATGACCTTCAGATGCTGGCGATCAGCCCGCCATCCACGCGGATGACCGAGCCGTTGATGTAGGAGGCACGGGTCGAGGCCAGGAAGGCAACCGTGTCGCCGTATTCCTCGGGACGGCCATAGCGGCCGGCGGGGATGGAGGCGGTGCTCTCGGCCGAAACCTGCTCGACGGGGCGGCCTTCGCGCTTGGCCTTCTGCTCGTCGAGGAACTTGATGCGGTCGGTGGCGACGCGGCCCGGCAGGATGATGTTGGCGGTGATGCCGTGGCCGCCGACCTCGCGCGCCAGGGTCTTCGACCAGCCGAGCAGGGTCGAGCGCAGCGCGTTGGACAGGCCGAGATTGGGGATCGGCGCCACCACGCCCGACGAGGTGCTGGTGATGATGCGGCCCCAGCCGGCGGTCTTCATGCCCGGCAGGACGCGGTCGGTCAGCGCGATGACCGACAGCACCATGGCGTTGAAGTGCTTGGCCCAGACGGCCGGGTCCTGGCCGGAAACCGGGGTCGGCGGCGGGCCGCCGGTGTTGTTGACCAGGATGGCGACCGGGCCCAGCTCGGCCTCGATGCGGGCGACGCTGGTCTCGACGCCGGCCAGGTCGGCCAGGTCCCAGACCAGGCTGATGGCCTGCGTGCCGGCGGCCTTCACGGCGGCTTCGGTGCGGGCCAGGCTCTCGGCGCTGACATCGGCGAGCGCCAGCCTGGCACCCTCGGCCGCCAGCGACGCCGCGATGGCGCTGCCCAGGCCGCCGCCGGCGCCCAGCACCAGGGCGACCTTCCCCTTCAATCCGAGATCCATCTTTCTTCCAGTCTTTCCCGATGCGGCCGGGGGCCGCGATGGGGGCAGTGTGCGGGCTGCGTCCCCATCAGAAAACCCTTCCTTTCCTGCTTTCGGAAGATAGTTTTCCTTGTCGTATGGACACCCGATTCCTGGACAGCTTCGTCACCGTGGTCGAGGAGGGCTCGATCGCCGCCGCCGCCCGCCGGCTGAACCTGACGCCGGCCGCCCTCGCCCAGCGGATCCGCGCGCTGGAGGAGGAGCTGGGCGCCCGGCTGCTGCTGCGCGCCGGCCGGGCGGTGGCCCCCTCCGAGGCGGGGCTCGCGATCCTTGAGCGGTCGCGGGCGCTGCTGCGCGACCTGCGCGACCTGCGTGATTCCGCCACCGGCGGCGGGCTGGCGGGCGAGCTGCGGCTGGGCGCCATCGCCACCGGGCTGACCGGGCTGCTGCCGGGGCTGCTGGCGCGGATGGCGGCGCGCTATCCGGGGATGGAGGCGCATATCTCACCCGGCATCTCGGCCGAGCTGTATCGCCGGGTGCTGGTGGGCGAGCTGGATGCGGCGCTGATCGTGCAGCCGGATTTCTCGCCGCCGAAGAGCTGCGCCTGGCATCTGCTGCGGGAGGAGCCGCTGGTGCTGCTGGCGCCGGAAGCGCTGGCCGGGGCGGAGCCGCATGGGCTGCTCGCGACGCAGCCTTTCATCCGCTACGACCGCGACCAGTGGGGCGGGCGGCTGGCGGATCGCTACCTGCGCGAGGCGCGGCTGCGGCCGCGGGAGCGCTACGAGCTGGACGCGCTGGACGCGATCGCGGTGATGGTCGACCGGGGCCTGGGCGTCGCGCTGGTGCCCGACTGGGCGCCGCCCTGGCCGGCCGGGCTGCGGCTGGCGCGGATCGCCCTGCCCCGCCCCTGCCCGCCGCGCCGCATCGGCGTGCTGTGGCAGCGGAGCAGCGCGCGGGCCCGGCTGGTGCGGGCCTTCCTGGAAGCCTGACTACTTCTTGCGGACGAATTCGGTGCGCAGCACCAGGCCCTTGATGGTGTCGTGGCGGCAGTCGATCAGCTCCGGGTCGTCGGTCAGGCGGATCGAGCGGATGACGGTGCCCTGCTTCAGGGTCTGGCTGGTGCCCTTGACCTTGAGGTCCTTGATCAGGGTGACGGCATCGCCATCGGCCAGCAGATTGCCCGAGGCGTCCCTGGCCTGAGGCTTCGCGGCTTCGGCGGCGGCCGCAACCTCGCTGGCCGGGCGCCATTCGCCGGTGGCTTCGTCGTAGATGTAGTCGTCGTTGCTCATGTGTCTTTCTGTCGCGTCCCGCCTGTGAGGCAGACCGCGGCAGCCTTGCAGAAAAAGATGATGGGGGGTTCCGGGGGGAAGAATTCATTCTTCCCCCCGGTGCTTAGGCGGCTTTGGGCAGTTGCTCGCCCGGCGCCTGCCGCAGCCGGGCCAGCAATGCCTGGATCGGGTGCTGCAGCCGCTGGTCGTCCAGCCGCTTCACCTGGCTGCGGCAGGAATAGCCGGTGGCCAGCAGGCGGTCACCGTGCTTCGCCACGTGCTGCTGCCAGCTCAGGGCGTAGAGCTGCGCCGAGGTCTCGCGGTGCTCGGCCTCGTGGCCATAGGTGCCGGCCATGCCGCAGCAGCCGGAGGCCAGGATGGTCAGCGGCGTGCCCAGCCGCATGAAGACCGCCTGCCAGTCCTTCAGCGAGGCGGTGGCATTGGTCCGCTCGGTGCAGTGGGGCAGCAGGGCGAAGCCCTCGCCGGGGGGCAGCTGCGGCAGCAGGGCCAGGCGGCGGGCCAGCCATTCCTGCGGCAGCAGCACGCTGGGTGCGTCGAGCCCGGCATAGTCGCTGCTGCGATAGGCCAGCGTCATCGAGGGGTCGAGGCCGATCAGCCCGATGCCGGTGGCGGCGAGCTCGCGCAGCATGGCGGCATTGGCCCCCGCCTGGCGGCGGAAGGCGCCGAGGAAGCCATGCACATGCAGCGGCTTGCCATTGGGGCGGAAGGGCGCCAGCCAGGGGGTGAAGCCCAGCCGGGTCAGCGCCTCGGCCAGGTCGAGGACCAGCGACGTCTCGAAATGGCTGGTGAAGGCGTCCTGGACGAGGACGACGTGGCGGTCGCGCTCGGCCGTCGGGATGGCGGCCAGCGCCTCGCGGGAGGCGAGCAGGACGCCGCGGCGGGCGGCCTCGCGCAGCAGGTCGATGCCGGTCAGCAGCGGCGCATCCACCAGCCCGAGCTTCTTCCCGACGACCTTCCCCAGGGCGCTGCCGAGGGCGAAATTGGCAAGGGCGGGGACGCGGGCGGCCAGCGGCAGCGCACGCTCCATCTGACCCATCAGGTGGTGGCGCAGCGGGCGCAGGTAGCGGCCGTGATAGATCTCCAGGAAGCGGGCCCGGAAGCTCGGCACATCGACCTTGATCGGGCATTGCCCGGTGCAGGACTTGCAGGCCAGGCAGCCATCCATGGCCTGCTTGACCTGGTGGGAGAAGTCCTCCTCGCCGCGCCGCAGGGCCAGGGTGGCGCGCAGCCGGGCCGGCCAGTCGCGCAGCCGGGCGCCGCGCGCGAGGGCGGTGGCCTCCCGCGTCGGATCAATGCCGGCGGCGGCGAGCTGGCGCAGCCATTCGCGGAACAGGCTGGCGCGGCCCTTCGGCGAATGGCGGCGGTCGCCGGTGACCTTGAAGGACGGGCACATGGCGTCCTGCAGGTCGTAGTTGAAGCAGGCGCCGTTGCCGTTGCAGTGCAGCGCCTCGTCATAGCCAGCGCGCACCTCGGGCGGGATGGTGCGGTCGAGCTGGCCGCGCATGGGGACGCGGTCGATGGCCAGCAGCGCCTCGCCATCCGGGCCGGCGATCTTGCCGGGGTTGAGCTGGTTGCGCGGGTCGAAGGCGGCCTTGACCGCCTGCAGCGCCGGGTAGAGCGGCCCGAAGACCTCGGGGACGTATTCCGAGCGGACGCCCTTGCCGTGCTCGCCCCAGAGCAGGCCGCCATACTTCCGGGTCAGCGCGAAGACCTCGTCGGAGACGGCACGGATCAGCTGCTCGGCGCCCTCGGCCTTCATGTCGATGGCCGGGCGGACATGCAGCACGCCGGCATCGACATGGCCGAACATGCCGTATTCCAACCCGCGGCGGTCCAGCGCCGCGCGGAACTCGGCGATGTAGTCGGCCAGGTTCTCCGGCGGGACGGCCGTGTCCTCGACGAAGGCGATCGGCCGGCGGTCGCCCTTCATGTTGCCGAGCAGGCCGACGCCGCGCTTGCGCATGCCCTGGATGCGCTCGCCGGCGGCGTCCCAGGCGATGGTATAGCCGCGGCGTCCCGCCGCCCGGCCCTCGGCCTTCAGCCGGTCAACGACCGGGTCGAGGGTGCGGCGGACCTCCGCCTCGGAATTGCCGACGAACTCGATCAGGTTGATGCCGGCCGCCGCCCCTTCCGGGTCATCGGGGAAGAACTCGGCGATGCCGGACCAGACGATGTCGCCGCGGGCCAGGCCCAGCACCTTGGAATCGACGGTCTCGACCGAGGCGGCGCCGAGCGCCATCAGCACCCGGGCGTCGCGCAGGGCGGCGTCGAAACTGTCGTAGCGCAGGTTGACGAGCGCGCTGCGCTTCGGGATCGGCAGGACGCGGATGCGCGCCTCGGCGATCATCGCCAGCGTGCCTTCCGAACCGCACAGAAGAGAATTCAGGTTGAAGCGGCCCTGCTCGTCGCGCAGATGCGCCAGGTCGTAGCCGGTCAGGCAGCGGTTCAGCGGCGGAAAGCGCTCGGCAATGAGCGCCGCATGTTCGCGGAAGATGCCGTCGGCGACGCGGTGGATGGCGCCGACCATGTCCTGGCGGCGGGCGACCGGGGCCAGTTCCTCGTCGGTCAGCGGCCGGCTGTCCCAGAGGGTGCCGTCCATCAGCACGACGGACAGCGACAGCACATGGTCCCGCGTCTTACCATACAGGCAGGAACCCTGGCCGCAGGCATCGGTGGAGATCATGCCGCCCAGCGTCGCGCGGTTGCTGGTCGAGCATTCCGGGGCGAAGAACAGGCCCAGCGGCTTGATGGCGGCGTTCAGCGCATCCTTGACCAGGCCGGGCTCGACGCGGACCCAGCCTTCCTCGGCATTGACCTCGAGCAGGCGGTTCATGTGGCGCGAGACATCGACGACGATGCCATCGGTCAGCGACTGGCCATTGGTGCCGGTGCCGCCACCGCGCGGGCCGATGGCGACACCGTGGAAGCGCGGATCGGCGCTGACGCGGGCGATCCGCTGCAGATCCTCGACCCCGCGCGGGAAGACCACCGCCTGCGGCTGGCGCTGGTAGATGGAATTGTCGGTGGCCATCATCAGCCGGTCGTCGAAGCCGGCGGAGAGGTCCCCCGCGAAGCCGCGCAGACGCAGCTCGTCCAGGAAGGCCAGGGCGGGCGCGGCCGGGGCGGGCAGGTCTGCGAGGCGCGGGATCATGCGGGGGTGAAGCCTTACTCGCCCTTCCAGACGGGGGGGCGCTTGTTGAGGAAGGCATCCATGCCTTCGCGGAAATCCTGGCTCATATAGCACATCAGGATCAGGTCCTTGCCCTCCTCCGAGGAGATCGCCGGGCGCAGCCGGCTGATCGCCTCCTTGGTGGCGCGCAGCGTCAAGGGGGCGTTGGCGGCGACGGTCTTGGCCACCTCCAGCGCGCGGGCCTGCAGGTCGGCGCCCTCGGGCAGCACCTCGTGCAGCAGGCCGATCGCCTTGCCTTCCTCGGCCTCGACCAGGCGGGCGGTGAAGATCATCTCCTTGGCGCGCGACGGGCCGATCAGGGCGACCAGGCGGGAGAAGGCGCCCATGGACAGGATGTTGCCCAGCGTCTTGGCGATCGGGAAGCCGAAGCGGGCATTGGCGGCGCCGATGCGGATGTCGCAGGCGGCCGCCAGCGCGCCGCCGCCGCCGGTGCAGGCGCCGGCGATGGCGGCGATGGTCGGCTTGGGGCAGGCTTCCAGCGTGGCGATGACGCGGCCGACCCGCTCCTCATAGGCGATGGCGTCCTCGGGGGACTTGAAGGCGCGGAACTGGTTGATGTCGGTCCCGGCGGCGAAGGCCTTGTCGCCCGAGCCGGTCAGGATGATGGCGCGGACCGACTTGTCCTCGGCGACCTCCTGGCAGAAGGCGGCCAGCCGCTCATACATGGCGAAGGTGAAGGCGTTGCGGGCCTGCGGCCGGTTGAAGGTGACGCGGGCGATCCCGCCCTCCAGCCGGTCGAAGAGGATGTCGTTGTCCGTATCCATCGCCTGCAGCCCTCCCGTTGGTGCCTTTCCGCCGGGGCCTTCTGGCACCTCGGCGGGAAGCTTCGTCATAAGATCGCACCGATGGCCTGTAAACATGGGGGGACCGTCACCGAAACTTCACCTGCCCCCCCTGCCCGAGCGGCCGCGGCGGCGGTAGGGAGGCGGCTTCGGCCCAGAGGGGGGGAATATTCGATGATGCGGCGCGCAGGCTTCCTGAAGCTCGGGCTTCTGGCCCCCTTGGCGATGCCGTCCCTGCTGCGCGCCCAGGGCCTGGGCGGCCGGCTGACCCTCTATACCAGCCAGCTGGAGCCCGATGCGGCGAAGACGGTGGCCGCCTTCCGCGCCCGCCACCCTGGCGTCACGGTGGAGTGGATCCGTGGCGGCACCAACCAGATCCTGCCGCGGCTGCGCGCCGAGCTCGCCGCCGGGGCGCCGAAGGCCGATGTGCTGCTGCTGGCCGACAGCCTGACCTTCGAGGGGCTGAAGCGCGAGGGCCTGCTGCGGCCGAGCCCCGAGGTCGCGCTCGGCGGCGTCCCCGCCGAACGCCATGACCCCGACCGCTGCTACTTCGCCACCAAGCTGCTGACCACCGGCATCGTCGCCCATGCCCGCGCCCCCTTCGCGCCGGCGGCCTGGGCCGATCTGCTGAAGCCCGCCGCGCGCAACCTGACCGCCATGCCCTCCCCGGCCGTCTCCGGCGCGGCGGCGATCCATGTCCAGGCGGTGGCACAGTCGCCGGCGCTGGGCTGGGCCTATTGGGAGAAGCTGGCGGCGGCCGGGCTGCAGCCGCGCGGCGGCAACGGCGCCGTGCTGCAGGCCGTCGCCGGCGGCGAGCGCGCCTTCGGCATCATCGTCGATTACCTGCCCATCCGCGAAGCCGCCCAGGGTGCCCCCCTGCGCTTCATCACGCCGAGCGAGGGCGTCAGCGCCATCACCGAGCCCGCCGCCATCCTGAAATCCAGCCGCAATCCCGAGGCGGCGGCGGCCTTCCTGTCATTTCTGCTCTCGCCGGAGGGGCAGGCCCTGGCGGCCGAGCAGGGTTTCCTGCCCGCCGATCCGGAGGTCGCCCCGCCGGCCGGCTTCCCCGACCCGAAGACGCTGAAGCTGCTGCCCTTCGACGTCGCGGCCGCCAGCGCGAGCCTCGCCGCCGACCTCCGTCGCTTCGCCAGCCTTGTCGGCCAGTAACCGCGAGACACTGCCGCCGCTGGCCTGGGCGGCGCTGCTCTGGCTGGCGGCGATCGGCCTGGCGCCGGCGCTGCGCCTGCTGGCCGAGGCGCCCGGCGCGGCGCTGCCGGCGCTCGCCGCCGATCCCGGCATCTGGCGGGCCGCCGGGCGCAGCCTGTTCGTCGCCGGCGGCGCGGCGCTGCTGGCCGGCCTGCTGGGCGCGTCCCAGGCCTGGCTGCTGCTGCTGCACGCCCTGCCGACGCGCTCCTTCCTGCTGTTCGCCAGCGTCCTGCCGCTGCTGGTGCCGCCGCAGATCATGGCGCTGGGCTTCAGCCAGCTCGGCGGCCCCTCCTCCGCCCTGCTGTTGGCGCTGGACCTGGCGCCGCCGCTGGGCACGCCGAACCCGCTCTACGGGCCCGGCGGCATGATCCTGCTGCTGGGCATCCAGGGCGCCCCGTTGGTGCTGCTGGCCATCGCCGGCCTGGCGCGCCGGCTGCCGGGCGAGTTTCTTTCGGCGGCCGGCAGCCTGGGCGCCGGGCCGGCGGCGACGCTGCGCCGGGTGGTGGCGCCGCTGCTGCTGCCGGGGCTGCTGGCCGGGATGGGGCTGGCCTTCGTCGCCGCGCTCGGCAATTTCGGCATCGCCGCGCTGCTCGGCATCCCCGGCCGCTACCCGCTGCTGACTCTGCTGATCTGGCAGAAGCTTTCTTCCATCGGTCCGGCGGCGCTGGCCGAGGTGGCGGCGCTGTCCCTGCTGCTGGCGGCCCTGGCCTTGCCGGGGCTGTGGCTGCAATTCGCCGCCGCCCGCGCCGGTGCCTGGGGCAGCAGCAACGGGCGCGCGCTGCGGCCCGCCCCCGGGAACGCCGCCACCCGCCTCGCCCTGCCGATCCTGCTGCTCTACCTGCTGGCAGTGCTGGCGCTGCCGCTGGCGGCGCTGCTCTGCACCGCGCTGGCGCCGGCGACCGGCGTGCCGCTGACCGCGGGCAATGCCACGCTGCGGCATTTCGCGGCGAGCCTGGCGCCGGGGGCGCAGACCCTGCCGGCGCTGGGCCATTCGCTGCTGCTGGCGGGCGGCGCCGCGCTGCTCCTGGCGCTGGCGGCGCTGCCGGTCGCGCTGAACCAGCACCGCCGGTCCGTGCGCTGGGCGACGCTCGGCGTCGACCTGCCCTATGCCCTGCCCGGCGCCTGCACCGCCGTCTCGGTGATCCTGCTGGTGCTCGGGCTGCCCGGCGGCGGCGCGGTCTATGGCACGCTGGGGCTGATTCTTTTTGCGTATCTGGCGCGGTTCCAGGCGCTGGCCCTGCGGCCGGTCGCGGCAGCGGCGGCACGGCTGGACCCGGCATTGGACCGCGCGGCGCAGTCGCTCGGCGCCGGGGCGCTGCGGCGGCTGTGGCGGGTGCAGCTGCCCTTGCTGGCGCCGGCGCTGGGCGCGGGCGGGCTGCTGGTCCTGCTGATGGCGGTCAACGAGGTCACCGTCAGCGCCCTGCTGCATGGGCCGGGCAGCCAGACGCTGGGGGTGCTGGTCTTCAACCTGCAGGATGCCGGCCAGGGCCCGCAGGCCGCGGCGACCAGCTGCCTGGCGCTTCTTGTCACCGCCGCGCTGATGCTGCTGGCGACGGCATTCGCCAAAAAACTGCCGCCGGGCACCCTGCCCTGGCGGCCCTGAGCGGCATCACATCCCGTCCGGCTCGAGCAGCACCACCGGCTCGCCATTGCCCAGAACGCCGACGCCGCCGACGCCCGGCAGCCCGGCCAGCGCCGGGTGCATCGGCCGCAGCAGCAGGTCGGAGCGCCGCTGCACCCGGTCCACCGCCAGGCCCAGCACCCGCCCGCCGCTGCGCAGCATGACGATGGCGCCCTCGCCGGTCTCCTCGGCGGCGGGCAGGTTCAGCAGCTCGGAAAGGCGGCGCAGCTCGGCGCCGGGCGGCAGGGCGTCGCGCTCGACCACGGAATCGACGCGGCCGGCGGGCAGCGCGTAAGGATGGCCGCCGACCTCAACCAGCAGCACGGTCTGCACCGCCGCCGTCAGCGGCAGGCGCAGCGAAAAGCTGCTGCCCTGGCCGGGCTCGCTGGTGACGTCCAGCGTGCCGCCGGCGCGGCGCACGGCGTCCTGCACCACATCCAGCCCGACGCCGCGGCCGGAGGTCTCCGTCACCGTCTCGGCGGTCGAGAAGCCCGGGCGGAACAGCAGGCCATGCACCTCGTCGGGCGACAGGCGCGCTGCCTCGGCCGGGCCGATCAGGCCGCGCGCGATCGCCCGCGCCAGCACCCGGTCGCGGTCGATGCCGGCGCCGTCATCGGAGACCCGCACGCGGATCTGCCCGGTGCGCCGGGCGGCGGAAATCTTCAGCGTGCCGCGCGCCGGCTTGCCGGCGGCCGCGCGCGCCGCCGGGTCCTCGATGCCGTGGTCGACGGCGTTGCGCACCAGATGCAGCAGCGGATCGGCCAGCAGCTCGACCAGGCTGCGGTCGATGGCGACTTCCTGGCCTTCCAGCAGCAGTTCCACCTCCTTGCCGCTGGCCCGCGCCACCGCCCGCGCGACCCGGGGCAGCCGGGAGAACAGCGTGCCGATGGGCACGACGCGCAGCTCCATCACCGCCTCGTCCAGCCGGCGCAGCGACAGCGTCAGCCGGCTTTCCGCCGCCTCCATCGAATCCTGCACGCGCCGCAGCCGCTCCAGCGCCTGCGCCAGATGCGGCGCGACATTGCCGGGCAGCCATTGCTCCAGCGCGGCGAGGCGCCCGATGGCGCCGCGGCCACCGCCCTCCTGCAGCGTCTCCGACAGCGACAGGGCAGCGGCGCGCACCTCGGCCTGCAGGTTGATGATGCCGTCGATGGTCTCCTGCCGCACCCGCATGGTGACGGGGCCGGCCTCGGCCTGCTCGACGCTGCCCTCGGGCAGCAGCGCCAGGTCGCGCAGCACGCGGTGCTCCGGGTCCAGCGTCCGGGCATGCGCCTGCAGCAGCGACAGCTCGGCGCCGCTGGCGAACAGGGTCTCCAGCTCGGCGGCCAGGCCAGGCGCGGGCGGCGGCAGGTTGCGGCTGGCCAGCACCTCCGCCTCCTCGTGCAGCCAGGCGCCGATGGCGTTCTCGATGGCGGCTTCCTGGCCCAGCGCCAGCCGCGCGACGAACAGCCGCTGCCCGGCCGCCAGCGCCGCCAGCGCCCGGCCGCGCGCGGCGGCCCCCATGCTGCCGCGGAAGGCCGGCGGCAGGCGCGGGTCGAGCGCCTCGGCCGCCGCCTCGGCCGGCGGCAGGGCGCGCGGCGCCAGGGGCTCGCCCTCGGCCGCCGCCTGCAGCCGCTCGGCCAGCGCCGGGCCCTGGATCGCCAGCACGGCGGCCGCATCCGGGTCGGCCGCCCGGTCGGCCAGGTCCTCCAGCGTCAGCAGCAGGGTCTCCAGCGCCTCCTGCCCCAGCGCGCAGGCCGCCGCCGCCGCCGCCCGCGCCGCCGCGGCGAGCGCCGGCGCGTCGCCATGCCCCTCGGTCAGCGCCGCCAGCCGCACGGCGAGGCCGGCCAGCCGCGGCGCCAGCTCGCCGCGCGTCGCACCGGGGATTTCGGCGGCGCCGGCGCTTTCGCCGGCCAGCTCCTCCAGCCGTTCCAGCTGGCGGCGCAGCAGACCGAGCGCCGGCAGGCCAGCGATGCTGCCGGCCGCCTCGACGAGCGTCGCGAAGCCGGCCGCCAGCCGCGGCAGGCCGAGCAGGGCCGCCGCCTCGGCCAGCGCCTCCACCTCCTGCAGCGCCAAGGGGTCGCGCGCGGCGACGGTCTCGCCGGCCAGATGGCCGAGCATCGGCACCGCCGCCAGCACCCGCGACGCCACCACCCCGACCAGCGGATTCTTTTCCGGTGCCGCCGCCGGGGGCGGCGGCGGGCGGGGCGCGGGCGGGGTCGGTGCGGTGCCGCCGGCGATGCGCTGCAGCTGCGCGATCAGCGCCGGATCGGCGGGCATGTCCTGATGCGTCGCCAGCACCGCCGCCCGCTGCCGCCGCAGCGCATCCACCGCGCCGAGCAGGACCCCGCTGACCGCCGCATCGACCACCAGCTTCCCCGAACGGGCATTCCCCAGGATATCCTCGGCGACATGGGCGACGTTCTTCATGCCGGGGGCGCCCAGCGCGTCGCTCATGCCCTTCAGGCTGTGGAAGGCGCGGAACAGCGTGTTGACCTGCTCGCGCTCCAGCGCCGCGGCGCCGCTGCCCAGCACCGCCTCGATGGTGTCGAGATGCTCTTCCGTCTCGGCGGCGAATTCGCCCCAGAGCGCGTCGTCATCGCCCAGCATCGCCTCAGCCCTCCGCGCCGAGCGGCGCCGGCAGGCCGACCGCCCGCCGCGCCGCGCGCAGGATGGCATCGCCCTGGCGGTCGCGCAGATCGGGGCTGAAGGCGCCGGAGGGCTTGCCGACCACCGCCGCCGCCCCCAGCCGCCGCGCCAGCACGGCGAGCTCCGTCCCCGGCCGCGCGGCGGAGGAGACGATCACCACCGCGCCATGCCCGGCCAGCGCCCATTCGCGCAGCGTGCCGATGCCGTCCAGCACCGGCATCTCGATGTCCAGCATGGTCAGGTCGGGCTTCAGCTCGGCCATCAGCCCGAGCGCGGCGCGGCCATCGCCGGCCTCGCCGACGACGGTGAAATCCGCATCGGCCGAGAGCGTCTCGCGCACCAGCCGGCGCATCATGGCGCTGTCGTCGACCACCAGGGCGCGGATGCGCGGGGCCTGGGCGGGCGCGGCGGCGGCTGGCCGCGTGGGCGGCGGCAGGTCCGGCGATGGCCCCTCCGGGAAGGAAGGCGGCGGGGCTGGCGCGGCGTCCGGCGGCGGCAGGTCATGGCCGGTGGCGGCGATCGCCTCGGCCTGCCGCGCCAGCGCCTCGCCCAGCGCCGGGATGCCGGGCAGGCCCGGCTCCTCCAGCAGGGAAGCGGCCGGCTCCAGCATGCGCGTCAGCGAGGCGATGCCGAAGGCGGCGGCCATGGCGCGCAGCCGGTCGACCATGCGCTGCGCGGCCTCCGGCGTCGCCGCCGCGGCCAGGTCCACGGCGCCCTCCAGCCATTCCGGCAGGAAGGCCTCCAGCAGTTCCGGGTCCAGCGGCTCCGCCATGCCCTGCTCCATCCGATGCGTCCCTTGCCCGGAACGCGGCGGCAGCATGACCGGTTTTGCGGCCCCTGTCGCCAGGGCTCATCCTTGAGCTTGGCTCAGCGCGCCAGCAGCCGGGCGGCGCGGCGGCCGAGCGCCGTCGGGGTCGCCAGCTCCACCTCGGCGCCATGGGCGCGGGCGGCCTCGGCGAAGGCCACCGGCATGCCGGCGACCACGCAGCTCTCCGCCGTCTGCGCCAGCAGCAGCGCGCCGCGCGCCGCCAGCGCCACCGCCGCCGCCGCGCCATCGCGCCCCATGCCGGTCAGCACCACGGCCATGGCGCGCCGTGCGACCAGCGCCGCCGACTGGAACAGCAGGTCGACCGAGGGGTGCACCGGCCCCGGGCCGGCGGCCAGCCGGAGCAGGAAGCCGCCATCGGCGGCGCGGGCCAGATGGCCATCGGTGCCGCCCGGCAGCACCACCACCTCGCCCGCCAGCGGGTGCAGGCCGCGCTCGCCCAGGCGCACCGGCAGCCCGCTGCGCCGCGCCAAGTGGCGGACGAAATCCGGCCCGAGATCGGCCGGCATGTGCTGCGCCACCAGGCAGGGCACCGGCAGCACCCCGGCGGCGGCCAGGAACTCGGCCACCGCATCCGGCCCGCCGGTCGAGGCGCCGAGCAGCAGCACGTCGCAGGCCCCGAGCCGCCGCAGCGGCGGCAGTGCTGGCGGCGGGTCGAGCACCGCCAGCGGCAGCGGCGCCGCGGCCGGGCTCTCGCCCTCGGTGCGGGCGCGGGCGCGCTGCCCGGCCCAGTGCCGCAGCCGGCCGCGCAGCTCGCGGTCGATCTGGCCGAGATCCAGGCCCGACAGCGCCGAGCCCTTCCACAGGTAATCGGCGGCGCCGCGCGCCAGCGCCGCCAGCGCTGCCTCCGAGCCGTCGCGGGTATGGTGGCTGACCATGACGATGGCGGGCGGCGCCGGCAGCTGCATCAGCCGCTCGGTCACCTCCAACCCGTCCATGCCGGGCATCTCGACATCGAGCGCCACGACATCGGGGCGCAGCTGCGCGGCCAGTTCCAGCGCGGTCGCGCCATTGGCCGCCTCGCCCACCACCCGGAGGTCGCCATCCGCCTCGATGATCCGCTTCAGCGCCAGCCGCATGAACCCGCTGTCGTCCACCACCAGGACGCGGATCACGCGGGCATCCTGTCCGGCGGCGCCTGGGCCGCCGCGCGGGCCAGCGGCCCGGCGCGGCAGACCGGCAGCGGCAGGCCCTGGAAGGGCAGCAGCGCGGCGACGATGCCGCCCTCCTCCAGCGCCACCATGCCGGCCAGCGGCACGGCGCGCAGGCCGAGCACCGCGGTCACCGCCAGCGCCACCGCCTGCGGCCCGGCCAGGCGCAGCAGCGGCACCGCCCGGCCCGGCGCCAGCACCGGCGCCCCGCCCAGGGCATGGCCGGCATCGGCCACGGGAAGCACGTCGCCGCGATGCGCCACCACGCCGTCCGGCGCGTCCACGGCCAGCCCCGCCGGCAGCGGTGCCGGGACCTGCGGCGGCACGACGCCGGCGACCTCCTCGAGCGGCAGCGCGAAAAGCTGGGTGCCGGCGCGGGCCAGCATCAGGCTGCGGGTTGGCACCGCGGGCGGCGAGGGCCGCGCATGGTGCGGCGGCGCCAGGCGGCGCAGCGCCGGCGCGGCGGCCAGGACATCGGCCAGCTGCCCGGCCGGCATGGCGGAGAAGGCGCCGGCCTGCGCCGCCGTCAGCGGCAGGGCGCGGTCGCAGGGCAGGCCGAACAGCCGGTCATCGATCGCCAGCACCGCCAGCAGCGGCGCGTCGCGGCCCTCCGGCAGCGCCGGATCCAGGCTGCGGGCGTCGAGCACCAGCACCGGCGCACCCTCGCCGGCGCCCAGCCCGGCGGCCAGGCCCAGCCCCAGCGCGCCCGGCGGCAGGCCCGGCGCCGGGGCCAGCGCCGGCATCGGCACCACCCGCGCCAGCCAGGCCAGCGGCAGCAGCATCCGGCCGCCGCCCAGGCCGAGGCCCAGGCGGCTGGCCTGCGCCCGCTCGGCGACCGGGTGCGGCGTTGCGGCGGGCCCCGCGGCGGCGACGCGCAGCGGCGCCACGGCAGCGGCCGGCGCCAGGCCGAGCAGCGCCGGCGGCAGCTCGAGCGGCTGGGCATCCGCCGGGGCCTCGGCCAGCAGCGCCTCGCCGGTCAGCAGCAGCCGCCCGCCCGCCTCGCCCGCCGGGCAGAGCAGCCAGACCGGGCCGGCGGCGCCGCCCGGCGCCAGCACGGGCAGCAGCTGGCCGCCCTGCAGCGCCAGGCCGAGCAGCCCCGGCGCGGCGCCGGGCAGCGGGCGCGGGCGCAGCGGCGGCACCGCCTCCACGCCCTCGGGCAGCCGCCAGGCGCGGCCGCCGGCCAGCAGCGCGCTCATGCCCGCCGCCACAGCGAGGGCTGCGTCGGCGCCCAGGGGACGAGGCCGAGGCCGGGCGGCGGCGCGTCGGTCGCGCCCAGCAGCAGCGCGCCGCCCGGGACCAGCCGCGCGACGAGCCCCTGCAGCACCGCGGCGCGGGCGGGCTCGGTCAGGTAGATCAGCACGTTGCGGCACAGGATGATGTCGAAGCCCTGCTGCGGCACGGCCAGCCCGCAGAGGTTCTGCCGCGACCAGGACACGGTGACGCCCGGCGGCGTCTCGGCGCGCGCCCCGCCATCGGGCAGGCGCAGGAAATGCCGCAGATAGGCCAGGGGCACGTCGCGCAGCGGATCGGGCGGGCCGGGCGGGAAGCGGCCCGTCGCGGCGCGGGCCAGGGCCGGGCGGCAGAGGTCGATGCCGGTGACCTCGGCGGCGAAGCCGGCCTCGCCGGCCAGGGCCGCGAGCGTCCAGCCCTCCTCCCCCGTGGCGCAGCCGGCGGAGAGCAGGCGCAGCGGGCGGGAGAGATCGCGCAGGCCGGGGAAGACCAGCGCGGCCAGCGCCTCGAGCTGCGCCGCGGCGCGGAACAGCCGCGTCTCCTGCACGGTGACGGCGTCGAGCAGCGCGGCCCAGAAGGGATCCTCGGGATCGGCGGGCGGCAGCCGCGCCTCGGTCATGCCGGCGAGCAGCAGGGCGGCGCGGCGCAGCCGGCCGAGCAGCACCTCGCTCGGCGCCAGGCCGGCGAGCCGGGCCAGCCCGTCCAGCAGGCTGGCCTGCAAGCCCGTGGAGGCGGGAGATCCCTGCATCATGCCTCCGGCCGGGAAAGCCCGGCGGCCGCCCCCGGAAGGAAGGGCGTCCGCCGGCGCGGGATCAGGCGGCCAGCGCCTCGGCGCGGGTGGCATAGGCCGGGATGATCTTGTCGAAGCCGGAGATCTCGAAGACCTCGCGCACCGGCGCCTGCAGCCCGCAGACGCTGAAGGGCTTGCCGGCGGTCTTGGCCTGCTTGGCGGCCTTCAGCAGCACGCGCAGCCCGGCGGAGGAGACATAGCGCACCCCCTCCAGGTCGGCGACCACGCCGCCTTCCTCCAGCAGGGCGAGCAGCTTGCTCTCCGCCGCCGCGGCGGTGGCGGTGTCGAGCCGCCCTTCGAAGGCGGCGACCGTCACGGTCCCGGACTTGATCTCGGCGATCTGCATACTCGTCACGCTCCTCTTTGCGTCTCTCAATCGTCTCTGACGCGTGGCGCCAAAGTGCCGCGCGCTTCAGCCCGCGTCCAGCACCGCCGCGAGGCGGTTGCAACCGTCCTGCCGCCGATAGTCCAGGCTGCGGACCATCTTGCGGACGAAATGGATGCCCAGGCCACCGATCTCGCGCTCCTCGAGCGCGGTGTCGGTGTCGGGCGCCGCCTCGGCCAGCGGGTCGAAGGCGGGGCCGTCATCGGTGATCAGCAGGTGCAGCCCGTCGCCCTCCTGCTGCAGGACGACCTCGACGAAGCTGGCGCCCTGGCCGTGCATGGCGACATTGGCCACCAGCTCCTCGGCGACGAGCGCCAGGCGATGCGCGATGCCGGGCGGCAGTTCCGCCTCCTCGGCGAAGGCCTCCAGCCGGTCCAGCAGCTCGGGCACCGCCTCCGCCTCGGGCCGCAGCCGCAGCGCCAGTTGCGTGCTCATCGCCATGTCCGGCTGCCTTCCTCTCGACTCGGGCGGGAATGTCGGCGCCAGATTACCGCCCCGCGCGGCGCTTGTCAGGACGGCAGCCATCACCGGCCTCAGGCGGCCGCGCGCTTGACGCGGACAAGCCCGCGCGGCATCGATGCCGGCGCCGGCCGCCGGCAGGCTTTCCTTTTTGAAAACAGACGCTTCGTGACGGTTTCATGACAGGTCGCGAGGCATTCCGGGACATCCCACCGATGCGCATGCGCCTGATGCTGGGCGGGCTGGTGATGCTGGTGCTGCTCGGCATGGCCGGGCTCGGCCTCTTCGCCCTGCACCGGACCGATGCCGCCCACCGCGCCGCCTCGGCCGAGCTGGCCGAGTTGCAGGCCGTCCTCGACACCGGCCGGCGGGCGGAGACCGGCTTCAAGCGCCAGGTGCAGGAATGGAAGAACCTGCTGCTGCGCTCGCGCGAAGCGGCCAGCCGGCGGGCGCTGGAAGACCGCTTCCTGGCCGAGCAGACGCGCACCGCCGGCCTGCTGCAGCGGCTGGCCGAGGCGGCGCCGCGCCTGCCCGGGGAGGCCGGCGCCCCGCTGCCGGCCCTGGCCGCCGAGCATGCCGCGCTGGCCGCCCGCTATGCCGAGGCCCTGGCCGGCGCCGACCCGGCCACGCCGGAGGGGCCGCGCGCCATCGATGACCGGGTGCGCGGCGTCGACCGCGCGCTGGAACAGAAGCTGGACGCCGCCGCCGAGGCCATCGCCGGCGCCGTCCAGGCCAGCCGCGAGGCCATGCTGCGCGACTCCGCCGCGCGCTACGCGGAGACCCGCCGCCTGCTGCTGATCGGCTCGGGCGGCGGGCTGCTGCTGGTGCTGGCGCTGCTGCTGACCCTCGCCACCCGCCGCCCCGCCTGAGAGCCCCGCCTGATGGACCTTTTCGCCAGCCTGTTCGGCGGCCTCGGCCTGTTCTTCCTCGGCATCAAGGGGGTCGGCAACGGGCTGCAGGCCATGGCCGGCCCGCGGCTGCGCGGCGCCATGCGGCGGGCGACCCGCGGCCCGGTCTCGGCCGCCGGCACCGGCCTGCTGCTTGGCGCGCTGACGCAGAGCTCCAACGCCGTCACCTTCATCGCCACCAGCCTCTATACCGCCGGGCTGCTGCCGCTGGCGCGCGCCCTGCCGGCGCTGGCCTGGGCCAATGCGGGAACCGCCGGCCTGGTGCTGCTGGCGACCATCGACCTGCGGCTGGCCGTGCTCTGGCTGTTCGGCCTGGTCGGCTTCGCCAGCTATTTCGGCATCGACCATGGCGGTCGGCTGCGGCCGCTGCTGGGGGCGCTGGCCGGGCTCGGGCTGCTGTTCCTGGGGCTGGCCACCATCAAGGCCGGCGCCGCGCCGCTGCGCGACCTGGCGCTGGTGCGCGAGCTGCTGGCCTTCTCCGGCAGCGCCCTCACCCCGTCCTTCCTGGTCGGCGTCGTCGTCACCATCGTCGCGCAATCCTCCTCCACCGTCTCGATCCTGGCGATCACCCTGGCCGGCCTCGGCCTGCTCGGCTTCGAGCAGACGGTGATGGTGGTCTATGGCGCCTCGCTCGGCTCGGGGCTGTCGGTGCTGCTGCTGTCGGGCAACCTGTCCGGCTCGGCGCGCCAGCTCGCCTGGTTCCAGACGCTGTTCAAGGTGATCGGCACGCTGCTGTTCCTCGGCCTGTTCGTGCTGGAGCAGCACGGCATCCCGCTGGTGCTCTGGCTGACCGGGCAGCTGGCCGAGCGCCTGCCGGAGCGCATCGGCTGGCTGTTCCTGATCTTCCAGGTGGTGACCGCCCTCGCCCTGGCGCCGCTCGGCCGGCCGATGCGCGCCCTGCTGGAACGCCTGTCGCCGGCGACGCCCGCCGAGGCGCTCGGCCGCCCGCGCTTCCTCTACGACCAGGCGCTCGACGACCCGCCGAGCGCCCTCGACCTGGTCGAGCGCGAGCAGGCCGGCCTGGCCGCCCGCCTGCCCGGCCTGCTGGCCCCGGTTCTGAGCCCGGTGCCGGAGGCCAGCCCGGCGATGCCGCCGGTCGCCACCCAGCTGGCCGCCGCCGCCAGCGTCGAGCAGGCCACCAAGGCCTTCCTGGCCGAGCTGCTGGCGCGCGACCCGGATCGCGGCACGCTGGACCGCGCCGTGCTGCTGGAGAACCGCAACGAGCTGCTGGCGGCGCTGCGCGAGACCATCGGCGACTTCGCCATCGCCGCCGCCGGCCCGTCCCAGGCGCCGGTCGCCAGCCGCGTGCTGCAGCTGTCCGAGGCGCTGCACCTTCTGCTGCTGCAGCTCGAGGAAGTCGGCAGCGGGGGCGACAGCGACGACCTGGCGATGCTGCGCGAGCTCTCGGCCGACCGCTCCGAGATGATGGACCAGCTGCGCCGCCGGGTGTCGACGACCGAAGCCCTGACGCCGGAAGACCAGAGCCTGCTGTTCCGCGTCACCACGCTGTTCGAGCGGGCGGTGTGGCTGATCCGGCGGCAGACGCTGCTGCTGGGGGAGGTCACTGTCTGAGCAGAGAAGACAGGCAAAGGCTGGGGGAATGAATTCCCCCCGCAACCGTATACGGTTGCGCCCATCTTCTTTCTGATCACCGGCCGTTCGTGGGCCGCCGCCTTACCTGCGCCGTCGCCAAAGCATCGCACAAAGACAGCGCGACCTGGAAGGTCGCGCTGTGCACTGGCCGTTTCACGTCCCGTCTCCTCGTGGACACGGCAGTCAGACAGAAAAAAGAACGGGCGCGGCGCACTGCGCCGCGGGGGAATTCATTCCCCTGGCCTGCCCCTTTCTTCCCTTCAGGCGTGCTCCAGATCCAGCGCGTAGCCTGCCGAGCGGACGGTGCGGATGATATCCACCTCGCCATCGGCGTTCACCGACTTGCGCAGGCGGCGGATATGGACGTCGACGGTGCGCGGCTCGACATGGATGTCACGCCCCCAGACGGCGTCGAGCAGCTGCTCGCGCGAGAAGACCCGGCCCGGGTGCTGCAGGAAGAACTCCAGCAGGCGGTACTCGGTCGGGCCGAGATGCAGGGCGCGGCCGTTGCGGGTGACGCGGTGCGCGTCCTGGTCCATCGACACGTCCTGCCAGGCCAGCACGCCCTTGGTCGCGACGCCGCCGGAGCGGCGCAGCAGCGCCCGGATACGCGCCATCAGCGCGTCCATGACGAAGGGCTTGGCGATATAGTCGTCGGCGCCGGTGTCGAGGGCGCGGACGGCGTCCTGGTCCTCGGTGCGCGCGGTGACCATGATGATCGGCAGGTCGCGGGTATCGGGGCGGCGGCGCAGCTGGCGGCAGACCTCGAGGCCCGAGAGCGCCGGCAGCATCCAGTCCAGCAGCACCAGGTCGGGCGGCGCCTCGGCCACCCGCATCAGGGCTTCCTGGCCGTCGGCGGCCTCATCGACCCGGAAGCCCTGCTTCTCCAGGTTGTAGCGCAGCAGGGTCAGCAGCGGCGCCTCGTCCTCGACCACCAGGATGGTGGGACGCGACATGCCGGAATGCAGCTCGGCCATCGGGAAATGCTCTCCTCAGGCGGTCAGACGGGCGGGCGGACGACGGTATAGGCGGAGCTGTCCGACTTCGGCCGGTCCTCCGGCAGCGTGTGGCCGAGCACGGCGTAATGCACGGTCTCGGCGATGTTGGTGGCGTGGTCGCCGATCCGCTCGAAGTTCTTGGCGATGAACAGCAGATGGGTCGCCGCGGTGATGTTGCGCGGGTCCTCCATCATGTGCGTCAGCATCTCGCGGAAGATACCGTTGTAGATGTCGTCGACCGGCGCGTCGGCGCCCCAGACGCGCTCGGCGGCGACGGCATCCTCCTTGACCAGGGCGTCGATCGCGTCCTTCAGGTTCTCCTGCACCAGCTTGGCCATCCACTGGAAGCCGTTCAGGCTGCCCAGCAGCGGCTGCTGCGAGACGACGATGGCGCGCTTGGCGGCGTTGCGGGCGTAGTCGCCGATGCGCTCGATGTCCGTGGACACCTTCATGGCGGCGACGATCAGCCGCAGGTCGGAGGCCATCGGCTGGCGCAGCGCCAGCAGGCGGACGCAAAAATTCTCGATCTCGGTTTCCAGCGCATCGATCTCGCCGTCGCGGCCGACCACCGCGCTGGCCAGCTCGGTGTCGCGGCGGATCA
This sequence comes from Roseomonas sp. USHLN139, assembly GCF_037145735.1. Taxonomy (NCBI): domain Bacteria; kingdom Pseudomonadati; phylum Pseudomonadota; class Alphaproteobacteria; order Acetobacterales; family Roseomonadaceae; genus Roseomonas; species Roseomonas sp. USHLN139. The sequence goes on along the minus strand of NZ_JBBCWY010000001.1, from coordinate 1,259,313 downwards.
GCGCGGCGGCGGCGTCGGCCACCTGGCGCTCGGCCAGGCCGCCCATGCGGGCGACCATGTCACGCAGGCGCTTGAGCTGTTCTTCGTAGGACTTCACGATATGCTCGCTCTGCAAGGTTTCCATGACAGCCCCGATCAGCCGAACCGGCCGGTGATGTATTCCTGGGTCTTCTTCTGCTTCGGCGCGGTGAACATCTCTTCCGCCGGCGCCACCTCGATCAGCTCGCCGAGGTAGAAGAAGGCCACCTGGTCGGCGCAGCGCGCCGCCTGCTGCATGTTGTGCGTGACGATGGCGATGGTGAAGTCACGCTTCAGCTCGTCGATCAGCTCCTCGATCTTCAGGGTGGAGATCGGGTCGAGCGCCGAGGTCGGCTCGTCCAGCAGGATCACTTCCGGCCGCACGGCGATGGTCCGGGCGATGCAGAGCCGCTGCTGCTGGCCGCCGGAGAGGCCCATGGCCGAGCTGTTCAGCCGGTCCTTGACCTCGCCCCAGATGGCGGCCCGCGTCAGCGCCCATTCGATGCGCTCGTCCATCTGCGCCTTGTTCAGCTTCTCGTGCAGGCGGATGCCGAAGGCGATGTTCTCATAGATGGTCATCGGGAAGGGCGTCGGCTTCTGGAACACCATGCCGACGCGCGAGCGCAGCGCGTTGATGTCGACATCGTCGTCCAGGATGTTCTTGCCGTCGAGCAGCACCTGGCCGGTGGCGCGCTGCCCCGGATAGAGGCTGTACATCCGGTTCAGCACGCGCAGCAGCGTCGACTTGCCGCAGCCCGAGGGGCCGATCATGCCGGTCACCTGGCGGTCCGGCAGGTCGAAGTCGATCGACTTCAGCGCCTTGTGGTCGCCGTAGTAGAAGTCGAGCTTGCGCACCGCGATGCGGGCCGGGTTCAGCGCCTCGCCGCTGCGGGCCTGCAGGCCGGGCATGGCGTCGACGGTCTGGGTCATGGAAGCGCTCATGATCTGCCTCACTTGCGGCGCAGCAGCGTGCGCGCTGCGATGTTGAGCCCGAGGACGCCGAGGGTGATGATCAGCGCACCCGCCCAGGCCAGGGCGATCCAGTCCTGATACGGCGAGCCGGCGTAGGAGTAGATGGTGATCGGCAGGCTGGACATCGGCCCGGAAAGGCTGAGCGACCAGTTCAGGTTGCCGAGGGAGGTGAAGAGCAGCGGCGCGGTCTCGCCAGCGACGCGGGCCACCGCCAGCAGCACGCCGGTGACGATGCCCGAGGCGGCGGCGCGCCAGCAGACCAGGGTGATCATCTTCCACTTCGGCGCGCCCAGGCCGATCACCGCCTCGCGCAGCGTGTCGGGCAGCAGCCGCAGCATGTCCTCGGTGGTGCGGACCACGATCGGGATGACGATGATCGCCAGCGCGATCGAGCCGGCCCAGCCGGAGAAGCCGCCGAAGGGCACCACCAGGATCTGATAGACAAACAGGCCGATCAGGATCGAGGGGGCCGAGAGCAGGATGTCGGAGACGAAGCGCACCGCATTGGCCAGCGGCGAGCCCTTGGCGTATTCGGCCAGGTAGGTGCCGACCAGCAGGCCGATCGGCGTGCCGATCAGGGTGCCGATGCCGGCCTGGATCAGGCTGCCGATGATCGGGTTCAGCAGGCCGCCCTCGGAGCCCGGCGGCTTGGTGACCTCGGTGAAGACCCGCGGCGAGAGGGCGGTGAAGCCGTTCCAGAACAGCGTGCCGAGGATCGACAGCAGCAGCACCAGGCCGATGCCGGTGGCGGCGTAGCAGGCGAGCTTCACGACCAGCGCGGTGGCGCGGCGGCGGCGGCCGAGGGCGGCGGCGACCGCCAGGTTCTTGGCGGGGCCGCCCGGCAGGCCAGCCTTGGGCAGAGCGGCGTGGGTGGTGGCGCTCATGGGCTCAGGCCTTCCGACGCTGGCGCAGCAGGAAGCGCGAGGCCGCCAGCACGATGAAGGAGATGACGAAGAGCAGGAAGCCCAGCGCCAGCAGCGCCGAGAGCTTCAGGCTGCCGAGCTCGCTCTCGCCGAATTCCAGCGCGATCACCGAGGCGATGGTGTTGCCCGGCCCGAACAGGCTGGTCGAGATGCGGTTGGCATTGCCGATGACGAAGGTGACCGCCATGGTCTCGCCCAGCGCCCGGCCGAGGCCCAGCATGATGCCGCCGACCACCGAGATGCGGGTATAGGGCAGCACGACGCTGCGGACGACTTCCCACTGGGTGCAGCCGAGGCCGTAGGCGCTTTCCTTGTAGACCGCCGGCACCGTCTCGAAGACGTCGCGCATCGTGGCGGCGACGAAGGGCAGCACCATGATCGCCAGGATCAGGGCCGCAGTGAAGATGCCGGTGCCGAAGGGCGGGCCGGCGAAGAGGAAGCCGATCCCCGGCAGCTCGCCCAGCGTGTCGATGACGAAGGGCTGCACCGTCTGGGCCATGAAGGGGACGATCAGGAAGAAGCCCCACATGCCGTAGATGATCGAGGGGACGGCGGCCAGCAGCTCGACCGCGGTGCCGACCGGGCGGCGCAGCCAGGCGGGCGCCAGCTCGGTCAGGTAGAAGGCGACGCCGAAGGCCAGCGGCACGGCCAGCAGCAGCGCCAGCACGGCGGTGATGACGGTGCCGTAGATCGAGACGCCGGCGCCGAACACCTCCTGCACCGGGTCCCATTCGGTCGAGAAGACGAAGCCGGGGCCGAAGGCCCGGAAGGCCGGCAGGCCGCCGATGAACAGGCCGATGATGATGGCGCCGAGCAGGGCCAGCACCAGCAGGCCGGCGCCGCGGCAGGCGGCGGCGAAGATGGCGTCGCCCATCGCGCCGGAGGCGTTGCCGCGCTTGAGGCCGGGCGGGGACCCGCTGGCGGCGTCGTGGGTCAGGGTGGCGGACGGCGGCAAGATCGCGCTCCGGGTCGCGGGTTCCGGGTCGCCCCCGGCGGCTGGACGGGCCGGCCTCGCCGGCGGCCGCATCCCTGGGAGGCCGGGCTTAACCGCCCCGGCCGGTTGGCGGAAGCGGGCGGCACCCTGCGGCGCCGCCCGCCCGTGCTGTCGTCAGACCGTGGCCAGGCCGCCGGTCAGCGGGCTCAGTTCGCCGGCCAGACCGGCTTGCCGTCGACCTGGATGGTCGCCCAGGCGGCGCGGATGGCGTTCTCGACCGCTTCCGGCACCGGGATGTAGTCGAGCTCGGTGGCGGTGGCGTCGCCCGAGCGGAAGGCCCAGTCGAAGAACTTCATCACGTTCTGCGCGCGGGTGGCGTCGGTCGGGTTGCGCGGCAGCAGGATGAAGGTCGGCGAGACGATCGGCCAGGAGGTGGCGCCCTGGGTGTCGATCAGGCTGGCGGCGAAGTTCGGCGCGGTCCAGTCGGCATTGGCGGCGGCGGCCTGGAAGGCCTCGGTCGTCGGCATCACGTAGTTGCCGGCGCGGTTGCGCAGCTGGGTGGTGACCAGCTTGTTCTGCATCGCATAGGCGTGCTCGACATAGCCGATGGCGCCGCGGACGTTGCGGACGGTGCCGGCGACGCCTTCATTGCCGCGGGCGCCCGTGCCGGAGGGCCAGCGCACCGAGGTGCCGACGCCGACGCGGCTCTTGAAGTCGCCGGAGACGGCGGAGAGGTAGGAGACCCACACGAAGGTCGTGCCCGAGCCGTCGGCGCGATAGACCGGGGCGATCGCTAGGTTCGGCAGGGTCAGGCCCGGGTTCATCTCGACCAGGCGCGGGTCGTTCCACTTGGTGATCTTGCCCAGGTAGATGTCGGCCAGGACCTCGCCGGTCAGCCGCATCTTGTGGTCCTCGACGCCGGGGACGTTCACGATGGCGACCAGGCTGCCCATGGTGGCCGGGAACTGCAGCAGGTTGTGCTCCTGCAGCTGCTCGGCGGTCATCGGCGCGTCGGAGGCGCCGAAATCGACGGTGCGGTTGCGGATCTGCGCCTGGCCGGCGCCCGAGCCGACGGACTGGTAGTTGAGCTGGATGTTGATCGCCGAGCGGGCCGCCTCGCCCCACTTCTGGTACAGCGGGTTCGGGAAGCTCGCGCCGGCCCCGGTGATGGTGGCCTGCTGCGCGACAGCGCCCATCGAGAGGCTGATCGACGCCACGAGGCCGGCCGCCAGGGCCAGAATCCGATTGCTCACCTTGTCTCTCCGTCCTTGGGGCCTTCCGGTGTCCGCTGGTGGCAGCCGGTCCGGCCGGTTCGGTCGAGCGCCTTCTAGGACGGAGGAGCGACGGTTCTATTTCAGAAATATGAAGCTTCGATGACGGCCCCCTAGACCTGGCGGGCCAGTCATCCGGTTGTCCCGTCCTCTTGGCGGGCGCCGGGCCCTGCAAACGCTGGAACCCGCGGCGGGGGCTGGGCTTTTCGCCAGTATCGCCGTCGCGTCATGATACGGACTGCCAGGAGAAAAACGCCATGCATCGCCCGATCATGACCGCGGCCCTGGCGCTCCTGGTGGCGCTGCGGCTTGTCGCGCCGTCTCCCCTGCGGGCCGAATCGCCCCCCTCCCCAGCGGCGGCCGCCCTGTCGCTGGCCGAGCCGCAGCCTGGCTGGCGCGCCAGCCGGGTGATCGGCAGCCCCGTGTTCAACCCGGCCGGCGAACAGATCGGCGCGGTCGTCGACATGATGTTGCTGGAGGAAGGCCGCGTCGCCTCGCTGATCCTGGGGGTGGGTGGCTTCCTCGGCGTCGGCACCAAATACGTGGCGGTGCCCATGGCCGAGATCCGCTTCCTGCCCGGCCCGCACGGCACCCCCCGGCTGGAGGGGGCGATGACCCGCGAGGCCCTGCGCGAGGCCCCGGCCTTCGACCTGGATGCCGAAAGCCGGTAGCCGCGTGGCTCAGTCCTTCCGGGTGCCGTCGTTGAGCGGCTCCTCCCAGCCCACCGTGTTGGTGCCGGGGCTGGACTGTGCCGGCGGGTCGCTGGCCGGGAAGGTGTCTTCGAGCGCGCGTTCCAGCTTCGCGTCCTCGCCCTTCGCGGGGCGGTGATGCTCGGCCGGACGGTCCTTCCCGGCCGGTTTGCCGCCCTGTTCCTGCTTCGTCGGGTCTGCCATGGCGGGTTCCTCCCGTTGCGCGCCCCGCCGCCGTGGCCGGGCGCCTGCCAGGAGAGAACCGATGGCGTGCAGGCCGGGTTGCGCCCTTCCCCCGCCGCGATTTTTCCGGTCGAGCAAAGCGCCGCCCAAGGCTAAGCTCACGGCGCCTTGATGGAGTGGCACGATGGAACCCGCCGGCAGCGACGACCGCCTCTCCCCCCTGCCGGCGGGCGCGCCGGCCGCGGCCGAGCCGCCCTGCCCCGACCCGGTGACGCAGCCGGAGGCCGCGGCCGCCTGGCTGGAGGACAAGCTGCGCCAGCGTTTCGTCGAGGATCGTGCCGAGCCGCTGCCGCAGCGGCTGCTGGCGCTGCTGCGCGGCCGCCCGCCGCAGCAGGAGCCGCAAGGCTAGGCCGCGGCTTCGCGGGACTGTCACCGCACCGCCACGCCGCTGTCGCCGGGCCGGGTCCAACAGGGGGCGTCTGCCCCTTCGCGGAGTCGCCGCATGCCCGACGCCCTGCCCCGCATCGCCCGCCAGCACACCGCCAATGCCGCCCTCTTCCTGAAGCGCTGGTCGGCCAATCCGCTGCAGATGGGCTCGGTGGTGCCCTCTTCGCCCAGCCTCTGCCGGCGGATCGCCCGCGAGGTGCGGCGCGGGCCGCAGGATTATGTGCTGGACCTCGGCGCCGGCACCGGCGTGGTCTCCCGCGCCCTGCTGGAGAGCGGCGTGCCGGCCGAGCGGCTGATCGTGGTCGAGATCGTGCCGGAGATGGCGGCGCATCTGCGCGATACCCTGCCCGGCGTGCGGGTGGTCTGCGGCGATGCCTTCGACCTGGCCGGCTGCATTCCGCCCGAGGCGCACCACCGCATCGCGACGGCGATCTGCGGCATCCCGCTGGTGCTGCTGCCGCTGGAGAAGCAGCGCCGCTTCCTGCGCAGCGTCGAGGCGGTAGCGCCGGGCCAGGCCTTCCTGCTCTACACCTATTGCATCACCTCGCCGCTGCCCTGGCGCCGGCTGGGTCTGCAGGCCGAGCGCCGCGCCTGGACGCCGCGCAACTTCCCCCCCGCCAGCATCTGGCGCTACACGCCGACCGGCCCTCTTTGATTCGTTGACGGAACGTTAATCGTTATGCTCTGCTGCGGCCGTCTTGACCTTGACCGGGGAGGCGGCGATGGGCGGCTTGCTGCAGACGGCACCCACGGCGGTGGCCGAACAAGAAGAAGTCTGGGAGGGCGGCGTGCCGGCCGAGGCCGTGGCCCTGTCCGAGGCCTTCGAAGGCTGCGTGCTGACCCCCTACAATGACGGCTTCGGCTTTCCGACCATCGGCATCGGCAGCCGCAGCTACCTGGACGGCACGCCGGTCTGGCTCGGCGGCCCGGCGATCGACCGCGCCACGGCCGAGCGGCTGGCGCAGCGTGACCTGGACAAGGCGGCGCTGCTGGTCGCCCAGGCGGTCACCGCGCCGCTGACCCCGCGCCAGGCGGCGGCGCTGATCCTGCTGGCCAACAATCTGGGCGCGCTGACCGTGGCGGCACCCAGCCTGCTGAAGCTGGTGAACGGCCATGACTGGCGGTCGGCGGCCGAGCTGTTCCGGATCTACCGCAACAGCGCCGGCAAGCCGGTGACCGGGCTGCGCCGCCGCCGCTGGACCGAGGCCGCCTTCAGCCTGGGCATGGACCCGAACCTAGCCCGGCAGCGGGCCTGGAGCGCCATCCAGTCGCCGGAGGACTGGCCGTCCCTGCCCGCCTGAGGCGGCTCAGCCGGCGGCCACGAGGCCGGCGGGCAGCTCGCCGCGCAGCGAGACCAGCTGGGCGCGGAACTGCGCGGCGCAGGCCTGCCAGCTGAAGCCCTCGGCGCGCGCGCGGCAGGCTTCGCGGTCGGCGCCCAGCGCGGTGAGGCAGGCGCGCCGCAGGTCCTCGTCGACGGCGCCGACGGGCGCGTCGCCCAGCACGGTCAGCGGCCCCGGCTGCGGGAAGGCGGCGACCGGCGTGCCGCAGGCCAGCGCCTCCAGCAGCACCAGGCCGAAGGTGTCGGTGCGTGAGGGAAACACCATGACATCGGCCGCGGCATAGGCGGCGGCCAGCGCCGCGCCATGGCGGAAACCGGCGAAATGCGCCTGGGGAAAGCGCTGCTGCAGCGCGGCCCGCGCCGGCCCGTCGCCCACCACCAGCTTCGAGCCCGGCAGGTCCAGCGCCAGGAAGGCCTCGATGTTCTTCTCCGTCGCCACCCGGCCGACATGAAGAAAAATCGGGCGGGGGAGATCCGGGAAGGCGTCGTGGGGCCCGGGCCTGAACAGCGCGGTGTCGACGCCGCGCGACCAGTGGCGCAGCCGGCCGAAGCCTTGCGCCTCGAGCTCGCGGTGCAGGCTCTCGGTCGCGACGAAGGTGCCCGCCGCCGCCGCGTGGAAGCGCCGCAGCACCGGCCAGGACCAGGCCGGCGGCACCCGGAAGCGCGCCGCCAGATAGTCGGGGAAGCGGGTGTGGAAGGCGGTGGTGAAGCGCCAGCCGCGGCGGCGGCACAGCGCCCGCATCGCCCAGCCCAGCGGCCCCTCGGTGGCGATATGCACCGCGTCCGGCCGCGCCTGCTCGACCATCGCGGCCAGCCGGCGGCGCGGGAACAAGGCGAGCCGCAGCCCCGGCTCGCCCGGCACGGCCAGGCTGCCGAAGCGGTCGGGGCTGATCACCGTGACGCTGTCGCCGCCGCGCGTCAGCGTCTCGGCCACGGTGCTGAGCGTGCGGACGACGCCATTGACCTGCGGCGTCCAGGCATCGGTGACCAGCAGCAGCCGCACCGGGCGCTACTCGGCCGCGACCGCGACCGGCGCCGGCAGGGCGCGCGGGGGGGCGTTGTGGCGGCGGCGGTGCTCGGCGGCCCAGTCGACCAGGGCGAAGCGGCCATCGGCATGCTCGACCAGGGCCGAGCAGCTCTCCACCCAGTCGCCGTCATTCATGTAGGTGATGCCGTTCACCTGGCGCATCTCGGCGTGGTGGATATGGCCGCAGATGACGCCATCCAGGCCGCGGCGGCGGGCTTCCTCGGCCAGCGCCACCTCGAAGCGGTCGATGGCCTTCACCGCCTCCTTCACCTGGCGCTTCAGCCACTGGCTGAGCGACCAGTAGGGATAGCCCAGGCGCCGGCGCACGGCGTTGAACCAGCGGTTCACCGCCAGCGCCGCGTCATAGGCCCAGTCGCCCAGATGCGCGATGACGGTGGCATAGCGCACCACGCTGTCGAACTCGTCGCCATGGATGACCAGGAAGCGTCGGCCATCGGCGGCGGTGTGGACCGCCTCCTTCATCAGGGCGATGCCGGCGACCTGGAATTCCGGCCCCGCCCAGTCGCGGAAGACCTCGTCATGGTTGCCCGGGATGTAGATGACCCGGGTCCCGTGCTTGGCCATCGACAGGACCTTGCGGATCACCTGGTCATGCCCGGCATCCCAGTACCAGGAGCGCTTCAGGCGCCAGCCATCGACGATGTCGCCGACCAGATAGAGCTGCTCGCACTCGACCTCGTTGAGGAATTCCAGCAGCAGGTCGACCCGGCAGCCGCGCTGCCCGAGATGGGTGTCGGAAATGAACAGCGACCGATAACGGCGCGTGGCGGGGCTCGGCGGCATTCCGGCTTCCCTCGGCTGGGCCCAGGCTCCGAGTCCGCGACCGGCGAGCTGGGCGTTGCATCCGAGGGGAGGCCTTATCGGAGCTGTGCGACGTCGCCGTGACGGCGGTATGACAGATCGGATTTCTTTCGGACTGCCGTGTCCAGGTTGAGACCGGAGGTGAAACGCGCCCCGCCGCGCGGCCCTGGCATCGCCCGTGTTCTGGCGCTGGCCCGGTCACGGCCGAGGACAGAAAGAAGAAGTGATCCAGGGGAATTCATTCCCCTGGCCTGCCCCTGCCCTACTCCTGGAACGCGCCGCCCAGGACGAACAGGCAATCCCCCCGCACTGTCCGACCCGGCTGCCGCTTGCACAGCACGAAGCCGTCGCTGAGGAAGGCGCATTCGACCGCCGGCGCCCAGGGCGTCTCCGGGAAATGGATCCGCGCCGCCGGCTGGCCGGCCTTCACGCGGTCGCCCAGCTCGACCAGCGGCTCGAAGACGCCGGCCTCTGGCGTGTAGACGAAGTGGTCCTGGCCGGCGAGGCCGAAGATCTCGGTCGGTTCGCCCGCGAGCCGCGCGCTCTCCGGCAGGATGCCGAGATGGACGAGCAGGTTGTTCACCCCGCGCTCGGCGATGCGCAGGCCGGCCGGGGTGACGCAGCCGCCGCCGCCGAGCTCGCTGCCGAGCGAGGGGATGCCGAGCGTCTCGGCATAGCCGCCCAGCGTCTGGTTGCCGCCCTGCCCCTGGGCGCGCCCCTGCACATAGGCCAGCGGCGCGCCGAAGGCCCGCAGCGCCGCCATGTGCTTCGCATAGAGCGCGGGGTCGGGCACCTGGCTGGTCAGAACGCAGGGCACGTAGAGCAGCGAGGAACCGCCGGAATGCAGGTCGCAGATCAGGTCGGCGCGCGGGATCAGCTCGGTCGCGATGAAATAGGCGATCTGCTGGGTGACCGAGCCGTCCGGATCGCCCGGGAAGATGCGGTTGAGGTTGAGGTTGTCGATCGGCGAGACGCGGTTGCCGGCCATGGCGGCCGGATAGTTCGCGGTCGGCAGGATGATGACGCGGCCCTTGATGGCGTCCGGCGTCAGGCGCTTGACCAGATTGGCCAGCGCCACCTGGCCCTCGTATTCGTCGCCATGGTTGCCGGAGACGAAGAGCGCGGTCGGCCCCTCGCCGTTGCGGATAACGACGATCGGGATCGGCAGGAAGCCATAGGCCGAGGCATGGCTGGAATGGAACAGCCGCAGGAAGCCGTGCTGGACGCCATCCCTGTCGAAATCCACGTCGCAGAGGATGCGGCTTTTGCGGGGGTCGGGCATGGCGCGGTTGGCTCCGGCGTTCAATGGGCTTTGGTCAGCAGATGGCAGGCGGCGAGATGGCCCGGCTTGGTCTCGGCCAGCGGCGGCGCCACCTCGCGGCAGATCGCCATGGCGTGCGGGCAGCGGGTGTGGAAGCGGCAGCCGGGCGGCGGGTTGATGGCGCTGGGCATGTCGCCGGCGACGCGCAGACGGGCCGCGCGGCGCGCCGTGCGCCCGGCCGGATGCGGCGCGGGGACGGCAGCCAGCAACGCCTGGGTATAGGGATGCATCGGCGCGGCGTAGAGTTCCTCCTTGCGCGCCAGCTCGACGATGCGGCCGAGATACATCACCGCGACGCGGTCGGAGATGTGGCGCACCACCGACAGGTCATGCGCGATGAACAGGTAGGTCAGCCCCATCTCCTGCTGCAGGTCCTGCAGCAGGTTGACGATCTGCGCCTGCACCGAGACGTCGAGCGCCGAGACCGCCTCGTCGCAGACGATGAAGCGCGGGCGCAGGATCAGCGCGCGGGCGATGCCGATGCGCTGGCGCTGGCCGCCGGAGAATTCATGCGGAAAGCGCGAGGCAGCGCGGGCGGAGAGGCCCACCCGCTCCAGCATCGCCGCCACCTTGTCGCGCGCGGCGGCATCCGCCTTGGCGCCGTGGATGACCAGCGGCTCCATGACGATGTCCTCGACCGTCATGCGCGGGTTCAGCGCGCCATAGGGATCCTGGAAGACGATCTGCATGCCGCGCCGGGTCTCGCGCAGCTGCTTCGGCGGCAGCGCCATGATGTCGGCGCCGTCGAACAGGACATTGCCGTCGCTGGCCTCCAGCAGGCGGATCAGCAGCCGGCCGAGGGTCGACTTGCCACAGCCGGATTCGCCCACGAGGCCCAGGGTCTCCCCCGGCATGATGCTGAGGGAAACATCGTCGACGGCACGCAGCACGGCGCCGCCGAGGCGCCGGCCGAACCAGCCGGCGGGGCCCACGTGGAAATGCTTGGAGAGGGCAGCCGCCTCGATCAGCGGGCGGATCATGCGGGCTCGGCCATGGGGGCAGCGATCTCCGGCAGGCGGATGCAGGCAGCGGCATGGGCGGGGCCGTGCTCCGCCAGGATCGGCAGGGTCTCGGCGCAGGCGGGCACCGCATGGCCGCAGCGCGGGCGGAAGCGGCAGCCGGAGGGGCGGCGCGCCGGCTCCGGCAGGCTGCCCGGGATGGCGACCAGGCGCGGCCGGTCATGGTCGAGCGAGGGCACGCAGTCGAGCAGGCCGCGGGTATAGGGATGCAGCGGCGCGTCGAACAGGCGCTCGACCGGCGACTGCTCGACGATGCGGCCGGCATACATGACCAGCACGCGGTCGGCGGTTTCCGCCACCACGCCCATGTTGTGGGTGATGATCATGATGGCCATGCCGAACTCGTCGCGCAGGTCCATCAGCAGGTCGAGGATCTGCGCCTGGATGGTGACGTCGAGCGCGGTGGTCGGCTCGTCGGCGATCAGCAGGCGCGGATTGCAGGCGAGCGCGATGGCGATCATCACGCGCTGCCGCTGGCCGCCGGAGAGCTGGTGCGGATAGTCGTCCATCCGCCGCTCGGGCGACGGGATGCCGACCTTGGCCAGCAGCTGGACGGCACGCTCCCGCAGCGCCCGCGGCGACAGGCGCTCATGCGCGCGGATGGTCTCCATGATCTGCTCGCCGATGCGGAAGACCGGGTTGAGCGAGGTCATCGGCTCCTGGAAGATCATGGCGATCCCCGGGCCCCTGATCTTCTGCAACTGCCGCTCCGACAGCTTCGTTAGGTCCTGGCCGTCGAACATCACCGAGCCTGACAGGATTCTCGCGGGTGGTCGCGGAAGGAGCCCCATCACCGTCAGCGCGGTGACGCTCTTGCCGCTGCCGGACTCGCCGACGATCCCCAGGATCTCCCCTGGCTCGATACTGAAAGAAACATCCTCGATGGCGGTGACCTGGCCGCTTTCGGTGCCGAAGGCGGTGGTCAGGTTGCGGATCTCGAGCAGGCTCATTGCTGGATCCTCAGCCGCGGGTCGAGCACGTCGCGCAATCCGTCGCCCAGCATGTTGAGGCCGAGCACGGTGATCATCAGCGCGACGCCGGGGATGGCGATGATCCAGGGGGCGTCGCGCATGAAGTCGCGCCCCTCGGCCATGATATTGCCCCAGGTCGGCGTCGGTGGCACCGCGCCGAGGCCGAGGAAGGACAGCGTCGCCTCGGAAAGAACCGCGTAGGCAAACAGAAAAGAGAGCTGGACGATCATCGGCGCCATGGCATTAGGAAGAATATGGTGCCGCAGGATGCGCCAATGGCCGGCGCCGGCGGCGACCGCGGCCTGCACGTATTCCATCTCGCGCAGCACGATGACCGAGGCGCGGACGATGCGCGCCGTGCGTGGCACATAGACGATGCCCAGCGCCAGGATGACGTTCATCGTCGAGGGCCCGAGCATCGCCGTGACGCCGATCGCCAGCAGGATGGCCGGGAAGGCCATCAGCGCGTCGTTCACCCGCATCAGCACATTGTCGATGCGGCGGAAATAGCCGGCCAGCGCGCCGATCAAGGTGCCGAAGACAGCGTTCAGCGCCACCACCGAGATGCCGATGATCACCGAGAGCTGCGCGCCCCAGACCACGCGCGACCACAGGCTGCGGCCGAAATTGTCGGTCCCCAGGATGTAGTCGCCGCCCGGCGGCAGGAACTTGTTGCGCATCGACAGGCGGTTCGGATCGGCCGTGGTGATCCAGGGCGCGGCAGCGGCCAGGAAGGCGATGATGCCGAACAGGACCAGGCCGGTCAGGAACAGCCGGTGCCGGAACAGCCGCTTCAGCGCGGCGAGCGCCGGGTGGCAGCGCTTCGGCGCGCGTTCCGCCGCCTCGGGCGCGGCGGCCAGGGGAAGAACCTCACTCATAGCGCACCCGCGGATCCAGCACGGCATAGAGCAGGTCGATGCCGATATTGACGAGGACGAGGAAGCCGGTGACCAGCAGCAGCCCGCCCTGCACCATCGGATAGTCGCGGTTCAGCACCGCCTGGGTCAGCAGCTGACCGATGCCGGGGATGGAGAACAGCGCCTCGGTCACCACCGCGCCCGAGAGCAGCAGGCTGATGATGATGCCGACCACCGTGGTGATCGGGATCAGCGCATTCGCCAGGGCATGGCGGAAGACCACCTGGTGATAGGGCAGGCCCTTGGCGCGGGCGGTGCGGATATAGTCCTGGCGCATCACCTCCAGCATGGTGGAGCGGGTGATGCGCGCCAGCAGCCCGGCCTGCAGCAAGGCGAGTGAGATCGCCGGCATGGTGACGCTGCGGAACCACCCCCAGGGGTCCTGGGCGAAAGGCACATAGCCGCCGGTCGGCAACCAGCCGAGATGGACGGCGAAGACGATGATCATCACCAGGCCGAGGAAGAAACTCGGCACCGAGATGCCGATCATGGCAAAGACCATGGCCAGCTGGTCGATGAGGGTGTTCTGCTTCAGCGCCGCGGCGATGCCGCAGAGCAGCCCGATCAGCAGGGTCAGCACCAGCGCATAGGCGGAGAGGCCGAGGGTGACCGGCAGCCGCTCCATGGTGACGGCGAAGACGCCGCGCCCCATCAGGATGGAGCGGCCGAGATCGCCCTGCAGCAGCCCGCCATACCAGTGCAGCAGCTGCCCCAGGAAGGGCTGGTCGAGGCCGAGATCGGCGCGGATCTGCGCCACCTGCTGCGGCGTGGCGGAGAGGCCGGCGATGGCGGCCGCCGGATCGCCCGGGATCAGCCGCATCATGCCGAAGGTGATCAGGCTGACCAGCAGCAGCACCGGCAAGGCGCTGGCCAGCCGCCGCAGGGCGACGCCCATCATGGCGCCGCGCCCTCAGCCGCCTCCCTCACCGCTCCATCCAGACGTTCGAGAAGCGCGGGATGCGGAAGGGGCGGAAGCCCTTCACATTGGCCCGCGTCGCCTGCACCTTGGTCAGCGAGCCGAAGGGATAGGCCAGCGCGCGTTCCATCACCAGCTGCTGCATGCGGGCGAAGGCGGCGTTGCGCTCGGCTTCCGTCGGCTTGGTGTTCATGTCGTTCCAGGCGGCCTCGACATCCGGGTCGCCACGGTCGTCGCGCGGCCGGTAGTTGGCGCCGGGCGAGGCCAGGAACTGCATGGTGGCCAGCGCGCCCAGCGCCGGCTGCGTGCCCCAGCCGGAGTGGAAGAAATGCCACTCGTCGCTGTTCACCTTCTGCGACATCTGCACCGAGGTCGGCCAGTCGACGACGCGCAGCTGCGCATTGATGCCGGCGGCCTTCATCTGCTGCTGCATCACCAGCGCGGCATTGTACATCGCCGGATAGTCACGGTTGGTCAGGATGGTGATCGGCTCGCCCTTGTAGGGCGACTGCGCCAGCAGGCGCTTGGCGGCGGCAATATCGTTGATGTTGTAGAACTGCTTGCCGGCGTCGGTGTAGCTCGGCTGGTTGGGGAACTGGAAGCCGATGTTCAGGCGGAAATTGCCGTCAGTCGCGGCATCCATGATGTCCTCGGCGCCCAGCGCCGCCTGCACCGCGCGGCGGAAGTTCAGGTTGTCGGTGGGCGGTGTCGCGGTGTTGGGCAGGGCGATCTGGATCCACCAGTTCTCCAGCGGCAGCACGGTGACGTTGCGGTTGGCGCGCAGTGCCGCGACCGACTTGGTCGGCACGTCCTCGACGCCCTGCAGCTCGCCGGTCTCGAGGCCGGCGACGCGGGCGGAAGCCTCGGTGACGATGCGGAAGGTCACGGTGTCGAGGCAGGCCAGCTTGTAGCCGCCGAAGCCGGTCGCCTGCTCATAGGCGGTGTTCGGCTTGTAGCCGTCGTAACGGCCGAGCCGCGCCTGGGCGCCCGGGGTGAATTCCAGCAGGCGGAAGGGGCCGGTGCCGACCGGGCGCAGCTGCTGCGGCGCATCATCCTTGTGCTCGGCGGGGATGATGACGATCGGCACGCTGAAGGAGGACAGCGCCTCGATGAAGGTCGGCTGCACCACCTTCATGCGGATGACGAAGGTGGCGGCGTCCGGCGTCTCCCAGCGGTCGACATTGTCCAGCGTGCTGCGCTGCAACCCGATCCGCTTGTAGCGGTCGAAGGAGGCGGCGACATCGGCCGAGGTCATCGGCTTGCCGTTGTGGAAGGTGATGCCGCTGCGCAGCGTGAAGGTATAGGTGAGATGGTCGTCGGATTCGACCATCTTCTCGGCCAGCTCGAGGATCGGCCGGTTGTTCTCGTCGCGCGTCACCAGCGATTCGTAGATGTTCATCGCGATGTTGCGGGTGGAGATGGTGCTGGACGTCATCTGGTCCAGGCTGTTGACATTGGCTTCCTGGCCGAAGACCAGGTCGCCGCCGCGCTGCGGGCATTGGAAGGGCGCGGCGGTGGCCGGCGTCGCGGCGGACGCTGCCGCCAAGGCAAAGCCCAGGGCCACGGCGGCCGCAGGGCGACAGGACGCCAGCAAGGATCGCTGCATCGCGAGAATCCCCAGTTGTGTCGTCGTTTCTTTTGAAGCCTCGGGGACAGCTTCGAAGCAGGGCGTTGCGGCGTCAACTCTATTTCATGATCGTCATGCCATGAAGCGGCGCAGCACGTTCAGCAGCAGCCGGCTGACCGGCCCGTGGAAGCCGTCGTCGCGCCACAGGCTGCCGCAGAAGGTGATGGAGCCGACGGCGAAGACCGCGCCGCCGCCGGGCGTCTCGAAATAGGCGAGCTCGCCGCGCTTCAACGCCTCGGGCGGCTCGCCGGAGACGGTGGCCAGATGCGACAGCAGTTCCTCCGGCACGGTGATGAAGGAGGATGGCGGCTCGACCGAGCGCGCCAGCACCACGGTGCCCGGCGGCGAGCCCAGCGCGGCATCGGCACGGTCGAGCTCGAAGCCGGCGGCACCGCCCCCGGACAGCCCGTAATCGCCGATCCTCTCCTCCTCGACGCCCTCGAAGACCCAGGCGAAGTCCGGCGTCAGCCCGGCCTCGACGCGGCGGTACCAGGTGCCCTCGAACAGCCCCTGCGCCGAGAAGCCGACGCCGGCCAGCGCCTGCGGCGGCCGGCGGTTGCGCCGCCACAACCCGCCATAGGCGCCGTCCAGCTGGTGGTAGTATTCGCCCGGCTCGGCCGCCCAGGCGCGGATGCCGCCCTCGGCGCGGCGCAGCTCGATCATGCCGGGCAGCTCGGGGACGCAGGCGATGCGCCAGTAGAAGCCGTTGCCGCCCAGATAGACCATCTTTCCGCCCGTCGCGGTGAAGGCCGCCAGCGCATCGAGCGTCTGGGCCGTGTGGTATTCGGGATGCGAGCCGGTCAGCACCACCTTGTAGGGCGCGATCAGCGAGGCGCCCTCCTCGTGCAGGTCCTCGTCGGTGACCACATCGAAATCGATCCCCTGCGTCTCCAGCCAGGCCAGCAGATGCGTGTCGGCCGGATAGTGCCGCAGCCCCGATCCCTGCGCGTCATTGAAGGTCAGGAAACCTGGCCGCATGGTCAGGATCGGCCGCAGCCGCGAGGAAAAGGCGATGCCGGTATTGTCCGGATGCCGGTTGTAGGTGGAGCGGCCATAGACCGGAAAATCATCGGGGTTGTGCGGATAGGCGCCCCAGGCGGCGACGCGGGCGCGATAGGCGGCATCGGCATTGCCGCGCGCATGATTGGCATAGGCCTGGTAGGTGAAGGTCGAGGCCAGGAAGGCCACCTTGGCGCGCGGCTTCGCCCCGCGTGCCGGCAGCACGTAGAAGGGCAGGAAATCCTCGCCCTCCGCACAGGTCAGCCGCAGCGCATAGGCGCCGCTGCGCAGGTCATCGGGGATGCGGAACAGGAAGTCCGACTGCCAGCCGCAATCGCCCAGGTCGTCGGCGTGGAAATGGATGGCGGCATAGTCGCGCGGCGCGTGGCGCCAGCACATCTCGTCCCCTGACCAGCGGGCGCCGACCACCGCGCGGGTGGGGACGTTCAGCAGCCGGCCGTGGCAGGCCTGGGGGCCGGTGTCGAGCACCGTCTGGCTGGCGATGTTCTCGGCGAAAGCCCACAGCGCCAGCGGCGCGGCGGGGTTCTCCAGCGGGCGCGGCCAGGTCTCGCGCGTGCCGCTGAGGATGGCAGGGTCCTCGAGCTTGCCGGTGAAGTGGTGCGCCAGCATGCCCGCTTCCCGCTCCGCGCCGACCAGCACCTCGCCGCCGCCGGAAACCGGCAGGAAACCCTGCAGCCCTTCGCGCAGCACGGCGGTGCCGCCCGAGGCCGGGTTCAGCGGCACCTGGCCGAGCCAGAGGCGGCCTGCCTCGGCATCCAGCGACAGCCAGAGCCGGTACCAGCCGCGCGCCGCCAGCGGCACGCCGGTCGCCACCTCGCGCACCGCGCCATCCTGCGCCAGCCGCGCCACCGCCCCCTGCGGCCCCAGCGCCAGGGTGACACGACGGCCGCCCTGCGCCTCGCTGAGCAGCGCCGCCGGTGCCTGGGGCAGCGCGCCGGCCCAGGCCAGCACCGTCCAGGTCACCGCGCCCGGGCCCCGTCGCGGGCCGGAGGGGATGACGGCGCAGGAGCCGAGCTGGATCGGCTGGTGCCGCCCCTGGAACTCGGCATCGAACCGCGCCGAGAGATCCTCGAAGCGCAGGCCGGGGCCGGCCGGGTTGGGATCGCCGCTGATCACCCGCAGCAGCCGCGCGCGGTAGCGGGCGCCGCTGGGCACGCTCACCTGCACCGCCAGCGATTCACCGGGGCGGCGGGAGAAGCGGTCGAGATAGCCGGTGATCGGCAGCTCGCGCGGCGCTGCCGTCATGGCCGGGAGAATCCCATGCTGCGGTGCGGGGGAATGCGCATGCGCTCTCTCCATCGGCGGCAGGGATGCAGTCTTGCGCGGCCCGCGGGGTTCGGAAAGCCCCTGTCTTCGGCATCGTCTTTCAGGTCGTTGCGCGAACACCCTGGTCAGCGCGGCGCTTCGCGTGCAGTCTGCCCGGCGCACAGAGCGAGGCCTTCGACATGAGCGTGGCCATCCAGAAGCTGACCGACAGTGCCGCCGAGGAGCGCGAATGGGCGCTGCGCTGCGACATGGCGGCGGTGTTCCGCGTTGCAGCAAGGCTCGGCTGGAACGAGCAGATCGGCAACCACAACAGCCTGATGCTGCCGGGCGAAGGACCGCCGCGCTTCCTGATCAACCCGCGCGGCTACCTGTTCCAGGAACTGCGCGCCAGCGACCTGATCATCTGCGACCTGGACGGGCGCGTGCTGCAGGGCAGTGGCGAGCTGCGCAAGGTCGCCTTCCATATCCATGCGCGGATCCATGTGCAGAATCCGGGGGCGGCCTGCGTCATCCATGTGCATCCGCGCTGGCTGACCGCGCTGTCGCTGCTGCGCGACACCGAGCTGGCGCTGTCGCACCACAACAACCTGCTGCTGAACGACCGCATCGTCTATGACCACGAGGGCGACGAGCCGGTGCACCAGAACGAGGAAGGCGACCGCATCGCCCGGCTGATGGGCGACAAGACGGTGATGGTGATGCGCGGCCATGGCGTCACCGTGGTCGGCCCGCGGGTGGAGGACGCCTTCGACGAATGCTATTTCGCCGAGCGCACAGCGATGGTGCAGCTGACGGCGCTGCAGACCGGCCAGCCGCTGCACCGCCTGCCGGAGGGGCTGCGCCGCCACCATCGCGGCCCCTGGGGCGACCGGATGGACGCCCGGCTGCATCTCGACGCCTGGCGCCGCATCCTCGACCGGGAGGAGCCGGCCTACAAGGAGTAGGCAGCCCCCCCGGCCCGTCTCTAGCCGGCCGCCTGCCAGTCGCGGATGCCCTCGACCGGCCAGAGCAGCATCAGCACGTTCAAGGTCAGGTTGTCGCGGATGGCATAGAGCGCCAGCAGCTCGAAGAAGACGCCGAGCGCCAGGGTCGCCTTCCAGGGCAGCCGCGCGGCGATGGCGAAGCCCAGCAGCATCCAGCCGAGATCGGCCAGCGAGTTCAGCACGCTGTCGCCCTGGTAGCCGGCGGCCAGCGTCGCCTCGCGGTAGCGGTCGATCACCATCGGCGAGTTTTCCGCCACTTCCCAGGCGGCTTCGACCAGGCTGGCCACCACCATCCGCGCGCCGACCGACCAGCCGGGCCTGACCCAGGCCAGGGCGGCAAAGAACAGAAAGCCGTGGATGATGTGGCTGGGCGTGTACCAGTCGGCGATGTGCTGCGAATTGCCCGGCCCATCGGCCTGGCCGTACCAGAGCAGCACCTCGCCGCAGCTGCAGATCGGCACCCGTCCCATGGCCAGCAGCACCGCGGCCATGACGGCAGCGATGGCCAGCACCCCGAAGACGGGGCGCCTCAAGCGCCGCACCTTGGGGCAGACGGCGCCGGCGCGTATCCTGCGCCCCCCTCGCATCGCTTCAGGACCGGCCGCATGCTTTTCTCTCCTGCCTCGACTCTGCGCGGTTACAGCCCGCGCGCCGCCGCCCTGCAAGCCACGGCCGCCTGAGCATGGCCCTGCCCCGCATCATCTGGACCGCGCCCACGGCGCCGATCCTGCTGGCCGCCCTGCTGGCGCCGACCGTCGCCGTGCTGCAATCCAAGGCCATGGCGCCGATCGGCCTGGTCGCCCTGGTCGCCGCCGTGCTGCTGGCGCGGCGCGAGAGCGGCCGCTGGCCCTGGCCGCTCCGCTTGGGGAGTGGGACCACGCCCGGCCAGGCGGCGCTGGGGCTCGGGCTGCTGCTCGGCCTCTGGGGCGCCGCCTCGGCCGCCTGGGCGCCGGAGCCGGCGCGCGCCCTGAAGGACGGGCTGGCCTTCGCCGGGCTGGTGCTGCTGGCCGCCGCCGCGGCGCGCGCCGTGGCGCAGAGCGGGCCCGAGGCGCGCGCCCCCCTGCCGCATGCCCTGGTCGCCGGCCTGTTCCTCGGCCTCGGCCTCGCCCTGGCCGACCATCTCTCCGGCTCGGCGCTGCGGGCGGCGGTGCGCGGCCTGGCCGAGCCGACGCCGCAGCTGGCCTTCGGGCTGAAGCCGGCGGCCTCGGTGATGGCGCTGCTGCTGCCGCTGCTGGCGGCCACCCCCTGGGGCCGCGCCGCGCGGATCGCCCTGCCGCTGGCCGGCGCGCTGCTGCTGCTCGCCGTGCCCGGCGACACCGCGCGGATCGCCGTCATCGCCGGCCTGGCCGCGGCCGGGCTGGCGGCGCTGCTGCAGCGCTGGGCGCCGGGGCGGCTGGCGGCGGTGCTCGGGCTGGCGCTGGCCGCCATCATCCTGGCGACGCCGCCGCTGCTGCCGGCCCTGCTGCAGAAGGTGGCGCCGGTCGCCGAGCGGCTGCCCCCCTCCGCCATCCACCGCCTGGTGATCTGGCAGTTCGGCGCCGAGCGGGCGGCAGAGCGGCCGCTGCTCGGCTGGGGCATGGAGGCGTCGCGCGCCCTGCCCGGCGGCGACGACCGGCCGTCGCCCGACCGCCTGGCCGCGATCGGCGTGACCAGCCCGGCGCTGCTCGACTGGTTCGCCGCGCCGCATGTGAAGCTGATGCCGCTGCACCCGCACAACGGCCCGCTGCAGCTGCGGCTGGAGCTCGGCACCATCGGCAGCCTGCTGGCGGCGGCGGCGGTGATGCTGCTGGCCATGCAGGCGGGGCTGATGCCGCTGGGCGCCGGCGCGCTGGGCAGCCTGGTGTCCGGATTCGTCACCTTCCTGGCCAGCTTCGGCGCCTGGCAGAGCTGGTGGCTGTGCAGCCTCGCCCTCGCCCTCGTGCTGGCGCAGGGCCTGCAGGATGGGCGCAAGGCCGGCCCCCATGAACGCCCGGGACAACCTTAGGTTGCTCCAGAACCGCTGAAAAACCCCTGTAAATTCAGCGGAGCAGCCATTGTCGTATCGACCACACAAAGGCTTGTGCTCGCATAGGATGCAACGGTAAACGAGTTGCTATCAGAGCGCCGGGGAATGGCTCCCGGCACACGCGAGGACACCCCATGCCCGGCCCCGTGAAGCGGCGCAGCCTGCTTGCTTTCAGTGCCCTGGTGCTGACCGCGACGCCGCGCCTCTCCGGCCATGCCGAGCTGGCCGTCGAGCCGACCATGGGCGAGCCGGCCGAATGGGCCGACTTCAAGCGCATCTACATGACCGAGGCGGGCCGGGTGGTGGATACCGGCAACAAGGACCAGTCGCATTCCGAGGGCCAGGGCTGGGCCATGCTGCTGGCCACCGCCTTCGACGACGAGGCCACCTTCGACCGGGTCCACAACTGGACCCGCACCACCATGCGGCGGCCCTACGACACCCTCTCGGCCTGGAGCTGGAAGCCGAACCGCTCGCGCCCGGTCGAGGACATGAACAATGCCACCGACGGCGATCTCTGCATGGCCTGGGCGCTGTACCGCGCCGCCAAGCGCTGGAAGCGGCCGGAGCTGATGGAGGAGGCGCGGGCGATCGCCCGCGACCTGCACCGGCTCTGCGTGCGCGAGGTCGACGGACGGGCCGTGCTGCTGCCGGCCGCCTATGGCTTCGAGCATTCCGGCTATGTCGTGGTGAACCCCTCCTACTATGTCTTCCCCGCCTTCCCGGCGCTGGCCGCGCTGATGCCGGAAGGCCGCTGGATGGACCTCCACCGGCATGGCCTCGAGCTGCTGCGCGAGGCGCGCTTCGGCCGCTGGGGCCTGCCGGCCGACTGGGTGCGGGTCGCCATGGGCGAGCGGCCGAAGCCCGCCTGGGGCTGGCCGCCGCGCTTCTCCTACGACGCCGTGCGGGTGCCGCTCTATCTCGCCTGGGCCGGACTCGGCGACGAGCCGGCGGCGCAGGCGGCGCTCTCCTTCTGGCATTCCTCGCCGGTCGCCATGCCGGCCTGGACCGAGTTCGGCACGAATGGCGTCTCGCCCTATCCGGCCGACCACGGCATGCGCGCCGTCGCCCAGCTGGTCGGCCAGCCGCGGGCGCGCGCCGAGGAGCTGCCGCAGGTCCGCCAGGCCCCGCACTACTATGCCGCCGCGCTGACCCTGCTGTCGCGCATGGCTGCCTTCGAACGCCCGCCGATGGCCTGAGGGCCTTCGTCGCCTCGCATGACTCTGCCGGCGCGCCCCGCCCCTTCCCCGCAGCCGCCGCCGGCCTATCGCTGGCGGCGCCGCGGGCTGGCGGCCGTGGCGGCGATTACCCTGCTGCTTTCCGGCGGGCTCACCGCCACGCTCTGGCTCGATCACCGCAATTCCACCCGCGTCGCCGAGGAGGCGGCCGGCGCCTGGGCCGCCGCCATGGCCGACCAGGCGGCGACGCTGCTGGGCAGCCTCGACCGGCTGCTGCAGAGCCTGCAGACACTGCCGGCCGAGCCCGGCACCGCCGCCTCGGTGCTGGAGCGGCGCGAGCGCGCCGCGCCGGTCGGGGCCGCCCTGGCCATGGCCGATCCGGCCGGCGGGCTGCAGCTGCTGACGCCGCTGGCGGCCCGCTACCTCGCCGCGCCCGATCTAACGCCGCTGACCGCCAGCCTGGCCGCGCTCTCCCCGGCGCCGGAGCTGAGCATGGCGGCACCGCTGCGCAGCACCGTCGGGCCGCTGCTGCCGCTGCTCCGCCGCCTGCCCGACGGCCAGATCGGCATCGCCCTGCTGCCGCTGCGCCTGGTCGAGGCAGGCTATGCCCGGATCGGCCTGCCGCCCGGCAGCGGGCTGGCGCTGCTCGACCGCCGCGGCAGGCTGCTGGCCAGCCTGCCGTCGCGGCCCGAGCTGCTGGGCCTGCCGCTGCCCGGCCTGCCCGAGGAGGCCCGCGTCGTCGGGCCGCGGCCCTGGCACGGCGCGCTCGACCTGCCCGCCGGCCCGGCCTTCGCGGTCGCCGCCGCGCTGCCCAGCCTGCCGGCGATCCAGCTGGCCACCCAGCTCGAGGCCGCGGCCCTGGCGCCCTGGGCGCGGCGGGCGCGCTGGGCGGTGCTGCTGACCGGCCTGTCGCTGCTGGCGATCGGCGCCGGGGCCTGGCTGCTGCTGCGCGAGGCCGGCCGGCGCCTGGCCAGCCAGACCGCCGCCACCCGCCGGCTGGAGGGGCTGGCGCAGGCCTCGTCCGAGATCGGCCTGCAGGGCGAGCTGCCGGACATGCTGCAGCGGATCGCCCGGCTGGCCCGCCAGGCGGGCGGCGCGGCCTTTGCCACGGTGGCGCTGCAGGATGGCATGCCGCGCCGCCCGGCGCTCGACCTCGCCCCCGGCCATGTGTTGCCCGAGGCCGAGCGCAGCCGGCTGCTGGCCCTGGCCGCCACCCCCGCGCTGGCCGCCGGCCCCTCGCCCCTGGCCCTGCCCGGCGACCCCGCGCTCGGCCGCCTGCCGGTCCTGGCCCTGCCGCTGCAGGATGCCGAAGGGGCGCCGCTCGGCCTGCTGCTGCTGGCCGGGCCGGAGGCCGCGGGCTTCAGCGCCGACGACATCGCCACGCTGCAGCCGCTGGCGCGCCTGGCCGAGATCGCGCTGCGCAACCGCGGCCTGATCACCGCGCTGCGCGCCGCGGTGGAGGAGGCCGAGAGCGGCCGCGCCCGCGTCGAGGCGGTGCTCGAATCCCTCGATGACGGCTTCCTGGCGCTCGATCTCGACTGGCGCATCACCTATGCCAATGGCGCGGCGCGGCGGCTGCTCGGCGATGCCGCGCGGCCGCTGCAGGGCGCGGTGCTGTGGCAGCGCCTGCCCGAGCTGGCCGCCGGCTGCGCCCTCACCCGGCTGCACCGCGTCGCCGCCCGCGCCGAATCGGCCGATTTCGAGGCCAGCCTGTCGGCGCTGGACCGCAGCTTCCGCCTGATCGCCCATCCGGCCGGCGATGGCGTGGCGCTGTACCTGCGGCCGCTGGCCGAGGCGCCGGCGCCGCCGGCGCGCCGGTTGCAGCAGCGGCGGCTGGCGCTGGCCGGGCGGATGGCGGGCCGGCTCGGCGCCGAGGTGCGGGCGCTGCTGGCCCAGGTCGCCGGCCAGGCGGAGACGCTGGAGACGGCGTTGCGCGACAGCGCCCCGGACCTGGCCGGGCTGGCGCGGCAGATCACGGCGGCCACGGCGCTGGGCGCGGCGCAGTGGAACCGGCTGCAGGACATGGCCCGGCCCTATCCGCGCCCGCCGCAGCCCACCGATCTGGCCGCCCGCCTGCGCGACGTCCTGCCGGCGCTGCGCCGCGCCGTGGCGCCCGCGCTGACGCTGACACTGGCGGCGCCGGAGGGGCTGCCACGGCCGATGCTGGCCCCCGCCGCGCTGGAGGATGCCCTGTTCGGCATGCTGGGCCATCTCGCCGAGCTGCTGCCGCCCGGTGGCCGCCTGGCGCTGAGCGTGGAGGAGAGCCGCGCGGCCTTGCCGGCGGCCGGCGCGGACGAGGCCGATGCCGTGCCCGTGCCCGTGCCAGTCCTGGCGCTGCGGCTGGAAGGCCGCGGCCCGCCCGGCTGGGTCGCCCGGCCCGGCCCGGTCGAGCCGCTCTCCGAGGCGGGCCTCGGGGCCATCGCGGCCTTCGCCCGCCGCCAGGGCGGCCTGCTGCGCGCCGAGGCCGTGCCGCCGCAGGGGCCATCGGCTGGCTGGCACCTGACCCTGTTGCTGCCGGCCGGCCCGGCCCCGCCGCCCCGCGCGCCGCTGGCGGCCCATGTCCTGCTGGTCGAGGACGAGGCGCCACTGCGCGCCCGCATGGCCGGGCAGCTGCATGCGCTGGGCTATGCCGTCACCGCCGTCGCCGACGGGCCTGCCGCCCTGGCCGCGCTGGCCGAGGGCACCCGGCCGGACCTGCTGCTGAGCGATGTGGTGCTGCCGGGCGGGTTGAGCGGGGTGCGGCTCGCCGCCGAGCTGCGCACCCGCCAGCCGGGACTGCCCGTGCTGCTGGTCTCCGCTTTCACGCCGCAGCCGGAGGAAGCGGGGCCGGCCTGTGCTCTGCCGCTGCTGGCCAAGCCGGTGAGCACGGCCGAACTGGGCACCCGCCTGGCCGCGCTGCTGCATCCGGCGGGCGCGGCCTGAGCATCTCTTCTCGATTACAACTTTTGCGAGAGGTGATTTTCTCAGTACTTACCCACAAGACAGGTTGGTCACGTTTCTGCTATCTCTGCGGGCATGCAGATGTGCAACGCCATGCTGGAGGCGCAGGCAGCGCTGCCGCGGCAGGGCGGGGCTGCCGAGGTGCCGAAGGACCTGCCCCGGCAGAGTCTGCGGCTGCTGGCGGCCCTCCGGCGGCACCATCCCGCGACCGCGGATCATTCGGTGCGGGTGGCCACCGTGCTGCTCGCCATGTGGTCGCGGCGGCCCGAGGCGATGGGCGACGCTGCGCTCGTGGTCTCCGCCGGCCTGCTGCACGATCTGGGCAAGCTGTTCCTGCCGCTGTCCCTGCTGGAGGCGCCGCGCGGCCTGACCGAGCCGGAGATGCAAGCGATCCGCGCGCATCCGGTCACCGGCGCCGAGACGCTGGCCGCGCTGCGCTTCCCCGAGCCGGTGGTGGCGGCGGCCCGCGACCATCACGAGCGCTGGCAGGGTGGCGGCTATCCCACCGGCCTGCCCGGCGACCGGCTGCTGCCGCTGGCGCGCGCCGTCTGTGTCGCCGATTCCTTCGTGGCGATGATCGAGCCAGGGCGCGCCTACCGCCCCACCCTGTCGGTCGCCGCCGCGCTGGCCGAGGTCGAGGCCTGCTCGGGCACCCAGTTCGATCCCGACTTCGCCCATCTGCTGGTCGAAGGGCTGGGCCCCGCCTTCCAGGCCGAGCTCCGCCTCGACCTGCCGCCCGGCCAGCACTTCCCGGCGCCGCCCGGCCAGCTGGGCACCGGGGTCGCCGGCCTGCTGCCCTCGCACCTGCTGGAGCGGGCGCTGCGCCTGCCGCCCTGCCCCTGGTGAAGGCGGCCTGACCGTCCGTGCTGCGCTCGGCTAGCGCAGCCCCGGGATCAGCCCGGGCGGCAATCCCTGCGGCAGGCTGACCGCCTGGTAGCCCGGCGGCACCTGGAAGCGGGCCGGATCCTGCGCGCCATAGGCGACGGCGGTCGCCTCGAGGCTGCCCTGCTGCCCGTCATGCACGCCGCTGCCGCGCAGCATCACCCCGTCGGCGGTCAGGCAGACCTCGCCATTCCCCTCGCGGCTGGCCACCTGCCAGTTGGTGCAGCGCAGGCCGGCCACCGTCGCGCTGCCCGCAGCCGTCATCCGCGCGCCGGGCGGCAGGCGGTCCAGCATCGGCCAGGGGCCCTTGCCCGGCAGCCGCACCACCATCCGCGTGCTGTCCATCACCATCCGCGCCTGGCTCGACGGCAGGTCGAGCAGGATCCAGCCGGGCAGCCCCGGCGGCTCGACCCGCAGCCGCTGCGCCGTGGTCAGCCAGCTGGCGGTGACCGTCTGCGGTGGCCGGTTGCCGGTGGTCAGGCGATAGGTCACCGCGACGTCCCGCTGCGGCCGCAGCTGCGCCGGCGCCGGCTGCTGGGCGGCCGCCGGCAGCGCCAGCAGCAGGGCGGCCAGGGTCCCGGCAAGCCGGACAGGCTGGGTCGGTTGCTTCATTCGGCAGGCTCCTTCGCGGCCCCGCGCCGGGCCGCAGGTCATCGCCGGAACCAAGCCTGAGGGTGGCTTGCGCTCCCGGGCCGCTGGCCGCACCCTGCGGCCGACCCAGGACTGCATGAAGGAAGAAATGTCCATGAGCAAGATCGCCGTCGTCACCGGTGCGGGAAGCGGCATCGGCCGCGCCGCCGCGCTTGCGCTGCTCGAAGCCGGCTGGAGCGTGGCCCTGGCCGGCCGCCGCGCCGAGGCGCTCGAGGCGACGCAGGCGGCCGCCGGTGCCGCGGCCGAGCGCTGCCTGCCGGTCGCGACCGATGTCGGCGACGCGGCCTCGGTGGCGGCGCTGTTCGCCGCGGTGAAGCAGAAATGGGGCCGGCTCGACCTGCTGTTCAACAATGCCGGGCGCGGCAGCCCCTCGGTCGATTTCGACGAGCTCACCCATGAGGACTGGTTCGGCGTGGTCGCGGCCAACCTGAACGGCGCCTTCCTCTGCGCCCAGGAAGCCTATCGGATCATGAAGCACCAGGACCCGGTCGGCGGCCGCATCATCAACAACGGCTCGATCAGCGCGCATGCGCCGCGGCCGGGCTCGGCGCCCTATACGGCGACCAAGCACGCCATCACGGGTCTCACCAAGTCGATCAGCCTTGACGGCCGCAAGTGGGACATCGCCTGCAGCCAGATCGATATCGGCAATGCGGCGACGGAAATGACCGACCGCATGACCAAGGGCGTGCCCCAGGCCAATGGCACCATGATGGTCGAGCCGCGCATGGACGCCCGCCATGTCGGTAATGCCGTCGTCCAGATCGCCTCGCTGCCGCTGGATACCAACGTGCAGTTCATGACGATCATGGCGACGAAGATGCCTTTCGTCGGGCGTGGGTAGGCAAAAAAGAACTGGGGGAAGAAGGTATTCTTCCCCCAGGCCCCCTTCATCTATTCTTATTCTTTTAGTCGACCTGGGCACCGGAGCGGCGCACCACCTCGGCCCAGCGGGCGATGTCGCGCTCCTGCAGGGCCCGGAACTGCGCCGGCATGGTCAGCGTGCTCGGCGTGATGCCCTGGGTCTCGATCAGCCACTTCTTGAACTCGGCGGTGCCGATGATCTTCTGGATCTCGGCATTCATCCGCTCGGCGATCGCTGTCGGCAGGCCGGGCGGCGCGAAGATGCCATACCAGGTGCTGCTGTCGAAGCCGGGCAGGCCGCAGGCCTCGGCCACCGTCGGCACCTCGGGCAGCGCCGGCAGGCGCTGCGCCGTGGTCACCGCCAGGCCGCGCACCTGACCCTGGCCGATATAGCCGATCGCCGGGCCCGACTGGTTGAAGAACAGGTCGACATCGCCGGCCAGCAGCGCGGTCTGCGCGCCGGGCTGGCCGCGGAACGGCACATGCACGATGTCGATACCGGCGGTCTGGGCGAATTGCGCCCCGGCCAGATGCGTCGAGGCGCCATTGCCGGTCGAGGCATAGTTCAGCGCCCCCGGCCGCGCCCGCGCCGCCGCCAGCACCGCCTGGCAGCTGTTCAGCTGCGGCCGCTTCTCGGCACTGACCGTCAGCACATTGGGCACGTCGCCCAAATGGGTGATGGCCGTGCTGTCCTTCACCACGTCGAAGGGCAGGTTGCGGTAGAGCGTGGCGTTGATCGCGTGCGTCCCCGCCGTGCCGAACAGGAAGAGATAGCCATCCGGCCGCCCCTTGGCGACGAAGTCGCTGGCGATATTGCCCCCGGCGCCGGAGCGGTTGTCCACCACCACCGGCACGCCGAGCACCTTGGACAGCGGCTCGGCCAGCTTCCGCGCATAGATGTCGACCCCGGAGCCATTCGGGAAGCCGCCCATCAGGGTGATCGGGCGGTTCGGCCAGGGTGCCTCCTGCGCCAGGGTAGCGGGAGAGGAAAGCAGCGGCAGCAGCCCGGCAACGGCCAGACCGAAAAGACGACGACGCATGGTTACGCACATCCTGCGGTGATTTCTTACCGGCAGGTTATCCTTACGATCCGTCTGCCTTGAACCCCTTCATTCCGCAAAATCCGCTCCCCGAGCCCCGTTCTGCTCAAAGATGTCGCAGATCCTGCAGGCATCGGGGCACCAGCGCGCCCAGCCCGATCGCATGCCCGGCCAGCTGCTGACGGATCTGCAGCGCCTGCAGCCGCGCGGCCTCCTTCAGCACATCGGTATCCTCCATCGCCCCCAGCGCGGCGCTTTCGTCGTCCATCCGCTCCAGCGCCATGGCCAGCTGCGCCTCCACCGAGCGATGCGCCTCCTCCAGGCGGCTGCGGGCCTCCTCCAGGCTGCGCTGGACCGGCGCGAAATTCTCCGCCGCCTGATGCGCCGCGTGATGGTCCGCCGGCACCCGCGGCAGCAGGGCAGCGATCCGCTCCATCCGCTGCAGCCCGGTGGCCACCAGCCCCTGGCCATCCTCCCCCTGCAACAGCATCTGTCCGACATTGCGCGAGGCCGCCAGCAGCCCGACCACCTCATGCACCGCATGCTGGTAGCGCAGCGTCGCCGCGTCCCAGGACGAGGCGGGCAGCCCCGGCTCGCTGAGCACGCCCAGGATGCGGCTGGCTTCGTCGACCATCACCGAGATGTCGTCCAGCACCTGCCGCACGATATCCAGCAGGGCCTTGGCGCTGCTGAGCTGCCGGCCAAAGGAGAGGATGCCATCCAGCCGCGCCGTCGCCGCCAGACCCGCCCCCCCCATCTCCCGCGCAGCGGCGGGGCCAATCCCTCCCGCAGGGCCAGTGGGCGTGGATGGCGAGAATCCAGGTTCGACGATCATGGGGCTCTTCCCTCGCGCCGGTGCGCCGGCTGTCGCGGGAGTGTGGCCGCAGGATGCTGAACGAAGGCTGAATCATGAAAAAACCCCCGGCGCCAAGAGCGCCGAGGGTCAACACGCTTCCGTGTACCCTGCCCGAGAGCAGGGCGGGCCGGATCAGCCCTTCAGGATGACCGCCTGGCGGCCGCGCTGGCCCTGACGGACCTCCAGCGCCAGCTTCTCGCCCTGCTGCACATCCTGCTTGCCGGCGCGCTGCAGCACCGAGCTGTGCAGGAAGACGTCAGCGCCACCGTCATCGGGGGTGACGAAGCCGAAGCCACGCACCTGGTCGAACCACTTCACGGTGCCGTTCACGGACTCGGTCGGGCCACCCTCGTCGCGGCCACCGAAGTCGCGGCGCGGCGGACGGTCGCCGAAGGAACGCGGGGCGCCGAAGCCGCCACGGTCGCCACCGCCGAAACCACCACGGTCGCCGCCGCCGAAGCCGCCGCGATCACCACCGAACCCACCCGGGGCGCCGAAGTCACGGCGCGGCGGACGATCGCCGAAGCCGCCCGGGGCGCCGAAGTCACGGCGCGGCGGACGATCGCCGAAGCCACCACCACCGAAACCACCACCGAAGCCGCCACGGTCGCCGAAGTCACGGCGCGGGGGACGGTCGCCGAAGTCGCGACGCGGCGGGCGATCGCCGAAGCCGCCGGGGGCGCCAAAGTCGCGGCGCGGGCGGTCGCCGCCGGCCGGAGCACCCGGGCCAAGCTTCCGCTCAAAAATCTTGGTGACCAGCCGGCGGCCCTGACGGTCCGTGCCGATCTCGCAGACCAGCTTGTCGCCGGTCTCGGGCGGTTCGATCCCGGCCTCGGTCAGAGCCGAGGCGTGGAAGAACACATCCTGGCCATCCGGGCCCAGCACGAAGCCGAAACCCTTGCGACCGTTGTACCACTTGACCTCGGCCTCGATGGCCCCGGCGCTGCCCTGCGAATCGTTATCCGGAAGCACTGCGTCTATAATCCGTAAAAGTGCGCGGCCCCACGGGATGCAGAACCGACTAACTACACTGTCGCACCCCTGCGCCACGATTGCTAGTCGAATCGGCGCGGATCGAAGGCTTCCAGAGCAATATCCGAGGCGCGCCGTTGCAGGATCGCCAGCACGGCCTCGGCCGTGGCCGGCCCCGACACCAGGCCGACATGGCCATGCCCGAAGGCCAGCACCACGTCGGCCGAGTCCCGTGCCGTGCCGAGGCAGGGCAGCCCGTCCGGCATGCTGGGCCGGTGCCCCATCCAGACCTTGATCCGCTCGGCCGGCAGCGTGCGCGGCAGGCCGGGAAAGGCGCGTAGCAGGTAGTCGCGCAGGATCTCCGCGCGCTTCCAGTTCGGCGCCGCCTCGAGGCCGGCGATCTCCACCTGGCCGGCGACCCGCAGCCCACCCTCGGTCATGGTGACCGCCATCTTGCCGTCCGAGGGCATCAGCGGAATGCGCGGCCCGACCTCGGGCGCGGCCAGCACCGCGTGATAGCCGCGCTCGGTCTCCAGCGGCACCCGGCTGCCGGCCGCCGCCGCCAGCGCCTTCGAGCGCGCGCCCGCGGCGATCACCGCCTTGTCGGCGGCGATCTCGCCGGACCCGGTCAGCACCGCGCGCAGCCGGCCGCCCTCGACGCGGAAGCCGGTCGCCGCCTGCCGCTCCAGCACCGCGCCCTGCCGCTGTGCCAGCTGCACCAGCGCCGCGACATAGGCGCCGGGATCGCGGCAATGCCCGCCCTGCTCGAACAGCGCGCCGAAGCCGTAGCGCGGGTCCAACGCCGGCTCGCGCTGCCGCAGCTCGTCGCGCTCCACCTCGCGCCAGGCGAAGCCGAGCTGCCGCCGGACCCGCCAGCCCAGCGCCTCGGCCTCGTAGGCGGCACGGTCGGGATAGATGTACATCAGCCCGGTGCGCTGGATCAGATGACCGACCCCGGCCTCCTCGGCCAGCGCCTGGTGCCGCGCCGGCGCATCGGCCAGCAGGGGCTGCAGCGCCCGGGCGATGCGCAGCACCTTGGCCTCGGTCCAGCCCGACCAGAGATAGCGCGCCAGCCAGGGCAGCACCTTCGGCAGATAGCGCCAGCGGATCGCTAGCGGACCCAGCGGATCGCGCAGATAGCCGGGCACCTTCTTCCAGGTGCCGGGGCCGGCCGGCGGGATCACCGATTGCGGCGACAGCCAGGCGCCATTGCCATAGCTCGCCGCCTGCTCGCCGCCGGGCTCGCCGGGATCGAGGATGGTGACACGATAGCCGGCCTTCAGCGCCTGCAGGGCGGTGGCGGCACCGACGATGCCCGCACCGATGATGACGACATGCTCTTGCTGCATGGAGATCCGACCCTGACACCAACCCATCGCTGTCTCGCGCCGGGCGGCGGAAAAAGAAAGAGCCCGGGGGAATGAATTCCCCCGGACCCCCTTCTCTTTCTGTCGGTTTACGGGCGCGCCGGCGGCGACGCCCTCAGCCGGCGTCGGCGACCGCGCGCTTGGCCATGACCGTCACCAGATTGGCGCGGTACTCGGCACTGCCATGGATGTCGCTGTTCAGATCGTCGGGCGACTGCTTCACCGCCGCCACCGACTCCACCGACCAGGCGGCCGACAGGGCCGCCTCCATCTCGACCTGGCGGAAGGCACAGGGGCCGGCGCCGTTGACGCCGACACCGACGCCCTGCGGGCCCTGCGCCACGAAGACGCCGGCCATCGCATAGCGGCTCGCCGGGTTGCGCAGCTTGGCATAGCCGGCCTTCTGCGGCACCGGGAAGGACACGGCGACCAGCAGCTCGTCCGGCTCCAGCGCGGTGGTGAACATGCCCTGGAAGAAATCGTCGGCGCTGATGCGGCGGCGGTCGGTGATCAGCGTTGCGCGCAGCGCCAGCGCCGCCGCCGGATAGTCGGCAGCCGGGTCGTTGTTGGCCAGGCTGCCGCCGATGGTGCCGCGGTTGCGCACCTGGGTGTCGCCGATGGTCGAGGCCATCCGCGCCAGCGCCGGGATTGCCGCCATCACCTGGGGGTCGGTCGCCACCTCGTAATGCTTGACCATGGCGCCGATCACCAGCGCGCCGCCCTCCTGGCGGATGCCGCGCAGCTCGGCGATGCCCGAGAGGTCGACCAGCGCGGTCGGCCGGTTCAGCCGGTGCTTCAGCGCCGGCAGCAGCGTCATGCCGCCGGAGATCGGCTTGGCATCCGGATCGGCCGCCAGGATGGCCACCGCATCGGCGACCGAGCCAGGCTTGTGGTAGGTGAAGTCGTACATGGCGCCCCTCCCCTCACTCGGCCGCGGTGGCGAGCGTGCCGGCGCGGCCCTGCATCACCTCGGCCGCCGCGGCGATCGCCTTGACGATGTTATGATAGCCGGTGCAGCGGCAGATATTGCCTTCGAGACCCTCGCGGATCTCCTGCTCCGACAGGCCCTGGGGATGCTTGTTCACCAGGTCGATGGCGCTCATCACCATGCCCGGCGTGCAGAAGCCGCATTGCAGCGCGTGATACTCGCGGAAGGCCTCCTGCATCGGGTGCAGCGTGCCGTCCGCGGCGGCCAGGCCCTCGATGGTGGTGATCTTCGCGCCCTCGGCCTGCACCGCCAGGATGGTGCAGGCCTTCACGCTGTCGCCATCCAGATGCACGACGCAGGCACCGCATTGGCTGGTGTCGCAGCCGACATGCGTCCCCGTCAGCCGCAGCGTCTCGCGCAGAACCTCGACCAGCAGGGTCCGGGCCTCGACCTCCACCGTGTGGCTGGTGCCATTCACGGCCAGCGTGACTTGCGGCATGCCGCCTCTCCCCATGCAAAAGGCGCCGCGCCCCGCAGCGTCCCTGAATGGCAAGGCTCCCCCAACCGACCACGGCCCGTCAAGCGGCCGCTTGGCAGGTTCTTCTCTCGGTTATCGCAATTGCGAGGCATTTGCAATATATAACCAACAAAAAGCCCCGGGGGATCGCTCCCCCGGGGCCGGTCCTGGTTCAGCGAAACCGGCTCAGGAGGCCAGCAGCGGCGCGCTGCGGGCCAGCGGGTTCTGCGCCGCCGGCAGGTCGTGCAGGTGGCAGGCGGCCCACTGCCCCGGCTCGGTCTGCTGCAGCTGCGGCTCGTCGGTCCGGCAGCGGTCGAAGGCATAGGGGCAGCGCGTGTGGAAGCGGCAGCCCTTCGGCGGGTTGATCGGGCTGGGCACGTCGCCCTTCAGCACGATGCGCTGGCGCGCCGCCCCCGGCTCCGGCACCGGCACGGCGGAGAGCAGCGCCTCGGTATAGGGATGCTTCGGCGCCGAGAACAGCTCGCGCCGCGGCGCGATCTCGACGATCTTGCCGAGATACATCACCGCCACGCGATGCGTCATGTGCTCGACGATGGCCAGGTCGTGGCTGATGAACAGCAGCGCCAGGCCGAGCTCCTTCTGCAGGTCCTGCAGCAGGTTGACGATCTGCGCCTTGACCGAGACGTCGAGCGCCGAGACCGCCTCGTCGCAGATGATCAGGTCGGGCTCGCCGGCCAGCGCGCGGGCGATGCAGATGCGCTGGCGCTGGCCGCCGGAGAATTCATGCGGCCAGCGGTTCACCGCGTCGCGCGGCAGGCGGACGGTGTCCATCAGCTTGGCGACCCGCTCGTCGAGGTCGGCGCTGTCCTTCGCCAGGCCGTAGTTGCGGATCGGCTCGGCGAGCAGGTCCTTCACCCGCATGCGCGGGTTCAGGCTGGAGAACGGGTCCTGGAAGACCACGCCGACCCGCCGGCGGATCGGCCGCAGCTTGCCCTGCGACAGATCGTCGATGCGCTGCCCGTCGAGCACCACCTGCCCCGCCGTCGGCGGGAACAGCCGCAGCAGCGCCTTGCCGACGGTCGACTTGCCGCAGCCGGATTCGCCCACCAGCGACAGCGTCTCGCCCTTCTCGATGTGGAAGGAGACGCCGTCGACCGCATAGACATGGCCGGTGGTGCCGCCGAAGAAGCCCGCCTTGATCGGGAAGTGCTTCTTCAGGTCGTTCACTTCGAGCAGCGCACCGGCATGGCGCGGCATGGGCTTGGCGAGGGTGGTGCTCATGCCGGGACGGCCTCCTTCACCGCGTAATGGCAGGCGGCGATATGGGCCGGCGCCTTCTCCTCCAGCGCCGGCGCCACCGCGCGGCACAGCTCGGTCACCTGCGGGCAGCGGCTGGCGAAGACGCAGCCCTGGATCTTCTGCTTCAGGCTGGGCACCAGGCCGGGGATCTCGGCCAGGCGCTCGGTCGAGCCGTCGAGCGAGGAGCCGAGCTTCGGCACCGCGCCCAGCAGGCCCTGGGTGTAGGGATGCTTCGGCGCGCGGAACAGGTCCTCGACCCGGGCCTCCTCCACCTTGCGGCCGGCATACATGACGATCACCCGCTCGGCGACCTCGGCGACGACGCCGAGATCATGGGTGATCAGCACGATGGCGGCGCCGACCCGGTGCTTCAGGTCGCGCATCAGGTCGAGGATCTGCGCCTGGATGGTGACGTCGAGCGCGGTGGTCGGCTCGTCGGCGATTAGCAGCTTCGGGTTGCAGGCCAAGGCGATCGCGATCATCACGCGCTGCCGCATGCCGCCCGAGAGCTGGTGCGGGTATTCCTTGACGCGCTTGTCGGGCGCCGGGATGCCGACCAGGGTCAGCATCTCGACCGCCTTGGCCTCCGCCTGGCCGCGCGACAGGCCCTGGTGCAGCCGCAGCGCCTCGCCGATCTGGGCGCCGATGGTCAGCACCGGGTTCAGCGAGGTCATCGGCTCCTGGAAGATCATGCTGATCTCGTTGCCGCGGATGGCGCGCATCTCGCGGTCGGAGAGATCGAGCAGGTTCCTGCCGTTGAAGCGGATCTGGCCGGCGATCTTGCCCGGCGGCTCGGGGATCAGCCGCAGGATGGACATCGAGGTGACCGACTTGCCGCAGCCGGATTCGCCCACGATGGCGACGGTCTGCCCCGCCTCCACGCTGAAGCTGAGCCCGTCGACGGCGCGGTTGACGCCGCCATCGGGGGTGCGGAAGTGGGTCTGCAGGTTGTCGACTTCGAGGAGGGCCATTCTGGTCACACCCGCTTCGCGAGCCGCGGGTCGAGCGAATCCCGCAGGCCGTCGCCCAGCAGGTTCACCGCCAGCACGGTGATGGAGAGGAAGACGGCGGGGAAGAAGACGATATACGGCTTCACCTGCCAGAGCGCGCGGCCCTCCGCCATGATGTTGCCCCAGGACGGGATGATCGGCGGCGTGCCGGCCCCGATGAAGGACAGGATCGCCTCGGTGATCATCGCGCTGGCGCAGATATAGGTGGCCTGCACGGTCATCGGCGCCAGGGTGTTGGGCAGGATGTGGCGCCAGATGATCACCGGCGTGCGGGTGCCGCAGGCGATCGCGGCATCGACATAGGGCTGCTCGCGCAAGCTCAGCACGACGCCGCGCACCAGGCGCGAGACGCGCGGGATCTCGGCGATGGTGATCGCCAGGATGACGTTGCCGACCGAGCCGCGGGTCAGCGCCATCAGCGCGATCGCCAGCAGGATCGAGGGGATCGACATCAGCCCGTCCATGACGCGCATGATGATGCTGTCGGCCCAGCGCACCATGCCGGAGACCAGGCCGATGGTCAGGCCGAGCACAGAGGCGCAGATGGCGACGCCGAAGCCCACCATCAGCGAGACGCGGGTGCCGTAGAGCACGCGGCTATAGACGTCGCGGCCCAGCATGTCGGTGCCGAACCAGTGCGCAGCGGACGGGTCGCGGGTGCGCATCACCGGCGCCAGCGCCGTCGGGTCCTTGGTGAACAGGAAGGGCGCGAAGATGGCGATGCAGAACATCAGCAGCAGCAGGAAGCCGCCGAAGGCGATGGTCGGATGCCGCAGCAGGTAGCCGAGGAAGCCCTTGCGCGCCTGCTTCGGCTGCATGATGTCCGGCAGGGGCGCCGCGGCCGCGACGCCCTCCGGAGCCGCCCGGGAGGGCTGGAGGGAAGTGCTCAATACCGGATCCTCGGGTCGAACAGGGTGTAGCTCAGGTCGATCAGCAGATTGACCAGCACGTAGACGAAGGAGAACAGCAGCACCACGCCCTGAATGACCGGATAGTCGCGACGCAGGATGGCATCGACCGTGAGCCGGCCGAGGCCGGGGATGGCGAAGACGCTCTCGGTCACCACGGCGCCACCGATCAGCAGGGCGACGCCGATGCCGATGACGGTGACGATCGGCACGGCCGCGTTCTTCAGCGCGTGCACGAACAGCATGGTGGCCTGGTTGGCGCCCTTGGCGCGCGCCGTGCGGATGTAGTCCTGCTGCAGGACCTCCAGCATGGTGGCGCGGGTGATGCGGGCGATCAGCGCGATATAGACGCCGCCCAGCGCCACGGCCGGCAGCACCAGGTTGGACAGCCAGGGGCCGAAGCCGCGCTCGAAGGGCGTGTAGCCCTGCACCGGGAACCAGTCGAGCTCGAGGGCGAAGTAGTAGGCCAGCAGGTAGCCCACCACGAAGACCGGCACCGAGAAGCCAAGCACCGCAAAGCCCATGACGCAGCGGTCGATCCAGCTGCCCGACTTCCAGGCGGCGACGACGCCCATCGGCACGGCGATGCTGATCGCCAGGATCAGGGTGACGACCATCAGCGACAGCGTCGGCTCGACGCGCTGCGCGATCATGCGGGTGACCGGCAGGTTGGTGAAGATCGACACCCCGAGGTCACCCTGCAGGATGCGGAACACCCACTCGCCGAACCGCACCAGGAAGGGGCGGTCGAGGCCGAGGCTGGCGCGGATCCGCTCCACATCAGCCGGCGTGGCCTGATCGCCGGCAATGACCGCCGCCGGATCGCCGGGGGCGATGTAGAGCAGGCTGAAGACAAACAAGGCGACGATCGCCATCACGGGGATGGTCGCCAGGACACGTCGGATGATGTAGGCGAACATGCTCTTCGATCAGCTCTTGGTGACGCCCCAGAAGAACGGGATGGGTGCCTTGACGACACCGCTCACGTTCTTCCGCCAGGCCTGGTAGGACAGGAAGAAGCCGGTCGGCGCATACAGCCCGAAATCCATGGCTTCCTTGTTCATCTTGGCAACAGCCGCCTTCTCGGCCTCCAGGTTGGGAGCGGCGAACCACTCGTCGCGCGCCGCCTCGATCGCCTCGCTCTTCGGCCAGCCGAACCAGGCGCCGTCGCCATTGGTGCGCAGCGCGGTATAGGCCGCCGGGTTGATGCAGTCAGCCCCGGCATGCCAGGTGTGGAAAATGTGCCAGCCGCCCTGGCTGGGCGGGTTCTTCATGGCGCGGCGGCTGCCGACCGTGCCCCAGTCGGTGGCGACGAAGTCGACGGTCATGCCGATCCGCTTCAGCAGGTCGGCGCTGACATCGCCGAAGGCCTTGGTGATCGGCTGGTCCTGCGCCACCAGGATGGTGATCGGCTCGCCCTTGTAGCCGGCCTCCGCCAGCAGCTTCTTGGCGCCGTCATAGTCGCGCCGCCCCTTCAGGATATCGCCGCCCGCCTCGGTGTAGAGCGGCGTGCCCGGCGTGAAGAAGGAGGGGATCGGCTTCCACAGGTCGGCATTGTCGCCGACCAGGGCGCGCATGTAGTCCTCCTGGCTCAGCGCCATCAGCACGGCGCGGCGGGCGCGCACGTCGTTGAAGGGCGCGTGCAGGTGGTTCATGCGGAAGCTGCCGACATTGCCCAGCGGGTCGGCGATGTCGATGTTGATGTTGCGGTTGCGCTTCAGCAGCGGCACCAGGTCGGAGATCGGGTTCTCCCACCAGTCGACCTCGCCGTTCTGCAGGGCGGCGGCCGCCGTCGCCGGATCGGGCATCACCACCCATTCGACGCGGTCGACCATCACCTTCTTGCCGCCCGACATCCAGGAGGCCGGCTCGGCGCGCGGCACGTAGCCGTCGAACTTCTGGAACACCGCGCGGGCGCCGGGGACCCATTCCTCGCGCACGAAGCGGAACGGGCCGGAGCCGACATATTCGGTGATCTGGGTGAAGGGATCGGTCTTGGCGATCCGCTCCGGCATGATGAAGCTGCAGGGCGCGTTGTTCTTCGCCAGCGCCAGTAGCATCTTCGGATAGGGCGACTTCAGCGCCCAGCGGAAGGTCCGGTCGTCGACCGCCACCAGCTCGTTCTGGATGGCGCGGATCATCTGCCCCATCGGGTCGCGCACCGCCCAGCGGGCCAGGCTGGCGACCACGTCCTTGGCGGTGACCGGCGCGTTGTCGTGGAACTTCAGCCCCTCGCGCAGCTTGAAGGTCCAGGTCAGCCCGTCGGAGGAGACCTCCTCCTGCTCGACCATCTGGCGCTGCGGCACCAGCTTCTCGTCCAGGCCGTACAGCGTGTCCCAGACCAGCATGGCGGCGTTGCGCACGACATACTGGGTGCCCCAGATCGGGTCGAAATTCGCCAGATTGGCCTGCGGCACGAAGCGCAGCGTGCGGGCCCCGGCGCCCCCCGCCTGCGCGAGCGCCGGCGCCGCCAGGCCCGCCAGCCCGCCGGCGGCCAGCGCCGAGGCTCCCGCGACCTTGAAGAGGGAACGTCGCTCGATCGTCATACCCTTCGTCTCCCAGCCCCGCGGCCTGTTGCGGCCGCTCCCTTGATGCCCTGGCGGAGGAAGTTCCCGCCTGCCCTGTACCGGCGCGGCCATTCGGCCGTTTTCTTGTCGTCCATCCGGGGACCAGCCCGGAGCGGCGACCACCCCGGCGAAGCTGCCGCTCCGCCCGCTGCGATCGCCCCCGCACATAGCGTGCCACTTGCGGCGTGGGACCGCTACGTCTTCTCGATGTTCCAGAAGGTGGTCGAGGAGGAAGGCTGCACCCCGGCGAGGCCACGGCGCCAGACCGAGGGCTGCCAGTAGAAGCCCAGCGGGATGTAGGGGATGGTCTGCATGGCGCGGGCATTCAGCGCGTCGGCAATGCGCTTGCCTTCGGCCGCATCGGCGGCCTGCAGCCAGGCCGCGCGCAGCCGCTCGATCTCGGGGTCGTCGGGCCAGCCGAACCATGCATCCTTGCCATTGGCGCGCAGCATCAGATGGATCGGCGGCAGGTTCAAGGAGGTGCCCGGCGAGGTGGTGTGGAAGACGCTCCAGCCCCCCTTCTCGACCGGCTCGCGGCTCGTGCGCCGCTGCACCAAAGTGCCCCAATCCGTTGAAACCAGTTCAACATTCATGCCGATGCGCTGCAGCAAATCGGCGGTGACCAGGGACAGCGCGTTGATCTGCGGGTAATCGCCAGGCGCTACCACCACGACGCGCTCGCCATTGTAGCCGGCCGCCTTCAGGGCGGCGCGCGCCTGCTCGACATTGCGCGTCTTCAGGATCTCGCTGCCGGTCTCGTTCGACAGCGGCGTGCCGCAGGTGAAGACGCCCGGGCATTCGCCCCAGGCGTCCGTCCCCTCGCCGGCGACGGCGCGCAGATAGTCGCGCTGGTCCACCGCCATGGCGACGGCGCGACGGATGCCGACGTTGTCAAAGGGCTTCTGCAGGTGGTTCAGGCGCAGGCAGCCATAGGTGCCCTCGGTCAGCCGCTGCTGCACCACCAGGTCGCGCGAGCGCTTCAGCATCGGCAGCAGGTCGTGCAGCGGGTATTCCCAGTAATCCTGCTCGCCGGTCGACATGGCGGCCGCCGCGGTCGCCGGATCGCTGATCACCGTCCACTCGACGCGCGGCACCTTGGCCAGCTTGCCGCCGGCCAGCCCGTCGGCTGCCTCTTCCCGCGGCACATACTGCGCGAATTTTTCCCAGACCGCCTTCTGGCCGGGATTCCACTCATTGGCGATGAAGCGGAAGGGGCCGCTGCCCACCGCCTCGCGGATCTGGGTGAAGGCATCCACCTCGGCCAGCCGCTGCGGCATGATGAAGGCCGGCGAGGAGCTCTTGCCCAGTGCCAGCGCCAGATAGGGGAACGGCGCCTTCAGCCGGAAGCGCAGGCGGCGGTCGTCCAGCGCCTCCAGGGCGTCCACCGCCATCCACAGCACCTGGCCGAAGGCGTCGCGCTTGGCCCAGCGGGTGACCGAGGCGACGCAGTCGCGCGCCAGCACCGGCGCGCCATCGTGGAAGCGCAGGCCCGGCCGCAGGGTGAAGGTCCAGGCGCGGCCATCCTCCGCGACCTCCCAGCCCTCGGCCATCTGCGGCTTCGGCACGCCCTTGGAATCGACCGCCGTCAGCGTGTCATAGACCAGGTAGCCATGGTTCAGCGTGACCACCGCGGTGGTCCAGAACGGATCGAGGCTGGTCAGATTGGCCTGCGGGATGACCCGCAGCACCTGCGCGGCGGCATTCTGCGCGACGGCCGGCCGGGCCAGCGCCGGCGCCAGGCCGAGCCCGGCGCCGGCGGCCAGGAATCCGCGTCTTCTCATGCCCCATTCTCTCCCTCGCTGCCGCGGCGGCGCGGGGTATTCCCCGTCGCCCGCCGCCTGTCGCCCTCGCGGGCCTCACCTGCAGGCGGGATGGAACAGGCAGAGCGACGCGGCCGCAAGGGCATTAGGGCAGAAAAAAGGCGGGCGGGGTTGCTCCCCGCCCGCCCTGCTGCACCTGCGAAGGGCAGATGCCCAAGCGGATTGCAGTCCTGTTAGGTCAGCTGCGCTGCACGTTCCAGAACATCGGCAGGCCCTTCAGCACGCCGCTGAGGTTGCGGCGATAGGCCCAGGCCTGGAAGTACTGGCCGCAGGGCAGATAGGGCACGTCCTCGAAGGCCTGCAGCTGGATCTTGCGGGCGATCTCCTGCTGCGCGGCCAGGTCGGGCGCCTCGAACCAGGCGGTGCGCAGCTCCTCCAGCTTCGGCGCCGTCGGCCAGCCGAACCAGGCGGACTGCCCATGGCCGCGCAGCGCCTGCTGCACGCCCGGGTTGAACATGTCGACGCCGGCCCAGAAGGTGAAGAACATCGACCAGCCGCCCTTCTCGACCGGCTCCTTGCTGGCGCGGCGCTGCACCACGCTGCCCCAGTCGGTCGAGACGAACTCGACGTTCATGCCGCATTTCTTCAGCATGTCGTGGCCGACCTGGGCCAGCGCGTTCAGCGAGGGGAAGTCGGCGGCCGCGATCAGCACCACCTTCTCGCCCTTGTAGCCGGCGGCCGCCAAGTCGCGCTTGACCTTCTCGTAGTCGCGCGGGCTGGTCAGCACCTCCATGCCGGCGTCGTTGGCCAGCGGGGTGTCGGGGGTGAAGATGCCGACATTCTCGCGCCACAGGCTCTTGTCGGTGCCGATCACCGCCGTCATGAAATCGGCCTGGTTGACGGCGCCGAGCAGCGCGCGGCGGATCGCCGGGTTGTTGAAGGGCGGGTGCAGGTGGTTGAACCGCGCGATGGCCATCAGCCCGGTCGGGTCCTGGATCTCCAGGTTGATGTTGCGGTTGCGGCGCAGCAGGGCCTGCAGGTCGCCCGGCGGCTGCTCCCACCAGTCGGCCTCGCCATTCTGCAGCGCGTTGGACGCCGTCGCCGCATCCGGCATGACGGTCCATTCGATGCGGTCGAAATTGGCCTTCTTCGGCCCGGCGGTCCAGGAGATGTCGCCCCCGCTCCGCGGCACGTAGTCGGCGAAGCGCTCATAGACGATCTTGGCGCCGGGCACCCGCTCATCCGCCTTGAAGCGGAACGGGCCGGAGCCGATCATCTCCTTCACCGGCACCGACGGGTCGGTCTTTGCCAGCCGCTCGGGCATGATGAAGCAGACCGGGGTCGCCGGCTTGCCCAGCGCCTCGAACAGCAGCGGGAAGGGCTTCTTGAAGCTGAAGGTGATGGTCTTGTCGTCGGGCGCGGCGATCCCGGTCGGCTTGCCGGCCTCCTCGGCCAGCGTCGCCACCATCACCTGGCCCAGCGCGTCGCGCGCCGCCCAGCGGCGGATCGAGGCGACGCAGTCCTTGGCGGTGACCGGCGCGCCGTCATGGAACTTCAGCCCGTCGCGCAGCGTCAGGGTGACCTGCAGCCCGTCCGGCGAGACGGTGTGCGCCTGCACCATCTGCGGCTGCGGCTTGTAGTCCTGGTCGAAGCCG
Organism: Roseomonas sp. USHLN139; assembly: GCF_037145735.1. Lineage (NCBI taxonomy): Bacteria > Pseudomonadati > Pseudomonadota > Alphaproteobacteria > Acetobacterales > Roseomonadaceae > Roseomonas > Roseomonas sp. USHLN139. Next base: position 1,217,288 of record NZ_JBBCWY010000001.1, on the reverse strand, counting down.
TAGAGCGTGTCCCAGATCAGGTAGCCGTGGTTGCGCGAGACATAGGCGGTGGTGATGATCGGGTCGGCCACCGCCAGGTCGGCCTGGGGAATGAACTTCAGCACGCGCGGGGCGGCGGGCGCCGGGGCAGCCGGGGCGGCGGCCCCCTGCGCCTGGGCCAGCCGCGGCAGGCCGGTGGCGCCGGCGACGATGGCGGCGGCGCCGTTGAGCAATTGGCGTCGGAACATATTCTCGGTCTCCCCGGGGGCCTTCGGCCCGATCTTGCGCGGCGAAGGGAAGCCGAGGGCCTGCGAGGATGCAAGGGGCCGCCCCGCGGAAACCCGGTGCTTCCTGCGGAATTCAGCCCGCCTTGCCGCGGCGGGCCGGGCCGGGCTTTAAGGGGAGGGCATGCGAAGCCTCCCCCTCTCCCCCGGCCACGTGGCGCTGCTCGGCCAGCTGCTGCGCTTCGGCGTGGTCGGCACGATCGGCTTCCTGGTCGACACCGCGGTGCTCTATGCCGCGCTGCAGCTCGGCGCCGGCCTCTATCTCGGCCGCGTGCTGTCCTATGTCGCGGCGGCCTCGGGCAACTGGGCGCTGAACCGGGCCTGGACCTTCCGCGCCACCGGCGCCCCGGCGGCGCGGCAATGGGCGCTGTTCCTGCTGGTCAACCTGGCCGGCTTCGCGGTGAACTACGGCACCTATGCCCTGCTGGTCGGCACGGTGCCACTGGCCGCCGCGCATCCGGTGCTGGGCGTGGCCGCCGGGTCGCTGGCCGGGATGGCCGGGAACTTCCTGCTCAGCCGCCGCTTCGTCTTCCGCGCCGGCTGATCGACCCCATGTCGGGAGCAGACCGCTGCGCCGGAGCCGCCATGTCCAGCCCCTGCCCTGCTGCGCCCCGCATCGCCGTGCTGCTGCCCTGCCGCAACGAGGCGGTGGCGATCGGCGGGGTGGTCGCGGCCTTCCGCGCCGCCCTGCCGGGGGCGGAGATCCATGTCTACGACAACAACTCGACCGACGGCACGCTGCAGGCCGCCCGGGCCGCCGGCGCCCAACTCGGCGAGGAACCGCTGCAGGGCAAGGGCCATGTGCTGCGCCGCATGTTCTCCGACATCGAGGCCGATCTCTACCTGATGGCGGATGGCGACGGCACCTATGACGCGGCCGATGCCCCGGCCATGGTCGCGCTGGCGCTGGAGAAGCGGCTGGACATGGTGACGGCGGTCCGCGTCGGGCAGGACCAGGCCGCCTACCGCCCCGGCCACGCCTGGGGCAACCGCCTGCTGACCGGGCTGGTGGGCAGCATCTTCGGCCGCCGCCAGGCCGATATGCTGTCCGGCTACCGGCTGCTGTCGCGCCGCTTCGTCAAGTCCTTCCCGGCGCTCTCCGGCGGCTTCGAGATCGAGACCGAACTCACCGTGCACGCGCTGGAGCTGCGCATGCCGGTGGGCGAGATCCGCTCGGCCTATGGCGCGCGGCCGGCGGGCTCCGCCTCCAAGCTGCGCACCTTCCGCGACGGCGCGCGGATCCTCGCCACCATCCTGGCCCTGCTGCAGCGCGAGCGGCCGCTGCCCTTCTTCGGCGCCCTGGCGGCGCTGTTCCTGCTGACCGCCACGGCGCTGTTCGCGCCGGTCCTCGCCACCTACCTGCAGAGCGGGCTGGTGCCGCGGCTGCCCACCTTCCTGGCCTCGGTCTGCTGCCTGCAGCTCAGCTTTCTCGCCCTCGCCGTCGGCCTGATCCTGGACACCGTCACCCGGGGCCGGCAGGAGGCCCGGCGCATCGCCTATCTCGCCCTTGCAGGGCCGGGTTGCCACCGGGCCGCTACCCCTCTGCCCCCCGCCGGCGCTAGGATGGCGGAAACCGGGGACGGGCTTCCCGGTTGACCGGGGTGGCCAGACGCCGCGCCCCGACCGGGCCGGGCGGGCAATAGCCCGGTCATAAATCTGCCTTAGGCCATCAGCATCCTGACCGGCGGCCCAAGGCAGTCGGCGGCCGGAATACTGCATTGCCCGAGGCCATCTTGTTGCAGGCGATGGCCTGATACCATCGCACCGTGTCGGGTCGCCCTGTTGCGGCCCGGCGGATCGGCCTAAACATCGGTCCGGCCCGCAAGCCCTGGGCCCCATTAGTCTGGAGTCGTCGTCGGCATGTCCGCGCCCCACCCCCTTCGGCCCGATGTGGCCCCCGACGCCGGTTCCGACGTCCCCCCGGCGGCCGCCGCCGCGGCCGCTGCCCCGGGCAGCAGGCCCGCCACCGCGCTGCCGCCGGTCTGGCGCGAGCTGGTGCAGGCGCCCGGCGGCGACCGGGTGACCGCGCTGCTGGCCTTCGCGCTGGCCCAGGAAGCCGGCGACGAGGCTGCCACGCGGCTGCCGCAGCGCCGGGCCGAGGCGGAGAAGCTGCTCGGCGAATGGTCCTTCCGCCACCTGCACAACCATGCCGAGAGCATCCGCCAGGAGGCCACCCGCAGCGCCCTGGCCGGGCTGAAGCCGCCGCCGGGCTTCGCCACGCTGGTCGCCGCCGGCTTCGTCGCCACGCTGCTGGCCGGCGGGCTCGGCTGGATCGCCATCGCCGCCGGCTGGCTCGGCCGCCTGCCGGTGGTGGGCTGACCGCCATGGCCCTCGCCCCGCGCCAGGCCATGCCGGGCCAGCAGGAGCCGACGCCGCTGTCGCGCGCGATCAAGGCCTGCCGGCGGGAATTCATCGCCGTCGGCCTGTTCAGCGGCATCGTCAACCTGCTGCAGCTCACCGTCTCGCTCTACATGATGCAGGTCTTCGACCGGGTGCTGGCCACCCGCAGCCTCGATACCCTGCTCTTCCTGACCCTGATCGCCCTCTCCGCCCTGGCCCTGCTGGCGGTGCTGGAGGCGGTGCGCGGCCGCGTCATGCAGCGCTGCGCCGCCTGGATCGAGGCCCGCGTCGCCCCCGAGGGCTTCGAGCGCGGCCTCGAATCGCAGTTGCGCGGCCGTCCCTACCGGATGGAAGCGCTGCGCGACCTGGGCTTCTGCCGCTCCTGGCTGGCCTCGCCGGGCGCCCTGGCCGTCTATGACGTGCCCTGGGTGCCGATCTACCTGGCCGCGATCTTCCTGCTGCACCCGGTCATGGGGCTGATCGCCCTCGGCGGCGCCGTGCTGCTGTTCATCCTGACCCTGCTGAACGAGGTCACCACCTCGAACCTGCTGAAGAAGGCGAACACCGCGGCCATGGCCGGGCAGCGCCGGGTCGATGCGCTCAGCCGCAATGCCGAGGTGATCGACAGCATGGGCATGATGCCGGCGGTGATGCGCCGCTGGCGCAGCGGCGTGGCCGAGACGGTCGCGCCGCAGGAGCAGGCCGCCGACCGCGCCGCCATTCTTCTCTCCCTGACGAAGTTCTTCCGCCTGACGGTGCAGCTCGCCATCCTCGGCGTCGGCGCCTACCTGGTGCTGCAGCAGCAGCTGACCTCGGGCGCCTCGATCGCCGGCTCGATCATCATGGGCCGCGCCCTCGCCCCGGTGGAGCAGCTGATCGGCGGCTGGAAGGGGCTGGTGCAGGCGCGCCAGGCGCTGCAGCGCCTCTCCTCCTTCCTGGCCATGCCGCGGCTGCGCCCGCCCGGCCTGCCGCTGCCCGAGCCGACCGGCAAGCTCGCCGCCGAGCGCGTCACCTTCGGCCTGCCCGGCCAGACCGTGCCGATCATCAAGGGCGTCAGCTTCGGCCTGGCCGCTGGCGAGAGCCTGGCGATCATCGGCCCCTCGGCCGCCGGCAAGACCACGCTGATCCGGCTGCTGATCGGCACCCTCGCGCCTTCCGCCGGCTCGGTCCGCCTGGATGGCGCCGACGTCTATACCTGGAAGCGCGAGGATTTCGGCCGCCATGTCGGCTACCTGCCGCAGGATGTCGAGCTGTTCGACGGCACCGTCTTCGCCAATATCGGCCGCATGGGCGATGCCACGCCCGAGGATGTCTTCGCCGCCGCCAAGCTGGCCGGCTGCCATGACATGATCCTGCGCCTGCCCTCGGGCTACGACACCGAGATCGGCGATGGCGGCCAGCACCTCTCGGGCGGCCAGCGGCAGATGCTGGGCCTGGCCCGCGCGCTGTTCGGCCAGCCCAAGCTGGTGGTGCTCGACGAGCCCAATTCCAACCTGGACGGCGACAGCGAGGCGGCGCTGCAGAAGGCGCTGGACGGGCTGAAGGCCAATGGCTGCACCGTCGTGCTGGTCTCGCACCGGCCGCAGCTGGTGCAGAATGTCGACAAGGTCCTGCTGCTGAAGGAAGGCGCCGTGGAGATGTTCGGCCCGCGCGCCGAGGTGCTGAAGCGGCTGATGGGCCCGCGCCCCGCCGAGATCCCGGCCCAGCCCACGCCCCGCCTCGCCAGCCAGCCCGGAGGTGCCGCATGAGCATCACCACCACTCCCCAGGGCGGCGCGCTCGACCGCCCGATCAGCGCGCTGCCGCCGGTCGCCCCCGACCTGGCGCCGGACGCGGCGCGGCCGCGCACCCGCGGCACGCTGCTCTTCGGCCTGGCGGCAACCGCCCTCTTCGTCGGTGGCTTCGCCGCCTGGTCCTTCACCGCGCCGCTGGCCGAGGCCGCCATCGCGCCCGGCCAGATCCGCTCGGAAGGCAGCCGGCGGACCATCCAGCACCTGGAAGGCGGCATCGTCCGCGAGATCCTGGCGCGCGACGGCGACCGGGTGAAGGCCGGCCAGGTGCTGATGCGGCTCGACGAGGTGCAGTCGGGCAGCAGCTTCGAGGCGCTGCAGAGCCAGTACTGGGCGCTGAAGGCCACCGAGGCCCGCCTCGCCGCCGAGGCCGCCGGCGCCGCCGATATCCGCTTCCCGGCCGAGATGCTCTCCAGCACCGATCCGCGGGTGCAGGAGATCATGACCGGGCAGCGCACCCTCTTCGCCGCCCGGCAGACCAATCTGCAGAGCTCGCTGATGGTGCTGGAGGCGCGCATCGCCCAGCACGAGGCCGCCGCCACCTCGGCCTTCGGCCAGATCGACAGCCAGCGCCGGCAGCTCGAGCTGATCAAGCGCGAGGAGGCCAGCGTCGTCGACCTGGTCCGCCAGGGGCTGGAGCGCATGCCGCGGCTGCTGTCGCTGCAGCGCAATGTCGCCTCGCTCGAGGGCAACATGGTCGACCTCAACGGCCAGGTGCAGCGCTCCCGCGCCTCGGCCGAGGAGGCGCGCAACCAGATGCGGCAGACCCGCGACCAGCGGATGTCGGAGATCAGCACCGAGGCGCGGGAGAACAGCACCCGGCTGAACGACACCGCCGAGAAGCTGCGCGCCGCCCGCGACGTGGCGACCCGGCGCGAGATCATCGCCCCCGAGGATGGCGTCATCCTGGGCAGCAAGTTCTTCAACATCGGCGCCGTGGTCCGCCCCGGCGAGCCGGTGATGGAGCTGGTGCCCTCGACCGACCGGCTGGTGGCCGAGGTGCAGCTGTCGCCCAACGACATCGACGTGGTCTATCCCGGCCTGCTGGCCGAGGTGCGGCTGCCCGCCTTCAAGCAGCGGCTGGTGCCCTTCCTAGATGGCAAGGTGAGCTTCGTCGCCTCGGACGTCACCCTCGACGACCGGACGCGGGCCAGCCACTACCGGGTGCAGATCGTCATCGACCAGGACCAGCTCGGCCGGCTCGAGCATGTCGAGCTGCGCCCCGGCATGCCGGTCGAGGCGCAGATCCAGACCGGCTCGCGCTCCTTCTTCCGCTACATGATGCAGCCGGTGCTCGACAGCTTCCACCGCGCCTTCCGCGAGCAGTAGCCCGCGCGCGTCATTTGCCTGCGGCGGGCGAAGCCGCCAGGATGGCCGCCGGAAGGTCGGCCATCCTGCCGCCCGCCGCGTCCCTAGGAGAATCCCGCCCGATGCCCGACCAGCCCGTGCTCTTCGCCGACGGAATCCTGGAAGCCAGCGTGAATTACGGCGTCACCCGGATCGGCCTGGCGCAGACCGGCGCCGACGGCAAGCCGGTGCCCTGCGGCCAGCTGATGATCCCCGTGGTGCAGCTGCCCGCCTTTGCCAACAGCCTGCTGACCCTGCTGAAGCAGATCGATGCCAAGGTGAAGCAGGCGCAGCAGGGTGCCGCGGCGCCCGATGCCAAGCCCGAGCCCGAGGCGGTGCCCGGCTCCTTCCGCTTCTCCGGCTGACCGGCTTGGTTTTGCTGCGTCAGGGCGTCCGCCGCGCCCTGCTGGCTTTCCTGGGCGTCGTGGCCCTTGGCACCGCCGGCGGCGCGGCGCTGGCCGCCGATCCGCCGCGCGCCTCGGCCTGGGCGGCGGCGCGCGGGCCGGCGCCCGGGGCGCCGCATGTGGTGGGCGCGCATGGCCTCGGCTGCATCGGCGGCGCCGAGGCGATGCCAGAATCCGGCCCCGGCTTCCAGATGGTCCGGCTGTCGCGCAACCGCTTCTGGGGGCATCCGGCGCTGACCGCCTATCTGCGCGACCTCGGCGCGCGGGCCCAGGCGGCGGGGCTGCCCGCCCTCTGGTATGGCGATCTCGGCCAGCCGCGCGGCGGGCCGCTGCCCTGGGGCCACGCCAGCCACCAGATCGGGCTGGATGCCGATATCTGGTTCGACCTGCGGCCGAAGCCGGCCCTGACCACAGCGCAGCGCGAGCAGATCGCCGTCGCCTCGCTGGTCCGCGCCGATGGGATGGACATCGACCCGGCGCAGTTCACCCCCCGCCATGTCGCCCTGCTGCGCCTGGCGGCCGAGCATCCCGGGGTCGACCGGATCTTCGTCAATCCCGCCATCAAGCAGGCGATCTGCCGGCAGCAGCCGGACGCCGCCTGGCTGCGCAAGCTGCGGCCCTGGCGCGGCCATGACGAGCATTTCCACGTCCGCCTGCGCTGCCCGCCCGGCCAGGGCGACTGCCACGACCAGGCGCCGGTCCCCGCCGGCACCGGCTGCGACGCCAGCCTCGACTGGTGGTTCTCGGCCGAGGCGCGGCAGCCGCCGAAGCCGCGCCCGCCCGGCCCGGCGCCGCGGATGCCGGCAGCCTGCGCCGGAATCCTGGCCGCGCCTTAGGACCGGAGCTGCAGCGCCAGCACCGGGTCGTCGGTGGCCATGGCGTCGAGGCCGAGCGAGAAGGCCTTGCGGATGGTGGGGGCGTGGTTGGCGCCCCAGGCACCGACCTTCAGCCCGGCCGCGCGCAGCCGCGCCACGAAAGGCTCGTCGAGGGCGGAAATATGCGTCTCGACGAAGTCGAAGCCCTGCGCGCGGGCGACGCCGATGATGCCCTCCTGCCCCACCGCCTCGATCAGCCGCGGCTCGAACAGCCAGATCACCCCCGCCAGCCCGCCGGCGCGCAAGGCTGCCGCGGCGAGCTCCGCCTCGAAGGCGATGATCCGCACCTGCGCCCGGATCCCGGCCGCCTCCAGCACCGCCAGGCTGGCCGCGACCAGCGCCGGGTCGGGCTTGGCGCCCGGCGCCACCTTCACCTCGACCTGCAGCTGCTGGCGGCTGCCGCGGAACAGGGCGGCCACCTCGGCCAGCGTCGGGATGCGCAGCGACCCGGCGCCGCGCAGCCGCAGGCGGGTCAGCTCCGCGGCAGTCAGCGCCGCCACCGGGCCCTGGCCCTCGGTGGTACGGTTCAGCGTCGCGTCATGGATCACCACCGGCACCCCGTCGGCGCTGAGATGCACGTCGCATTCGCATTGCTCCAGCGGCAGGGCCAGGCTCTGCCGGAAGGCTTCGAGGCTGTTCTCGGGCCACAGGAAGGCGCCGCCGCGATGGCTGACGATGGCGGTGCGGGACAGGGCGGCGGGCGAGGCCGGGAGGGGGGTCGACATGTCCCCCGCTCTGCCGCGCGGCGCCGGCCGCGGCAAGCCCTCCGGCGCGGCAGGGCCGTGACAGGGTGGTGGAAGCCTGCTGGCGCTCCCTTCGCTTGCCATTTACACTCATCAAAATTCTCCGCGAGGTCGGGTCATGCCCCTTCTGCTGGTTGCCCATGATCAGGCGCCCGACGGCGCCACGGCGCTGGAGGACGCTGTCTGGCAGCTCGCCGAATCGCACCTGACCTTCCCCGGCTCGCTGCTGGTCGAAAGCGCCGTCTCCGCCCGCTACCTGGCCGAACATCTGCGCGGCGCCATGCGCCGTGCCGGCTATGACGGCGCGCTGCTGGTCACGCCGCTCGCCGAGCCGACCCTGGTCGGGCTGTCCTCCGAGGCCGAGGCGTGGATTCGTGCCCGCCTGGCCTGATCGAGCCCGGCTGCCCCGACCCTGGCCCGGCCGCTCCCGGCCATGCCCCTGCCCCTGCCCCGGTGCCGGCCGCGGGCTTCGAGGGCGGTGCCGCCCGCCGGCATGATCGTCCGCGGCGGTGGCGGCGATCCGAGAAGCGTCGCAATTTTCCTGGCCGATCGGTCAAATCGCGCTGGACGCGGCGCGGCCGGTTATGCCCAGCTTCATCGCTGCCATCGTGTCCTGCGACTGCGCCGGGTCGCGACCTGGCGGCGCAGCGATGCGGTGCCCCGCATCCCCAGGGAACGCTGCGCCGGCCGGTGCCCGGCGCCGATTCGATGACCGACTTGTCTCCGCTCGCCGCGGCGCCACAGGATGACATGATGCCCCGAGCGTCCCTGCCCTCTCCGCCTTCGCTCGCCCGCCAGCCCGGTCGCGGCCGTGGTCCTGGCCGCCTGCGCCGGCTGCTGGCCGCGGCCGGGCTGGCCTGCCTGGCCGCGACCGCGCCGGCGGCGGGGCCCGCCGCCGCCCCCGCCCTGGCCCAGGCGCCGGCCGACAGCAACGAGCGCATCCAGCTCAAGATCATCGGCGGCCTCGCCAATGTCTCGCAGTACACGCGCTACGAGGAACCCTTCTGGCGGCAGAAGCTCAGCGAGCTGACCGGCGGCCGCGTCACCGCCGAGATCGCCCCCTTCGACCGCGCCGGCTTCCGCGCGGAGGAGATCCTGCCGCTGATGCGGCTCGGCGTCGTGCCCTTCGGCACCGCGCTGGTCGCCGTGGTCAGCAGCGAGGAGCCCGAGTTCAACGCCATCGACCTGCCGGCGCTGAATCCCGACATCGCCAAGCTGCGCGAGACGGTGCGGCTCTACCGCCCGCATATGCGGGAGCTGCTGCGCGAGCGCTACGGCGTCGAGCTGCTCTCGGTCTATACCTATCCCGCCCAGGTCACCTGGTGCTCGCGCCCCTTCAGCGGGCTGGCGGACCTGGCCGGGCGGCGCATCCGCACCTCCTCGGTCGGCCAGGCGGAGCTCTTCGAGGCGCTGGGCGCCACCCCGGTCGTCATCCCCTTCGCCGAGATCGTCCCCGCGATGCGCGCCGGCGTCGTCGAATGCGCCGTCACCGGCACGCTCTCCGGCAATGCCATCGGGCTGCACGAGGTGACGAGCCATGTCAGCCCGCTGGCGCTGACCTGGGGCGTCTCGATCTTCGGCGCCAATCTGGCGGCCTGGGAGGCCCTGCCCGAGGCGGTGCGCACCACCATCCGCAGCGGCCTGGCCGAGCTGGAGCGCGATATCTGGGACGGCGCCGACCGCGAGACCGGCGAGGGGCTCGATTGCGCCGTCGGCAAGCCCTCCTGCACGACCGGCCGGCGCGGCCGCATGACGGTGGTGCCGGTGACGCCGGCCGACAACGAGCGCCGCCGCTCGCTGCTGACCGCGACCGTGCTGCCGCGCTGGGTCGACCGCTGCGGCAGCGACTGCGCCGAGGCCTGGAACACCTATCTCGGCCCGACGCTCGGCATCATGACCCGCGGCGGCGACTGAGATGCAGCAGTTCCGCCGCATCCGCTGGGTCATCCTGCTGGCGGCCGCCGCGCTGCTGGCGGCGCAGTGGTTCGCGACCTCGCTGCTGGTCGGCCGCGCGCGCGAGGCGGCGATCGGCAGCAGCACCGACACCGTCAACCGCATCGCCCGCGCGGTCGAGGCCTCGCTGAACCGCACCTTCGTCCAGGTCGACGCCATGCTGGCCGGGCTGCCCGCCATCCTGGCGCCGCTCTCGGTCGACGGCCGGCCCGATCCGGGCGCGATGAACCGCGTGCTGCGCGAGCTGAACAACCAGAACTTCACCTTCCGCGACGTGCTGCTGATCGGCGCCGACGGCATGCCGGTGGCCACCGGCCTGACCGTCTCGCGCCGCCGCCCGCTGCCCTTCGCCGTCAACACCGCCTTCTTCGAGAGCGCGCCGCGACCGGGCGCCGTGTTGATCGGCGGACCGTTCCGCAACCCGGCCTCCGGCGAGTGGTCGCTGTTCATGGCGCGCCGCGTCACCGTCCCGGAATACGGCCCGCTGCTGGCGGTGGCCGAGATGCCGGTGCCGGTGATCGGCTCGCTGCTGGCGGTCGGCGGCGAGGGTGCCGGCCTGCGCATCACGCTGGAGCGCGACGACGGCACGCTGCTGGCCAGCCTGCCGCATGACGAGACCCGCATCGGCACGCGGCTGTCGCCCGCCACCTCGCTGCGCCTGGCCGAGACCGGCGGCAATGCCGCCATCCAGACCGAGAGCCGCTTCGAGAGCGACCGCGTCATCACCGCGGTCCGGCCGCTGCTCTATCCGGCGCTGTCGCTCTCGGCCAGCATGAAGCTGTCCAGCGCCCTGGCCGACTGGGAGAAGGAGCGCACCCGGGCGCTGGCCATCTCGCTGGCCTTCGCCGCCCTGGTGGCCGCGCTCGCCGCCGCGCTGCTGCTCGCCATGCGCCAGCGGGAGAAGGTCGAGGCGGAGCGCAGCCGCTGGCGCGCCATGCTGGAGAACGCGCTGGACTCGATGTCCGACGGCTTCGTCATGTGGGACGCCAACGACCGGCTGGTGGCCTGCAACGCCCGCTACAAGGATTTCTACCGGGTCAGCGCCGCGGTGATCGAGCCGGGCCGGCATTTCGACGAGATCATGCGCGAGGGCTTCTATCGCGGCCAGTATCCGCAGGCCGGCGAGGATCTCGACGTCTTCCTGCAGGACATGCGGCGCTGGCACCGCGGCGACAACCCGCCGATGGAGCGGCTGCTGCCCGATGGCCGCTGGGTGCTGATCACCGAGCGGGCGACGCCGGGCGGCGGCACCGTCGGCATCCGCACTGACATCACCGAGCTGAAGCGCGCCATGGAGGAGCTGGCCGCCGCGCGCGACGCCGCCGCCGCCGCCGCCGACGCCAAGACCCAGTTCCTGGCCCGCATGAGCCACGAGCTGCGCACGCCGCTGAACGGCGTCATGGGCTTCGCCCAGGTGCTGCTGAACGACCCGCGCCTGGCGCCCGACCAGCGCGAGCAGCTGCGCACCCTGAACGAGGCGGCGCGCCATCTGCTGGAGCTGGTCAACGGGCTGCTCGACCTCTCCAAGATCGCCGCCGGCAAGCTGGAGCTCGCCACCGCGCCCACTGCCCTCGCCCCGCTGCTGGAGCGCAGCGCCGCGCTGCTGATGCCCGAGGTGCAGCGCAAGAGCCTGCGCCTGGTGCTCGACGTGGCGCCGGAATGCCCGGCCGCCATCGAGGCCGATGCCATGCGGCTGCGCCAGCTGCTGCTGAACCTGCTGTCCAACGCGGTGAAGTTCACGCCGGTGGGCGGCCGCGTGACGCTGCGCGCCCAGCCGCTGAGCCCCGGCCCCGGCCTGCGCCTCGAGGTCGAGGACACCGGCCCTGGCGTGCCGGCCGAACAGCGCCACCTGCTGTTCCGCGACTTCGTGCAGCTGGCGACGCCCGGCGCGCCCTCGCAGGAATTCGGCATCGGCACCGGCCTCGGCCTGTCGATCGCCGCCCAGCTGGCCGAGCTGATGGGCGGCCGCATCGGCTGCGACAGCGAGCCCGGCCGCGGCGCCACCTTCTGGGTCGAGCTGCCACTGCCGGCCGCCCCGCTGCCCCTCGCCGAGCCCGGGCTGGCCGCTGCCCTGGCCGGCCCCGCCACCGACCGGGCCGCGGCCGCCGAGGCCGCGCCGCGCGGCGCGCCCGTACCGCTGCAGATCCTGGTGGTCGACGACGTGCCCGCCAACCGGCTGGTCGCCCGCGCCATGCTGACCAGCGCCGGCCACCACGTGACCTGCGTCGAGGATGGCGCCGTGGCCCTGGCCGCGGTGCAGCAGGGCAGCTTCGACCTGGTGCTGATGGACCTGCAGATGCCGGTGATGGACGGGCTGGAAGCGACCCGCCGCATCCGCGCCCTGCCGCCGCCGCGCAACGGTGTCCCGGTGCTCGCCGTCACCGCCTCGGCGATGCCCGAGCAGGTCGAGGCCTGCCGGGCGGCCGGCATGGACGGGCATCTCGCCAAGCCGATCGACCGCGACACCCTGCTGCGCATGGTCCGCCAGTATGCCGAGCTGCAGGCCCGCCCGGCCGGCGATGCCACGGGGCTGCAGCAGGCCACCGCCAGCCTGGCGCTGCTCGACGCCGCCGCCGGCGAGGCGCTGATCGCCGATCTCGGCCCCGCCGCCCCGGCCGTGCTGGTGGAATTCGTCGCCGAGCTCGAACGCGGGCGCGACAATCTGGGCGCCCTGCTGGCCCATCCCGACCTCGCGCAGATCCGCGCCACCACCCACCGGCTGCTCGGCGTCGCCCGCACCATGGGCGCCCGCCGCCTGGCGCGCGCCCTGGAGGAGATCCAGCGCAGCCTGGCCCAGGGCAATGCCCCCGGCCCCGCGCTCGACAGCGCCCGGGCGGCGCTGGAGGAGACGCTGCCGGCGCTGCGCGCCTGGGTCCGGCGGCAGACCAGCCAGCGCAGCAGCGGGGGCCCCGAGGCCGCCTAGCCAGGCACGAGACTAGGGCAAGGCCCCCAGGCGCGCGGCCAGCAGGGCGAAGAAGCCCTCGGCATCGAGGGTTTCCAGGAAGCGCCCGTTGAGCGCCGCGCCCTGGTCCCGCCCCCAGCGGTCGATCCGCGTCCGCCCGCGATCCGGCCCGTCGAGCACCACGGCCACCGCCACCGCCCGCGCCGTGAACAGCGCCGGCGCCAGCAGCCAGGCCACCGCGCAGGGATCGTGCAGCGCGACGCCGCGGAAGCCGAAGCGGCGCGACGGCGGCACGCTGGCCAGGATATCCGCCGCCGCCCGCAGGCAGGCACCGCCCGGCGCCGCCCGCAGCGCCTCGATCCGTGCCGGGGTGACGAAGGCCTGCGCCGTTAGATCCAGTGTCGCCAGCGTCACCGGCCGCCCGCAGGCCAGCAGGATCGCGAGCGCCTCCGGGTCCATCGCGGCGTTGAACTCGGCGGCGGCGCTCCAGTTCCCCTCGCCCAGCGCGCCGGTCATCAGCACGATCTCCGCCACCCGGTCGCGCAGCGCCGGCTCCGCCGCCAGGGCGAGGGCGAAATTGGTGGCCGGGCCGAGGCCGACCAGCGTCACGCTGTCCGGCGCCGCCGCGCGCAGGGCGGCGCGGATCGCGTCCATCGCCAGGCCGGGCGTGGCCGCCGGGCCCGGCGGCAGCACGACGCCGCCCAGCCCGTCGGCGCCATGCACCGCGGCCTCGTCGCGGAACCGGCCAAGCAGGGGCCGGTCGGCCCCCGCCACCACCGGGACCCGCCCGCCCGCCAGGCCGACGAGCGCCAGCGCATTGGGCAGGGTCCGCGCCAGCCCGACATTGCCGCCGGCCACGGTGACCAGGCGCAGATCGATCTCCGGCGCGGCCAGCGCCAGCCACAGCGCGAGGGCGTCGTCGGTCCCGGGGTCGCAGTCCAGCAGGACAGGGCGAGGCAGCGTGGCGGTCATGGTCGGCATCCGGCAGGGGCCCGGCAGGGGCAGGGCAGAGGCAGCCGGCCCGCGTTGCGGCCGGCCCTGCAGCATGGCAGTTTGCGGCGCGCCGGGCCACCGGACACGCCCCTGCCGCCCCGGAGCCGCCGATGCCCAGCCTGCGCCGCGCCCTGCTCGCCGCCGCCGCTCTCCTCAGCCTCGCCACGACCCCGGCGGGGGCCCAGGAGAGCAGCCAGGGAAGCCAGGACCTGCTGCGGATCGGCGTGGAATCCGGCCCGACCAGCCTGGATCCGCATTATGCCAGCCTGATCACCAACATCGCCTTCAGCCGCCATGTCTTCCAGCCGCTGCTGCAGCAGGACCACCGCCAGCGGCTGCAGCCGGCCATCGCCACCGCCTGGCGCGCGGTGGATGCGCTGACCTGGGAATTCACCCTCGACCCGGCGGCGCGCTTCCAGGACGGCGCCCCGGTCACCGCCGAGGATGTGGCCTTCACCCTGTCCCGCGCCGGCGACGTGCCCCATTCGCCCTCCTCCTTCCGCGCCTACACCCGCCCCATTGCGGCGGTGGAGGCGGTGGATGCCCGCACCCTGCGGCTGCGCACCCATCAGCCGACGCCGCTGCTGCCCAACTATCTCTCCCTCGTCATGATCGTCTCGAAGCAGCATGGCGAGGCGGCGACCACCGCTGACTACAATGCCGGCCGCGCGATGATCGGCACCGGCCCCTATCGCCATGTCTCCTGGCAGCCCGGCAGCCCGCTGGTGATGGAGCGCAACCCTGGCTTCGCCGGCCCCGCCCCGGCCTTCGCCCGCGTCGAGTTCCGCCCGATCGCCAATGCCGGCGCCCGCGCCGCGGCGCTGGAGGCCGGCGATGTCGACCTGATCGAGATCGTCCCGCCTGACCAGATGAGGAAGTTCTCCGCCAATCCGCGCTTCGCCACGGCGGAAAGCCCCTCCAACCGGCTGCTGTTCCTGACGCTGGACAGCGACCGCGAGGCCAGCCCGCATGTCCAGGCGCGCGGCGGCGGCCCGATCGCCAATCCACTGCGCGACCCGCGCGTGCGCCGGGCGCTGTCCATGGCGATCAACCGCGAGGCGCTGGTCGCCCGCGTGCTGCAGGGCCAGGCGACGGCGGCCGGCGATCTCGGCCCCGCCGGCTATTTCGGCACCGCCCCCGACATGACGCCGCAGCCCTTCGACCTCGAGGGGGCCCGGAAGCTGCTGGCCGAGGCCGGCTATCCCCAGGGCTTCGCGCTGCAGGTCAACGGCCCGAACGACCGCTTCGTCAATGACGAGCAGGTGGTCCAGGCGATCGCCCAGATGTGGACCCGGCTCGGCCTGGTGGCGACGGTCGAGACCCGGCCGCGCGGCGTCTGGCTGGCCGAGGCGGCGCAGCTGAAATACTCGGTCAACCTGGCCGGCTTCTCGCCCAATCCGGAAGTGCTGGGCATGCTGGAGACGCAGATCCATTCCTGGAACCCGGCGCTCGGCCTTGGCACCGCCAATCGCGGCCGCTTCAGCAACACCGACATCGACGGGCTGATCCAGAAGGCGCGCCAGACCATGGACGATGCCGAGCGGGCCGAGCTGACCCGCCAGGCGACGCGCGCCGCGATCCGCGACCAGACCGCGCTGATCCCACTGTATTTCCAGGTCAACAGCTGGGCCATGCGGCGCGGCCTGGCCTATGAGGCGCGCACCGACGAGATGACGCTGGCCACCAGCGTCCGTCCCGCCCCCTGAGCGCCGCCGGCGGGGCGTGCTCCTCGCCTTGTGGCGGCTCGTATGATAATCATACGCTTCGGCAGACGGGCGGATGCCCCCGGCAGGAGGCCAGAGCCAGCATGGACGGACGCAATTCGGGGGCGCATGGCATCGAGCTCTCGCCCCTCGCCCCGCCCGCCAACCTGACCGCCGAGCTGGTCCGCCGGCTGGCCGCCGAGATCCGCGCGGGCCGGCTGCGCCCCGGCGACCGGCTGCCGACCGAGCAGGCGCTGATGCGGCAGGCCGGCGTCTCCCGCACCGTGGTGCGCGAGGCGGTGGCCGCGCTGCGCGCCGAGGGGCTGGTGCTGACCCGCCAGGGCGTCGGCGCCTTCGTGGCCGATCCTTCCGCCCGCGGTCAGGTGCGCATCGATCCGGGCGAGATGCGCTCGCTGAACGACGTGCTGCAGGTGATCGAGCTGCGCATCGCCATCGAGACCGAGGCGGCCGGCCTCGCCGCCGAGCGGCGCGACGCCGCGGCGCTGGACCGCATCGCCCAGGCGGCCGCCGCCTTCGAGGTCGCGGTGCAGGCCGGCGACAGCGCCGTGACCCAGGACCTCGAATTCCACCGCGCCATCTTCGCCGCGACCGGCAACGGCTTCTTCCCGCGCTTCCTGGAATTCCTCGGCCCCATGCTGATCCCGCGCCAGACGGTGCGGCCCTATCTGGAGGAGACCGAGGCGCGCAGCGCCTATCTCGCCCGGGTGCAGGAGGAGCATGCGCGGATCTTCGCCGCCATCAGCGGCGGCCAGGCGGCGGCGGCACGCAGCGCCATGCGCCGGCACCTGACCGCCAGCCGCGACCGCTACGCGCGGCTGGCCGGCCGCCTCTCCGCCAGCGAGCCCGGCTGAGGCGGCCTCAGGGCGAGAGCCCTCAGAACGAGGGGAATTCGGGCACGTCGGCCAGATAGGCCAGCAGCGCGCGCGCCAGCGCCTCGACATCGTCGATGCTGGTGCATTCGTCCGGGCCCTGGGCGGGCTGGCCCAGGCGCTGCAGCCCGGCCTGCAGGATTTCCGACACCCCGGCCTGCTGGACGAAGCCCAGGGCCGAGGGCGCGGCGCCGCCATATTCGCGGAAGGCTTCGGGGCCGAAGCCGAAACCCCAGCGCATCGCCTGCTGCCAGCGCCCGGCATTCGGCCCGCGATGCGGCTCGGTCACGGCGGGGATCGCCGCCACCTCGCGGATGGTGGCGGTGTGGCCGGGCGGCAGCACGTCGCGCAGCACCGCGTCGAGTTCGGCCAGGATACTCTCGCGCGTCTCGCCGGCGCCCAGGCGGCGGTGCAGCCCCAGGCTGCAGAAGGCGTTAGAACGGTCCACCGCCTGCTCGGCGCTGACCGTGGTGATCGACAGCCGCGGCCCCTCGTTCCGGCAATCCGTCCCCTGGCCCAGCTGCCCCTGCAGCGCGGTCAGGCGGGAGAGCACCGGCAGCGCGGCCTCGGCGGCGCCGGCGCCGGCGGGGATGCGGATCTCAAGGTCGAGGCAGGCCGGGCTGCCGGTCCAGAGCCGCGGCGCCGCCAGCCCGCCGAGCGAGACCAGATGGCCTTCCAGCACCCCCTGCTCGGCCAGGTGGCGCAGCCCGGCATGCGGGTTGGCGCCCTGCCCGCCATCGGTGGTGAAGACCAGCAGCGGGTCGAAGCGCAGCCCGAGCCCGACCGCGTCGGCGGCCCGCAGCGCCGCCCAGACCGCGGCGATCGCCCCCTTCATCCGCCGCGTGCCCAGCCCGTAGAGCAGGTGGCCCTGGCGGGTCAGCGTCAGCGGCGGGCGGCTCCAGCCGGGGCCGGCGGGCGGCGTGTCCATCTGGAAATGCAGGCAGCAGACCGGGCGGCCGCTGCGCCGGCTGGCGATCAGATTGATCCGCGGGCCACCGTCCGGCGCGCCCGACAGGGCTTCCTCCGGCATCGTCAGGCGACGCAGGCCGAAGCCGAGCGGGGCGAACATGTCCTGCAGCAGGGCGGCGAAGGCGCCATAGCCCTGGCCCGGCGGCGCGGCGGTGTCGATCGCGACCAGTCGCGCGAGATCGTCGATCCAGCCGGTCGCCCCCAAAAGCGGGGCGGCGAGGCCGAGACGGTCCAGCGCCAATGCATCGAGCGGATCCGTTTCGGGCCGCTCTTCCCAAGGCATCCAGACCTCTCCCTGCGCTGCAAGGAACACCATTGCTTGAACCTGACGCTCTCGACCGCCGCGACCCGCGCCGACGATCCCTGGAGGAGCGCTTAGCAGGGGCACGGCCGCGCTGCAGGCCGGGCCAGGCCGACCGCACAGCTTGTTGAAGCTGACGATGCGGGGCCGGTCGGCGTTGCGCCAATCTCTTTTCCGTGGGACCGATCAAGCGGCAGCGAGAGAGTGGACCTGCGCGGTCTTCTTTGCAGGCCGAGGCTGCGAAGTCACCGATCCGGCGGTGGGTGAAGCGGCCCCGCCCAGCCGCTGAAATCGCTGGAATTACGGCCAGGACTCAGCTCGGTTTCGCAACGGGTTGGCGGCATGGAAAAGGCCGGGAAGATCGCTCTTCCCGGCCCTGATCCGGACCCTGCCCTGCTTCAGCCACAGCCCTGGAGACTGTCGCCGCGCTTCGGCCGTCGATTCGTCCGGCGTGAAAAATTAACGCCCGGCGGCACGCCGCTGCCGCTCGGCATGGAAGCGGTTGCGCGGTGCGCCCGCCCCGGCAGCGGCACCGCCATAGGAGCGGCCCGGGCCGCCCGGCGGGCGCCCGCCGCCACCATGCCCGCCGCCATAGCCACCGCCGGCGGACGGCCCCTCCGGCAGCGCCTCGACGCGGATATGCGGATCCTCGCCATCCGGCTTGCGCGCCGCGGCGGCGAATTTCTGGGCGGCATAGCTCGCCACCTCGAACTGGGTCTCGCGGCCGAGGATGCGGATGCGGCCGATCTCGTTGCGCTGCACCCCGCCACGGCGGCAGAGGAACGGCAGCACCCAGCGCGGATCGGCATTGCCGTCACGGCCGACATTCATGCGGAACCAGACGCCCTCGCCCTCGGGGCCGGCGACACGCTCGCGCACCGGGCGGCGCTCGGCGTCGAAGGCGCTCATCTCCTCGGGCGCCGGCAGCGGCGCGCGCAGCACCTTGACCAGCGCGGCGGCCAGGGCCTCGGGGGTCGCGCCGCCTTCGAGCAGGGCGCGGGCGACGGAGAGGTCGTCCGGCGTCGCCTCCTCGGCCAGCAGCAGGCGGGTCTGCTCGGCCAGGCGGGCGGCGTCACGCTCGCGGATCGCCTCGGCGGCGGGGGCGCTGACCCATTCGGCCTGGACGCGGGCGCCCATCAGCAGGCGCTCGGCCAGACGGCGGCGGCTCGGCGGCACGATCAGCACCGAGGTGCCCTTGCGCCCCGCCCGGCCGGTGCGGCCGGAGCGGTGCAGCATGGTCTCCGGCTCCTTCGGCAGCTCGGCATGGATGACCAGGCCGAGATCCGGCAGGTCGATGCCGCGGGCGGCCACGTCGGTGGCGACGCAGACCTGGGCGCGGCCGTCGCGCAGCGCCTGCAGGGCGCGCGAGCGCTCGGCCTGCGACAGCTCGCCGGACAGCGCAACGGCGGAGAAGCCACGCTCGGCCAAGTTGCCCTGGAGACGGGCCACCGCCGCGCGGGTCGAACAGAAGACGATGGCGCGCGGGCTGTCGGAGAGGCGCAGCAGGTTGACCACCGCGCGCTCCACGTCATGCGGCGCGACCATCACCGCCTGGTAGGCGATGTCGCCGTGCTGGCCGCCTTCGGTCTTCACCTCGAGGCGCAGCGCGTCCTTCTGGAAGCTCTCGGCCAGGCGGGCGATCTCGCGCGGCACGGTGGCCGAGAACAGCAGCGTGCGACGATCCTCCGGCGCGGCGCCGAGGATTTCCTCCAGCTCCTCGCGGAAGCCGAGGTCGAGCATCTCGTCGGCCTCGTCCAGCACCACGGCGCGGACCGCCTCGGGCTGCAGGTTGCCGCGGTTCAGGTGGTCGCAGAGGCGGCCGGGGGTGCCGACGACGATATGGCAGCCCTGCGCCAGGGCGCGGCGCTCGACCATCGGGTCCATGCCGCCGACACAGCTGACGACCTTGCCGCCGGCGGCGGCATAGAGCCAGGAGAGCTCGGTGCGGACCTGCAGCGCCAGCTCGCGTGTCGGCGCCACGACGATGGCCAGCGGCGCGCCGGCGGGCGGCATCCGCTCGGCCGTGCCGATCAGTTCGGGGGCGAGCGCCAGGCCGAAGGCCACGGTCTTGCCGGAGCCGGTCTGCGCCGAGACCAGCAGGTCACGGCCGGCCGTCTCGGGCTCCAGCACCGCGGCCTGCACGCCGGTCGGCTCGGCATAGCCGCGCTCGGTCAGGGCGCGCAGGATCGCTTCGGGCATCGCAGGAAAAGGCATGTTTTTCGAGAATTCCACCGGAGTATGGGGAGGGGCGCACCCGTCGGTCGGGTGCCGCGCTCAGGGAAAGGCCATGAGGCGGTGATACGCCGGTCGGCCTCGAACAGGCGGCCTTCTACAGGCTTTGCCATCCCTTTGCACGCCTCGCGCGCAAACGGAGGTGAGCCATGCAGATCGCGCATGGACCCATGGCAATCCATCGGGCGGATCGGCGCTTGCGCCCTGGCTGTGGTTTCCCCATTCTCCGCAGCGGAAGCGCACTATCGCTTCCCGCGGGGATTTGACGGATGCAGCTTGCGCCGCGACACCAAGTGCTAAAGCGCCAGGAAGCCGGGCAGCGGTCCCGCGGGCATGATGCCGCGGGCCTTGGTCGCTTCGTGGACCATCCGACCCTGTTGGAGAGCCCCGAGGTGCCCATGATGTGTCGCATCCCCTGTCCCTGAGCTGAGGCCGCGCCGGACGCGGCCCCGCCCCTTCGCCTCCCCGCTCCAGAACTGCCGGAACTGCCATGTCTGCTGCCGTTGCCACGCCGGGCGTCCCGCCCGGCGGAACCGCCATTCCCGAGGCCGCGATCCGGCTGACGGATCTGCGGCGCCATTTCTCCACCGCCGGCGGCACGCCGGTGCGGGCGCTGGACGGCGTCTCGCTCGCGGTCGCGCCCGGGGAGATCTTCGGCATCGTCGGCCGCTCGGGCGCCGGCAAATCCACGCTGATCCGCTGCGTGAACCTGCTGGAGCGGCCGGACAGCGGCGCGGTCCGGGTGCTGGGCGAGGAGCTGCTGAGCCTGGGCGACGCCGCGCTGCGCGAACGCCGCCGCGGCATCGGCATGGTGTTCCAGCACTTCAACCTGCTGGCCTCGCGCACCATCGCCGACAATGTCGCCTTCCCGCTGGAGGTGGCCGGCGTCGCCACCGCCGAGCGTCGCCGCCGCGTCGAGGAAGCGCTCGCCCTGGTGGGCCTGGCGGAAAAGGCCAAGAACTATCCCGCGCAGCTGTCGGGGGGGCAGAAGCAGCGCGTCGGCATCGCCCGCGCCCTGGCGCCGCGCCCGAGGATCCTGCTCTGCGACGAGGCCACCAGCGCGCTCGACCCGGAGACCACCCAGGAGATCCTGGGGCTGATCAAGACGCTCCGCGACCAGCTCGACCTGACCGTGCTGCTGATCACCCATGAGATGGCGGTGGTGAAGGAGATCTGCGACCGCGTCGCCGTCATGGAGCGCGGCCAGGTGATCGAGGAGGGCCGCGTCTTCGACGTCTTCACCCGCCCTGCTCATCCGACCACCCGCCGCTTCATCGCCGACACCATCGGCCATTCGATCCCGCCCGGCACCGTGGCCCGCCTGCCCGCGCCCGGCCCCGGCGAGGCGCGGCGGCTGCTGCAGGTGCTCTTCGCCGGGCCGAACAGCACGCGCTCGGTGATTAGCGAGGCCTCGCGCCGCTTCGGCCTGGACCTGAACATCATCTCCGGCCGCATCGACGAGATCGCCGGCGAGCCCTTCGGCATCATGGCGCTGGCCGCCTATGGCGCGCCCGACCGCATCGAGGCGGCGCTTTCCTGGTTCGCCGAGCTCGGCCTCGGCATCACCCCCATCCCTGACTCTGCGGTGGAGGGCCACTGACATGATCCCCTGGCTCTCCCCCGCGCTCGAGCAGCTCTTCGTCGATGCCGCCCTCGAGACGCTGACCATGGTCGGCGGCGCCGCCGCCGTCGCCATCCTGCTCGGCCTGCCGCTGGCGCTGCTGCTCTATGCCACCGGCCCCGGCGGGCTGGCGCAGAACGGGCTGGCCAACCGGCCGCTCGGCCTGCTGGTCAATGCCGTGCGCTCGACGCCCTTCATCATCCTGATGGTGGCGATCGTGCCCTTCACCCGGCTGGTCGCCGGCACTTCGATCGGCACCACCGCCGCCATCGTCCCCCTGGCGCTGGCCGCCACCGCCTTCATCGCCCGGCTGTTCGAGACCGCCTTCCGCGAGGTCGATCGCGGCGTCATCGAGGCCGCCCGCGCCATGGGCGCCACGCGGCTGCAGATCCTGGTCAAGGTGGTGGTGCCTGAGGCGATGCCCGGGCTGATCGCCGCCATCACCGTCACCCTGGTCAGCCTGGTCGGCTACTCGGCCATGGCCGGCGCGGTCGGCGGCGGCGGGCTCGGCGACCTTGGCATCCGCTTCGGCTACCAGCGCTTCATGCCCGAGGTGATGGCCAGCGTCGTCGTCGTGCTGATCGTCTTCGTGCAGGGGCTGCAGTCGCTCGGCGACTGGATCGTCCGCCGCATCCGCCGCCGCTGATTCGTGCCTGAAGAATAAAGGAAGAACGCCAATGTCGCTGAACCGCCGCACGCTGCTGGGCGCCGCCCTGGCGCTGCCCGCCCTGCCCGCCTTCGCGCAATCGGCCGAAATCGGCAGCGCCGCCCGCCCGCTGAAGATCGGCGCCACCGCCGGCCCGCACAGCCAGGTGCTGGAATTCGTCGAGAAGATCGCCGCCCGCGACGGGCTGGTCCTGAAGATCGTGCCCTTCACCGACTACATCACGCCGAACGCGGCGCTGGCGGCCAAGGATCTGGATGCCAACTGCTACCAGCACCAGCCCTTCCTCGACCAGGCGGTGAAGGACCGCAACCTGCCGCTGGTCGCCGTCGGCAAGACGATGATCTTCCCGATGGGCGTCTATTCGCGCCGCCTGAAGACGCTGGCCGATCTGCCGAACGGCGCCCGCGTCGCGGTGCCGAACGACCCGACCAATGGCGGCCGCGCGCTCGCCCTGCTGGCGGCCAATGGCGCCTTCAAGCTGACGCCGGGCGCGGATTTCCGCGCCACCGTCGCCGACATCGTCGAGAACCCGAAGCGGCTGCGCATCATCGAGCTGGAGGCGGCGCAGATCCCGCGCACCCTGGACGAGCTCGACGCCGCGGCGATCAACACCAACTTCGCCATCCCGGCCGGGCTGAACCCGGTGCGCGACGCCATAGCCATCGAGGGCGGCGACAGCCCCTATGCCAACCTCATCGCCGTGCACCGCGACAACCGCGAGGCGCCCTGGGTGAAGCGGCTGCTGGCCGCCTACCAGAATGACGAGGTGAAGAAGTTCGTGGCGGACACCTTCCAGGGCTCCGTCATCCCCGCCTTCTGAGCCATTCCCCGACCCGGAGGACCGATGCCATGCTGAACCGACGCTCCCTGATCCTGGCCGGTGGCGCGCTGCTGCTGCCGGCGCTTCGCCTGCCCGCCCTGGCCCAGGGCGCGGCGGAATTCGGCACGGCCGCCCGGCCGCTGCGCGTCGGCGTCACCGCCGGCGTGCACGGCCAGGTGCTGGAGGTCGTGCGCGACGTGCTGGCGCGCGACAACTTCCAGATCAAGATCACCGAGTTCGCCGACTTCATTCAGCCGAACGTGGCGCTGGCGGCCGGCGAGATCGACGTCAACACCTACCAGCACCTGCCCTTCCTGGAAGCGCAGCGGCAGCAGCGTGGCTACAAGTTCGCCGTCGTCGGCAAGACCGTGCTGACGGTGATGGGCGTGTTCAGCAAGAAGTACACGAAGCTGGCCGACCTGCCGAACGGCGCCCGCGTCGCCATTCCGAACGACCCGACCAATGGCGGTCGCGCCCTGCTGCTGCTGGCCAAGGCCGGCGTCTTCAGCCTGAAGCCGGGCGCCGACTACCGCGCCACCATCGCCGACATCACCGAGAACCCGAAGCGCATCCGCATCGTCGAGCTGGAGGCGGCCTCCATCGCCCGCAGCCTGCAGGACGTGGACGCCGCGGCCATCACCGGCAACTACGCGGTGCCGGCCGGCCTGAACCCGCTGAAGGAAGGCCTGGCGGTGGAGGGCGCGGACAGCGCCTATACCGTGCTGGTGGTGACCCGCGAGGGCGACGAGGCCAAGCCCTGGGCGACGAAGCTGGCCCGCGCCTATGCCGACCCGGCGGTGAAGGAATTCTGCGACAAGACGTTTGGCGGGTCGGTGATCGTGGGGGCCTGAAGAGAAGAGTTGGACAGGTCGGGGGAATGAATTCCCCCGAACCCCCATCTTCTTTCTGTCAGACTGCCGTGTCCACGTGGAGAACACGGGCGAAACGGCCAATGCGCAGTGCGACCTGTCAGGTCGCGCTGTCTTTGTATGATGGCGTCCCGCCGTGATGCCTGGGTGTCGGCTTCATTGAAGTGCTGGTCAGCCCACGGCCGGTCATCAGAAAAAAGAAGGGGTCCAGGGGAATTCATTCCCCTGGCCTACCCGGTTTCTAACTTCACGCTGCGTAGCGCGACAGCGCCAGATCTTCGTATTGGATGTTCGGACGCTGCCCCGTCACTAGATCTGCCGCGAGCTTGCCGCTGCCGCAGGACATGGTCCAGCCGAGCGTGCCGTGGCCGGTGTTCAGGAACAGCTTGCTGTAGCGGGTCGGGCCGATGATCGGCGTGCCGTCCGGCGTCATCGGGCGCAGGCCGCACCAGAACAGCGCGCGTGCCGGATCGCCGCCCTGCGGGTAGAGGTCCATCACCGAATGCAGCAGCGTATCGCGCCGCTCGTCATGCAGGCGCAGGTCGAAGCCGGCGATCTCGGCGGTGCCGCCGACGCGGATGCGGTCGCCGAGGCGGGTGATGGCGATCTTGTAGGTCTCGTCCATCACGGTGGAGACGGGCGCGGCCTCGGAATCCACCACCGGCATGGTGATGGAATAGCCCTTCACCGGATAGACGGGCAGGTTCAGCCGCAGCGGCGCCAGGAGCTGGGGCGAATAGCTGCCCAGGGCCAGGAGATAGCGGTCGGCGGTCAGCAGCCCCTGGTCGGTCACCACGCCCAGGATGTCGTCCTGGTCGAGGGCCAGGCGCTCGATCTTCGTGCCATAGCGGAAGGTGACGCCCATGTCCTGGCAGATGGCGGCCAGGCGCTGGGTGAAGAGATGCGCATCGCCGGTCTCGTCCTGCGGCAGGCGCAGGCCGCCGACGAATTTCTCCTGCACGCGGGCCAGCGCGGGCTCCGCCGCGACGCAGCCGGCGGCATCGAGCACCTCATAGGGCACGTCGTACTGCTTCAGGACCTTCAGGTCGTCGCCGACATGGTCGAGCTGCTTCTGGGTGCGGAAGATCTGCAGCGTGCCGCGCTCGCGGTGGTCGTATTCGATGCCGGTCTCGGTGCGCAGATCGGCCAGCGCGCTGCGGCTGTAGTCGGCGACGCGCACCATGCGGGACTTGTTGGTCTCATAGGCCTTGGCCGTGCAGTTCTTCAGCATCTGCAGCAGCCAGGACCATTGCTGCGGGTCGAGCTTCGGGCGGACCACCAGCGGCGCGTGCTGCTGGAACATCCATTTCAGCGCCTTGAAGGGAATGCCGGGGGCGGCCCAAGGCGAGGAATAGCCGAAGGAGACCTGGCCGGCATTGGCGAAGCTGGTCTCCAGGCCGGCGCCGGTCTGGCGGTCCACCACCTCCACCTCGTGCCCGGCGCGCGCCAGGTAATAGGCCGAGGTGACGCCGACCACGCCGGCACCGAGAATGAGAACCTTCATCGCCGCTCCGCTCCGCCCGCGCTGGGCGTCCTGCGCCCGGGGCAAGAGCTGATGCTAGGCCGGATTCGACGGCAGGTGCTTGCGATCGGCGCAAGATGGTGCGAATTCTCGGATCATCTTTCGAAGATCCTGCGAAACCGTCGAAGAAAATGCAGCAGCCCGCCCTGGACGCCCTGGACCGCAAACTGCTGCGCCTGCTGCGCGCCGACGGGCGGATGAGCAATGCGGCGCTGGCCGAGGCGATCGGCCTCTCGGCCTCGGCCTGCCTGCGGCGGCTGCGGCTGCTGGAGGGCAGCGGCATCATCCGCGGCTATACCGCGATCATTGAGGAGGCGGTGCCGCAGGCGAAATCCACGGTGATCGTGCAGATCACCCTGGAGCGGCAGACGGAGGACGCCTTCAACCGCTTCGAGGCGGCGGTGCGCGCCTGCCCCGAGGTCTGCGAATGCTATCTGATGACCGGCTCGGCCGACTACCAGCTGCGGGTCGAGGCGCGGGATGCCGCCGATTACGAGCGCATCCACAAGGAGCAGCTGTCGCGGATGCCCGGCGTCGCCCGCATCCAGTCCGCCTTCGCCATCCGCACGGTGGTGCGCAGCCAGGGCTGGTCCGGCGCGGCGGAATGAAAAAAGCCGGCCCGAAGGCCGGCTTCTGTTCAGCGCCGAGGAAGGGATCAGCCGCCGAAGCTGCTGGTGCCGGCGCTGTTGCCCACCACCAGCGGCAGCGGCGCGTGGCGGATGGTGGTGCTGGCCAGGCGGGCCGGCTGCTCGCTCGGGGTGGCGGAATTGCCGACCTTCAGCGGCAGGCCCTGGTCATGGTCGCGGCTTACCTGCATCGAATAGGCGAAGGGGCTGCCGGTCGCCGAGGCGTTGTTGGTGTTCTCCATCAGGTCCCGCGCCTGGGACAGGCTGGGGGCCAGGGCCAGGCCGGCGGCGAGCATCAGGGCGGGGATGGCGGCAAAGCGGGTCATGATCGGATCCTTGTCTTCTCGTCAGGGTGGCGGGGGTGCCCCGCCGTCTGAGGGAAAGATGGACCTTTGACCGATCATTTGGAAACGCGGATAGCGGATAGTCACCATCATCCCAGGTGATGATTCATCCCCGCCCGCGCAGGCCGCCCCAGATCACCGCCAGCCGGTCGCCCAGGCCGCGCGGCGGCGGCGGCTGCGCCGGGTCGTTGGCCGCCGAGGCCAGCCGGGCCAGGTCGCAGGCCGCCAGCCGGGCCGGCAGCGCGGCGGCCAGGGCCGGCCGCGGCAGGCCCTTCAGCCGGCCCCGCCCCTCGGCCAGCAGGCGCTGCCCCTCGCCCGCCAGCTGCCGCACCACGGCGGCGGTGCCGTCCTGGCGCGGGTCGCGGGCGATGTCGGCCGGGGTCAGGCCGTGCTCGGCCAGCAGGTCGGCGGGCAGCAGGCTGCGGCCCTGCATCGCCTGGGCCGGGATGCCGCGCAGCAGGGCGGCCATGCCGAAGGCGGCGCCCAGCGCCTGCAGCCCGGCCAGGTGCTCCGGCCCGGCGCCCAGCGCGCGGCCGGCGGCGACGGCGAAGCCGCCGGCCGAGCCGCGCAGATAGGCGAGCAGCGCCGGCAGGCTCGGGATCTCCTCCTCGGTCTCGGCCTCGCGGGCGTCGATCATGCCCTGCAGCGTCGCCGCCTCCAGCCGGCCTTCGCGCAGCGCGGCGGCCAGCGGCGTCGCGACCTCGTGGCGGCGCGGCGCGGCGTCGGTCGCCGCCTCCTCCACCGCGTCGCGCCACCATTGCAGCCGGATCAGCGCGGTCATGCTGTTGCTGGCCGCCTGGCGGGCGCGGGCGAGCTCATGGTTGAAGGCGATCAGCAGGAACAGCGTCTCGCGCTGCGCCGGCGGGGCGAAGAGCGCGCAGAGAAAGCGGTCGGGGTCATTGCGCCGGGCAAGCTCGGCGAGCGGGGAGAGCGCAGCAGGGTCGGCCATTGCAGGGTTATGAACACAGTTCCGTGCCACGCAACAGCCATCCCGCTTGCTTGACGCATCACAGGGGCACGCCTAGCTGTTCGGTGGCCGGGCACCGCACGCGCGGTGCCCCACACAGCCTGCCTCGTCCGATTCGGACATCCCTTCGGGAGAACGCCCCATGGCTTTCAGCCTTCCGCCCCTGCCCTATGACGTTTCCGCCCTCGCCGCCTCCGGCATGTGCCAGGAGACGCTGGAGCTGCATCACGGCAAGCACCACAATGCCTATGTCACGGCGCTGAACGGCCTGGTCGAGAGCAAGGGCCTGGCCGGCAAGTCGCTGGAGCAGATCGTCGCCGAGGCCGGCAAGGCCGGCCCCGACGGCCTGCCGGTGCTGAACCAGGCCGGCCAGCACTGGAATCACTGCCTGTTCTGGCAGGTGATGACGCCGAATGGCGGCGGCGACAGCCTGCCGGCCAAGATCGGCGCCAAGATCAACGAGGATTTCGGCGGCCTGGCGCAGTTCAAGGAGGCCTTCAAGCAGGCCGGCGTGACGCAGTTCGGCTCGGGCTGGGCCTGGCTGATCGTCGATGCCAGCGGCAAGCTGAAGGTCACCAAGACCGCCAATGGCGCCAACCCGATCTCGACCGGCGAGGGCACGCCGATCCTCGGCGCCGACGTGTGGGAGCACGCCTACTACCTCGACTTCCGCAATGTCCGCCCGAACTACCTCGAGAACTTCCTGAACAAGCTGGTCAACTGGGAAGTGGTCGAGAGCCTGCTGTCCTCGGGCGGCCTGAAGACCGGCCAGTCGGCCTGATTCTTCTCCCGGTTTCCGGGCGCCGGTGGCGCCCGGAGATCGAAAAAAAACCCGGGCGCCGTGAGGCACCCGGGTTTCTTTTTGCCGACTGGCCGAAAATCAGCCCGGCTTGGCGTCGTTGGCGGCGGTCGAGGGCGGCTGGATCAGCGTGCTGATCGTGCTGCGCACCACGGTGACGCGGGTGTTGTTCGGCGCCAGGTCGATCTCGATCTCCTCCGAGCCTTCCTTCACCCGGGCGACGGTGCCGATCATGCCGCCGGCGGTGATGACGCGGTCGCCGCGCTTCAGCTGGCCGAGCATGCTGCGGTGCTCCTTGGCGCGCTTCTGCTGCGGGCGGATCAGCAGGAAGTAGAACACCACGAAGATCAGGATGAGGGGCGCGAGCTGCATGACCATGCCGACCGCGCCGCCGGCGGCGTCCTGGGCATAGGCGGGGGAGATGAACATCGTTTGGCTTCCGTCTTGCCGGGGTTGGCGGGCGAAACTAGCCTCCCCGCCCCTGCCGTCAACACTTCGCGGCCAGGCCCCAAGGGAGCGAACAGTTTGTCACACGCCGACCACCCGCTGCTGCCCAGCCTTCTCCGCATCGCCGCGGCGCTGGAGCGCCTGGCCCCGCCGCCGCCGGCCCGGCCCGATCTGACGGGCGCCGATGCCTTCGTCTGGCATCCGGCGGCGCCCGGCGGCCTCCCCGCCCGGCTGGCGCCGGTGCCGCGGGTGGCGGCCGTCGAGATCGGCCTGCTGCAGGGGGTGGAGCGGGCCAAGGCGCTGCTGCTGGAGAATACCCTTCGCTTCGCCCGCGGCCTGCCGGCCAATAACGCGATGCTCTGGGGCGCGCGCGGCATGGGCAAGTCGTCGCTGGTGAAGGCGACCCACGCCGCCGCCAATGCCGAAGTCCCGGGCAGCCTGGCTCTCATCGAAATCCAGCGCGAAGACATCAAGACTCTGCCGGAGCTGCTGAACATCCTGCGCGACAGCCCGCGGCGCAGCCTGGTGTTCTGCGACGACCTGTCCTTCGAGCGCGAGGACCAGGACTACAAGGCGCTGAAATCGGTGCTCGACGGCGGCATCGAGGGGCGGCCGGCCAATGTGCTGTTCTATGCCACCAGCAACCGGCGCCACCTGATGGCGCGCGACATGATCGAGAACGAGCGCAGCACCGCGATCAATCCCGGCGAGGCGGTGGAGGAGAAGGTCTCCCTCAGCGACCGCTTCGGGCTGTGGATCGGCTTCCACAATGCCGACCAGGCAACCTATTTCGCCATGGTCGAGGCCTATGCGGCCAGCCTCAAGCTGCCGGTCTCGGCCGAGGAGCTGCATCGCGGCGCCGTCGAGTGGTCGGTGACGCGCGGCGGCCGCTCGGGCCGGGTGGCCTGGCAGTTCATCCTGGACCTGGCCGGCCGGCTCGGCGTAGCCATGCCCGGATGAAGGATGATGCTGCGCCGCAACCGCGCCAGCCGGCGCTGACGCCCCCCAAGGGGGCGCAGCGCCAGGGGCGCGTGTTTCTCAACCCCGATGGATCGCCGGCCGGCCACGAGCTGGCCGCGGTCTGGAAGATGATGCGGGAGGGCGGCGGCGCGCCCTGGCCCGACTGGATCGAGGACCCACCGCAGCCGGTGCCCATGGCGCCGCCGCCCGGCCATGCCTCGATCACCTTCCTCGGCCATGCCAGCTTCCTGATCCAGGTGGCGGGCGGGCCGAACCTGCTGATCGACCCGATCTGGAGCGATCGCTGCAGCCCCTTCGGCTTCGCCGGCCCGAAGCGGGTGCGGGCGCCGGGGCTGGGCTTCGACCTGCTGCCGAAGATCGACGCGGTGCTGATCAGCCACAACCACTACGATCATTGCGACATCCCGACGCTGAAGCGGCTGCAGGCGCGCTTCAGCCCGCGCATCATCACCGGGCTGGGCAATGCCGGGCTGCTGGCGAAGCACGGGATGGAGGATGTGCTGGAGCTGGACTGGTGGCAGCCGGCGCTGCTGCCAGGGGGATCGCTGGGCAGCCTGCCGGTGCATTACGTGCCGGCGCAGCATGCCTCGGCGCGCGGCATGGGCGACCGGGGGCAGGCGCTGTGGGGCGGCTTCGTGCTGGAGGGGCGCAGCGGGGCGCGGATCTATTTCGCCGGCGACACCGCCTGGGGGCCGCATTTTGCCGAGATCGGCGCGCGGCTGGGGCCGTTCGCCCTCGGCCTGCTGCCGATCGGCGCCTATGAGCCGCGCTGGTTCATGAGCAAGGTGCATGTCAATCCGGCCGAGGCGGTGCAGGCCTTTCTCGCCGCCCGGGTGGAGCGCGCGCTGGCGATGCATTTCGGCACCTTCAAGCTGACGCAGGAGGGCATCGACGCCCCGGTCGTCGAGCTGGCGCGCGCCCGCTCCGCGGCCGGCCTGGCGGACGAAGCATTCCGCGCCCCCGCTTTGGGCGAGACGGTCCTGCTGGCTTTCTGATGTGGGGGTCCGGGGGCATTCAATGCCCCCGGTGCTTACTTACTTCCAGATAAGATCCACCCCGAATTTCAGCTCCGCGGCGGTGTGGTCGAGCACCGTGATGATCCAGGCCCCGCCATCCGCATCGGGCCAGGTGATGGTGGTGCCGGCGCTGTTCTCGGTGATCTGCAGCTCTGCCTGCCGGCTGGCCGGCAGGGGCAGCAGGATGCGGTCCTGGCCGGCGACGAAGTCGGCGATGGTCAGGTGATAGGTGTGCAGGTTCGGCCCGCCGCCCTGGCGCAGGAAGGTGAAGGTGTCCTCCCCCGCGCCGCCAAAGGCCAGGTCATCGCCGCGGCCACCCTGCAGGATGTCGTCCCCGGCCCCGCCTTCGAGCCGGTCATTGCCGTCGCCGCCGGAAAGGATATCGGCCGCCTCGCCACCCTGCAGCCAGTCGTCGCCGGCCTCGCCGAGCAGGCGGTCCTGGCCGTCGCCGCCGACCAGCCGGTCCTGGCCAGCGCCCCCGCGCAGCAGGTCGTCGCCGCCGCGGCCGGCCAGGGTGTCGTCGCCCGCGCCCCCGGTGAGGCTGTTGTCGGCGTCGTTGCCGGTGCCGGCGAAGCCAGAGGCGCCGGTGAAGATCATGGTCTCGGTGTTGGCGGGCATGGTGTAGGCGGCGGCCAGCCGGACCGAGAGGATGTCGGTGCCTTCATTGGCCAGCTCGACGACACGGTCGGCGACATCGTCGATCAGGTAGGTGTCGTTGCCCTCGCCGCCTTCCATCAGGTCGGCGCCGGCCGCGCCGTCGAGGCGGTCGTTGCCGGCGCCGCCGCGCAGGGTGTCGCGGCCCATATCGCCGTAGAGGTAGTCGTTGCCGTCGCCGCCCTCGAGCAGGTCGTTGCCGGTGCCGCCATAGAGCCTGTCGGTCCCCACCCCGCCGAGCAGGCTGTCATTGCCGGCGCCACCCACCAGGTAGTCGTCGCCCTCGCCGCCTTCCAGCCGGTCGTTGCCATCCAGGCCGGAGAGGGTGTCGTTGCCGGCGAGCCCATCGAGCCGGTCGGCCAGGCTGTTGCCGGTCAGGCGGTTGGCCAGCGCATTGCCGGTGCCGGTGAAGGCGACGGCCACGCGGTTGGTCAGGTTTTCCACATTGTCGGCGAGGGTCAGCGCCGACAGGCCCAGGGAGAGGACGGTGTCGATGCCGGCCGCCTCGGCCTCCACCACCAGGTCGGATTGGTGGTCGACATAGTAGAGATCATTGCCGGCGCCCCCCTCCATCCGGTCGGCGCCAGGGCCGCCATCGAGCGTGTCATGGCCCTCGCCGCCAGAGAGGAGATCATTGCCGGCGCCGCCCAGCAGGCGGTCGTTGCCGATCCCGCCATCGAGGGTGTCGTTGCCGTCGTCGCCGAGCAGGACATCGACACCCGCCTCGCCCAGCAGGGTGTCGTTGCCGGCGGCGCCATCGAGGCGGTCGTCGCCCTCGCCGCCTTCCAGCCGGTCGCTGCCGGCCTCGCCGCGCAGGGTGTCGAGCCCGTCGCCGCCGAGCAGCACGTCATCCCCGGCGCCGCCGCGCAGCAGGTCGTCGCCGCCGAGGCCGGAGAGACGGTCGGCGCCGGTGTTGCCGGTCAGGGCATTGCCCAGCGCGTTGCCGGTGCCGGCGAAGGCCGTGCTGCCCGCCCAGATCAGCTTCTCGACGTTGTCGCCGAGGGTATAGGCCGCGAGGCCCAGAACCCGAACGGTGTCGATGCCCTCGTTGGCGAGCTCCACGACGACGTCGCCGGCCTGCTCGACGTTGAAAAAATCATCGCCGGGGCCGCCGAGCATGCGGTCGTCGCCGGCATTGCCGCTGAGGATGTCGTTGCCCGCGCCGCCTTCGAGGATGTCGTCGCCGCCGCCACCGAGCAGGGTGTCGTCGCCGGCCATCCCCAGCAGGCGGTCAGCGAAGGCGCCGCCGGTCAGGCGGTTGGCCAGCGCATTGCCGGTGCCGGCAAAGGCGCCGTTGAAGGCCACCACCAGGCGCTCAAGATTGTCGCCCAGCGTGTAGGTAGCCATCCCGGTGACGCGGACGGTGTCGATGCCGCCGCCCGCCAGCTCCACCACCACGTCGCCGATCTGGTCGACCAGGTAGAGATCGTCGCCGGTGCCGCCGGTCATGCGGTCGGCGCCGCCGCCGCCATTGAGCTGGTCGTTGCCGGCGCCGCCCTCCAGCAGGTCGTCGCCGGAGCCGCCGGAGAGGATGTCATCCCCCGCCTCGCCCGAGATCGTGTCGGCGCGCGCCGTCCCGGTCAGGCGGTCGGCCAGGATCGAGCCGGTCAGCGTCACCATGGGTCAGGGCTCCTCCGGGGCGCGGCGGCGCCCCGGCAGAGTCATTACAAGATAACAACGACACGATAAACCGATAAGTTGATAAAGCTTAACGCCCCGTGCCGAAAATGCGCTGCTCGACCTTGTCGCCGACGCGCAGGTTCAGCCGGGCGGCGGTGCCGGCGGCGAGTTCCAGCGTGGCGCGGACCGGGCCGCGGCTATCGACGGTGGCCAGGCTGAGCGGCACGGTGCGCTCGGCGATGCGGTGGATGCGGCCGTCCTGGGTGATGAAGACCATGTCCAGCGCGGTGATGGTGTTGCGCATCCACATGGCGCTCTCGCGCGGCTGGCCCCAGTCGAAGAGCATGCCCTCATCCGGCTTCACCTCGGGGCGGAACATCAGCCCGACGGTCTGCTGCTCGGGGCTCAAGGCCATCTCCACCGTGAAGGCATGGCGGGTGCCGTCGCGGGTGACGATGGTCAGGGGCTCGGTCGGCAGGCGGGGCTGCGGCCCGTCCTGGGCGGCGGCGGAGGAAGCCTGGAAGGCGGTCATGGCGGCAAGCCCCATCAGGGCGAGCAGGGTGCGGCGGCGCATGGCGGGCATCATGGCATAACTCGGGTGGGGGTTGGCAGGTCCTGCAGCGTGGCGGCGGCCAGATGGCGGATCTCGGTCCGCAGCGGGCCGGGGCGCGGGGCGTCGCGCAGGGTGGTGAACCAGGTCTCCGGCGGGTTGCGGCCGGCGGCGCGGTGGAAGGTCAGGCCGCGCAGGATCTTCTCCGCAGAATCCGGCAGGCGGGCGGGCGGCGAGAACCCGTTCAGCGCGCCCCAGGCGCCGGCCCAGCAGCGGGCGACGGTCCAGGGATTGTAGCCGCCGCCGCCCAGCAGGATCAGCCGCGGCGCCTGGTCGCGCAGCGTGGCCACCGCGCCGACATGCGCGTTGTTGGACAGCGACAGGCGGGCCAGCGGGTCTTCCTCCAGCGCATCGGCGCCGCATTGCAGCATGATGGCCTGGGGACGCAGGTGGCGGACCAGCGGCAGCACCGCCTGCTGCCACAGATAGGAGAATTCGACGTCGTTCAGCCCGGCGGGCACGGGGATGTTGCGGGCATGGCCGCCGGCGCGGTCGTCCAGCGCGCCGGTGAAGGGCCAGCGCCCGGCCTCGTGGATCGACAGGGTGAAGACCCGCGGGTCCTCGGCGAAGGCCTCCTGCACGCCATCGCCGTGATGCGCGTCGATGTCGATGTAGAGAAGGTTCTCCAGCCCCTGGTCCAGCCAGGCATAGAGGCCGAGCACGGCGTCATTGAGGAAGCAGAAGCCGCTGGCCCGGTCGGCCTTCGCATGGTGCAGCCCGCCGCCCGGGACATGCGCGCTGCCGCCCTGCGCGGTCAGCTGTGCCGCCAGCAGCACGCCCCCGGCGCCGGTGGCGGGGCGGCGGAAGATTTCGGGAAAGACCGGGTTGCCACGGGCATTCAGGTCGAAGCGGTCGCGCACCGCGTCGGGCACCGCCTGCGCCGCCTCGGCCGCCTGCAGCGCCGCGATGTAATCCGGGTGGTGGAAGCGGGCGAGCTGCGCCGGCGTCGCCATCGGGCTGTCGCGGTAGCGCGCCGGGTCGAGCCAGCCCAGCGCCGCGATCAGGTCCAGCGTGGTGGAGACGCGCGGGATGGCCAGCGGATGGCCGGGCCCATAGCTGGAGTTCCGGTAGATCTCGGAGCCGATCAGCCAGGGGCCGGGACGGGCATGCTGCGTCATCGCCGTCCTCGAAGCGCAGTCGCGCAGCGCTGGCAAGCCATCACGGCATCACGAAACTTGCGTGAAACCGACGGCCATGCCTAGAAACACCGCATCCGGGGGGAGCCTGTCTTGACAGGCTGAGAGGCAGGGATGGGCCCTGCGACCCCTTGAACCTGATCCGGGTCATGCCGGCGAAGGGATCGGAGGTCTGCCAATGCCGCCTGCGCTCGGCCTTGCCCTGCCCGGACTCCGCCTCGGCGGCCGGCCGGTGCTGGGGTCTTTCTCCCTGGACGTGGCGCCGGGCGAGGTGACTGCGCTGCTCGGGCCGTCGGGCGTCGGCAAATCCACCCTGCTGCGGCTGCTGGCCGGGCTGCTGCCCGCCCCCCCCGGCATGGTGCTGACCCTGGGCGATGGCGGCACGCTGGCCGGGCGCATCGCCTGGATGGGCCAGCAGGACCTGCTGCTCCCCTGGCTGACGCTGGAAGACAATGTCTGCCTGGGCGCGCGGCTGCGCCATGCCCGGCCGGACCGCGACCGGGCCCGCGCCCTGATCGCCGCCGTCGGCCTGGCGGGGCGCGAGGCGGCCCGGCCCGATGCGCTGTCGGGCGGCATGCGACAGCGCGCGGCGCTCGCCCGGACGCTGATGGAAGACCGCCCCTTCGTGCTGATGGACGAGCCCTTCTCGGCCGTCGACGCGCCGACCCGGCACCGGCTGCAGGACCTGGCCAGCGGGCTGCTCGCCGGGCGCAGCGTGCTGCTGGTCACCCATGACCCGCTGGAGGCGCTGCGCCTGGCGCATCGCATCCTGGTGCTGCGCCCCGGCCCCGAGGGCGCCATCCCGGAGGCGCTGCCGATGCCGCATCACCCGCCGCTGCGCGCCGCGCATGACCCCGAGGTGCTGGCCGCCCAGGCCGCGCTGCTCGAACGGCTGGCGGAGGCGGCATGAGGGCGCTGCTCGCCTTCGCCGGGCTGCTGCTGCTCTGGGAAGGCTTCGTCCGCTGGTCGGAGGTGCCGCCCTTCCTGCTGCCGGCGCCGCTGCGGGTGGCGGAAGTCCTGTGGACCCGCTTCGACATCCTCTACGGCCATGCGCTGACGACGCTGACGGAAATCCTGCTGGGGCTGCTGCTGGGGACGCTGCTGGGCTGCGCGGTGGCGCTGCTGCTCTCGGCCTGGCGCGGCGGGCGGCGCTGGCTGCTGCCGCTGCTGATCGCCAGCCAGGCGATTCCGGTCTTCGCCATCGCGCCGCTGCTGACGCTGTGGCTGGGCTTCGGCCTGGCCAGCAAGATCGCCATGGCCACCATCATCATCTTCTTTCCGGTGGCCACCGCCTTCTACGATGGCCTCCGGCGGACGGAGCCTGGGTGGCTGGACCTGGCCGCCACCATGGGCGCCTCGCGCGCCGCGGTGCTGTGGCGGATCCGGGTGCCGGCCGCCCTGCCCGGCCTGGCCTCGGGCCTGCGCGTCGCCGCCGCGGTCGCGCCGATCGGCGCGGTGGTCGGCGAATGGGTCGGCGCCTCGGCCGGGCTCGGCTACGTGATGCTGCAGGCCAATGGCCGCAGCCAGACCGACATGATGTTCGCCGCCCTCGTCATCCTGGCCGCCATGGCCATGACGCTGTGGTTCGCCACCGACCGGCTGCTGCGGGCGCTGCTGCCCTGGCAGCCCGACCAACTGTCCGAGAACGACGGAGAAACGCCATGACCATGCTTCCCCGCCGGGCGCTGCCGGCGCTGGCCGCCCTTGCCCTGCCCGCCTCGGCCGCGATGGCCCAGACGCCCGCGCCGGCACCGCAGGGCACGACCAAGCTGACCCTGCTGCTCGACTGGTTCGTCAATCCGGACCACGCGCCGATCGTGGTGGCGCAGGAGGCCGGCTTCTTCACCCGCGCCGGTCTGGAGGTGCGCACCATCGCGCCGGCCGACCCGAACGACCCGCCGCGGATGGTGGCGGCGAAGCAGGCGGATCTCGGCGTCTACTACCAGAAGAACCTGCATCTGGCGGTCGACCAGGGCCTGCCGCTGGCCCGCGTCGGCACGCTGGTGGCCACGCCGCTCTCGACCCTGTCGGTGCTGCGCGACGGCCCAATCAAGGCGCTGACCGATCTGCGCGGCAAGAAGATCGGCTTCAGCACGGCGGGCTTCGAGGAGGTCGCGGTCGACACCATCCTCGGCACCGTCGGCCTGTCGTCGAAGGACGTGACGCTGGTCAACGTCAATTTCGGCCTGTCCAGCGCGCTGATGTCGGGCCAGGTCGATGCCATCCTGGGCGGCTTCCGCAATTTCGAGCTGCACCAGATGGAGATCGAGAAGCGCCCCGGCCGCGCCTTCTATCCCGAGCAGCACGGCATGCCGATCTATGACGAGCTGATCTATGTCGCGCACACCGACCGCGTGCGCGACCCGGCGCTGCGCCGCTTCATGGACGCGCTGGAAGGCGCCACCACCTTCCTGGTGAACAATGCCGAGGAAAGCTGGAAGATGTTCATCGCGGGGCCCCGCCGCGAGCTGGACAACGAGCTCAACCGCCGCGCCTTCCGCGACACGCTGAACCGCTTCTCGCTCAGCCCGGCGGCGCTGGATGCCAACCGCTACCAGCGGTTTGCGAGGTTCCTGGCGGAGAAGAAGATGATCCGCAGCGTGCCGGAGGTGTCGAAATACGCGGTGGAGCTGCCGGTGGCCTGAGGCCGTCATCGGGCCGGGGGCGGCTGTCCCCCGGCCCGGCGGCGCGGGATGATCCCGGCCGCCCCGCGGCGGGGCTCATCAGGCCAGGGCCCAGCGCAATCCGCGATCGGCGATCAGCGCCAGCCAGGCGGTGAAGATCGCCCCCTGCAGCACCCAGGCGGCATTGCCATTGGCGAGCCCGGTGACGATCGGCGTGCCCAGGCATTGCGCCCCGGCCACCGCGCCGACCGCCGTGGTGGCGATGGCGAGGACGAGCGCCACCCGCAGCCCGGCGCCGATCACCGGCAGGGCCAGCGGCAATTCCACCTCGGCCAGGATGCGGAGTCGCCCCATGCCGGTGCCGCGGGCGGCATCCAGCACGGCGGGCGGCACCGATTCCAGCCCGGCGATGGCGGCGCGCAGCACCGGCAGCACGGCATAGAGGACGAGGGCCAGCAGGGTCGGCGCCGCGCCGAAGCCGAGCAGCGGCAGGGCCAGCGCGATGACGGCGATCGGCGGCACCGCCTGGGCCAGGGCGAAGAGCGCGTCGAACAGCGGCCGCAGCCGCTGCCCGGCACCACGGGTGGCCAGCACCCCGGCGCCGATGCCGATCAGCCCGGCCAGCAGCGCGGCGCCGAGGGAGAGCGCCAGATGCTCGGCCAGCAGCGCGAACCAGGAGCGGCTTTCCCAGAGCGGCCGCTGCAGCTCCGGGAACAGCCAGCGCCAGAGCGGGCCGCTATAGGGCGCCACGGCCAGCGCAGCGATGAAGGCCAGGCCATTGAGGAACAGCGGCACGAGGCCGCGTCTCATCGGGCGCGCACCAGATCGTCCCAGCGCAGCAGCGCATCGGGGGCGATGGCGACCGCCGGCTGGCCCTGCTCCAGCATCAGCAGCAGGGCTTCCTTCTGCGTGGCGCCCTCGGGCAGGACCGGCAGGGCGGCGGTGTCGCCGGGCGTCGCCAGCGCGGCGGCCGGGCGGGTGGCCAGGCGGTGCAGCGCAAGACCGCTCTCGCCGAACAGGCGGCGGATCTCCGGGCCGGCGCCCTCGGCCAGCAGGTCGCGCGGCGCGCCCTCGGCCAGCAGGCGCCCTCCGTCGAGCACGGCCAGGCGGTCGGCCAGGACCAGCGCCTCCTCGACGTCATGGGTCACGAAGAGGATGGTCTTGCCGGTCTCGGCATGGATGCGGCGCAGCTCGGCCTGCAGGTCGCGGCGGGTGCCGGGGTCGAGGGCGGAGAAGGGCTCGTCCATCAGCAGCAGCGGCGGATCGGCGGCCAGCGCCCGGGCCAGGCCGATGCGCTGCGCCTGGCCGCCCGAGAGCTCGGCCGGCAGCCGGTCGCGGAATTCCTCCGGCGGCAGGTTGACCAGCCGCAGCAGCGCATCGACCCGGGCGGCGATCCGCGCAGCCTCCCAGCCGAGCAGCCGCGGCACGGTCGCGATGTTGCGCGCCACTGTCCAGTGCGGGAACAGCCCGACCGACTGGATGACATAGCCGATGCCGCGGCGGAGTTCCTCCACCGGCTGCCCGGCGATGTCGCGCCCGGCGACCAGGACGCGGCCGGCATCAGGTTCGACCAGGCGGTTGGCCATGCGCAGCAGGGTCGACTTGCCGGAGCCGCTCTCGCCCAGCAGCACGCCGATCTGCCCCGCCGGCACTTCCAGGGTGACGCGGTCCACGGCCGGGCGGCCCTGGCCGAAGCGGCGGGAGACGGCCTCGAAGCGGATCATGCCCGCCTCTCCAGCGCGGTCTGGGCGCCGGCCAGCAGCGCATCGGCCGCCAGCGACAGCGCGACCACCGGCAGCACGCCGAGCAGGATCAGGTCGGCGGCCAGCTGGCCGATGCCCTGGAAGATCAGCGCGCCCAGCCCGCCGCCGCCGATCAGCGCGGCCAGCGTCGCCAGCCCCACCGCCTGCACCGCCGCCAGCCGCAGCCCGCCCAGCATGACGCCGGCGCCCATCGGCAGACGCACCGCGGCCAGGACTTGTCCTGGTGTCATCCCCTGCCCTGCGGCCGCTTCCAGCAAGGCTGGCGAGGCCAGCCGAAGTCCGGCCAGGAAGCTGGAAGCCAATGGCAGCAGCAGATAGGCGGAAATCCCGAGCAGCGCCGGGGCCGGGCCGATGCCGCCGATGCCCCATTCGCGCAGCCCCGGGAAGAACGCCACCAGCGCGCCGAGCGGCGCCATCAGCAGGCCGAACAGCGCGATGGAGGGCACCACCTGCACCGCATTGGCCGCGCCCATCAGCGCTGTCTCGGCGCGAGGATGGCGCAGCGCCAGCAGCGCGGCGGGGGCCGCCACCAGCAGAGCGAGAAGAAAGGCGCCGCCGGAGAGCGCCAGGTGCTGGGCCAGCGCCGCGCGAATCTCGGGGCCGCGCGCCGCCGCCTCCCTCAGCAGGGAGAGCGAGTCCAGCCCGCCGCCCAGCAGCAGCGCGCTGCCGCCGAGCAGACTGACGGCCCAGAACAGGCCGGGCGCGGCGCCGCGCCCAGCCGCCGCCGCGCCCCCTGCCAGGCAGACCGCCAGAAAAGAGATCCAGAAGCCGGCGGCGGGCATGGCGCGGGCCGCGGCGGAAGCGTCGCGCAGCAGGGCTGCCGCCGCCAGGCCGGCGGTCGCCAGCAGCGCCAGCAGCATGGCAGCCGAAAACAGTTCGGCGAGGCGCAGGCTGCGGGCGCGGCAGGCGGCCAGCGCCAGGCCCAGCCCGGCCAGCAGGAAGA
Source organism: Roseomonas sp. USHLN139 (assembly GCF_037145735.1). Taxonomy (NCBI): domain Bacteria; kingdom Pseudomonadati; phylum Pseudomonadota; class Alphaproteobacteria; order Acetobacterales; family Roseomonadaceae; genus Roseomonas; species Roseomonas sp. USHLN139. The sequence continues at coordinate 1,177,555 of NZ_JBBCWY010000001.1, read as the reverse complement.
CCGCAACAGACAAAAGAACCGGCGTGGTCAGCGGCAGGCCGGCGGGGCGCGGGCTCAGCAGCCGGTTCGGCGCCAGGGACAGCAGGCCGAGCACGAAGGGCGCCGCCGCCGCCAGCGCCGCCAGCACCGCCGCCGCCGGCGCGCCGCGGCCCGGCTGGGCGGCGGGCGCCGCGTCAGCCCGGGCCAGCGCCAGGCTCAGCGGGACAGGCCCTTCAGATGGGCGGCCGCCACCGCGCGCAGCGCCTCGCCATCGACGACGATGCGGGCATTGAGCTTCTGCAGCACCTCCAGCGACAGCGAGGCGAAGAGCGGGTCGAGCCATTCGCCCAGCTTCGGCAGCCGCTCGGCCACCACCTGCCGCACCACGGGGGCCGGCTGATAGACCACCTGGGCACCCTTCGGATCGGCCAGCACCACCAGGTCGAGCGCCTGGATGGCGCCGTCGGTGCCATAGACCATGGCGGCATTGACGCCGTTCAGCTTCTCGGCGGCGGCGCGCATGGTCACCGCGGTGTCGCCGCCGGCCAGCACCAGCAGCCGCTCGGGCGGCAGGGTGAAGCCATAGGTCTTCTGGAAGGCGGGCAGCGCCGCCGGGCCCTCGACGAATTCGGCCGAGGCCGCCAGCTTGAAGGCGCCGCCCTTGGCGATATGGCCGGCCAGCCCGTCCAGCGAGGTCAGCCCGGCCTGCTTCGCCACATCCTGGCGCAGCGCGATGGCCCAGGTGTTGTTGGCCGCCGCCGGGCGCAGCCAGACCAGCTTGTTGCGCTCCAGATCGAGCGCGCGGACCTTCTCGGCCGCGGCGGACGGGTCGTGCCAGGCCGGGTCGCTTTCCATCTGGAAGAAGAAGGCGCCATTGCCGGTGTATTCGGGATAGAGGTCGAGCTCGCCGGCCAGCAGCGCCTGGCGGACGATCCGCGTCGGGCCGAGCTGCAGGCGGCGGTTCATGGTGACGCCCTCGGCCTCCAGCCGCTGGGCGATCATCTCGCCGAGCAGCGCGCCCTCGGTGTCGAGCTTGGAGCCGACGGTGACGGCCTGGCCCTGGGCTTGCGCCTGGGACGGGGCCGCGCCGGCCAGCGCCAGGGCGGGGATGGCCAGAAGGCTGGCGCGGCGGGTCAGCCCGGCCCCTTGCATCGGCTGATGGCGCATCGTCGGCACTCCCTACGGCGATTCGGCTGCAGTTTGGGCGGCCCGCGCCGCGAATTCCAGCCACCCGCAACGGGTAACGCCGCAGCGCGCGCCTGGTCACGGGAGATTGCCCCCGGCGTTGCGCCTTCCTGCTTGGGCATCCCCCTGGGCATCCCCCCTGGGTATCCCCCTGGGCATCGCGCCGCCCTGCTGTAAGCTCGGCGCCATGGCCATCGCCCTGTCGATCCTTGACCAGTCCACCATCGCCAGCGGCCGCGGCGCCGATGCGGCGATCCGTGAAAGCCTCGCCCTTGCCCAGCTGGCCGACGAACTCGGCTATGCCCGCTACTGGCTGGCCGAGCACCACAACAGCGAGAGCCATGGCGGCAGCGCGCCCGAGATCCTGATCGCCGCCATCGCCGCCACCACGCGGCGCATCCGCATCGGCTCGGCCGGCGTCATGCTGCCGCATTACGCGGCGCTGAAGGTGGCCGAGCAGTTCCGCGTGCTGGAGGCGATCGCGCCCGGCCGGATCGATCTCGGCCTGGGGCGGGCGCCGGGCAGCGACGGGCGCACCGCCTATGCGCTGAACCCGGCCGCCGCGCAGAGCGGCGCCGACCGCTTCCCCGCCCAGGTGCAGGAGGTGCTGGGCTGGCTTGGCGACGGGCTGCCGGTGAACCACCCCTTCGCCAGCATCCGCGCCCAGCCCGAGGTGCCAACCCGGCCGGAGGTCTGGATGCTGGGCAGCTCGGAATACGGCGCGCAGCTCGCCGGCTATCTGGGCCTGCCCTATTGCTTCGCGCATTTCATCACCGATGGCGGCGGGGCGGAACTCGCCCTGGCGCAGTATCGCCAGAGTTTCCGCCCCCTGCCCGGCCGGCTGCAGGCGCCGCATGCGGCGCTGGCGGTCTTCGCCCTCTGCGCCGGGACCGAGGCCGAGGCGCAGCGCCTCTTCTCCTCGCGCGCGCTGTGGCGGCTGTCGCGCGACCGCGGCATCTACCCGCCGCTGCCCAGCCCCGAGGAGGCCGCCGCCCACCCCTATTCCGAGGCCGACCGGCAGAAGATCGAGCGGATGCAGGCGCGCGCCCTCATCGGCACGCCGGACCGGGTCCGCGCCCGGCTGGAGGCGCTGGCGGAGGAGCTCGGCGCGCAGGAGGTGGCCGTGCTGACGCCGGTGCACGACCCGGCGGCGCGGCGCGACTCCATCCGCCTGCTGGCCCGGGCCTTCGGCCTGGCCGGTGCCGCCGCGGCATGAGGGCAGCGCGCTCCAGACCTCGGCCGGCGGAGCTTTCCTTGACATCCGGGGCAGAGCCGCGCTCTACCCCCCCTCTGGGTCGCGGCGGCTGGCGCGGCGTACCGAAGCGGGGCCTCGCGCAAACCCTCCGATGACCAAGAAAACGGGCGGCTGGCTCGAAAGCATCAAGACCGTGGTTTATGCCGGGCTCATCGCCATCGGCATCCGCACCGTGGCCTTCGAGCCCTTCAACATCCCCTCGGGCAGCATGATCCCCACCCTGCTGGTGGGCGACTACCTGTTCGTCTCGAAATACGCCTATGGCTATTCGCGGCATTCGATGCCGTTCAGCCCGAACCTGTTCGAGGGCCGGGTGATGGGCGCGCTGCCGGCGCGCGGCGACGTCGCCGTCTTCAAGTATCCGCGCGACAACAGCACCGACTACATCAAGCGGATCATCGGCCTGCCGGGCGACCGCATCCAGATGCGCGGCGGCCGGCTGTTCCTGAACGGCACCGAGGTGCCGCGCGAGAGCCTCGGCCTCTACACGGTCGAGGGCGACGGGCCGCGCATGACCGTCCGCCGCTACCGCGAGGCGCTGCCGCCGGCCGGCACCGGCGCGATCGTCCGCCACGAGATCCTCGAGGCCTCCGACGACGGGCCCTACGACAACACCGCCGAATTCGTCGTGCCCCCCGACCATGTCTTCGCCATGGGCGACAACCGCGACAACAGCCTCGACAGCCGCGAGATGAACGCGGTGGGCTTCGTCCCGGTCGAGAACCTGGTCGGCCGCGCCGAGATGATCTTCTTCAGCGTCGACGGCACAGCTGCCTGGTGGGAAGTCTGGGCCTGGCCGTTTGCCATCCGCTGGAACCGCCTGTTCTCGGCGGTGCGGTGAGGACCCGGTTCGCATGAGCAACGCTGGTCCCGCGCTGCCGGCCGGGGCCGGCTTCATGTCCCGGCTGGGTCATCGCTTCAACGACCCGGGCCTGCTGTCGCAGGCCCTGACACATCGCTCGGCCGCCGATCCGCGCCGGCAGATGCTCGATTCCAACGAGCGGCTGGAATTCCTCGGCGACCGCGTGCTGGCGCTGGTGATGGCCGAATGGCTGTCCGAGCGCTTCCCCAACGAGCGCGAAGGCGCGCTAGGCAAGCGGCTTTCCGTCCTGGTCGCCGCCGAGACCCTGGCCAAGGTCGGCGAGGCGATCGGCCTGCCCGCCGCGCTGCGCATCCCCCCGGCCGAGGGCCGCACCGGCCTGCGCGGCCGCGCCACGGTCATCGCCGATGCCACCGAGGCGCTGATCGGCGCCCTCTATCTCGATGGCGGCCTGGAGCCGGCGCGCCGCTTCATCCGTGCCGAATGGCCGGGCTTCCTGGAAGCCGACCACACCCCCCCCATGTCAGCCAAGAGCCGGCTGCAGGAACACACGCTCGGCCGCGCCGAGGGCCTCCCCGCCTACCGCCTGGTCTCCGCCTCCGGCCCCTCGCACCAGCCGCTCTTCGTGGTGGCGGTGCGGGCCGGCGGGCGCGAGGCGCAGGGCCAGGGCGATTCCAAGCGCGCCGCCGAGCAGGCCGCCGCCGAGGCCTGGCTGGCGGCAATGGACAGCAGCACAGCATCATGACCGACGAAACACCTCCCCCCCCGCCTGCTCCCCCGGCCTCTCCCGCCGCCGAGGCGCCGATCCCGGGCCAGACCCGCTGCGGCCTGGTCGCCGTGGTCGGCGCGCCGAATGCCGGCAAGTCGACCCTGGTCAACCGCCTGGCCGGCACCAAGGTCAGCATCGTCTCGCCGAAGCCGCAGACCACGCGCTTCCGCATCCGCGCCGTGGTGATGCAGGGCCAGACGCAGATCGTGCTGACCGACACGCCGGGCATCTTCGCCCCCCGCCGGCGGCTGGACCGCGCCATGGTCGCCGCCGCCTGGGAAGGCGCCCAGGATGCCGATGTCGCGCTGCTGATCGTCGATGCCCGCGCCGGCATGACCGAGGCGGTGCAGTCGATTATTTCTGTTCTTAAGCGGTCGCGGGTTCCCATCTGGCTTGTCCTGAACAAGTCCGACCTGATCGACACCAAGCGGCTGCTGCCGCTGACCGCCTCGCTGAACGAGCAGCTCTCCTTCGAGGAGACCTTCATGATCAGCGCCGAGACCGGCGACGGGCTCGACCGGCTGCTGCAGGCGCTGGCCGGCCGGCTGCCCTACGGCCCCTGGCTGTTCCCGGAGGACGAGCTCTCCGACCTGCCCGAGCGGATGCTGGCGGCCGAGATCGTGCGCGAGCAGATCCTGCGCCAGACGCATGAGGAAGTGCCGCACCACGCAACGGTCGAGACCGAGCAGTGGCAGGAGCGGCGCGACGGCTCGGTGCGGATCGACTGCACCATCTATGTGGGCCGCGCCACGCAGAAGGCGATCCTGATCGGCGATGGCGGCGCCCGCGTGCGCGAGATCGGCAAGCGGGCCCGCTCCGAGCTCGAGCGGCTGCTGGAGCGCCGCGTCCACCTGTTCCTGAACGTCAAGGAACGCCATGGCTGGGACGAGGAACGGGCGCGGCTGCGCGCCATCGGCCTGGACGATGCCGGCTAACGCCTCCGCCCTTTCCTGATGGAGTGGCAGGCCCCCGCCATCGTGCTGGAGGCCCGCCCGCATGGCGAGGGCGGCGCCATCGTCGAGCTGCTGACCGAGGAACACGGCCGCCATGCCGGGCTGGCGCATGGCGGCGCCTCGCGCGCCCAGGCCGGGCTGTGGCAGCGGGGCAACCTGGTCGAGGCGCGCTGGACCGGGCGCCAGGCCGAGCATCTCGGCGCGCTGCGCGGCGAGATGGTGCATCCGACCGCGGCGCTGGCGCTCGACGAGCGGCTGACGCTGGCGCTCCTCAACGCCGCCTGCGCCCTGGCCCTCGACGCCCTGCCCGAGCGCGAACCGCAGCCGCGGGTCTTCTCGGGACTGCTGGCGCTGATGGCCGGTCTCGGCCGCGGCGCGCCGGCGCTGCTGGCGGATTACGTGCGCTACGAGGCGCTGCTGCTGGAAAGCCTGGGCTTCGCCCTCGACCTCTCCGCCTGCGCCGTCACCGGCAGCCGCGACGACCTGACCCATGTCTCGCCGCGCACCGGCCGCGCCGTCAGCCGCGCCGCCGCCGAGCCCTATCGCGACCGGCTGCTGCCGCTGCCGCTGTTCCTGCAGGGCGGCCAGGACGAGCGCGACCCGGCGGAATGGCTGAAGGGTCTGGCCCTGACCGGCCATTTCCTGGCGCGCGACCTGTTCGGCGGGCGGCACCGCCCGGTCCCGGCGGCGCGGAGCCGGCTGGTCGACCGCGTCGCCAACCTCATTCCCGGAGCCCCGGCATGACCGAGCCGGTGCTGCCCGACCTGCTGGTGCCGGGGCTGCGGCTGGTCTTCTGCGGCTCGGCCCCCGGCGCCGTCTCGGCGGCGCGGCGGGCCTATTACGCGCATCCCGGCAACCGCTTCTGGCGCATCCTGTTCGAGGCCGGGCTGACGCCGCGGCAGCTGCGACCGGCCGAATATCCCGAGCTGCTGCGCCACGGCATCGGCCTGACCGACATGGCCAAGCACGCCTTCGGCAATGACGACCAGCTGCCCAAGGGCGCCTATGACCCGGCCGGCTTCGCGGCGCGGGTGCGCGCGGTGCGGCCGGCGGCGCTGGCCTTCACCGCCAAGGCGCCGGCCGCCGCCTTCCTCGGCCGGCCGACCGGCAGCCTGGCCTATGGCCGGGCCGAGGCGCCGCCGGATTTCCCGCCGGTCTGGGTGCTGCCCTCGACCAGCGGCCAGGCCAGCCGCTTCTGGGATGCCCGCCCCTGGCTGGCGCTCGGCGCCTGGTTCCGCGGTGATTCTCTTCCGGCTTCCCCCGAGGTGCGTCCATGAGCGACCAGGCCCCCGATCCCGACAGCGCCGAATACCGGGCGCTGGCCGAGCGCTGGTTCGGCCGGCATGCGACGATCGGCGAGGCCGAGCACCGCGCGCTCTGCCGCGCGCTGACGCGCCGTCCGCTCAGCCACGACACCAACGAGGCCTTCGCCGAGCGCCTGTCCTTCGGCGACCGCATCGCCGACCGCGTCGCCAGCTTCGGCGGCAGCTGGACCTTCATCCTGATCTGCGTCGGCGTGCTGCTGATCTGGGTGGGAATGAATGCCGTGCTGCTGACACGGCCCTTCGACCCCTATCCCTTCGTCTTCCTGAACCTGCTGCTGTCGATGGTCGCCGCGCTGCAGGCGCCGATCATCATGATGAGCCAGAACCGCCAGAGCGCGAAGGACCGGCTGGTGGCGGCGCATGACTACGAGGTCAATCTGAAGGCGGAGATCGAGATCATGGCGCTGCACGAGAAGCTCGACCGGATGCGGATCGAGGGGCTGCATGCCCAGCTCGAGGCGCAGCAGGCGATTCTGGCCGAGCTGAAGGACGAGCTGGCCCGGCTGCGGTCACCGCGCTAGGCGCGGCGCCCGGCGGCCGTTCAGCGAGATCGTCGTCAGGCGGTGGACACCCGACACTCAAAACGCGCAATAATTTCCTCAAAATAATGTAAAATCTTGAATAAATAAAAATACCTTCTGAAGAAAAAGCGCGAAAACTGGCAAAACGTCTCGATTTATAATTGGTTAATATTGCTTTTTGGCAATATTCTTCCCGGGTCCGCCGACACGGGATCCGAAACGCCATGGCCTATGGACGCCTCGATGCCGCCGCCCAGCCCTTCCTCGCCCGGAAGGAACCCGCGGCCGGCCGCATCCTGTTCCCCGCCCCGCGGCCCGGCGGCCCGTCGCAGCTGCGCCAGTTCTGCCAGTTCCTGGCCGGGCGCCGGGAGCAGCCCTTCGCCGACCAGGCCGCGCTGCAGGCCTGGTCGATCGGCGACTTCCGCGGCTTCTGGGGGGAATTCCTCGCCTGGTCGGGGCTGCGCCACAGCGGCGATGCCCTGCCGGTCTGCGCCGGCGAGGCGATCGAGACCGCGTGCTTCTTCCCGCGCCTGCGCCTGAACGTCGCCGACAACCTGCTCTCCCCCGCCTTCGACGATGCCCTGCCGGCGCTGATCTCGCTGCCGCAGGGCGGCACCGCGCAGCGCCTGTCCCGCGGCGCGCTGCGCGACCGCGTGGAGCGCGTCGCCGGCGGGCTGCGCCGCCTCGGCATCGGCCCCGGCGACCGGCTGGCCATGGTCAGCCGCAACGGCGCGGAAGCGGTGGTGGTCTTCCTGGCCGCCGCCGCCCTCGGCGCCAGCCTGTCCACGGCGGCGCCCGAGATGGGGGCGGAGGCGGTGATCGACCGCTTCGGCCAGATCGAGCCGAGCCTGCTCCTCGCCAGCCTGGCGCCGCGCCCCTTCGACACCGGCCTGCCGCTGCCCGAGCGCATCGCCCGCATCGCGGCGGCGCTGCCCTCGTTGCGCGGCATCGTCGCGCTGGACGAGGGCGCCACCGGCGGTTTCGCCCTGCCCGCCACGACCCTGGCGGAAATGCTGGAAGGCGCGCCGCTGCTGCAGGCGGACTGGCCGCAGCTGCCCTTCGACCAGCCGCTGGTGATCATGTTCACCTCCGGCACCACGGGGCGGCCGAAATGCATCCTGCACGGCGCCGGCGGCGCGCTGCTGGAGCATCTGAAGGAACACCGGCTGCATGCCGATCTGCGGCCCGGCGACCGGCTGTTCTTCCAGACCTCCTGCGCCTGGATGATGTGGAACTGGCAGATCTCGGCGCTGGCCAGCGGCGCCGCCATCCTGGCCTATGACGGGCCGGTCGCGGCGCCCACCCTCTGGGACATCGTCGCTGCGGAGAAGGTCACGGTCTTCGGCACCAGCCCGCCCTATCTGCGGCTGTCGGCCAATGCCGGGCTGGTGCCGGCGGCGAGCCATGCGCTGCAGGATCTGCGGCTGGTGCTCTCCACCGGCTCGATCCTGCAGGACGACCAGTTCGCCTGGGTCTGGGACTGCGTGAAGCCCGTGCCGCTGCATTCCATTTCCGGCGGCACCGACATCCTGGGCTGCTTCGTGCTGGGCGGGCCGGACCTGCCGGTGCGCGCCGGCGAAAGCCCCTGCGCCAGCCTCGCCATGGACATCCGCGCCGAGGGCGCGACGCCGGATGCCCCGGTCGGCGAGCTGGTCTGCGCCACCCCCTTCCCCTCCCGCCCGCTGGGCTTCCTGAACGATCCGGACGGCGCGCGCTTCCACCGGGCCTATTTCGCGCAGAACGAAGGGCTTTGGACCCAGGGCGACCGGGTGGCGATCGGGCCGACGGGCGGCATCCGGCTGCATGGCCGCTCCGACGGGGTGCTGAACATCCGCGGCATCCGCGTCGGTCCCGCCGAGATCTACCGCCTGCTGGCCGGCTGGCCGGAGCTCGCCGGCGTCATGGCGGTGGAGCAGCGCGCCCCGGCCGAATTCGCCGAGGGCCGGCTGCTGCTGCTGGTGGTGCTGCGGCCCGGGGTCTCGCTGACCTCGGCGCTGACTGGGCGCATCCGCCGCGTGCTGGCGCGCGAGGCCTCGGCCGCGCATGTGCCGGCGCTGATCCTGCCGGTCGCGGCCCTGCCGCTGACCAGCAGCGGCAAGCAGTCCGAGGCGGCGGTGACCGACCTGGTCAATGGCCTCGCCCCGCGCAACCTCGGCGCGCTGGCCAATCCGGACTGCCTGGAGGAGCTCCGCGCCCATCCGGCGCTGCGGCCGCGCGCCGCCACCGGCAGCGCCGCGCCGCTGGATCAGGAGCCGGAGGAAGTCCTGCGCGCCGTCTGGAGCGAGATCTTCGGCATGGCGGAGATCGACCCGGAGGACGATTTCTTCGAGCTGGGCGGCAGCTCGCTGATGGCGGCGCGGCTGTTCTCCGAGCTGCAGCGGCTGACCGGGATCGACCTGCCGGCCACCCTGCTGCTGCAGGGCGCCCGCTTCCGCGACCTGGCCGCGGCGCTCGGCGCGCCGCTGCCCGAGGGCCCGCGCCAGGTGGTGCATCTGCAGCGCGGCGAGGGCCGGCCGCTCTTCATGATCCACAGCCTGTCCGGCGCGGTGCTCGACCTGGCGCCGCTGCAGAAGGCGCTGGCCAGCCGGCGTCCCCTGGTCGGCATCCAGGCGCGCGGGCTGCAGGCCGGGCAGCCGCCGCACAGCTGCATCGTCGCCATGGCGCGCGACTACCTCGCGCTGATCCGCCAGGTGCAGCCGGAGGGGCCCTACACGCTGGGCGGCCATTCCTTCGGCGGCATGGTCGCCTTCGAGATCGCCCGGCAATTGCGCGCCGAGGGCGAGGCGGTCGACCAGGTGCTGATGATCGACACGCTGGTGCATGCGCGCTTCCTGCCCGGGCGGCAATGGCTGCGCTACCGCCTGATGCGGCCGCTGCGCCATCTGCAGGGGGTGCTGCGCCGCCCGCCGGCGGAGCGGCTCGGCTATCTGGTCGACAAGGGCCGGGTGATGCTGGACCGGCTGCGCATCCGGCTGGGCCGGGCGCCGCTGCGGCCGGACCTGGCCGGGGCGCAGATCGGCGACGCCCATCTGCCGCCGGCGCTGCGCGCGGTGCGCGGCGCGGCGCTGACCGCCTTCACTCACTACAAGCCGGGCGCCTATGACGGGAGGCTGGTCTTCATCCGCGCCGGCCTGGCCGGGGAATTCGACCCCGAGCCGGTCTGGCGCCGGATCGGCGGCGGCCGGCTGGTGGTGCTGGAGGCGCCCGGCGACCATCTGAGCATGATCACCGAGCCGCATGTCCAGGCGGTCGCCCGCCATTTCGACGCCTGCCTGGCCTGACGAAAGGGGGGCAGCGGCGCCGCCCCCCCGGCATCACACGACGCCGAAGACGCTGAGTCCGGTATAGGCGCCGAGAAGGACGATCGCGACGCTGCTGACCGCGAGCAGCGCGTTGAAGGCCGAGCCGCCGCGGATCGCCGGATCGGTCTCGGTCTGCCGCAGGTGCCAGACGGCGACGACGGCGGCCAGCAGGAAGACGCCGGTGGCCGCCCCGCCGATCTGGATCATCAGCACCGGCGAGCGGACGAAGAGATAGGCCAGGCCCCAGACCAGCGGCAGGCCGATGGTGAAGCCGCGGATCCAGCGCAGCCGCTGCGCCGGGTCGTGCCAGTCCAGCATGCCCATCACCGCGAAGAGGTTGACGTACATCCGCGACCAGCTCGGCACCGCCGCCCAGAGCGTGGAGCCGAGCACCGCGATGGCGCCAAGCAGGAACAGGATGCCGGCCCAGTCGCCCAGCGTGTCGGTGTACATGCGCGACAGGGCGGTGATCATCTCGTTGCCCTGCGGCACCAGGCCCTGCGGGTTCAGCACGGCGGCGCCCATCAGGAAGAAGGCCAGCGTGCCGAAGGTGTAGATGCACCAGGAGACGAAGGCGTCCTTGTACATCACGCCGATCCAGCCCTGCGCCCGGCGCTTCCAGGCCGCCGAGCCGTCATTCGGGCCGACATGCCGGGCATAGCCCTTCTCGACGCACCAGTAGGTGTAGAAGGTCAGCTCGTCGGCGCCGACCCCGGTGATGCCGAACATGGCGATGGCGGCGCCGATGGCGCCGGCCGGGATGGTGAAGGCCAGGCCGGTGGCGATATCGTCCATGCCATAGGCATAGGGGGTGAAGGGCAGGCCGAGGGCGATCGCGATGGTGACCAGCGAGAAGACCACGACCAGCGCCGTCGCCCCCTTCTCGATCAGGCTGTAGCTGTTCGACCAGAGCAGGGCGATGCTGCCGACCGCGACGATCACCGTCCAGACGGTGATCGAGGTCGTCTCCATCGGCGGCCCGCCGAGCGGCAGCAGGATCGAGCAGGCGATGGCGACGCCGCCGATCACGCCGCCCATCTGCAGCAGCTTCGACAGCGCCATCAGCGCCCAGAGCAGGTTGATCCAGCCCACCCCGGCGACATGCGGGCCGAGCTTGTTGTAGCCGGTCAGCGCCGGCTGGCCGGTGGAGATGGTCCAGCGCGCCAGCTCGACCTGCACCGCCACCTTCACGAAGGTGGAGAAGATCACCATCCAGAGCAGCGCGAAGCCGGCCTTGGCGCCGAGCGTGGTGGTGGCGATCAGCTCGCCCGAGCCGACGATCGAGGCGCTGAGGATCAGCCCCGGCCCCAGATGCTTCAGCGACGCGCCCCAGCCGGTCGGCGCCTCCTGCACGGCGGCAGGGTCGAGGTGATAGGGATCGTCGTGACGCGCGGCGCTGGCGCTCATGCGCGGCTCCTTCCTGGATCGCTGTTTCCCGGTGGCCATCCCTGCCTTCCTGGGCGGGACAGCTCTGCTTGTGCGGGCAACTTGCGGTCCAGGGCGCGGGGCGTCGATCCTGTGCGACCGGCGCTCCCGGAATCGTGTGGCGTGGGCGTGGCGGCTGGCATCGCCGGAAGTTCATGCTATGTTCAGGGGTAGAAGCAAGCCAGCGCTGGCATTGGCGGCCCGGCTGCGCTAGCCCCCGCAGGTGCCCCCGGCCCGTCCCGGCCGCCGACGGCGCCGACGCCCTCTTCAGTCGACTGCAGCGGAGTGCCCATGCCCGACGACATCAACACGCTTCCCGAAGGCGGGGCGGTGAAGCCGACCAACCTGTCGGCGGCGCTGTCGGAGCGCTACCTGGCCTATGCCATGTCGACCATCACGGCGCGCTCGCTGCCGGATGTGCGCGACGGGCTGAAGCCGGTGCACCGCCGCCTGCTCTGGGCGATGCACCAGCTGCGCCTCGACCCCACCGCTGGCTTCAAGAAATGCGCCCGCATCGTCGGCGACGTCATGGGCAAGTACCACCCGCATGGCGATTCCTCGATCTACGAGGCCATGGTGCGGATGGCCCAGGAATTCGCCGCCCGCTACACGCTGGTCGAGGGCCAGGGCAATTTCGGCAATATCGACGGCGATAACGCCGCGGCCATGCGCTACACCGAGGCGCGGCTGACCGAGATCGCCCGCGCCATGCTGGAAGGCATCGACGAGGACGCCGTCGATTTCCGCGCCACCTATGACGGCGAGGAGCAGGAGCCGATCGTCCTGCCCGCCGCCTTCCCGAACCTGCTGGCCAATGGCGCGGCCGGCATCGCGGTCGGCATGGCGACCTCGATCCCGCCGCACAATGCCGGCGAGCTCTGCGCCGCCGCCCTCGAGCTGATCCGCAACCCGGCGGCCGAGGTCGCCGACCTGCTGCGCCACGTCCCCGGCCCCGACTTCCCGACCGGCGGGTTGCTGGTCGAAAGCCCCGAGGCGGTGCGCGAGGCCTATGTCACCGGCCGCGGCGGCTTCCGCATCCGCGCCCGCTGGGAGCGCGAGGCGCTGAAGAACGGCGCCTGGCAGGTCGTCGTCACCGAGATCCCCTACCAGGTCGCCAAGTCCCGCCTGATCGAGCAGATCGCCCAGCTGATGGAGGAGAAGAAGCTCCCGCTGCTGGCCGATGTCCGCGACGAGAGCACCGATGTCGTCCGCATCGTGCTGGAGCCGAAGAGCCGCACCGTCGAGCCCGCCGTGCTGATGGAGACGCTGTTCCGCGCGACCCCGCTGGAATCGCGCTTCTCGCTGAACATGAACGTGCTGGATGCCAGCCGCACCCCGCGCGTCATGGGGCTGAAGGAGGTGCTGCGCAGCTGGCTAGACCACCGGCACGAGGTGCTGGTCCGCCGCAGCAACTACCGCCTGGCCGCCATCGCCCGGCGCCTCGAGATCCTCGAGGGCTATCTGATCGTCTATCTCAACCTCGACGCGGTGATCCGCATCATCCGCGAGGAGGACCACCCGAAGCCGGCGCTGATCGCCGCCTTCGAGCTGACCGACACCCAGGCGGAAGCCATCCTCAACATGCGGCTGCGCGCGCTGCGCAAGCTGGAGGAGATGGAGATCCGCAAGGAGCACAAGAAGCTCACCGCCGAGCAGAAGTCGCTGCAGGCGCTGCTGGGCAGCGAGACCAAGCGCTGGAACCGCATCGCCGAGGAGGTCGAGGCCACCCGCGCCCGCTTCGGCGAGGAGACCGCGATCGGCCGCCGCCGCACCACCATCGACGCGGCGCCCGCCACCGTGGTGATCGACGAGCGCGCCTTCGTCGAGCGCGAGCCGATCACCGTCATCCTGTCGGAAAAGGGCTGGATCCGCGCGGTGAAGGGCCACCAGCCGCCGGAGACCGAGCACAAGTTCAAGGAAGGCGACAAGCTGCGCATCGCGCTGCACGCCGAGACCACCGACCGGCTCTGCCTCTTCGCCACCAACGGCAAGTGCTTCACCCTGAAGGCCGACACCCTGCCGCGCGGCCGCGGCGACGGCCAGCCGCTGCGCCTGATGGTCGACCTGACCAACGAGGACGAGGTCGTCACCCTCTTCGTCTGGAAGGAGGCGAAGAAGTTCCTGGTCGCCGCCAGCGACGGCCGCGGCTTCATCGTCAAGTCCGACGACCTGCTGGCCGAGAAGCGCACCGGCAAGCAGGTGCTGCTGGTCGACAGCCCGACCGAGGCCGCCCGGCTGATCCCGGTCGAGGGCGATTCGGTCGCCATCATCGGCGAGAACCGCAAGCTGCTGGTCTTCCCGCTGGAACAGGTGCCGGAAATGGTGCGCGGCCGCGGCGTCGCCCTACAGGGCTACAAGGATGGCGGCCTGGCCGATGTGAAGACCTTCACCGGCACCGAGGGCCTCAGCTGGAAGATCGGCGACCGGGTGCGGCTGGAAACCGACCTGACCACCTGGCGCGGCAACCGCGCCGGCGCCGGCAAGCAGCCGCCGAACGGCTTCCCGCGCTCGAACCGCTTCGGGGCGTAGCAGGGATCAGAACCAGGGGAAGGCATTCCCCTGGATTTTTCTGTCGGATTGCCCTGTCCATGGGGCCACGAGGGACGAAGCAGCCCGGCGACGGCGCGACCTTCGGGGTTGCGTGGCGGCGCCGCCTGGAATGGCAGGCTCAGCCGACCAGCGCGCCGTCCAGGGCGGCCGTCAGCGCGGCCGAATCCGGCTCGACATTGCTCGGGAAGGCCTGCAGCAGCCGCCCGTCCCGCGCCACCAGATACTTGAAGAAGTTCCAGCGCGGCGCCGTGCTGCGCGCCGCCGCCCAGGCGAAGAAGGGGTGCGCCTGCGGCCCCTTCACATGGCAGGGCGCCGCCATCGGGAAGGCGACGCCGAAGGTGTTCTCACAGAAATCCTTGATGGCGTTGCGGTCGGCGGCTTCCTGGTTGAAGTCGTTCGACGGCACGCCCAGCACCAGCAGCCCGCGCGGGCCGTAGCGCTCGTGCAGCGCCTGCAGGCCGGCGAACTGCCGGGCGAAGCCGCAGAAGCTGGCGGTGTTGATCACCAGCACCGGCTTGCCGCGCCAGGTGCCCAGGTCGATCTCGCCGCCCTCGATGCTCTCGAAGCGGAAGCCGTGGCCGCCGGCCTCGGCGGGTGCAGCGGCAGCCGGCAGCGGGGCGGCAGCCAGCAAGGGGGCGGCGGCCAGCAGGCCGCGGCGGGTGAGCTCAGCCATAACGTTCCTCCATCCAGGGATCGCCGCGGTCGTGGTAGCCGCGCTCTTCCCAGAAGCCGGGCGCGTTCTTCGCCAGGAAGCTGATGCGGCGCACCCATTTGGTGCTCTTCCACAGGTAGAGATGCGGCACCAGCACGCGCAAGGGGCCGCCATGCTGCCGGCTCAGCGGCGCGCCGTCCCAGGAATGCGCCAGCAGGTTCTCGGGCCGCGCGAAATCCTCCAGCGTCAGGTTGGTGGTGTAGCCGTCATGCGCCTCGAAGCGGACGAAGCGCGCCCCGGGCTTCAGCCGGGCGAGGTCCAGGATCGCCGCCACCGGCACGCCCTGCCAGCGGTTGTCGTAGCGCGACCATTGCGTGACGCAGTGGATGTCGTTCAGCCGCTCTTCCTGCGGCAGGTCCTGCAGCCAGGCCCAGTCGAGGGTGACCGGGTTCTCCACCAGCCCGTCCAAAGTCAGGCGGAATTTTTCCTGTGTCACCTCCGGCTGGATGCCGAGATCGAGCACCGGCCAGTCGGTGACCAGCCGCTGCCCGGGCGGCAGGCGCTGTTCCGGCGGCGCGGCCTGGCCGGTCAGCAGCCGGCCCTCCCGCGCCCAGGCCTGCTTGGTCTCGACCAGTTTTTTCCGGATACCCGGAGGGGCGTCGTCCTGGGGCATGCTGTGGTCCTCTCACCCTGGATAGGTGACGGGGCGGCGGCGGGATGCAAGCCTGGGCCGGCCTCGTTCGGGAGTCCTGCCATGCGCCGCCGCCTGCTGTCTTGTGTCTTCCTGCTGCTGGCCGGCCCGGCGCTGGCGCAGGATGTCGTCTCCGCCCCCGGCGCCCTCGCCTCGGTCCGCGCCCCCGTCCGCGCCGAGCGGCAGATGGTCGCCGCCGCGCATCCGCTGGCCGCCGAGGCCGGGCTGGCCGTGCTGCGCCGCGGCGGCAGCGCCGTCGATGCGGCGGTGGCGATCCAGGCGGTGCTGACCCTGGTCGAGCCGCAGAGCTCGGGCATCGGCGGCGGCGCCCTGATGCTGCACTGGAACCGGGCGGCGGCACGGCTCGACGCCTGGGACGGGCGCGAGACGGCACCGGCCGCCGCCACCCCTGCCCTGTTCCTGCGCCCCGACGGCACGCCGCTGCCCTTCTACGAGGCCGTGGTGTCGGGCCGCAGCGTCGGCGTGCCCGGCGTGCTGCCGATGCTGGAGGCCGCGCACCGGGTCGAGGGCCGGCTGCCCTGGGCGGAGCTCTTCGCCGATGCGATCCGCCTGGCCGAGGAAGGCTTCCCCGTCTCGCCGCGCCTGGCCGGGCTGATCGCCGCCGAGGCCGGGCGGCTGCGCCAGGATGCGACCGCCGCCGCCTATTTCCTGGCGCCCGACGGCGCGCCCTGGCCGGCCGGGCACCGGCTGCGCAACCCGGCCCTGGCGGCGACGCTGCGGCAGGTGGCGGCGGAGGGCGCGAAGGCGCTGCAGCAGGGGCCGCTGGCCGCCGCCATCGTCGCCGCCGTGGCCCGGCATGGCGGCGCCGGCAATGGCATGACCGAGGCCGACCTCGCCGGCTATGTCGCCAAGCGCCGTGCTGCCCTCTGCGCGCCCTACCGGGTCTGGCGGGTCTGCGGCTTTCCGCCGCCTTCCTCGGGCGGTGTCGCCATGGCGCAGATCCTCGGCATCCTCGAGCACTTCCCGATGCCGCGCCTGGCACCCGACGGGCCGGAGGCGGCGCATCTGCTGGTCGAGGCCGGCCGCCTGGCCTTCGCCGACCGCAACCTCTATCTGGCCGATGCCGATGTGACGCCGGTGCCGGTCGCCGGGCTGATCGAGGAGTCCTATCTCACGCTCCGCGCCCAGCTGGTGGACCGCGACCGCGCCAACCCCGCGCCGCGGGCGGGCAATCCGCGCTGGCGCCAGGTCACCCTGGCGCCGCAGCCCGAGCAGCCGGAGCACGGCACCAGCCATCTCTCGGTGATCGACGCCGCCGGCAATGCCGTCAGCATGACCACCACGGTCGAGGATGCCTTCGGCGCCCGGCTGATGGTCGGCGGCTTCCTGCTGAACAACCAGCTGACCGACTTCTCCTTCCGGCCGGAGCTCGACGGGCGCCCGGTCGCCAACCGGGTCGAGGGCGGCAAGCGGCCCCGCTCCTCGATGGCGCCCAGCCTGGTCTTCGATGGCGAGGGGCGGCTGGCGGCGGCGGTCGGCTCGCCGGGCGGCGCGCGCATCATCGGCTATGTGGCGCAGACGCTGGTCGGGCTGCTCGACTGGGGGCTGGACCCGCAGGCGGCGGTGTCGCTGCGCCGCGTCGGCACGCTGGGCGGCGCCGCCGAGCTGGAGAGTGACGCCCTGGCCGGCGAGCTGCAGGCGCGCGGCCATCGGGTCGAGGTGAAGCCGATGCCTTCCGGCCTGCAGGCAATCCGGGTGACGCCGCAGGGCCTGCTCGGCGGCGCCGACCCGCGGCGCGAGGGCGTCGCCATCGGCGACTGACACAAAAAAGGGCGCGCCCCGCAGGACGCGCCCCTTCGATGATGCCCGTCGGACCGGGCCGGCGCTCAGTGCTTCGGGCCGGAGCCCAGGGCGCGCAGATCGGCGATGGTGGCGCGGTTGGTGATCTGCTCCGGATTGGTGCGGATCTCGATCACCGCCGGCTTGCCGCTGGCCACCGCGCGCTGGAAGGCGGGCACCAGCTCGCCATCCTGCTCGACCGTCTCGCCATGGCCGCCGAAGCTCTCGATGAACTTGGCGAAGTCCGGGTTGGTCAGCCGGGTGCCGGAGACGCGGCCCGGATAGGCGCGCTCCTGGTACATGCGGATGGTGCCGTACATGCCGTTGTTGAACACCAGCACCACCGGCGCGACGCCGGCCTGGAAGGCGGTCGCGATCTCCTGGCCCGTCATCAGGAAGCCGCCATCGCCGACCAGGCCGATCACGGTGCGCTCGGGGAAGCTGATCTTGGCGCCGATCGCGGCGGGCACGGCATAGCCCATGGCGCCGTTGGTCGGGCCGAGGAACTCCTGCTGCTCGGTCGGATGCATGAAGCGGTTCGGCCAGGTGGCGAAATTGCCGGCGTCGCAGGTGAAGATGGTGTCCGCCGGCAGGATTTTCTCGAGCGCCTGCAGCTCGCGCGCCAGGTTCAGCGGGCCGGCATAGTCCGGGGCCTCGGCCTGCTTGACGCGGGCGGCGTGGACCTCCTGGGTCCAGGCCGACCAGCGCGGCTTGCCGGCGGGGGCCGCGACCTTGGCCAGCGCCTCGGCGAAGGCATTCACCTCGGCGGTGATGCCCAGCGCCGGGCGATAGACGCGGCCGATCTCGGCCTGGTCGGGATGGATGTGGACGATCTTCTGCCCGCCCTGCCCGGCCATGTCGAACAGGGTATAGCCCTGGCTGACCGGCTCGCCGATGCGGGTGCCGATGGCCAGGATCAGGTCGGCCTGCTTCGCCTTGGCGATCAGCCCGGCATCGGCGCCGACGCCGAGATCGCCGGCATAATTCGGCAGGGTGCAGTCGAACAGGCTCTGGCGGCGGAAGGCGACCGAGACCGGCAGGTCGCGCGCCACGCAGAAGTCACGGACGATGCGGCGCGTCTCGGCGGTCCAGCGCGAGCCGCCGAGGACGACCAGCGGACGCTCGGCCGCATCCAGCAGCGCCACCATCTCGTCCAGCGCCGCCGGAGAGGGATAGGCGGCCGACACCTTGGCCGGGCCGATATCGGGGACGGCGACGCGGACCTTCTGCATCTCCTCGGAGATGGCGATCACCACCGGGCCGGGGCGGCCGCTGGTCGCGACGTCGAAGGCATGCGCCATCAGCTCGGGGATGCGGGCGGCATCGTCGATCTGCGTCACCCACTTGGCGACCGAGCCGAACATCCGGCGATAGTCGACCTCCTGGAAGGTCTCGCGATCGGTCTCGGCGAAGGGGATCTGGCCGACGATCAGCACCATCGGCGTGCTGTCCTGCATCGCCACATGCACGCCGATCGCGGCATGGCAGGCGCCGGGGCCGCGGGTGACCAGCGCCACGCCCGGGCGGCCGGTCAGCTTGCCATGCGCCTCGGCCATGTTCACCGCCCCCGCCTCGAAGCGGCAGGTGGTCAGGTTGATCTTGTCGGCATTGGCATAGAGGCCGTCGAGCAGGTCCAGATAGGATTCGCCAGGCACGCAGAAGGCGTGCGTGACGCCCTGGGCCACCAGCGCATCCGCCAGGAGCTGCCCGCCGGTGCGGGTCGCGGTGCTCATCCCATCCATCTTCAACGTTTCCCTACGGCAAGTCATCGGACAACCGGGGGGCAAGCTAGCCGAGCCGGCCGGACAGGGCTACTGGGCCGGCGGGGAATTCACGCCCCCGGCTTTGCCCCTTGCCGCCACCGCCGGGGCTGGCGCAGAAACGCCCCGACAGCCAGGAGCAGAACCCCATGCGCGCCATCTTCGTCATGATCAAATGCGAGATGGGCTCGGCCTATGCCGTGGCCCGCGAGATGGCCGACACCATCCCCGAGCTGTCGGAGATGCATTCCACCTCCGGCCAGTATGACCTGCTCGGCAAGTTCTACCTGGAACCCGACCAGGATATCGGCCTGTTCGTGGTCGAGCGGGTGCAGACCGTCGCCGGCGTCAAGGACACCTATACGCTGCAGACCTTCAACGCCTTCTCCGGCCCGCGCGGCTGAGCAGGCCGGCGGGGCGACAGCCGCTCTGCCACAGTTGATGGCGAAACGAGGCAGCGGCGCCCCATTGCGCCATTGTAATGCCTTACGGCGGGGACAGAATCGGTCGCATAGGAAGGAGATGCCCCCCCGATGCGACCCATCCTCCCCGCTTTCGCCCTCGCCGCCGCGCTGGTGCTCGGCGGCTGCCAGAATCCGGACGGCTCGACCGACTGGGGCAGCACGGTGGCGCTGGGCGCCGGCGCGGCGCTGGTGACCGGCCTCGCCGTCGCCGCCGCGCAGGACAACAATGACCGCCATTACCGCCGCCCGCCGCGCCGGGACTATGGCTACGGCTATGGCCGGGGTGGCGGCGGCTATTACGGCCGGCCGCAATACGGGCATGGCTACGGGCGCCGCTGGTAGGCCGGCCGCCGCCACCGCCCCTCGGGGACGGCGGCGGCGAACCTGAAGGGCTGGCCGGGGGGACCGGCCAGCCGGGCAGCGGGCCTGACGGGCCGGGCGGCAGCCCGACCGGGGGAGCCCGGGCGCCGCGGGGGAACGGTCCCGGCAGGCAGTCCCGCCGCTGGACCGCAGTTTAGACCAGGCTCCGGCGTGCCGCTGTGCATCCCGTCTCGAACTCTTGTCGAAATGCCGCTGGGCAAGGCCACCGGGACGGCCGCGCCCGGCGCCGCCGGCCGGCCGGCGTTAGTGCCGCGTGACACGCCGGCCGCCGTGGCACCCCTTGCCGCCTCCCGCCCCGGATGCGATTGTCCGCGCCGTCGCGCGGCCAGCCTGCGCCGAGCCGATCGCCCCTGGCCCCGAGCCCGCGGCGGCCGCCTTGGCGGCCGGGCCGGCAGCCAGCAAAAACTGTCCAGACGAGGACCGGCATGGCCAAGATCAAAGTGAAGACCCCCGTCGTCGAGCTCGACGGCGACGAGATGACCCGCATCATCTGGGGGTTCATCAAGGACAAGCTGATCAATCCCTACCTGGACATCGACCTGAAGTACTACGACCTCGGCGTCGAGTACCGTGACCAGACCGACGACCAGGTCACCGTCGATGCGGCGCACGCGATCAAGCAGTATGGCGTGGGCGTGAAGTGCGCCACCATCACCCCGGACGAGGCGCGGGTGAAGGAATTCAACCTGAAGAAGATGTGGAAGTCGCCGAACGGCACGATCCGCAACATCCTCGACGGCACCATCTTCCGCGAGCCGATCATCTGCTCGAACGTGCCGCGCCTGGTGCCGCACTGGTCGAAGCCGATCGTCGTCGGCCGCCATGCCTATGGCGACATCTACCGCGCCGTCGAGATGAAGGTGCCGGGCGCCGGCACCGTCAAGATGACCTATACCGCCGCCGACGGCACCACCCAGGAAATCGGCCAGTTCGATTTCAAGGGTCCGGGTGCGGCGATGATGCAGCACAACCTGAACGCCTCGATCGAGGGCTTCGCCCGCGCCTCGTTCAACTACGGGCTGGCGCGCAACTACTCGGTGTACTTCTCGCACAAGAACACGATCCTGAAGGCCTATGACGGCAACTTCAAGGACATCTTCCGAGCGATCTTCGACGCCGAGTTCAAGGCCGAGTTCGACAAGCGCGGCCTGGTCTATGAGGACCGCCTGATCGACGACATGGTCGCCTCCGCCCTGAAGTGGGAAGGCGGCTATATCTGGGCCTGCAAGAACTACGATGGCGACGTGCAGTCCGACATCGTCGCGCAGGGCTTCGGCTCGCTCGGCCTGATGACCTCGGTCCTGCTCTCCCCGGATGGCAACACGGTCGAGTCCGAGGCCGCGCACGGCACGGTGACCCGCCACTACCGCGAGCACCAGAAGGGTCGCGAGACCTCGACCAACCCGATCGCCTCGATCTTCGCCTGGACCCGCGGCCTCGCCTATCGCGGCAAGTTCGACGGCACCCAGGACGTGGTCGACTTCGCCAACGCGCTCGAGCAGGTCTGCATCGAGACGGTGGAGAGCGGCCACATGACCAAGGACCTGGCCGTGCTGATCGGCAAGGACCAGCCCTGGCTGAACACCCAGAACTTCCTCGCCAAGCTGGACGAGAACCTGAAGAAGAAGATGGCTTAATCTTCTACTTGCTGCTGGCGCCCGATGGGCGCCGGCGATGAGCTTCAAAGGGGCCCTCCGGGGCCCCTTTTCTTTTCGTCACCTGGCGCCCGGCTGCTCGCTGCCCCTGCCGCGCGGCGCTATCCTGCGCCGCATGCTGCTGCCCCTCTCCCCGCTCGACGGACTGGCCCTGGCCGTCTTCCTCGCCTGCTGGATCGGCTATGCCGCGGTGGTCGACCGCGTGCCCCGCATCCATGCGCGCAGCGTCATCGCCGCCATGGACCAGCATCGCCGCCGCTGGATGCGCGCGGTGCCGTACCGGGAGAACCGGATCGCCGATATCAGCATCATCGGCAACCTGATGACCTCGACCTCCTTCCTGGCCAATACCAGCATCTTCATCCTGGGCGCGCTGGTGGCCATGCTGGGCTCGCCGGAGCTCGGCAGCCGCATCTTCGGCGCCGTGCCCTTCGCCGAGGTGCCGCAGGACAGCGTCGCCTGGGAGATGCGGATCTTCCTGCTGATCCTGATCTTCGTGCGCGCCTTCTTCGAGCTGACCTGGGCGCTGCGCCAGTTCAACTACTGCAGCATCTGCGTCGGCGGCCTGCCGGAGGGCGCGGCGGGCGAGCCGGCCGCGGCCATCGCCGCCGAGGTCGCCAACCGGGCGGCGCGGCATTTCAACACTGGGCTGCGCGCCTATTATTTCGGCCTCGCCGCGCTGGCCTGGATCCTGCACCCGGTGGCGCTGATCATCGCCTCACTGCTGGTGCTGCGCGAATTGCACCGGCGCGAGTTCCGCTCCGTCGTGCGCGATGCCCTGGCCCTGCCGAACCAGGGATGACCGCGCATTCGTGACGGCCCCCTGCCCTGCGCGCGCCACAAGCCGCTGCTAGGACCGGGCCATCCAGAGAGGCCCCGGAGCAAAGCCATGCCGCAGACCGTCCATCGCCTGACCGCAGGCTTGCTCACCGCCGCGCTGCTGTCCGGACCCGCCCTGGCGGCGCCGCTGCGCGACGCGGCCAGCGGCCTGGCCGTCAATCCGCCGCCCGGCTACGAGGCCAGCGTGATGCCGGCCAGCGCGCCGCAGCAGGCGCGCTTCCAGGTCAAGAAGCCCGAGGACCAGGACACCGGCTGCCAGGTCGCCTTCACGCCGGCGCCGCAGAATGCCCAGCTCAGCCAGGCGCAGATCAATGCGCTGACCGCCAGCCCGGGCTGGCAGGAGATCGCCCGGAAGACGCTGACCAGCACGATCTACGACGTGGTCTCGGCCGAGCGCTTCGACCATGACGCGGCGACGATCGGCTTCGCCATGACCGCCGACTTCAAGCCCGATCCGCGCCTGCCGCCCCGCTCGCGCGAGATCCGCTCCTTCTTCGTCATCCTGGAGACGCCGAAGGGCCGCACCACCACGGTCTGCGTCGGGGAGAAAGCCTCCTTCGCGACGCGCCAGGCGGAATTCATGGCGGTCGCGCGCGGCGCCACCCCGCCGCGCTGATCAGGCGGCGTTGGGGTCGCCCGGCGCGGTCTCGAAAGCCAGGCCGACCAGGGCGAGGATGCGCAGGCCGCGGGCGTCGGGGCGCAGCACCACGGCGCCCTGCTCCTCCATATAGGCCAGCACGCGCCGGGCGCGGCCGACCGAGCGGGTGCCATAGGCCTGGGCAATGGTCGCATCCGAGGGACAGGGCAGCCGCTCCAGCGCGGCGCGGGCGACCAGCAGATAGACGCCCTGCACATCCTCGGGCAGCGTCGCGGCGCGGGCCTCGATGGCGCGCCAATCCTCGCCCTCGGCCGCCTCGGCGCTGATGCCGGCGCGCGCCACCGCCAGCATGCGGCGGAAGGCCGGGATCTCCGGCGGCTTGCCCGGCACCGCATGGATGCGCAGCCGCACCAGGAAGTCCTGGTAGAGCACGCTGACGCTGCGGAAGGCGGCCTCCGGCTCCGACAGCACCTGCTGCAGGATTTTTTCGAGTTGCCGCTTGCGGGCGGCGCGCTCCTCCGGCGTCGGCTCCGGCGCGGGGGGCGCCGCGATAACGGCCGGCCGCGCCTGGGCGAGCTGGGCCAGGATGTCGGGCGCCGGCATCGGCGGCGGGCGGCGCGGCGGCAGGCGCAGGGGCTCGGGCGCGGTGGCGGCGGCCATCACCAGGTCGCGGGCCTCCTCGGGCGCGGTCTGCGGCAGCGGCAACAGGCGGGGATTGCTGCCGCGCGATTCGGTCTCGACCGCGCCGATGCGGATGGCGAGCGGGCGGCGCGACAGGGCCGGGCCGAGCGCCACGAAGCTGCCGCGCGGCAGGTCGCGGAACATCTCGGCCTGGCGGCGCTCCATGCCCAGCAGGTCGGCGGCGCGCGCCATGTCGATATCGAGGAAGGTGCGGCCCATCAGGAAGTTGGAGGCCTCGGCAGCGACGTTCTTGGCCAGCTTGGCCAGGCGCTGGGTGGCGATGACGCCGGCCAGCCCGCGCTTGCGGCCGCGCGACATCAGGTTGGCCATGGCGCCGAGCGAGGCGCGGCGGGCCTCGTCCGAGACCTCGCCGGCGGCGGCGGGGGCGAAGAGCTGCGCCTCGTCCACCACCACCAGCATCGGCGACCAGTGGTCGCGCTCGGCATCGAACAGCCCGCCCAGGAAGGCGGCGGCGTGGCGCATCTGGCCATCCGCATCCAGCCCCTCGAGGTTGAGCACCACCGAGACGCGGTGGGTGCGCACCCGGTCGGCAGCGCGCTGCAGCGCGGCCTCGTTGTGCTCGGCGGCGTCGATGACGAGGTGGCCGAAGCGGTCGGCGAGCGTCACGAAATCGCCCTCGGGGTCGATCACCGCCTGCTGCACCCAGGGGGCCGACTGCTCCAGCAGGCGACGCAGCAGATGCGACTTGCCCGAGCCGGAATTGCCCTGCACCAGGAGACGGGTGGCCAGCAGCTCCTCCAGGTCGAGCAGACCGGGCTGCCCGCTGGTGGTCTCGCCCATCTCGATGCCGACCGTCATTCCGCGCTCCTGTTCGGGGGGCGGAGCTATAGAACAATCGGGCCAGGGGCGACACCGCGCCGGGCGCAGGCGGCCATGCGCAAACGGCACGATGATGCGCCGGCGCGCCGCTCAGGCAGTGGCGGCGCGATGTCCCGGGCTGGCCAGGCGCGCGGGCAGGCGCAGGGTGCCGAGGGCGACGCCGCCGAGGACCAGGGCCATGGCGACGGCGTGGTAGGCGTGCAGGCTCTCGCCCAGCAGGGTGGCGCCGAGGACCAGGGCATAGGCCGGCACCAGGTACATGGCCATGCTGGCCCGCGCCGCGCCGAAGGTCTGGACGCAGCGGGCGAAGAGGCCATAGGCGCCGATCCCGGCGACGAGCCCGAGGAAGAGCATCCCCCAGAAGGCCTGGGCGCCCAGATGCGGCACGCCGCGATGGCCCCATTCGAGCAGCACCGCCGGGACCAGGAAGAGCGCGCCGCCCGCCGCCACGGCCCAGAGCAGCAGCAGCGGCGGCAGGGCCACGGGGCGGTGGCGCAGCAGCGCGGTATAGCCGGCCCAGGCGAGGATGGCGCAGAGCATCAGCGCATCGCCCGGGTTGAACTCGAAGCGCAGCAGCGCCGCCATGTCACCGCGGAAGGCGGCGACCAGCACGCCGGCAAACGAAAGGGAAATGCCGGCGAGCATGGCGGGGCGCAGGGCGATGCCCCAGACCAGCCGCTCTATGATGGCGACCAGCAGCGGGGTGAGCGCAGCGATGAGGGCGATGTTGCCGGCGGAGGTATAGGCGGCGGCGCCATACTGGGGCGCCACGCTGACGACGCCGCCGAGCAGGACCAGCAGCAGCAGCAGCCCGGCCGGAACGGTGCGCAGGACGCCCTGGCGCAGCAGCGGCCAGACGACCGGCAGCAGCAGCAGCGCGGCGACGGTCCAGCGTCCAAAGGCCAGGGTGACGGGCGGCACCGAGCCGGAGAGCCAGCGGGCGGCCACCATGTTGCTGGCGAAGAAGAGCGGGGCGCAGAGGAAGAGGCAGACGGGCAGCCAGCGGGTGGTGAGGCGCATCGGCCTGCTCTCCGGGTTTCTATCGGAGAGCTTAGGTCGATTGGGTCAGAGGTTCTTACCGAAGTTGCGGCCAGGATTTCGCCGCGTCAGAAGAATTTTCCGCCTTCATTCGATTCATCGGAGAATATTGCTGATGAATGGCGGGGTCCGGGGGGATCCTATCCCCCCGGCGGGGGTTTGGGGGCGGAGCCCCCATGCTGTCTTACTGGACTTCGCGGGTCGCCCAGGTGATCCAGGGCATCAGGCGGCGGAGGTTTTCCGCTTCGACGGTCGCCCCGCCCCAGATGCGCAGGCCCGGGGGTGCGTCGCGGTAGGGCGCGGTATCGAGCCCCGCCCCTTCCTGTTCCAGGAGCTTCGCGATCTTCCTGCTGACCTCGGCCTGCGCCTTGGCGTCCAGCGCCGTGAACCAGGGTGCCACCAGCTTCAGGGTGATGGAGGTGGGCGAGCGATGGCGCGCCTCCCCGGCCAGGAAGGCGTAGTCGGATTGCGTCGCGACCCAGTCGGCGATGATGGCCAGGTTGGCTTCGGTGCGGGCGATCAGGCCCTTGAGGCCGCCCACCGATTCCGCCCAGCGCAGCCCGTCGATGGCGTCCTCGACGCAGAGCATGGAAGGGGTGTTGATGGTGTCGCCCTCGAAGATGCCTTCGATCAGCCTGCCGCCCTTGGTCATGCGGAAGATCTTCGGCAGTGGCCAGGCGGGGGTGTAGGATTCGAGGCGGGCGAC
Source organism: Roseomonas sp. USHLN139 (assembly GCF_037145735.1). Taxonomy (NCBI): domain Bacteria; kingdom Pseudomonadati; phylum Pseudomonadota; class Alphaproteobacteria; order Acetobacterales; family Roseomonadaceae; genus Roseomonas; species Roseomonas sp. USHLN139. The sequence goes on along the minus strand of NZ_JBBCWY010000001.1, from coordinate 1,151,365 downwards.
GGCGCGGGGCGAGAGGGCGAGCATGCCGTGGCCGGCCTCGCCCCCCAGCGCCTTCTGCCAGGACCAGGTCACCACATCCAGCTTCGCCCAGTCGAGTTCCATGGCGAAGGCGGCCGAGGTCGCGTCGCAGATGGTCAGCCCCTCGCGGTCGGCGGCGATCCAACCGGCATCCGCCAGGCGCACGCCGGAGGTGGTGCCGTTCCAGACGAAGACGGCGTCACGCTTGGGGTCGGCCTGGGCCAGGTCGGGGATGCCGCCGTAGGGCGCCTGGATCAGGCGGACATCGGGCAGCGGCAGCTGCCTGGTGATGTCATTGGCCCATTCGGCGGAGAAGCTCTCCCAGGCCAGCACGTCGACGCCGCGGGGCCCCAGCAGCGACCACAGCGCCATCTCCACCGCGCCGGTGTCGGAGGCGGGGACGATGCCGAGCCGCCAGCCCTCCGGCATGCCGAGCACCGCCTTGCTGCGCGCGATGACCTCGGCGAGGCGGGCCTTCGGCGCCGGCGCGCGGTGGCTGCGGCCGAGCAGCGCGCCCTCCAGGGCCGAGAGCGACCAGCCCGGACGCTTGGCGCAGGGGCCGGAGGAGAAGCAGGGGTTTTCCGGCAGGCTGGCAGGCTTCGGATTGGCCATGGCGAGGGCTCCAGTCGGTCGTCAGATCGTGTCAGACAGAAAAATCTCGCCGCGGGCGTAGAGCACGGCGGTGCCGCCCATGCGGATGCGATCGCCGCGGCGCTCGCACCAGAGGGTGCCGCCCCGGGCGCTGGCCTGGCGGCAGACCAGGCTCTCGCGGCCCAGCCGGTCGGCCCAGAAGGGCACCAGCTGGACATGGGCGGCGCCGGTCACCGGGTCCTCGTCGATGCCGACGCGGGCGGCGAAGTAGCGGGAGACGACGTCGTGCACGCCGTCATCGCCGGGGGCGGTGGCGATGACCCGGGCGGCGGCGCCGCCCACCGCCTCGTCCGGCAGGGTGGCGATGCGGCCATGATCGGGCTGCAGCGCGCGCACCGTCTCGGCCTTGTCGAAGAGGCAGATCCAGTCGCGCGCCTTCCAGACCTCGCGCGGCACGGCGCCCAGCGCGGCCGCCAGGCCGGGCGGCACGCGCGTCGCCCGCCGCGGCGGATTGGCCGGGAAATCGAGGACGAAACGCCCGCCTTCCCGGCTGACACCGAGCAGGCCGGAGGCGGTGCGGAATTCCATGTCGCCCTGGACGCCGAGCTCGCCGGCCAGCACCGCGGCGGTGGCCAGGGTGGCATGGCCGCAGAGCGGCACCTCGAGGCGCGGGGTGAACCAGCGCAGATGCCAGCGGCCCGGTCCGTCGGGCACGAAGAAGGCGGTCTCGCTGAGATTGTGCTCGGCCGCCATGGCCTGCATCAGCGCGTCCGGCAGCCATTCCTGCAAGGGCACGACGGCGGCGGGATTGCCGGCGAAGGGGCGGTCGGCGAAGGCGTCGACCTGATAGACAGCGAGCTTCTGGGGCATGGCTTGGTTTCCCGACGGCGCGTTTCCGCTATCGCCGAAACCCTTTCCCCGCGCCAGCGCGGCCGTGGCAGGACTGGGATGCGCTCACCCCTGCCCTGCCAGGCCCAGGCTTGTCACACCAGCGCCGACAGCCGCTCCGGATCGACGGTGACGGCGTGGTTCAGCGGGCCATGGCCGCGACCGAAGCCCGGGGCGGCGCGCAGCGCCTCCTGGACATAGGCGCGGGCGCGCACCACGGCGCCGCGCAGGCCGAGGCCCTGGGCCAGGCCGGCGGCGATGGCCGAGGCCAGGGTGCAGCCGGTGCCATGGGTGTGGCGGCTCTCGATGCGCTCGCTCTCGAAGACCTCGATGCCGTCCTCGGTGGCCAGCAGGTCGACCAGCCGGTTGCCCGGCAGGTGGCCGCCCTTCAGCAGCACGGCGGGAACGCCCAGCGTCAGCATCATCTCGGCCGCCGCCTCCATCTCCTCGACGGTGCCGATATGCATGCCCGACAGCACCTCGGCCTCCGGGATATTGGGGGTCAGCAGCGCGGCGAAGGGCAGCAGGCGGCGCTTCAGCGTCTCGACCGAGGCCTTGTCGAGCAGGGCCTGGCCGCCCTTGGCCACCATCACCGGATCGGCGACCAGCGGCACGCGGCGGCCATGCTCGGCCAGCGCGTCGCAGACGGCGTTGATGGTGGTGCTGTCGGCCAGCATGCCGGTCTTGATGGCGTCCGCCCCGATATCCTGCAGCGCCAGGCGGATCTGCTGGCGGATGAAGTCGGGCGGCACCGTCATCACGCCATGGACGCCCGTCGTGTCCTGCGCGGTCAGCGCGGTGATGGCGGTGGCGGCATAGGCGTTCAGCGCGGTGCAGGCCTTGATATCGGCCTGGATGCCGGCGCCACCGCCGGAATCGGAGCCGGCGATGATCAGGACGCGGCCGCGCATCAGCCGGCCTCCCCGGCGAATTCGGCGACCTTGTCCTCGGGAGTGGGGCGCTCGGCGACCGCGCCGGCGGCGGCGCGGGCACGGATCAGCGCCGCCAGTTCATGCACGGTCTCTTCCACGATGCTCTCCTCCTCCGCCTCGGCCATGACACGGATCACCGGCTCGGTGCCGCTGGGGCGGATCAGCACCCGCCCGCGCTTCTCCAGCCGCTGCTCGGCCGCGGCGATCGCCGCCTGCACCGCCGGATCCTGCAGCGGGCTGGCGCCGGCATAGCGGACATTGACCAGGCGCTGCGGCAGCGGCGTGAAGCGGCGGCAGATCTCGCTGGCGGGGCGGCCTTCCTCGGCCAGCATGGCCAGCACCTGCAGCGCCGCCATCAGCCCGTCGCCGGTGGTGCCGAAATCGCTGAGGATCATGTGACCCGACTGCTCGCCGCCGAGGTTGCAGCCAGTCTCGCGCATCCGCTCCGACACGTAGCGGTCCCCTACCTTGGTGCGCAGCAGTTTCAGGCGACGACCGTGAAGGAAACGTTCAAGGCCCAGATTGGACATGACGGTGGCGACCACCGCGTTGCCCTGCAGCCGGCCCTGCTCCTGCAGCGACTGGGCGATGACCGCCAGGATCTGGTCGCCATCGACGATCTGGCCCTTCTCGTCGGCCAGCACCAGGCGGTCGGCGTCGCCGTCGAGGGCGATGCCGAGATCGGCGCGGCGCTCGCGCACCAGCTCGGCCATGCGGGCCGGCGCGGTGGAGCCGCATTCGCGGTTGATGTTGAAGCCGTCCGGGGCGACGCCGACCGGCACCACCTCGGCGCCGAGCTCCCAGAGCACGGTGGGCGCCACCTTGTAGCCGGCGCCATGCGCGCAATCGATGACGATGCGCATGCCGGACAGGCTGCGGCCCTTGGGGAAGCTGGCCTTCACCGCCTCGATATAGCGGCCGGGCGCGTCCTCGAGCCGGCTGGCCCGGCCGAGGCGCGAGGGGCCGACCAGCTGGGCGCTGAGATCGGCGGCCATCAGCGCCTCGATCTGCGCCTCCTCGGTATCCGACAGCTTCAGCCCGTCCGGGCCGAACAGCTTGATGCCATTGTCCTCGAAGGGATTGTGGCTGGCCGAGATCATCACGCCGAGATCGGCACGGAGACTCCGGGTCAGCATGGCGATGGCCGGCGTCGGCAGCGGGCCGACCAGCACCACGTCCATGCCGGCGCCGACGAAGCCGGCGGTCAGCGCCGGCTCGAGCATATAGCCAGAGAGGCGGGTGTCCTTGCCGATGACCACGCGGTGGCGATAGGAGCCGCGGTTGAAGAAGCGCCCGGCGGCCTGGCCCAGGCGCAGCGCCGTCGAGGCATCCATCGGCGCCCGGTTGGCGACCCCCCGGATCCCGTCCGTGCCGAAGAGACGACGCACCGCTTCACTCATTCCCGAACCACCTTCACGCCCTGTCCCTGCGGCCCCGGCAACGACGGCCGGCGCTGGATTGCGCCCTCATACCAGCCTTCGCGCCCGGCGCGCGACACGCGAAACTTGTCCGGATATTTCGACGCCCGGTCTTGACCCGCCGGCACCACAGAAGAAATGACATAGGTTAACGGGAAAACAATACACGCCCGGCGGGCCACCCGGCCGGTCAGCTTTCGGCTGTATCGGGCAGCGAGCCCTCGGCGCAGGCGCGCCACATCTGCAGCACCTGCACCGTTTCGGCGACGTCATGCACACGGATGATCGCCGCCCCCCCTGCCGCCGCCGCCTGGGCGACGGCCACCGAGCCGGAGAGCCGCTCGGCCGGGGTCTGCACCCCGGTGACCTCGCCGACGAAGCGCTTGCGCGAGGCGCCGACCAGGATGCGGCAGCCGATCGAGGCCAGCAGCGGCAGGCGGTTCATGATCTGCAGGTTCTGCGCCGCGGTCTTGCCGAAGCCGAGGCCGGGATCGATCGCCATGCGGCCGCGCTGGATGCCCAGCGCCTCGGCGGTCTCGACGCGCTGGCGCAGGAAGCGCGCGACCTCCAGCACCACGTCGTCATAGCCGGTATGGTCCTGCATGCGGCGCGGGTCGAGCACCGGCATGTGCATCAGGATGACAGGCGCCCGCGCTTCCTGCACGACCCGCACCGAGCGGGCGTCCTGCCGCAGCGCACTCACATCATTAACAATTTCTGCCCCTTCGTCCAGGGCGACCTGCATGGTGGCGGCATGGCGGGTGTCGATGCTGACCACCGCCGCCTTGGCCAATTCGCGCACCACCGGCCGGATGCGGGCGATTTCCTCCTCGGGCGTCACCGGCGCGGCCCCGGGCCGGGTGCTCTCGCCGCCGATGTCCAGGATGTCGGCGCCGGCCTCCAGCATGGCATGGCCGGCGGCAATGGCGGCGGCGGGGTCGAGATGCAGCCCGCCATTGGAGAAGCTGTCGGGCGTGGTGTTGACGATGCCCATGACCAGCGGCCGGTCCTGCGGCAGGCCGGCAAAGGGCAGCGGGCGGCGGATCAGCGGCGGCAGCAGCGCCTCCCAGCCCTCCGGCACCGCCTGGGCCGGGCAGAGGCCCAGCTCCTGCCCATCCTCGATCAGCCGCAGCAGGGTGAAGACCGCCGGGCCGCCGGACAGTGGCAGGGCCAGGCCGTCGCGCAGGGCATGGTTGGCCGCCGGCCCATGCAGGAGGCCCAGGGGCTCCAACCAACGCTCGCTCATCGCCGCCGCTCCAGGCAAAGAAAAAGGGCCCCGTTGCCGGGGCCCTTTCTTTAACGCAATTTTTACCGGCCGTCAGGCCGAAGCGTGGCCTTACGCCCCCGGCTGCGGCGCCGGGTTGCCGAAGCCACCGCCCGGCGGCCGGGTCGGCCGGCCCGAGCTCGGCACGCTGCCGCGGCCCGAGGAGGTGGGCTCGTCGGGGCGGTTGCGCACCACCGGCTCGCCCTTGATCACCGTGCGGATCTCGTCGCCCGACAGGGTCTCGTATTCCAGCAGGCCCTTGGCCAGGGCATGCAGCTCCTCGATATTGGTCTGCAGCGTGTGCTTGGCCCGGGCATAGGCCTCGTCGATGATCGAGCGGACCTCGCTGTCGATCTCCCGCGCCGTCGCCTCGGAGACGTTCTTCGACTGGGTCACGGAATGGCCCAGGAAGACCTCCTGGCTGTTGTCGCTATAGGCGATCATGCCGAGCTTCTCGGACATGCCCCATTCGGTGACCATCATGCGGGCCTGGTTGGTGGCCATCTTGATGTCGCCCGAGGCGCCGTTGGAGACCTTGTCGGCGCCGAAGATCAGCTCCTCGGCGACGCGGCCGCCCATGGCCATCGACAGCTCGGCCTTCAGCTTGGACTTGTGCTTCGAATAGCGGTCGCCGGCCGGCAGCGACATCACCAGGCCGAGCGCCCGGCCGCGCGGGATGATGGTCGCCTTGTGCACCGGGTCGCATTCCGGCTCGTGCATGGCGACCAGGGCATGGCCGGCCTCGTGATAGGCCGTCATCTTCTTCTCGTCCTCGGACATGACCAGCGACCGGCGCTCGGCGCCCATCATGACCTTGTCCTTGGCCTGCTCGAACTCATACATGCCGACGGTGCGGCGGCCGGAGCGGGCGGCCAGCAGCGCCGCCTCGTTCACCAGATTGGCCAGGTCGGCGCCGGAGAAGCCGGGCGTGCCGCGGGCGATGACCTTGGGATCGACGTCCGAGGCCAGCGGCACCTTGCGCATGTGGACGCGGAGGATCTTCTCGCGGCCCGACACGTCGGGGTTCGGCACCACCACCTGGCGGTCGAAGCGGCCGGGCCGCAGCAGCGCCGGGTCCAGCACGTCCGGGCGGTTGGTGGCGGCGATCAGGATCACACCCTCATTCGCCTCGAAGCCGTCCATCTCGACCAGCATCTGGTTGAGGGTCTGCTCGCGCTCGTCATTGCCACCGCCGAGGCCGGCGCCGCGATGCCGGCCGACCGCGTCGATCTCATCGATGAAGATGATGCAGGGGGCGTTCTTCTTGCCCTGCTCGAACATGTCGCGCACGCGGCTGGCGCCGACACCCACGAACATCTCGACGAAGTCGGAGCCCGAGATGGTGAAGAAGGGCACATTCGCCTCGCCGGCGATGGCGCGGGCCAGCAGCGTCTTGCCGGTGCCGGGCGGGCCGACCAGCAAGCAGCCCTTGGGGATCTTGCCGCCAAGCCGCTGGAACTTCTGCGGGTCGCGCAGGAAGTCGACGATCTCCTCCAGCTCGCCCTTGGCCTCGTCGATGCCGGCGACGTCCTCGAAGGTGACGCGGCCCTGCTTCTCGGTCAGCAGCCGGGCGCGCGACTTGCCGAAGCCCATGGCGCGGCCGCCGCCGCCCTGCATCTGGCGCATGAAGAAGATCCAGACGCCGATCAGCAGCAGCATCGGGAACCAGGAGAGCAGGTAGTGGAAGAGCGGGTTGACGTCGCTCTCCTCCGGCTTGGCCACGACGCGGACGCCCTTGTCGGTCAGGCGGCTGACCAGGGCCGGGTCCTCGGGCGTGTAGGTGCTGAAGCTGCGGCCATCGGCCAGCTGGCCGGTCAGCGTGCGACCCTGGATGGTCACGTCGCGGACCCGGCCGCCATTCACCTCGTTCAGGAAGTCGCTGTAGGCGACCATCTGGCCGGTCTGGCGGGTGGAGGAAGAGGGCTGAAAGAGATTGAACAGCGCCACCAGAAGCAGCGCCACGATCACCCAGAGCGCCAGGTTGCGGCCGAAATTGTTCACCGTGCGGTTCCCATCCGTGTGCCGGCCGGCGGGAGGGTACCGGCCCAGCGCCATGAGAAGATAGGACGCCCTGGCCCGTTCTGAAACCATGGCCGTGGCGTCATCTTTTACCCAAATCTTTTTTCCGCCGCTTTATAGCCCGTGAGCGCCCCCCCGGCAGGCAAAAAATCCAGCCGCCAGCCCCGCGGGGCCTCGTCCGACAGGGCGGGGACGCAGATCCTGCCCGCCGGATCGGCCGGATTCCACAGCGCCGGCAGCCCGGCCAGCAGCCGCGCCGGCCAGCCGCGACGGGCCTTCCGGTCCAGCGCCCCCGCCCGGGCAGCGCCCAGGGCGCCGAGGTGGCAGCCCGCCGGCGGCGTGCCCGCCAGCCGCCAACGGCCGTCCCAGCAGGCGCCGTCCACCGCGGCGATCGCGGGCGTGCAGGCGGCGGGCTCGCGCAGCAGCCAGCCCGCCTGCCAATGAACGCCGTGCAAGGTGCCGCCGCCACGGGCCAGCAGGGCACGGGTCTGCGCCTGGGCCGGGGCGTGCTCGGCGCCGCCCACCAGCCGGACCAGCGCCGCCAGCGCCGCGACGGCAACCGCATCGCCGCCCAGCGCCTCTGGAAGCACGAAAGCCCAGCCGGCCGGGTCGAGCCGGCAGCAGGCGGCCAGCCGCGCCGCCACCGCCGCCTCCTGCCGGACCCGGCGGCGGGCAAAGGCGGCGGCAGCCTCGGCGAGCGCCTGTGTCCCCGCCCCCTCCCCGCCCGGATCGGCCAGCGACCGCCGCAGCCGCACCCGGGCGAAGCGCGGATCCTCGTTGGACGGGTCGCGCAGGGGATGGATGCAGCGGCCCGCCAGCAGCGCCTCCAGCGCCGCCGGCGGGGTGCCGAGCAGCGGCCGCAGGATCATCGCCTCCGGTGTGGCGCGCGCGGCCGCCATGCCGGCCAGCCCCACCTCGCCGCTGCCGCGCAATGCCCGGAACAGCAGCGTCTCCGCCTGGTCCAGCCGGTGCTGGCCGAGCAGCAGCCAGGGCCGTCCCGTCTCGGCGCAGCAGGAAAGCATGGCGGCCAGCCGGCCGGTGCGGGCGCGTTCCTGCAGCGCCGGGCCGCGCGGCAGGCCCAGGCTGATCAGCCGGGCGGCGATGCCCTGGGTCTGGAGAGTCTCGACGGTCCAGCGCGCCTCGGCCGCGCTCTCGGCGCGGAAGCCATGGTCGACGACCAGGGCCAGCAGGTCGCCGCCCCGCGCCCGGCAGAAATCATGGGCGATGAGGGCCAGCGCCAGGGAATGCGGCCCGCCGGAGACGCCGGCGGCCAGGCGTGGCGCGGCGCCGAACGGCCCGAGCGCCGCCAGCGCCGGGAAGAAGGCCCCGGTGGCCGGCGTCAGCCGCAGCCGCCGCGCTTGCGGCTTTCGGCGGCGCGGCTGGCCATGTTGCCGGACAGGCGCGGGAATTCGCTGCGCAGGTCGTTGAGCGTGGCGCAGGCCTCGCGCTTGGCGCCGAAGCCGAGGAAGGAATTGGCCAGGCCCAGCATGGCTTCCGGCGCGCGCGAGGCGCTGCGGTTGCGGCGATAGGCATCGTCATAGGCCAGCGCCGCGTTCTGGAAGTCGCGCTTGCCGAGCAGCGCGTCGCCCAGCAGGATCTGCGCATCCTGGGCGCGGGCGCTGTTGCGGGTGGCGATCACCTCGCGCGCCGCGCCCTCGGCCGCGCCATAGTCGCGGCGGCCGAGCGCCGCCTGGCCATCGGCCAGGGCCCGCTCGGCGGTGCGCGGCGTGGCGGCAGCGGCGGCGGCCGGCGCCGCCGGGGCGGCGGGCGCCGGATCGGCCTCGCTGCGCTGGCGGGGTGCCGCGGCCGGCGCGGCGGGACGGGCCGCGCCGCCCTGCTCCAGCTGCTGCAGCCGGTAGTCCATGTCGCCCTGCAGCTTCTCGACCGCCTGCTGCAGCGTGCGGTTGCGGTATTCGGTCTCCTGCGCCTGGCCGCGCAGCCGGCGCGTCTCGTCCTCCAGCTGGCTGATGCGGTCGAGCAGCTGGCTCATCAGCTCGGGCGAGCCGGCCGGCGCGCCGCCGCGGCCGGGCGGCGCCACCGGCACGGGCGCCGGATAGGCCCCGCCGCCGCCACCCGAGCGCCGCACCTGGTCGAGCTCCTGGCGGAGCTGCAGGATCTGGTTCTGCAGGGCGATGCCCTCGCGGCTTTCCATCTGCGCGGCGGCCGGATGGGCGGCCAGCGGCAGCAGCAGCGGCGCGAGGAGCAGGAGCTTGCGGAGCATGGCCATATCCTTCCGGGACGGCGATCCGGGGCGGCGCCGGGAGAGATCACGATGAGGGATCACGGCGGGGCAACGAAAACGGCGGTCCCCACCCTCGCGGAGACCGCCGCTTTTTCCCAGCCGTTCAGCCCAGCGTCAACACGCCGGGCTGGCTGCGTCCTTAGCGGACGATCTGGCCGCGTCCTTAGCGGACGATCTGGCCGCGTCCTTAGCGGACGATCTGGCCGCGTCCTTAGCGGACGACGGTCACGGCGCGGCGGTTCTGCGCCCAGGCGTCCGGGGTCGAGCCCAGGGCGGCCGGACGGTCCTTGCCGTAGGAGATCACGCTGACGCGGGCGGAGGAGACGCCGAGCGCCACCAGCCCGTCGCGGGCCGAATTGCCGCGGCGCTGGCCGAGGGCCAGGTTGTACTCGCGGGTGCCGCGCTCGTCGGCATGGCCCTCGACGACCACCTGGACCTGCGGGTACTGGGCCAGCCAGCCGGCCTGGCGCTCCAGCGTGGCGCGCTGGTCGCCGCGCACCGAGCTGCTGTCGGTGTCGAAGAAGACGCGGTCGCCGACATTGGCGACCAGATCTTCCTGGCTGCCCGGGCGCACGGCGCCGGAGGTCATGCCGGTGCCGCCGGCGGCGGCGCCCGCGCCGGTCGCGGCGCCGGAATTGTCCTCGCTCGCGCAAGCGGCGAGCAGGGCGGCGGCGGCGAGAGCGCCGAGGAGCTTCATCTGCATTTGTCGATTCCCATCATCGAAGGTCGGGTTACGGCCGCGGTTACGCTGCGATTGGGGCGCGTTCAAGGCAGACAATTCACCACAGCTGGAATGGTTGCCCCTCGCGCGGCGCAAGGCTCCTGGCACGGCTCATTGCAAGAATAGGTTAATACGACGCGGGGCGGCGAAGGGATTCCTCCGCCACCCCGCAAGGATTTTCAGAAATGCTGTGCCGGCCCCTCGCCCCCTCCCGCGCCAGAGGCATGGCGCGGGGGGCTGGCGGTCACGAGGACAGCAGCGGCGACCAGCTCGGATCGGTGGCGTCGGTCGGCGTGACGATCTGGCGCTCGTTGAAGCCGGCGATGTCGATCATCGCCATGCGCGCCGAATAGCCGCCGCCGCGCGTGTCGCGCGCCTGGCTCTCGCGGTAGAAGGCCAGCACGCGGCCATTCGGCGCGAAGGTCGGGCTTTCCATCGCCCAGCCCTCGGAGAGGATGCGCTCGCCCGAACCGTCGGGCCGCATCACGCCAATGCCGAAGCGACCGCCGGAGATGCGGGTGAAGGCGATCAGGTCGCCGCGCGGCGACCAGACCGGGGTGGCGTAGCGGCCATTGCCGAAGGAGATCCGGCGCGCGCCGCCGCCGCCGGCATCCATGACATAGAGCTGCTGGTCGCCGCCGCGGTCGGAGTTGAAGACGATCTGGGTGCCGTCCGGCGAATAGCACGGCGAAACGTCCAGCCCGCCGCCCGAGGTCAGCTGCCGCTCGCGCCGCGACGCCAGGTCGACGACATAGATGTTGGCGTCGCCGCCGCGCACCGAGGACAGCACCACGCTGCGGCCATCGGGCGAGAAGCGCGGGCTGAGCGTCATGCCCGAGAAATTGCCCAGCACTTCCTGCCGGCCGCTGTCCAGGTTGAACAGGTAAACCCGCGGCTGGTTGTTGTTGTAGGACATGAAGGCGATCTGGCGCGCATTCGGATGGAAGCGCGGCGTCAGCGCCTGGAAGCTGCCATCGGTCAGGAAGCGATGGTTCTCGCCATCCTGGTCCATGATCGCCAGCCGCCGGGTGCGGCGGTCGCGCGGGCCGCTCTCGGCGATATAGACGATGCGGGTGTCGAAATAGCCCTTCTCGCCCAGCATCCGCTCATAGATCACGTCGGAGATGACATGGGCGATCTGCCGCCAGTTGGCGGCGTTCGCCGTGTAGGCGGTGCCCTGCAGCTGCTGCTCCGAGCCCACCTCCCAGAGGCGGAACTCGATGCGCGAGCGGTCGCCCTGCGGTTCGGCGCGGCCGGTCACCAGCGCCTGGGCGCCGATCACCCGCCAGTCCTGGAAGCGGGGCGCGCCGGCGGCGGCCTCCGGCGTCTGGATATAGGCAGCGCGCTCGACCGGGCGGAACAGGCCGGAATTGCGCAGGTTGTTGGTGATCACCCGGGTGATGTTCTGGCCGAGCTGCTGCGCCGCGCCGGAGGAGCCGGCGAAATCGGGCAGCGCGATCGGGATCGGATCGGTGCGGGCACGGGTGATGTCGATCACCTGGCCGCCGGCCGCGGTGCCGCCGGGCGCCGGCGCCTGGGCGCGGGCCAGCGAGGGCAGGCCCAGCAGGCTGCCGAAGCCCAGCAGCGCCAGGCGGCGGGAGAGGTTGGCATCGACCTGGACAGGCTGGTTCATCGGACAAGGCCCCTCGGGTTGAATCGGAAGATCGCGGAGTTCAGCGACGGGATCTTCTCGCGCGGTACGGGCAATGGGCTGCATTTCTGGTCCAGCAGGGCGCGGCGGGCGCTTTCGAACACCGCGCGGGCGCGCGGGTCGGAAGGAACGCCATTGGCCGCGCGGACGTTGCGTATGACGCCCGCGGGATCGATGTCCACCCGCAGCTCGACCACGATCTGGTCAAGTCCGAGCATGCCGGCATCGACCGACCAGCATTCGCTGATCCGCTCGGAGACGCCGCGCACCTCGCCCGCCGTCAGCAGCGCCGCGCCCGAGGGCGCGCCGCCGCCGGCGGCCGGCGTGCCGCCCGGATTGGCCCGGGCGCGTGGCGGCTCGTTCTGCTGCTGCGCGGCGCGCAGCCGCTCCAGCGTCGAGAGCACCGACTGGCTGCGCTCGGCGGTGTTGCGGGTGGCCGGCGTCTGGCCGGTGCCCGGCTGCGTGGTCTGCTCGCGCGACGGCGCGGCGGTGCTCGGCGGCCCCGGATTGTGCGTGGGCGGGGCCGGCGGCGCCGGCGGCGGCGGCATCGGCAGGGCCGGGCCCTGCTGGGCGGCGGCCTGCTGCTGCTGCGGCGGCGTCGGGCGCTCCGGCTGGCGCTCGGCCTGCTGCGGCTGCGGCGGCGCGGGCGGGCTCGGCGGCTGCGGCCGCTCGGCCGGCTGCGGCGGCGCGGGCGCCGGCGGCGGCGGGGTCGGCAGCTCGGCCACCGCGGCGGGCGGCGGGGTCGGCGCCGGCGGCGTGCTCGGCGTCGGGCGCGGCGCGGCCTGCTGCGGCGCCGGTGGCGGCGGCGCCGGGATCGGCGCCACCGTCGGCGCGGTGGGCGGCGGCGTCGGCGGCGTCGCCGGGCTCGGCGGCACCGGGGCCGGCGTCGGGGTGGGCGGCGTCGGCGAGGGCGGCGGGGTCGGCGCGGGCGGCGGCGGCGGAGGTGGCGGCGGCGGGGTCGGCGGCGTCGGGCGGGACGGCTCGCTCGACGGGCTGGGCGACGGGGTCGGGGTCTGCTCGGCCGGCGGCGCGGGCACCGGCAGCGGCAGCGGCGCCTGGGCGAGCTGCGGCATGTCGGGCGTCACCAGCTCGACGGCGACGGCTTCCTGCGGCGGCGGGATCTCCCGGCCGGGAAGGCGGATGAGCAGCATCAGCCCCAGCAGCGCATGCAGCGCGAAGGAGATCCCAGCCCAGAAACGGAGGCCATAGCGGGCCATGGGGAGGTGCCGTGATCCTTAAGAGGTCAACGCCGCGGCGGCTGCTGCGGCTGCGCAGGCGCCGGCGCGGCAGGACGGCCGGCGGGCGCGGCGGTGGCAGGCGCGGCGGTGGCCGGGCGGGCGGGCGCGCCCGAGGGCTGCTCGGCCAGCAGCGCCACCTTGGTGAAGCCGGCGGAGGAGACGGTGCCCATGACTTCCATCACCCGGCCGTAATTGATGCCGCGGTCGCCGCGCACAAAGATGCGGCGCTCCGGCGCGCCGGGCCGCTGCTCGCGCATGATCGCCTGGAGCTGCGCCACCAGGTTCTCGATCGGCACCTCGGTCTCCTGCAGGAAGATGCGGCCCTCGGCATTGACCGAGATGGTCAGCGGCTCGGTCTCCTGGTTCAGCGCGCTGGCATTGGTCTTGGGCAGGTCGATCGGCACGCCGACCGTCATCAGCGGCGCCGCCACCATGAAGATGATCAGCAGCACCAGCATGACGTCGACCAGCGGCGTCACGTTGATCTCGGCCATGGCGCGGTAGCGGCCGCGGCCCTTGCCGCCTCCGGTCGACATGCCCATGGCGTCAGCCCCGCTCCTCGGCCTGGCGGGAGAGGATGGCGCCGAACTCGGCGGCAAAGCCCTCCAGCCGCCCGGCGAAACGCGCCAGGTCGGTGGTGATCTTGTTGTAGGCGAGCACCGCCGGGATGGCGGCGACCAGGCCGATGGCGGTGGCGAAGAGCGCCTCGGCGATGCCGGGGGCGACCACCGCCAGGTTGGTGTTCTGCATGCCGGCGATGGCCGAGAAGCTGTTCATGATGCCCCAAACGGTGCCGAACAGGCCGACGAAGGGCCCGACCGAGCCGACCGAGGCCAGGAACACCATCCAGCGCTCCATGCGGTCCATCTCGCGCTGGATGGCCACGTTCATGGCGCGCTCGGCGCGCTGCTGCATGCCGGCCAGCTGCACGGCGTCCGGCTGGCGGGTCGAGCTGCGCTCCCATTCCCGCATCGCCGCGCCGAAGACGGCGGCGATCGGGTGGGTCGGGCGCTCGCCCTCCTGCTGGTGCAGGGTCTCCAGGCTGCCGCCGGACCAGAAGCGGTCCTCGAAGGCATCGGCCGCCTTGTTGGCGCGGCGCAGCGTGGTGATCTTCTCGAAGACCACGGCCCAGACCCAGACGCTGGCCAGCAGCAGCCCGAGCATCACGGTCTTCACCACCCAGTCGGCCTGCAGGAACAGGCCCCAGAGCGACAGGTCGTGCGCCACTTGGCCGAGGTTGGACGCGGTCACGCTGTCACCCACGGCAATCTCCTCTTGTCACCCGCCCGGTCCCAGCCAGGGCGGCTTCGTCACGCAGAGGCCGGCCAGGCGCCCCGCAAGGGCGCCCGCCGGCTTTTGTCCCATCACGCCGGCCCGCCCCCTGGGAAAGACCCCTGAGGAAAGACCCGCCAAAAACCGCCTCAGCCCGGCAGCGCCGCCTTGAAGGCGGCGCGCCAGGGCTCGGGCACCGCCACCGGACGCATCCCGTCGGCGCGGACGCAGACCAGGCCGACGATCAGCCGCGCCTTGGTGCCGCCCGCCTCGTCGCGGATGTCCTGGGCGAGTTCCAGCGAGGCGCCGCCGAATCGGCGCAGGGTGGTTTCCACCACCAGCGATTCGTCGAGCCGCGCGGGCGCCACATACTCCACTTCAATGCGCCGCACCACGAGCATCGAAGCGTGACGTTCTATCATAACTTGATGCGGCAAGTTTATGGCACGTAAGGATTCCGTGCGCCCCCGCTCTGCCCAGCGGAGATAGCTCGCGTGATAGGCGATGGCACCGGCATCGGTGTCCTCGAAATAGACCCGGACCGGCCAGCGATGCGGCCAGGGGGAGGCCGGCGTGGGCGCCGCGGCCAGGCTCAAGGCCCGCCGCCCAGCAGGTCGGCCTGGCTGCCCGGCGGCGGGGCCAGGCCCAGATGCTTCCAGCCCAGATCGCCGAGCACGCGGCCGCGCGGCGTGCGCAGCACGTAGCCTTCCTGGATCAGGAAGGGTTCCACGACTTCTTCCAGGGTGTCGCGGCCCTCGGCCAGCGCCGCGGCCAGGGTCTCGACGCCGACCGGGCCGCCATGATGGTGCTCGGCGATGCGGCGGAGGTAGCGGCGGTCCATCTGGTCGAGGCCCTTGCTGTCGACCTCGAGCCGCAGCAGCGCGCCATCCGCCATGGCTCGGTCCGCCGCATGGCCGGACACCAGGGAGAAGTCGCGCACCCGGCGCAGCAGCCGGCCGGCGATGCGCGGCGTGCCGCGCGAGCGGTTGGCGATCTCCTCCGCCCCCTCCTCCGACAGGGAGAAGCCCAGCTTCTGCGCACCACGGCGGACGATCAGCAGCAGTTCCTGCGGGGTGTAGAATTGCAGGCGCAGCGGGATGCCGAAGCGGTCACGCAGCGGGGTGGCCAGCAGCCCGGCGCGCGTGGTGGCGCCGACCAGGGTGAAGGGCGACAGGTCGATGCGCACGGTGCGCGCCGCCGGCCCCTCGCCGATGATCAGGTCGAGCTGGAAATCCTCCATCGCCGGATAGAGGGTCTCTTCCAGCGCCGGCTGCAGGCGGTGGATCTCGTCGACGAACAGCACGTCGCGCGGCTGCAGGTTGGTCAGGATCGCGGCCAGGTCCCCGGCCCTCTGCAGGACGGGGCCGGAGGTGGCGCGGAAGCCCACCCCCATCTCGCGCGCGACGATCTGGGCCAGCGTGGTCTTGCCCAGGCCCGGGGGCCCGTGCAGCAGCACATGGTCGAGGGCTTCCCCGCGCGCCTTGGCCGCCTGGATGAAGATCGACAGGTTCTCGCGCAGCGACTTCTGCCCGGTGAAGTCGTCGAGGGTCTGCGGCCGCAGCGTGGCCTCGGCCGCATCCTCCTCGGTCCGCTGGGGATCGGCGATCCGCTCGCTCATCGTCTCAGCCCCAGGGCGCCGGATGGAAACAGGTCATCGGGGGGCGAGCTCCTTCAGGGCCTCGCGGATCAGCGGCTCCAGCTCCGCCCCCTCGCCCAGCCGCTTGGCGACGCGGTTGACGGCGGCGCTGGCCTCGGGCCGCTTCCAGCCGAGATTGGTGAGCGCCGAGATGGCATCCGCCTGGGCCTGGTCGGCCGGCGGCAATTGCGCGGCGATGGTGACGGTGCCGGGCGAGAAGCCCGGACCGGTCGGCAGCGAGCCCACCTTGCCCTGCAGCTCGGCCACCAGCCGCATGGCCAGCTTGGCGCCGATGCCGGGGGCACGGCTGATGGCGCCCTTGTCGCCGGCGATGATCGCCCGCGCCAGGTCGGCCGGCGCGAGCGTCGAGAGCAGGCCCAGCGCCACCTTCGGCCCGACGCCCTGGATGGCGGTCAGCGTGCGGTACCAGTCGCGCTCGGTGGCATCGGCGAAACCATAGAGAAGAATGGCGTCCTCGCGGACCACGGTCTCGATCAGCAGGGCGCCGATGCCGGGCGCCGCCGGCAGGGCGGTGAGCGTCCGCGCCGAGCAGAAGACCAGGTAGCCGACGCCATTGACGTCGAAGATGCAGCCGCCGTCGAAGGTGCTGTCCAGCCTGCCGGTCAGCTTGCCGATCATCGCGCCACCAGGCCTTTGATTCCCTGGGCCTTGGCCAGCATCATCCGGGTGCCGCGGTGATGCGCGTGGCAGATCGCCACCGCCAGCGCGTCGGAGGCGTCGGCGCGCCTCAGCGTCGCCCCCGGCAGCAGCCGGCGCACCATCTCGGCCACCTGGATCTTGTCGGCATGGCCGGTGCCGACGACGGCGCGCTTGACCTCCATCGCCTGGTATTCGGCGACCGGCAGCCCGGCCATGGCGGGGGCCAGCAGCACCACGCCGCGCGCCTGGCCGAGCTTCAGCGCGGCGCCGGGGTTCTTGTTGACATAGGTGTGCTCCACCGCCGCCTCGTCCGGCTTCCAGATGTCCATCAGCGCGTTCAGGGCGCGGTGGATCTGGCACAGCCGCTCGGCCAGCGACAGCTCGGTGGTGGTCGAGATCACCCCGTCGGCCACGTGCCGCAGCCGGCTGCCGGCGCTTTCCACCACGCCCCAGCCGGTGTGCTGCAGCCCGGGATCGAGGCCCAGCAGCAGGGCCATGCTCAGTCCGACAGCTTCTGCAGCACGGCCTCGGGCACCTCGAAATTGGCGGTGACCGTCTGCACGTCGTCATGCTCATCGAGCACATCGACCAGCTTCAGCACCGAGCGCGCCTGCTCCTCGTTCAGCTCGACGCTGACATTCGGGCGCCATTCCAGCTTGGCGCTCTCGGCCGGGCCGAATTTTTCTTCCAGGGCATCGCGGACGGAGAAGAGGTCCTCGATGGCGGTGCGGACCTCGTGGCCATCCTCGCCGCTCTCGACATCGGCGGCGCCCGCCTCGATGGCGGCCTCCAGCATGGCCTCGGCATCGGCGGCGGCGGCCGGGTAGCGGACCACGCCGTTGCGCTCGAACTGGAAGGAGACCGAGCCGGTCTCGCCCAGCGCGCCGCCATACTTGGAGAAGGCCGAGCGGATGTCGGAGGCGGTGCGGTTGCGGTTGTCGGTCAGCGTCTCGACGATGATGGCGACGCCGGCCGGGCCGTAGCCCTCATAGCGGACCTCGACGTAATCCTCGCCGCCCGCCGCCCCGCTGGCCTTCTTGATGGCGCGGTCGATGGTGTCCTTGGTCATGTTGGCGACGCGCGCCGCCTGGACCGCCGAGCGCAGCCGCGGGTTGAAGGCGGGATCGGGCAGGCCCTGGCGGGCGCTTACCGTGATCTCGCGGATCAGCTTGGCGAAGGCGCGCGCGCGCTTGGCGTCCTGCGCGCCCTTGCGGTGCATGATGTTCTTGAACTGGGAATGGCCGGCCACGCGCTCTCTCCGGGATTCTCATGATGTTCCGGGGTTGCCGTCCTATACCGCCGCCGCCCCGCCAAGGCGAGGGGCCAGCCGTCACAAGAATTTCCGGCGAGCTGCTGGAGGCGCATACCCAGGGCCTGCTGGACGCCCGCGAAGACGACACCGTGCCGGCCCCGAAATACGGCCGAATGCTCTCTTGAGGTGATTCCCCGCCGGGGACGTGGCCGGGCGGCGATGCCATGGCCGGGCGGGCCGACCGCCCCGCATGTTGCAATGCGCAACGGGCGGGTCAGCGCCCCTTTCCGCCAAGCCCAGGCCTCGCCAAAATCAGGGCACAGCAATTGGAGGGTTTGCCTTGGCCCTGACCTGGCGCGACACCCCGCTCCGCTACGGCGTGATCACCCGCATCCTGCATTGGGGCATGGCGGCGCTCTTCGCCTGGCAGTTCCTCGGCATGATCCTGCGCAACCTGCTGGGGCGCGGGCCGGTCGCCGGCTTCTTCGTCGGCAGCCATACCGCGCTGGGCACGCTGCTGCTGCTCCTGCTCCTGCTGCGCGGCGCCTGGGGGCTGTATAACCGGCCGCAGAGGCCGCCGCAGGAGAAGGGCTGGCTGGGCCGCGCGGCGACGGCCGGGCATCTGGCGATCTATGCACTGATGCTGGTGGTGCCGGCGCTCGCCCTGCTGCGCGCCTATGGCTCGGGCCGCCCCTTCGCGCCCTTCGGCATCCCGCTGTTCGACGGCTTCCCGGGCGGGCCGATCGGCTGGATGACGGCGCCCGCCCATGCCGCGCACGGCCTGCTGGCCTGGGCGCTGCTGGCGCTGATCGCCGGCCATGTCGCCATGGCCCTGGCGCACCGGCTGGTCTGGCGCGACGACGTGCTGCAGCGGATGGCCGGTCCGGCACGGCCGCCGGCCGCACCGGGCGAATAGCAGGGCCGGGCGAATAGCAGGGCCGGGCGAATAGCAGGGCCGCGGCTCAGAAGTCGGGGAAGGCCTGGGACAGCAGCCCGCCCTGCCGGACCGGCGCGACCCGCAGCGCCAGGCCGGTGGCATCGTCGGTCTCGACGAACAGGCCGGAGAGGCTGGCGACCCCCTCGGCCGGCGCCAGCTTCTCGCCTGGCACCTTCTTCCAGAAGCGCAGCGCCGCCGGGCCCTTCTGCATGCCGATGACGCTGTCATAGTCGCCGCACATGCCGGCATCGGTCTGGTAGGCGGTGCCGTTCTCCAGGATCCGGTAATCGGCGCTAGGGACATGGGTATGGGTGCCCACCACCAGGCTGACCCGGCCGTCGAAGCTGTGCGCGAAGGACATCTTCTCCGAGGTCGCCTCGGCATGGATGTCGACCAGGATGGCCTGGACGCTGCCGCCGGCGCCAAGCTTGTGCTTCGCCAGCTCCGCCTGGGCGCCGCGGAAAGGATCGTCCAGCGGCTCCATGAACAGGCGTCCCATGACGTTGATCACGAGCGCCTTGCGGCCGCCGGGAACGTCGACCACCGTGGCGCCGCGGCCGGGCGTGCCGGGCGGGTAGTTCAGCGGGCGGATCAGCCGCGGCTCGCCGTCGATATAGGGGATCAGCTCCTTGCGGTCCCAGCTGTGGTTGCCGAGCGTCAGCACATCGGCGCCGGCCGCCAGGAAGGCGCGCACCATGTCGGGCGAGACGCCGAAGCCATGGCTGGCATTCTCGGCGTTCACCACCACCAGGTCGGCGCGCAGCCGGGCGCGCAGGTCAGGCAGGCCGGCGGTCAGGGCGTCGCGGCCGGACCGCCCGACCACATCGCCCAGGAACAGGATACGCAAAGCTCAGGACCTTTCAGGAGACGCCGGGCCGGTGGCGATGAAGCCCGCCTCGGTGGCGATGCCGAAGAGAGAGAAATCATGGTCGCCGGTCGGCACCGCCGGCACTTCCTGGGCGGCATAGGCGACGCCGATGCCCCGCGCCCCCGGCAGCCCGGCCAGGGTCCGGTCGTAATAGCCGCCGCCATAGCCGAGCCGCGCCCCGCGGCGGTCGAAGGCCAGCAGCGGCAGCAGCAGCCAGTCGGGGCGGACGATCTCGCCGGCCTCGGGGATCGAGGTGCCGAAGCGGCCGGGAACCAGCGCCTCGCCGAAGCGCCAGGCGCGGAATTCCAGCGGTTTTCCGCGCGGCGGCGTCACCGGCAGGGCCAGCGGATGGCCCGCCTCGCCCAGACGGCGGAGAACGGGAAGGACATCGATCTCGGCGCCCATCGGCCAGAAGCCGCCGATGATGGCGCCGGGCGGCGGCGGGCAGGCAGCCAGGATGACCTCCGCCAGCGCCTCCCCGGCGCCGGCCGGGTCCAGCGCGCCACGCGCCAGAAGCGCCGATTGCCGCAGCGCGGCCTTGGCGGCGGCAAGCTCCGGCGGATCGGCGGCAGGGGTGAGCGGGATGACGTGCGGAGCCACCATGGCCGTTGGCGTATTATCCTCCTAAGGCCTGCGTTAGCAGGTGGGCACCAGATAACCGGACCAAGATCCGGTCAGAGCCAGCTCCCGGAGGATGCTTATTGGCCCCAGGGATAAATTGCCTGACGCACCTGGCAGCTCCGCGAGGCCACATTTAGGGTTGGTCGAGCGAGGCTGCAATGCCCTCGATCTGCTCGGCGAGACGGCCCAGCCGCTCGGCGAGCAGCGGGTCGATCTCGGGGGCCGCGCCGGGCGGCGCCGCCTTGGCGCGGGAGAGGTCCACGCGCAGGTCGTGGATCTCGTCCGCCAGCAGCAGCGAGGCCAGCAGCAGCAGCCGGCTCTCGCCGAACTGCCCGCCCATGGCGCGGATCGAGGCGACGCGGCGGTCGACCTCGGCCGCCAGCGCGATCAGATGCGCTTCCTGTCCGTCCTCGCAGGAGACGGGGTGGGTGTAGCCGCCGACGCGAACCGTGACCTGACCCAAGCTCAGCTCCCCTTGCTGTCGTCGCCGGGCTCATCCTCGCCCGGCTCGTCATCCTGTGGCGGGGCCGTCGATTCGGCACCCTCGATCTCGGCCAGCGCGCCGCGCAGCCGGACCAGCGTCTCGTCCAACCGGGCCGAGAGTGCCGCCACCGCCTCTGGCGGCACGCCGCCGGGCACCGCCGGGCCGGCCGTCTCGGCCGGGGCGGGCTGTCGCGCCAGGACCATGGCCAGCCGGCCGACCGCCCGCTCCAGCCGGGCGGTGGCCTCGCTCACCGCATCGCTGCTCATGCTCTCGCCTTCGCTCGCGCCGTAGGAATTCATGCCATCAGGCTTTACGCGGCGGGCGCGGCCAGGGTCAACGTATGGTCGGCAACCGATTGCGGATCGGCCAGGACTTCGGGGGCGGCGGGGAATGCAGGAGCGCAGCAAGGCGGCCATGGGGCCGGCGGGACTTTCAGCCAGCGACCCATCACGACTCCGCGGGGTGATCGTGCGGGACGCCGGCGACGCTGTCCTGGCGCTGCGGGTCGCCCATGCGCTCGGCCTGCCGGGGCCGGTGCCGCTGGTCTCGCCGCCCGCGGCGGCCGGCTGGCTCGGCGCGCCCCTGTTCCTGGCGCTGATCGCCGCGGCCCGGGCCGAGGTGCCCGGCATCCCGGTGCTGCCGGTGCTCGATTGCGGCGCCGCCCCCGGCCTGGCGCTGGCCGCGCTGGGGGCGGTCGGCCACGACACGACCAGGCTGGGCGCCGTGGTGCTGGCCCCCTGCCCTGCCTTCGAGGCGGTGCGCGGCGCGGCGGCCGAGGCCGGGTTGCCGCTGTGGCCCACCGCCCCGCCCAGCCTGTCGCTCGAGCGGGAGCCTGGCGGGCCGCAGGCCACGCCCTGCGCCGCGCGTGAAAACGGCGCGGCAGACGCAATTGCGGCAAAAGTTGCGCGAAAAACCGCGTTGGAGGCCAAAAAAATCGCCATTTGGTGGGGTAGCGCCGCAGGTGACAGTGCCGGCCGCCTCGGCTAAAGCCGGTGCAACCCCGCCGCAACGGAAGGACGGAACGATGAAGCTGACACGCCGCGTCAAGGAAATCCTCTCCTGGTATGAGAGCGACAACCCCGGCACCAAGGCGAACCTCGCCCGCATCCTGATGGAAGGCAAGCTCGGCGGCACCGGCCGCCTGGTCATCCTGCCGGTCGATCAGGGTTTCGAGCACGGTCCGGCCCGCAGCTTCGCGCCGAACCCCGCCGCCTATGACCCGCGCTACCATTTCGAGCTGGCGATCGAGGCGGGCCTCTCCGCCTATGCCGCGCCGCTCGGCATGATCGAGGCCGGCGCCGCCACCTATGCCGGCGCCATCCCGACCATCCTGAAGGTCAACAGCTCGAACTCGCTGTCGACCACCAAGGACCAGGCCGTCACCGGCACCGTCGCCGACGCGCTGCGCCTCGGCTGCTCGGCCATCGGCTTCACCATCTACCCGGGCTCGGAATACCAGTTCGAGCTGATGGAAGAGCTGCGCGAGCTGTCGGAGGAGGCCAAGGCCGCCGGCCTCGCCGTCGTCGTGTGGTCCTATCCGCGCGGCCCGATGCTGGACAAGGCCGGCGAGACGGCGCTCGACATCTGCGCCTATGCCGCGCACATGGCGGCGCTGCTCGGCGCCCACATCATCAAGGTGAAGCCGCCGACGGACGTCATCTCGCTCGACGCGGCGAAGAAGACCTACGAGAAGAACCCGGTCGACGCCTCGACCCTGGCGAGCCGTATCAAGCACATCACCGACGCCTGCTTCGGCGGCCGTCGCCTGGTCGTCTTCTCGGGCGGCGAGGCCGGCACGGCGGAAGCCATGGTCGAGATGGCGCGCGGCATCCACCAGGGTGGCGGCAACGGCTCGATCATCGGCCGCAACACCTTCCAGCGCCCCAAGGCGGAAGCGCTGAAGCTGCTGTCCGACATCATCGCCGTCTACAAGTCGGCCGGCTGATGCCACGCTCCGCCAAGCCGGCGGAGGAGCAGGGCGGCAACCGGGAAACCGGCTGCCGCCTTTATCTCGTCACGCCCCCCGCGCTGGAGCCGGCCAGCTTCGCCGACATCCTGGCCGCGGCGCTCGATGCCGGCGATGTCGCCGCCGTGCAGCTGCGCCTGAAGGACCTGTCCGACGACGCGCTGAAGCGGGCGATTGACGTGCTGCGGCCGGTGGCGCAGTCGCGCGACGTGGCCTTCCTGCTGAACGACCGCGCCGACCTGGCCAAGAAGACCGGCTGCGACGGCGCCCATCTGGGCCAGACGGACGGCGACCATGCGGCGGCCCGCAAGCTGCTGGGCCCCGACATGATGCTGGGCATCACCTGCCATGCCAGCCGCCATCTGGCGATGCAGGCCGGCGAGCTCGGCGCCGACTACGTGGCCTTCGGCGCCTTCTTCCCCACCAGCACCAAGAATGTCGAGCACCACGCCGAGCCGGAGATCCTGGCCTGGTGGACCGAGATGTTCGAGCTGCCCTCGGTGGCGATCGGCGGCATCAACGCCACGAACTGCGCCCCGCTCGTCCAGGCCGGCGCCGACTTCCTCGCGGTGGTGGGAGCGGTATGGAACCATCCGGACGGCCCTGCCGCCGGCGTGCGGGCGATGAACGCGGCGATCGCCGCCGCTTCGTAAAATCCGCCGCGATGCCCTGGTGCCGACGGCATCAGGCACGCCCCTCCAAACGGCCGAGAGACAGAAAGAAGATGGGGGTCTGGGGGAATTCATTCCCCCAGCCTGCCGCCTAGCCTTCCCTGCCCGCCTTCCTTCTCTCCCATTCCTCCGCCAGCCGCGTCCCCCAGGACGGATGCGGCTCCGGCAGCGAGGCGCCCAGCGCGGCATTGCTCAGCGTCGCGACGCCGGCGGGCAGGCTCTCGAAGCGCCGGCGGTCGGCCGGGTCGAGGCGGGCCAGGTCCAGGATGGTCGGGCTGCCCAGCACCGCGGGGTCCTGGGCTTCGGCCTGGGCCTCGGGCGACAGGAGGAAGTCCGCCACCACCATCGCCGCTTCCGGCTGGCGGGCCTGCCCGGGGATGCCCAGGAACGAGGCCTGGCCGATGCTGCCGCGGGTCGGCACGTAGGAGCGGATGCTCTCGCGCAGCAGGCCGGCGGCGATGGCCATCGAGGCCTCGCCCGGGTTCAGCGAGATGCCGAGATCGAGCTCGCCCTGCTGCAGCAGCCGGCCCTGGGCCAGCGCATCCTCGGGGAAGCGGCGGCCCTGCTGCCAGAGATGCGGCCGCAGCGCGCCATACCATTCCCAGAGCGGCGCGGTGACCAGGGCGACATTGTCGTCCGAGGCCGGCCGGGCCAGCACCCCCTCATGCGGCACCATCTCGTAGAGCGCCTGCTTCAGGAAGGCAGCGCCCAGCGGGTCGCGCGGCTGCGGATGCGTCAGGCGGCCCGGATGGTCCCGCGCCCAGTCGGGCATCGCCAGCATCGACAGCGGCGGATGCGGCACGCGGGCGCTGTCGTAGAGGAACACCGCCTGCGCCAGCCGCCAGGGCACGGCGCGGCCTTCGACCGGCAGGGCGAAGTCGGTGACCGTGCCCGGCTTGCCCTCGGTATCGACCAGGCGGAAATTCGGCAGCGCCTCGGCCACCGGGCGCAGGCTGGCCCGCTGCGCCGGGCTCAGCACATGCGGGCCGTTGAACCAGAACAGGTCGAGCGGCGGATCGGCCGCGGCGGGGGCAGCCTCGAGCCGGTCGGCCAACGCCGCCTCCGCGGCGGTCGCCGCCGGGTCTGCCGTGGGGCCTGCCGTGGGGCCTGCCGCGTCGCCGGCGGCCGGCGGCGGCACCAGCCGAGCCAGCAGGGCGCCGACATCGTCCACCGGCTCATGCCGCAGGGTGATGTCGTGCAGCACCCGCAGCCGGGCGGCGGCCCAGGCGATATAGGCGTTGGTCGGCGCGTCGCCGGCCCAGGCATGGAAATGCACCACCTGGCCCCGGACGCGCTGCAGCAGCGCCTGCCACGGGTCGTCGCCCAGGGCGACGGCGTAGAAGCCGCTCTGCGCCGCCGCCGGCCGCGCCAGCGGGCCGAGCAGCGTGCCGCCCAGCAGCAGGGCCTGGCGGCGGGGCAGCGGTGGGCGCGGCATGCTCAATCGGTGTCGCAGGCCGGCGCGGCGCGGGCCAGCCCGCCGAACAGGTCCAGCATGCGGTTGCGCCAGCCATGCAGCGGGTCCTCGCGCTCCAGCAGCGGCAGGCTGGAGACGCAGCGCGCCCATTGCAGGCTGCCGAAGACCGCGTAGTCGCCGTAATCCGGCCGCTCCCCGCCGAGATAGGGCTGCAGCCGCACCAGGGCGCGCAGCGGCGCCAGGCTGGCGCGGAAGCCCGGCAGCCGCGCCTCGCGCCCCTCGGTGACCGCCTCCAGCGACATGCCGAAGCGGGCCTCGCGGCTGGCGCGGAAATACTCGCGGTGCTCGGGCGCCAGCCAGCCGGGGATGTCGCTGACGATCAGCCGGGCGAGCTGGCTGTTCAGCGTGGTGTCGGCCCAGAGCGCGGTGAAGCGGCTGGCCGCCGGATGGCCGGGGAACAGCGCCGGGCGATCGGGATAGGCGGCGTCCAGATAGGCGGCGATCGCCCAGGAATCGCTGACCACCCTCTCGCCATCCACCAGCACCGGCACCTTGTCCTGGCCGGAGAAGGCGATCGCCTGGCTCTCGGTGAAGCGCCACGGACGGCATTCCGCCTCCAGCCCCTTATGCGCCAGCGCCATGCGGATGCGCCAGCAATAGGGGCTGAAGCGACGGGCCGGATCGGCGCCGGCCAGCTCGTAGAGGATGCGGCCCATGGCGCTCAGCCGGTCGCCAGCGGCGGGACGGGGCGGCGGGACAGATCGGTCACGGGGCTTCTCCTTGCGCGCGGTCGAGGGGCTCGGACAGGGTGCCGGGGCGGTGCCCGCCGGGACGCTACAGACCCCCCTGCCCGGCGGCAAGCCACGGAAGCCGCTTCTGCAACGAGGCCTTGGACTTGGCCTTTTCGCGGCGCCGTGCGCCGCCATGCGGCAGGCCTTGCTCAGCCATGCGCGGCTTGCCGTGCAAGTTTTGCCGTGCGAGGCGGCTCCGTGCAGGGCGACAAGCACCCCATGAACGTGCAAGCTTAGGAAATTCGCCGCGAGGCGCCCGTGTTCACCCCCCCGCCTGGCCCTGGCCCCCCGCCGCGGCCGGTTCGATCCCCCCGGCGTCTCTTGGGGCGTCCTTTCCGTGCGCGACGGAGCGATATGGCTACGATCCTGATCCTGGACGACAGGACGACCAACCGAGACATCTTCGCCCGGCTGGCGCTGTCGCTGGACAAGGATGTTCATGTCCAGGCCTTCGGCGATCCGCACGAGGCGCTGCGCTGGCTGTCGCAGAACAGCGTCGATCTGGTGGTGACCGACTTCCGCATGCCGGAGATGGACGGGGCCGAATTCACCCGCCGGCTGCGCGGGCTGAAGCCGGCCGGTAGCACCGCCTCCTCGGTGGTCGACGTGCCGGTGATCGTCATCACCGCCTATAACGACCGCGCTTATCGCATGCGGGCGCTGGAGGCCGGCGCCACCGATTTCCTGCTCAGCCCGGTCGACCACTACGAGTTCCTGACGCGCGCCCGCAACCTGCTGCGCATGCGCTGGCAGCAGCAGGTGATCGAGCGCCGCGCCGAATCGCTGGAGCAGGAGCTGGAGCACACGGCGCGCTCGCACGAGGAGCTGCTGCGCGACAGCCGGGCCGCGCTCGCCCAGGTGATCGACACGGTGCCGGCGATGATCAGCGCCGCCGACCGACATGGCCGCTGCGTCTTCGTCAACGCCGCCCAGGCCAGCTTCGTCGGCCAGCCGCCCGACGCGCTGGTCGGCCACGACATCGAACGGCTGTTCGGGCATGAGCGGGCGCTGCGCTCGCGCGCCCTCGACCAGCTGGTCTTCGAGACCGGCATGGCGCTGCCCGGCCGCGAGGAGGAGACCACCTCGCCCGAGGGGCAGCCGCGCATCTTCGTCACCACCAAGGCGCCGCTGCACAATGCCCGCGGCGAGGTGGTCTCGGTGCTGACCACCTCGCTGGAGATCACCGACCGCAAGCTGGCCGAGCGACGCCTCGGCCACATGGCGCATCACGACGCGCTGACCGGCCTGCCCAACCGCGCCTTCCTGCGCGACCGGCTGCGCCGCGAGTTGGCCCGCGGCCGCCGGGGCGACCATGTCTTCGCCCTGCTGTTCCTCGACCTCGACCGCTTCAAGGCGGTGAACGACGCGCTCGGCCACCATCTGGGCGACGAGCTGCTGCGCGCGGTCGCGCAGCGGTTGAAGGCGACGGTGCGCGAGGACGACATCGTGGCGCGCCTCGGCGGCGATGAATTCGCCATCGTGCAGACCGGCATCAACGGCGCCGAGGAGGCCGACGCGCTGGCCGGCCGGGTGATCGCCGCGCTCTCCGAGCCGGTGCTCTGCGAGGGCCACAGCCTCTCGGCCGGCGCCAGCATCGGCATCACCCTCTATCCGCGCGACGGCACCGATCCGGACGAGCTGCTGCGCAATGCCGACCTGGCCATGTACCGCGCCAAGGCCGAGGGGCGGAACGCCTGGCGCTTCTTCGCCGCCGCCATGGACGCCCGCGCCCGCGAGGCGATGCAGATCGAGGCGGATCTCCGCGCCGGCCTGGCGCGCGGCGAGTTCGTGCTGCACTACCAGCCGCAGGTCGACCTGCGCACCAACCGCATCACCGGGGCCGAGGCGCTGCTGCGCTGGCGCCGCTCCGGCCAGCGCCTCTCCACCCCCGGCACCTTCCTGGCGATCGCCGAGGAGACCGGGCTGATCGTGCCGATCAACGAATGGGTGCTGGTCGAGGCCTGCCGCCAGGCGGTCGCCTGGCGCGAGGCCGGGCTGCCGCCGGTGCGCATGGGGGTGAACCTCTCCCCGGTGCAGTTCCGCCGGCAGGACGTCCAGGCCCTGGTGATCCGCGTCCTGGAGGAGACCGGGCTGGAGCCGGACCTGCTCGACCTCGAGCTGACCGAGGGCATCCTGATGGACCAGGCGCCAGAGACGGTGGCCGGGCTGCAGGCGCTGCGGGCGCTCGGCATCCGCATCTCGGTCGATGATTTCGGCACCGGCTACTCGTCGCTGAACTACGTGAAGAGCTTCCCGGTCGACCGGCTGAAGATCGACCAGTCCTTCGTGCGCGGCATGACCAGCGAGCCGAACGACGCCGCCATCGTCCGCACCATCGTCGAGCTCGGCCACATGCTGCGGCTGCAGGTGATCGCCGAGGGGGTGGAGAACGAGGCGCAGCTCGCCCGGCTGACGAGCGAGGGCTGCGACGAGGTGCAGGGCTTCTATTTCAGCGAGGCGGTCCCGGCCGGGACCTTCGCCCAGCTGCTGCGCCAGCCGCAGGCCCGCCGCCGCGGCGAGCGCGAGCTGGTGGTGCCGCTGGAGCGCCCCGGCAAGGAGCCGCCACCACCAGTGCTGCCGCTCGATCTGCCGCCGCCGGCGCGTCCCCCCTTGCCGTCCGCGCCGTCCTCGGGCAAGGCAGCCTCCCGGGTTATCGATAACGAAGCCGTACCAAACCCGCCGGTGACGCGCCCCGCGACCGCCGGTTCCCGCGACTGAGCATGCACGGGGCTGCGAGCGGCACATGAACCCAGACGGCCCGCCTACCGCCTCCTCCGACGCGGCCCGCCTCGCTGCCGCCCCGCCGCCGCGTGCCGGCCGCCTCGCCCAGGCCTGGCGCTTTCTGCTGCATCGGCTGCGCAACCGGCCGGACAGCGAGCACGAGATGAGCCTGAACCGGCTGGTCTTCGGCGGCGGCGTGCTGCTGGCCGTGCTGGCCTCCGGCGGCAGCCAGGAAGCCCTGCTCAGCATGGCGGCCTTCTTCACGCTGGCGATCGGCGTGCTGGCGCATATCCTGGTCTTCCCCGCCGCCAATGCGGGACGCCGCTTCTTCGCCGTGCTGCTCGACTGCGGCTTCACCTCCTGGCAGCTGCATCTGGGCGGCGAGCCGGTGGCGGCCTTCTTCCCGATCTATCTCTGGGTGGTCTTCGGCAACGGCTTCCGCTTCGGCCTGCCGGCGCTGCGCATCACCATGCTGGCGGCGCTGGCCGGCTTCGGCGCGGTGATCGCCACCACCGAGTTCTGGCAGCAGACCCTGCATTTGGCGGTCGGGCTGTGGATCGGCCTGCTGATCCTGCCGCTCTATGCCGGCACGCTGATCCGCAAGCTGAACACCGCGCGCCAGCAGGCCGAGGCGGCGAGCAGCGCCAAGTCGCTGTTCCTGGCCAGCGTCAGCCATGAGCTGCGCACCCCGCTCAACGCCATCATCGGCATGGGCGGCCTGCTGCGCGGCACGCGGCTGGATGCCGAGCAGCAGGAGATGGCGCGCACCGTCGACAGCGCCGCCCGCTCGCTGCTGGCGCTGATCGACGACATCCTGAACCTGTCCCGCATCGAGGCGGGACGGATGCCGAGCGAGACGGTCGCCTTCGACACCGCCGAGCTGCTGGTCGAGCTGCGCGCCCTGCTGGCCGCGCAATGCCGCGACAAGGGGCTGCAGTTCCACCTGCACATCACGTCGCGCACGCCCCCCTGGCTGCGCGGCGACCGCCGCCACCTGCTCGAGGTGCTGCTGAACCTCGCCGGCAATGCGGTGAAGTTCACCGCCGAGGGCAGCGTGACGGTGGCGCTGGACGCCGTCCCGACCGGCCCCGGCCGGCTGCGCCTGACGGCCGAGATCTCGGACACCGGCATCGGCATCGCCGAGGAGGCGCAGGCGCGCATCTTCGAGAACTTCACCCAGGCCGACAGCTCGATCATCAACCGCTTCGGCGGCACCGGCCTGGGGCTCGGCATCTGCCGCCAGCTGGTCGGGCTGATGGGCGGCAGCATCGGCGTCCGCTCCGCGCTCGGCCTCGGCAGCACCTTCTTCTTCGATATCCGGGTGGAAAGCGTCGCCGAGGCGCCCACCGCCTCGCTCGAGGGTGTCAGCCTGGTGCTGCTGGACGCGGCGCCGGTGCGCGCCGCCGCCCTGGCCGAGCGGCTCGGCGCCCTCGGCCTGGTCACCCGCCCGGCGGCCACCGCGGAGGCGGCGCTCGACCTGCTGCGCGGCCAGCCACCCGGCCAGGCGCTGCTGCTGGCGCATCTCGCCGCCCTGCCGGAGCTGGCCGCCACCCTGCCGGAGGAGCTGCCCTATGCCCGGCTGCTGCTCGGCGGCCAGGCGGTCGGCCTGCCGCCGCTGACGCTGCGTCGCGCCAGCGCGCTGCTGCTGCCGGAGAGCGCCGACGGCGCCGAGCTGGCCGCCGCGCTGCGCCTGGCGCTCGGCATCGCACCGGGCCGTGGCCTCGTGGGCGAGGCCGCCAGCCCCGTCCCGGCGCCGGCCGGGGCGCTGCCCGCCGCCGCGCCGCCCCGCCTGGCGGTGGCAGCCGACCGCAAGCTGCGGGTGCTGGTGGCGGATGACAGCCGGGTCAACCAGCGCGTCT
Source organism: Roseomonas sp. USHLN139 (assembly GCF_037145735.1). Taxonomy (NCBI): domain Bacteria; kingdom Pseudomonadati; phylum Pseudomonadota; class Alphaproteobacteria; order Acetobacterales; family Roseomonadaceae; genus Roseomonas; species Roseomonas sp. USHLN139. Next base: position 1,121,231 of record NZ_JBBCWY010000001.1, on the reverse strand, counting down.
TCGCCAAGATCCTGGAGAGCGCCGGGCACGAGGTCTGCCTGGCCGAGAATGGCGACGCCGCGCTCGACCTGCTGGAGCGCGAGGCGGAGGGGCTCGACCTGGTGCTGATGGACGTCAACATGCCGGAGATGGACGGCATCGAGGCGACCAAGATGTTCCGCGTCATGGCGCTCGGCCAGCCGCATCTGCCGATCCTGGCGCTGACCGCCGATGCCACCGAGGAATCCGCGCATCGCTGCCGCGCCGCCGGCATGGATGGGCATGTCACCAAGCCGGTGCAGCCGGAGGACCTGCTGCGCATCGTCGCCGAGGCGGCGCGGGCGCCGCTGCCCGGGGCGCGCCGCGCGCCGCTGCCCAGCGCCGCCCTGCCCGAGGAGGAGGCGCCCGGCATTGCCGACATCACCTCCCACCCGCGCTTCCGCCCGACCCAGCCGGCGATCGATCCGGAGACGGTGGAGAACCTGCGCCAGCTCGGCGGCGAGGAGTTCCTGGCGGGGCTGGCCGCCGACTTCCTGGCGGATGCCGCCGGCCTGATCGAGACGCTGGGCCAGGCGGCGGCGGCCGGGGAGCATGTCCGCTTCCAGGCCGAGACCCATGCGCTGCGCAGCTCGGCGGCGAATATCGGCGCCATCGGGCTGACGCGGCTCTGCGGCGAGTGGCGCAAGCTGTCGCGCGACGAGCTGCTGCGCGAGGCCCCCGAGCTGCTGGCGCGGGCCCGGGCCGAGCTGGACCGCACCCGCCACGCCCTGCTGCCGGAGGCCGGCAGCCAGAGCCACCGCGGCTGAGCCGGTCTTCGGCCCTGCCGCGGAGGGTGCTGCAAGCGCTCTTCCCGGTCATGGCACCCGCCCTGCCGGGCGCCCTGACCGACATTCCCCTGACTGCTGACGCCGCCGCCCGCTGCCGGGCCGCGGGGCTTCTTGCCCCGGCCGGCCCGGCCTGCAGCCTTGCCATCGGTATCACCGCCCGGCTCACTCGGCGGCGACGGCGAGGCCCGGCGAGGCGGTGCCGGCCAGGCGCTTCTCCTGCGCGGCGACCAGGCGGCCCATCTTCTTCAGGTCGGCCTCGCCCAGGTTCATCGCCGCCTCGGCCCACATCTCGACCACGTCGCGCAGCTCGGCCAGCGAGACGCCGTTCACCCGGCGCCGCGCGCGATACATGGTCAGGTGCGCATTGTGCTTGCGGCCATGCCGGGCGATGTAGTCGCGCGCCGTCACCTCGCCCTCGCCATCCTCGGCCAGCACGTCGACGACGCCCATCGCGTGCAGCTCCTCGGCGGTGTGGATGCGGCCCGAGGTGATCAGCGCCTCGGCCTTGGCACGATCGATGCGGCGCGACAGGAAGCTGTAGGCGCCCATGCCGGGGAACATGTTGAACAGGATTTCCGGCAGGCCGATCTTGGCCGAGCGCTCGGCGACGATCAGGTCGAAGGACAGCGCGTGCTCGAAGCCGCCGCCCAGCGCATCGCCCTGCACCAGCGCCATGGTGACGATCGGCAGGTCGAAGGCGACATGGTTGCGGTGGATCGCCTCGACCGCGACATGGCCGTAGCGCACCAGCGAGGCATGGTCACGCGCGCGGATGCGCTCGCCGAAATGCGCCAGGTCGCCGCCGAGATTGTAGATGCCGGGCACGGCGGAGGCCATGACGAACCAGTCGGCCGGGCGCTGCTGACCGGCCGCCGCGGCCGCGGCGAAGGCGCTGGTGACATGGTGCTGCATCGCATGCACGTCCTGCATCAGCGCCATGGTGTAGCTGGGCCGGCCCTGCGGCCGCATCGTGCACCACAGGCTGCGGCTGTCGGATTCCAGCCGGACATCCAGATTGTCAAAGCGCGCATCGAGTTCGCGCACGGTGTTGCTGGCAGGGATGCTCGGGGCGGCGACGGGACGATCGAGGAACATGAAGGAACTCTCCTGCTGCGACGGCCAGGGGCCATCAGGCGCGGGACGCCCCCCACCGACCACCGGCAGGCCATGCGGCGTCCGCGCGGGGCATATTAGTGTTGTGTTCACGTCTCGGAGTCCCGTGGTTTTGTGCAGCTGCAACATCCACCACCGGGCTGTCATGAGGCGCCGCCGCAACGCCCGCGCCTAACGCTTCGGCAACCACCTCCCTGCCATGGCGTTTACGCGGCAATGCCCCGCGACAATTTCCCCGAACCGCAGGCCATCATGCACAGGATCGACATCACCATGGTCGAGCCCGATGCAAACGGCCCCTCGGGCGCTCCTTTGCAGACGGAAGCGGCTGCCACCGACAGCGCGCAGAAGGCGGCGGTAACCGACGAAGTCGTGAACGATGCCGCTGCGCCGGATCGTGCCACCGCGGCGATGCAGCGCCCTGGCGAATCGGATGCGGCGATGCAGGAAGAGGCCACGGTACAATCGGGGTCATCGACATCGCCCTCGCCCGAGGCGCGCGCGATCGAAGCGGAGCTGCTCGGCTGCCTGCCCGATCTCCGCGCCTATGCGCGCTCGCTGACCCGCAACCGGCACGATGCCGATGATCTGGTACAGGATGCGGTGCTGCGGATGATCAACTCGGCGGATCGCTACCAGCAGGGCACCAACTTCAAGGCCTGGGCCTTCACCATCCTGCGCAACCGCTTCCTGAACGAGTTCGTCGCCAAGCGGCGGCTGACGCAGGAGATGGACGATACGGCGCTGGAGCGCGTGGCGGTGTCGGCCCGGCAGGATGAAGGCCTGGAACTCACCGACTTCCAGCGCATCTTCCACAGCCTGCCGGAGGACCACCGCTCCATCCTGGCGCTGGTGGCCGGCTCGGGCATGCCCTACGAGGATGTCGCCCGCATCCTTGGCTGCGCGGTGGGCACCGTGAAGAGCCGTGTGCATCGCGCCCGCGCCGCGCTCTTCGCCCTGCTCGAAGCGGAGAACAAGGGCGAGGGCAAGGACACGCCGCGTTTCCACCGCAGCACGTCGCTGGAAGAGCGCCGCCGCCTCGTCGGCTAGGCGGGCACCGCGCCCGGGGCTGCGCCGCCGGCACCATGGCCCCGCACCGGGGGATGCGCCCTGCGGCCCATCCCCGTCCCTAGAATGGCGGACCTCTCAGAGCCCGTCGCGGGAGCCATAGGGCGTTGCGCCATAATGCCCGCGCAGCCGTTCGCCCCAGCCGCTGTCCGACCAGTCCACGGTCTCGTCGCGCGGAAAGGACGGGGCCTCGGCGAGCTGCGCCTCGGTGATATCGGTCACATAGCCACCCAGGCGCGTGTCGTAGCGCAGCCGGGCCCAGGGCAGCGGATAATGCGAGCTGCCGAGGCCGAGGAAGCCGCCAAACGACAACACGGCGTATTCGACGTGGCCGGTCATCTTGTCGATCATCAGCGTTTCCACCGAGCCCAGGCGATTGCCCATGGCGTCATAGACGGCGGTGCCCTCGACCCGGTCGGAGGCGATCAGCGGCGCGCCAGCGGGAGCACCGCCGGGGGCGCCGGAAGCATCAGCTTGGGACATCGAGACCTCCTGATGGTTTGGTTCCATTTCGGCAGAACGCGCCAGTACTGCCGGAGTTCCGAAAAACCGCCGTCCTGGCGCAACTCCCGCACCGCTTCTGCTTTTCCCTCGGTGATCCCGACAAGCATCCGGGTTGCCCAATACGGGAAGGAGGAGCCCTGCCCATGGCCGACAGCGACACCAGGCCGATGCGCGAGCGCGCGATCGACCCGCCCCCCGGACACCACGAGGTGCCGATGCCCGAAAAGCCGATCGAGACGACCCAGGCCCGCCAGGGCGTGACGCTCGGCCGCATGCGCTGGGTGCTGCTGATTTCGCTGATCCTGGTCGTGCTCGGCTTCATCCTCTCCGCCGTGCTCAGCACCTGAGCCAGGGCGCCATGACCGAGCACGCATGCGTGAGCCCTGCGGTTTTTGCCCCCGGCTTTCCGGGCGAGCGGAACTTGGCCGTGGCCGCCCGGTTGTTAGGGAGCCTGGGCCTTGCGGCGCGCTCCATTGGAACGTTCCGCGCGGTGGCGGGCCCTCTCTCAACGCGATGAGCCCCTCCGGGCCTGTGGAAGGATGATACCGATGAGCCAGACACGCAGCGGCGGCAAGCAAGGCTTCGCCTCGATGGATGCCGAGAAGCAGCGCAGCATCGCCTCCAAGGGCGGCCAGAGCGTGCCCGCCGCGAAGCGCAGCTTCGCCCAGGATCCCTCCCTGGCCGCCGAGGCCGGCCGCAAGGGTGGCCAGGCGGTGCAGGCGGCGGACCGCTCCTTCTCGCGCGACCGCAGCCTGGCGGCCAAGGCCGGGCGCAAGGGTGGCCAGGCCACCCACAGCAAGACCGGCCCGCGCAGCGAGGGCGAGGCCGCGACCGGCTCGGCCACGCCGGACAGCGAAGCCTGAAAGCGCCATTTCCCTGGCGGATGCCCTGCCCCGGCCCTCGCGTGGTCGGCCGGGCTTCCGCCAGGCCTCTGCTTCTCCTGCCCTCTGTTGCGCTCTGCGGAACCCGACCATGACCATCTTCGACGCCGCGCTGAAGAGCCGCTCGCCCGCCGACAGCCCGTCCTACGCCCTGCGCCGCGACCTGGCCGAACGCCTGGCCACGCATCGCGGCGCCTGGCCCCGGCTGGTGACGCCGGCCGCCCCCGAGGGCGCTGCCGGCCGCGAGGCCCTGCCGCGCGAGCTCGTCGAGATGACGGCCCGGCCGCTGGCTGCCGCAGCCTCCTGATCCCTGCCGCCGGCGCCCTGAGGAGACCCTGACCATGACCGCTTTCACCCGCGACGATCATTCGGCCCAGGCCCAGTCGGTGCCGCTGTCTCCCGAGACGCCGCAGCAGCCGCCCAGCATCCCTGAGCAGCCGGCCAATCCGCCGCCGCCCCCTGCCCCGCCGCCGCCCGAGGCGCCGCCGCGCCAGGATCCCGAGCCGCGCCCGGTGCCGCCGACGGCCAACCGCCAGCAGCCGGAAAACAGCTATGGCAAGGCCGAGCCCCAGGACCCGCCGCCCGAGACCCGGCGCTGAGAAGGGTGGAGAGCCGCCGGTGAGCGAGCGCCGCGCCCCGGGACGTCCCCTCTGGCGCGGCACCCTGCGGCTGGCGCTGGTCTCCTGCCCGGTGGCGCTGCTGCCGGCGCGGCATGAACGCAACAACCTGCATTTCCACCTGATCAATCCGAAGACCGGCAACCGGGTGCGCATGCAGCCCGTCGATGCCGGCACCGACCGTGCGGTCGACCGCAGCACGCTGGTGCGCGGCTACGAGCATGCCAAGGGCGAGCATATCCTGCTGGGCGAGGAGGATTTCGACGCCGTCCGCGTCGAGAGCAGCCGCAACCTGGTGATCGGCAAATGCGTCCCCGCCGCCGAGATCGGCCCGCTGCATGTCGATGCCGGCTACTACCTGGTGCCCGACGGTGCCGACGAGGCCGAGGTCTATGCTGTGCTGCGTCAGGCCCTGGCCGATAGCGGGCTGGTGGCGCTCTCCCGGCTGGTGCTGTTCCGCCGCGAGCGGGCGGTGGCCCTGCGGCCTTCGGGCAAGGGCCTCCTGCTGCAGACCCTGCTGGAGGAAGGCGACCTCCACCCGGCCGAGGAAGCCTTCTCGGAGATCCCCGAGAGCCGGCCGGACCGCGCGATGGTGCGGCTGGCGCGGCAGATCATCGAGGAGAAGCAGGGCGACTACGATCCCGCCGATGCCGAGGATCGCTACGAGGCCAAGCTGCGGGCCCTGATCGCCGCGAGGGCCGAGGGCCAGGAACCGGAGCCCGAGGCCGAGGAACCCTCCGAGGACAATGTCATCGACCTGATGACCGCCCTGCGGCGCAGCCTGCGGGCCGGCGGCAGGAGCGCCCCGGGCAAGACGGCCTCGGGCAAGACAGCCTCGGGCAAGACAGCCTCGGGCAAGACAGCCTCGGGCAAGGCTGCCGGGAACAAGGCTTCCTCTTCCAGGTCGTCCTCGGGCAAGACATCCGCCAGCAAGCCTTCCGCTGCCAAGGCCGCTCCCGCCAAGACCCCCGCGCGCAAAGGCGCCACCGGGCGCACGGCCGCCCGCAAGCCGGCGGCCAAGGCCACGGGCAAGGCCGTCCGCCGCGCCTGAACCTCGGCCTTGCCGGGAACGATCGCCGGCCTGGCGCGTTGATGCCCCAGACACTGCCGCGCCGGGGGTGACCTCCCGCCCGCCGCGGCCTGGAAGGAGGCAAGGATGAACAAAGTGAACCTGCCGGAGAATATGGTCGCCGCCGCGGACGGCATCGAGCCGGCCGCGCTGCGCCATCTCAGCGCCTATCTGCATGACAGCCACATCGGCTACGACCAGGGGCGGCGGCTGACGGCCGATCGCTTCCTGCGCATCGAATTCGCCGAGCTCGCCGAGAAGCGCGAGCGCATGGCGCAGGAAGTCGATGCGCTGCTGCGGCAGAAGGGCGAGGCGCCGCGCAAGGGCGGCAGCACGCTGGGCGCCGCGCATCGCGTTTTCCTCGACCTGAAGGGCAGCCTGTTCGGCCAGGGCCGTGCGCGCGTGCTGCGCGAGGTGGTGCGTGGCGAGGCGGCGCTGGAAGACGCCTATGACGAGGCGCTGGATGCCGAGCTGCCGGCCGAGGCGCGCCAGCTGCTGCAGCGCCAGCACCGCCAGGTGCGCGCGACGCGCGACCGCTATGCCGCCATGCTGGATGATGGCGAGAGCACCGACCTGGTGCCGGCCGCCAACACCGGCAGCGGGCTGATCGCCCGCTTCAACCGGCTGACCCAGCCGGTGGTCTCCAATCCCATCCTGTCGGCCGTGGCGGTCACTGCCGTCTCCGTGCTGACCGCCCGGCTGCTGCGCGGCAGCTTGCGGGGGGGCCTGCGCCGCTACTGAACCGGCGCGCGCGCCGCGACAGAAAGAAAGGCCGGAGGGGCATCCCCTCCGGCCTTTCTGCTGTCCCCGGTGCCGGCCGGTCAGCGCAGCAAATGCAGGGAGAAGTACTGCGCCGGATCGGTCCAGCAGGCCTCGCTCTCCCAGCCGGCGGCGCGCGCCATCTCCAGGAAGGCCCCGCGGGCATGCTTGTAGCTGCTCTCGGTATGGATTGTCTCGCCGGCGGCGAAGCGGATCGGCTGCCCGGCCACCGAGACCGACTGGCTGGCGCGGCTGCAGAGATGCATCTCGATCCGGCTGTGCGTCGCGTTCCAGCGCGCCTCGTGGCGGAAGGCAGCGGGGTCGAAGCCGGCCGCCGCCTCGCGGTTCAGCCGGTGCAGCAGGTTGAGGTTGAAGGCGGCGGTGACGCCGGCGGCATCGTCATAGGCCGGCACCAGCACCGCCGGATCCTTCGGCATGTCGACGCCGACGAGGAAGCGCGCCCCCTGCCCCAGGCTCTGTTTCACCGCCGCCAGGAAGGCGATGGCGGCGGGGCGGTCGAGATTGCCGATGGTCGAGCCCGGGAAGAAGCCGAGCAGCGGCCGCGGCACCTCGGGCAGCGCGATCGGCTCCATGAAATTGCCGACGATCGGATGCAGCGCGATCTGCGGGAAGCGCTTGCGCATGGCGCGCACCGTGCCCTCGACCGCGACCTCGGCGATGTCGAGCGGCGCATAGGCGGCCGGGCGCTCGAGCGCCTCCAGCAGCAGCGCCGCCTTGGTCACCGAGCCGGCGCCGTATTCGATCACCGAGGCGCCGGGCCCGACCAGCCCGGCGATCTCCGGCCCGACCTGGCGCAGCAGCGCGAGCTCGGTGCGGGTCACGTAGTATTCCGGCAGGGTGGTGATGGCGTCGAACAGCCGGCAGCCCTCGGGATCGTAGAGCAGATGCGGCGGCAGCGTCTTGCGCGGCGCGGTCAGGCCGTCCAGCGCGGTCTGCGCGACGACGGGATCGAAGGCACTGGCGGCGCTGCGCAGCAGGTCGGGCTTCGGATGCATCGGTCTCAGGCCTCCGCGGCCAGGCGCAGGCCCGTGAACTGCCAGCGCTTGTCCGGATGAAAGAAATTGCGATAGGTCAGCCGCGCATGCCCGGGCGGCGTCGCCAGCGAGCCTCCGCGCAGCACCATGGTGTTGATCATGAACTTGCCGTTGTACTCGCCCACCGCGCCCTCGGCGGTACGGAAGCCCGGATAGGGACGGTAGGCGCAGCCGGTCCATTCCCAGACGAAGCGGCCGGCATCCTCGATCTGGTCGCGACGGGCGGCGGTCTCCCACTCGGCCTCGGTCGGCAGGCGCTTGCCGGCCCAGCGGGCGAAGGCATCGGCCTCGTACCAGCTGACATGGCGGACCGGCGCACCGGGGTCGAGCGGCCGCAGGCCACCCGGGGTGAACAGCTGCCAGGGCGCGTCATCGGCCTCGCGCTGCCAGTATTCCGGGGTCTGCCAGCCGGCGGCCTGGGCCGCCGCCCAGCCCTCCGACATCCAGAGCAGCGGCTGGCGGTAGCCGCCATCGGCGATGAACTCCAGCCATTCGCGATTGGTCACCAGCCCCTCGGCGATGCGGAAGGGCGCGACGAGGGCGTCGTGGCAGGGCCGCTCATTGTCGAAGGCGAAGCCGGTCTGCAGCGCGCCGATGCGGGTGATGCCGCCTTCCAGCGGCTTCAGCAGGCGGCCGCCCAGCGCCGGCGGCTCCTGCCAGTCCGGCGCCAGGGCCGGCTTGGCCGGGTGGAAGGAGAAGGCATGCAGCAGGTCGGTGATCAGCAGCTCCTGGTGCTGCTGCTCGTGCTGCAGGCCGAGCTCGACCAGCTCGGCGACCTCAGGGGCCAGCCCGCCCGCCAGCAGCCGCGCCATGCCGGCATCGACATGGGCGCGGTAGTCGCCGACGGCGGCGGCGGAGGGCCGGGTCAGCAGCCCGCGATGCACGCGGGCATGCCGCGGCCCGGCCTGCTCGTAATAGGAGTTGAACAGATAGGCGAAGAGCGGGTCAAAGGGCTGGTAGCCCGGCAGATGCGGCACCAGCAGGAAGGTCTCGAAGAACCAGCTGGTATGGGCGCGGTGCCATTTGGTCGGGCTGGCATCGGGCATCGACTGCACGCATTGGTCCGCCTCGGTCAGCGGCGCGGCCAGCTGCTCGGTATGGCGGCGGATGGTGCCGTAGCGGTCGGCCAGCGTCGCCGCCTCGGCCGGGACCGGCGCCGATTGGGGTGCGCTATCCGCGCGCGGGACCAGCCTCAGCATGGGCGCATGCCCATTCGGCAGCCGCAGGCGCAGGGCGCCGGCGTCCGGTGGTGGCATGGCATGGCGGCCCCTTCCCAGTGACGTCTCACGCCCCCGCCAACGCGCGACCGGGGGCGAAAGTTTGCTCCGCTGACGCTGCACGGAAGCGTGCGGAATGGTCCGCCGCGGCGGGGTTTAAGCTCCGTGAAATGGCCGCGCCCGGACGCAACCTTGCCGGAATCGCAGCGTTGGCCCGGCAGACTTCCTCCCTGGCGGCGGGCTGCATCCCGTGGCGGCGTTCCCGTCGCGCTTTGTCTGGTGTCTCGCTCGCCGGCCCCCGCGACCAGCCTTGGGGGCCGCTCCCCGGAAAAAGGCGAAAAGGATCCGTCCCCCTTGCCCGATGTCGTTCTTCCGCAGGCCCTCTACCACCTGAACCCCCTGGCCGCCGGGCCACTGGACGCATGGCCGGCGCAGCTCGAGCGGATCGCCGGGCTGGGCTTCGACGCGATCTGCCTGGCGCCGCCCTTCGAGGGCGCGGCCGACGGGCCGCTGCTGCTGCGCGATCCCACCCGGCTGCATCCGGCGCTGGGCGGCGGCGAGGCTCTGGCCGGGCTGCGCCGCATCACCGGGGCAGCCCGCGACGCCGGCCTGGCCACCCTGCTGGACTGGGCGCCGCTGCGGCTGGCCGCCGATGCCGCGCCGCTGCGCCAGCACGGCGCCTGGCAGCAGGCGCAATCCGACCTGCCGCCCGACCCGCGCCGTCCGGCCGGGATGGAGGCCGCCGCCCGGCTGGCCAGCCCGCTGCCCGAGGGGCTGGGCCTCTGGTGGCAGGAGCGGCTGGACGAATGGGCGACGGCCGGGGTGGCAGGCTTCCGCTGCCTCGATCCCGGCGCCGCGCCGGCCGGCTTCCTGGCCCGCCGCATCGCCGCGCTGCGCGAGCGCCATCCTGGCCTGGTCTTCATCGGCTGGACGCCCGGCGCGCCGATCGACGGCCTGGCCGGCGCCGGCTTTGACCTGGTGGCCCCCTCGCTGCCCTGGTGGGACTTCTCGGCCGGCTGGTGGAGCGACGAGGTCGCCCGGCTGGCCGCCATCGCGCCGCTGGTGATGGCGCCGGAGGAGCCGTTCGGGGCACGGCTGGCGGCGCGCCATGCCGACCGCCGGCTGGCGCTGCGGGCGGCGCGGCGCGCGCTCGACTTCGCCGCGGCCACCGGCCGGGCCTGGCTGATGCCGATGGGCTTCGAATATGGCGACCCGCACCGCGCCGGCGGCGGCAGCGGACAGGCCGAGGCCTTCGCCGCCCTGGCGCAGGCGCCGCGGCTCGATCTCACGGCGGCGGTGCGCGCCGCCAATGCCGCGCGGGCGGGCGATGCCCTGCTGCGCAGCGCCGCGCCGCCGCGCCGGCTGTCCCCCCCCGGCGCGCCGCTGGCGCTGCTGCGCGAGGTGCCGGCCGGACGCCGCATGATCCTGGCCAATGCCTCGCTGGCGCGGCCGGTGCGGCTGTCCGCCGGCCAGGCGCTGGGGCTGCTCGACCGTCCGGGGGCCTTGCCGCCCGGCAGCCTGGATCAGGGGGGGCTGGTGCTGGCCCCCGGAGAGGTGCGTTGCATGACCCTTCAGGAAGCCCCGGGCGTGCAGGCGCCGCTGCCCGCCGAGGATGAGTCGGTGGCGGCCGCCACCGCCGCGCCGCGCATCGCCATCGAGGCGGTGAAGCCCGCCGTCGATGACGGCCGCTTCGCGGTGAAGCGCACGGTGGGCCAGGCCGTCGAGGTCAGCGCCGACATCTTCACCGACGGCCATGGCAAGCTGGCGGCGCAACTGCTCTGGCGGCCGGCCGACGAGGCCGAATGGCGCATCGAACCGATGGAGCATACCGTCAACGACATCTGGGTCGCGCATTTCCTGCCCGAGCGCGTCGGCCGGCATGTCTATGCCGTCGAGGCCTGGGTCGACCATTTCGAGGAATTCCGCGACGAGATCGGCAAGAAGCAGGCGGCCGGCGTGCCCGTCGCGCTGGAACGGCGCGAGGGGGTGGCGCATCTGGAAGCCGCCCTGCCCGCCCTGCCGGCGGATCGCCGCGCGGCGCTGCAGGCGGTGATCGACCGCCTGCCGGAGCTGGGCGACGCCGAGGCCGTGCAGCTCTTCCTCTCGGCGCCGCTGCGCCAGCTGATGCGCGAGGCCGATCCGAAGGCGCACCGGCTGCAGACGCGCGACTATCCGCTGGAGGCCGAGCGCCGCGCCGCCGGCTTCTCCGCCTGGTACGAGATCTTTCCGAGATCGCAGAGCGGCGACACACACCGCCACGGCACCTTCGACGATGTCATCGGCACGCTGCCGCGGGTGAAGGCGATGGGCTTCGACGTGCTCTACTTCCCGCCGATCCATCCGATCGGCAAGAAGAACCGCAAGGGCCGCAACAACACGCTGACACCCTCCGAGACCGATCCCGGCAGCCCCTATGCCATCGGCAGCGCCGAGGGCGGGCATGAGGCGCTGCATCCCGAGCTCGGCTCCTTCGAGGATTTCCGCCGGCTGATCGCCGCCGCCGCCGATCACGGGCTGGAGCTGGCGCTGGACTTCGCCATCCAGTGCTCGCCCGACCATCCCTGGCTGCGCGAGCATCCCGAATGGTTCAACTGGCGGCCGGATGGCAGCATCCGCTATGCCGAGAATCCGCCGAAGAAGTACGAGGACATCGTCAACGTCGAGTTCTATGCGCCGGGCGCCATTCCCTCGCTCTGGCTGGCGCTGCGTGATTCGGTGCTGTTCTGGGTGCGCCACGGCATCCGCCTGTTCCGCGTCGACAACCCGCACACCAAGCCGCTGCCCTTCTGGGAATGGATGATTGGCGAGGTGCGCGCCCACGCCCCCGACGCGGTCTTCCTCTCCGAGGCCTTCACCCGGCCGAAGGTGATGTACCGCCTGGCCAAGGTGGGCTTCTCGCAGAGCTACACCTACTTCACCTGGCGCAACGCCGCCTGGGAGATGCGCGACTACCTGGAGGAGCTGAACAAGGCCCCGGTCAGCGACTTCTTCCGCCCGCATTTCTTCGTCAACACGCCGGACATCAACCCGGTCTTCCTGCAGACCAGCGGCCGGCCTGGCCACCTGATCCGCGCGGGTCTCGCCGCCACCCTGTCGGGCCTCTGGGGCGTCTATAACGGCTTCGAGCTCTGCGAGGCGACGCCGCTGGCGCCGGGCAAGGAGGAATACCTGGACAGCGAGAAATACGAGATCCGCGTCTGGGACTATGACCGCCCGGGCAATATCGTCCCCGAGATCACCATGCTGAACCGCATCCGGCAGGAGAATCCAGCGCTGCACACCCATCTCGGCACCAGCTTCCTGCGCTCCAACCACGAGGGCATCCTGACCTTCGTCAAGCGCACGCCAGGCGGCGAGAACACCGTGCTGGTGGCCGTCAGCATGGACCCGAACCAGCCGCTGGAGACGCATTTCGAGCTGCCGCCGGGCGGGCCCTTCCGGGCCGAGGACCTGGTGGCCGGCGGCGAGCAGGTCTGGGAGGGCTCGCACCGCCATCTCCGCCTCGACCCGCACGCCCTGCCCTTCGCCATCTGGCGCCTGAGCGCCGCCGACAAGGCCTGACCGATCATGCCGCGTAAGATGAAGGCCGCCGAGGCCGCTGCCGTCCTGCCCACCGCCACCGCCGGCACCCATGCCGCGCTGCCCGAGTATCCGGCCGATCCGCTCTGGTACAAGGATGCGGTGATCTATCAGCTGCACATCAAGTCGTTCTTCGATTCGAACGATGATGGCGTGGGCGACCTGCCGGGACTGATCGCCAAGCTCGACTATATCGCGACGCTCGGCGTCGACGTGGTCTGGCTGCTGCCCTTCTACCCCTCGCCGCGCCGCGACGACGGCTATGACATCGCCGAGTACAAGGCGGTGCATCCGGAATACGGCACGCTGGCCGATATCCGCCGCTTCATCCAGGCGGCGCATGCCCGCGGCATCCGCGTGGTGACCGAGCTGGTGATCAACCACACCTCGGACCAGCACCCCTGGTTCCAGCGGGCGCGCAAGGCGAAGCCGGGCTCGGTGCATCGCGACTTCTACGTCTGGTCGGACACCGACAAGAAGTATGATGGCACCCGCATCATCTTCCTCGATACCGAGAAGTCGAACTGGACCTGGGACGCCGAGGCCGGCGCCTATTTCTGGCACCGCTTCTACAGCCACCAGCCGGACCTGAATTTCGACAATCCGCAGGTGCTGAAGGAGGTGCTCTCCGTCATGCGCTTCTGGCTGGATGCGGGCGTCGACGGGCTGCGGCTGGACGCCATTCCCTACCTGATCGAGCGCGACGGCACGAACAACGAGAACCTGCCCGAGACGCATGTCGTCCTGAAGAAGATCCGCGCCGCGCTGGATGCCCATGCCCCCGGCAAGATGCTGCTGGCCGAGGCCAATCAGTGGCCGGAGGACACCCAGCAGTATTTCGGCGATGGCGACGAATGCCACATGTCGTTCCACTTCCCGCTGATGCCGCGCATGTACATGGCGATGGCGCAGGAGGACCGCTTCCCGATCACCGACATCCTGCGGCAGACCCCGGAGATCCCGGAGAACTGCCAATGGGCCATCTTCCTGCGCAACCATGACGAGCTGACGCTGGAGATGGTGACTGACAAGGAGCGGGATTATCTCTGGAACACCTACGCCGCCGACAAGCGGGCGCGCATCAATCTCGGCATCCGCCGCCGCCTGGCGCCGCTGCTGGAGCATGACCGCCGCCGCATCGAGCTGATGAACTCCCTGCTGCTGTCGATGCCCGGCACGCCGGTGCTCTACTACGGCGACGAGATCGGCATGGGCGACAACATCCATCTCGGCGACCGCGACGGCGTGCGCACGCCGATGCAATGGTCGCCCGACCGCAATGGCGGCTTCTCCCGCGCCAACCCGGCCAGCCTGGTGCTGCCGGCGATCATGGACCCGGTCTATGGCTACCAGGCGGTCAATGTCGAGGCGCAGTCGGCCGACCCGCATTCGCTGCTGAACTGGACCCGGCGCATGCTGGCGGTGCGCAAGCGCCACCAGTCCTTCGGCCGCGGCAATTTCGGCTATCTCTACCCGGGCAACCGCAAGATCCTCGCCTATCTCCGCGAATACGAGGGCGAGACCATCCTCTGCGTCTGCAACCTGTCGCGCACGGCGCAGGCGGTGGAGCTGGACCTGGCACAGTTTGCCGGCCGCGTGCCGGTGGAACTGGTCGGCGGCTCGACCTTCCCGCCGATCGGCCAGCTGACCTATCTGCTGACCCTGCCGCCCTATGGCTTCTACTGGTTCCTCCTGGCAACCGAGGTCGCCATGCCCAGCTGGCACACGCCCGCCCCTGAAGCGATGTCCGAACTCTCCACCCTGGTGCTGCGCGGCGGCCTGGCCGATGTGCTGGCCGCGGCGCCGCGCCGGGTGATCGAGCATGACGCCCTGCCGCAATACCTCGCCAAGCGCCGCTGGTTCGCCGGCAAGGACGGCCCGCCGGCCGATCCGCACCTGGCCTTCGCCGAGGCGCTGGCCGACACCACCGTCGAGGTGCTGCTGGCCGAGGTCGAGGTGACGGAAGGCGATGGCCGCGCCCGCTACCTGCTGCCGCTCGGCATCGCCTGGGAGGATGAGGCGGGCAGCAGCGCCCTGCCGCAGCAGCTCGCCCTCGCCCGCGTCCGCCGCGGCCGCCGCGTCGGCGTGCTGACCGATGCCTTCGCCCTCGACGCGCTGCCCACCGGCGTGCTGAAGGGCCTGGCGGAAAGCGCGGTGATGCCGCTGTCGGAAGGCGAGATCCGCTTCCTGCCGACCTCGCAGTTCGACGCCGCCAGCATCCCGGCCGATGCGGAGATCCGCCGCCTCTCGGCCGAGCAGTCCAACTCCTCGCTGATCATCGGCGATCATGCGGTGCTGAAGCTGGTGCGCCGGGTCACCGAGGGCATCAGCCCCGAGACCGAGATGACCCGCCACCTGACCGAGCGCGGCTTCGGCCAGACGGCGCCGCTGCTGGGCGAGGTGGTGCGCATCGGCGCCGACGGCACGCCGCGCACCCTGGTCGTCGTCCAGGGCTTCGTGCGCAACCAGGGCGATGGCTGGGGCTGGACGACCGACTTCCTGCAGCGCACCGTCGGCGAGATGGCCGTCGCGGAATCCTCCGCCGAGGAGCAGAAGGACATCTTCGACGGCTATGCCGTCTTCGCCAGCGCGCTGGGCCAGCGGCTGGCCGAGATGCATGCCGTGCTGGCCGAGGCGAGCGACGACCCGGCCTTCAACCCCGAGCCGGCCACGGCGCGGGAGACCAAGGCCTGGGCCCGCGGCGCCCGCACGCAGCTCGAGGCGGCGCTGAAGGCGCTGTCGGCGCCGCGCGACTGGGCCAGCCAGGCCGATGCCGAGGCCGCCGCGCAGCTGCTGGCGCAGAAGGCGGCGCTCTCGGCCGCCATCGACCGCCTCGCGGCCGCCGGCGAGGGCGCGCTGCAGACCCGCATCCATGGCGATTTCCATCTCGGCCAGGTGCTGGTGGTGCAGGGCGATGCCTGCATCATCGACTTCGAGGGCGAGCCGGCCAAGTCGCTGGAGCAGCGCCGCGCCAAATCCTCGCCGATGCGCGACGTGGCGGGGCTGCTGCGCTCCTTCGACTACGCGGTGGCCAGCGCGCGCCCGGAGAGCGAGTCCAGCAGCGGCGAGGAGACCGGACGCCGCGGGGCCCTGCTGGAGGAGTTCCGCAGCCAGGCCGGCGCCGCCTTCCTTGGCGCCTACCGCGCCGTGCATGCCGAGACCCCGCGCCCCTGGGTGGCGGGCGAGGCCGAGGCGGCGCTGCTCGATCTCTTCCTGCTGGAGAAGGCGGCCTACGAGATCTGCTATGAGGCCGCCAACCGCCCCGGCTGGCTGCCGATTCCCCTGCACGGCCTGGCGCGGCTGAGCGCGACGATCCTGGGCTCCAGCCCTTCCAAGGAGTGACGAGGCATGGCCAATCCGAACCAGCCGGCCACCCCGCCGCCCCTGAAGCTGGCGCCGGCCACCCTGGCGCCGGAGGCGATGGCGGCCCTGGTCGAGGGCAGGCACGGCGATCCCTTCGCCCTGCTGGGCCCGCAGCAGGGGCCTGACGGCCAGGGCTGGCTGCGCGTGCTGCTGCCGGGCGCCAAGGCGGTCTCGGCCGTCGCTGGCGATGCCGTGGCGCCGCTGTCGCCAACCCATGCGGGCGGGCTGTTCGAGGGGCCACTGCCCGCCGGCACGCCCTACCGCCTGCGCATCGACTGGGGTGGCGCGGTGCAGGAGGCGGCGGACGCCTATGCCTTCGCCCCGCTGCTCGGCGAGCTCGACCTGCACCTGCTGGGCGAAGGCGCGCATCGCGATATCGGCCGCACGCTGGGCGCGCATCCGATGACCATCGACGGCATCAGTGGCACCCGCTTCGCCGTCTGGGCGCCGAATGCCCGCCGCGTCTCGGTGGTCGGCGACTTCAACGGCTGGGATGGCCGCCGCAACCCGATGCGGCTGCGCCACGGCCCCGGCATCTGGGAGATCTTCCTGCCCGATATCGGGCCGGGGACGATCTACAAATACGAGGTGCTGGACCCGAATGGCGCCATCCTGCCGCTGAAGGCCGATCCCTTCGCTTGGCAGGCGGAGGTCGCGCCGGCCACCGGCTCGATCGTCGCCGACACGGCCGGCTTCCGCCCGCCAGCGCCGCTGCCGGCCCGGTCAGGCCCGGCCGCCAGCCAGCCGATCTCGGTCTATGAGGTCCATGCCGGCTCCTGGATGCGCGGCGACGGCAACCGCGAGCTGTCCTGGGAAGAGCTCGGCGACCGGCTGATCCCCTATCTCACCGGCATGGGTTTCTCCCATGTCGAGTTCCTGCCGGTGATGGTGCACCCGTTTGGCGGTTCCTGGGGCTACCAGCCGCTCGGGCAATACGCGCCGCAGGCCGCGCTCGGCCCGCCGGAGCATTTCGCCCGGCTGGTGGAGCGGCTGCACGAGGCCGGCATCGGCGTCATCCTCGACTGGGTGCCGGCGCATTTCCCGACCGACAGCCATGGGCTGGCGCATTTCGACGGCACGGCGCTCTACGAGCATGCCGATCCGCGCGAGGGCTTCCACCAGGACTGGAACACGCTGATCTACAACCTCGGCCGTCGCGAGGTGCGCAACTTCCTGATCGGCAGCGCCCTGCACTGGCTGGAGACCTATGGCGTCGACGCGCTGCGGGTCGATGCCGTGGCCTCGATGCTCTACCGCGACTACAGCCGTAAGCACGGCGAATGGGTGCCCAACATCCATGGCGGCCGCGAGAACCTGGAGAGCATTTCCTTCCTCCAGGAGCTTTCGAGAATCATCGAGGAGCGCTGCCCCGGCAAGCTACTGATCGCCGAGGAAAGCACCGCCTTCCCCGGCGTCACCCGCCCGGCCTCCGAGGGCGGCCTCGGCTTCGACTTCAAGTGGAACATGGGGTGGATGCACGACACGCTCCACTACATGGAGATGGAGCCGGTCTATCGGCAGTACCATCATGACGGCATCGCCTTCGGCCTGGTCTATGCCTTCTCCGAGCGCTTCATGCTGCCGCTCAGCCATGACGAGGTGGTGCATGGCAAGGGCTCGCTGATCGGCAAGATGCCGGGCGACGAGTGGCAGAAATTCGCCAATCTGCGCGCCTATCTCAGCTTCATGTGGACTCATCCGGGCAAGAAGCTGCTGTTCATGGGCGGCGAGATCGCGCAAGCCCGCGAGTGGAACCACGACCGCTCGCTCGATTGGCACCTGCTGGACCAGGCGCCGCATGCCGGCATCCAGCGGCTGGTGCGCGACCTCAACCGGCTCTACCGCGACATCCCTGCCCTGCATGCCCTCGACTGCGAGGAGAGCGGCTTCCGCTGGGTGGTGCTCGACGACCGCCAGAACAGCGTTTTCGCTTTCCTGCGCCTGGGGCCGGAGGGCACCGCCCCGGCCCTGGTCGTCTGCAACATGACGCCCGTGCTGCGGCAGGGCTATCGCGTCGGCGTCCCGCTTGGCGGCCAGTGGAAGGAAATCTTCAACTCGGACGCGGCCATCTACGGTGGCGCCAACAACGGCAATGGCGGCATGGTGCATGCGACGGGCGCCGGCTCGCACGGGCTCGACGACTCGCTCGACCTGCAGCTGCCCGGCCTCGCCACCCTGGTGCTGACCCCGATGGAGGGCTGACTTGCCTTTGCTTCCCGACTGGCTGCTGCCGGGTCGGCCGGATCCGCTCGGCGCCAGCTGGGACGGGCTCGGCGTCAACTTCGCCGTCTTCTCGGCGCATGCCACCCAGGTGGATCTCTGCCTGTTCGACGCGGCCGGCCGGCGGGAAGTGGCCCGCCTGCCGCTGCCCGAATGCACCGACGAGGTGTTCCACGGCTACCTGCCCGAAGCGCGGCCGGGGCTGATCTACGGCTTCCGCGTGCACGGGCCCTACCAGCCCGAGCACGGCCACCGCTTCAACCCGCACAAGCTGCTGCTCGACCCCTATGGCAAGCAGCTGCACGGCAGCCTGCGCTGGTCGGACGCGCTCTACGGCCACCGCATCGGCACGCCGCGCGCCGATCTCAGCTTCGACCGCCGCGACAGCGCCGCCGCCATGCCGAAATCGGTGGTGGTGGACGACGCCTTCAACTGGGGCGACGACCGCCCGCCCTCCGTGCCCTGGGACCGCACGCTGATCTACGAGACGCATCTGCGCGGCCTGACCATCCGCCGCGACGACATCGCCCCGCGCGAGCGCGGCAGCTTCGCCGGCCTCGCCAGCCCGCCGGTGATCGAGCATCTGCAGCGTCTCGGCGTCACCGCGGTCGAGCTGCTGCCGGTGCAGGCGATCTGCCAGGACCGCTTCCTGGTGGAACGCAAGCTGCGCAACTACTGGGGCTATTCCACCCTCTCCTTCTTCGCCCCCGAGCCGGCCTATCTGGCGACCGGCGCGCTGGACGAGATCCGGGTGGCGATCCGCCGCCTGCATGCCGCCGGCATCGAGGTGATCCTCGACGTGGTCTACAACCACACCTGCGAGGGCGACGCGCTCGGCCCCACCCTCTCCTGGCGCGGCTTCGACAATGCCAGCTACTACCGCCTGGTGCCCGGCGAGGAGCGGCGGCACATCGACGAGACCGGCTGCGGCAACACCGTCAACCTCTCGCACCCCCGGGTGTTGCAGATGGTGATGGACAGCCTCCGCTACTGGGCCACCGCCTTCCGGGTCGATGGCTTCCGCTTCGACCTCGCCTCCACCCTGGGGCGGGAGGGGCATGGCTTCGACCCCGGTTCCGGTTTCTTCGACGCCATCCGCCAGGATCCCGTGCTGTCGCGCCTCAAGCTGATCGCCGAGCCCTGGGATATCGGCCCCGGCGGCTACCAGCTCGGCGCGCATCCGCCGGGCTTCTCCGAATGGAACGACCGCTACCGCGACGGGGTGCGGCGCTACTGGCGCGGCGACGACTTCATGCGTCCCGACCTGGCGGCGCGGCTGACCGCCTCGGGCGATCTGTTCGACCGGCGGCGGCGGCGCCCCTGGGCCAGCATCAACTTCCTGGCCGCGCATGACGGCTTCACCCTGCAGGACCTGGTGAGCTTCACCGAGCGCCACAACATGGCGAATGGCGAGGGCAACCGTGACGGCCATGGCGAGAATTTCTCCGCCAACTGGGGCGTCGAGGGGCCGACCGACGATCCGGCCATCCTGGAGACGCGCGCCCGGCTGAAGCGCGCGATGCTGCTGACCCTTTTCGCCAGCCACGGCACGCCGATGCTGCTGGGCGGCGACGAGTTCGGCCGCAGCCAGCGCGGCAACAACAACGCCTATTGCCAGGACAATTCGATCTCCTGGCTCGACTGGGACCTGGCCGCGACGCCCGAGGGCGAGGCGCTGACCCGCTTCACCGCCCGCGCCGCGATGCTGCGCCGGCGCCACCCGACGCTGCGCAGCGCCGTCTTCCTGCACGGCTTCACCGAGCCGCTGCCCGGCCTCCGCGACATCGGCTGGTTCGACGCGGCCGGCCAGCCGATGACGCCGGACGCCTGGAACGATCCCGCCGGCCGGGTGCTGCAGCTGCGCCGCGCCGGCGCCCGGGACGACACGCCCCGCCGCGGCACCGAGCCGCCGGCCGTCGAGGTGACCCTGCTGGTGCTGAATGCCGGCGACCAGCCCTGCGAGGTCACCCTGCCCGGCCCGGACCTGCCCTGGATCTCCCTGCTCGACAGCGACGCGCCGGACGCCCCGGAAGCGCCGCTCGACCACCCCACCATCACCGTTGCCGCCCGTGCCGCCCGGCTGCTCGCCGCCTGGCCGCTGCGGCAGGAGCAAGCCGCATGAGCGAGCACTACCAGTTCGGCGCCTGGCCGATCCCGGGCGGCCTCTGCCGCTTCCGCCTTTGGGCACCGGGCCAGCCGGAGGTCACCCTGCTGCGCCGCGACCAGCCGCCACTGCCGATGCAGCCATTGGCGGAAGGCTGGTGGCAGGTCGAGGCCGAGGCGCCGGCCGGCACGCGCTATCGCTTCGCCCTCGGCGACGGGCCGAATGTCCCCGACCCCGCCAGCCAGGGCCAGGATGGCGATGTCGATGGCTGGAGCGTGGTGCAGGATCACGGCGCCTATCGCTGGAAGCACAGCGACTGGCGCGCGCACCCCTGGCCGCAATCGGTGGTCTATGAGCTGCATGTCGGCGCGCTGGGCGGCTTCCGCGGCGTCATGGCGGAGCTGCCGCGGCTGGCGGCGCTCGGCGTCAACACCATCGAGCTGATGCCGGTCAACGACTTCGCCGGCAGCGCCAACTGGGGCTATGACGGCGTGCTGCCCTATGCGCCGGACGAGACCTACGGCACGCCCGACGAGCTGAAGGCGCTGGTCGACGCGGCGCATGGCCAGGGCATCGCGGTGATGCTGGACGTGGTCTACAACCATTTCGGCCCGGCCGGGAATTACTGGCACGCCATCACGGCGGACTTCTTCCGCAGCGACATCTCGACCCCCTGGGGCGACGCCATCGACTTCCGCCACGACGCGGTGCGCGACTTCTTCATCCAGAACGCCATCTTCTGGCTGTGCGAATACCGCTTCGACGGGCTGCGGCTCGACGCCGTCCACGCCATCACCAGCGAGACGTTTCTGACCGAGCTGTCCGAGCGGGTCCGCGCCGCCACCGCGGGCCGTCCGGTCTATCTGGTGCTGGAGAACGAGCGCAACGACGCCGCGCTGCTGGAGAAGAAATTCGAGGCGCAGTGGAACGACGATGCGCATCACTGCCTGCATGTCCTGCTGACCGGCGAGGAGGAGGCCTATTACGCCGACTACGCCGACGCCCCGGCTGAGCGGCTGGCGCGCGCCCTCGCCGAGGGCTTCGTCTACCAGGGCGAGGAATCGACGAATCTCGGCCATGCGCGTGGCACGCCGAGCGGGCATCTGCCGGCCTCGGCCTTCGTCAATTCGCTGCAGACCCATGACCAGGTCGGCAACCGCGCCTTCGGCGACCGCATCTTCACGCTGGCGCCGCCGGACAATGTCCGCGCCGCGCTGCTGGTGCTGCTGCTGACCCCGCCGGTGCCGATGCTGTTCATGGGCGACGAATACGCCGCCGAGCGTCCCTTCCTGTTCTTCACCGGCTTCGGCAGCCCTGAGCTGGCGACCGCCGTGCGCGAAGGGCGCCGCAAGGAATTCGCCCGCTTCGCCAGCTTCGCTGATCCCGAGCGGCGCGAGCGCATCCCCGATCCCAACGACCCGAAGACCTTCGCCGCCAGCAGCCCGCAGCCCGGCGACCGCGAGCACCCCGCCAATGCCGAGGCCGAGGCTTTCTGCCGGTTCCTGCTGGAGACGCGGCGCAGGAAGCTGGCGCGGCATCTGGCCGGTGCCCAGTCGCTCGGTGCCGCGGCGCTGGGCGAGCATGGGGTGCGGGCGCAATGGCGCCTGGCCGATGGCTCGGTGCTGAGCGTCGCCGCGCAGTTCGGGGAGGAATCCCTCCCCTGCCCGCATTTCCCCGGCGAGATGATCGCCGCCTCCACCCCCCATGCCGGGGAGGCCGCGCGCGGTGGCGAGCTGCCGCCCCGTTCCGCCCTCGCCTGGCTGCAGGAACCCGCCGGATGAACAGCGACACCGCCTTGCGCCGCCTGGCGCGTGCCGTCGGGCTGATGCTGGACTGGCACGACGCCACCGGCCAGCGGCGGGAGACCACGCCGGAGACGCTGCGCCACGTCCTCGGCGCGCTCGGCCTGCCGGTGGCCGACGATGCCCAGCTGCGCGACAGCATGGCGCAGTGGCGGCAGGCACACCGGGTGCAGCCGCCGCTGCTGACCGCCGATCCCGGCCTGCCGGTTGCCCTGCGGCTCGCCCCCGACCGCTACCGCCTGACCGCCGAGGACGGCACCAGCGTCGAGGGCCGCAGCCAGCCCGCCCCGGGCGGCGCCACCCTGCTGGCGCCGGCCCTGCCCGGCTACTACCAGCTGGAGACCGCCGGGCATCGGATCACCCTGGCCGTCGCGCCGGAGCATGGCCGGCGCCTGACGGATGCCTGCCCGGATGGCCGCGCCTGGGGCCTGGCGGTGCAGCTTTATTCGCTGCGCCGCACCGGCGATGGTGGCTTCGGCGACTACACCGCGCTGGCCGATTTCGCCGTCGGCGCCGCCGGCCAGGGGGCGGATGCCATCGCCCTCAGCCCGGTGCATGCCCAGTTCACCGCGGTGCCGACGCGCTTCAGCCCCTATGCGCCTTCCAGCCGGCTGCGGCTCGACGTCCGCCACGCCGATGCCGAGATGCTGCTGGGCGAGCTGACCCCCGCCTTCCCGCCGGCGCTGGCCGAGGAATGGAGCCGGCTGGAGGCGCTGAACCTGATCGACTGGCCGGCCGCCACCGCCGCTCGCCTGGCCCGCCTGCGGCAGATCTTCGAGGTGTTCCAGGCCCAGGCACCGGCCAGCCTGCGCGACGAGTTCGCCGCCTTCCGCGCCGAGGGCGGCGCCGCGCTGGAGCGCCATGCCCGCTTCGAGGCGCTGCAGGCCGTGCAGCTGGCGCGTGACCCGCAGGCCTTCCACTGGCGCGCCTGGGGCGCGGCGCTGCGCGACCCGGACAGCGCCGCCGTCGCCGATTTCGCTGGCCAGCACGCGGAAGAGGTCGACTGGCACGCCTTCCTGCAATGGCAGGCCGATCGCGGCCTGGCCGCGGCCCAGCACGCCGCCCGCGAGGCCGGCGCCCGCATCGGGCTGATCGCCGACCTGGCGATCGGCGTCGATGGCGGCGGCAGTGATGCCTGGTCGCGCCAGGACGAGTTCCTGCAGGGCGTCGAGGTCGGCGCGCCGCCCGACATCTTCAACCGCCGTGGCCAGGGCTGGGGCATCACCACCTATTCGCCGCACGGGCTACGCGCCAACGGCTTCGCCGCCTTCCGCGAGATGCTGGGCACCGCTTTCCGCAATGCCGGCGGCGTGCGGCTGGACCATGTGCTGGGCCTCCGCCGGCTCTGGCTGGTGCCGGAGGGCGCGAGCCCCGACCAGGGCTGCTACATCCGCTATCCGCTGCGCGACCTGCTGCGGCTGGTGGCCCTGGAATCCGCCCGCCACGGCGCCGTCGCCATCGGCGAGGATCTGGGCACCGTGCCCGAGGGCTTCCGCCCGCAGCTGGAGCGCGCCGGGATCGCCGGCATGCGCGTCATGTGGTTCGAGCAGACCGAGCCTCCCAAGGGCGAGCTGGCCGACTTCATCCCGCCGCAGCGCTGGAGCGCCGGCGCGGTCGCCATGACCTCGACCCATGACCTGCCGACCGTCGCCGGCTGGTGGGAGGGGCGCGACCTGGCCTGGCGCGAGGAGCTCGGCCACACCATCCCCGGCCTGGCGGAGACGCGCGCCGCCGAGCGGCCGCTGCTCTGGGATGCCTTCTGCCGGTCGGGCGTCGCCGAGGGGCCGGTACCGGGCCCGGAGGAGGCCGCGCGCGTCGCCGATGCGGCCGCCGCGCATATCGGCCGGGCCCGCTGCGCGCTGGCGCTGCTGCCGCTGGAGGATGCCGTCGCCGCCGTCGAGCAACCCAACCTGCCCGGCACCGTTGAGGAACATCCCAACTGGCGCCGACGCCTCGCCCCTCCGGTCGAGCGGATGTTCCAGGATCCCGCGATCGAACAGCGTCTGCGCGGGTTGGCGCGGGCGCGGAGAGCCCCCTGATGTCCCTGGCGCGCCTCGCCGCTGCTCCCGTCGCCGAAACCCGCCCCCGGGCGACCTACCGCCTGCAGTTCCATGCCGGCTTCACGCTCGATGACGCGGTGCCGCTGGTGCCCTATCTGGCGCGGCTCGGGGTGAGCCATCTCTACGCCTCGCCGCTGCTGCCGGCGGCGCCCGGCTCGACGCATGGCTATGACAATACCGGCCATGACGCGATCAATCCGGCGCTGGGCGGCGAGCCGGCGCTGCGCCGTCTGGTCGCCGCGCTGCGCCAGCACGGGCTCGGGCTGCTGCTCGACATCGTGCCCAACCACATGGGCGTCGACGGCCCGCACAACCCCTACTGGCAGGATGTCTTTGCCAAGGGCCGCGACAGCCAATACGCCGACTTCTTCGACATCGACTGGGACAGCCCTGACCCCCTGCTGAACGGCAAGATCCTGGCGCCCTTCCTTGGCCGCCCCTATGGCGAGGCGCTGGCCGAGGGCGAGCTCTCTTTGGTCGCCGAGGGCCCGACCGGCCTGTCCGTCGCCTATTTCGACAACCGCTTCCCCGTCCGCCAGGGCGATGCCGACCACATCCTTGGCGAGCGCGGCGCGCTGGAGGCGCATGACCCGAAGAGCCTGACCGGCACCGCCCGCCTGCATGGCCTGCTGGAGCGCCAGCACTACCGCCTCGCCTGGTGGCGCACGGCAACCGACGAGATCAACTGGCGCCGCTTCTTCGACGTCACCGGCCTCGCCGGCCTGCGCGCCGAGGACCCGAAGGTCTTCGACGCCAGCCACGCCTTCCTGCTGCGCCTCTATGCCGAGGGGCTGATCGACGGGCTGCGCATCGACCATGTCGATGGCCTGGCCGATCCGGCCGGCTATTGCCGCAAGCTGCGCCGCCGCATGGCCGCCGTGGCGCATCATCGCCCGGCCGGGGCCCCGGCCGGCGAGCCCTATGTCGTCGTCGAGAAGATCCTGGCCGCCGGCGAGGCGATGCCGGCGCGCTGGACCACCGACGGTACCACCGGCTACGACTTCATGGACCAGGTCGGAGCGCTGCTGCACGACCCGGCCGGCGAGGCGCCGCTCTCCGCCCTGTGGCGCGAGGTGACCGGCAGCGAGCGTGACTTCCACGCGGAAGAGCTCGCCGCCCGCAAGCAGATCCTGCGCGACAACCTGGCCGCCGAGCTGGACGCCGCCGCCCGCGCGCTGCACCGGCTGGCGCGTGGCCATCTCCGCTCGCGCGACTTCTCCTTCAATGCCCTCCGCCGCGTGCTGGCGCAGTTGCTGCTGCACATGCCGGTCTACCGGGTCTATGTCCGCACCGGCGAGCCGTCGCAGCAGGACCAGCGCATCCTGGCCGAGGCCGCCGGCGCCGCGCGTGCCCAGCTCCACCCGACCGACCATGCCGTGCTGTCGCATCTGCTGTTCTGGCTGGCCGAGGACCGCCCGCGCAACCACCCCGCCGGTGCCGCCCGCCGCGACCTGCTGGCCGCCCGCCAGCGCTTCCAGCAGCTCTCCTCCCCCACCGCCGCCAAGTCGGTCGAGGACACCGCCTTCTATCGCTACGGCCGGCTGCTGTCGCGCAACGAGGTCGGCTCCAACCCGGGCCTCTTCTCGCTGTCGCCGGACGGCTTCCACCAGCTTTCCGCTGCCCGCGGCCAGGATTTCCCGGACGCGCTGCTGGCCACCGCGACACATGACCACAAGCGCGGCGAGGATCTGCGCATGCGGCTCGCCGCGCTGTCGGAAATGCCGGATGACTGGGCGGCGGCGCTGCGCGGCTTCCTGGCGGCGAGCCAGCCGCTGGTGCAGCAGCTGCCCGATGGCCCGGCGCCGCAGCCCGCCGATGCCGCCATGCTGTTCCAGATGATCCTCGCCAGTTGGCCGGTCGGGCTCGACGTTGCCGACCGCGCCGCGGTCGAAGCCTGGACCGAGCGCCTGCAGGGCTGGCAGCAGAAGGCGATCCGCGAGGCCAAGCGCCGCTCCGGCTGGGCCATGCCGGACGAGGCTTACGAGGGCGCCGCGCAGGATTTCCTGCGCGCGGTGCTCGAT
The DNA here is from genome assembly GCF_037145735.1 of Roseomonas sp. USHLN139. Lineage (NCBI taxonomy): Bacteria > Pseudomonadati > Pseudomonadota > Alphaproteobacteria > Acetobacterales > Roseomonadaceae > Roseomonas > Roseomonas sp. USHLN139. The sequence goes on along the minus strand of NZ_JBBCWY010000001.1, from coordinate 1,094,993 downwards.
CCGGCGCGCCATCCCGAGCTGGCGCGCGGCCTGCAGGATTTCGCCGCCCGCCTCGCCGCCCCCGGCGCGCTGAAGAGCCTGGCGCAGACCACGCTGCGGCTGACCGTGCCCGGCGCCCCCGATCTCTACCAGGGCACCGAGTTCTGGGATCTTTCGCTGGTCGATCCGGACAACCGGCGGCCGGTGGATTACGACGCCCGCCGCGCGGCGCTGGAGGCCGCCCGCAGCCCGGAGGATCTGCTCGCGGGCTGGCAGGATGGCGCCATCAAGCAGCGGCTGATCGCCACCCTGCTCGCGGCGCGGGCGGCGCATCCGGCGCTGTTCCGCGACGGCAGCCACGAGCCGCTGCAGGCCCCCGCCGGGACGCTGGCCTTCCTGCGCCGCCATGGCGGCCAGGCGCTGCTGGTCGCCGTGCCGATCCGCGGCCTGCCGGGCGGTGCGACCACCCTGCCGGGCGCGGCGGCCTGGGGCGAGGCCAGCCTGCCGCTGCCGACCGATCTGGCCGCCACCGCCTGGCGCGACCTGGTCTCCGGCGAAGCGGTCGCCGCCGGCCCGGCGCTGCGGCTGGCGGAGGGGGCCTGGCCGCTGCGCATCCTGCTGGCAAGCTGAGGCGGCGCCGGGATTATCTTGCGAGTCCTTCTCAATTGGCCTAGGCATCGGGGCGCCGGCCGGGACTGAACGGCCGGTCATCCGAGGAAAGACGCCCCATGTTCCGACGCCCCCTCCTCGCCGCGCTTAGCGCGCTGGCGCTCTCGGCCCCGGTCGCGCTGCGCGCCCAGGGCGCCGGCGAGATCAACCTCTATTCGGCGCGCCACTACGACACCGACCGCGCCCTCTACGAGGAGTTCACCAAGGAGACGGGCATCCGCGTGCGGGTGATCGAGGGCCAGGCGGACCAGCTGATCGAGCGCATCCGCAACGAGGGCGCCAACAGCCCGGCCGATGTCTTCATGACGGTGGACGCCGCCCGCCTGGCCCGCGCGGCCCAGGCCGGCATCCTGGCCGCGCACAACTCGGCCACCGTCAATGAGCGCGTCCCCGCCGCGCTGCGCGACCCGCAGGGCCTCTGGTTCGCCGTGTCGCAGCGCGCCCGGCTGATCATGTACGACCGCGAGAAGGGCGCGCCCGAGGGCCTCGCCCGCTACGAGGACCTGGCCGATCCGCGCTTCAAGGGCATGGTCTGCGCCCGCAGCGGCGCGCATCCCTACAACACCAGCCTGGCCGCCGCGCTGCTGATCGCCGATGGCCCGGAGAAGACCGAGGCCTGGGCCCGCGGGGTGGTCGCCAATTTCGCCCGTCCGCCGCAGGGCGGCGACCGCGACCAGTTCCGCGCCATCCCCTCCGGCCAGTGCGGCCTGGCCATCGCCAACAGCTACTACCTCGGCCTGGTCGGCCGCTCCGACAAGCCCGAGGACCAGGCGCTGTTCAAGCGGATCGGCGTGATCTTCCCGAACCAGGGCGCGGGCGACCGCGGCACGCATGTGAACATCTCCGGCGCCGGCCTCGCCGCCCATGCGCCGAACAAGGCCAATGCCCTCCGCTTCCTGGAGTTCATGACCACCCACCGCGCCCAGGAGATGTTCGCGCTAGGCAACATGGAATTCCCGGTGGTCGCCGGGGCGCCGCTGCACCCGATCCTGGCCGGCCTCGGCAGCTTCCGCGCCGAGCCGGTCAATGCCGCCGGCAATCTCGACCGCACGCCGGAGGCCCTGCAGATCCTCCAGCGCGCCGGCTGGAATTGATTTTCTTTCGGGCTGCCGCCTTCGCGTGGGGGCGCTGGTTCCGGCGCTGAGCGGTCGGGACGACCTGGGGGGTGGGCCTATAGGGCCCGCCCCCTTTCGATTCAGGCGGGCGGCAGGCGGCGCACGAAGCCGGACTTCATCAGCCAGATCAGCCCGCGCAGCGCCGCGGCGCGGCCTTCCTGCGGCAGCAGCGCCGCCACGGTGAGCGGCCCCTCCTGCTGCAGCCGGTGCAGCATCGCGGCCAGCCCCTCGACCCCGAGCCCGCCGCCCGCGCGATGCAGGCCGCCGGGCACCGCCACCAGCGCCTCGATCGAGGCCACCGCCGCTGGATCGGCCGCCACCCGCATCTCGCCCGCCAGCGCCGCGCTGGGATAGGCGGCAAAGGCCTCGGTCGGGTCGGCGAAGCGCGGATCGAGGCGGCTCGCGCCGGCGCCGGCCGCGCCGCGCCGCTCCGCCAGGGCGGCCCAGAGCGCCTGGTACTGGCCGATCACCACCCGCCAGTCGAACTGCTGCAGCGCGCGGGCCTGCGCCGCCGCCCCCATCCGCCGCCGCAATCCGGCATCGCCGGCCAGGGTGGCGAAGGCCTCCGCGCCGGCGGCGATGTCCAGCGCGACCAGCTGGGTCGAGGCGCCCAGGTAATGGTCGTAGTTCATCGCCCCGGTCGCATGGCGCAGCGCCAGGTCGGCCGCGCTGCCCGGCGGCGCCATCAAGCTGGGGATGCGGAAGCCGTCCTCGCCATGGCGCACGGTGTCCTTGAAGCCGTCCCAGTCGCTGACCACCACGGGCAGCCCCGCCGCCATCGCCTCCACCGGCGCCAGCCCATAGGTCTCCTGGATGTTGTCGACCAGCAGGGCAAAGATATCGGCCATGGCGTGCAGGCCCTGGCGGCTCTCGCTGGAACGGGCGTCGATGATCGACAGGCCGACCTCCGGCGCCAGCGCCTGGGCCATGCCGCGATGCGCCACCTCCTGCTCGTCATGGGCGAACCAGCCGGCCAGCACGCAATGCAGCTTCGGCGCGCCGGGCCGCCGCGCCGCCCGGCCCAGCGCGCCGAACAGCGCCACCGGATGCGCCTTGGCGTGCCAGGACAGCCGGCCGAGCGAGAGCACCACCACCGTGTCCTCGGCGATGCCCAGCCGCGCCCGCCAGGTCGCCCGCGCCCTTGGCGGCGGGGCGAAGGCGGCGCAATCGACGCCGAGCGGGATCACCGGCAGCAGCGGCAGCGGGAAGCGCTGGGCACCCAGCCGCTCGCGCAGCTGCGCTGCCTCCGCCTCCAGCAGGCTGCGGGCGGTGGCGGCGACGGCGCGGGAGGTGCAGATCAGCGCGTCCCAGGGCTCGGCCGGGCCGCCCAGCAGATCGGCGATCGATTCCATGGCGCCGTGCGAGGCGGTGGTGTGCGTCACCCCCACCACCGAATAGGCGGTCGCGCCCGCGAAGCGCCGGGCGCGGGCGAAGGACGCCACCTCCGGCCCCGGCAGCATCAGCGTGCCGAGCGCGGCCAGCCGGTCCAGGCGCTGCGGCGCGATGGCCTCCAGCGGCATGGTGGCGCCGGCCTTGCGGGCGAGCTGCTCGAAGACCGGTGCATCGCCGGGGGCCAGCAGATAGGCGGAGAGCCGGTCCAGCCCGCCATGCCGGATCAGGCCGCGGAGAAAGCCGTCGCCGGCGACATGGCGGCCCATCAGGCGGGCGCGGTCGGTCTGGAAACCATCGGCCGCGAAGCCGATGGCTGCGTTCGGAGGAGGAGCCATGCCGCCATCATGGCCCGGAACGGGGCCGGGTTGAATGCCCCGGCTTGAGCCCGGCGCTTATCCGACCTGCCGCGTGATCGTGCGCAGCGTGACGAATTCCTCGGCCGCGGTCGGATGGATGCCGATGGTGCGGTCGAAATCCTCCTTGGTGGCGCCGGCGACGATGGCCACCGCGATGCCCTGCATGATCTCGGCCGCGTCCTCGCCCAGCATATGGGCGCCGATCACGCGCTGGGTGCGGCGGGCGACCACCAGCTTCATCAGGGTCTTGCGCGGCGCCTTGCTGATGGTGTGGCGCATCGGCGTGAAGCGGGCGACATAGACGTCGATCGGGCCCTGCGCCGCCGCTGCCTCTTCCGACAGGCCGACGGTCGCCGCCGGCGGCGAGGTGAAGATGGCGGTGGGCACGTTCTGGAAGCTCGCCTGGCGCGGCCGGCCGCCGAACAGCGTGTCGGCCAGGGCATGGCCCACCGCGGTGGCGACCGGCGTCAGGTTCAGCTGGTCGGTGACGTCGCCGATGGCGAAGATATGCGGCTGGGTGGTGGCCTGCTCCAGCGTGACGGGCACGCAGCCGGAGGCGCCGGTCCTGATGCCCGCCTTCTCCAGCCCGAGCGCATCGGTGTGCGGCACCCGGCCGGTGGCGAACATCACCTGGTCGGTCTCCAGCACGATGCCGGCCTCGGTGGTCAGGCGCAGCACGCCATCGGCGCCGCGCTCCAGTTTCGCCGGCATCTGGCCGGGATGCAGGCGGATGCCCTGGTTCTCCAGCGCCTCGGCCATGGCGGCGCGCAGGTCGCCATCCATGCCACGCAGCGGCAGCGGCTGGCGGTAGAGCAGGTCCACCTCCGAGCCCAGCCCGCGCAGCAGGGAGGCGAATTCGAGGGCGATATAGCCGCCGCCCACCACCACGATCCGCTGCGGCCTCTGCTTCAGGGTGAAGAGGTCGTCGGAGACCAGGCCGAGCTCGGCGCCGGGGATGTCGGGGCGCTGCGGCCGGCCGCCGACGGCGATGACGATGCGCTCGGCGGTGACGCGCTGGCCGCCGACATCGAGGGTGTGCTCGTCGAGGAAGGTGGCGCGGGCATTGAAGCTGGTGACGCCGGCATTGGTCAGCAGGCGGGAATAGATGGCATTCAGCCGGGCGACCTCGGCATCGCGGGCGGTGGCCAGCGTGGTCCAGTCATGCGCGCCGGGCTGCGCCCCGGTCCAGCCGAAGGCCGGGGCATCGTGCGCCCACTGCCCGTATTCGGCGGCGTGGACCATGATCTTCTTCGGCACGCAGCCGACATTGACGCAGGTGCCGCCCCAGAAGCGTTCCTCCGCCACCGCGACGCGGGCGCCGTGGCCGGCCGAGATGCGGGCGCAGCGCACGCCGCCGGAGCCACCGCCGATGACGAAGAGGTCGAAGTCGTAGCTGCTCATCGGGCCGCGTCCCTGTCTCTGCTCGCAGGCAAGAAGGGACGCCGCTGGTTTTTCGTCAAGGCCGCGCCGGTCTGCCCCGATGAATGTGGGGGTCCGGGGGAACTCAGTTCCCCCGGCCTTCGCTTGCCTTAGCCGCCGATGCCACCAAGGGCGAGGTACTTGGTCTCGAGATACTCGTCGATCCCGTGCGTCGAGCCCTCACGCCCCAGGCCCGACTGCTTGAAGCCGCCGAAGGGCGCCTCGGCGGTCGAGATGATGCCTTCGTTGATGCCGATGATGCCGTATTCCAGCGCCTCGGCGACGCGGAAGATGCGGCCGACGTCGCGCGCGTAGAAATACGCCGCCAGGCCGAACTCCGTATCATTGGCCAGGCGGATCGCCTCTTCCTCGGTCTTGAAGCGGAACAGCGGCGCCACCGGGCCGAAGGTTTCCTCGCGGAAGATGGCGGCCTCGTGGGGCACGTTCGCCAGCACGGTCGGCTCGAAGAAATTGCCGCCCTTGGCGTGCGGCTTGCCGCCGGTGACCAGGCTGGCGCCCTTGGCGAGGGCGTCGGCGATGTGCTCCTGCACCTTCTTCACCGCATCGGCATTGATCAGCGGGCCCTGGGTGACCCCCTCCTCCATGCCATTGCCGACCTTCAGCCCCTCGACCGCGGCCTTCAGCTTGGCAGCGAAGGCGTCATAGACCCCTTCCTGCACCAGGACGCGGTTGGCGCAGACGCAGGTCTGTCCGGTGTTGCGGTACTTCGACGCCATGGCGCCCTTGACCGCCTCGTCCAGGTCGGCGTCGTCGAAGACGATGAAGGGGGCGTTGCCGCCGAGCTCCATGGAGGTCTTCTTGATGGTCTGGGCGCATTGCTCGAGCAGCACGCGGCCGACCTCGGTGGAGCCGGTGAAGGACAGCTTGCGCACCAGCGGGTTGCCGGTCAGCTCCTTGCCGGTGCCGGAGGACGGGCCGGTGATGACGTTGCAGACGCCCTTCGGCATGCCGGCGCGCTCGGCCAGCACGGCGATGGCCAGCGCCGAGAAGGGCGTCTGGCTGGCCGGGCGGATCACGCCGGTGCAGCCGGCGGCCCAGCCCGGGCCGGCCTTGCGGGTGATCATCGCGGCCGGGAAGTTCCACGGCGTGATGGCGGCGAAGACGCCCACCGGCTCCTTGGTCACCAGGATGCGGCGGCCCTTGGCGTTCTGCGGGATGGTCTCGCCATTCACCCGGCGGGCTTCCTCGGCGAACCACTCGATGAAGCTGGCGGCATAGGCCACCTCGCCCTTGGCCTCGGCATAGGGCTTGCCCTGCTCGGCCGTCATGATGGCGGCCAGATCCTCGGTGTTCGCCAGCATCAGGGCGGCGAGCTTCTTCAGGATGGCGGCGCGCTCATTGGCCAGCATGGCGCGCCAGGCGGGCCAGGCGGCATGGGCGGCCTCGATGGCGCGGCGGGTCTCGGCCTGGCCCATTGCCGGGATGGTGCCGACCAGCTCGCCGGTGGCGGGGTTCTTCACCTCCAGCACCTTGCCGCTGTCGGCCTTGACCCACTGGCCGTCGATGTAATTGGCCTGCCGCAGCAGGTCGGGGTCCTTCAGGACCAGCTTGGTCACCGCATCGAGCATGGCGTTCCTCCTCCCGAGAGTGGCGGCCCGCCGTGTGCCGGCAGCCGTCTGGTGCTGGGGAAGTTAGGCAGGCCCGTGCCCGCTGTCAGCCCGGCCGCATGCCGAATAAGCGCGCCGGCACGCAACATTCTACCGTTCCGCCGCGTTCAACCCGCACGGCGCAAGCTGGACGGAAATCCGAGGGAGTGACATCCATGGGCCTGATTCTACTGATCATCGTCATCCTGCTGCTGGTCGGCGCGCTGCCGCGCTGGGGCTACAGCAGCGGCTGGGGCTACGGCCCGTCCGGCGGTCTCGGCCTGGTGCTGCTGATCCTGCTGGTCCTGCTGCTGATGGGCCGCATCTGACCGCAGCGCGATCCAGGCTGAACGGCAAGGACCCCGGGGAAGCGATTCCCCGGGGCCCTTTCGCGTGATGGCGGCCGCGGCCGCGCCGCTCGTCAGACCTCGACCGAGGCCAGCGAGCCCATGGTGGCGGAGCTGCCGGTCGCATAGGCGGCGACGGCGGCATAGAGCGAGTCGGTGATCTGCTGGCGGCGCGCCGCGTAGCTGTCGGCGGCGTCGCTGCCGGTCGCCTCCAGGCTGCCCTGGGCGCCGGTCGATGTCTCGTTGGTCGCGGCGGCATCGGCCTCCGGCACGGCGCCGCCGGGCGGCGGCGGCGGGCGGTTGCCGAAGGGGCCGGAGGGCGCATCCAGCCCGCCGGGCGTCTCGCCGCTGGGCGCGCGGTCGCTCAGCCGCCAGTCGCCCAGCTGCGACATCAGCCGCGCGGTGTTGTCGCCCTGGTCCTCGAGCTCGGCCATCGCGGCGCGGCTGACCCCCTCGGCGCTGCTGGTCAGGCTGGTGCTGGCGCCGGTGGAGGACTCGCCGCCATCGCCGGTCAGCAGCGCCGCCAGCAGATCGTCGCCCAGCGCCGAGGTGCGCAGCCCGATCACCTGGGTCTGGCTGGTGGCATCGGCCGCCTGGCCCTGGTCGGCCTCCGGGCTGGTGCGGCTGTAGCGGGGCGACAGCTGCAGCGTGGCTGAACGGGCCTGCTGGCTGCTGGAAATCGCGGAAATGCTGCTCGACATGGCCTGGTCCTCCTCCGGGGCGCGACAGGGGCGCTGCAGCGATGCGGGATCACTGGAACGCCCGCCATCACGGCGGGGTTTACAGGCCTGGGGAGGCGGTTTTTGCCGCCAGGCGCGAACCGGCACAGGGTGCCGGAGACGGCTGTCTTCGCCGCCGATCTCGAGTCGCCCTCCTTACCGGAGAAGCGCCGTTAACAATTCTATCGCAATCAGGCGCCGGGCGCCACCGCTTCCGCCGGGCCGCCCGGCAGGCCCTGTACCGCCAGGTCGAGGGCCTCCAGCCAGGCGCGGTCCTGCAGCGCCTGGGCGATGCGGCGGGCGACGACCAGGCGGGGGCCGGACCTCTCCATGACGATGGCGCCCCAGACGACGACCGCCAGGCCGAGCAGCGGCACCAGGTGCAGATAGACCAGCACCAGCAGGATCCCGCCATGCAGCGGCGCCAGCCAGACGGTGCCGATGACGGTCAGCGCCAGGCTGACCAGGGCGGCGGCCAGGCCGAGGTCGAGGCGCGCCAGCCGGCGGCACTGCGCCACCTCGTGCCGCAGCTGCGGCAGGGCGGTGCGCAGCGGGTCCTCCACCATCGGCGCGCTGCCCCGGCTGGCGAGATAGCGGCGGGCCATGAATTCGGTGCGGGCCAGGCGGGTCCAGCCGGGGACGCGGCGATCGGGGGCGGGAGGCTGGGGGGCAGCCATGGCGGCAGGGTCTCCGCGAAAGGGCGATGTTGCAGCGCAGCATAATCAGGCGCGGCGCCGCCCGCCAGCCTGACCGGTGCAGATCAGCCGCGCGCCGCCGCCAGGACCGCCTCCAGCAGGCCGGGGAAGCGCTCCTCCATCTCCGCCCGGCGCAGCGTGTTCATGTGGGTGACGCCGAAAGGGGTGGTGCGGACGAGCCCGGCCTCGCGCAGCACGCGGAAGTGATGCGAAACGGTGGATTTCGGCCGGCCGCCATCCAGCGCGGCACAGCTCGCCTCGCCCTCCGCCGCCAGCTGCCGCACGATGCCGAGGCGGACGCCGTCGCTCAGCGCATGCAGCACTTTCTCCAGGCGGAACTCGGAGGCCTCCGGGTGCTTCATCGCCGCCATGGGCGTCAGGCTCCTCTGGCATGCCCCCGCCGGGCTTGCCATTAATTCGAGTTTGATGGAACTAAGGCGCCGACCGCGGCGTGCATCGCCGCCACCCCCCTTCCCCCGAGGATCCGCCATGCCCCATCTCTTCGAACCCTATACCCTGAAGGGCGTGACCCTGCGCAACCGCATCGCGGTCTCGCCGATGTGCCAGTATTCCGCCGAGGACGGCCTGCCGAACGACTGGCACCAGGCGCATTACACCGCCCTCGCCCGCGGTGGCGCCGGGCTGGTGGTGGTCGAGGCCACCGGCGTCTCGCCCGAGGGCCGCATCACCCCGGCCTGCACCGGCCTCTGGAACGACGCGCAGCGCGAGGCCTTCCGGCCGGTGGCGGCGGCGATCAAGGCGGCCGGCGCGGTGCCCGGCATCCAGATCGGCCATGCCGGGCGCAAGGCCAGCGCCAACCGCCCCTGGGAGGGCGACGACCACATCGCCGAGGGCGATCCGCGCGGTTGGCAGACCATCGCGCCCTCCCCGGTCGCCTTCGGCGGCGGGCTGTCCAGGACGCCGCAGGAAATGACGCTGGCGGACATCGCCCGCGTCCAGGCCGATTTCGTCGCCGCCGCCGAGCGGGCGCGCGAGGCCGGCTTCGAATGGCTGATGCTGCACTTCGCGCATGGCTACCTGGCGCAGAATTTCTTCTCGAAGCACTCGAACCAGCGCACCGACGCCTATGGCGGCTCGGCCGAGAACCGCGGCCGCTTCCTGCTGGAGACGGTCCGGGCGGTGCGAAAGGTCTGGCCGGCGCATCTGCCGCTCTCGGCCCGCTTCAGCGTCATCGAGTTCGACGGCGATGACGAGACAATGCAGCAGGAGGCCGCCAGCCTCGCCCGCGCCATGCAGCAGGAAGGGCTCGACTTCCTCGACGTCTCGATCGGCTTCAACACGCCGGCCGCCAAGGTGCCCTGGGGCCCCGGCTTCATGGGCGAGACCGCCGGTCGGATGAAGCGCGAGACCGGCCTGCCCACCGCCACCAGCTGGTATATCGGCACGCCGCAGATGGCCGAATCCCTGCTCGAGAAGGGCCAGGTCGACCTGGTGATGCTGGGCCGGCCGATGCTGGAGAACCCGCACTGGCCATTCTTCGCCGCCAAGCAGCTGGGCGTCGAGAAGCCGTCCTGGACCCTGCCCGCCCCCTATGCCCATTGGCTGGAGCGGTACCGCGCCGCCTGAGGCACACAACTTCTGATTGACGTTATTGCGAGGTTTATCGCCGGAATGTAATCGGGACGCGAAGCCGGAGAGTGGCCGGGGGGCGGTGCGAGGCCCCCCGCAGGCCGGCGCTTCCTTGGTGCGCCGAAGGCCGCCGGACAGCCCCCGCGACAGGAAGCGGCACAAGCCCGGCCTGTCCCTTGCCGCCCCCCGGCCCGGGGCGCTGCCAGGAGCGTCATGATGCTGAACGACAGGACCGCGCCGAGCTGGATCGTCTCCGACCAGGAATGGCTGTCGCATGTCCAGTCCAGCCAGGAGATCGCCGAAGATTTCGCCGAGGCCTTCCCCGGCCACGGCGAGCTCGCCATCGACGGGCATGTGCTGACCGCGACCGCCCAGCCGCGGCGCCCGGCCCTCGAGGCCTTCCGCGACAGCCTCGCGGCGATGGCCGCGGGCTTCGCCGACATCGAGGCGGCCGAGCGGCATTATGTCGAGCGCATGGGCGTCTGGCTGGCGCAGGAACGGCTGCGCGGGCGCTCCCTGTTCTTCGCCTGGCTCGGCGGGCTGCTCTCCTCCCGGCTGCGCGCCCGGCACCAGCAGATGCTGGCGCTGCGCCAGGCGCCGCAGGTCTCGGCCGAGGCCGAGGCGGAGGCTTTCGCCCAGGCGCGCGGCGCCGCCGACCGTCGCATCCAGAAGGCGGCCCGGCTGGCCTCGGCCTGGACGGTGCAGGCGGCGGTGGCGCTGCTGCTGATGGGCCACCGCCGCCCCTCGCCCGCCCTGTCCCAGGCGGTGCGCGCCCGGGTCGCCGCCGTGACCCGGCGCGACATGATCCGCCACCGGCTGGTGGCCCATGGCGGCGGCGCCAGCCAGATCTTCACCCTGGCCGTGCGGCCGCCCCCGGCGGCGCTGGCACGGCCCAGGCTGCTCTGGCCGGCGCTGCTCGGCTGCCAGGGCCTGCCGCGCCAGTCCGCCGATCCGATGGGCCTGGCCGTCGCCATCCGCGCCGATGGGCTGGAATGGGACGGCACCAGCCCCGATGCCGTGCTCGAGCTGCAGGAATGGGAGGTGCGCCTGCCGCTCGGCGAGCCGGCGCTGGCGCAGCTCGACGGGCTGCTCGGCCGCTTCGGCCGCCGGCCGGCGCCGCGCGGCCGCGAGGAGACGCTGGCCTTCCGCTACAACGTGCCGGAAGGCGTGGAGAGCCTGCAGGTCAGCCGGCTGCTGCTGAACCGCCGCGAGGACGTGCATGCGCTGACCGTGCGCTTCCGCTACCTGACCCGGCGGCAGGAGAAGGCCAGCCCGCCGGCGCGGCCCGCCCCGCTGGCCGCGGCCGCCTGACAGCGGCGGCGGACGGTCGCTACTCGACGGTCACCGCCTTGGCCAGGTTGCGCGGCTGGTCGACATCGGTGCCCTTCAGCACCGCCACGTGATAGGCCAGCAGCTGCACCGGGATGGCGTGCAGGATCGGCGCCACGAAGGGGTCGACGCTGGGCAGCACCACCACGCGCTCGGCGAAGCGGCGGAGCGCCGGGGCGCCTTCGGCATCGGTGAAGGCCATGATGCGGCCACCGCGCGCCGCCGCCTCCTGCAGGTTCGACGCCGTCTTCTCGAAGAGCGGCCCCGAGGGGCAGAGGGCGATCACCGGCACCGAGGCGTCGATCAGCGCGATCGGCCCGTGCTTCATCTCGCCGGCGGCATAGCCCTCGGCATGGATGTAGCTGAGCTCCTTCAGCTTCAGCGCACCCTCCAGGGCGATGGGGTAGAGCGAGCCACGGCCCAGGAAGAGGACATCGCGGGCGGCGGCGACCTCGCGGGCGATCTCCATCATCTCGCCGAGGCCCTGCTCCAGCAGCTCGGCGGCATGGCCGGGCACTTCCAGCAGGGCGGCGGTGAGACGCGCTTCCTCGGCGGCGGAGAGCGTCCCCCGCGCGCGGCCGAAGCCGAGCGCCAGGCTGGCCAGCACGGCGAGCTGCGCGGTGAAGGCCTTGGTCGAGGCCACGCCGATCTCGGGGCCGGCGACGGTCAGCAGGGTGCCGTCGCTCTCCCGGTCCATGGTGCTTTCCGGCACGTTGACCACCGAGAGGACATGCTGGCCGCGCGACTTCAGCAGGCGGAGTGCGGCGAGGGTGTCGGCGGTCTCGCCCGACTGGCTGACCAGCAGCGCCGCGCCGCCCACCGGCAGCGGCGGGTCGCGGTAGCGCAACTCGCTGGCGACATCGGTGTCGACCGGGAGGCGCGCCACCTGCTCGAACCAGTAGCGGGCCACCTGGGTGGCGATGAAGGCCGAGCCGCAGGCGCTGAAAGAGATCTTCGGCACCGCGACCGGGTCGAAGGGCAGCGCCGGCAGGGCGACGGCGCGGCTGGCCGGGTCGATATACTGGCGCAGCGTGTCGCCGAGCACGACGGGGTGCTCGTGCAGCTCCTTCTCCATGAAGTGCCGGTAGTTGCCCTTGCCCACCGCGGCGCCGGAGAGCGCGGTCAGCTTGATCGGGCGCTCGACCGGCCGGTCCTCGGCGTCGAAGAATCTTGCTGAATGGTCGTCGAGGACGGCCCAGTCGCCCTCCTCCATATAGGCGATGCGGCGGGTCATCGGCGCCAGCGCCAGCGCGTCGGAGCCGATGAACATCTCGCCGTCGCCGAAGCCGACCGCCAGCGGGCTGCCCTGGCGCGCGGCGATCAGCTTGCGCGGATGGCCGGCGAAGACCATCGCCAGGCCGAAGGCGCCATGGATCTTCTTCAGGGTCTTGGAGACGGCCTGTTCCGGCGTGTCGCCCTGGCCGAGCAGAAAATCCAGCAGCTTGGCGACGGCCTCGGTGTCGGTCTCGGTCTCGAACTCGATGCCCTCGGCCTCGAGCTCGGCGCGCAGCTCGGCGAAATTCTCGATGATGCCGTTATGCACCACCGAGACCCGGGCGGTGCCGTGCGGATGCGCATTGCGCTCGGTCGGCGCGCCATGCGTGGCCCAGCGGGTATGGCCGATGCCGGTGGTGCCCTCCAGCGGCTGGGCGTCCAGGACATGGGCCAGGTTGACCAGCTTGCCCTCGGCGCGGCGGCGCTCGACATGGCCGTTCACCAGGGTGGCGATGCCCGCGCTGTCATAGCCGCGGTATTCCAGGCGCCGCAGCGCCTCGAGCAGGCGGGGGGCTGCCGCTTCGCGCCCGACGACGCCGACGATGCCGCACATTCACTTCGTCTCCTTGCGCCGCGCCGCGCGGAAGGCGGCGGCGGCTCCGGGTTTCTCGGCGGGCCGGGCGCGGGCGAAGGCCAGCGCGTCGGCGGCCACGTCCTTGGTCAGCACCGAGCCGGCCGCCGTCATCGCGCCGTCGCCGAGCGCGATCGGCGCCACCAGCGTGGTGTGCGAGCCGACGAAGACCCCGGCGCCGATCGTGGTGCGGTGCTTGGCGAAGCCGTCGTAATTGCAGGTGATGGTGCCGGCGCCGATATTGCTGCCGGCGCCCACGCTGGCATCGCCGATATAGCTCAGGTGGTTGGCCTTGGCGCCTTCGGCAATCGCAGCGTTCTTCAGCTCGACGAAATTGCCGATATGGGCGCGGGGGCCGACATCGGTGCCGGGGCGCAGCCGGGCATAGGGGCCGACCAGCGCCCCTTCCCGCACCACGCAGCCTTCCAGATGCGAGAAGGCGCGGATCTCGACGCCGTCTTCCACGGTGACGCCAGGGCCGAAGACGACATGCGGCTGCACCGTCACGTCGCGGCCGAGGCGCGTGTCATGGGAAAAGACCACCGAATCCGGCTGGATCAGGGTCGCGCCCTGCTCCATGGCCTCACGGCGCAGCCTGGCCTGGATCTCGGCCTCGGCGGCGGCGAGCTCGACCCGGCTGTTGATGCCGCGCAGCTCCGCCTCGGGCGCCTCGACGGCGGCGACGCGGTCGCCATCGGCGACGGCCAGCGGCACGACATCCGGCAGGTAGTATTCGCCCGCCCTGTTGTCGTTGCGGACCTGCCGCAGCCAGCCGAGCAGTTTTGGCGCGGGCGCGCAGAGCACGCCGGCATTGCACAGGCCGACGGCGCGTTCCTCGTCATTCGCATCGGCGAATTCGACGATGCGGGTGACATTCCCGGCAGCGTCCTGCAGCACGCGGCCATACTTCGCCGGGTCGGCGGGACGCATCGCCAGCAGGGCCAGGCCCGCATGGTCGCGGGCGGCGCGCAGGCGCTGCAGCGTCCCGGGGGTGATCAGCGGGTTGTCGGCATAGAGGACGGCGACGTCCCCTTCAAAGTCGGCCAACAGGGGAAAGGCCTGGAGCGCGGCATGGCCGGTGCCCAGGCGCTCGGCCTGCACCACGGTCGCATGCGGGCGGGCGGCGGCCTCCAGCGCCGGCATGTCGGGGCCGACCACGACGACCAGCCGGTCGAAGACGCCTTCGCAGGCGGCGATCAGGTGGTTCAGCATCGGCCGGCCGGCCAGCGGGTGCAGCGCCTTGGGCAGGCGGCTTTTCATGCGGGTGCCGAGACCGGCGGCGAGGAGGATGGCTGCAGCGGGCATGACCGGCATCTGCCAAGCAAAGCCCAGCCAGGGCAAGAGGATACGGCGTCACATCGCATTGCCGCGCGAAACATGGCACAAGCCGGGACCATGCAAGCCCCCACGACACGCACCGTGATCTTCGACCTGGATGGCACGCTGGTGGACAGCCGGCCGGACATCCATGCCGCGCTCTGCCGCATGATGGCGGCGCGCGGCCAGCCCCCCTTCACGCTGGAGGAGGTGACCCGCTTCATCGGCGATGGCGTGCCGGTGCTGATCCAGCGCGCCTTCGCCGCCCGCGGCCTGGCGCCGGACCCGACCGCGATGCCGGCCTTCCTGGCCGATTACGAGGCCAATGCGGCGGTCCACACCCGGCTGTTCCCGGGCATGGAGGCGGTGCTGGACACCCTCGCCGCCGAGGGCTGGGCGCTGGCCGTCTGCACCAACAAACCGGAGAAGGCGGCGCGGCTGCTGCTGGCGGCGCTGGGGATCGACCATCGCTTCGCGGCGCTCGGCGGCGGCGACAGCTTCCCCGTCCGCAAGCCGGACCCGGCGCATGTGCTGGCGACGCTGCAGGCCGCCGGCGGCACGCCCAGGGCCGCGGTGATGGTCGGCGACCACCATAATGACGTGCAGGCGGGGCGCGGCGCCGGGCTGCCGGCGATCTTCTGCGCCTATGGCTACGGCCTGCCGGCCATGGCCGAGGGCGCGCCGGTCGCGGCCAGCCCCTCCGACCTGCCGGCGCTGATCCGCGCGGCGCTGGGCTAGCGCAGCTGGGCTAGCGCAGCTGGGCTAGCGCAGCTGGGCCTGCTGCTGGGCGGGCTTGACCTCGACCAGCAGCGCGGTCAGGCGGCCGAGCCAGCGGCCCGGCATCTCGACCCGCACCGGGATGATCGGCGCCCCGGCCAGGGGCGCGGCCATCCAGGCCAGGCCTTCCTGCGGCTCGCGCGCCTCGGGGCCGTCATCGCGCTTGAAGCCGGCCAGCTGCCGTGCCTCGAAGCCGCAGCGCACCGCCTCCCCGCCCCAGGAGCCGCCCTGCGCCGTCAACAGGTCGCGGCCCAGGGTGCGCGCGGCCATGTCGGCGCGGCGGCGGCCGTCGAAGATGGCGGCGCGGCCCTCGCAGCGGCCGGTGGTGGCCAGGTTGCGCGTCAGCTGCGCCAGGGCGGTCAGGGAATCCACCGTGCCGCGCTGCAGCGCCTCGGGCACCGGCTCGCGGTCGGGATCCTCGGCCGGCACCATCAGCCGCGCCACCGGCTGGTTGCCGGGATATTCCAGCACCACCTGGCGTGGCTCGCCGCGCCACAGCCCGTCGCCGACATAGCGCACCGGGCGCGCCGCGTTCTGCGCCCAGACGCCCTCGACCCGGCTGGCCTGGCGGCCGCTGGCGAACCAGCCGGCCATGCCGGTGAAGCGGAAGCTGCTCTCGATGCGGTAGCGCGCCGGGTTGTCGAGGTCGAAGATCACCTCGACGCGCATGACCTGCAGGCCGGCGGCCTGGACCGCATAGACCGCCCGAAGCGGCTCCGCCCGCGCCAGCGTGGGCAGGGCCAACAGCGACAGCAGCAGGGCAGCGGGGCGCCATCTCATGAGGACGCACATGGCGTCGCGAAGGCCTTGTTAGAAGGGGGGAATATTCAACACGACCGCTTGACGGCCCAGCGCCCTCCCCTTAGTAAGCGCCTCACCCACGATGGGCGCGTAGCTCAGCGGTAGAGCATCGCCTTCACACGGCGGGGGTCACAGGTTCAATCCCTGTCGCGCCCACCATCGGGGTTCCTCCAAAAAGGCCTGGTCGCTCGCGCGACCGGGCCTTTTGGCTGTTCAGCCCTCCTTCTCGATCACGCCGAGCTCGGCCTGGCTGTCGCGGCCCAGATCGGCGGTCAGGAAATCCAGCGTCATCGGCAGGGCCATGTTGAGGCGCGGCAGGTGCATCAGCGCGATGCTGGCCTCCCGGATACGGCCCGACAGCAGATGGCCGCCCCGCTCGCGCCGCGCGTCGAGGAAATGCAGGTGGCAGCCGGGCACGGCGACGCTGTGCAGGAAGGCGGGCGTCCAGAAGCCGCAGAGGGTGCCTTCCGCCTCGGCGAAGTCGAAGGTGGCCTGCTGCTTCGCCACCTCGACCAGCGGCGTATAGGCTTCCTGGCGCGGGACGCTGCGGACGCGCAGCCCCTCGAAGACACCCTCGATGCGGATGGCGTAGAGCATGTTGGCGGAGGGGATCAGCCCGGTGATGGCCGCCTCGATGCCGGTGCCGGGCGGCACCTGGTCGGTGGTGTCGGCGCGGAACGGCGCGACGCAGGCGAAGGGGGTGCGGGCGGCGCCATCGACCTCGCGGGCCTGGCCGTGGTTGTCGACCTGCCAGGCGCGGCCGTCGAGCACCACCATCTCGCCGTCCAGGTCCTCGAAGGTGCCGAGGCCGAGATCGCCCTCCCCGAGGATATCGGCCACCGTCGCCGTGCCCTCGTAGAGGCCGTCGAGCAGGGCGTTGATCGGGGCGGAAAGATAGGCAGCGCGCATTCTGTCGTGGTCCCTGGCCATGGGCGCCGATTGTGGACCAGAAAGAAGCTGGGGGTCCGGGGGAATTCCTTCCCCCGGCCTTTTTTACGGCCTAGCGGCGATGCCGATCGCCGCGCAGCTCCGAGGCTTCCAGCGCCCCGTCATTGTTCTTGTCCGCCGCCCGGAACAGGGCGAGGGCGATCGGCCGCATTTCGTCCAGCGTCACCCGCCCGTCGCGATCGGCATCGGCGGCGCGGAACATGGCGTCGAGGCGGTTCTGCATGCCCTGGCGGGCGCGATCGGAGGGCGCGCGGCGCTCGCCTTCCGGACGGTGAGCCTGCCACTGGCTCTGCAGGAAGGCGGTCACCTCCTCCCGGGTCAGGCCGCCATCCTTGTTGGTGTCGGCCTCGGCGAAGCGGGCCGAGAGGGCGTTGAGCGCCTCGGTCTCGGTGACGCGGCCATCACGATCGGCATCGGCCATGGCGAGCAGCCGGGCCGGGCCGCGCGGACCGCGCTCGACCTGCGTCTGCGACTGGGGAGCCTGAGCCTGGGGAGCCTGGGACTGCGGCGCGGCGGCCGGCGCCTGGGCGAAGGCCGGCAGGCTGGTGGCGACGAGGCCGGCGCCGAGCAGGCCGAGGGTGAGAAAGCGGTTCATGGCGGGAGCTCCTCCTGAAGCAATGCGGCGGGGTGCCGCCTGAGGGAGAAGCTGGGGAGCCGATGTAACAGCGGCATTGCCGCCCCGGCCGTGCCGGGTGAGGAAATGTGACGGGTCGCGACAGGCGACCCGCCAGGGTCGTTTCCGGCGGGTGATCCGGCCTTGCGGCGGCGCCGCCTCAGGCGGTCACGCGCCGGTTCAGCGGGTGGGCCGGCGCTCGCTGCGGGCAGGCGCCGGGGTGACGCGGGCGGCGGGCTTGGCGGGGGTGGCGGCGGCGCGCACCGGGGTGGCGGCACGGGCCGCGACGGGCCGGACGGCGGCGCGGACGCGGCTGCCGCCATCGCCCTGCTCGACCACGGTGCGGCGGGCCGGGGCGGCCGCGCGGCTGCCGGGGCGCGGCTTGACCGGCGTCACCGAGGCCAGGGCGACGCGGCGGCTGGCCGGCGGCTCGGCGGCGGCGGCGCGGGCGATCAGCGCCGGGCTGCGGACGCGGCGGACGGCAGCGGCGGTCACCGCGCCGGTCGCGGCCACGGCGCCGGCGCTGGCCATCAGGCCCGGGCTGCCGGGGCCGACACCCATCTGGGCGAAGCCGCGATCGAGCAGGGCGCCGGCATGGCGGTCGCGCTCGACCCAGGAATTGCCGCCGAAGACCGCGACCACCAGGCGGACGTTGTCGCGCTTGGCGGAGGTGACGATATTGAAGCCGGAGGCATTGATATAGCCGGTCTTGATGCCGTCGACGCCTTCGTACTCGCCCAGCATGCGGTTGTGGTTGCGCAGGCTGATGCTGCCCATCTGGTGGGTGCGGGTGCCGAAATAGTGGTAGCGCTCGGGGAAGTCGTGCTGCAGCCGGCGGCCCAGCGTGGCCATGTCATGCGCCGTGGTGATCTGCTCGATGTCGGGCAGGCCGGAGGCGTTGCGGAAGGTGGTGCCGGTCATGCCCAGCGCGCGGGCGCGCAGCGTCATCAGCTGGGCGAATCGCTGCTCGTCACCGCCGCCCAGCGTCTCGCCGAACAGCGAGGCGACGTCGTTGGCCGACTTGGTGACCAGGGCGTAGATGCCGTTCTCGACGGTGATGGTGCGGCCCGGCGGCAGGCCGAGCTTGGAGGGCGGGCGGGCGGCGGCGGTCGGTGTCATCTCGAGACGCTGATCGAGGCTCAGCCGGCCGCTGCGCAGCGCGTCGAACACCATATAAAGGGTCATCATCTTGGTCAGCGAGGCCGGATGGCGCGGGGCCTCCGCATTGCTGCCGAAGAGCACCTGGCCGGTCTGACCGTCGAGAACGACGGACGAATACCGCTCGCTGCCGATCTGTGCCTGGGCGACCCCCGGAAGGGCAAGGAGTACCGTTGATGCGGCCAGGAGTCCCAGCCGACGAACCACGCGCGCAAGTTGCATCCGATCCCCCAATGCAGCCACCTCGCCCCCCAGCGAGAGGCGGCATGATAGGAGAATTTTCGTCGTGCTGTCATCGGGAACCAAACGGGAACCGCGACCTTCGCCAACGACTTAACCTCCGTCGTTTAAGCGGTCTGGCATCTGCCGGCACGACGCGCCGCGCAAGCCGCGGCACCGCGCGGCAGGACCCGGAACCCCGTCTGGAACCGCTTCCCGAAAGGGTCATGCTGCAACGCAAAAAAGTGCTGGACAAGCGGCGCTTTCATTGCCATATCGTCCCTATGCTGCACCGCAACACGGTGGGGCATCAAGTCTGGTCCCGCGCAGCTCCGGTCCGGCCTTGTCAAGCGATGACCGAGCTGCGCTGCCCGTCCCGTCCCGGCTGACCGCCGGCGGGCCCGGTGGCCGGAGAGGAGGAGGAGCTGCATGGCCAACGCGCCAAAGACCATCAAGCCCGGGACCGAGAAGCCGAAGCCTGCCGCCCGCGCGGCCGGGCCGGAGCTGCCCTCCCCCGCGCTCTCGGCTGCCAGCACCGAGGTGGCGGCGACCGTCGCCGCCGAGGCGGACAAGGTGGCCGAGGTGGTCAGCCAGGGAGTGGCGGCGGTGCTGGCCGCCCCCCGGACGGAGCTTCCGGCTCCGCCCGCAGCGACAGCAGACATTTCCCCGGGCTCCCTTCCGGCGGCCGCCCCCGCGGCCGGATCGGCGACCAAAACGATCGCAACCAGTGCGGCAGAGACCCGCACGGCTATGGAGAAGAGCATGGACCAGATCACGCGCGGCACCGAGGGCTTCTACAAGGCGACCGAGGAGGCCGTTGAGTTCGGCCGCGGCAATCTGGAGGCGCTGACCAAGGCCACCCAGACCTACATCACCGGCCTGCAGGACCTGAGCAAGCAGGCCTTCGCCGTGATGCAGGGCCTGAACGAGCAGGCCGTGGCCAATGCCAAGGCGCTGTCCTCGGTGAAGAGCCTGAAGGAAGCGGCCGAGATCCAGGCCGGCTTCGCCAAGGCGCAGCTCGAGAAGTCGATGGCCGAGGCCACCCGCCTGAACGAGGCCGCCTTCAAGCTGGCCGAGCAGTCCTCCGCCCCGATCGCCGCCCGCATGACGCTGGCGGTCGAGAAGTTCTCGCGCCCGACCAACCTGGTCTGATCCTCGGATCCGACCTGGCCGGCCGCACCGCAGGCGGCCGGCGCCTCTGATCGACGATGGGCCGGCCCTGGGAAAATCCCGGGGCCGGCCTTTTTTTCATGGCCGGGGCGGCGGCGCCTCGCCGGCCCGCCGGACGGCGCCATGGGGCGCGGCGGCCAATGGTCAAGTCCCGGGCGCCCGCCCCGCCGGAGGGGCTGGAATGCGGGCCCGAAGGCGGTTTCACGGCGCTTTTCCACAGGCCATGAGGCGCGCGGCCCTTCACCTCCGCCCCGGCAGTCCGATATCCTGCCCTATCGCAGCAGACCCGCTGCCGCGCCGGCCATTCGGGCCGGCGGGGCCCGGGTTGGCAAAGCTTCGGGCCGCTGCCTAGATGGGGGCGGCCCAGAGGGGAAGATGGATCTTGGTGCAGCAGACAATCTGCAGGCCGGCGGCAGCATGACGGAACAGGACCAGCACCCCGAGACGATTCCCGCGTCGCTGGCGATCCAGGCGGCGGGGAACGAGCCGTCCGGGCCGCAGAACCCCGGCGATGCCGGCCATGGCGGCGACGGCGGCAACCAGGACGGCAGCAACACCGGCGTGGTGGTGAAGACCCGCACCCGCACGCGCAAGCCGGCCATGTACAAGGTGCTGATGCTGAACGACGACTACACGCCGATGGAATTCGTCGTGCATGTGCTCGAGCGCTTCTTCCAGAAGAACCGCGAGGAGGCGACGCGCATCATGCTGCATGTGCACCGCCGCGGCGTCGGCGTCTGCGGCGTCTATACCTATGAGGTGGCCGAGACCAAGGTCACCCAGGTGATGGACCTGGCGCGGCAGAATCAGCATCCGCTCCAGTGCACCATTGAAAAGGAATGATGCGGCGCCCGCTCATACCTGTGTAACCTGCTGAAACTTAGACTGACCCTCGCCGTATCGATCTGGCGGAACCACATAACGATTATCTAGGGCCGCGAGGCCTGTCTCTGCGCGGTGCCGGCTCCCTCCTCCGGGTCCTCCGGCATCGCCATCGAAGGGGAGCGTCACATTCATGCTGTCCCGCAATCTCGAGCAGACGCTCCACCGCGCGCTGGCGCTCGCCAATGAGCGCCGCCACGAATACGCCACGCTGGAGCATCTGCTCCTCGCCCTGGTCGACGACACCGACGCCGCCACCGTGCTGCGCGCCTGCGGGGTCGACCAGGACAAGCTGAAGCGCGACCTGGCCGAGTTCCTCGACAAGGACCTGGCCGGGCTGGTGACGGAGCGCTCCGGCGACCCGAAGCCGACCGCGGGCTTCCAGCGCGTCGTGCAGCGCGCGGCGATCCATGTGCAATCCTCCGGCCGCGACGAGGTGACGGGCGCCAATGTGCTCGTCGCCCTGTTCAGCGAGCGGGAAAGCCATGCCGTCTATTTCCTCCAGCTGCAGGACATGACCCGGCTGGATGCGGTGAACTTCATCAGCCATGGCATCGCCAAGGCGCCCGGCCGCTCGACCAGCCGCCCGGTCCAGGGCAGCCCGCCCACGGCCTCGGCGCCGGGGTCGGAAGAGCCCGGCGAGAAGGAGGAGAAGCCGCAGGGCGCCCGGCGCGGCCAGGACGCGCTGTCCAACTACTGCGTCAACCTCAACAAGAAGGCGCAGCAGGGCAAGATCGACCCGCTCATCGGCCGCGACAGCGAGATCGAGCGGACCATCCAGATCCTCTGCCGCCGCACCAAGAACAATCCGCTCTATGTCGGCGATCCCGGCGTGGGCAAGACGGCGATCGCCGAGGGCCTGGCCAAGCGCATCATCGAGGGCGACGTCCCCGAGGTGCTGGCCAAGTCGACCATCTTCGCCCTCGACATGGGCAGCCTGCTGGCCGGCACCCGCTACCGCGGCGACTTCGAGGAGCGGCTGAAGGCCGTGGTGAACGAGCTCGAGCAGCAGCCCGGCTCGATCCTGTTCATCGACGAGATCCACACGGTGATCGGCGCCGGCGCCACCTCGGGCGGCGCCATGGACGCCTCGAACCTGCTGAAGCCGGCGCTGGCCCAGGGCACGCTGCGCTGCGTCGGCTCGACCACCTACAAGGAATACCGCACCTATTTCGAGAAGGACCGGGCGCTGGTCCGGCGCTTCCAGAAGATCGACGTCAACGAGCCGACGGTCGAGGATGCGGTGAAGATCCTCACCGGCCTGAAGACCAATTACGAGAAGCACCACAAGGTCAAGTACACGCCGGAGGCGATCCGCGCCGCCGTCGAGCTCTCGGCCAAGTACATCCATGACCGCAAGCTGCCGGACAAGGCGATCGACGTCATCGACGAGGTCGGCGCCTCCCGCATGCTGCAGCCGGAAGGGAAGCGGAAGAAGACCGTCACCCTGAAGGATGTCGAGGATATCGTCGCCAAGATCGCGCGCATTCCCCCCAAGTCGGTCTCCTCCGACGACAAGGAGACGCTGCGCAACCTGGAGCGCGACCTGAAGGCCATGGTCTTCGGGCAGAACCAGGCGATCGAGGCGCTGTCGGCCGCGATCAAGCTGTCCCGCGCCGGCCTCCGCGACATGGAGAAGCCGATCGGCAACTACCTGTTCAGCGGTCCCACCGGCGTCGGCAAGACCGAGGTCGCCAAGCAGCTGGCCAAGACGCTGGGCATCGAGCTGATCCGCTTCGACATGTCGGAATACATGGAGCGGCACAGCATCAGCCGGCTGATCGGCGCGCCGCCGGGCTATGTCGGCTTCGACCAGGGCGGGCTGCTGACCGACAGCATCGACCAGCATCCGCATGCCGTGCTGCTGCTGGACGAGATCGAGAAGGCCCATCAGGACCTCTACAACATCCTGTTGCAGGTCATGGACCATGGGAAGCTGACCGACCACAACGGCAAGATCGTCGACTTCCGCAACGTCATCCTGATCATGACCACCAATGCCGGGGCCTCGGACATGGCCAAGAACGGCATCGGCTTCGGCCGCGAGGTGCGCACGGGCGAGGATGAGGATGCGGTGAAGCGGCTGTTCACGCCGGAATTCCGCAACCGCCTGGACGCCGTCGTCCCCTTCGGCAACCTGACGCCGGAGATCGTCGGCAACGTGGTCGAGAAGTTCGTGATGCAGCTGGAGGCGCAGCTCGCCGACCGCAACGTCACGATCGAGCTCTCCTCGGCGGCCAAGGAGTGGCTGGCGGAGAAGGGCTACGACCGCCTCTATGGCGCGCGGCCGCTGGCCCGCGTCATCCAGGAATACATCAAGAAGCCGCTGGCCGAGGAACTGCTCTTCGGCAAGCTGGCCAAGGGTGGCGCGGTGAAGGTCGGCATGAAGGACGATGCCCTGACCTTCGAGTTCATCGAGGCCCCCCTGCCCGCCCTGCCCAAGCCCGAGGAAGGGCCGGATGGCGATGGGGAGAGCCACCACGCGCCGGAAGCCGCCGGCTGAACCAGCCCGGACGATCGGGCCGCAGGACCCCGGAACCGCAAGGTTCCGGGGTTTTTTCTGGGCCGGCCTGCCGGTCGCAGCCCGTTGCGTGAACGAGACGTGATCATCCCGGCCCGACGCCGTGCCTCCCTCGGCTTGGCAAGCCAGGGCGGGACCATTACCTTGCCGCCATGGCGAGGCCGTCCCCCCAATTGACGGCCCGCGCTTCGCGGCCGGCTTTCCCGCCAGGCCGCCGCCCCGGCGGCCGGCGTGTACCCCCATGCCGGCCACCGGGATGCCGCAGCCCCTCGCCGGCCCGGGGCGATACGCGGCCCCCTGGACAGGTCGCCCGCCCGGGGTTCTGCTGCGCCGCAAAGAGGAAGCCGTCGCATGAATGCCATCACCCAGCCGCGCCCCCGGCCGCTGCGCATCGCCATTGCCGGGCTCGGCGCGGTCGGGCTGCGGGTCGCCCAGGCGCTGGATGCCGGCATTCCCGGCTGCGAGCTGGTCGCCGTCGCCGCGCGTGACCGCCCCGCCGCCGCCCGCCGCCTGCAGGGGCTGCGCTACCCGGTGCCCGTGCTCGAGCTCGGCGACCTCGAGCCGCAGGCCGACCTGGTGGTGGAATGCGCCCCCGCGGCGCTGCTGGCGCGGATCGCCACGCCGGTGCTGCAGCATGGCAAGAAGCTGATGGTGCTCTCCGCCGGGGCGCTGCTGTCGGAGCCGCAGCTGGTCGAGCTGGCCCGCCAGCACCATGGCCAGATCATCGTGCCGACCGGCGCCCTGCTCGGCCTCGACGCCGTCGCGGCGGCGGCCGAGGGGGAGATCCATGCCGTCCGCATGGTCACCCGCAAGCCGGTCAAGGGCCTGCTCGGCGCACCCTACCTGGCGGAGCAGGGCATCGATATCGCCGCCCTGACCGCGCCGCTGCGCCTCTTCGAGGGCAGCGCGCGCGAGGCCGCGCGCGGCTTCCCGGCCAATCTGAACGTCGCGGTGGCGCTGTCCCTCGCCGGCATCGGACCGGACCGGACGCGGCTGGAAATCTGGGCGGATCCGGACCTCACCCTCAACACCCATTCGATCACGGTCGAGGCGGATTCGGCCCGCTTCTCGATGACCATCGAGAACGTGCCGTCAGACAATCCGCGGACCGGGAAGATCACGGCGCTGTCGGTGATCGCGGCGCTGCGGAAACTGTCCGCGCCGCTCCGGGTGGGGACCTGACAGCAGGCAAGGCCAGGGGAAGGAATTCCCCTGGACCCCTTCTTTTTTCTGACTCTTGACCAGGCTCTGGCGCGGGGGGAACGTCCCGGCCCTTTCGCCGCCCCGAGGTAGCCATGACCCTTCCCGCCGACCCCGCGCTCCGCGCCCTGCTCGCCGCCACCGAGGGCGGCGACACCGCGGCCGAGGCCCGCGCCATGCTGGACAGCCCGGCCTTCCAGCGCGCCGCCGCTGCCCTCGAGGCCGACCACGAGAATTTCGTCGAGCAGCTGATCACCCTCTGCCAGATCCCCTCCCCCCCCTTCGGCGAGGCGGTCCGCGCGGCCGCCTATGCCGACCTGCTGCGCCAGCACGGCGTCGAGCAGGTCGAGACGGATGCGGAGGGCAATGTCACGGCCTACCGCCCCGGCACCGACCCCGAGGCGGGAGTCATCGTGCTCTGCTCGCATCTCGACACGGTCTTCCCGGCCGGCACCGATGTCACGGTGAAGCGCGAGGGCGACATCCTGCGCGCCCCCGGCGTCGGCGACGACACCCGCGGCCTGGCCCTGCTGCTGGCGCTGTCGCGCGCCCTCGACAAGGCGGAGATCCGCACCCGCGCCGGCATCCTGTTCCTGGCCTCGGTCGGCGAGGAAGGAGCCGGCGATCTGCGCGGCGTGAAGTATTTCTTCCGCGCCAACCGCTGGCGCGACAAGGTCGCCGGCTTCGTGGCGCTGGACGGGCTGAACCCGGCGCGGCTGGTGCATGCCGCCGTCGGCTCGAAGCGCTACCGCGTCACCTTCCGCGGCCCGGGCGGCCATTCCTTCGGCGCCTTCGGCCTGGTCAACCCGGCCTTCGCGCTCGCCCGCGCCATGGACGATCTCGGCCGCATCCGCGTCCCCGCCTCGCCCAAGACCACCTTCTCGATCGGCAAGATCGGCGGCGGCACGTCGATCAATGCCATCCCGGAGACCATGTGGATGGAAGTCGACCTGCGCTCGGCCTCGGCCGAGGTGCTGGCGACGCTGGAGGCCCGCTTCCTGGCAACCCTGCCCCAGGCGGCGGCGGACGAGAACGCCGCCCGCGACACCTCGCGTGGCGAGATCACCGTCGAGTTGAAGCAGATCGGCGACCGCCCGGCCGGGGTGACGCCGAAGGAGTCGCGCATCGCCCGCGTCGCCGCGTCGGTGATCCAGGCCCAGGGCTATACGCTGGAGACGGCGGCCTCCTCCACCGACAGCAACATCCCGATCAGCCTGGGGCTGCCGGCGGTGACGCTGGGCACCGGCTGCGCGGGCGGCCGCGAGCATTCGCTGGAAGAGTGGATCGACGTCGAGAAGACCCAGAGCGTGAAGGGCATGTCGACGGCGCTGGCCTCGATCCTGGTGCTGGCGGGCGTGTCCAGCAACTGACGGGTCACATCAGGCGCGGCGGGCTTCCTGCCGCGCCATCCAGGTGGCCGAGCCGAAGATCACCGCGGCACCGGCGAAGGTGGTCCAGCCGGGGATGTCGCCGAACAGCAGGAAGCCCAGCATCGCCGCCCAGGCGAGGTCGAGGAACTTCACCGGCTGGGTGGCCGAGACATCGGCGAGGCGGAAGGCCTCGGTCAGCGCCCAGTGCCCGCCCGAGCCGAGCAGCCCGGCTACCGCGAACCAGGCCAGCTGGGTCGGGCTCGGCCAGGCCCAGAAGGCCAGGGCGAAGGGCAGCGTGAAGAGCGAGATGGTGATCGCCTGCCACATGACGATCACCTCCGGCCGGTCGCGCCGGGTCAGCGCCTTGGTGATCAGGAAGGAGGCGGCGAACAGCGGCGAGGAGCCCAGCATCACCAGGGTCCAGATGCCGCCACCCCCCGAGAGCTTCGGCCCCAGCACGATGGCGACGCCGACCAGGCCGAAGCCGGCGGCGATCCAGCGGCCCAGCACCACCTTCTCCTTCAGGAAGACCACGGCGCCGATCATGATGAAGATCGGCCCGGTGAAGCCCAGCGCCGTGACATCGGCCAGTGGGATATGCGGCAGCGCCAGGAACCACATCAGCAGCCCGGCGGTGTGCACCACGCCGCGCCACAGCTGCCCCGAGACGCCCTTCGGCGCGTAGCTGGCGACGCCGTCGCGCCAGAACAGCGGCACCATCACCAGGAAGCCGAAGAAGTAGCGCAGGAACTGCGCCTGGAAGGAATGCATCTCCCGCGTCATGCCGCTCATGATGGCGTTGAGCAGGCTGAACAGCAGGCCCGACAGCGCCATCCAGACCATCCCGCGCAGCACGGGCGAGAGGTCACGCCAGCCACGCCGCGCCGTGGCCGCGGGCGGGCGGAGGATATTCTGCGACATTCGACGCGGGCTTTCGGGGAGGCTGCGGAACACCCGCAGCATGACGCCGGTGAAATGAAGGAAGCAAGGGCGGGGTGGCGAATTTCTCCGCGATGATGGCCCCGCCCCTGCGGATCGCGGCGCGGGTCGGTCAGGCGGCCGGCGGATAGGCGATGCCGACCACCTCGATCTCCTCGACGCCGCCCGGGGTGCGCACGCGGATCAGATCGCCGACGCGCGCCTTCAGCAGCGCGCGCGCCATCGGCGACACCCAGCTGATATGGCCGCGCTCCAGGTCGGTCTCGTCGACGCCGACGATGGTGATGGTGACCTCGCTGTCATCCTCGCGGGCGTAGGTCACCGTGGCGCCGAAGAAGACCTGGTCGCGCCGCGGCTGCGCCGCCGGGTCGACCACCTGCACCCGTTCCAGCCGCTTGCGCAGGAAGCGCACCCGGCGGTCGATCTCGCGCAGCCGCTTCTTGCCGTACTGGTAGTCGGCATTCTCGCTGCGGTCGCCGAGGCTGGCCGCCCAGGAGACGATCTCCACCACCTTCGGCCGCTCCTGGCTCCACAGCCGGGTCAGCTCCGCCTGCAGGCCGGCATGGCCGGCGGGCGTCATGTAGAAGGGCGTGCCGGGCGGCAGGCCGGGGGGGGCATCTTCCCCCTCGTCATCATCGTCAGCAGCCAAGAGGGCATCTCCCGCAAAAGTCCGAGGCCGGGCGCGAGGAACGGCGTCACTCCGCGCCCATCAAACGCTTCTTTCGTGATAATATTTCGGTGTCGAATCGCTCTGAATCGAAAAAATCTCTCCCGTCGCGCGCAAAAGAACGCTTCTATTAACTCATGCCGCGCTTCACTGCTCCCCTTGGCCGAGGATGCGGGCTGGACACGCCGCGCTGCTGCCCCAGCGCTCCAGCTCCGCCACCAGGACCCAACCGGGCGCTGGCGGGAGGGCGGTAGATGGGAAACGTTCGGCAAACAATCAAAAAAACCGGAGGAAGGCGCCCGTGCAGCCTGCCGCCCCCAGGAGCCTGCCAGGGCGCCGCGCCCCGGCGTGCCCGGATGCCGCCGCGGCCCCCGCCCGGCCGCCCGGCCCGATGCGACAAGCCTTCACCCTGGCCGGCGGGTCGATGGCCTGGCTGGCCTTCGCCCTGCTGGCCGCCAGCTTCGCCTTCCTGGCATTCCGCCTCGCCCATAGCGAGGCCACCCTGCGGGAGATCCGGGCGCTCGACGAGGGATTGAAGGCGGAAGCGCTGCTCTCCGATCATCCCGCCCGGCTGGTCCGTGCCGAGGCGACCGCCGCCCTGGCCGTGCTGGAACGGCTGGCCGCCGATTATCCGGAATTCGCCCCGCCGCAGGCCCTGCTGCGGCTGCGCCTGGCCAACGGCCTCACCGCGGCGGAGAACGACGCGGCGCACCAGGCCCTGCATGGGGCCGCCAATGCCATGGAAGAAGCCTTGAAGGGCCGCGTCGCCCTGCTGCGCCAGCAGGACCTGACCCGGCAGCGCAACGGCCTGCTGGCCGCCCTGGGCAGCGCGGCGGCGGCGGCCATCCTGCTGGGCCTGACGCTGCGCCAGTCGCGGCGCGAGGCCCAGGCCCAGGCGCGGCGCGCCGCCGAGGCCCAGGCGCAGATCCGCGCCGTGGCCGAGGCGGTGCCAATCGGCATGGCGCTGCTCGACGGCAGCCTGGCCATCGCCGCCGGCAATGCCCGCTTCGCCCAGCTGGCCGGCATCCCCGAATCCGCGCTG
The DNA here is from genome assembly GCF_037145735.1 of Roseomonas sp. USHLN139. Classification (NCBI taxonomy): domain Bacteria; kingdom Pseudomonadati; phylum Pseudomonadota; class Alphaproteobacteria; order Acetobacterales; family Roseomonadaceae; genus Roseomonas; species Roseomonas sp. USHLN139. Next base: position 1,066,306 of record NZ_JBBCWY010000001.1, on the reverse strand, counting down.
TCCGGCCAGAGCCTGGCCCAGGCCCTGCCCTGGCTGCATGCGGCGATCGGGGCCGAGCTGCGCGCGGCCCTGGCGCAGGGCAGCGGCCTGGCGGGCCGGTCGGTGACCGCGCCGGGCGGCGACCGCCATTACCACCTGGCGGCCGAGCTGCTGCTGCCGCCCTCCGCGGCGGCCGCCGAACCGGTCCGCGGCGTGCCGCATCTCTGCCTGATCATCACCGATGTCACCGAGCGCGCCACCCAGGACGCCTGGCGCGACGAGCTGGTGGGCGAGCTGAACCACCGGGTGAAGAACACGCTGGCCACCGTGCAGTCGCTGGCCGCCCAGACGCTGCGCGGCGCGGCGCTCGACCCGCAGCGCTTCGCCGCCGATTTCTCGGCGCGTCTCGGCGCGCTGTCGCGCTCGCACGAGCTGCTGGCCTCGGTCGGCTGGTCGCAGGCGACGCTGTCGGCCGCCGTGCAGGCGGCGCTCGGCCCCTGGCAGGCCAGCGGAAGGCTGCGGATCGAGGGGCCGGAGGGGCTGCTGCTGCGCCCCGGCCAGGCCCAGGCCCTGGTCATCGCGCTCTCCGAGCTGGCCAGCAACGCCGCCCGGCACGGGGCGCTGGGCGGCGGCGGCCAGGTGACGCTGCGCTGGGACTGCCTGCCCGATGGCGCGCTGCGGCTCTCCTGGCGCGAACAGGGCGGCCCCCGCCTGGCCGGCCGGCCGCTGCGCCAGGGCTTCGGCCTGCGCTTCCTGGAGCGCGGCCTGGGCTATGACCTCGGCCCGGGCACCCAGGTGCGGCTCAGCTTCGAGGCCGAGGGCCTGGCCTGCGAGGTGCGCTTCCGCACCCAGGAAGCGCGCCACGGCCTGTCGGTCCGCGCCGCCTAGAGCGGATTGCCTGCGGAAGCACGCAGGCAATCCACGCCGGCTTCCTGTTCCAGGCTGTTCGGCGGTGCCGCCTCACGCCATCACGCTCTGGCCAAGGCCGGGGGCCGGTTCAGCCCCCCATTTCCTCGCGCAGCATCTCCAGCTCCAGCCAGCGCTCCTCCGCCTCCGCCAGGCCGGTCTCCGTCCGGGCCAGCAGCTCGCTGGCCTTGTCGAAACGCGCCTTGTCGCGGCTGTAGAGCCCGGGATCGGCCAGGATTTCCTTCAGCTTCGCGGCCTCGGCTTCCAGCTTGCGCATCTTCGCCGGCAGCGTCTCCAGCTCATGCTGGTCCTTGAACGACATTTTCTTCCGGGCCGCCGCCGCCGGTGCGGCGGCGACAGGCTTCGACTCCGCAGGCTTCGCGGCGGGGGCAGGCTGGGCATCGGCACGCGCCCGCACGCCATGGCCGCGCTGCGCCACCATGTCGGAATAGCCGCCGGCATAATCCTGCCAGCGCCCCTCGCCTTCCCAGGCGATGACATTGGTGGTCACCCGGTCGAGGAAGTCGCGGTCATGGCTGACCACGATGACCGTGCCGCCGTAATCGGCGATCTGCTCCTGCAGCAGGTCGAGCGTCTCGAGGTCCAGGTCGTTGGTCGGCTCGTCCAGCACCAGCAGGTTGGAGGCGGTGGCAAAGGCGCGCGCCAGCAGCAGGCGACCGCGCTCGCCCCCCGACAGCGCCGAGACCGGGGTGCGCGCCTGCTCGGGCAGGAAAAGAAAATCCTTCATGTAGCCGATGACGTGGCGCGGCTGGCCATTGACCCAGACCTGGTCGCCGCGCTGCCCGGTCAGCGTCGCCGAGACGGTCATCGAGGGATCCAGCGCTTCGCGCCGCTGGTCCAGCGTCACCATCTGCAGGTTGGTGCCGAGCTTGATCTCGCCGGAATCCGGCGCCAGCACGCCGGTCAGCATCGACAGCAGCGTGGTCTTGCCGGCGCCATTGGGCCCGACGATCCCGACCCGGTCGCCGCGCAGGATGCGGGTGGAGAAATCCTTCACCACGGCGCGCTCGCCGTAGAATTTCGAGATGCCCTCGGCCGAGACCACCTGGCTGCCGGAGCCCTCGCCCTCGGCGGCGGCCATCTTCACCCCGCCCTGGGCAGCGCGGCGGTCGCGGCGCTGCTGGCGGAGGCCGGCGAGCTCGGCGACGCGGCGGACATTGCGCTTGCGCCGGGCGGTGACGCCGTAGCGCATCCAGTCCTCTTCGCGGGCGATCTGCCGGTCGAGCTTGTGCGCCTCCTTCTCCTCCAGCTCCAGGACCTCGTCACGCCAGGTCTCAAAGTGGGAAAAACCGCGGGCCAGGCGGCGGGTGATGCCGCGGTCGAGCCAGACCATCTCCCGCGTCATGGTTTCGAGGAAGCGGCGGTCATGGCTGATCAGGACCAGGGCCGAGCGCATCGAGCCGATCTCCTGCTCCAGCCATTCGATGGCGGGCAGGTCGAGGTGGTTGGTCGGCTCGTCCAGCAGCAGGATGTCGGGGCTGGGGGCCAGCGCGCGGGCCAGCGCCGCCCGCCGCGCCTCGCCGCCCGAGAGGTTCTTCGGCAGTTCCTCGCCGGTGAGGCCGAGCTGCTCCAGCAGGTAATGCGCCCGGTATTCGTCGTCGCCCTCCCCCAGCCCGGCCATCACATAGGCCATGACATTGGCGTAGCCAGAGAGGTCGGGCTCCTGCTCCAGGTAGCGCAGCGTGGCGCCGGGCTGGACGAAGCGGCTGCCGGAATCGGGCTGCACCAGCCCGGCGGCGATCTTCAGCAGGGTCGACTTGCCGGAGCCGTTGCGGCCGATCAGCGCCACCCGCTCGCCGGGCGACACAGAGAGCGTGGAGCCCAGCAGCAGCGGCGTGGTGCCGAAGCCGAGGCGGGTGTCCTGGAGCAGCAGAAGCGGGGGAGCGGCCATGCGGCTCCGTGCCGCCCGGCGCCGGCCGCGTCAAGCATCGCCGCGTCACGCCCCGGGGAAAGTCCGGGAAAACCCGGCGAAAACCAGCCGGCAATCCCGCGCAAAGCGGTATTTTTCGCGTCCCCCACCATGGCCAGCCCGCCGCATCGGGGGCAAGACTGCCGGCAACGAGGATTCGAGAAGGAGCGGCCGGGTGGAAGAGGTGGAGTGCATCGTCATCGGCGCCGGCGTGGTCGGGCTGGCCGTGGCCCGCGAACTGGCGCTCGCCGGGCGCGAGGTGCTGGTGCTGGAGGCCGCCGAGGGCATCGGCACCGAGACCTCCTCGCGCAACAGCGAGGTGATCCATGCGGGGATCTATTACCCGAAGGACAGCCTGATGGCGCGCGCCTGCGTCGAGGGCAAGCACCTGCTCTACGCCTATTGCGCCGAGCGCGGCGTGCCGCATGCGCAATGCGGCAAGCTGATCGTGGCAACGGATGCCGAGGAGCGCGGCAAGCTGGCCTCGATCCAGGCCCGGGCGGCGGCCAATGGCGTGCCCGACCTGCGGCTGGTCGAGCCGGAGGAGGCGCTGGCGATGGAGCCGGCGCTGCACTGCACCGCCGCCCTGCTCTCCCCCTCCACCGGCATCATCGACAGCCATGCCTATATGCTGGCGCTGCAGGGCGATGCCGAGAATGCCGGCGCCACCTTCGTCTTCCACAGCCCCGTCCTCGGCGGCCGGCTGGTCGAGGAAGGCGCCGAGCTCGAGGTCGGCGGCGCCGAGCCGATGTCGCTGCGCTGCCGGCTGCTGGTCAATGCCGCCGGGCTGCACGCGCCGCGCCTGGCCGGCAAGCTGGCAGGCATGCCGGCCGCCCATGTGCCGCCGACCTATTATGCCAAGGGCAACTACTTCACCCTGGCCGGGCGCTCGCCTTTCTCGCGGCTGATCTATCCGGTGCCGGTGCCGGGCGGCCTCGGCACCCACCTGACCATCGATCTTGGCGGGCAGTGCCGCTTCGGCCCCGATGTCGAATGGATCGACAGCATCGACTACGAGGTCGATCCGCGGCGCGGCGACAGCTTCTATGCCGCCATCCGCCGCTACTGGCCCGGCCTGCCGGAAGGCGCGCTGCAGCCCGGCTATTCCGGCATCCGGCCGAAGATCGTCGCCCCCGGCCAGCCGGGGCAGGATTTCGTCATCCAGGGCACAGAGACGCATGGCCGCGCCGGGCTGATCAACCTCTTCGGCATCGAGAGCCCGGGGCTGACCGCCTCGCTCTCCCTCGCCCGACTCGTGCAGGGGCTGGCCGGCTGAGGGCGCCGCGCCACCCGGCCAAGCTTGCACAACGGTCTGGTTCGCGCTGTACAGCGGCCCGCGCCCCGGCGGCTCCCTCGCCGCCCGGGCGCGCCATTGGACGGGATCGGCCGACTTGATCGTGGAGCGCAGCGCCCTGCAGCCCGGACTGCAGGCCTTCGACGGCTATGAACTGGAATTCGCGCCCGCCGCCGAGGCGCCGGCCCGGCAGCTGGTCATCGCCGTCACCGGGCTGCGCCGCGCCGGAGAGCCGATCACCGCCTTCGACTTCCACGCCTCGCTGATGGCGCGGCCGGGGATTGACCGGCTGTTCCTGCGCGACCAGCGGCAGAGCTGGTACAATGCCGAGCCGGGCTGGGACGCCATGGCCGCCGCGCTGCGCCGGCAGGTCGCCGCCGGCGGCTATGAGCGGGCCACCGTGCTGGGCGTCAGCATGGGCGCCTTCGGGGCGCTGCTGGTCGGCGCCCTGCTGCCCGAGGCGCGGGTCATGGCGCTCTGCCCGCCGGTCTCGGTCGATCTCGCCAGGCGTGGCCCGGCGATCATCCGCTACCAGCGCTGGTTCGAGGAGGAGCAGCCGGTGCCGCGGCCGGATGCGGTGATGACCGGCGATCCGCGGCGCTTCCTCTGCCTGTTCGGCGATCTCGACGTGATCGACGTCGCCAATGCCGAGGCCTTCAAGGCCGAGGGCTGGCCACAGGTCTTCATCTGCCCGGATGGCGGGCATGAGCTCGGCGCCTTCCTGAAGCAGGCGGGGCGCTTCAACCGGGTGCTCGACCGGCTGCTGGAGGGCGCGCCGCTGACCGCGGTGGCCGCCGCCGCCGGCGCCTACCTGGCCTTCAGCCATTGCCAGGCCTTCAGCATGCTGGCGGCGCGGCGCCACCTCTATGCCGGCGAGCGCGAGGCGGCCGACCGCTTCCTGCACTATGCCCGCCAGGCGCCGATCGCGCCGCCGCCGCGCAGCCTGACCCTGCTCGGCCGGCTGCGCGAGGGGCTGGCGCCGCTCGGGCGCGACACGCTGGACCACCTGCTGGCCGCGCCGAACCAGAGCGTGCCGATGGCCAGCCCCGAAGGCTGGGAGGCGACGCTGCTGGGGGCCGAGGCGCGCGCCGTGGGCAATGCCGTGCAGGCCGGGCCGCTCGCCCTGCTGCGCCTGCGCCCGACGACGCCGCCCGAGGGCGGGGTGGAGGCCATCGGCCGGCTGCGGCTGCGGCTGCGTTTCGCCCTGCCGCCTGCCGGCAGCGTGGTGGCGGCGCCGGAGGAACAGGCGATCGGCGCCTATGCGCCCGAGCCGGGCCGCAAGCCGCGCCTGCTGGCCCGCGCCGGGGATCCGGCGGCGCCGCTGCTGGTCGATGTCCCCTTCCGCCAGGGCGAGGCGCAGCTGCTGCTGCATCGCCCCAGCTTCTACTCGCTGTTCGACGCCGGGGCCGGCGCACTGCGCAGCCCCTGGTCGATGCGGCTCTACAAGCTGACGCTGAAGCCGCTGCCGCCCCGCAAGCCCGCCTGAGCCAGGCGGGCGGCGGGAGGGCGGCGGCCCGCCCCGGTCAAGGCTGGACCGGAAGGCTGTCGCTGACCGGCTGCTGGGTATTCAGGTCGCCGGTGCCGAACCAGCGCGTGCGCACCGTCCGGTAATAGGCTTCCATATCATACTGCGCGACCGGCAGCGCCAGGTCCCGCGCGGTCAGCCGCCCGACCGAGCCGGCCAGGTTGTAGCTGGCGGTCACCACATTGGCGAGCGCCTGCACCAGGCTGACGCGGGCGTTCAGCAGCTCCTGCTCGGCGTTCAGCACGTCGAGCGTGGTGCGGCTGCCGACCACCGCCTCGCGCTGCACGCCGTCCAGCGCGATCTCGGCGGCGCGGATCTGCGCCCGCACGCTGTCGACCTGGGCGCGGGCCGATTGCAGCGTCTCCCAGGCCTGGGTCGCCTGCTGCATCACCTGGCGGCGGTTGTCGTCCACCACCTGGCGGTAGCGCTGCGCATCCTGCCGCGCCTGGCGCACCGCCGAATGCTCGGCGCCGCCCTGGTAGAGCGGCACGGAGAGGTTGGCGGTGATCTGCTCGCCGGTGCCGCGGGTGTGCGGGGTATTGGCGTTGTCGCTGCGGAAGGCCTGGGCCTGGACGTTCACCGAGGGCAGCAGGGCGGACATCTGCACGTCGACGGCGTCGCGCGCCGCGGCCTCGTCGAACAGCGCGGCGACCACCGCCGGGTTGTTGCGCATGGCGAGCTCGGCTGCCTCGCGCCCGTCCTTCACCGGCATGCCCAGCGGCTGCGGCGCGGTCAGCCGCTCCGGCGACAGGCCGGTGGTGCGGCGGAAGGTGGCGCGGCTGGTCTGCAGATTGCCCTCGGCGCTGGCGCGCTGGGCGCGGGCGCCGGCCAGCCGGCTCTCCGCCTGGGCGACGTCGGTGCGGGTGATCTCGCCGACCCTGAAGCGCTCGTTGGTGGCGTCGAGCTGGCGCTGCAGCACCTGGACGTTGTTGACGTTGAGCCGCAGCGTCTCCTGGTCGCGGATCACCGCGACATAGGCGGCGACGGTGTCGGACAGCACCTGCTGCTCGGCCGACAGCAGCCGGGCGCGCTGCGCCAGCACCTGGTTCTCGGCCCGCTGGGTCGAGGCCACGGTGCGGCCGCCATTGTAGAGCTGCTGCGTCACCGTCGCGCTGACGCCGGCGGTCTGCCGGTCGGCATCGGCATAGATGCCGCGCGAGCGGGTGGTGCCGTTCACATAGCCGGCGTTGCCGGCGATGGTGACGCTGGGCCGCCAGCCGGCCAGCGCCTGCGGCACGTTCTCGTCCACCACGCGCAGCTGCGCGCGCGCCGTCTGCAGCGTCGGGTTGTTCGCATAGGCCTGGCTCAGCGCCTCCTGCAGGGACTGGGCCCAGCCGGCGGCCGGCGCCAGGGCGACAGGGACCAGCACGGTCGCGGCCAGCAGCGCCTGACGGATACGCAAGGGATTCATCGACCGCGGTCTTTCAGCGAGGAGGGTGGCAGCGGAAAAGCGGGATCACTTGCCCGGGACGCCGAGCGGGGCCGGCGCGGCCGCCGAGGGGGTCAGCCCGTCCGCCCAGATATTGCCGGGCTCCGGCCGCAGCGGCTCGCCCAGGGCGGGCCTGCCGCGGAGCGTCTCCACCGTGCTGCCCGAGGGAAGGCCGGGCACATCGGCGGTGCGGGCGGCGGAGGAGCCGGCCGGCGCGGCGCCGGCGCAGCCGGCCAGCAGCGCCGGCAGCAGCAGCAGCGCCGGCACAAGCCGGCCAGTGCGGGAGGTCAGCGGGACAGGCGCCGCAGGAGGCGCCGGAAGCGAAAGACGCATGCGGGATGGATCCTCAGCAGAAGGGAGCTGTGCCGGGCTTGGCGACGGCGCAGGACAGGAAGCCGCGCACCGCGCTGCTCACCTCGCCCGACAGGGTGAAATCGGCCTCCCCGCGCAGCCATTCGTAGAGGAAGCCGCTGATCAGGGCGTGCAGGAACAGCGCCGCGCGCTCCGGCGTCCAGGCGCTCGACATCTCGCCCAGATCGGCGGCGATCTGGAACTGGTCGCGCAGCTTGGCGCGGACCTGCTGGTCGGCCTCGCGCCGGCGCTGCAGCGCGGGCGCCATCTCGGCCACATACTCGCAGCGCTGCAGCATGATGGTCAGCAGCCGGCGGCGGCGCGGATTCTGTTCGAGGTCGACCATGGCGCCGGTGATGGCCTCGGCCATGTGACGCAGCGGTGAATTCGTGGTGCCGCCGCAGAGCAGCCGCCGCTTCAGCTCGTCCTGCAGCAGCACCAGCCGCTCGTCGAGGGCGAGGAACAGGCCGAGCTTATCACGGAAATGCCAGTGCACCGCCCCCCTGGTGCAGCCGGCGACGCGCGCCACCTCATCCAGCGAAGCCCGGGCGACGCCACGCTCAAGGAAGACCTCCTCCGCCGCGTCGAGGAGCGCCTCACGCGTTTCATCGGCTTCCTGCTTGGTGCGACGCGCCATTTCCACCTTGCGGCAAGGTAATCCCGGGCTTTATATACATACGTGAAGGTATCTTTACAAGCCGCAGCCTGCGCCGCGGATCGCATCTCTGGAGGTTCCATGCAGCTCCTGCACCGCCGCGGGATGGCCGCACTCGGCCTGTTCCTTCTTTCCGCGCCCCTGCTGCCCCGCTTCGCGCTCGCCCAGGCGCCCGGCGGCCAGCCTCCCGCGGTCGGCGTGGCCCCGGTGACCCGCAGCGCGGTGACCGAGACCAACGAGTTCATCGGCCGCATCGACGCCATGCAGCGCGTCGACCTGATGCCCCGCCTGACCGCCTTCCTGGAGAAGCGCGAATTCGAGGAAGGCGCCGAGGTGAAGCAGGGCGACCTGCTGTTCCGGCTGGAGCGCGGCCCCTTCGAGGCGCAGCTGCAGATCGCCCGCGCCTCGGTGGCCGAGGCCGATGCCCAGCTGCAGAATGCCAACATCACCCTGGCCCGCGCCCAGGCCCTGCTGAACACGGTGGCCGGGCAGCGCTCCAACGTCGACACGGCCCTCGCCGCCCAGCGCAGCGCCCAGGCGCAGCTGCTCTCCTCACAGGCCTCGGTGCGCCAGGCGCAGATCAACCTGGACTATACCGAGATCCGCGCGCCGATCACCGGGCGCATCGGCCGCGCCAGCGTGACCGAAGGCAATGTGGTCACCCCCTCCTCCGGCGCGCTGGCCAGCATCGTCAGCCAGGACCCGATGTATGTCAGCTTCACGGTGCCGATGCGGACGCTGACCGATGTGCGCGCCCGCTATGCCGAGCGCGGCGGGCTGAACGCGGTGAAGCTGCGGGTGCGGCTGCCGGGCGGCCGGGTCTATGGCCAGACCGGCACGCTGAACTTCGTCGACATCGATGTCGGCCGCGACACCGACAGCGTGCTGCTGCGCGGCACCATCCCCAATCCGCCGACCCAGGGCGGCTATCGCGAGCTGACCGCCAACCAGATCGTCAACGTCGTCGTCGAGGCGATCGAGCCGATCCAGGCGCTGACCATCACCCGCGCCGCGGTGCTGAGCGACGCCCGCGGCGACTTCGTCTATGTCATCGGCGCCGAGAACAAGGCGGAGCGCCGCACCGTGCGGATGGGCCGCAACTCGACGCCCGAGCGCGCGGTGATCGAGGACGGGCTGAAGGAGGGCGAGCAGGTCGTGGTCGACGGGCTGCAGCGCGTCCGCCCCGGCCAGCCGGTGAACCCGGCCCCCGCCAACCAGCCGGGCGGCAATGGCCCGGCCGGCGGCAACCCGGGCGGCGGCAACCAGGGCGCCCGCCCGAACCAGGGAGGCTGAGACCTTGTTCTCCGCCATCTTCGTCAACCGCCCGCGCCTGGCGGTGGTCATCGCGATCGTGATGACCATCGCCGGCGCCCTGTCGATGACGCGCATCCCGGTGTCGCAGTTCCCCGACATCGTGCCGCCCCAGGTGCAGGTCAGCGCGACCTATCCCGGCGCCTCCGCCGAGGTGGTCGAGGCCGCGGTCGCGCAGCCGCTCGAGGCGCAGATCGTCGGCGTCGACAAATCCATCTACATGAAGAGCAACAGCGGCTCCGACGGCAGCTACTCGCTGGTCGTGAGCTTCGAGCTCGGCACCAACGCGGACATCAACACCGTCAACGTCAACAACCGCGTCCAGGCGGCGATGGCGCTGATGCCCTCCGAGGTGCAGGCCCAGGGCATCCGGGTGGAGAAGCGCTCCTCCTCGATCCTGCAGGTGCTGTTCCTCTATGCCGACACGCCGGAGCGCGGCTACGACCCGCTCTACCTGACCAACTATGCCACGCTGAACGTGCTGGACGAGCTGTCGCGCACCACGGGCGTCGGTTCCGCCTCGCTGTTCAGCCGGCAGAACTACGCGATGCGCATCTGGTTCGACACGCAGCGCCTGGTCAGCCTGAACCTGACGCCCTCCGACGTTGCCGCCGCCATCCGGGCGCAGAACGTGCAGGCGCCGACCGGCCGGCTCGGCGCCGAGCCGGTGCCGAACAACCAGCAGACCCAGATCAACGTGCAGACGCAGGGCCGGCTCTCCAGCCCGGAGCAGTTCGGCAATATCGTGCTGCGCGCCAATCCGGACGGCTCGGTGCTGCGCGTGCGCGACGTGGCGCGTGTCGAGATTGGCGCGCAGAACCAGGACAGCCGCACCCGCCTGAACGGCCAGGACGGCGTCGGCATCGGCATCTACCTGGCCCCCGGCGCGAACGCCGTGCAGACGGCCGCCGCCATCGACGCGACGCTGAACCGGGTGCGCGCCCGCATGCCCGAGGGCATGACCATCCGCCCGGTCTTCGACACCACCATCTTCGTCAACGATACCATCCACGAGGTCATCAAGACCCTGGCCGAGGCCTTCGTGCTGGTGGCCGTGGTGGTCTTCCTGTTCCTCGGCAACATCCGCGCGACGCTGATCCCGATCATTGCCGTGCCGGTCAGCCTGGTGACCACCTTCGCCATCCTGCTGGTGATGGGCTATTCGGCCAATACCGTCTCGCTGCTGGCGATGGTGCTGGCGATCGGCATCGTCGTCGACGACGCCATCGTCGTGGTGGAGAACGTCGAGCGCGTGATGGAGGAGGAGCCGGAGCTCAGCCCGGCGGACGCCACCAAGAAGGCGATGGCGCAGATCACCGGGCCGATCATCGCCATCACCCTGGTGCTGCTCTCGGTCTTCGTGCCGATCGGCTTCATCCCCGGCCTGTCGGGCGAGCTGTTCCGCCAGTTCGCGGTGACCATCAGCGCCGCCATGGTGATCTCCGCGATCAACGCGCTGACGCTCTCCCCCGCCCTCTGCGCCGTCTTCCTGCGGCATAGCGGGCCGAAGAAGGGCATCATGGCCTGGGTGTCGCGGCGCATCGACAATGTGCGCGACGGCTATGCCGGGCTGGTGCGGCGGCTGCTGCGGCTGGGCATCGTCTCGATCCTGCTGGTCGGCGCCTTCGGCTTCGGCGCCTTCACCATCGCCAGCCGCATTCCCTCGGGCTTCCTGCCCTCCGAGGACCAGGGTGCCTTCATCATCGCCTTCCAGCTGCCCGACGGCGCCTCGGTCGCCCGCACCAGCGAGGTGGTGGCGCAGATGGAGCAGCGGCTGAAGGAGATGCCGCAGGTGCGCGACGCCGTGTCGATCATCGGCTTCTCGCTGCTCGACGGCGGCAACAGCTCCTCCTCCGGCACCATGTTCGTGCAGCTGAAGGAATTCGCCCAGCGCCCGGCCGCCAGCGACAACGTCAACGCGCTGATCGGGCGGATCTTCGGCGAGAGCCAGCAGATCCGCGGCGCGCAGATCATCCCGATCAACCTGCCGCCGATCATCGGCCTCTCGACCGGCGGCGGCTTCGAGTACCAGCTGGAAAGCCTGACCGGCGCGGCGCCGGCCGACATGGCCGGGGTGCTCGGCGCGCTGCTCGGCGCGGCCAACCAGGACCCGGCGCTGGCCCAGGTCTTCTCGACCTTCAGCGCCCGCTCGCCCTCGCTCTATCTCGACATCGACCGCGACAAGGCGCAGGCGCTGGGCCTGTCGATGACCGATGTCTTCTCGACACTGCAGGCGACGCTGGGCAGCAGCTTCGTCAACAACTTCAACCTCTATGGCCGCACCTGGCAGGTGCAGATCCAGGGCGAGGCGGCCGACCGCCGCGACGTCACCGGCCTCTGGAAGATCGAGATCCGCAACAGCCGCGGCGTCATGGTGCCGCTGCGCTCGATCGCCTCGGAGCGCACCGTGGTGGGGCCGCAGTTCATCAGCCGCTACAACAACTACCGCGCGATCACCATCAGCGGCTCGCCCAAGCCCGGCGTCTCCTCGGGCGAGGCGATGGCGGCGATGATGCGGATCTCCAACCAGAGCCTGCCGAACGGCTATACCTTCGAATGGACCGGCACCTCCTTCCAGGAGCAGCGCGCGGCGGGCCAGACCGGCGCCATCCTGGCGCTGGCCGTGCTCTTCGCCTTCCTCTTCCTGGTCGGCCTCTACGAGAGCTGGGTCATTCCCATCCCCGTGCTGCTCTCGGTCACGGTCGGCGTGCTGGGCGCGGTCGGCGCACTGTTCATCGCCGGCATGCCGATGGACCTCTACGCGCAGATCGGCCTGATCGTGCTGATCGCGCTGGCCGCGAAGAACGGCATCCTGATCGTCGAATTCGCCAAGGAGCAACGCGAGGCCGGGCTCGACATCGTCGAAGCCGCGGCACAGGGCGCCAAGCTGCGCTTCCGCGCCGTGATGATGACCTCGATCGCCTTCATCCTCGGCCTGGTGCCGCTGGTCTGGGCGAGCGGCGCCTCGATGCTGGCGCGCCGCGCCGTCTCCACGCCGGTCTTCGCCGGCATGATCGCGGCCTCCACCATCGGCATCTTCATGATCCCGATGCTCTACGTCGTGTTCCAGCGGATGCGCGAGGCGACGCACCGCCGCTTCGGCCGGGGCCACCACGCCCATGGCGACACGCCGAAGGCCGGAGGCCAGGCGGCGGGCGGCCAGCATTGAGCCGCGGCGGCCGGCCCCCGGGGCTCGGGGCTTCGGGCCTTGAGCCCCACCGGGCCGTCCGCCCCGCCTGACACCGACGAGCCCGGGGGAATAGCCTTCCCGCGGGCTCTTTTTCTTTCGCCCCCTCAGCCAGGAGCCTGCCCATGCCCGCGACCCCGCATCGGATCGTCATCATCGGCGGCGGCGCCGGCGGCGTGCATCTGGCGACGCGGCTGGGACGGCGCCTTGGCCGGGAGGGTCGCGCCGAGATCCTGCTGGTCGACCGCGACGCCAGCCATATCTGGAAGCCGCGGCTGCACGAGGTCGCCGCCGGCACGCTGGATTCCGGCCAGGAACAGGTCAGCTTCGTGGTGCAGGCCAGCCGCCACCATTTCCGCTACTGGCCGGGCGAGATGGTCGGGCTGGACCGCGCCGCCCGCCAGGTGCAGCTCGGCCCGCTGCGCGACCCGAACGGGGCGGAGATCCTGCCGGCCCGCAGCCTCGGCTACGACACGCTGATCATCGCCGTGGGCAGCCGGGCCAACGATTTCGGCATTCCCGGCGTGCGCGAGCACTGCCATTTCATCGACAGCCGCGCCCAGGCCGAGGCCTTCAACACGGCGCTGCGCAGCGACGTCATCCGCTGCCTGGCAGGGCCGGAGGAGGCGACGCTGGACATCGCCATCGTCGGCGCCGGCGCCACCGGGGTCGAGCTCTCGGCCGAGATCAACACGGCGCTCGACTTCGCCGCCGGCTATGGCTTCGGCAATCTGCGGCGCCGGCTGCGGCTGACGCTGATCGAGACGGCGCCGCGCATCCTGGGCGCCCTGCCCGAGCGGGTGGCGGACGCCGCCCAGCGCGAGCTGCGCCGCCAGGGGGTGACGGTGCTGACCGGCGCCCAGGTGGTGGCGGTGGATGCCGGGGCGATGCATCTGCAGGATGGCCGCCGCATCCCGGCGCCGCTGAAGGTCTGGGCCGCCGGCATCCAGGCGCCCGCCTTCCTGGAGGGGCTCGACGGGCTGGAGAGCGCGCGGTCGCGCCAGCTGGTGGTGCGGCCAACGCTGCAGACGACGCGCGACGAGCATGTCTTCGCCCTCGGCGACTGCGCCTTCCTGGTGCCGGAGGGCGAGGCGCGCGCGCTGCCCGCCACCGCCCAGGTGGCGCAGCAGCAGGCCGAGCACCTGGCGCGCGGGCTGGAGGCCAGGCTGGACGGCAAGCCCCTGCCCGACTTCCACTACCGCCATGGTGGCGCGCTGGTGGCGATCGGCCATTACAACGCCTTCGGCAGCCTGGGCCGGCTCGGCCTGCTGGGCGACAGCACCTTCATCCAGGGCCGCTTCGCCCAGTTCTCCTATGCCTCGCTCTACCGCCGCCACCAGCTCGGGCTGCATGGCTTCTGGCGCTCGCTGATGTTCTGGCTGGCCGATCTGCTGCGCAAGGCCAATGCGCCGCGGGTCAAGGTGGACTGAGCGGCGCGGGGCCTCCGGCCGCCGGGTTCAGCCGGGCGCGGCGCCGCTGCCCTCCAGCGCGAAGCCCTCGTCGATCCAGCCGGTGATGCCGCCGATCATCAGCTTCACCGGACGGCCCAGCCGCGCCAGCCGCAGCGCGCCGCGATCGGCGCCGTTGCAATGCGGGCCGGCGCAATAGACGATGAAGAGCGTGTCCGCCGGGTGCCCCTCCAGGCTTTCGGCGGTGATCGCGGCATGCGGCAGGTTGACCGCGCCCGGCACATGGCCGCGGGCGAAGGCCTTCGGACCCCGCACATCGAGCAGCACGAAGCCCGGCGCGCCGGAGGCCAGGGCGGCCGAGACATCGGCGCAATCGGTCTCCAGCGACAGGCGGCGGGCGAAATGCGCCGCGGCGTCGGCAGAGGGGGCGGCGGGGATGGCGGTGACGCTGTTCATGGCGGGAGGGCTCCTGTGACGCCGCCGATCCTGCCGCGCCACAGGCCGCGCTGGTGAGTGGCAGGAATGCCGCCTATGGTCCGGATCATGCCAGAGACGCCCCTCAACACCCGCGTCGTGGTGCTGGCCTATGACGGGCTCTGCACCTTCGAGTTCGGCTGCGCGCTGGAGGTCTTCGCCCTGCCCCGGCCGGAATTCGGCGAGGACTGGTATCGCTGCGCCGTGGCCAGCCTGGAGCCCGGGCCGCTGCGCGCCCAGGGCGGCATCCGGGTGCTGGCCGAGGGTGGCGCCGAACTGCTCCGCGCGGCCGGGACCATCATCATCCCCGGCTGGCGCGGGGTCGGGGAGCCCGTCCCCGCGGCGCTGTGCGACACGCTGCGGGAAGCGCATGGCAACGGCGCCCGGATCCTGTCGCTCTGCTCGGGCGCCTTTGTCCTGGCCGCCGCCGGGCTGCTGGAGGGGCGGCGCGCCACCACCCATTGGCGCTATTTCCCGGCGCTCGCCGAACGGCATCCGGGGCTGACCCTGGTGCCGGACGTCCTCTATGTCGACGAGGGCTCGGTGCTGACGGCGGCCGGCAGCGCGGCCGGCCTCGACCTCTGCCTGCATCTGGTGCGCCGCGACTTCGGCGCGGCCAAGGCCAATGCCGTGGCGCGGCGGCTGGTCATCCCGCCGCAGCGCCAGGGCGGCCAGGCGCAGTTCGTCGAGCGGCCGGTGCCGCCTGCGCGCGGCGGCGGCAGCCTGCTGGCGCCGCTGCTCGACCGGGTGCGCGGATCGCTGGCGGAGGAGTGGGACATCGCCCGCATGGCCCGCGCCGCGGCGCTCAGCCCGCGCGGGCTGCACCGGCATTTCCGCGCGACGCTGGGCCAGAGCCCCGGCGCCTGGCTGCTGGCCGAGCGCGTCGCCCAGGCCCGCGCGCTGCTGGAAGCCGGCCACCCGGTGCAGCGGGTGACGGAGGAGTGCGGCTTCGGCAGCGCGCTCGCCATGCGCCAGCAGTTCAAGGCGGCGATGGGGGTGACGCCCTCCGCCTATCGCGCCCGCTTCTCGGTCAGCCCGTGAAGACCACGGTCTTGTTGCCGTTCAGGATGATGCGGTCTTCCAGGTAGAAGGAGATGGCGCGGGCCAGCACGCGGCGCTCGATGTCGCGGCCCTTGCGGATCAGGTCCTCGGCGGTGTCGGCATGGCTGATGCGCTCGACGTCCTGCTCGATGATCGGGCCCTCGTCGAGATCGGCGGTGACGAAATGCGCCGTGGCGCCGATCAGCTTGACGCCGCGGGCATGCGCCTGGTGATAGGGGCGCGCGCCCTTGAAGCCGGGCAGGAAGGAATGGTGGATGTTGATGCAGCGGCCGGGCAACTTGGCCGCCAGCCCGTCGGAGAGCACCTGCATGTAGCGGGCCAGCACCATCAGGTCCGAGCCGCTTTCTTGGAACAGGCGCCAGATCTCCGCCTCCTGCTCCATCTTGGTCGCCCGCGTCACGGGGAGGTGGTGGAAGGGCACGCCGGTGAAGTCGAGATGCGCATAGGTCTCCAGCGGATGGTTGGAGACGATGCCGGACAGCTCCATCGGCAGCTCGCCGATGCGCCAGCGGTAGAGCAGGTCGGCCAGGCAATGGTCGAACTTGCTGACCAGCAGCATGACCCGGCGCTTCGCCCCCTTCGGCCGCAGCGTCCAGCCCATGCCGAAGCGCTGCGCCACCGGCGTCACCGCCTGCTGCAACGTCTCGATGGCGCTATCGGCCGCCACGTCGAAGACAACGCGCATGAAGAAGCGGTGCGTCGCCGTGTCGTCGAACTGCTGGGCTTCCTGGATATTGCCGCCGGCCTCGAACAGCGCGGTGGCGACCGCCGCCACGATGCCCGGACGGTTGGCGCAATGCAGCGTCAGCACATAGGCGCCGCGGGGGGCGGCATCGGTCGAGGTCATCGTCGGCGCATCCGGATCGGGTGAAAAGCCAGGGCTCAGCGGGTTAGGCCGGGCGGCGCCGCCTGCCAATGGGCGAATTGCACGGCGCATGGCATAAGGCCGGCGTGATGCCCCTGCCCCCCTCCCCCTGGATCGCCGTGCTCGGCGCCGGCCCCGCCGGGCTGATGGCCGCCGAGGCGATCGCCGCCCAGGGCGGCCGCGCCCTGGTCTTCGAGCGCATGCCCTCGCCGGCCCGCAAGTTCCTGATGGCCGGGCGCGGCGGGCTGAACCTGACCCATTCCGAGCCGATGCCGGGCTTCCGCCGCCATTACGGCGCGGCCGAGCCCGCCCTGTCCGCCGCCCTCGAGGCCTTCCCGCCCGCCGCCCTGATGGCCTGGGCCGAGGGGCTGGGCCAGCCGCTGTTCACCGGCAGCTCCGGCCGGGTGTTTCCGAAGGCGATGAAGGCTTCGCCGCTGCTGCGCGCCTGGCTGGCCCGGCTGTCCGCCGCCGGCGTCGAGATCCGCACGCGGCATGACTGGCTGGGCTTTGCGGCGGCAGGCGGGCTGCGCTTCGCCACCCCGGAGGGCGAGGTCACCGCGACGCCCGATGCGGTGGTGCTGGCGCTCGGCGGCGCCTCCTGGCCGCGGCTGGGCGCCGACGGGTCCTGGACCGCCGCCCTGCCCGATGTGCCGGTGGCGCCGCTGCGCCCCGCGAATATGGGCTTCCGCATCGACTGGTCGGCGCATCTGGTCGAGCGCTTCGCCGGCACGCCCTTGAAGCGCATTGCCCTCAGCTTCGCCGGCCAGACCCGGCGCGGCGAGGCCATGCTGACCCGCGACGGCATCGAGGGCGGCGCCGTCTATGCCCTGGCCGCGCCGCTGCGCGAGGCCATCGCCCGCGACGGTTCCTGCCTCCTGGAGCTCGACCTGCGGCCCGACCTGGAGGCGGCCGAGCTGGCGCGCCGGCTGGCGGCGCCGCGGCGCGGGCAGTCGCTTTCGGCCTTCCTGCGCAAGGCGGTCGGCCTGGCCCCGGTCGGCATCGCCCTGGTGCAGGAGGCGCTGCATGCCGGCGCCGCGCAGGAGACCCTGCCGGCGCTGGTGAAGCGGATGCCGCTGCGGCTGACCGGCACCCAGGGGCTGGAGCGCGCCATCTCCTCCGCCGGCGGGATTCTTTTCAATGCCGTGGACCCGCGCTTCATGCTGCGTGCGCGGCCCGGGATCTTCGCCGCCGGCGAGATGCTGGACTGGGAGGCGCCGACCGGCGGCTACCTGCTGCAGGCCTGCTTCGCCACCGGCCGCGCCGCCGGGCTGGGCGCCCTGGACTGGCTGCGCGAAAGCGGCCAGGATCAGGCACGGAACTTGCCTGGATCGGTCCCGCCATGACCCATATCCGCCCGGCGACCGCCGCCGACCTGCCCGCGATCACCGCGATCTACGGCCACCACGTGGCCACCGGCCGCGCCTCCTTCGAGATCAGCCCGCCACCGCTGGAGGAGATGCAGCGCCGTCATGCTGCCCTCGTCGCGGCCGGCATGCCCTATCTGGTGGCAGAACGGGAGGGCGTGGTGCTCGGCTATGCCTATGCCGGCGCCTATCGCCCGCGCATCGCCTATCGCGACACGGTGGAGAATTCGATCTACGTCGCCGCCGAGGCTGCCGGCCAGGGGATCGGCCGCCGGCTGCTGGAGGCGCTGCTCGAGGCTTGCACGGCGCTGGGCCTGCGGCAGATGATCGCGGTGGTGGGCGACAGCGCCAATATCGCCTCGGTGAAGCTGCACGAGGCGGCCGGCTTCCGCCAGGTCGGCGTGCTGCGCTCGGTCGGGCGCAAGCAGGGCGAATGGCTGGATGTGGTGCTGCTGCAGCGCGCCCTCGGCGAGGGCGACACCACCCCGCCCGGCGCGGAGCCCGGCTGACCGCCAGAAGGAGAACCCCGGCCATGACGCGACGCAGCAGCCTGGCCGGGGGCGAGCGCCATGTCTTTGCCGATCTGCGCGCCCTGCTGGCCGCCGCCTCGCCGCGCCGCTCGGGCGACGAGCTGGCCGGGCTCGCCGCCGAGAGCGATGCCCGCCGCGTCGCCGCCCGCATGGCGCTGGCCGACCTGCCGCTGGCCGCCTTCCTCAACGAGGCGCTGGTCCCCTACGAGCGGGACGAGGTCACGAGGCTGATCATCGACGGCCATGACCCGGCCGCCTTCGCGCCGGTCCGCAGCATGACGGTGGGCGCCTTCCGCGACTGGCTGCTGTCGCCGGCGGCCGACAGCGCGGCGCTGGCCGCCCTGGCCCCCGGCCTGACGCCGGAGATGGTGGCCGCCGTCTCCAAGCTGATGCGCAACCAGGACCTGATGGTGGTGGCGCGCAAATGCCGGGTGGTGACCGCCTTCCGCACCACGCTCGGGCTGGAGGGGCGGCTGGCCAGCCGGCTGCAGCCCAACCACCCGACCGACGACATGGCCGGCATCGCCGCCGCGACGCTGGACGGTCTGCTGCTGGGCAGCGGCGATGCGGTGATCGGCATCAACCCGGCGACCGACAATGTCCCCAACGGCATCGCCCTCGTCGAAATGCTGGACCGGCTGCGCCAGCGCCATGCCATTCCGGTGCAGAGCTGCGTGCTGACCCATGTCACCAGCACGCTGGAGATGATCAACCGCGGCGCGCCCGTGGACCTGGTGTTCCAGTCGATCGCCGGCACCGAGGCCGCCAATGCCGGCTTCGGCGTCTCCCTGTCGATCCTGAAGGAGGCCGAGGAGGCGGCGCTGTCGCTGAAGCGCGGCACGGTCGGGCAGAACGTGATGTATTTCGAGACCGGCCAGGGTGCCGCGCTCTCAGCCGAGGCGCATCACGGCATCGACCAGCAGACCGTCGAGGTCCGCGCCTATGGTGTCGCCCGTGCCTTCGCGCCGCTGCTGGTCAATACCGTGGTCGGCTTCATCGGCCCGGAATATCTCTATGACGGCAAGCAGATCATCCGCGCCGGCCTCGAGGACCATTGCTGCGGCAAGCTGCTGGGCGTGCCGATGGGCGTCGATGTCTGCTACACCAACCATGCCGAGGCCGACCAGGACGACATGGACACGCTGATGACGCTGCTGGGCAATGCCGGCGTCAACTTCCTGATCGCCGTGCCGGGCGCCGACGACATCATGCTGAACTACCAGAGCCTGTCCTTCCACGACATCCTGGCGCTGCGCCAGCTGCAATCCCTGCGCCCCGCCCCGGAATTCGAGGCCTGGCTGGCCAGGATGGACATGCTGGAGCCGGACGGGCGGATGCGGGTGCTGGACCCGTCGGCGATCCGCCTGCTGGCGGCGGAGTAGCGGGCGGCAGACCCAGACCGTCGCGCGGCTGCCGGGCCGGGCCACGTCCCGTTGCCCCGTGGACATGGCAATCCGACAGAAAGAAGAAGGGGTCCAGGGGAATTCCTTCCCCTGGCCTGCCCTGTCTTCGCTTTATCTCCCGTGATCCAGCCGGTTCTCCAGAACCAGCATGAACGGCGCCTTGTCGTAGGGCGGCGGCAGGGCGCGGCCCTGGGCATCGGCCGGGAAGCGGCGCAGCACGGTCGCGTCGAGCACGTTGCCGCCGATCGCCTGGACCAGGCCGCCGCCGCTGGCCACCACCACGTCGCAGTGCATCGGGCGGAACTGGCCGCCCTCGGCCAGGCGGTCCTGCCAGTGCAGCAGCGGGACGCGGGAGCGGTCGGCACAGAGCAGGTCGCCCGGCCGGGGCGCATAATCCGCCGGCGCATGCGGCCGGAAGGGCGCCTGATCCGGGTTCGACTGCGCCTGCCACAGCAGGTTGTCGATATAGTGGGCGTGGGCCGCGGCCGGGGTGAAGGTGAAGCTGGGCACGCCGGCGGTGGCCATGACATGGCTGATGAAGGCCGCCGACCAGGCCGGATAGGCCCAGAGCGAGATCGAGGGCAATGCCGCCGGGGCGGGGGGCGCGGTGCCGAAAGCGGCCGGCTCGGCGGTGCCTTCCTGCAGCCCGGCCAGCAGGGCGTCATGCGTCTCCTGGTGGCGGCGGATGACCATTGGCCCCTCCGCCGGCACGGCCCCCCAATAGGTCAGGACGCGGTCGAAGAGGCGGGGATCGGGCTCGCGCGGCAGCGCCTCGGGCCAGCCATCGACCGTGAGCTGGCCCCAGGCCTGCCATTCGGCCAGGGCGGCGCCGGCGATGCGGGCGCGCCAGGGCGAGAGCTGTCCGACACTGTCGGGCCGGGGCGGTGGCGGGGCCGAGGCGCAGGCCGAAACCATCAGGACCAGGGCCGTGGCCAGCCCTGCCTTCCACCAACCGCGACGCCGCATCCAGACCCTCCGCTCACGCTGCGCCGGAGGAACGCGGCACGGCAGCGGAAGTCACCGGCGCAGGCTGCGAAATTTACCGGGACGAAACGGCGGGGCGGCGCTGCCCCGCGGCGTTCAGACGGCCACGCGCTTCAGCGTGGCGTCCTTCTTGGCCGGCGCCTCCGTCGGAGTCATGCGGGTCAGGTGATGGGTGCGGGCCACCGGCGGCAGCTCGGCCTCGGCCGGCGGCGCCTTGGGGCGCAGCCAGTAGCGCACCAGCTTGTAGAGCAGGAAGCCGATCACCAGGATGCCGATGCCGGCCAGGGCGTGGCGGGTGTTCTCCTCGCCCAGCCAGGCGACGGCGAACCAGCCGGCGGCGACGAAGGAGGCCGCCCACATGCCGGCGGCGATGAAGTTCAGCGAGGCGAAGCGGACCCGCGACATGCCGGCGATGCCGCAGGCGGCCGAGGCCACGTTGCGCACCCCGTAGACGAAGCGGAAGGTCAGGACGAACAGCGTGCCGTACTTGTCGAGGAAGCGCAGCGCCTGGGCCACCTTCTTCTCAGCTGCCGGCAGCTTGCGCAGGGCGCGCACGCCATAGCGCTGGCCCAGGGTGAACCAGAGCTGGTCGCCCAGGAAGGAGCCGATCCAGACCGAAACCATCAGGATCCAGGGGTTGATCAGCCCGGTGGCCTGCCCGGCGGCGGCGGCCAGGATCACGAAAGTCTCGCCCTCGAAGAACGCCCAGGCGGCTGCGGCCAGATAAGCCAGCATACCCCAATCCGACCAGAACTCGGCCACGCTGTCTTTCCTCCCGGCTTGGTCCAGTGGAACGAACGATGCGGAGATTCCCGCCTTGAGGGAACTGTTATTTCACACGTCTGTGACTTTTTTGGAAAGACTTTGGCAGGTTTTTTCGACGAGCCTCGCCCCAGTCCCTCCGCGACGGCCCTGAAGTCATGCCGCCCAGCGTCCCGCCCGGCCTAGCGGACCCGGCTGGTCGGGTCAAACACCAACCCGGGCCGCGGCCGGACGTTGCGTCGCCTTTGTCGTCGCGGCCCCCGCGCCGCTCCCCGGCCGACCGCGCGGGGAGGTCAGGCGGCGTCGCGCCGGCCGGGATGGCGCAACGGCAGCTCGAGCTCGCATTCCAGCCCCTCGCGCCGCCAGGATCGGCGCACCACGCCGCCGAGCTGGCGCCGGATGGTCGCCTCCACCATGCGCGAGCCGAAGCCCTGGCGCTGCGGCGGCGCCTCGACCGGCGGGCCGCCGGCCTCGCTCCAGTGCAGCGTCAGGCGGCCCGCCGGTTCCTTCAGCATCCAGCGCACGCTGACCCGCCCGCCCGGCCGCGACAGGGCGCCATGCTTGGTGGCGTTGGTGGCCAGCTCGTGCAGCACCATGGAGACCCCCTGGGCGGCGGCCGGCGGCAGCATGACCGGCGGCCCTTCCAGCGTGACCTGCGGCATGTCCTGCCCGTCCACCGGCGCCAGGAAGGCGGTCAGCTCGCCCTCCAGCAGGGCGCGCAGCTCGGCGCCGGTCCAATAGGCCTCGGCCAGCAGGGTATGGGCGCGGGCCAGCGCCATGACGCGGCCCTCGACCGCCGAGGTATAGGCGGCGGCATCCTCCTTCGGCGTCAGCCGCAGCGCCGCCTGCACCAGGGTCAGCACGTTCTTGGCGCGGTGGTCGACCTCGCGCGCCAGCAGCAGCCGCTCCTCCTCGGCGCGCTTGCGGGCGGTGATGTCCATATGCGCTGCGTAGGAGACGTTGTGGCCGCGCAGATGCACCCCCTGCACGCGCACCAGCACGTCGCGCAGCGCGCCGCTGCGGGTGCGGTAGCGGGTCTCGTATTCCTGCACCTCGCGCGGCCCGCGCGGACGGGGCGAAGCGGCGGGCGGGGCGGCGGCCAGGCCGGCGACGGCCGTGGCGGCGCGGGTGGCGGTGACGCCCGGCAGGGCAGAGGGCCCCTGCCCCGGCAGCGGCGTCTCGGGCAGGGCGCCCGGCGTCAGGCCAACGCGCGGCAGCGGCGCCACCCCGGCGGCGACGGCGGCGGCGCTGCTGGCGATGGCGGCGGCCAGCGGGCCGCGCGGCTCCTCGACCTCGCGCGCCTCGATGTCCTGCAGCGACAGGCGGCGGAATTCCTCGCGGCTGTAGCCGTAGTCGGAGCAGGCCCGGGCGTTGACGTCCAGGATGGCGTCGGTCTGCGGGTCGAGGATGAAGACGGCGAAGGGCGAGACCTCGAACAGCGCGCGGTAGCGCATCTCGGCATCGCGCAGCGCCTCGGCATTGGCATGGCGCTCGGTGATGTCGGCGGCGATGCCGATCAGCCGGGCCGGCCGTCCCGCCCCGGCGGGGACGCGCACGCCGCTGACCGCCAGCCAGCGCATCGCCCCGTCGCTGGCCCGCTTCAGCCGCAGATGCGCCTGCGGCGTGCGGCCACGCAGCGCGCGCAGCACCGCCCAACGATCGGTGGGCTCGATCATGCGCAGCAGGCGGCGGGCGCCGACCGGCCCGGCCTCCGGGTCGAGGCCGAGCAGACGGTACTGCTCGGCCGACCAGATGGCGCGGCCGCCGGGGCCGAGCTCCTGCTCCCAGACGCCGATGCCCGAGGCTTCCTGCGCCAGGCGCAGCCGTTCCTCGCTCGAGGCGAGCGCCGCCGTGCGCTCGGCGATGCGCTGCTCGAGACCGGCATTGTGGCTCAGCATCAAGGCCTGGCCATGGCGCACCACCAGGACGAGGACCAGCAGCGCCAGCATCGAGGGCAGGCCGAAGATCAGCAAGCCGCAGACCGCGCTCAGCCAGGTGGCGATGATCTCGGCGCGCGGGCGGGTGGCGACGGCATAGGCGTCCCAGCCCTCGACGGCGTGGAAGACGACGACGCTCTGCCCGGCCTCGCGCGACCAGGGCCGGCGCAGCTCGCCCCCCCGCGCGCCGGCCTGCATCCGGGGCAGCAGCAGGGGCTGCGCCACCGCCCAGGCCGCGTCGTCGGACCCGGTCTGCGCCAGGGCGGCGCCGTCCGCGCGGCGCAGCGCCAGCTGGTCGGCCGGATTCTTCAGCAGCCGCTGCAGCGCCTCGGAGGATTCGGCGGAGCGGATGGTGACATTGATCACCCCGTCATAGGCGCCGACCGGGCGGGCATTGCCGCTGTGCTCGCGCCGCAGGCTGACCGCGAAGAAGCGGCGGGCGGTCACATGGCCCTCATAGGGGCCGCTCAGCACGGCACGCGGCCGCTGCATGTTGCGCAGCAGGCGGTTGTAGTCGCGCCCGGCATAGCGGCCGTCGCGCGGCAGGCCGAGCAGGCTGCCGCTGACCAGGGGCTCGCCCTCGTTGTCGAAGACGCTGACCGACAGCATCGGGCTGCCGCCGGCCTCCTCGGCCAGCTGGGCGAGCTGGCTGCTGATCGCCGCCTCCTCCTGGCGGATGGTGTGGTCGGACAGGCCGATCAGCAGGTCGTTGGCACGCTGCGCCAGCAGGCGATGGCCATCCAGCACCCGGCGCGCATATTCCGCGGCCGCCGCGGCCGAACGCTCCATCTCATGCGAGGCCTCGGACCAGCTCTGCTGCCAGGCCTGCCAGGACTGCACGACGAGGATGCTGCCGGGCAGCAGGATGACCGCCCAGAAGAGCAGCCGCATCGGCAGCGGCGAGGGCCGGTGCCGGCTGCGCAGCCGGGCGGCGGCGCGGCGGGTGAGCGGCCAGGACAGCCAGCCGCGCAGCCCGGCAAGGCGGCGCCCCTGCCCCCCGTCGCGCGCGCCGGCGGCCCTCTCCGCCGGCGCGGCCGTGTCCGGGGATCCGCCGCCACCTTGCCAGCCGCCATCCTGCATGCCTTGCGCCCCGCCGGCGGTCGCGGCGGCCTGTGCCAGCCGCCGGCCGCTCTTTCCATTGCATCCCGGGCCGCCCCGGCGTCACGACGGACCCGCCAGGGCGGCCCCGCGGCCAGCCTCGCCGCCCAAGGCTAAGATCAGCTTAAGAAGGCCGCCCGGCGGCGCGAGCGGCAGCCTTGCTGGCGCCCCATTCTTGCACGAAGAAATTTCTCCGAAGGCGGCGTGGGGTGCAAGGAATGCCAGCGTATCAGAGGGGACGAGAGCACCATCGATGTCCCCTTCTCTCCTGTCCGGCCTGGCCGGCACCCCTTTCCGGCGCTGGACCGGCGTCCTGCGCCTGAACCCGGCCCCGCTGAACCCCGCCCTGCCCGGGCGGCGGCTGGCGCGCGACCACGCGGCGGCCTCGGACGAGGTGCTGATCGGCTGGAGCGCCGGCGGCGACCGCCTGGCCTTCAACATGCTGGCGGGGCGCCACCTGCCGCGGCTGCATGCGCTGGCCGCCCGCATCACCGGCAGCGCCGCCGAGGCCGAGGAGATCGCCCAGGAAGCCCTGCTGCGCGCCTGGCAGCAGGCCGCGCGCTTCGACCCCGGGCGCGCCCGCTTCGGCACCTGGCTGTACCGGATCGCCACCAACCTGGCGATCGACCACACCCGCCGCCGCCCGGCCGTGGCGACCGCCGCGGCCGAGGCGCTGCTGGAGACCCTGGCCGACCCCGCCGCGACGCCCGAGGAGGCGCTGGCGCTGCGCCAGCAGATGCGCGCGCTGCAGGCGGCGCTGGAGACCCTGCCCGAACGGCAGCGGGCGGCGCTGGCCCTGGCGCACGACCAGGGGCTGAGCGGCGCCGAGACCGCCGCCATCCTCGAGACCTCCGAGCGCGCGGTGGAAGGGCTGCTGCACCGCGCCCGCCGCTTCCTCGCGGCGCGCCTCGCGGCCCTGGGCTGAGGAGGCCCGCCATGCAGCTTTCTTCCTTCGCCGACCTGCTGGCGCAGCACGGCCCGCTGCCGGCGCGCTGGCCGGCCGCGTGCCGGGCCGCGGCCCTGGCCCTGCTGGCGCGCGACCCGGCCGCCCGCGAGCTGCAGCTGGCCGCCGCGCTGGCCGCCAGCCTGCCGCCGGCCGATCCGGCGGCCATCGCCCGGATGCGCGCCGGCGTCGCCGCGCGGATCGCCCGGATGCCGCTGCCGGCGCGCGAGCCCTGGGCCACGCGCTGGCTGCGGCCGCTGCTGCCGGCCGGCCTCGGCGCCGCCGCCGCCCTGCTGGCCTGTGCCCTGTGGCTGCAGTTCCCGGCGGCCAATCCCTGGGGCTACGGGCCCTGGAGCGGCACGCCCTGGAATGCCGCCGCCAATCAGGGCGATCTGCTGGCGCCCCGCCTGGTGGTGGCGCTGGCCCTGGGGGATGCCGAATGAGACGCCTCTCCCGCACCACCTGGCTGACCACCGCGCTCGGCGCCTCGCTGGCGCTGAACCTGGTGCTCGGCGGGCTGCTGGTCTTCGCGCCGAAGCCGCAGGGCCGCCGGCCGGAGCTCGCCACCGTGCACCGCCAGATGGAGGCGCTGGTGCCCGAGGCCGACCGCGCCCGCTTCGCCGCCATCCTCGACGCCGGCCGCCCCGCCGTGCTGGAGCGGCTGGAGCGCCAGCGCGCCGCCCGCGCCGCCGCCGAGGAGGAGCTCGGCCAGGAGCCTTTCGACCCCGCCCGGCTGCGCGCCGCCATGGCCCGCGCCCGCGACGAGTACCAGCAGTTCAGCATCGCGCTGGAGGACAATCTGATCGACGCCTTCACCAGCCTCTCGCCGGAGGGGCGCCACCGCCTGGCCGAGGATTCCCGCCGCCGCCGCGAGGCCGCCCGCCGCAGCCGGGGCGACAACTGAGCATGGTCCCGACGACGCCGCGCTGCCCCCGCCCCGCGCGGGCCCTGCTGCTGGTGCTGCCGCTGGCGCTGGCCGCCTGCGCCACCGCCTCCAACGCGCCCGCCCCCGCTGTCGCCATCGCCGGGCAGTTCCGCCATGCCGGCCAGACCCCGGCGCAATGGCCCGACCCGCTCTGGTGGCAGGGCTTCGGCAGCCGCGAGCTCGACCGGCTGATCACGGCGGCGACCAATGGCAACCTCGACATCGCCGCCGCCCAGGCGCGCATCCGCCAGGCCGATGCCTCGCTGCGCGTCGCCGGCGCCAGCCTGCTGCCCGAGGTCTCGGCCGGCGGCAGCGGCGGCCGCTCGGCCGGCAACGGGCGGACGCGCAACAGCTACGGCGCCTCGCTCTCGGCCAGCTACGAGGTCGACCTCTGGGGCGGCAATGCCGCCGGGCAGCGGGCCGCGGCGCGCAACCTCGACGCCGCCCGCTTCGACGCCGCCGCCACCGGCATTTCCGCGCTGGCCTCGCTGGCCAATACCTATTTCGCCCTGCTGGCCGACCGCGAGCAGCTGCGGGTGCAGACGGAGAATCTGGAGGCCGCGCGCCGCATCCTGAGCGTCATCCGCCAGCAGGTCGCCGCCGGCACCGCGACGGGGCTGGACCTGGCGCAGCAGGAGACGGTGGTGGCGCAGCAGGAGGCGGCGCTGCCCGCGCTGCGCCAGGCGATCGACCAGGGCGTCACCGCCATCGCCCTGCTGACCGGCCAGCCGCCGCAGGCGGTGGCGGTGGCGGGCGACGGGCTGGCCGGCCTGACCATCCCCACCACCAGCCCCGGCCAGCCGGCCGAGCTGCTGGCGCGCCGGCCCGACGTGCGCGCCGCCGAGGCCAGCCTGGCCGCCGCCCAGGCCGATATCGACGTGGCCCGCACCGCGCTGCTGCCCAGCCTCAGCCTCTCGGCCGAGGCCGGCGTGTCGGGGGCCGTGCTCGGCACCCTGCTGCGGCCGGAGCAGCAGGTCTGGTCCCTGCTGGCGAGCGTCACCCAGTCGGTGTTCGATGGCGGCCGCCGCCGCGGCCAGGTGGCGCTCAGCGAGGCGCAGGCGGAGGAGCTGCTGGCCCGCTACCGCGCCGCCATCCTGACCGCGCTCGGCGATGTCGAGGATGCGCTGGTCGCGCTGCGCGAGACGACGCAGCAGGAGCGGCTGCGCGGCGAGGCGGCCAGCCGGGCGGCGCGCGCCGCCGAGATCGCCGAGGCGCAGCTCCGCCTCGGCACCATCAACCTGATCACCCTGCTGAACACCCAGCAGACGCTGTTCTCGGCGCGCAACAGCCTGGTGGAGGCGCGGCTGGCACGGCTGCAGGCCGCCACCGGCCTGTTCCGCGCCCTGGGCGGCGGCTGGCGCTGATACCGGATCGCTGCCGACCATGGCCCTTCCCCGCACGCTCCTCGTCCTCACCGGCCTCGCGATCCTCGGCGGCGGTGGCTACTACTACTGGAAGACCCGCATGGCGCCCGCCGCCGAGGGCCAGGCGGCCGCGCCGGCCGCGGCCGGCCGGCGCGGCCCGGGCGGTGCCGGCGGCATGGCGGTGCCGGTGACGCTGGGCACCGCCAGCCGCCGCGACCTGGTGCTGACGCTGGATGCGCTCGGCACCGTGCAGGCGATGAACACGGTGACGCTGCGCTCCAGGGTCTCCGGGCAGCTGATGGAGATCCTGTTCCAGGAGGGGCAGGAGGTGGAGAAGGGCGCGGTGCTGGCCCGCATCGACGACCGCACCTATGCCGCCGCCCTGGCCCAGGCGGTGGCGCAGAAGGCCTATAACGCGGCGCAGCTCGCCAATGCCCGGCTCGACCTGCAGCGCTACGAGGGGCTGCTGCGCGCCAATGGCGTCGCCCGCCAGCAGGTCGACACCCAGCGCGCCCAGGTCGCCATGTACGAGGCGCAGCTGCAGCAGGACCAGGCGGCGATCGACAATGCCCGCGCCCAGCTGGACGACACGGTGATCCGCGCGCCCTTCGCCGGCCGCGTCGGCATCCGCGCCGTCGATATCGGCAATCTGGTGGCCAGCGGCGACACCAACGGCATCGTGACGCTGGCGCAGTTCGCGCCCATCGCGGTGAACTTCACCCTGCCGCAGCAGGAGCTGCCGCGGCTGCTCGCCGCCATGCAGGCCGGGGCCGTGCCGGTGGAGACGGTGCCCACCCCCTCCAGCGCGCCCGGCGGTCCCGGCCAGGCGGCCGAGCGCGGCACCGTGCTGACCGTCGGCAACCTGGTCGATGCCACCACCGGCAGCATTGCGGTCAAGGCCAGCTTCCCGAACGAGCGGCGGCAGCTCTGGCCCGGCGCCTTCGTCACCCTGCGGCTGCCGGTGCAGACCATCCGCGACGCGCTGGTGGTGCCGCTGGTCGCCATCCAGCAGGGCCCCGCCGGCAGTTTTGTCTTCGTGGCCAAGGAAGATTCGACGATCGAGCAGCGCAACGTGACGCTGGGCGCCACGACCCGCAGCGAGGCGGCGATCCAGTCCGGCCTGCAGCCCGGCGAGCGCGTCGTCACCTCCGGCGCGCAGCGGCTGAACAATGGCAGCCGCATCGCCGAGGTCCGCGCGGGCGGTGCGGCCGGCGGCGTCGCCGCCCCTGGCGAGGGCGCCCAGCCCGGCGCCGGCAATCCGCAGAACCCGGCCCCGGCCAGCGGCGAGCGCCCCGCCCGGCGCCGCGAATCGCGCTGAGGAGACGGCGAAGTGAACCTCTCCGCCCCCTTCATCGCGCGGCCGGTGGCGACCACGCTGCTGGCGGTCGCCATGCTGCTCTGGGGTGCCTTCGGCTATCTGCGCCTGACGGTCTCTGCCCTGCCGCAGGTCGATTTCCCGACCATCGAGGTGGTGACGCAGCTGCCCGGCGCCTCGCCGGAGACGGTGGCCGTGCTGGTCACCGCCTCGCTGGAGCGGCAATTCGCGCAGATTTCCGGCCTGACCACGATGAGCTCGGTCAGCGGGCCCGGCGTGTCCCGCGTCACCTTGCAGTTCGACCTGGAGAAAAGCCTCGACGCGGCCTCGCAGGACGTGCAGGCGGCGCTCGACGCGGCGCGCGGCACGCTGCCCAGCACCCTGCCCTATCCGCCGGTCTATTCGAAGGTGAACCCGGCCGATCCCGCCATCATCACCTTCGCGCTGACCTCCGACAGCCTGCCGATTACCCGGCTCAGCGACGTCGCCGACACGCTGCTGGCGCAGCGCCTGGCCCAGGCCAGCGGCGTCGGCCGCGTCACCGTGCAGGGCAATATGCGCCCGGCCGTGCGGCTGAAGCTGGATGCGGCACGGCTCGCCGCCTATGGCATCGGGCTGGAGACGGTGCGCACCGCCATCGTCGCCGCCAACCAGAATTCGCCGAAGGGCTCGCTGGACGGGCCGCTGCAGGCCTCGACCATCGAGGCCAACGACCAGATCACCGCCCCGGCCGCCTTCGGCGACATCATTCTCGCTTGGCGCAACGGCTCGCCGGTCCGGCTGCGCGATGTCGGCGAAGCCACCGACGGATTGGAAAACAACCGCAACGGCGCCTGGTTCAATGGCCGGCCCGCCGTGCTGATCGACGTGCAGCGCCAGCCCGGCGCCAATATCGTCGAGACGGTGGAGCGCATCCGCACCCTGCTGCCGAGCCTGCAGGCCGGTCTGCCGCCGGGCGCCGAGCTCGCCGTCGTCAGCGACCGCACCGAGACCATCCGCGCCAGCGTCCATGAGGTGCAGTTCACCCTGGTGCTGTCGGTCGCCCTCGTCGTCGCCGTGATCTACCTGTTCCTGGGCAGCGGGCGGGCGACGCTGGTGCCCGCCGTGTCACTGCCGCTGTCGATCATCGGCACCTTCGGCGTGATGTCGCTGATGGGCTATTCGCTCGACAATCTCTCGCTGATGGCGCTGGTCGTCGCCACCGGCTTCGTCGTCGACGACGCGATCGTCATGATCGAGAACATCGTCCGGCTGATGGAGGAAGGGAAGAAACCGCTCGAGGCGGCCTTCGAGGGGGCGAAGCAGATCGCCTTCACCATCGTCTCGCTCAGCCTGTCGCTGATCGCCGTCTTCATCCCGCTGCTGTTCATGGAGGGCGTGGTCGGCCGGCTGTTCCGGGAGTTCGCCGAGACGCTGACGGCGGCTGTCCTCGTCTCGCTGGTGGTGTCGCTGACGCTGACGCCGATGATGTGCGCGCTGCTGCTGCGCCCGCATGGCGAGCGCCGCCCGAACTTCGCCATCCGCTGGACCGAGGCCGGCTTCGAGCGGATGCGCCAGGGCTATGGCCGCTCGCTGCGCTGGTCGCTGAACCACCAGGCGCTGACGCTGGCCATCGCCACCCTCTCGGTCGTCGCCACCGCCTGGCTCTATGTCGTCATGCCCAAGGGCTTCCTGCCGGTGCAGGATACCGGGCTGATCCGCATCACGGCGGAGGCGCCGCAGGATGCCTCCTTCGCCCGCGTCTCCCGCCTGCTGGGCGAGGCGGCGACGGTGCTGCGGCAGGACCCGGCGGTCGCCTCGGTCACCGCGGTGGCCGGCGCCGGCTCGGTCAACACCACGCAGAACACCGGCCGCATCATGGCGGTGCTGAAGCCGCGCGGCGAGCGCGAGGACGCCCAGGCGGTGATCGACCGGCTGCAGCCGAAGCTGGACGGCATCCCGGGCCTGGCCAGCTGGCCGCAGGCGGTGCAGGACATCCAGATCAGCGCCCGCGTCGCCACCACCCAGTACCAGTACACGCTGTTCGACGCCGATGCCGCGACCCTCTCGGCCTGGGCGCCGCGCATGCTGCAGGCGATGCAGGCGATGCCGGGCCTGCGCGACATCGCCAGCGACCAGCGCGAGGACGGGCTGCAGCTGCAGGTCACCGTGGACCGCGACGCGGCGGCACGGCTCGGCGTGACGCTGCAGGCCATCGACAATGCCCTCTACAATGCCTTCGGCCAGCGGCAGATCTCGACCATCTATGGCCAGAGCAACCAGTACCGCGTGGTGCTGGAGCTGGCCGGCGCCACCGCCCCGGACCCGGCGCTGCTCGCCAATCTGCGCGTCACCGGGCGCGACAGCATCGAGGTGCCGCTTGGCGCCGTCGCCAGCGTCGGCCGCGGCCGTGGCCCGCTGCTGGTGACCCGCGAGAACCAGTTCCCGGCGGTGACCTTCAGCTTCAACCTGGCCCCTGGCCTGTCGCTGGGCGAGGCGGTCACGGCGATCCGCGCCGCCGAGCAGCAGATCGGCCTGCCCGAGACCATCACCGGCCGCTTCGCCGGCGACGCCGCCGAGTTCAACAGCGCGCTGGCCGGCCAGCCCTGGCTTATCCTGGCCGCCGTGGTGGTGATCTACATCGTGCTCGGCGTTCTCTATGAGAGCCTGTTCCACCCGATCACCATCCTCTCCACCCTGCCCTCGGCCGGCATCGGGGCGCTGCTGGCGCTGCGGATCTGGGGGCTGGACCTGTCGGTGGTCGGGCTGATCGGCATCATCCTGCTGATGGGCATCGTCAAGAAGAACGCCATCATGATGATCGACTTCGCCCTGGAGGCGCAGCGCGACCATGGCCGCCCGGCCTATGACGCCATCGTCGAGGCCAGCCTGATGCGCTTCCGGCCGATCATGATGACCACCGCCGCCGCCCTGCTCGGCGCCCTGCCGCTGGTGCTGCAATCGGGCACGGGGTCGGAGCTGCGCCTGCCGCTCGGCGTCTCCATCGTCGGCGGGCTGCTGCTGAGCCAGCTGGTGACGCTCTACACCACGCCCGCCATCTACCTGGCCTTGGAAAAAATCCGCGAGGCGATCGCGCGGCGCTGGCAGGCGCATCCGCAGCCGGGCGCGGCCGAGTAGCATGGCCAGCTTCAACATCTCCGCCCCCTTCGTGCGGCGGCCGATCGCGACGCTGCTGCTGTCGCTCGGCCTGCTGCTGGCCGGGCTGATGGCGCTGAAGGAGCTGCCGGTCTCCGCCATGCCGCGGGTCGACCTGCCCACCCTCTTCGTCAGCGTCAACCAGCCCGGCGCCAATCCGGAGACGCTGGCGGCGACGGTGATCGCGCCGCTGGAGCGCCATATCGGCGGCATCCAGGGCATCACCGAGATGACGTCCTCGGCCTCGACCGGCAGCGGCAACATCATCATCCAGTTCGACCTGTCGCGCACCCAGGCCAGCGCCGCGCGCGACGTGCAGGCGGCGGTGAACGCGGCGCGCGAGGACCTGCCCGCCGGCCTGCCCAACCCGCCCTCGGTGCGCAAGGTCAACCCGGCCGATGCGCCGGTGCTGATCCTGGCGATGACCTCGGACACGCTGACGCGGGCCGCGCTGTATGACGCCGCCGACAGCATCGTGGCGCAGCGCCTGTCGCAGATCCCGGGCGTCGCCCAGGTGCAGGTGGCGGGCGCCGCCAAGCCCGCCGTGCGCATCGCCGTCGACCCGAACGCCGCCGCCGCCGCCGGCCTGGCGCTGGACGACATCCGCACCGCCATCCAGGCGGCCAATGTCACCCAGCCGGTCGGGCTGATCGATGGCGAGGAGCAGGCGGCCAGCATCCGGGTCAACGACCGCCTCAGCCGCGCGCCGCAATACGAGACGCTGTCGGTGCAGGCGCAGGACGGCGCGCTGCTGCGCCTCTCCCGCATCGCCCGAATCAGCGAGGGCGCCGCCAGCAGCCGGCAGATCGCCTGGTTCAACCAGCGCCCGGCCATCCTGATGATGGTCTTCAAGCAGGCCGACGCCAATGTGCTGGATGTCGTCGACGGCGTGCAGGCCATGCTGCCGAAGCTGCAATCCTGGGTGCCCGGCGGCACCCGGATCGAGGTGATGAGCGACCGCTCCGGCACCATCCATGCCAGTGTCGAGGAGGTCGAGCTGACCCTGCTGATCACCATCGCCCTGGTGGTCATGGTGGTGGCGGTCTTCCTGCGCCGGCTCGGGCCCGTGCTGGCGGCCAGCGTGACGGTGCCGCTGTCGCTGTTCGGCACGCTCTTCGTCATCTGGCAGCTGGGCTATTCGCTCAACAATTTCTCGCTGATGGCGCTGACCATCTCGGTCGGCTTCGTCGTCGACGACGCCATCGTCATGCTGGAGAACATGGCGCGCATGCGCGCCCGCGGCCTGGCGCCGATGGAAGCGGCGCTGGAAGGGGCGCGGCAGATCGGCTTCACCATCGTCTCGATCACCGTCTCGCTGATCGCCGTCTTCGTGCCGCTGCTGGCCATGGGCGGCATCGTCGGCCGGCTGTTCCGGGAGTTCTCGGCGACGCTGGCCATCGCGGTCGCCATCTCGGCGGTGCTGTCGCTGACGCTGACGCCGATGCTGGCCGCCCGCCTCGACCGCGGCGAGCAGGAACGCCCGCCCGGCTGGTTCGGCCGCCATTTCGAGCGCGCCATGGACGCCGTGGTCTCGGGCTATATGCGCAGCCTCAGGGTGGTGCTGCGCTGGCGCAAGACCATGCTGCTGTTCTGCCTGGGCCTCGTCGGGCTGACCGTCTGGCTCTATATGGTGGTGCCGAAGGGCTTCTTTCCCGAGCAGGATACCGGCCTGCTGGCGGGCTCCGTTCGCGCCGCCCCCGACACTTCCTTCGCCCGGATGAGCGGCCTGATGGAGCAGGTGACGGCGGTGCTGCTGCGCGACCCGGCCATCGCCAGCATCGGCGGCCAGATCGGCGGCGGCTTCGGCGGATCGGGCAGCAATTCCGGCCAGTTCTACATCACCCTGAAGCCGGTGGAGGAGCGCGGCGTCACCGCCGCCCAGGTGATCGACCGGCTGCGCGCGCCGCTCGGGCGGATCCCTGGCGCCTCGGTCTTCCTGCGCTCCCAGCAGGACCTGTTCATCGGTGGCCGGCCAGGGGATTCGCAATATTCCTTCGTGCTGCTCGGCAGCGACCTGGACGCGCTGCGCGAGGCCTCGAACCAGATGGTCGAGGCGCTGCGCACCACGCCCGGCTTCTTCGACGTCTCCTCCGACCAGGAGCGCGGCGGGCTGGTCAACAAGCTGGTCGTCGACCGCGACGCGGCGGCCCGCCTCGGCGTCTCGATGACGGCGCTGGGGGCGGCGCTGAACAACGCCTTTTCGCAGCGCCAGGTCTCGACCATCTACGCCACCCGCAACCAGTACAATGTGGTGCTGGAGATCGACCCGGCGATGACCCAGGATGCGACGCAGCTGGCGCGCATCTTCCTGCCCGGCCGCGACGGGGCACAGGTGCCGCTGACGGCGGTGGCCCGGCTGACCCGCGACATGGCGCCACTGCGCGTCACCCATCGCAGCCAGTTCCCGGCGGCCTCGATCAGCTTCAACCTGCCGGGCAATGTCTCGCTGGGCGAGGCGCAGGCGCGGCTGCGCGAGGTGGAGGCGACGCTCGACCTGCCGGCCGGCATCCGCTCGGAATACGGCGGCAATGCCGCGGCCTTCCAGGCCTTCTCGCGCGACCAGCCGCTGCTGATCCTGGCGGCGATCCTGTCGATCTATATCGTGCTGGGCGTGCTCTATGAGAGCTACCTGCACCCGCTGACCATCCTGTCGACCCTGCCGACGGCCGGCATCGGCGCGCTGCTGGCGCTGCTGGCGACCGGGACGCCCTTCACCGTGATCGCGCTGATCGGCGTCATCCTGCTGATGGGCATCGTCAAGAAGAACGCCATCATGATGGTGGATTTCGCCCTCGAACATGCGCGCGACGAAGGGGCGGATGCCGAGGCCTCGATCCTGGCCGCCTGCCGCGACCGCTTCCGGCCGATCCTGATGACCACGCTGGCCGCGCTGTTCGGCGCCGTGCCGCTGGCCTTCGGCACCGGGACGGGGGCCGAGATGCGCCAGCCGCTGGGCATCGCCATCATCGGCGGCATGCTCGTCTCGCAGCTGCTCACCCTCTACACCACGCCGGTCATCTACCTGGCGCTGGAGCGGCTGCGGCAGCGCCGGCAGCGGCGGCGCGCGGTGGCCTGAGCCGCCGCGCCCCCGCGCCGGGCGGATTTTTCTTGTTCTTGGTCTGTTCCATTCCTATCTTCCGGGACACCGGCGGCTTCACTCCCCCTCCCCCAGACGCCGCCGAGGGAGCCAGGCCATGTCCAACCGCCTCGCTTATGCCGATGCCGCCCTGCCCTTCGTCGGCCCGACGGCCGATCGCATGCTGGACAGCCCGCTCTCCTACTGGCGCGGCTGGGCGCTGCGCACCCGCTGCGGCAATCCCGGCTGCCCGCGGGAGAAGTTGCTCTGCGTGGAAGAGGTGCTGGAAGCCCGCGGCGAGATGACGGTGCGCGACCTGGCCGGCCGGCTGCGCTGCCGCCATTGCCGGCAACCGGCCAGCAAGCTGGCCTTCGAGCAGGACAAGCCCGAGGGGCGCATCAGCCATCCGGTGCGGCGCCCGACCCCGGCGCAGCGCCAGCCGCGCGGCCGGCCGGCGCCGCGGCGCGACTGATCAGGCGGCGCCGAGCCCGGCCAGCCCCGCCACCGCGCCGCCGGCCAGCAGCCAGAGCGGATGCAGCTTTGTCCCCAGGCTGGCGGCGGCGACCACGCCGGTGATCAGGAACAGCCCCCAGCTGTGGTCGGTGGCCTGGGTGATCAGGATGGCGCTGGCGGCGACCAGGCCGACCGTCATCGGCACCAGGCCGCTCTGCACCACGCGGCGCCAGGGCCGGTCCTTGAAGCGCCGCCACAGCCCGAGCACCACGCCGGTCAGCAGCGAGGACGGCCCGAACTTGGCGACCGAGGAGACCAGCAGCCCCGGCCAGCCGGCGACGTGCCAGCCGATTAGCGGCACCACCATCATGTTCGGCCCCGGCGCCGCCTGGGCCAGGGCGAAGAGCGCCGAGAAATCCTGCGCCGACATCCAGCCATGCACCTGCACGACCTGGCGCTGCATCTCCGGCAGGATGGTGTTGCCGCCGCCGAAGGCCAGCAGCGAGAGCTGGGTGAAGATCACCGCCAGCGCGACAAGCGTGCTCATCGCCGCAGTGCCCCGGCCGGGAAGCGCCAGCTGAGGAAGATGCTGAGCGGCGCCAGCAGCATCATGCTGGGCAGCAGCGGCAGCCGCAGCCAGGCGATGGCGATGATGCTGAGCGCCACCACCAGCAGCGCCGGCAGGTTGCGGCGCAGCGGCACCAGCATCTTCACCGCGGTGGCCACCAGCAGCCCGGCCGCCGCCGCGGCCAGCCCGGCGAAGAGATGCTGCAGCATCGGATCGTCGCTGTAGCGGTCATAGACGACGCCCAGGCCGATGACGACGGCGGTGGGCCCGGCGACCAGGCCGAACAGCGCCGCCGCCGCCCCGGGGATGCCGCGGAAATCCAGCCCCACCGCGACCGAGAGGTTGATGATATTGCCGCCCGGCAGGAACTGGCAGAGGCCGAGCATCTCGGTGAACTGCTCGGCGGTCAGCCAGCGCCGCCGCTCGACCAGCATGCTGCGCGCCATCGGCAGCACACCGCCAAAGCCGATCAGCCCCAGTCCGAGGAAGCCGAGGAAAAGCTGCAGGCAGTCCGGCGGCGGTGCCGTCCCGAGGTCGGGCCCCGGTGCTTCCCTTGCTGCCTCCATGCCGCCACGACCCTCCCCCTGCCCGACGCAAGCGTCGGCCGCGGATCCCCCTGTGGAGATCCGCAGCCAGGATAGGCGCGCGGAGGAATCTGGCAATCAGGGGAGGACCGGCCTCGCAGGACCGGTGGAGAGGGTCAGGCCCGGCCGTCAGCCGGCGATCGGCACCTCGCGAGAATCAGCGCGGGGCGGCGTTGGCCGGGCTGACCAGCACCCCGTCCAGCTGGCCGGCGAGCTGCGCGCCGCGCGACGGCTCGCCGCCCTGGCGCGCCAGGCGTTGCAGACCGTCATCCTGCAGACCGTCCAGCCGCATCAGCTCGCTGGCCTGCTGCAGCAGGGTGTTCTGGGCCAGCACGGTGCCGGCAATCAGGGAAGCGCTGCACAGGCCAGCCGCCACCAGGAGCATGGGCAGGAAGTTCCGCATCTGCGACCTCTTCGTCACAATCGCTGCGTGAGTCGATGGCTTCAGAACGCCGGGTTCCTATCACAGGTTGCTGCGGGGGTCGCGAAAAAAGGCAGCATTATGGCTGGCCCTGGCAGCGGCCGGGTGGATCGCTGCCCCGCGGACCGACCGGAAAATTCGGCGCTTTCTGCACATCCCCGGTCCGGCGGGGCTGGACGCTGGCCGCCCGCTGCGTTAGTAAGCGGCCCGTCCCGACAGGCAGTCCATCTGCTGCCCGGCGGCGACGCAAAATGGCCTTGTCCCCATCGTCTAGAGGCCTAGGACACCAGCCTTTCACGTTGGTAACACGGGTTCGAATCCCGTTGGGGATGCCATTCTTCCAGGACCGGCCCTGAGGGCCACCTTCGCCGGCACGCATCCGGCGATGTGTCCTGCTCTTCTCCTCTCCGGACTGCCTGCCTTACCTCCGTGGTCCTTTTCGGCCGTCCTGGTGCATGCGTCAGGCTGCGCGTGCCTGCCAGCGCCGCCGCAGGCCCAGCTCCTGGGGCGCCCAGCCACTGGCTGGACGCCACCGGCCCTCAGGCGGGCGCCCCGTCCTGCACATGCAGGCTGGCGCTGGTGGTGCCGTTCCAGGTCTCGGCGCGCAGCACCCCGGCCAGGTGGACCGGGCTGCCCCGGCTGTTCAGCAGCAGCTCGGCCAGCGGGCCCTCCTTGGCGCGGAAGCAGACCGCCTTCAGCCGCCCTCCCCCCTCGCCTTCCAGGAAGGCGCGAATGGTATTGCCCTCCTTGCCGACCCTATCGGCGCGGGCGATGCGGACGCGCGGGAAGACGAAGACCGGCTCCTCGTTGCCGGCGCCGAAGGGGCCGAGGCGGGCCACCTGCTGCGCCAGCGCCGCATTTGCCGCCGGCAGCAACAGCGTGCCATCGACCACCAGATCGGCGCTGCCGGGCAGTTCGGCGGCATGCGCCAGGCGCTCGTTGAGGAAGGCGTGGAATTCCTCACGCCGGTCCAGGCTGAAGGAAAAGCCGGCCGCCATGGCATGGCCGCCGCCGGTCGCCAGCAGGCCCGACTGGCGCGCGGCGATGACGGCAGCGCCCAGGTCCACACCCGGCACCGAGCGGCCGGACCCCTTGGCCAGGCCCTCCGACACGCCCGCCACGCAGGTCGGCCGGTTGAATTTTTCCTTCACGCGCCCGGCGACGATGCCGACGACGCCGGGATGCCAGCCCTCGCCGACGATCAGCAGGGCGGGATGGCCGGCCTCCGCCTGGGCCTCGGCCTGGGCAAAGGCGGCGGCCAGCACCTCGCTTTCCACCTCCTGGCGGCGGCGGTTCACCAGGTCGAGCCGCTCGGCCATGACGCGGGCTTCCACCGGGTCGTCGCAGGCCAGCAGCTTCAGCCCCAGATCCGGCTCGCCGATGCGGCCCGAGGCATTGATGCGCGGGCCGAGCAGAAAGCCCAGCGAATAGGCCGAGGGCGCCTCGCGCGCCTGGGCGACGTCCAGCAGGGCGGCGATGCCGGGGCGCTCGCCACGCGCCATGACCTTCAGGCCCTGCGTGACGAAGGCGCGGTTCAGCCCGACCAGCGGCATGACGTCGCAGACCGTGGCCAGCGCCACCAGATCCAGGAAGCCGAGCAGGTCGGGCGGTGAGCGGCCCTCGAAGAAGCCGGTGCGGCGCAGCTCGCGCAGGGTTGCGACGGCGGCCATGAAGCTGACGGCCGCGGCGCAGAGATGCCGCAGCCCGGATTCGCAATCCAGCCGGTTCGGATTGACGGCGGCGGCCACCACCGGCACCGGGCCCTCGGCCTTGTGGTGGTCCAGCACCACCACATCGGCGCGGCCCTGGGCGGCGGCCAGCGCGTCATGCGCCGCGATGCCGCAATCGACGCAGACCAGCAGGGTGGCGCCCTCGGCGCAGAGCGCGGCAACGGCGGTCGGGTTAGGGCCGTAGCCCTCCTTCAGCCGGTCGGGCACATAGGCGCGGACGGGGCAGCCGAGCTCGCGCAGGAAGCGCGTCATCAGCGCCCCGGCGCAGGCGCCATCGACGTCGTAATCGCCGAACACCGCCACCGGCTCGCGGTCGCGCGCGGCCTGGGCCAGGCGGGCGGCGGCGCGGTCCATGTCCATCAGCACCGAGGGATCGGGCATCAGGGCGCGCAGCGTCGGTTCCAGGAACAGCGCGGCCTGGTCGGCGCCGACGCCACGGGCGGCCAGCAGCTGGCCGAGCAGCTCGGGCAGCTCCAGGCGCTGGGCAATGGCCATGCCGATGCGGGCATCACCCTGGCGCCAGACCCAGCGCCGGCCGAGGGCGGAGCGGGCGACGCCAAGCACCGCCCCCTCCGCCGGGTCGTTCACGGGCAGATCAATCGACAAAGGCGCGCGGCTTCAGGGAGAAGTTGTGGTGCGCCTCGATGTAGCGGACCGTGCCGGTCTTGCTGCGCATGATGATCGAATGCGTATAGGCCACGGTGGCGCTGCGGCGGACGCCGCGCAGCATCGGGCCGGAGGTGACGCCGGTCGCCGCGAACATCACGTCGCCCTTGGCCATGTCCTCGGCGCTCAGCTTGCGGTGCGGATCGGTCAGGCCCATCTCGCGGGCGCGGGCGATCTGGCTGTCATCCTCATACAGCAGCCGGCCCTGCATCTGGCCGCCGATGCAGCGCAGCGCGGCGGCGGAGAGCACGCCCTCCGGCGCGCCGCCCGAGCCCAGATACAGGTCGACGCCGGCTTCCGGCTGGCTGACCGCGATGACGCCGGCGACGTCGCCGTCGGGGATCAGCATGATGCGGGCGCCGGCGGCGCGGCAGGCCTTGATGATGTCCTTGTGCCGGTCGCGGCCGAGGATGCAGACGACGAGATCGTTGATCTCGCTCTTCTTGGCCTTGGCCAGCTCGCGGAGATTCTCCTCCACCGAGGCGTCGAGATCGACCACGCCGGCCGGCAGGCCCGGGCCCACCGCGATCTTGTCCATGTAGATGTCGGGCGCGTGCAGGAAGCCGCCATCCTCGGCGACGGCCAGCGTCGCGATCGAGTTCGGCCCGCCGGTGGCGCAGATCGTGGTGCCTTCCAGCGGATCGACGGCGATGTCGACCTTGGGACCGCCGGTGCCGATCTTCTCGCCGATATAGAGCATCGGCGCCTCGTCCATCTCGCCCTCGCCGATGACGACGGTGCCGCTGATGGCCACCGTGTCGAAGGCGCGGCGCATGGCGTCCACCGCGGCGCCATCGGCGGCATTCTTGTCGCCGCGGCCGATCCAGCGGCTGGCGGCCAGGGCTGCCGCCTCGGTGACCCGCACCAGCTCGAGGGCAAGGTTGCGGTCGACGGGGATGGTGTCGCGCATGGAAGCTCCTGTTTGGGCCGGGCTCGTCATCAGGAAGAAGACGTCATCGAGAAGACGTCATCGAGAAGGCCGGGGCCGCGTGGACTGCCCCGGTAACGCTGCTCAGAAGGTTTCGATGCGGATCAGCGCCGGGGGTTCCAGCACCGCCTCGAGGGCAGCGATGCGCGACAGCGCCGCGCGCATCGCGGATTCGCGGCAGGCATGGGTGGTCAGCACCACCGGCACCGCCTCGCCCGGGGCGCGGCCGCGCTGGATCATCGATTCCAGGCTGACGCCATGGTCGCGCAGCACGCCGGTGACGTCGGCGATGACGCCGGGGCGGTCGAGCACCATCAGCCGCAGGTAGTAGGCACCGTGGTGGTGCTCCATCGGCTCGGCGGCGATGCTCTTCAGCGCCGCGCCGGCGGCGCCCCAGACCGGCGTGGCGCGGCCGCGGGCGATGTCGATCAGATCGGCGGCCACCGCGCTGGCGGTCGGCCCGGCACCGGCGCCGCGGCCTTCCAGCACGACGCGGCCGACGAAATCGCCCTCGGCGACCACCGCGTTGAAGACGCCATCGACGCGGGCGATCGGGTGGCTGGCCGGCACCATGCAGGGATGCACGCGGGTGGCGACGCCCGCCTCGGTGCGCTCGGCGATGCCCAGCAGCTTGATGCGGTAGCCGAGCTGGTCGGCCAGCCGGATGTCGAGCGCCGAGACGGCGCGGATGCCCTCGACATGCACGGCGGGGAAATCGACCGGCCGGCCGAAGGCGAGCGCGGCCAGGATCGCCAGCTTGTGCGCCGCATCGACGCCGTCGATGTCGAAGGAGGGATCGGCCTCGGCATAGCCGAGCTTCTGCGCCTCGGCGAGGACATCGCCGAATTCGCGGCCCTGCTCGCGCATGCAGGTCAGGATGTAGTTGCAGGTGCCGTTCAGGATGCCGGTGACACGGCGGATGCCGTTCGCCGCCAGCCCCTCGCGCAGCGCCTTGATCGCCGGGATGCCGCCCGCCACCGCCGCCTCATAGGCGAGCGGCACATTGGCCGCCTCGGCGCGCTCGGCCAGCGCGGTGCCGTG
Source organism: Roseomonas sp. USHLN139 (assembly GCF_037145735.1). NCBI lineage: Bacteria > Pseudomonadati > Pseudomonadota > Alphaproteobacteria > Acetobacterales > Roseomonadaceae > Roseomonas > Roseomonas sp. USHLN139. The sequence goes on along the minus strand of NZ_JBBCWY010000001.1, from coordinate 1,024,702 downwards.
CAGCGCCAGCAGCGCCTTGTTGGCGGTCACCACCGGCTTGCCGGCGGCCAGCGCCGCCTCGACCAGGGCGCGGGCCGGGCCCTCGCTGCCGCCGATCAGCTCGACGATGACATCGGCCTGGGCATCGGCGGCCATGGCCACCGGATCCTCGTACCAGCGCAGCCCGTCCAGCGAGACGCCGCGGTCGCGGTTGCGGTCGCGCGCGGCGACGGCGGTGACCACGATCGGCCGGCCGGCGCGGGCGGCGATCAGCTCGGCATTGTCGCGCAGCAGGGTGAGCAGGCCGGCGCCGACCGTACCCAGGCCGGCGACCGCGACGGAAAGCGGACGGGTCATTCTTTTACCAGTTCAGCGGAGGCGGAGGAATCGGCGGCGGGGCCGCCATTGTCGGTGGCCAGGAAGCCGCGGATGCCGCGCAGCGCCTGGCGGATGCGGTGGGTGTTCTCGACCATGGCGATGCGGACATGGGTGTCGCCATGCTCGCCGAAGCCGAGGCCCGGGGCCACGGCGACCTTGGCCTTGTTCAGCAGCAGCTTGCTGAACTCGACCGAGCCGAGGGCGCGGAAGCGCTCGGGGATCTCGGCCCAGACGAACATGCCGGCCTCCGGCACGGGCACGTCCCAGCCGGCCTGCTTCAGCCCCTTGACGAGGACGTCGCGGCGCTCGCGGTAGAGGCGGCGCATGTCCTCGATGCAGTCCTGCGGCCCGTTCAGCGCGGCGACCGAGGCGACCTGGATCGGCGTGAAGGCGCCGTAGTCGAGATAGGATTTCACCCGGGTCAGCGCGGCGATCAGCTTGCGGTTGCCGGCGGCGAAGCCCATGCGCCAGCCGGCCATGTTGTAGGTCTTCGACATGGAGGTGAATTCCACCGCCACGTCCTTGGCGCCCGGCACCTCGAGGATCGAGGGCGGCACCTTATCCCCGTAATACAGTTCCGCGTAAGCCAGGTCGGAAAGAACAAAAATCTCGTGCTTCTTCGCGAAGGCGATGATCTCGCGGTAGAAATCGAGCCCGGCCATCAGCCCGGTCGGGTTGGACGGGAAGTTGACGATCAGCGCGGTCGGCTTCGGCACCGAATGCCGCACCGCGCGGTCGAGCGCCTGCAGCATCTCCTCGCCCGGGGCATGCGGGATCGAGCGGACCGAGGCGCCGGCGATGATGAAGCCGAACTGGTGGATCGGATAGCTCGGGTTGGGCACCAGGATGGTGTCGCCCGGCGAGGTGATGGCGGCCGAGAGATTGGCCAGGCCTTCCTTCGAGCCCAGCGTCGCCACCACCTCGGTCTCAGGGTCGAGTTCGACGTTGAAGCGGCGGGCGTAATAGGCGGCCAGCGCCCGGCGCAGGCCGGGGATGCCCTTCGACGCCGAATAGCCATGCGTGTCGGGGTTCTGCACCGCCTCGATCAGCTTGGCGACAATATGCGGCGGCGTCGGGCTGTCGGGGTTGCCCATGCCCAGGTCGACGATGTCCTCCGCCGCGGCGCGTGCCTTGGCCTTTGCCTGGTTCACCTCGGCGAAGACATAGGGCGGCAGGCGGCGGATGCGGTGGAAGTCCTCGGTCATGACCTGATGTCCAACAGAAGCGGCGAAAGCTGCGGCGGCAGCCTGCCAGGATAGGGCAGATCGCCCCTCAGCGGAACCGGAGGGGCGGAATCAGAACCGCGGCGGCGGCGGCACGGCGCCCGGATCCGGCGCGGCCGGCGCCGGGCCCAGGCCACGGGCCGGCGGCGGCGGGCCGCCCGGCGCGGGGGCCAGCATCTCGGCCGGCGGCAGGCCCGGCGCCTGGCCAGGATCGGCCGGCAGGGCCGGGTCGTTCGGCAGGTTGCCCTCGCCCGGCGCCATCGGGCGCACCGGGGGCGCGCTGGCCAGCCGCGGCGGCGCGGGCGGGTTCAGCGGGATCGGCGTCTCGCCCTGGGCGCCGCTGGGCGGCGGCGGCACCGGGCGGCCCGGGATGATCGGCTCGCGCGACTGGCCGCGCGCCTCGGCCAGGGCGGCCGAGAGCGCCTCGCGCGCCGAGGCGGCGCCGCGCGGCGGCTGCGGCGGCACCGAGGCCAGGTTGGGATAGGCGCCGTCGGTGCCGGGCGGCAGCGGCCTGCCCTGCAGCGGCTCGCCGAAGGCATTGTTCCAGAATTCGCGCGGCCCCTCGGCCGGCGAGCCGACGCAGCCGCCCAGCAGCGGGGCCGCGAGCAGCGGCAGCAGGGCCAGCGCGGCGATCCGGCTGGCGGCACGCGGCCGGCGGCTTGGCCCGGTCATCTGCTGCATCGCAATCGGCCCCTTCACCTGCGGCGCCTCCTGTCGGGCACCCCAGGGGGCTTAGCCCGAAAGCGGGGGGGCGGGAAAGTGCGGCAGCGCGGGCCTGGCCGCGGAGGCTGCGGAGATTAACCCAGAAGAATGGCTTTCACCGCGCGGTGCGGCCATGATGCGAAGGGCGCAAGCCCCAAGCGCGGTCAGGAATCGCAGGACACCAGGCGCCCAGGGCGCGGAGGACAGCATGGCTCAGGACGACACCCCCCAGGACCCGGGCGCCTTCCGCCTGCCGGATCCCGCTCTGGTGTCGCGCACCATGGCCGATGTGGCGGAGCGCGGGCAGCGCATCGTCGCCGACTTCCTGAAGCGCCAGGCAGGCGAGGCCGAGGCCACCCCCGGCAGCCCCGACCCCAGCCATATCGGCAGCGCCTTCATGGAGATGACGGCGCGGCTGATGGCCAATCCGGCGCGGCTGGTGCAGGCGCAGCTGGGCTTCTGGCAGGACTACCTGACGCTGTGGCAGAACACGGCGCGGCGCATGTGGGGCGATGGCGACATCCCGCCGGTGATCGCCGAGGACCCGAAGGACCGCCGCTTCAAGGACGAGGCCTGGCGCGACAACGAGGTCTTCGACTTCATCAAGCAGTCCTACCTGCTCTCGGCGCGCTACTTCACCAACGTGGCGCATGCGGCGGACGACCTGAACCCGAAGACCGCCCAGAAGGTCGATTTCTACACGCGGCAATTCGTCGATGCGATGAGCCCGTCGAACTTCCTGATGACCAATCCGGAGGTGCTGCGCCGCACCGCCGAGACCGGCGGCGAGAATTTGCTGCGGGGCCTGCAGAACCTGCTCTCCGACCTGGAGCGCGGCAAGGGCAAGCTGCGCATCCGCATGACCGACGAGAGCAAGTTCCAGATCGGCGAGAACATCGCCGTCTCGCCGGGCAAGGTGGTCTATCAGAATGCGCTGATGCAGCTGATCCAGTACAGCCCGGCGACCGAGACGGTGCTGAAGCGGCCGCTGCTGATCGTGCCGCCCTGGATCAACAAATTCTACATCCTCGACCTGCGCCCGAAGAACAGCTTTGTCAGATGGGCCGTGGCGCAGGGGCACACCGTCTTCATGGTGTCCTGGGTCAATCCGGACGAGACGCTCGCGCAGAAGAGCTTCGAGGACTACATGATCGAGGGCGTCTATGCCGCGCTCGACGCCATCCAGAAGGCGACCGGCGAGAAGGCGGTCAACGCCATCGGCTACTGCCTCGGCGGCACGCTGCTGGCCTCGACGCTTGCGCATATGGCGGTCAGGAAGGACAGCCGCATCAAGTCGGCGACTTTCTTCACCACCATGGTCGACTTCGCGGAAGCGGGCGAGCTCTCGGTCTTCATCGACGAGGAACAGCTGCAGTCGCTCGAGGACCGCATGCAGAAGCGCGGCTATCTGGAGGGACGGGAGATGGCCGCGACCTTCAACATGCTGCGCGCCAACGACCTGATCTGGTCCTTCGTGGTGCAGAACTACCTGCTCGGGCAGGAGCCCTTCCCCTTCGACCTGCTCTACTGGAACGACGACAGCACCCGCATGCCGGCGGCGATGCACAGCTTCTACCTGCGGCGGATGTACCAGCAGAACGACCTGGTGAAGCCGGGCGGGGTGACGCTGGGCGGCGTGCCGCTGGACCTGACCAAGATCAAGCTGCCGACCTATATCCTCTCGACCCGCGAGGACCATATCGCGCCCTGGAAGAGCACCTATCGCGCGACGCAGATCTACCAGGGCCCGGTGCGCTTCGTGCTCGCCGCCTCGGGGCATATCGCCGGCGTCGCCAACCCGCCGGAATCGGGGAAGTACAGCCACTGGGTCTCGGACAGCCAGCCGGCCGAGCCCGATGCCTGGTTCGCCGGCGCCACCGAGCTGGCCGGCTCCTGGTGGCCGGACTGGCACCGCTGGGTCTCGGCGCTGGACAAGGCGCAGGTGCCGGCGCGCATCCCCGGCAGCGGCGGCTTGCCGGCGCTGGAGGACGCGCCCGGCAGCTACGTCAAGGTCATCGCGACCGACTGATTTCTTTCAGGGGGAGCGGACGCTGTCCGCTCCCGGCGTGGCTCAATCCTGAAGGGCCAGCTCCTGCTCGACCAGCGAGGCCCAGAAGGCGATGCCGGTCGGCAGCAGCTTGTCGTTGAAGTCGTACTTCACGTGGTGGACGGGGAAGGTCTTGTCGTCATCCACCTGGCCGAGGCGGATGAAGCAGCCCGGCACCCGGTTGGCCATGTAGGAGAAATCCTCGCCGCCCATGGTCGGGGCGCGCTCGCGGATCAGCATCTCCTCGCCGGACAGGGCCACCGCGGCCAGGCGGGCACGCTCGACCGGCTCGTCGCTGTTGACCACGGACGGATAGCCGCGCTCGTAGTCGATCTCGATGCTGGCGCCATGCGCCTCGGCGGTCGCGGTCGCCACCTGGGTCAGCAGGCGCTGCATGGCGTCGCGGGTGGCCGGCTTCAGGGTGCGGATGGTGCCCTGGATCACCACCTCGTCGGGGATGACGTTGCAGGCGGTGCCGCCATGGATGCTGCAGAGCGAGAGCACCGCCGAATCCAGTGGATCGACACGGCGGGCGACGACGCTCTGCAGGGCAACGACGATGTGGCTGGCGACCAGCACCGGGTCGATCGCCGCATGCGGCCGCGCGGCATGGCCGCCCAGCCCCTTGATGCGCAGCGTCACGGTGTCGGCCGCCGCATTGGTGATGCCGCGGGTCACGGTGAACTTGCCCAGCGGCATGGCGCTGTCGTTGTGGATGCCGAAGACGGCGTCGCAGGGGAAGCGGTCGAACAGCCCCTCCTCCACCATCACCCGGCCGCCGCCGCCGGCTTCCTCGGCGGGCTGGAAGATGAAGTGGACGGTGCCGGCGAAGTCGCGGGTCTCGGCGAGGTAGCGCGCGGCACCCAGCAGCATGGTGGTGTGGCCGTCATGGCCGCAGGCATGCATGACGCCGGGGGTCTGGCTGGCATAGTCGAGGCCGGTGGCCTCGGTCATCGGCAGGGCGTCCATGTCGGCGCGCAGGCCGATGGCGCGGGGCGAGTTGCCCGCCCGCTTGCCGCGCAGCGTGCCGACCAGGCCGGTGCCGGCGATGCCGCGGGTCACCTCGATGCCCCAGCTGGCGAGTTTCTCGGCGACGAAGTCGCTGGTCTTGAATTCCTGGAAGGACAGCTCGGGATTGGCGTGCAGGTGGCGGCGCCACTGGGTCGCGTCGGCGGAGATCGTCTCGACGCGGTTGTCGTGTTCGGTCGGCATGGCTCATCCAGCGTTGTGGTGGGCTGAGCCTGTCTCCGTTGTCGGTCTTGGGCAACCGGCCCGGGACGCTTTTATGACGGCGGGGTCCGGGGGGACACTGTCCCCCCGGCGGGGTCCAGGGGCAGCGCCCCTGGCCTTGCTTTGCTTCAGCGCGCCGCCATCGGCCGCCGGCGCGGCCCATCGCCGCCGCCGCCGCCGGCCGGCATCGGCCCCCGCGGCGCCCCATTGCGCGGCGCGCCCTGGCGCGGCGCCCCCCCGGGGGCACCCATCGGCCGGCGCCCGCGCGGCTTCGGCTTGGCCTTCGGCACCACCGAGGCGGCCTCGGCGCGGCCGGCATCGCTGCGGCGGTCCTCGGCCGGGATGCGCATGGCGATCAGCTTCTCGACCGCCTTCAGCTTCGCCACCTCGTCCGGGGCGCAGAAGGTGATGGCCTCGCCCGAGGCGCCGGCGCGCGCGGTGCGGCCGATGCGGTGGACATAGGCCTCGGGCGTGTCCGGCAGGTCGAACTGGAAGACATGGGTCACGCCATCGACGTCGATGCCGCGGCTGGCGATGTCGGTCGCCACCAGGATCGGCGCCCGACCGGTGCGGAACTCGGAGAGCGCCCGCTCGCGCTGGCCCTGGCTGCGGTCGCCATGGATGGCGTGGGCGTTGATGCCCTCGGTGTTCAGGTGCTTCACCACGCGGTCGGCGCCGTGCTTGGTGCGGGCGAAGACCAGGGCGCGGCCGATCGGCAGGTCGCGCAGCATCTCGGTCAGCAGGATGCGCTTCTGGCTGGCGTCGATATGGATCAGCTTCTGGTCGACGCGCTCGGCGGTCGAGGCGACCGGCGTCACCGAGACGCGGGCCGGGTCCTTCAGCATCTCGTTGGCGATCTTGGCGATCTCGGCCGGCATGGTGGCGCTGAAGAACAGCGTCTGGCGGTTCTTCGACATCAGCCCGGTCAGCTTGCGGATCGCCGGCCAGAAGCCGCGGTCCAGCATCTGGTCGGCCTCGTCGAGCACCAGCACCTCGACGCCCTGCATGCGCGCCGCGCCGTGCTGGACATGGTCGAGCAGGCGGCCCGGGGTCGCCACCAGGATGTCGACGCCGCGGGCCAGGTCGCGGATCTGCGGCTTGGCGCCGACGCCGCCGAAGACGACGGTCGAGGTCAGGCCGAGGAAGCGGCCATAGGAGCGGATGTTGTCATGGATCTGCGAGGCCAGCTCGCGCGTCGGCGACAGGATCAGCGCGCGGAAGCCGCCGCGCGGCGGCGGCGCCTTGCGGTCGGCCAGGTGGTGCAGCAGCGGCAGGGCGAAGGCGGCGGTCTTGCCGGTGCCGGTCTGGGCGATGCCCAGCAGGTCGCGGCCCTGCATGACCAGCGGGATGGCCTGCGCCTGGATCGGGGTGGGGGTGGTGTAGCCTTCGGCCTCGAGGGCACGCAGCAGCGGTTCGGCCAGGCCGAGGGAAGCGAAATCGGTCATCAAAACATCCAGAATCGGGCGTGCGCCTGAGGCCACGCCGGGGGCGGGTCAGGACGCCCCGCGTGGATGGGTCGTACCGAGGGAAAGCGCCGGGGGCGTAAAGCCCGGGGCCCTGGCCTGGGCGGCCGCTTCAGCGAGCGAGCCAACCGTTCACGCGACCAGGGCGCGCCGGAATCGCCACGGGTTCCGCAGGATGCCGACGGCGCTCATATGCGCGTCCGCCTCGCATTCCGCAAGTGCGAAGAGGACGGGCAGCCCTGCGCCGTCAGCGGACCCGCAGCGCGAAGAGCGCGGCGAAAGCCGCCAGGCAGAGCGCCAGGATGCCGGCCAGCCCGGCCATGGCGCCGTAGCCCTCCAGCAGCAGGCCGAAGGCCAGCGGCGCGCCGGCCTGCAGCAGCCGCGCCGGGGCGGAGAGCAGCCCCTGGCGCTGGCCGAAGCCCACCGGGCCGAAGACCGCCAGCGGCAGGGTGCCGCGGGCGATGGTGTGCAGCCCGTTGCCGGCGCCATAGAGCAGGGTGAAGGCGACCGCCGCCGGCCCGCCCAGCAGGAGCAGCACCGCGGTCCCCAGCCCCTGCATCACGCAGGCGAAGCGCGAGGTCCAGAGCGGGTGCAGATTGCCCAGCAGGCCGAATTGCAGCAGCCGCGCCCCCACCTGAGCCGGTCCGGTCAGCGAGGCGGCCAGCAGCGCCAACTCCGGCGAGGCGCCGGCCGCGGCGAGCAGCGCCGGCTGATGGGCGGCGACGGCGGCGGTGACGATGCCGGTGGCGGCGAAGACGAAGCCGATCACCAGCATGGCATGGGCCGGCGCCGGCGCGGCCTCGCCGGTGGCGGTGGATTTCGGCGCCGGCGGCGGGGCAGGCGGCACCAGCAGCCGGTTCAGCGGCAGGCCGAGCAGCAGCTGCAGTGCCGCCCAGGCCAGGCAGGCGCCGCGCCAGCCGATCTCGGCCTCGAGAAGCGTGGTCAGCGGCCAGCCGATGGTGGAGGCGAAGCCGGCGAACAGCGTGACCCCGGTGATCGGCCCCTTGGCCGCGGCGCCATAGAGCCCGGCCAGCGTGGCGAAGGCCGCGTCATAGAGGCCGAGCGCCATGCCGATGCCGAGCAGCAGCCAGCCGGCGCCCAGCCCGGCCTGGCCCTGCGCGGTGCCGAGCAGCAGCAGCCCGGCGGCGAAGACCAGGTTGGACAGGGCCAGCACCGGGCGGCCGCCCCGCCGGTCGATGGCGCGGCCGACCACTGGGCCGAGCAGCGCGGTCAGCAGCAGCGCCGCCGAGAACCAGCCATAGATGGCGGAGGGCGACAGGCCGAGCTCGGCCGCCATCGGCCGCGCCAGGATCGCCGGCAGGTAGTAGGAGGAGGCCCAGGCCAGGGTCTGGGCGATGCCCAGCGCGGCGACGGTGGTGGCCTTCTGGCGGTCCTGGAACATGGGGCGCGGCAGTCCGACGGCAGGAGAAGGCCCAGCTTCGGGTGCCGCCCCCTGCCCCGCAACCCCTGCCCGGCCCGAGGACGCGCAAAAACGGCCGGGGTGTCGCCACCCCGGCCGCCACGTCCGGACAAGCCCGTTCCTTGGTTACGCCGCCAGGGGCTGCTGCGCCTTGCCCTCGATCACCGGCTGGCGCGGCGCCGCCGAGGCGATCTCGATGCGGCGCGGCTTCAGCGCCTCCGGCACCTCGCGCTGCAGCGCCACGTGCAGCAGGCCATTGACCAGGTCGGCGCCCTTCACCTGGATATGGTCGGCCAGGACGAAGCGGCGCTCGAAGGCGCGGCCGGCGATGCCGCGATAGAGGTAGCGGCGCTCCTCGCTCTCGGGCTGGGAGGACTTGCCGGTGACCACCAGGACATTGTCCTGGGCGTTGATCTCCAGATCCTCCGGCCCGAAGCCGGCCACGGCCATGGTCAGGACATAAGCGTCCTCACCGGTCTTCTCGATATTGTAGGGCGGGTAGGAATTGCTGTCCGCGGCATTGCGGACCGAGTCCAGCAGCCGCGTCATGCGGTCGAAGCCGATGGCGGAGCGGAAAAGCGGGGCGGTGTCGAAAGCAGTCATCACTGGAGCCTCCTCAAAAGCAAGGGTCCGTTGGCGTTGCGATTCCCGGCATGCGACGGGCCCCCGATCGGGCAGCCCAGAGCCTGGTGAACCGCGCCAGCAGCCCCGCAACCGGGCGCCGCTGACAGAGCTCCAAATGGAAAACGCCGCCCCCCGCTTCAAGCGAGGGACGGCGTTTTTTTTCACGATCCCCGCGCCCCTGGCGCGGGAAGCCTGCCGCAGGCTCAGGCCTTGCGGGCGCCGATGCCGGCGAAACGCTTGTTGAACTTGGCGATCTGGCCGCCCGTGTCCATCACGCGCTGCACGCCGGTCCAGGCCGGGTGGGACTTCGGGTCGATGTCCAGGCGCAGCGTGTCACCTTCCTTGCCCATGCAGGACTTCGTCTTGTACGTCGTCCCGTCGGTCATGATGATGGTGATCTCGTGGTAGTCGGGATGGATATCGGGCTTCATGGCGATTGCTTCTCTGTCTGGAGCAGCCGATGCCGACCGGCCGCACGGAAGCGCCGCTTCTACAGGCGCCCCAGGGCCTTGGCAACCGAAACCGCCGGTGCCCGCCGGGCCGCCCGGATTGACCCTGCGCCCCCCCGATCCTAGAGCGGAAGCACCGCCCCGCTGAGGAAGATCGGCGCATGAACATCCTGTCCATCCAGTCCTGGGTCGCCTACGGCCATGTCGGCAATGCCTCGGCCGTCTTCCCGCTGCAGCGGCTGGGGGCCGAGGTCTGGGCGGTGAACACCGTCCAGTTCTCCAACCACACCGGCTATGGCAGCTGGCGCGGCCAGGTCTTCGGAGCGGATCTGGTGCGCGACCTGGTGCAGGGGATCGAGGATCGCGGCGCCCTGCCCCGCTGCGACGCGACGCTCTCGGGCTACATGGGCGACGCCGCCATCGGCGAAGCCATCCTGGAGGCCAGCGCCCGGGTCAAGGCGGCCAATCCCCAGGCGCTGTATTGCTGCGATCCGGTGATCGGCGATGTCGGCCGCGGCGTCTTCGTCCGCCCCGGCATCCCCGAATTCATGCGCGACCGCGCCATCCCGGCCGCCGACATCATCACGCCGAACCAGTTCGAGCTGGAATGGATGACCGGCCAGCCGGTCACCACGCTGGCCGAGGCCAAGGCGGCGGCGCGCGCCCTGCAGGCCCGCATGGCGCCGGGTGGCCCGCGCTGCGTGCTGGTGACCTCGCTGAAGGTGGCCGAGACGCCGGAGGACCAGATCGAGATGCTGGCGGCCGAGGGCGGCCAGTTCCACCGCATCCGCACGCCGATGCTGCCGCTCTCGGTGAACGGCGCCGGCGACGCCATCGCGGCGCTGTTCCTGTTCCACCGCCTGAAGACCGGGCAGGCCAGCGCCGCGCTGGGGGCGGCCGCCTCGTCGATCTACGGGTTGCTGCGCCGCACCTCGGAAGCGGCGTCGCGCGAGATCCTGACCGTGGCGGCACAGGACGAGTTCGTCGTGCCAAGCCGGGTGTTCCTGCCGGAAGTCTGCTGACGAGAAGACAGGGCAAGGCCAGGGGAATGAATTCCCCTGGACCCCTTCTTCCTTCTGTCAGACTGCCGTGTCCACGTGGCGACGGGACGTGAAACGGCCAGGCGGCAGCGCGACCCGTGGGGGAGCGCCATGTCATGAAGCTGAGGGAAGAATTCTGGCTTTCCTCACTTCCCGGCCTTTAGCGCCTTGCGGCCCTTGAGCCATCGCGCCGCCAGCCACAGGCTTCCCACCGCCCAGGCCAGCACCAGCAGCGGGTGCAGGTAGGTCGCCAGCAGCTTCATGAAGAGCATCGGGTTGATCAGCCCGGCCAGGAAGATGCCGATGGCATAGCCATTGACGATCTCGGCGACATCCTCGCCCCAGAGCCAGCAATGGGTGAAGCTGCCGGCCTGCTGGGTGCAGTCGGCGAGCTTCGGCAGGGTCAGCAGCCCGACCAGATTGCCCAGCAGCGGCAGGGCGAAGAGGATGATCAGCAGCAGCAGCGGCCCGCCGATCACGAGCAGCGCCCAGCCGAGGCGCCGGACCCGCGCCGGCGTGGTGGGGGTCGGGTCGGGCATGGCGGCCATGGGCACTCCTGCGGCAAGAAGAGGGGGCGGGATGAGCTCTCCGCCCCTCCCTCTTAGTCCGCCGTGGCGCCGGAGGCTTTGACCAAGGGCACCCAGAGCGCCAGCTCCGCCTTCAAGAATGCGGCAAACTCGGCGGGCGAGCCCTTCTCGATCGGCGGCAGCTCCAGCTCGCGCAGCTTGCGGGCGGTCTCCGGCTCCTCCACCGCGGCGCGCACCGCGGCGTTCATCTTCTGCACGATCGGCGCCGGCGTGCCGGCGGGCGCGAAGACGCCGAACCAGCTATAGGCGCGATAGCCGGGCAGGCCGGCCTCGGCGGCGGTCGGCACCTCGGGCATCAGGGTGGAATGCGCGTCGGTGGCGATGGCCAGGCAGCGCAGCGCGCCCGACTTGTGGTGCGGCGCGATCAGCGCCGGCGTGTCGAAGCCGACCGCCACCTGGCCGGCCAGCAGGTCGGACAGCATCGGCGCGCTGCCGCGATAGGGGATGTGCTCGGCCTGCGCGCCGATGGCATTGAGGAAGCTGACCGCGGCGATATGCGCCGAGCCGCCGGCGCCGCCGGTGCCATAGCTGTACTTGCCCGGATTGGCCTTCAGCAGGGCGATGAACTCGGCGAGCGTGGTCACGCCCAGCGAGGGATGGACCGTGATGCAGATCGGCACCAGCACGGTGGGCGCGACGGCGACGAAGTCGCGCTCCGGGTCATAGGGCAGCCGCGCGCCATAGAGGCCGACCGCCAGCACATGCGTCGAGATAGTGCCCATCAGGAAAGTACTGCCGTCGGGCGGCGACTTGGCCACCGCGTCGGAGCCCACGGTGCCGCCGGCCCCGGCGCGGTTCTCGATGACGACGCTCTGGCCCAGGATCTCCGACATCTTCGGCGTGATCATGCGGGCCGAGACATCGGTGCTGCCGCCGGCCGCGAAGGGCACGATCATGCGCACCGGCCGGGTCGGCCAGGCGGCGCCCTGCGCCCGGGCGCCATGGCCGAGGCTAAGGGCAGGCAGCAGGGCGGGCGTCGCCAGGAGGCTGCGGCGGCGGAGAATCATCGTCGAGGATCCGATCAACAGGATCGGAGGATGCTGCGATGCAAAAACGCCCTGGTCAACGGCGCCGGTTCAGACCCGCTTGACGTTCAGCGGCAGCACCATGCCGCGCCGCGGCGCCGAGAGCGAGGTGCGCCAGGCGCTGTCGTTCATGTACTGGCCGAGCGGATAATAGGGCAGGTCCTGGAAGAACTGCCGCTGGATCTCGCGCCCCAGCTTCTGCTGCGCGGCGAGGTCGGGCGTATCGAACCAGCGGTCGCGCAGCGCCTCCAGCTTCGGGCTGTCGGGCCAGCCGAACCAGGCGCGCTCGCCATTGGCGCGCAGCAGGGGGTGGCCAGCGGGCGTCGCTAGGTCCATGCCGCCGAACAGCACGACCAGCGCGCTCCAGCCGCCCTCGGCCACCGGGGCGCGGCTGGCGCGGCGCTGCAGGAAGCCGGCCCAGTCGCAGCTGACCGTCTCGGCATTCAGCCCGACGCGCTGGAACAGGTCGGTGGCCACCGCGGTCAGGTTGCTGTTGTTCACCACGTCGGTCGGGTGCAGCACCGCGACCTTCTCGCCCTGGTAGCCGGCGCGCTTCACGGCGCGCTGCGCGGCCTCGACGTCGCGCGGGCCGGTGATCGCCTCGAGCCCGGCCTCCGAGGCGATCGGGCTGCCTTCCGGGAAGCAGCCGATATTCTCGCGCCAGAGCTCGCGGTTGTCGCCCATGATGGCGGTCATGAAGTCGCCCTGCCGCAACGCCGGCAGCAGCGCGCGGCGCAGCGCCGGATTGTCGAAGGGCGGGTGCAGCTGGTTGACCCGCAGCATGGCGACGGTGCCGCCCATGGCGAGCCGGTCCATGGCCAGGCTGCGGTCATGCTTCAGCACCGGGCGCAGGTCGGGCGCCACCTGCTCCCACCAGTCCACCTGGCCGGATTGCAGCGCCTCGGCCGCCGCGGCGGCGTCGGGGATGTGGCGGTATTCCAGCCGCTCGAACAGGGCGAGCTTCGGCCCGGCGGTCAGGCTGACGGCGCCGCGGGCGGGGCTGTAGCCCTCGAAGCGGCGATAGACCAGCAGGCTGCCCCGCGCCCGCTCCTCCGCGACATAGCGATAGGGGCCGCTGCCGACCACCTCGGTGAAGGCGCGCGACGGGTCCTGCTGGGCGAAACGCTCGGGGTAGATGAAGCAGGGATAGGTCGAGGCCTTGCCCAGCGCGTCCAGCATCAGCCCGAAGGGCCGCGACAGCCGCAGCGCGAAGCGGCGGTCGTCCAGCGCGCGGATGTCTTCCAGGCGGGTCGCCAGCGTCTGGCCGTGCAGGTCGCGCAGCATCCAGCGGCGGATCGAGGCCACCGCGTCCTGCGCCCGCACCGGCTCGCCATCATGGAAGCGCGGGCCCTGGCGCAGGGTGAAGGTCCAGAGCCGGCCATCATTCTCGACGGCATGGCCCTCGGCCAGCTGCGGCTGCGGGCGCAGCTCGGCATCCAGCCCGTAGAGCGTGTCCCAGCACAGATGGCCGTGGTTGCGGGTCGCATAGGCGGTGGTGGCCAGCGGGTCCAGCACGCGCAGGTCGCCTTGCGGCACGAAGCGCAGCACCTGGCGGGACTCGCCCGCCGCCAGGGCCGGCCGCGCCAGGCCGCCCGCGCCCGGGCCGCCCGCAACGGTGGCGAGGCCGGCCACCCCTGCCAGGAAACTGCGACGCTGCACGGGCTTCTCCACGCTCACGAAAGAGAGAGGCATTCTGCACATCGCGCGGCCGACATGAAGGGGCATGGCGGCCACGCCGCCGATGGCGCCGCCGCTATGGCCGCCGCGCCACATCCTGGTGCCCCACCGCGCCGGCCTTTCCACCTGCCGGCAGGAAAGGCGGCACCAGCCTTCGGCGCCGGTGTTCCGGGCCGCAGCCCGGGACCGGTGCGTCAGGCCGCCCGCATCTGCGCCAGCAGCGCCTGCAGCTCGCTGCGCAGCGTGCCGCCCTGCTGGCCCAGGTCGCGGCCGAGCCGGTCCAGCCCGGCCGCCGCCTCGGCCGCGCCGGCGGCGGCGCTGCTCACCCCCTCGACCTCCCGCGTCACCCGGCTGGTGCCATCGGCGGCCTCCTGCACGTTGCGGGCGATCTCCCGGGTGGCGGCGCCCTGCTGCTCGACCGCGGCGGCGATGCTGCCGGCGATATGGTCGACCTCGGCGATGACGCCGGCGATGCCGCTGATGGCGCCGGCCGCCTGCTGCGCCGCCTGCTGCATGCCGGCGATCTGCGCGCTGATCTCCTCGGTGGCGCGGGCGGTCTGCGCCGCCAGGTTCTTCACCTCGCTGGCGACGACGGCGAAGCCCTTCCCCGCCTCGCCGGCGCGCGCCGCCTCGATGGTGGCGTTCAGCGCCAGCAGGTTGGTCTGCCCGGCAATGTCGCCGATCAGCTGCACGACCTCGCCGATCCGCTCGGAGCTCGAGGACAATTGCCGCACCGTGCCATCGGCGGCGCTGCTGCGCTCCAGCGCGCGGCGGGCGACGCTGGCGGCCTCGGCCACCTGGCGGGTGATCTCGGAGATGGCGGCGTTCAGCTCGTCGGCCGCCGCCGCGACGGTCTGCACATTGGTCGAGGCCAGGTCCGCCCCCTGCGCCGCGCCGGCGCCGCGGCTGCCCACCGTCTCGATGCTGGCGAGCAGGGCGGTCGCGCTGCGCTGCAGCCGGGTGGCGCTCTGCGCCAGCTCCTCGCTCACCGCACCGATCCGCGCCTCGACCTGGCCGGCCAGGTCGAGCGTCGCCTGCCGCCGCTCCACCTCCACCCGCTGCCGCTGCCGCGCCTGGTCCGCGCGCATCGCCTCCGCCTCGACGGTGCCCTGGCGCAGCACCTCCATCGCCTGGGCGACCGCGCCGATCTCGTCGCGCCGGGCGCGTCCCGGCACCTCCAGCGCGGTCTGGCCGCCGGCCAGCTGCCGCGCCGCCTCGGCCAGCGCCGCCAGCGGGCGCGCCAGCCGCGCCGCCAGCCACCAGCCGGCCAGCAGCGCCAGCAGCGCCGTGCCCAGGGTGATCAGCAGCGCGTCGCGGTCGGTGCGGTCGCTGGCGGCCAGCCGGGCCTCGATATCGACGCCATATTCGATCAGCCCCAGCACCTGGCCGTCGATGCCGCGCAGGGCCTCGGTCGCCGCCTGCATCCGCGCGCCGCGCCAGGACACCGTCTGCGCCTGCGCCGCCTGCAGCCCGGCCGCGCGCTGCGCCGGCGACAGCAGCCCCTGCCCGCCGGTGGTCGAGCCGATCGGCGCCAGGCTGCCGGCGTTCACGCGGTAGATGGCGACCTCCGCCCCGCTCAGCGCCTTCATCCGCGCCGCCAGGCTGTCGCCGAGCGCCATGCCGAGATCGACCACGCCGACCACGCGCCCGCCCACGGAGACCGGCGTCACGGCGAAGACGCTGATATTGTCGCGCCCGGGCTCCAGCCCCGCCACCGGCGCGGCGCGCGACAGCGCCTCCCGCACCGTGGTGCGCCGGTCGCGGTAATTGTCGCCCGAGGCCGCCGGGTCGTGCGCACGCAGCAGCACCGTCCCTCCGGCATCGGCGAAGGTCAGGATCACCCGGCCGAAACGCTGCGCCATGTCCTGGAACACGGCCGCCGTCTCCGCCTGCAAGGCGGCCTTGTTGCCGTCCCGCAGCGCCGCCACCACGGCGGGCGCGTTCGCCACCGTGCTGCCCAGCGCCGTCGCCAGGCGCTGCTCCTCGCCCAGCGACAGCATCAGGCTCTGCCGCAGCTGCACCATGCGCCGCGCCAGCTCCTGCTCCTCCGCCGCATCGCGCTGCAGCGCACCCACCAGCGTCAGCAGCAGCGAGGCCCCCAGGCTGGCGCCCAGGATCGCCAGCACCATCCGCGCCCGCAGCGACCGGAAAGGCATTACATTCTTCCTTGATGTCGACAGGAAGAATGGCGAATCCGGATTAAGGGAGGGAAAAGAGCGGCGGCACCCGACGCCTCAGCGCAGGGGATCGGTGTCGCGCGCGCCGCCCCAGCCATCGCTGCGGTCCAGCGCCGCGATGGCCTCCTGGGTGCGGCCGGTGGCGATGGCGGCCTCGGGCAGCGGCCCGGGCTGGCCCAGGCGCTGCAAGGTCAGCGCCGGGCCGGCCTGGAACATCGCGCCCGGCAGCGCCGCCGCGGTATCGCCCTTCGCCTCGATGACGCCGGCGGCCCTGGCCAGCGCCGGGATCACCTGCTCGGGCAGCGCGGTGGCCGAGATGCCGATGGCCTGCCGCACCTCGCGCACGGCGCCGCGCAGCGACATCGCCAGGCCCGGCGGCAGCGCGGCATAGCGCGCATCCGTGGTCAGCACCTGGGCGAGGTACTCCAGGCGGGCGGCAGCGCGGGCGGTCTCGGCGGGGCGGCCCTCCAGCCCGGCGCCCTGGTTGTCGAAGGCGGCGGCCGCCAGCCGCGTCGCATTGCGCACCGGATCCTCCGGGCCCTGCACCAGCTCCAGCGGCAGCTCGACGCGCGGCCGCGGGGTGCGCAGCTCGGCGCAGCCGGGCAGCAGCAGCGCCCCCGCCAGCAGCGCCGGGAGGACCGGAATTCGGGCAAGACGCATGGCGGGCACTCCGTCGGGGTTCCGCCCCATTCTGCCGCAGCCCCGCCGCTTCGCCAAACCTCGCGCGCGAGGCGCGCCGGAAGACCCGAAGCGCCCCACCCCACCCGGCGGCCCTAGCGGCGCAGGAAGCCGATGTCGAAATCCTCCATCGGGCCGAATTCCCAGTAGCGCAGCGCCGCCCGCGTCGCCGCATTGGCCTGCGGCAGCCGCGGCATGGCGCCCAGCCGGCGCCAGAGCGCCTCCGGCCCGGCGGCGGAGAGCGCGGGCGGGATCTGCCCGGCCGCCGCCGGCTCACCGCCGGGCGCGCTGGCGGCGGCGGCCATGGCGTCGATCACCTGCTGTGGCGGCACCGCCTCGTCGATATCGAGCCAGGCGCGCACCTCGCTGCGGGCGGCCTGCAGCATCGGCGCGATCATGCCGATATCGCCGGAGACGCGGCCGGAGGGCAGTTCGACGGCCAGGTATTCGAGCTGCGCCACCGCCAGCGCCGCCAGCGACGGCCGGCCCTGCAGCCGCACCGGCGCGGCGAAGGCGGCCGCCGCGCCGCGCAGGGCGGCGGTGGTCGGGTTGGGCGCGCCGGCCACCGCCGGTCCCTGCAGCAGGGCCGGCGGCAGGCGGGCGGGCGGCGGCGGCGGCGCGGCGCAGCCGGCCGCCAGGGCCAGCAGCAGGGCCGGGAGAAGCCGGCCCGCCCGCCGGCGCCTCAGGTGGCCAGCGAGGTGCGGTGCCGCTTGGCCAGCTCGACATAATGCACGGCGGTCTTGTCCCATTGGGCGCGTTCCTCGGCGGTCATCACGCGGGCCAGGCGCGCCGGCGAGCCGAGCCAGAGCTCGTTCGGGCCGATGCGCTTGTTCGGCGCCAGCAGCCCGCCGGCGCCCAGCATGCCGCCCTCCTCGATCACCGCGCCGTCGAGCACGGTGGCGCCCATGCCGACGAAGGCGCGGTCCTTGAGGGTGCAGGCATGGATGATGCAGGCATGGCCGACGGTGACGTCGTTGCCGATCAACGCGGGAAACTTGCCGGCGTTGACGTGGACGATGGTGCCGTCCTGGATATTCGTGCGGGCGCCGATGCGGATGATGTTGGTGTCGCCGCGCAGCACGCAATGATACCAGACCGAGGCGTCCTCGCCGAGCTCGACATCGCCGATGACGGCGGCGGAGGGGGCGACGAAGGCGGTGGGATCGATGGCCGGCATGCGGCCTTCAAACGGATAGAGCGGAGCCATGGTCTGGACGCGTTCCCTTCTGGGTTGGTGGGGTCTTCTTGCTTTCTTACAGAAATAGATGAGGGGTCCGGGGAGAATACCTTCTCCCCGGCCCTTTTTCTGCTTTATGCCGCCGCTGCCTGCGCCGCCTGCAGGTTCAGCATGATCCGGATGTTCTGAACCGCCGCCCCCGACGCCCCCTTCCCCAGATTGTCGAGCCGCGCGACGAGCACCGCCTGGTGCCGGTCGTCATTGCCGAAGACGCGCAGCTCCATGGCGTTGGTATCATTCAGCGCCTCGGGCTCGAGCTTGGCGCTGCCGGCGGTGGGCACGACCTTGACCCATTCGGAGCCGGCGTAATGGGCCGCCAGCGCCGCCTCCAGCTGCGAGGCCCTGGGCGTGCCGGGCAGCATGTCGAGATGCAGCGGGATGGAGACCAGCATGCCCTGGCGGTAGTGGCCGACGGAGGGCACGAAGATCGGCCGCCGGGTCAGGCCGGAATAGAGCTGCAGCTCGGGGACATGCTTGTGCTCGAGGCCGAGGCCGTAGAGCTCGAAGGCCGGCGCGCTGCCGCCCTCATAGCTTTCGATCATCGCCTTGCCGCCGCCGGAATAGCCGGAGACGGCGTTGACGGTGACCGGGTGGTCAGGGGGCAGCAGCCCGGCATCGACCAGCGGCCGCAGCAGGGCAATGCCGCCGGTCGGGTAGCAGCCCGGATTGGCGACATTCTGCGCCGCCGCCACCCTGGCCGCCTGGGCCGGGTTCAGCTCGGGGAAGCCGAAGGCCCAGGCCGGGTCGACGCGGTGCGCGGTGGAGGCGTCGAGCAGCTTCGGCGCATCCTGGCCGAGCGAGGCGGCCATGGCGGCGGCCTCCTTGGCGGCGGCATCGGGCAGGCAGAGCACCACCAGGTCGACTTCCGCCATCAGCGCGCGCTTGGCCTCGGGGTCCTTGCGGCGCGCTGGATCGATCGAGCGGAGCACGATGCCCGGCAGGGCCTCGAGGCGCTGGCGGATGCCCAGGCCCGTGGTGCCGGCTTCGCCGTCGATGAAGATGGCAGGCAGTGAACCCTTGGCCATGAGGCCCTCCTTCAGGGTCGGAGACGGTGTCAGAGCATACAGAAAGGGCGGGTCCTTGCGGACCCGCCCTTGCCGATAAACAGTCCTCGAACGGACCGGCGCGAACGCCGGTCCGCCCAGCGTCAGCGCTTGCTGAACTGGAAGGAGCGTCGCGCCTTCGCCTTGCCGTACTTCTTCCGCTCGACGACGCGCGGGTCGCGGGTCAGGAAGCCGGCCTTCTTGAGGATGCCACGCAGGGCAGGCTCATAGTTGACCAGGGCGCGGCTGAGGCCGTGGCGCACCGCGCCGGCCTGGCCGGAGAGGCCGCCGCCGACCACGGTCGCGTAGATGTCGAACTGCTGGTAGCGGTCCGTCACCAGGAAGGGCTGAGCGATCAGCATGCGCAGCACGGGGCGCGCGAAATACTGGCTCTGCTTCTTGCCGTTGATCAGGATCTCGCCCTTGCCGGGCTTGATCCAGACGCGGGCGATCGCGTTCTTGCGGCGGCCGGTGCCGTAGGAGCGACCGAACTGGTCGCGCTTCGGCTCCCGCGGAGCGGACGATTCACCAGCAGCCGGGGTGCCGGCAACCAGGTTCTTCAGCTCGGAGAGGGAGGAGGCGGTGGTCTGCTCGCTCATAATCAAGCCACCTTGTTCTTGCGGTTCAGGGCGGCGACGTCGAGCGACTGGGGCTGCGCGCCGGCATGCGGGTGCTCGGCACCGGCATAGACGTGCAGGTTCTTCATCTGCTTCCGGCCGAGCGGACCGCGCGTGATCATGCGCTCCACGGCCTTCTCGATGACGCGCTCCGGGAAGCGGCCTTCGAGGCGCTCCCGCATGGTGCGCTCCTTGATGCCGCCGGCATAGCCGGTGTGCCAGTAGAAGACCGACTGCTCGGCCTTGTTACCGGTCACGCGGACCTTCTCGGCGTTGACGATGACGACATGGTCGCCACAGTCGACATGCGGGGTGAATTGCGGCTTGTGCTTGCCGCGGAGGCGATTGGCAACGATGGTGGCGAGGCGGCCGAGCACGAGGCCCTCCGCATCGATCAACACCCAGCCCTTCTTGACCTCCGCCGGCTTCAGCGAGCGGGTCTGCGTGGTCAGCATGATCGGCTTCTGCTTAGTCCTGTAAGAGGCGCGCCTTATCCCTGCTGGGCGTCTGGGGGTCAAGGGAAAAAGCTGTGGTATTGAGATACCGCATTTCCAGGGTGCGTCAAAAGTCGCATAACATACTGATTTTACTTGATTAATTTTCGGGCTGGCGGAAGGCATGGCGGGCAAAAGCGCGCCATTGGCAAAGAAATTCGCGGCGAATCAGGACCGCGTGGGGGCTGGCGAGCCGTCTGGCCGCCCTCGCCCCTGCTAGGAACAGCGCGTCCAGGGCCCGCGATCGAGATGAAAATGGTCGCGGTGGGCGGCGTTGTAGTCCGGCCCCAGCACCGCCCGGAAACTGCGGCAGGCGCCGTCGCGCACGGCGCGCAGGAAGGCACCGCGGCCATCGGCGGCATCCCAGTCGCGCGGCAGCATCACGCTGCGGCCATCGGCCAGGGTGAAGCCGGCGATGTCCAGCGCATTGGCGGTGGCATGCTGGCTGCGGCGGCCCTGCGCCCGGCCATAGACGTTGCGGCAGTTGTAGCTGCCGAGATGGCGCACCGCCGTCACCCGGCTGCCCAGATGGGCCAGGGCGGCCTGCTGCAGCGCATGGCGCTCGAACAGCGCCCAGGCGGCGGCCAGCGGGCAGGTCACCACCGGGCGGTTGGGGGAGAATTCCACCTGCGAGCCCTGCAGCCGCAGCGCGTTGCGGATCGGGCAGCCCTGGCCCGACTCCCGGTCGGCGACGCGGGCCACCGGCATCTCCGAGGCCGCGAAGGCGGCGAAGCAGCTCTCGGGCTGGCTCTGCAGGCGGGCGAGCTTCAGGCCGGTCAGGAAATTCGGCTCGGCGCGGAAGTCGAGGGGCGCGGCCGGGTCCCAGCGCGGCGGCGGCCGCCAGACCCCCTGCCAATAGGCGATGCCCGCCAGCAGCGGGAGCAGGAGCAGCAGCCAGGCCAGCAGGCGTCGGATCATCCCGCTGGATATGGGGGCCGGCGCGGTCTTTGCCGAGGGGTGGGCTTGCCGGCCGCGCCCCGTGGCGCAAAGCTGTCGGCCACCCGATCCAGAACTGCCGGAACACCGCCCATGCCCGTGCTAAACCGCATCGCCGCCTTCCACGACGAAATGACCGCCTGGCGCCAGGACTTCCACCGCCATCCGGAGCTGGCCTTCGAGGAGGTGCGGACCAGCGGCATCGTCGCCGAGAAGCTGAAGAGCTTCGGCGTCGACGAGGTGGTGACCGGCATCGCCAAGACCGGCGTGGTCGGCGTGATCCGCGGCAGCGCCCCCGGGGGCGCGATCGGCCTGCGCGCCGACATGGACGCGCTGCCGATCCTGGAGGAGAGCGGCGTCGCCTATTCCTCCACCATCCCGGGCAAGATGCATGCCTGCGGCCATGACGGCCATACCTCGATGCTGCTGGGGGCGGCCAAGTACCTGGCCGAGACCCGCAACTTCGCCGGCACCGTCTATGTCTTTTTCCAGCCGGCCGAGGAATCCGGCGGCGGCGCCGAGGTGATGGTGAAGGAGGGCCTGTTCGACCGCTTCCCCGTCGACCGCGTCTTCGGCATCCACAACTGGCCGTCGCTGCCGGCCGGCGAATTCGCCTGGCGCGTCGGGCCGCTGATGGCCGCCGTCGCCGATATCGACATCACGGTGACCGGCAAGGGCGCGCATGGCGCCATGCCGCACCAGGGCAACGACCCGGTGGTGATCGCGGCGCAGATCGTCACCGCCTTCCAGTCGATCGTCGCCCGCAACATCGAGCCGGTCGAGGCCGGCGTGGTCACCATCGGCAGCATCACCGGCGGCCATGCCTTCAACGTCATCCCCGAAAGCGTCCGCCTGCACGGCACCGCGCGCTGGTTCAAGCCGGAGATCGGCGACGTGCTGGAGAGCAAGGTGACCGAGCTCGCCACCGGCATCGCCGCCGCCTATGGCGCCCGCGCCGACGTCAAGTTCACCCGCATGTATCCGGCGACGATCAACGAGGAGGCCTCGACGAAGCTCGCCATCCGCGCCGCCGGCACCGTCTCCGGCGAGGGCAAGGTGGCCGAGCTGCCGAAGCCCACCATGGGCGGCGAGGATTTCGCCTTCATGCTGAACGAGAAGCCCGGCGCCTATCTGTTCCTGGGCGGTGGCAAGTCGGCCGGCGACCCGCAGGTGCACCATCCGAAGTATGACTTCAACGACGCCATCCTGCCGGTCGGCGCCAGCTTCTTCGCGACGCTGGCCGAGCAGCTGCTGCCGAAGTGACTCGGTCGGGCGGCCGCGCCGTGGGTGGGAAGGACGGGCGCGGCGCGCGGCCGCGGCGCGACCTGTCAGGTCGTGCCATGACCGGGCCGGCCCGCCCGTCCTCGCCACGCTGACACGGCAGTCCGAAAGACATGTGCGGGCGCTACTTCCGGCAGAAGGAGATCGTCGACCTCGCCGCCTATTTCGAGGTCGACACCCCACTGCCCAATGACGCGGCGCCCTCCTGGAACGTGGCGCCGACGCAGCAGGCGCCGGTGCTGCGGCGCAATCCGCAGAGCGGCGCCCGCCACCTCGACGTCCTGCGCTGGGGGCTGGTGCCGCGCTGGGCCAAGGATGCCTCCGGCGCGGCCAGGCTGATGAATGCCCGCGCCGACGGCATCGACACCAAGCCCTCCTTCCGCGAGGCTTTCCTCAGGCGCCGCTGCCTGGTGCCTGCCGACGGCTTCTATGAATGGCGGCAGGAGGACGGCCGGAAGCAGCCCTATGCGGTCGCGCTGCGCTTGGGGCAGCCGATGGCGCTGGCCGGGCTGTGGGAAGGCTGGCAGCAGCCGGATGGCACCTGGCTGAAGACCTTCTCCATCGTCACCACCGAGGCCAATGCCAAGCAGGCGCTGGTGCACCACCGCATGCCGGTGATCCTGGCGCGGGAGGACTGGCCGCTCTGGCTCGGCGAGGCGGAAGGCGATCCGCGCCCGCTGCTGCGTCCGAGCCCGGCCGAGGATCTTGCCTGCTGGCCGGTCGGCGCGCGCGTCGGCAAATTCACCGAGAATGATGCCGGGCTGATCGCCCGCGACCCGGCGGCGCGGCCGCCGCCCGAGCTCGACGACCCCTCCCCCTACGAGCCGCGATAGGTGGTGTAGGAGAAGGGCGAGCAGAGCAGCGGCACGTGGTAATGCCCCTGCCCCGCCGCCAGGCCGATGGCGACGGTGACAACGTCGAGGAAGCGCTCGGCCGGGCCGATGCCGCGCCCGGCAAAATAGTCGCCCATGAAGAAGCGCAGCTCGTAGCGGCCGGGGCGGAACGCCTCGGGCGGCAGTAGCGGCGCGCCGGGGCGGCCATCGGCATCGGTCACCGCGGCGGCGACGCGCTGCGGCGCCGGATCCATCCGCCAGAGTTCGATGGCGACGCCCGCGGCCGGGCGGCCCTCGGCGGTGTTCAGGACATGGGTGGAAAGGGCGCTGGCCTGGCTCATGCGGGCATCCTGCTTGCAATCGGGCGCGGCTGATCGAATCTGAGGGTGCCGCCGGCGCCCCTCGCCGACAAGTTCCCCGGAAGGAGACGCCGTGAGCCGCGACGCCAAGGTCACCCGCCTGAAGGTGCAGGACGAGGATTTCCTCGTCGCCTCGATGATCGAGCGCTGCCCGAGGACGATGATGATCCGCGAGCTGCTGCAGAACGCGCTGGAGGCGGCCGCCACCGCGCCGGAAGGGCAGCGGCGGGTGGAATTCTCGGCGCTGCCGGTGGAGGGCACCCGCAAGCTGGCGATCTGGAACAGCGGCCGCGGCATGACCGGGCCCGAGCTCTTCGCCATGGGCGACATCGCCGCCTCGATCCGCAAGGAGACCGGGCTCGACCGCAATTTCGGCATGGGGGCGAAGGTGGCGGCGCTGCCCTCCAACACCCGCGGCCTGCGCTACCGCTCGGCGCATGAGGGCGCGGTCCACGAGGTGGTGATCGGCCGGTTCGAGGGCGTCTATGGCCGGCTGCGGCGCCCCGGGCCGGAGGGCGCGATGGCCGACGTGATCCCGGCGACCACGGCCGCCCGCGCCGAGGGCCGCGACCCGGCCGCCGACTGGACCGAGGTGGTGCTGCTCGGCCAGGCGCCGGGGCAGGACACCACGCTGGACCCCTATCACGGCCAGCCCAAGGTCTCGCCGCGCTGGCTGCCGCACACCATCACCCACCGCTTCTTCCGCTTTCCCGCCGGCATCGAGGTGGTGCTGCAGCCCGGCGTCGCCGGCAACAAGGCGGCGGTCGCGGTGCAAAGCCTGGCGGCGCGGCTGGCCGCCCTGAGGCCAGAGGACGGCGCCGGCTACGAGGCGGTGCGGCTGCCGGACGGCACGGTGCTGCACTATGCCTTCGACCCCGAGGCCAGCCTGGCCGAGGCGCGCAAGAGCCTCGGCGCCGTGGTGCATCGCGACGAGATCTACGGCCTGCTCTGGGGCGCCGCCTGGCGGCGGGAGGCGCCGGGCTTCGGCATCCCCTTCCTGTCGCGCCACGTCAGCCTGCTGGTCGAGCTGCCCGACACCTATCCGGTGCAGCCCGAGGCCTATCGCGAATTCCTGCGCTATCGCGGCGGCAGCCAGGCGCAGGTCAGGCTGCTCGACTTCGCCGGGCTGCTGGCGAAGCACCTGCCACGCTGGCTGTCGGCGAAGCTGGCCGAGGCGCAGCCCGAGGCGCTCTATGCCGAGGAAGCCCGGCAGACCATGCAGGAGCTGCTGGAGCGGCTGGAGGTGGCGCGGCTGCGGCCGCGCGCCCAGCCGGCCGTGGCCGCCGCGGCGCCTGCCGCGCCCCGCGCCGCCACCGATGCCGCCGCGCCGCCTAGCTCGCCACCGGGTCCGCCCCCGGGTCCGGTCTTCGAGGTGCCACCGGCGCTGGTGCTGCTGCGCGACGCGCAGGAGATCGCCGACCGCGACCTCGCCGAGCGGGCGGCGGCCTATTATGCCGAGACGCACCAGCTGCATGTGAACCTCGCCTATCCGGCGGTCGGGCTGCTGGCCGAGCGGCTGCGGGCGCTGGCGCCGCCGGAGGCCGAGCCCGAGGCGGTGGCGGCCGCCGCCCAGCTGGTGGCCGAGCGGGCGATGGTGCTGCGCCTGGCCCGTGCTTTGGCGCATGGGCTGGCGAAGCGCGGCCAGAAGGCCTGGCGCGACGCCCAGGTGAAGCATGTGCTGTCGCCCGAGGGGCTGACGCTCGCCGCCGACGACAACGAGACCGGCTGGCTCGACAGCGAGCAGGCGATGCGCACTGCCCTGCTGATGGCTGCTGCCGACTGACAGAAGGGGGACCGGGGGAATACTTTCCCCCGGCCTTGCTGGCTCATTCGATCTTCAGCCCCGTTTGCTCCACGACCCCCTTGAACCGTGCGAATTCCGCCGCGAGGAAGGCTTTCGTCGTCTCCGGCGTGCTGTCGTCGCGCGGATCGGTGCCGCTGGTGGAGAGCCGCTCGCGCACGGCCGCCTCGCGCAGCGCGCCATTGGCGGCGCGGTTGAGAAGGGCGACCACCTCGGCCGGGGTGTCCTTGGGCGCCACCAGCGCGGTCCAGGTGGAGAGCTCGTATTCCTTGACCCCGGCCTCGGCGAGGGTCGGCACGTTCGGGAAGCTGCGGTCGCGGGTGGCGGTGGTGACCGCCAGCAGGGTGAGCTGCCCGTCGCGGATCTGGCCGACGATCGAGGCGATCTGGTCGACGGCGAAGAGCACCTCCTGCTTCAGCAGGGCCTCGGCGACCGAGCTGCCGCCGCGATAGGGGATGTGGTTGGCCGGCGCATCGGCCAGCTTGCTGAACAGCGCCGAGGCCAGATGCGAGACGCCGCCGACGCCGGAACTGGCATAGCCATGCTTGCCGCCATCGGCCCGCAGCTTCTGCACCAGCTCGGGGATCGACTTGATGCCGGAGGCGGTGGGGACCACCAGGCCGAGGGCGCTGGTGCCGACGATGGCGATCGGGGAGAAATCCTCGGCCGGGTTGTAGCGGGCGACGGCGGGCTGGGCGGCGGGCGCCACCGCCAGGGTCGAGGCGGAGCCGACCAGCAGGGTATAGCCGTCCGGCCGTGCCCGGCGGACATATTCGGCACCCAGCGCCGAGCCGGCGCCCGGCTTGTTCTCCACCACCACGCGGCCCTGCGGTCCCATTAGCGGGCCCATCCGGTCGGCCAGCACGCGGCCGGCGAGGTCGGTGGCGCCGGCCGGGGCGAAGGGCACGACGATGGTGATGGTGCGGTCGGGGAATTCGGCGGCGCTGGCCGGGCGGGCCAGCAGCAGGGCGGGCGCGGCCAGCCAGGCACGACGGGACACGGGATGCCGCAACAGGGGATTGCGCATCGGGACTTCCTCCATGGGTTCTTCTTCTGGGCGCCAGTGTCGAAGCCGGAACATGGGTGAGTCAACCGGATTGTCGACAATCCCGTCGCCGATTAGGCTAGGCCCGGACCCATCCCGGAGACTCCGATGCCGCAGGCCCTGCGCGCCGAGGCGCCGACCCCGCTGCCCGCCGCCATCGCCGCGGCCCTGGAAGAGGACATCGTCTTCGGCCGGCTGCATCCGCGCGAGCGGCTGATCGAGGAGGAACTGGCCGAGCGCTTCGCCGCCAGCCGGCACAATATCCGCGCTGCCCTCACCCTGCTGGAGGGGATCGGGCTGATCGAGCGCATTCCCAACCGCGGCGCGCTGGTCAAGGCCTACAGCCTGGCCGAGGTCGAGCAGCTCTATGCCCTGCGCGACCTGCTGGAGCGGCAGGCGGCGCAGCAGATGCCGCTGCCCCTGCCCGAGGCCGAGCTCGCCGCCCTGCGCGCGCTGCAGGCGGCGCATGACGCGGCGGTGGCAGCGGGCGATGCGCGGGCGGCCTTCCGGGCGAATCTCGCCTTCCACCGCGGCTTCTTCGCCCGTTGCGGCAATGCCTTCCTGGCCGAGGCGATCGAGCGGCTGGCGCAGCGGGCGCATGCCATTCGCTTCGCCGCCTTCCCCGACCCGGCGGCCCTGGCCCGCGCCCGCGACGAGCACCATGCGATGCTGGCGGCGCTGGCCAGCGGCGACCGCGAGGGCCTGACGCGGCTCTGCGGCAACCACCTGGCGCCGTCCCGCCAGGCCTATCTGCGCGCCCAGGCCGCCTTCCTGTCCGCCTGATTCCCCTGCCCGCCCCTCCGACCCCTGAGGAAGACCGTCCATGAGCGATGAGAAGCAAGAACCCGTCGGCCTGACCCGCGGCCTGACCAATTACGGCGACATGGATTTCGCCCGCTACCTGCGGCTGTCGATGGCCAGCGCCATGGGCTATTCGCGCGAGCTGATGAAGAAGCCGGTGATCGGCATCGCCGCCACCTATTCGGAATTCAACAACTGCCACCGGCTGGTGCCGGAGCTGGTCACCGCGGTGAAGCGCGGCGTGCTGGCCGCCGGCGGGCTGCCGCTGGAGTTCCCGACGATCTCCTTGGGCGAGGTGTTCCTCAACCCGACCAGCCTGTTCTTCCGCAACCTGATGGCCATGGACACCGAGGAGATGGTGCGCGGCCAGCCGATGGACGCGGTGGTGCTGGTCGGCGGCTGCGACAAGACGGTGCCGGCGCAGCTGATGGGCGCGGTCTCGGCCGATGTTCCCGCCATCCAGGTGGTGACCGGGCCCATGATGACCGGGCGCTGGCGCGGCGAGCGGCTCGGCGCCTGCACCGATTGCCGCCGCTTCTGGGCCAAGTACCGCGCCGGCGAGATCGACCAGACCACCATCGAGGAGGTCGAGGAGAACCTGGCCACCACCGCCGGCACCTGCGCGGTGATGGGCACCGCCAGCACCATGGCCTCGCTGGCCGAGGGGCTGGGCATGATGCTGCCGGGCACCGCCGCCATCCCCGCCGTGCATGCCGACCGCATCCGCGCGGCCGAGGCCTCCGGCAAGGCGGCGATGATGCTGGCGGCGAAGAAGATCAGGCCGAGCCAGATCATCACCGAGAAATCGGTGGAGAACGCGCTGCGGCTGCTGCTGGCGATCGGCGGCTCGACCAATGCCATCATCCACCTGACCGCCATCGCCGGACGGGCGGGCATCAAGATCGACCTGAACCGGCTGAACGAACTGTCGGACACCACCCCGGTGCTGGTCGACCTGAAGCCGACCGGCCCCTTCTACATGGAAGACCTGCATGTGGCCGGCGGCATCGGCGCGGTGCTGCGCGAGCTGAAGCCGCTGCTGCATCTCGACGCCCTGACCGTCTCCGGCCAGACGCTGGGCGAGCGGCTGGCGCAGCCGGCCGGCTATGTCGACCGCAACGTGGTCCGCACCCGGGAGGAGCCGCTGCAGCCGCAGGGCGGGCTGGTCGCCCTCTTCGGCAGCCTGGCACCGCGCGGCGCCATCCTGAAGCGGGCGGCGGCCGATCCGACGCTGTTCGAGAAGGAGGCCCGCGCCGTGGTCTTCAGCTCGCTGGAGGATCTGGCGCAGCGCATCGACAGCCCGGACCTCGACGCGACGGCGGATGATTTCCTGGTGCTGCAGAATGCCGGGCCGCTGTCGCCCTCGGGCATGCCGGAGGCCGGCTACCTGCCGATCCCGGCCAAGCTGGCGCGGGCGGGGGTGAAGGACATGGTGCGGATTTCCGACGCCCGCATGTCGGGCACCGCCTATGGCACCATCGTGCTGCATGTGACGCCGGATGCCGCCTCGGGCGGGCCGCTGGCGCTGGTGCGCAACGGCGACCGCATCCGCCTGTCGGTGCAGCAGCGCCGCATCGACCTGCTGGTGGACGAGGCCGAGCTGCAGCGCCGCCGCGACGCGCAAGCCGCCACCGCCGCCGAGCCGCCGCGCGGCTATGCCCGGCTGTACCGCCGCGAGGTGCTGCAGGCCGATGAGGGCTGCGACCTCGACTTCCTGCTGGCCAGGCCGAACAAGCCGTAAGGGGGCGCTCAGGCGGCGATGGTGCGGTTCCGCCCCTGGCGCTTGGCCTCGTAGAGGGCGGCGTCGGCGGCGGCCAGCAGCTGCTCCGGCCCGGTGGAGACGGCCATGTCGGCCGGCGCCGAGGGGCACCAGGCGGCGATGCCGATGCTGGTGGTGACATGGCCGAGCGGATGGCGAACATGCGGGATGGCCAGCCCGGCGATCGCCTGGCGCACCCGCTCGGCGACGCGGGCGGCGCCGGCGGCCTCGGCGCCGGGCAGGATGACGGCGAATTCCTCGCCGCCATAGCGCGCCGCCACATCGTCCTTGTCGCGGATGCAGCGGCGGATGGCTGCGGCCACCGCGCGCAGCGCCGCATCGCCCGCCTGGTGGCCATACTGGTCGTTGAACAGCTTGAAATGGTCGATGTCGAGCAGCAGCACGGCCAGCGGCGCGCCGCGTTCCACCGCCTGCTGCCAGGCGCGCGCCAGCGCCTCGTCCAGGTGCCGGCGGTTGGCCAGCCCGGTCAGCCCGTCGGTGGTGGCCCGCGTCGACAGCTCCTCCTCCAGGGCGCGGCGGTCGGTGACATCGCGCGAGACGGTGACATAGCCGGCGCCCTCGCCGCTCTCCTGCACCCGCTGCAGCGTGGTCTCGATCCAGGCGGTGGCGCCGTCGTCGCGCGCGACCCGGAAGGCGACCTGGCCGCGGTGGCCGGGGTGGTCGGCCTCGGCCAGCGCCATGGCCAGGGCCGGCCGGTCCTCCTCCAGCGCGACATCGGCGATCGGCCGGCCGAGCAGCGCCTCGGGCGGCACGCCGATCAGCCGCTGCGCCGCCGGCGAGACGTAGCGGAAGCGCCCGTCCGGCCCGAGCCGGGCAACCATGTCCGAGGCATGCTCGGCCAGCAGGCGGAAATGCGCCTCGCTGGCCAGCCGCGCCTGCTCGGCGGCCTGGCGCCGCAGCACCTGGCGGATCAGGTGCAGGCCGAGGGTCAGCGAGGCGATCAGCAGCACCGCCATCACCGCCAGCCTGGCCCAGGCGCGCAGCTTCCAGGCGGCCAGCGCCTCCTGCAGCTCGCGGGCGGCGCCGACGCCGATGCCGTAGGTCGGGCTGATGTGGTAGGCGCCAATGCGCCGCCGCCCGTCGATCGGCGAGATGTAGTCGGTGCGGCCGCTGGGATCGCCCGGCCCGGCCTCGTCATGCTGGGCGAAGTCGAAGCGGCGGCCGAAGGCGCTGACCAGCGAGGGGAAGCGGACGAGCAGCAGCCCGTCGTCGCGGATCAACATCATCGAGCCCCGCCGGCCGAGAGCGAAGCCGCCCAGCCGCTGCTCCAGCGCGCCGAGGTCGAGGGCCGCCACCACCAGCCCGGCGAGCCGGCCATCGGCATCCTCGAAGCGGCGCGACAGCGGGATGATCCAGTCCTCCCCGCCCGGCACGCGCTGCGGGGCGCCGACCAGCAGCTGCCAGCCGGGCCGCGTCAGATGCCGCTGCAGCTCGGCCGCCGGCGCCAGCAGCACGGGCGTGTCGGGCTGCACCACGCCGCCACGCGCGGCGAGGCCGGCCAGCAGCCGGCCCTCGGCATCCTGCAGCGCCAGGCCGCGCAGCAGGGGCTGGGTTTCCAGCTGGCTCCAGAGATGGCCCTGCACCCGGTCCAGCGCCGCCCTGTCGGACTGCATGGCCTGGGCGAAGCCGATCAGCGCCACATCGGCCATGGCGATGCTGCTCTCGGTCTCCTGCGCGACCGAGCGGGCCAGATTGGCCATGCCCTCCTGGATCGAGACGATCTCGTGCCGGCGGCCCGCCGCATAGTTCCACGCCTCCGCGGCGATCACCGCGAGGGCGAGAAACAGCATCAGCAGCAGGGCCTGCCGGCGCAGGGTGGAAGGGTTCATCGCGGGGGCCGCAGCAAATGGCGGCAGAGGGTCGCCGGGCGCGCTTAAGCAAGCGATAAAGCCGCGGGGCTTCCCGCCCCGGCCGGGCGGCGCTAGGCTGCCGTCACCGATCACCCCGCGCCGCAGGAGGGCCGCATGACGTCATACGGCCAGCATACGCCGCGCGGGCCCTTCCCCGCCCCATGGCAGGCTATCGTCATGGGGCAGGCCAGCGGACCGGGCTGAACCAGCCCCGCTTCCTGCCCTTCGGGGCCGTGTCGCCGCCAGGGGACGCGGCGATGGCTGGCCATCGGGCCCGCCGCTGATCGGATTTCTTCACGATGTTGCTGCAAGCCAGCGCTCTGTCGCTCGCGCCGCTGTTCGATGCCCTGAGCTTCTCCCTGTCCGCCGGCGACCGGCTGGGGCTGGTCGCCATCAATGGTGCCGGCAAATCCTCCCTGCTGCGCTGCCTGGCCGGGCAGCAGGCGCCGACCGCCGGCCGCCTGACCCTGGCGCGCGGCGCCACCGCGCTGCTGGTGCCGCAGGAACTGCCCGAGGCGCTCGCCGGGCTGACGCTGGCCGAGGCGCTGCGCCGCGCCATCCCGCCGGCCGAGCGCGCCCACGGCGCCTGGCGGGCCGAGGCCATGCTGGAGGAGCTGGAAGCCCCCGAGGCGCTGCGCGCGACGGCGCTGGGACAGCTCAGCGGCGGCTGGCAGCGGCTGGCGCTGCTGGCGCGCGGGTTCCTGGCCGATCCGGCGCTGCTGCTGCTGGACGAGCCGACCAACCACCTGGACCTGGCGAAGATCGACCTGCTGACCCGCTGGGCCACCGCCCCCGGCGCGCCGGCCCTGGTGGTCGCCAGCCATGACCGCGCCTTCCTCGACGAGGCCTGCCCGCGCACCCTCTTCCTGCGGCCGGCCGATTCCTTCCTGGCGCCCGCGCCCTATGCCCGGGCGGTGCAGCTGCTGGCGGCGCGCGCGGAGGCCCAGGCCGGGCGGGCGGCGCGCGCCGCTGGCGAGGCCGACCGCCTGCGCCGCTCCGCCGCCGAGCTGAAGAATGTCGGGGTCAACCGGCGCAGCGACACGGCGCTGCGGAAATCGGCACAGCTCGGCCGGCGCGCCGCGGTGGTCGAGGCCTCGGCGCCGCCCCCGCCCGCCGCGCCGCGGGCCGGAACGATCCGGCTGGCCGTCGGCGCGCTGCATGCGAAGCGGCTGCTGACCGTCGAGGACCAATGGGTCACCGCCCCCGACGGCAAGCGCCTGTTCCGCAGCGGCGCGCTGGCGATCGGCGCCGGCGAGCGGCTGGTGCTGCTCGGCGCCAATGGCAGCGGCAAGTCGAGCTTCCTGCAGCTGCTGCGCCAGGCCATCGCCAGCCCGCGGCCTGGCATCGCGGCGAGCCCGGCGCTGCGCCCCGGCTACCTGGACCAGGGGCTGGCGCATCTGCCGCCCGACAGCAGCGCCGAGCGGCTGATCGCTGGCCTGACCAGCGGCGGCGACGCGGCCGCCCGCCGCCTGCTGGCCGGCGCCGGCATCCCGGTGCCCGACCAGCAGCGGGAATTGAAAAAAATGTCGCCGGGGCAGCGGGCGCGGCTGGGGCTGCTGGCGCTGCGGCTGCAGGCGCCGAATTTCTTCCTGCTGGACGAGCCGACCAACCACCTGGACATCCCCGGCCGCGAGGCGCTGGAAGAGGCCGTGCTGGAGGCCGAGGCGGCCTGCCTGCTGGTCTCGCATGACCGGCACTGCATCGCCCGCCTCGGCACCCGCTTCCTGCGCATCGAGGGCGGGAAATTGCGGGAAGTCGACGGTCCCGACTGACGACGGTTACTGCGGGCTGGACAGCTTCATCAGCACCAGCCCGCCGACGATCATCAGGGCGGCCAGCACCCGCAGCGGCGTCAGCGCCTCGCCGAGGAACAGCACGCCGATGGTGAAGGCGCCGACCGCGCCGATGCCGGTCCAGAGGGTATAGGCGGTGCCCAGCGGCAGCACCCGCATCGACCAGGACAGCAGGCCGAAGCTGACCAGCATGGCGGCGAAGGTGATGAGGCTGGGCCAGAGCCGGGTGAAGCCGGCCGACTGCTTCATCGCGGTGGCCCAGACCACCTCGAACAGGCCGGCGATCGTCAACAGAATCCAGGCCATGGCGGCCTCCCTGCAGAAGCACCGCCGGGCCGTCCCGGACTTCGATCCGCAGGGGGGGACCCGCCAGGGAGGAGGACGTGGCCTCGCCCTCGCCTCTCAGCATGCGGCGGGCCAGGGGGTCAAGCCGCGCGCCCCCCGTTGCCTTTCGCCGGGCGCCTGTCAGGAATACCGGGGAGAAACGGCAAGGCGCGGATCATGAGCGAGAGCGTGGCACCCAACCTGATCGCGGCGGTGGACGAGGCGCGGCAATGGGACCGGCTGATGCAGATGGCCAGGCTCGGTGCCATCCCGGGCGACGGGGTCAACCGCCCCTGCCTGTCGCCGCTGGACCGCGAGGCGCGCCGCCTTCTTATCAGTTGGGCCGAGGCGCTGGGCCTCACGGTCAGCACCGACGAATTGGGCAACCTCTTCCTGCGGCATGAGGGCACCGATCCCGAGGCCGCGCCGGTGCTGACCGGCAGCCACATGGACAGCCAGCCGAATGGCGGCCGCTTCGACGGCATCTGGGGCGTGCTGGCAGGCCTCGAGGCGGTGCAGGCAATCCGCGAGGCCGGCATCGCCACCCGCCGCCCGATCGAGGTGGTGGCTTGGACCAACGAGGAAGGCGGCCGCTACGCCCCCGGCTGCATGGGCAGCATGGCCTGGTCCGGCTTCGCGAAACCCGACACCTGGGACGCGGTGCTCGATCCCGAGGGCATTCCCTTCCGCGCGGCGCTCGACGAACACCTGGCGCTCGAGGCCGACCTGCCGCGCCGGCCGCTCGGCGCCTATCGCCCGCATGCCTATGTCGAGGCGCATATCGAGCAGGGGCCGCGCCTCGAAGCCGGCGGGCTGGATATCGGCGTGGTCACCGGCATCCAGGGCAGCCGCTGGTTCCTGGTCGAGATCGAGGGCAAGACCGACCATGCCGGCACCACCCCGCTGTCGCAGCGGCAGGACGCGGTGCAGGACATGGTGCGCGCCATCAATGCGCTGAACCAGCTGATGCACGACCCGGCCGACGTGCTGCGCTTCACCGTGGGCAAGGTCGAGGTGTCGCCGAATTCCTCGAACACGGTGGCCGACCGCGCCCGCTTCACCATCGACTTCCGCCACCCGGACAAGGACGTGCTGCTGGCGCGCGGCGCCGCCATCCCCGGCGTCATCCAGGCGGCGCTGAAAGCCTGCCGCGCCACGGTCACCGAGCGTTTCTTCGCCCTGCCGGTCGAGTTCCAGCCGGAGGTGCCGGGCGCCATCGAGCGCGCCGCCCTGGCCCAGGGGCTGAAGCCGCTGCGCATGCCCTCGGGCGCCTTCCACGACGCGCAGTTCCTGGTGCCGCTCTGCCCCTCGGGGATGATCTTCGTGCCCTGCCGCGACGGCGTCAGCCATCACCCGTCGGAATATTCGACGCCGGAGCAGCTGGCGAAGGGGACGCGGGTGCTGGCGGCGGCGCTGCTCGAGCTGGCGGCCTGAAAAAAAGGGGCCTCGCGGCCCCTTCCCTCACCAGCGCCGCGGCGGCCCGCAGTCGAGATGGACGAAACCCTCGCGGCGGTAGAGGCCGACGCCGCCCACCTGCATCTGCGCCGCCGTCCGCGCCACGCCATAGGGGTCGCGCCCCGGCAGGCGGAAATCCGCCGCCATGCCCGACATGTGCAGCGACACGGCGGAAGCCCCGCCGGCGCGGCGCACATTGCGCGCATTGTGCTCCGGCGTGCGGTAGCCGCTGGAGATGACGAAAGCCTCGGCGGCGTCGAGCCGGCCGGCCACCGCGCTCAGCACGTCGAACAGCCGCGGGTCCATCGGCGTCACCTCGGCGGCGGAGAGGTCGCGGAACACCCAGTCCAGCTTGTGCAGCGCCTCGCGGTCATAGCGGCCGTCGCGGAAATAGACGCCCTCGAAACTGTCCTCGGTATAGCTGCGCTCCACCTTGATGCTGCGCACCGGCGGCAGGGTCACGGCGCGCGCCGATCCCGGCACGGCGGCGCAGGCCAGCAGGCCGAGACCCGCGGCGATCACCTCGCGCCGCCCGGCCATGGCCGGATCGCAGCAGGGGCAGTCGCCGGCGGCATGCCGGGGAACAGCGGGACGGGGCGTGGCGAAGCGTCGGAACAGCATCACTCGATTGTCGTACTCGATGGGGTCGTGGGGGTGGCCTGGGCACGGGCGGAGACACCCTCGGCCCGCGCCGGGGTGGCGGCGGCGCGGACCGGCTGGGGCCGGGCCGTCTCGCTGCGCGCCGTCTCGCTGCGGGTGGCTTCGGGCCGCGGCGTGCTGCGCGCCACCGGCGTGCCGGCGCTGGCGGGCGGGGCAACGGGCGCGACCGCCGGGCGGCGCTGGTCGAGCAGGCGCTGATAGGCGGCGTCCAGCCCGTAGATGTCCTGGTGGATGCGCACGCGCCCCTGCTCCACCACGACGGAGTTGTAGGCCAGCCGCACCGGGATGGTGCGCGGCAGGCCGACGAAGCTGGTCTGCCGGCTGTCCAGCGCGCGCTGCGCCCGCGCCCGGTCCCAGCCCGGCACGCCGTCCAGCACCAGCTCCAGCAGCTCCATCGGCTGGCTCAGCCGGATGCAGCCGGAGGACAGCGCGCGGTCGGCGCGGCCGAACAGATGCCGGTCCGGCGTGTCGTGCAGGTAGATGTCGTCGCCATTCGGCATGACGAATTTCAGCCGCCCCAGCGCGCTGACATCGCTGGCATCCTGCCGGACATAGTAGGGAAAGTTGCGGGCGTTCAGGCTGGACCAGTCGATGGTGGTCGGATCGACTTCCACCCTTTCGCCACCCACGGTGGTGAACAGCCGGAAGCCCTTCTCCATCATGGCGCGGGGGTCGCGGCGGAACTTCGGCAGCAGGTCCTCGCGGGCATTGCGCTCGGGCACGCCCCAGGGCGGGTTGAACTGCACCGCCGTCATGCGGACGTTCAGCGGCGGCGTGGCGCGCGCCTGCTTGCCGACCACCACCGCCATGCTCATGGTCTGGCGGTTGCCTTCCATCACCCGCAGGCGGAATTCGGGGATGTTCACCTCGATGCGGCGGCCCGGCGGCGGCGCGCCCTGGCCGCGGCGCAGGTCCATCGCCACGCGGATCTGGCCCAGCCAGGCCTCGGCCGGGCGGTTCAGCAGGCGCTGCGTCGCCGGGCCGACGCGGCCATCGGCTTCCAGGGCGTTCGCCGTCTGCCAGCGGCGCACCGCCGCCTCCAGCGGCGCATCATAGAGCGGCGCCTGCGCCATCTCCGGCGCCGCGGCGATGGCAGCGGCCAGCTCCTGGTCGTCGGCGGCGATGCGGCCGCGCAGCGCGGGAATGCGGAGGGCATCCTCCATGCCGGGGTCGAGCGTGCCGACGCCGGCCGGGATGGTCGGCCAGCCGCCGGCCTCGACCCGGGCGCGGGCGGCCTGCAGCGCCAGGCGCAGCGCCGGCATGTCGGGCGGCAACAGCGCGGCGCGCTCGATCACCTCGGCCGGCTCGGCGCTGCCATAGAGGCTGGTCTGCCACGCGGCCAGCGGCGGCGGCTCGCGGCGGATGTCGGGGCGGCCGGCGATCTCGCGCACCCGGCCCTGCAGCAGGTCGGTCATCGCCGCCAGCGCCGCGGCATAGAGCGCGGCGACATAGCCGTTCGGGTCGGCGGCGGCGCGCGCATCCTCGGGGATGTCGTAGTAGCGCGGCGTCAGCCCGTCCGCGTCCAGCGCCCGCAGCCGGGCGGCCAGCCGCAGCAGCGCCTCCCAGCCCGGCTGCGCCGCGCCCGCCGGCACCGGCGCGGCGGCGAGGGCCGGACCGCTCAGCGCGGGCAGGCCCAGGACCGGCAGGCCGAGGGTGAACAGCAAAGCGGACAGGTCTCTGCGGCGCATGACGCCTCCATAACAGGGGGCCGTCCGCCCCCGCCAGTCTTGATACACCGTTGTTACGCGCCGGTGGAGAGGCTTGAAAGGGCTGACGATGCCTTATCCGCAGGGCCCAACGGAGGCTTGACCGGCCGGCGATGCTGCGCCGCAGGGGCGGCCCGGCCGGCAGTGCCGGCCAGGCTGCCGCTGGCCTATTTCTTTCCGCCCTTCAGCACCGCGAAGGGGTTGGGCCGGGCCGGCGCCTCTGCCGCGGCGGCGTCCTCCTCGTCATCGAGGTCGGCCTCCGGCAGGACGGCGCCCGGGGCCCGCGGATAGGGATCGAGCGCCAGCGACAGCTGCTCGGCCAGGGGCTCGCCCAGCTCGATGCTGCCGCGCTCGGTCTCGATCTCGTCCGGGCCTTCCGGATCATCGGTGGCGTCGCGCCCCGGCGGCAGGATGCGCAGGTCGACCGCCTCCTCCACCGCCTGCTCGACCGGCTCCAGCGTGACGACGCAGCTCTGCACCACCTGCGCCTTCAGCTGGCCGCGGCAGCGGATGGTGCCGCCGCGCTCATGCTCGAGCTGCAGCTCGACCGAGAAGGCATGGATCGCCGGGATGTCGAAGCGCTTCGCCAGCGCCGCGCATTCGGCGGGCGTCGCGGTCCAGGCCTG
This sequence comes from Roseomonas sp. USHLN139, assembly GCF_037145735.1. Taxonomy (NCBI): domain Bacteria; kingdom Pseudomonadati; phylum Pseudomonadota; class Alphaproteobacteria; order Acetobacterales; family Roseomonadaceae; genus Roseomonas; species Roseomonas sp. USHLN139. The sequence continues at coordinate 987,362 of NZ_JBBCWY010000001.1, read as the reverse complement.
GCGGCGCCCCTCGGGGCCGATCGCCCCCCAGGGCAGGGTGCGGGAGAATTCCAGGACCGGATCAGGGGTGGTCATGACGAAGCATCCTCGGGGGCGGCGAAGCGCGCCTCGCCAGCCAGGAATTGGGACATCCCCTGCCGCGCCAGCAGGGCATCCGTGGAGAAGGCCAGCGCGGCCAGGGCGGCGGGCTCCGCCGCCCCATCGGCCAGGGTGCCGCGCCAGACATTGCGGGCCAGGGCGGCGGCCAGCGCCACCGGGTCGCCCGCCTCGAGCGGCGCCTCATAGGCCTGGGCCCGGCCGTGGAAGGCCTCCCACATGGTCTTCACCCGGCGGGCGATGGACATGTCGCCCACGCCCATTTCCCGCAGGTTGAAATCCATGTCGGCGAACATGGCGTCGAACACCGCCTGGGCCAGGGCGGCGCCGCGCCGGTCGGGATCGCGGTGCAGCCGGCGGATCAGCAGGGCCACCTGCAGGCCGATCAGGTCGAAGCGGCCGTCCAGCGTGTCGGGCACGCCCAGCCGCGCGAAGAAGGCCGGATGGCGGGCGGCGCGCACGGCGGCGCCATACAGCTCGAAACCCGTCCGTTCATGCGGTCGGCGGCGGAACAGGCCGAACAGGGCCATGGTCGGAACGGCTCCCCAATGGCGGCGCATGCAGGCGCCGGTTGACCCCGGTGCGGGGCGGTGGCAATCGGGCATGCAGATGGACTGCATCCCCGCGCCGGTCAATCCGACGGCGCGCGGGGCCTGGCCAAGAGGAATTTGGGCGCCCGTGACCAGCGACACCTCCTGCAGCAAGCTGAACCGCCGGCCGACGCGCAGCCGCGCCCGGGCGGCGCTGCTCGCCCTCGCCCTGGCGCTGCCCGCCGCCGGCTGCTCGGTCTTCGAGGCGCCGCCGGTGCAGCGCGGCAACAAGGCCGATCCGGATCTGCTGGCGCAGCTCTCGCCCGGCGTGCAGACCCAGGCCGATGTGCAGGCGCTGCTGGGCCCGCCCAGCGCCACCGGCACCTTCGACCGCAACCACTGGTACTATATCAGCGCGACCACCCGGCTGCGCCCCGGCAGCCATGGCGCGGTCGAGAACCAGCGCGTCGTGGTCATGACCTTCGACGATGGCGGCACCCTGCGCCAGATCCGCGAGCTGGGCGAAGGCGACATGCGGACCGATGTCGGCATGGTCGAGCGCACCACCCCGGTGCCGGGCACCGAGCGCACCGTGCTGCAGGCGCTGTTCGGCAATATCGGCCGCGTCGGTGCGGGCGGGCTGACCGCCCAGGATGCGGGTCCGGGCGGCGGTCCGGGGCGGTAAAACCGGATAAAGGCCAGGGGAATGAATTCCCCTGGACCCCATCTTTTTTCTTTCAGACTGCCGTGTCCAGGTGGCGACAGGACGTGCAACGGCCCCTCGACAGCGCGACCTGACAGGTCGCGCTGTTTTCGTGTCAGAAGTGGCTCCAGCCGCCCGGCCCGGCCGGCAGGGCGACGCCCGCCTCGTCCACCACCGCGACCGCCGGCTCGCCCGCGGCGAAACGCCCGATGCGGGTGACCGCGACGCCGGCCTCGCGCGCCCGTGCCTCGATGGCGGGCCCGGCCTCCGGCGGCGCGGCGAATAGCAGCTCGTAATCGTCGCCGCCGGTGAGCAGCTTCGGCCGCAGCGTGGCATCGGCCGCGACCAGCGCCGCGGCCGGGACCGAGAGCGGCACCGCCGCCGCCTCGATCCGGGCGGCCAGCCGGCTGGCGCGGCAGAGATGGCCGAGATCCTGCAGCAGCCCGTCCGAGACATCCATCGCGGCATGCGCCAGCCCGACCAGGCCGAGGCCCAGCGCCAGCCGCGGCCGCGGCAGCCGGTAGCGCTCGGCCAGGAAGGCCTCCATCGGCAGCCGGCCCTGCAGCACGGCCAGGCCCAGATAGCCGTCGCCGATGCTGCCCGAGACCCAGATCTCGTCGCCCGGCCGGGCGCCGTCGCGCCGCAGCGCGGTGCCGGGGGCGACATGGCCGAGGATGGTCAGCGACAGGTGGATCGGCCCGGGCGTCGAGACGGTGTCGCCGCCCAGCACGCCCAGGCCGAATTCCTGCTGGTCCAGCGCCAGGCCGGCGGCGAAGCCCTCGATCCAGGCATCGGGGGTGCCGCGCGGCAGGCCGACGGTCAGCAGATAGCCGAGCGGCGCCGCGCCCATGGCGGCCAGGTCGGAGAGGTTGCTGCGCAGCAGCTTGCGCCCGATGGTCTCGGCCGGGTCGTCGGGCAGGAAGTGGACGCCGGCGACCATGGCATCCGCCGCGAGCACCAGCTCGCGCCCCGGCGGCGGCGTCAGCAGGGCCGCGTCATCGGTCAGCCCGAGGCCGCCGGGCGACGCGAGCGGCGCGAAATGTCGGGCGATGAGGGAGAATTCGGCAGGAAGCGTCATGGCTGTCGCCTCCTTGCCTTAACGGGCAGAAAAAAGAAGGGGGCCTGGGGGAATTCCTTCCCCCAGCCTTGCCTTGCTTTGCCTACTTCTGGAACTCGCCCGCCCTGAGCGACCGCGCCATGGCGTCGAGCACGCCATTGGCAAACCGCGGCTCCTCCCCCGAGAAGAAGCCGTGGGCGATGTCCATGTATTCGTTGATCACGACGCGGGCCGGCGGCTCCGCCCCGGCGGAGAGCTCGTAGGCCGCCGCGCGCAGCAGGGCGCGCAGCACCGGGTCGAGCCGGGGGACGGTCCATTCGCCCTGCAGGTGGCCCTGCAGGATCGCGTCCAGCGTCTCGCCCTGCCCGGCCACGCCGCGCACCACCTTGGTGAAGAGCGGCACGTCGGCCAGTGGGATGCGGCCATCCTCGAAGCCGCCGGCATCGGGGCCGATGCGGAAGCGGACGAACTGGTCCAGCACGGTCTCGGCCGATTCGGCGTTGATATCGGACTGGAACAGCGCCTGGATGGCGGCAACGCGGGAGCCGGTGCGCGGGCGGCCGGCGACAGGCTGCTTCGGGGCGGGCTTCTTCGGCGCGCCCTTCGGGGTGTCGCTCATGCCAGCCCCCAGCGGCGCGCCAGGATGATCTGCTGCAGCACGGCCTGCACCGCCTCGCCACCCTTGTTGTGGTGGTCGTCGGCGCTGCGCGCCTCGGCCTGGGCCAGGTTCTCAACGGTCAGCAGGCCGAAGCCCAGCGGCACGCCGGTCTCGCCGCTGATGTCCATGACGCCCTGGCAGACGGCGTCGCAGATGAACTGGTAGTGGTCGGTCTCGCCCTTCACCACGCAGCCGAGGAGGAGGAAGCCGTCCCAGGTGATGGTGCCGGCCTCGGCCGAGCGGCGGATCGCCATGCGCAGCGCCGCCGGCAGCTCATAGGCGCCGGCGACGTCGACGACGTCCATGCTGGCGCCGATCTGCGTCAGGATCTTCTCGGCGCCACGGCGCATGCCGCCCACGACCGCCTCGTAATAGGGGGCCTGGATCAGCAGGATGCGCGGCGGGCGGCCGGGGATGGTGGGGATGGCGCGTTCCGGCGCGTCGGCGGTGCTCATGCGGCGCCTGCTTCCTCGATGGGGCGGGTCTCGGCCACGGTCAGCCCGTAGCCTTCCAGCCCGACAATGGCCTTGGGATGGTTGGTCAGCAGCAGCATCTCGCGCACGCCGAGATCGGCCAGGATCTGCGCGCCGATGCCGTAGTCGCGCAGCTCCGCGCCGGGGCCGCGGGCGCGGCCGGCGCGCAGCCGCTCGGAGAGCGAGGTCGGCTTGACGTCGCGGATCAGCACCACGACGCCGCGGCCGAGATCGGCGATGGCGGCCATGGCGCGGTGCAGCTCGCCCGAGCCGCTGGTGCCGACGATGTCGGTGAACAGGTTCACCGCATGCATGCGCACCGGCACCGGGCCGGGCCGCGCCAGGTCGCCCTTCACCAGCGCGACATGCTCGCCGTATTCCAGCGTGTTGGCATAGACGACGACGCGCCACTCGCCGCCGGGCAGGTCGGTCAGGCGGGAATCCTCGACCCGCTTGACCAGCCGCTCGGTGCGGCGGCGATGGCCGATCAGGTCGGCGATGGTGCCGAGCTTCAGCCCGTGATGCTGGGCGAAGGCCACCAGGTCCGGCATGCGGGCCATGGTGCCGTCCTCGTTCATGATCTCGCAGATCACGCCGGCGGGGTTCAGGCCGGCGAGGCGCGAGAAGTCCACGGCCGCCTCGGTATGGCCGGCGCGGACCAGCGTGCCGCCCTCGCGCGCCACCAGCGGGAAGACATGGCCCGGGGTGACGATGTCGTCGCGGCGGCTTTCCGGGTTGATGGCGACCGCGACCGTGCGGGCGCGGTCGGCAGCCGAGATGCCGGTGGTCACCCCTTCCCGCGCCTCGATCGAGACGGTGAAGGCGGTCTGGTGCCGGGTGCCGTTGCTCTGCGCCATCAGCGGCAGGCCAAGCTGCTCGACCCGGCTCTTGGCCATGGCCAGGCAGATCAGGCCGCGGGCGTGGCGGGCCATGAAGTTGATGGCATCCGGCGTCGCGAACTGCGCCGGGATCACCAGGTCGCCCTCGTTCTCGCGGTCCTCGTCATCGACCAGGATGAACATGCGGCCGCGGCGGGCCTCCTCCAGCAGCTCCTCGGTGGGGCTGATGAAGTCGGCGAAGGAGGTCTGCTGCGTCTGGACAGTCATGCGTTGAACTCCCGCAGCCGGGCGACGTAGCGCGCCAGCATGTCGATCTCGATATTCACCTGTCGGCCCGGCGCCAGCTCGCCCAGCGTGGTCACGGCGGCGGTATGGGGGATCAGGTTGACCCCGAAATCCAGCCCCTCGACCTCGTTCACCGTCAGCGAGACGCCCTCGATGGTGATCGAGCCCTTCTGGGCGACGAAGCGCGCCAGCTCGCTCGGCAGCCGGAAACGGCAACGGAGCGACCCGTTCTCGTGGGTCGCCGAAAGAAGCGCGGCCACGCCATCGACATGGCCGGAGACGACATGGCCGCCCATCTCGTCGCCCATCTTCAGCGCGCGCTCGAGGTTGATGCGGCTGCCCTCGCGCCACTGGCCGAGCGTGGTCTTGCTCAGAGTCTCGGCCGAGACCTCCACCGTGAAGCGGTTCTCCTCCAGCGTGACCACGGTCAGGCAGCAGCCGGAGCAGGCGATGGAGGCGCCGATCTCGGCGCCGGCCAGCCAGCCCTGCGGCGTGGCCAAGGCGAGCCGCATGTCGTGGCCGGCGCCGATCGGCTCGATGGCGGCAACGGTGCCGGTGGCGGTGATGATCCCGGTGAACATGTCAGGCAGCCTCGAATTCGCTGAGCAGGTCGGGCCCGGGCGTCGCCAGGGCGATGCGGCGATATCTGGGCATGGCGGACAAAAGCTCCAGCGGCAAGGCGTCCAGCGCCGCCCGCCCGTCGCCGCCGATCACCGCGGGGGCATGGAACCAGGCCAGCCGGTCGACCAGCCCGGCCTGGCGCAGCAGCGCGGCGGCGAGACCGGCGCCGCCCTCGGCCAGGATCCGGGTCAGGCCGCGGGCGGCCAGCGCGCGCAGCAGGGCGCCGGCATCGAGCCCCTGGCCGGAGGCGTCGGGCGCGACCTCGAGGAGGGTGGCACCGGCCGCCCGCAGCGCGGCCAGCGCGGCTTCCGGATGGCCTGGGCGGGTGGCGATCCAGACCGGCCCCTTCCCTGGCCCCTGCCCTTCCCGCAGCATCCGGGCGGAGGCGGGCGTGCGCAGCCGGGCATCGGCGACGACGCGGACGGTGGGCACCGGCGCGAAGCCAGGGATCCGGCAGGACAGCTCGGGGTCGTCGGCCAGCACGGTGCCGCTGCCGACCAGCACCGCATCGTGCCGGCCGCGCAGCGCATGGGCGGCACGGCGGGCGGCGGGGCCGGTGATCCACTGACTCTCGCCGGTCCGCGTCGCGATGCGGCCGTCCAGCGTCGAGGCCAGCTTCAGCGTGACCAGCGGCAGGTTGCGCGTCGCGACCTTGACGAAGCCGGCATTTAGCGCCCGCGCCTCGGCCTCCAGCAGGCCGACGGTGACGTCGATCCCGGCGGCGCGCAGCTTCTCCAGGCCGCCGCCATCGACGCGCGGGTCGGGGTCGCGCATCGCCACCACCACCCGCGCGACGCCGGCGGCGATCAGCGCATCGGTGCAGGGCGGCGTGCGGCCCCAGTGGCAGCAGGGCTCGAGCGTGACATAGGCGGTGGCGCCGCGCGCGGCATGGCCGGCCCGCTTCAGCGCCTGGGTCTCGGCATGCGGGCGGCCGCCCGGCGCGGTCCAGCCGCGGCCGACCACCTCACCCTCGCGGGTGATGACGCAGCCGACCGAGGGGTTCGGCCAGGTATTGCCCAGGCCCCGCGCGGCCAGCGCCAGCGCGGCGCGCATCAGCGCCGCGTCCTGGAGCGGATCGGGCGTGCCGGGCAGCCTGGTCATGCGGCGTCGAGCACCGGGCGCGCCAGCAGCGGCTTGGCCAGCACGCTGTGCGGCAGGGTGACCTGCAGCACCGGCTCGGTGCGGCGGCCGGCGGCCTGCATGGCATAGCCGCGGCGGCGGAACAGGCCGAGCGCCCGCAGATGCCCGCTCGGCACCCGCACCCGCAGCGAGCCGACACCGGCGGCCGCCATCAGCTCTTCCAGCGCGCGCAGCAGCGCCGAGCCGATGCCCTGGCCGGTGACGGCCGGGCAGACCCAGACGCCGGTTAGGCGGGCGGTCGAACCCGGCGGGCCGGCCAGGACCGGCTCGGCCAGCACGCAGCCCAGCGCCCGGCCGTCGCGCTCGGCGAGCAGCAGGGTGGCGCCCTGCGCCGCCGCCTCGGCGAAGAGGCCCTCGAAGCGGGCGGCATCGGCGCTGCGGCGCAGCCCGGCCGGCAGCAGCGCGGTGGCGCCCTGCGCGAAGGCGGCGGCGGCCAGCACGGCCAGGGCCGGGCGGTCGGCGAAGCCGGCGGCGCGGATGACGAGGCCCGGTTCGGCGCGGACCGAGGCGAGCGCCACGGCCGACACCCCGGCGCCGAGGGCGGCCGGATGGGAAAGCTTGACCACGCTGCGCTCAGCCTTTGTCCTGGTCGTTGCCGACATCGAGGGAACCGAGGAAGGCCCTGAAATCGCTGGCCTCTCCGAAGTTCCGATAGACCGAGGCGAAGCGCACATAGGCCACCTGGTCGAGTTCCTTCAAGGTATCCATCACCATCTCGCCGATGGTGCGGCTGGTGATCTCGCTCTCGCCCTCGGCTTCCAGGCGGCGCTGGATGCCGGTGACGATGCGCTCCACCCGGTCCTCGTCGACCGGGCGCTTGCGCAGCGCGATGCGGATCGAGCGCGCCAGCTTGTCGCGGTCGAAGGGCACCCGGCGCTGGTCGGACTTCACCACCGTCAGCTCGCGCAGCGTCACCCGCTCGAAGGTGGTGAAGCGCGCGCCGCAGGAGGGGCAGGACCGCCGGCGGCGGATCGCCGCCCCGTCATCGGCGGGGCGGCTGTCCTTCACCTGGGTGTCCTCGCTGCCGCAGAAGGGACAGCGCATCCGGGGCTTCCCCGACCTGGCCGGTTCAGGCCCGGTAGATCGGGAAGCGGTCGCAGAGGGCATGCACCTCGGCGGCCACCTCGGCCTCCACGGCGGCATTGCCCTCGGGGTCGTTGGCGCGCGACAGGCCGAGCAGCACGCGGCCGATCATCCGCCCGATCTGGCGGAACTCTTCCTCGCCGAGGCCGCGGGTGGTGCCCGCCGGCGTGCCGAGGCGGATGCCCGAGGTGACGAAGGGCTTGGCCGGGTCGAAGGGGATGGCGTTCTTGTTGCAGGTCAGGTGGGCGCGGCCCAGCGCCGCCTCGGCCGCCTTGCCGGTCAGGTTCAGCGGGCGCAGGTCGACCAGCATCAGGTGGTTGTCGGTGCCGCCGGTGACGATGCCGGCGCCCTGGGCGACCAGCTCCTCGGCCAGCGCCTTGGCATTGGCGACCACCTGGTGGGCATAGGCGCGGAAATCGGGGCGCAGCGCCTCGCCGAAGGCCACCGCCTTGGCGGCGATGACATGCTCCAGCGGGCCGCCCTGCAGGCCGGGGAAGACCGCCGAGTTGATCTTCTTGGCCAGCGCCTCGTCATTCGTCAGGATCATTCCGCCACGGGGGCCACGGAGAGTCTTGTGGGTCGTGGTGGTGACGACATGGGCGTGCGGCACCGGGCTCTCATGCGCGCCGCCGGCGACCAGACCGGCGAAATGCGCCATGTCGACCATGAAGAAGGCGCCGACCTCGTCGGCGATGGCGCGGAACCGGGCAAAGTCCCAGGCGCGCGAATAGGCCGAGCCGCCGGCGACGATCACCTTGGGGCGGCTCTCGCGGGCGATGCGGGCCACTTCCTCCATGTCGATCACGCCGGTCTCGCGGTCGACGGTATAGGGGGCGACCTTGAACCACTTGCCCGACTGGTTGGCGGGCGAGCCATGCGTCAGGTGGCCGCCGGCCGCGAGGTCCAGGCCCATGAAGGTGTCGCCCGGCTGCATCAGCGCGAAGAACACCGCCTGGTTGGCCTGGGCGCCGGAATGCGGCTGCACATTGGCATAGGCCGCGCCGAACAGCGCCTTGGCGCGCTCGATGGCGAGCGTCTCGATCTCGTCGACGAACTCGCAGCCGCCGTAGTAGCGCTTGCCCGGCAGGCCCTCGGCATACTTGTTGGTCAGGATCGACCCTTGGGCCTCCAGCACCGCGCGGGAGACGATGTTCTCCGAGGCGATCAGCTCGATGCCGTCCTGCTGCCGGACCAGCTCCTGGCCGATCAGCCGGGCGATGTCGGCATCGGCCTCATCCAGGGGGGCCGAGAAGAAACGGGTGGCGAGTGGCGCGGGGGACAGCTCGTTCATCGGATCAGACCTCCTGGGGCCGGGCGCCGGCCAGGGCGGGCGGCGTCATCTTGGCGATGCGGCGATCGTGCCGGCCGCCTTCATAAGGGGTCGCGAGGAAGGTGGACAGCGCATCCAGCACCACTTCCGCGCCGATGGTCCGCGCCCCGAAGCAGGCGATGTTGGCGTCGTTATGCGCCCGGGTCAGCCGTGCCTCGGTGGTGTTGTGCACCACGACCGCGCGCACCGCCGGATGCCGGTTGGCGGTGATCGCCATGCCGATGCCGCTGCCGCAGACCAGCACGCCGAACCGCGCCTGGCCGGTGGTCACCGCCTCGGCCACCGGATGGGCGAAATCGGCGTAGTCGCAGCTCTCGCCGCTATGCGCGCCGAAATCGACGACCGGATGCCCGGCCGCCTCGAGCGCGGCGCGCAGGCTGTCCTTGAGGGCGACGCCGGCATGGTCGGCGCCGAGGGCGATGGGGGTTTCGGCCGGGTTCATGGCGCCCCCGTTACCACGCCTTGTTGATCGGTGGAACCGAGACCCCCAAGGCTTGGGCGCAACCCGGGCCCGCGAGGGCGGAATGGTTGCGGGATGGTCGGGCTTGACGCAGGCGATTTCATGTATCAATTGAAGATACATGAACCGTGACAGCCGTCTCTCGGCCGTTCTGCACGCCCTGCTGCACATGGCGGAGCATGACGGGCCGATGACCTCCGCAGCGCTCGGGCGCTGCATGAACACCAACCCGGCCGTGGCCCGCCGCACCATGGCCGGGCTCCGGGAGATGCAGCTGGTGCGCTCCGACAAGGGGCATGGCGGCGGCTGGCGGCTGGCGCGCGACCTGGAGACGGTCACGCTGCGCGACATCCACGAGGCACTGGGCGCGCCGCCGGTCTTCGCCATCGGCCACAAGAGCGAGAACCCCGCCTGTCTGGTCGAGCAGGCGGTGAACGGCGCGCTGGCCGAAGCGCTGCAGGCGGCCGAGGCGCTGCTGGTGCAGCGGCTCGGCGACGTCACCCTGGCCGCGCTCTCGGCCGATTTCCACCGCCGCCTGGTGGCGCAGGGCGGCCAGGACAGGAACACCACCCATGCTGCATGACGCCCTCATCATCGGTGGCAGCTATGCCGGCATGGCCGCCGCGCTGCAGCTGGCCCGGGCGCGGCGCCAGGTGCTGGTGGTCGATGCAGGACAGCGCCGCAACCGCTTCGCCGCCCATTCGCACGGCTTCCTGACCCAGGATGGCGAGACGCCGGACGGCATCGCCGCCCGCGCCCGGCAGCAGCTGCTGCGCTACCCGACGGTTACCTGGATCGGGGCGACCGCCGAGACCGCGGCCATCGTGGACGAAGGCTTCACGCTGCGGCTGGAGGACGGCAGCCAGCGGCATGGCAGGCGGCTGGTCCTCGCCACCGGGGTGACCGACACGCTGCCGGCGCTGCCGGGCCTGCGCGAGCGGTGGGGAATCAGCGTCTTCCTCTGCCCTTACTGCGACGGCTACGAGCTGGCGCAGGGTCCGCTCGGCGTGCTGGCGACCAGCGACGCCTGGTTCCACCAGGCGATGCTGATCCCGGAATGGGGCCCGACCACGCTCTTCACCCAGGGCCGGTATCATCCCGATGACGAGCAGCGGGCACGGCTGGCGGCGCGCGGGGTCGCCATCGAGGCGACGCCAGTGCTGTCCGTCGGCGGCGATCGCGCGACGCTGCAGCTGGCGGATGGCCGCGCCGTGGCGCTGGCCGGCCTGTTCCTGGTGCCGCGGACCGATTTCGCCAATGCCGTGGCCCATGGGCTCGGCTGCGCGCTCGAAGAGGGGCCGATGGGCCGCTTCCTCCGCACCGATGCCCGCAAGGCGACCAGCGTGCCGGGGGTCTTCGCCTGCGGCGACGCGGCGCGGGCGGCCGGATCGGTGTCGCTCGCCGTGGGCGATGGCGCCATGGCCGGGGCGGCGGTGCACCAGTCCCTGGTCTTCGGCCTCGGCTGACGAAGCCCGCTACCGCGCCAGCATGGCCAGGAAATCCATCGCCCGCGGGATCGCCAGGGCCCGCGCCGCCGGGTCGGGCCCGACGGTGACGCGGCGGCCGTCGGGCAGGCTTCTCTCGCGCGGCGCCTCGCCCGGCGCGTCGAAGCCATGGCCGGCGGTCGGGAATTCCTGGAGGCCGACCCGCCCCGCCGGCTGCATCGCCGCCCAGGCATGGCAGGCCGCCGGCGGCGTCCAGTCGTCGCGGGCGCCCAGCAGCAGGAGCAGCGGCACCCGCGCCTCGGCCCACGCCCGGCGCGACGGGCCGCAGCCGGGGTAGAAGGAAACGCCGCCGCGGATCAGCCCCGGTGGCGCCGCGGCGGCCGCGGCCAGCACCGTGCTGCCGCCATGCGACCAGCCGAGCAGCAGCGCCCCGCCCGGCGCCGCCCAGGGCTGCGCCCGCGCCCAGGCCGCCGCCGCCAGGGCATCGGCCCCGCGCACCTCGCCGCCGGCCGGGAAGTCGCGTACCCCGCAGGCCGGGCCCAGCCCGCGGCTGAGAAAACTCTCCGGGAACAGCACCGGGTGTCCGGCGGCGAGCAGCCGCGCCGCCCAGTCGCGCTCGCGCGCGCCGAGGCGGATCGTCCTGCCGTCGCGGCCGGCCAGCCCGCCGCAGCCATGCAGCGCGATCACCGGAATGCCGGGGGCGCCGCCCTCGGGCAGCAGCAGCAGCGCCTGCAGCGCCAGGCCGTCCGGCCCGGGCAGGGTGACCGGGCGCGGCTCGGCGGCCCCGGGGGCAGCCCTGGCAGCGGTGAAGGGGGCGAGCGACAGGGCGAGCAGCAGCGCCAGGCGGAGGGGACGAAGCATGGGGGCGGAGCCTGGCACCGGTCGCGGCCGGGCGCTGCTGAAATCGCCGCCATGCACGGATGGGCGGCTGGCCTGCGGCGACCGCCTCTTCCCTCCGGCGGGGCGCGCGTGGCAGGAGTGGTCGCGCCCTCCCCGGCCCTTGGCCGCCGGGGAGCATCCGTCCTGGCCGATCCCGACCAGGCTTCGCCACCGCCGGAGCCGCCGATGCCGCAAGCCCCCTTCCCCGCCCCGCCGGGTGCCTTCCCGACGATCCGGCCGCGCCGCAACCGTCACGATGCCTGGACCCGGCGGATGGTGGCGGAGAACCGCCTCTCGGTGGATGACCTGATCTGGCCGATCTTCGTCATGGACGGCAGCGCCGGCACGACGGAGGTCGGCTCGATGCCCGGCGTGCAGCGGGTGACGCTGGACCGGCTGGCGGCGCATGTGGCGCCGGCGGCCGCGCTCGGCATCCCGGCGATCGCGCTGTTCCCGATGACGCCGCCCGCGCTGAAGGATGCCGAGGGGACCGAGGCGAAGAACCCCGAGAACCTGATGTGCCGCGCCGCGCGGCTTCTCAAGAAGGAATTCCCCGATCTCGGCCTGGTCGGCGACGTGGCGCTCGACCCCTATACCGACCATGGCCATGACGGGGTGATCCGCGACGGCTATGTCGCCAACGACGAATCGGTCGAGATCCTGGTGGCCCAGGCGGTGAACCAGGCCGCCGCCGGCATCGACGTCATCGCCCCCTCCGACATGATGGACGGCCGGGTCGGCGCCATCCGCCGCGGGCTCGACGCGCAGGGCCTGATGCACACCCGGATCATGTCCTATGCCGCCAAATATGCCTCGGCCTTCTACGGGCCGTTCCGCGACGCGGTGGGCTCGGGCGGTGCGCTGAAGGGCGACAAGCAGACCTACCAGATGGACCCGGCCAATTCGGACGAGGCGCTGCGCGAGGTGGCGCTCGACCTGGCCGAGGGCGCCGACATGGTGATGGTCAAGCCGGGCATGCCCTATCTCGACATCGTCCGCCGGGTGAAGGACCGCTTCGCGGTGCCGACCTTCGCCTACCAGGTCAGTGGCGAATACGCGATGATCATGGCCGCGGTGCGGAATGGCTGGCTGGACCACGACAAGGCGATGCTGGAGAGCCTGCTGGGCTTCAAGCGCGCCGGGGCGGATGGCGTGCTGACCTATTTCGCGGTCGAGGCGGCCAAGCGGTTGAAGGCCGGCTGAGCGGCGCAGCTTGCGGCGAAGACATCCGGCCTTCACTTGGCCGGGGCGGGGCGGCCGCCCAGCTTCAGGACATGGGTCGCCTGATGCGAGAGGGAGTTGCCCCATGATCCGCCGCCTATTGCTGCAGGGCCTGGCCGTGGCCGGGCTGACCGTCGCCACCGCCTGCGCCCAGCCGGCGCCGCCGCCCTATCCGCCGGTGCCGGAGCTGCGCCGCGAGGCGCCGCTGCCGCCGCCGCCGATGCCGGAGCGCTATGTCTGGCAGCCCGGCCACTGGCACTGGAACGGCGCCGCCTATGAATGGATCGGCGGCCGCTGGATCCTGCGGCCGGTGCGCGGCGCCGAATGGGTGCATGGCCACTGGGCCTGGGGCAATGCCGGCTGGGCCTGGGTGCCCGGTCACTGGCGCTGAGGCCCCCGCGCTCCCCGAAAGCCCCACGAAAAACCCCGGCGCCGCTCTCGCGACGCCGGGGGTTCCGGTAGACCAGCCGGCGGACGGACCGGGTTTTCCCCCGGCTCCGTCCCCCTGCGATCAGCGCATGCGGCGGGTCGGGGCGGGCGCCACCACGGCCGGCGCCGGCAGGGCGAAGGCCGAGCGCAGCTCGCCCGCCATGAAGCGCTGCGCCGCGCCGGCGGTGGCCAGCAGGTTCGGGTCGACGCCGAAGAATTCGTGCGTCACCGTCGGATAGTCCTGCGCCACCACGGACACGCCGCGCGCCTGCAGGCGCTGCGCCAGCAGCATGCCGTCGCTCTGCAGCGGGTCGATGCCGGCGGTGATGATGATCGCCTTGGGCAGGCCGGCCAGCTCGGCGCGGCCATAGACGTTCAGCCGGGTGTCCTGCAGCTCGGCCGGGCTGTTGGTGTAGTGGTTGACGAACCACTGCATCATCGCCGCGTTCAGCGGCTTGGCCATGGCATTCGCCTGGTAGGAGGGCGTCGTCATGTCGGTGCCCGCCACCGGGTAGATCAGGCCCATGGCGACCGGCAGCGGGGCACGCGCCTCGCGCGCCGCCATGGCGACATTGATCGCCAGATTGCCGCCGGCGCTCTCGCCGACGACGGCGACGCGGGTCAGGTCGGCGCCGAACTGGGCGGCGTTCTGCAGCGCCCAGCGATAGGCGACATAGGCGTCCTCATGCGCCGCCGGGAACTTGTGCTCCGGCGACTGGCGGTAATGCACCGCGATCACCACCGCCTGCGATTCCATCGCCAGCGCGCGGGCCGAGGCGTCATAGGCGTCGAGCGAGCCGATCACGAAGCCGCCGCCATGGTAGTAGACGATCATCGGCATCAGCGGCCGGGCCGGCTGGCCGGCGCGCGGCGGCTCGACCGGGATATAGACGCGGGCCGGCAGCGGGCCGCCATTGCCCGGGATCTCGATGTCCTGCACCACCGGCACCGGACGCGGCGCCACCGGGCGGCCAAGCTGGCGCAGCCGCGCCTTCACCGCATCGGCCATGCCGGGCTGCATCCGCGCCTCCGCCGGGCTCAGCGTCTCGATCGGCTTGCCGCGCAGCGACTGCAGGCTGTCGAGCAGGGCGCGCATCTCCGGCTCGGCACGGCCGGTCGGGTCGGAGGGGGGCAGCATCTCGGGCTGCGCGGCGCAGGCGGCCATCAGGCCCAGCGGCAGCATCAGGCCAGCGCGACGGGTCAGCTTGATCATCGGGGGTCTCCTCGGCCGGCCGCATCAGGCGGCGGGCGATGCCGGGGAAACGTGCTCTTGGCGGTAATGGTTTCCGCTCTCGCAGATGGCCTGCGGAAGGACGCAGCCAATCTTCTCGAGCATCTTGTTTGATCGCGCGATTCAGGCTTTTCGGCGATTCCGCGTCAAGCCATCACGCTCTATCGCAGGAAGCCGGCCACCGTCGCGATCTGCTCCGCCGCCATCAGCGCCGGCGCATGGCCGCAGCCGGGAAAGGTGACCAGCGTGGTGCCGGGGCGGCCGGCCATGCGCGCCGCGGTCTCGGCCGTCAGCAGCGGGCTTTCGGCGCCGCGCAGCAGCAGGACGGGCAGGCGCAGCGCCGTCCAGAGCGGCCAGAGCGCGACATCCGCCACCGCCGGCCCCAGCGCCCGGCCGATCCCCGGGTCGTGGTGCAGGCCGAGCCGGCCATTCGGCAGGGCGCGGGCGGAATGCGTCGCCAGATGCCGCCATTGCGCGTCGGAGAGCGCGCCGAAGCCGGCATGGATGCGGCGCAGATGCGCCTCCACCTCGGCCAGCGAGGCGAAATCCGGGCTGCCGGCCAGGGCGGCGCCGATATGGGCCAGCGCCGCGGCCGGGATGGCGGCGCCGACATCGTTCAGCACCAGGCGCCGCAGGCTGGCGCGGCGGCGCGACTGGCCGGGGAGGCTGGCCAGGCCGAGCCCGATCAGCCCGCCCATCGAGGTGCCGACCAGGTCATAGGGCCGGCCCAGCCCGCGCAGCAGCGGCTGCAGCAGCGCGACATAGTTCGGCACCGCATAGAGGCGCGGATCGGCCAGCCAGGAGGACAGGCCGCGGCCGGGCATATCGATGCAGAGGACGCGGCGGCCCTCGGCCGCCAGGGCGCCGGCCAGGGCGTCGAAGTCGCGGCCGTTGCGCGACAGCCCGTGCAGGCAGAGCACCGGCGCGCCGTCCGGCGGCCCCCATTCCACCCAGCGCACGTCGACGGCGCCCAGGAGCAGGCTGCCGGCCGCCAGGCCACCGGCGGGCAGCGGCACGCGCAGCGCGCCGAGGCGGGGCTCGGGGGCGGACACCGTCACGCCCCCTGCCCCGCACGCATCAGACGATGCCGCCCTGGCGCAGCGCCGCGATCGCCGCGGCGTCGTAGCCGAGCCCCGCCAGCACGTCGTCGGTGTGCTGGCCCAGCACCGGCGCCGCCAGGCGGTAGTCCGGCGGCGTCGCCGAGAGCTTCACCGGATTGGCGATGACGGTGACCTCCTCGCCCGAGGCATGCGGCATGCGCACCACCATGTCGCGCGCCACCACATGCGGATCGGCGAAGACGTCCTTCAGCGTGTTGATCGGGCCGCAGCCGATCTTCAGGGCTTCGAGGGCCTCGATCCAGACCTTGGTCGGCTTGGTCTTCGTCACCGCCGTCAGCGTCTCGGTCACCAGGGCACGGTTGCCGACGCGCGCCGCATTGGTCGCGTAGCGCTCGTCGGCGAGCAGATGCTCCAGCGCGAAATTCTTGCAGAAGCGCTCGAAGGTCGGGTCGTTGCCGATCGAGAGCACCATGTAGCCATCCTCGGTCGGGAAGACCTGGTAGGGCACGATGTTCGGGTGCTGGTTGCCGAGCCGCGGCGGGTTCTCGCCGGTGGCAAGGTAGTTCATGCCCTGGTTGGCCAGCCAGGCGACATGGGTGTCGAGCATGCCGATGTCGATCTGCTGGCCCTGGCCCGTCGCCTCGCGGTGGCGCAGCGCCGCCAGGATGCCGATGGTGCCATAGAGGCCGGCGAAGAGGTCGGCGACCGGGATGCCGACCTTCTGCGGCTCGCCCTCGGGGTCACCCGTGAGCGACATGACGCCGCCCATCGCCTGGATCAGCGCGTCATAGCCGGGGCGCGGCGCATAGGGCCCGGTCTGGCCGAAGCCGGTGATCGAGCAGTAGATCAGCCGCGGATATTTTTCCTTCAGTTCGTTCCAGCCGAGGCCGTACTTGGCGAGCGCGCCGACCTTGAAGTTCTCGACCAGGATGTCGGCGCCCTCGAGCAGCCTGTGGACGATCGCCTGGCCCTCGGCCTGGGCGATGTCGATGGTCACCGACTTCTTGTTGCGGTTCACGCCGACGAAATAGGCGCTCTCCTTGGTCTTCGGCACATAGGGCGGCGCGAAGGCGCGGGTGTCGTCGCCGGCCTCCGGCCGCTCGATCTTGATGACGTCGGCGCCGAGGTCGCCCAGCATCTGCGTGCAGGTGGGGCCTGCCAGCACCCGGGTCAGGTCCACCACGCGCAGGCCCTTCAGCGGGCCGGTCGGTTCCGTCATCAATTCGTTCCTTGGTCTTCTCGTTCGTCACCGGTGACACCCGGGTGTCACCCCGGGGCGGTCGCGCATCAAGCCAGATTCGCGGCGATCCCGCCACCCGGCCTGCGCGGGCGCGCGGGGCCGGGTGCCGCGGCGCGGCCGCCGCCGGCGCTGCCGGCCGCCAGCCATTGCGGCAGCAGCAGGTCCAGCTCCTGCGGCCGGCCGATGGCATGGCCCTGGGCGCAGTCGACGCCGATGCCGGCCAGCAGGTCCAGGATCGCCACGTCCTCGACGAATTCGGCCACCGTCATGGCGCCGATCTCGCGGGCGATGCGGGTGATCGAGCGGACGATCGCCAGGTCGATCGGGCTGTCGGGCAGGTTGCGGATGAAGGTGCCGTCGATCTTCAGCCCGTCGACGCGGAAGGCGCGCAGATAGCCGAAGGAGGAGAGGCCGGCACCGAAATCATCCAGCGCCACCCGGCAGCCCTGGGCGCGGATGCGGTCGATGATGCCGCGCGCCTGCTCGATGTTGGCGACCAGCGCCGTCTCGGTGATCTCCAGCGTCAGCATGGCGGGCGACAGCGGCGAGGCCTCCAGCAGGCCGAGGAAGAAGGCCAGGAAGCCGGGCTCGTTCAGCGAATTGGCGGAGATGTTGAGGGCCAGCGCCAGGTCCGGCACGGCGGCCAGCGCCGGGGCGCGGCGCTGCAGCACCTCGGCCAGCACCCAGCGGTCGAGCTCGGCCATCAGGTCGTAGCGCTCGGCCACCGGGATGAACAGGGCGGGCGGCACCAGGCTGCCGTCGCGCGCCACCAGGCGCAGCAGCAGCTCGTGATGGGTGTGCCCGCCGGGGCGGATGGCCAGGATGCGCTGCGCGTGCAGCCGGAAGCGGCCCTCGCGCAGCGCCTCGCGCAGCTCGGCCGCCATGATGATCTCGCGGTGCCGGTCGGCGCCCTCGCGGGCATCGGGCGCATAGGCGATGATCCGGTTGCGCCCGGCATGCTTGGCGGCATAGCAGGCGACATCGGCCTGCTTCATCACCGTGTTGCGCGTCCCGGAGGCGGCGGTGATGGCGGCCACGCCCATGCTCGCGGTCATCGGATAGGCATGGCCTTCCCACAGGAAGGGCACCGCGGCGATGGCGAAGCGCAGCCGGTCGAGCTCGGCCATCGCCCTCTCGGCCGGGCGGTCGAAGAGGATGATGGCGAATTCATCGCCGCCGAGGCGGGCCACCAGGTCCTGCGGCCTCAGCTCCTGCGACAGCAGCCCGGCCACCGCCCGCAGCAGCGCGTCGCCCGCGGCATGGCCGGCGGTATCGTTGACGATCTTGAAGCGGTCGAGATCGATGAAACAGAGCGCGTGCTCGAGGCCGCGCTCGCGCGCCGATTCCACCGCCTCGACCAGCACTGCTTCGAATTTCCGGCGGTTGGGCAGGCCGGTCAGGGCATCGTGCAGCGCGCTGAACTCCAGCTCGCGCTGCATGCTGCGCAGCGCGCTGACATCCTGGAACACCAGCACCGCGCCGATCACCCGGCCCGCCTTGTCGCGGATCGGGGCGGCGGAATGCTGGATGTCGAGGCGCCGCGGCGGCGCCTCGGCCGCCGCCTCGCCGGCCGCCCGGCCCGGCACCGCGCGGCCCAGCAGCGCCTGCTGGTGGAGATGCAGCACCCGCTGCTCGGCCAGGGCCTGGCGCACCGGATTGTCCAGCGGCAGCGCGGTCTGCGGCGCGACGATGTCGAACACCGCCTCGATCGGCCGGCCCAGCGCCTGGTCCAGCGGCCAGCCGGTCATCGCCTCGGCGACCGGGTTGAGGAAGGTGACGAAGCCCTGGGCGTCGGTGGTGATCACCCCGTCGCCGATCGAGCCCAGCGTCACCTGCAGCCGGTCGCGCTCCTCGTGCAGGGCCGCCTCGGCGCGCTTCAGCCGGTCGATGTCCTGGATCTGCGCGATGAAGTGCTGCGGCCGCCCGGCCGGGTCGCGCGCCAGCGAGACGCTGAGCAGCCCCCAGACCAGCGTGCCGTCGCGCCGGCGGTAGCGCTTCTCCATCCGGTAGCTGTCGATCCGCCCGGCCAGCATCGCCCTGACCTGGGCCAGATCGGCCGCCAGGTCCGCGGCATGGGTGAGCGACTGGAAGGTCAGGCTGGTCAGCTCCTCGCGGGTATAGCCGAGCAGCTCGCAGACGGCGCGGTTGACCTCCAGCCAAGCGCCGTCCAGGCCGATCAGCGCCATGCCGACCGCCGAATAGCGCATGATGCCGGCAAGCTGCGCCTCGCTGGCGTGCAGCGCCGCCTCCGGGACATGGCCGGCGCCCAGGTCGCGGATCGTCAGGGCGAGGCCGAGCACCGCACCCGCCGCATCGCGCAACGGGCTGAGCGTCAGGCCGCAGAGCCGGCCCGCCCCGTCGCGCCGGCGCAGCCAGAACTCGGCCTGCGCCTGGCCCGCCCCGTCCAGCGCCTGGCGCAGCAGCCGCTCGGCCCGGCCGGCCAGCCCGGCCTCGGGCGGAAAGCAGCTGGCAAGCGGCCGGCCCGGCAGCGCCCCGGCCGGCCAGCCGAGCAGCCGCGCGGCCGCCTCGTTCCAGCCCAGCACCCGGCCCTGCGGGTCGAGCAGCGCGACGCCCTGCTCGGGCGCCGCCTCCCGGCACTGAGGCTCAAGGCGCTGGGACTCAAGGCGCTGGGGCTCAGGACGCTGGGACGCGGCACGGCTTTCGCCGGGATGGCGGCCGGGCCGCGCCGGATGGGCGGCTGTCATTCCATGCCCCTTCTCGTCTCCCGCCAGGGCCGCCGCGACCGCCGGGCCGGCGCAAGGCCCCGCCCGGCGATGATGCGACGACGCGCCACCGGCCGGCGGAGGGTATCCCGCGCCTGCCGGCCAACATCTGCGGCATCGTCCCCGATCGGGCCCGGCGCTTCAAGCGCGGCCGCGCCCGCCCCAGGGGCAGCGTCAGGGGTAGCGCCCGGGGTGGCGCCAGGGTTGCGGGCCGGCCGCCGCCGGCGCATGGTCCCGGCCCTGCGCCGGGTGGCAGCCGCGCCCCGGCTTTGCCTGCCCCGCCACAACACCGAATCTTCCGGGAGAACGCCGCCCATGCTCGACCGTCCGATGCCGACCCCGGCAGCCCCCAGCAACGACCCGCACGCCCTGGCCCGCGCCCTGTCCGGCGCGCATTTCATCGGCGGCCGCTATGCGCCGGCGGCCTCCGGCCGCACCTTCGCCGTGGTCAATCCGGCGACCGGCGAGACGGTGGCCGAAGCCGCCGACGGCGATGCCGCCGATGTCGAGGCGGCGGTCGCCGACGCGGCGCGTGCCCAGAAAGAATGGGCCAAGGTCCCGGCCCGCAAGCGCGGCGCCCTGGTGCACCAAGCGGCGCAGCTGATCCGCACCCATGTCGAGGAGCTGGCGCGCCTCGTCGCGCTCGAGACCGGCAAGGCGCTGCGCACCGAGAGCCGGGTCGAGGCCAACAACGTCGCCGACATCTTCGAGTTCTTCGGCGGCCTCGGCGGCGAGATCAAGGGCGAGACCGTGCCCTTCGGCCCCGAGGTGCTGAACATCACGGTGCGCGAGCCGCTCGGCGTGGTCGGCGCCATCATCCCCTGGAACATCCCGATGATGCTGCTGGCGCTGAAGGTGGCGCCCGCCCTCGTCGCCGGCAATGCGGTGGTGGTGAAGTCGGCGGAGGAAGCGCCGCTCGCCGTGCTGCGCATCGCCGAGCTGATGAACCGCGTGCTGCCGCCCGGCGTGTTCAACATCCTCTCCGGCCAGGGGCCGGAATGCGGCGCGCCGCTGGTCGCGCATCCGCTGGTCAAGAAGGTGACCTTCACCGGCTCGGTCGAGACCGGCAAGATCATCTACCGCGCCGCCGCCGAGAAGCTGATCCCGGTGACGCTGGAGCTCGGCGGCAAGTCGCCGATGATCGTCTTCGCCGATTGCGACTTCGAGAAGACGGTGGCCGGCGCGCTGACCTCGATGCGCTTCACCCGCCAGGGGCAGAGCTGCACGGCGGCCAGCCGCATCTTCGTCGAGCGGCCGATCTTCGACCGCTTCGTCGCCGAGATGGCGAAGCGGGTCGACGCCATGGTGATGGGCGACCCGCTGGACGAGAAGACCGATATCGGCACCATCATCTCGCCCGGCCAGTTCGAGAAGGTGAAGACCTTCATCGACGAGGGCAAGGCCACCGCCGGCGCCACCGGCCGCGCCTGCTCGGCCATGCCGGCCGATGCCGCGCTGAAGAAGGGCCTGTTCATCCAGCCGCATATCTTCACCGGCCTGACCAAGGACAGCCGGCTGGTCCGGGAGGAGATCTTCGGCCCGGTGACCTGCATCTTCCCCTTCGACGATGCGGAGGCCGTGCTGGCCGAGGCCAATGACACCGAGTTCGGCCTGGCCGCCAGCCTGTGGACCAACAACCTGAAGATCGCCATGACCTTCGCCCACCGCATCGAGGCAGGCCTAGTGCAGGTCAACCAGAACCTGGTGGTGCAGCCCAACCTCTCCTATGGCGGCGTCAAGGCCTCGGGCCTGGGCAAGGAGGCCAGCCTCGAATCGATGCTGGAGCACTTCACCCACAAGAAGACCATCATGGTGAACATGGCCTGAACGACCGTGAGCCGAGCCGGGCGGGCCGCAGGGCCCGGCCGGCGCCCCGTCCGGCCGGCGCCACAACCGCCGGTTGCCGCCGCGAAACGGCGTCGGCGCGCCGGAGAGGCCGGTTTGCAGGGCCGGAACACCCCTCCCTGCCCCTGGCGCGGCCTCGATGATTTTCGTCTGATGAAAATCTTGCCTCTTGCCTGAAAAATCGCCAGATCGTTAAGCACACCGGCCTCTTCTCGCGGTAAAGTTGTCCCCGCCGCGCCGCTGCCCCGCGTTCAGCCCTGCAGGCGCGCAGGAGCGATCCATCCTGGAACGACGGAGAAGTGGGACAACAATCCCGATGATACCTGGATCCGACAAGGCGGCGGACCCGGCCGTGCCGGACCGCCCCGGACCGGGTCCCGCCGCGGCCAGGGCCGAGGCCCATGCCGCCCGATGGCCGCAACCCGGCCGGACGCGCCCCCGCCGGCCGCTGCGCTTCCGCATGCAGCTGCTGCGGCTGGTGATGGCTGTCACCCTGCCGCTGGTGCTGCTGACCGGCGCGCTGGCCGTCTGGACCGCGCAGGAGCAGCGTGCCGAGGTGCTGCGCGGCATGCAGCATACCGGACGCGCGCTGCAACTGGCCGTCGACCGCGAGCTGCGCGCCGGCATCGCGGCGCTGGACGCGCTGGCGACCTCGCCGATGCTCGACGCGGCGCTGCTCGACGACGGCAGCGGCCAGTCGGTGGACGGCTTCCGCCTCCAGGCCGAGGCCCTGCTCGACCGGCCGACCAGCGGGCTGCGCCGGCTGGTCCTGCTGGCGCCCGATGCCCGCATGCCGCGGCAGGTCATGAACACCGCCTATCCCGCCGGCACGCCCCTGCCCCGGCTGGAGCGGCTGGAATATGCCCCCCATGCCGAGGGCAGCGGCGCCGATTTCGCGCAGATCTGGAGCCGCCTGCTGCAGCAGCGCCGGCCGCGGGTCTCCGACCTCTACCGCACGGCCGAGGATCCCGGCTGGCGCATCGCCCTCAGCCTGCCGGTGCTGCGGCAGCAGCAGGTGGTGGCGGTGCTGGTCGCCGTGATGCAGCCGCAGCGGATCGCCGAGGTGCTGGTCGAGCAGCAGCCGCCGCCCGGCTGGATCGCCAGCGTGGTCGACCGTGGCGGCGCCGTCGTCGCGCATTCGCACGACACGCCGCGCTTCCTCGGCCAGCTGGCCAGCCAGCCGGTGCTCGACTTCCAGATGGCGCGCGATTCCAACGCCACCCTGGTCAGCGCCGAGACGCGCGGCGGCCACGAGGTCTATGGCGCGCTGCGCCGGCTGGGCACCGTGCCCTGGAGCGTGGCCTATGCCGCGCCGCGCGCCGAGGTGGACGGGCCGCAATGGCGCGCGCTCGGCCTCGCCGCGGTGGGCGGGATGCTGGCGCTCGGCCTGCCGGCCATGCTGGCGCTGCGCCTAGGGCGGCGGCTGGGCCAGGAGGTCGAGGGGCTGGGGCGCGATGCCGCCGCGGTCGCGCTGGCCGAGGCGCCGCCGCCGAGCCGGCCCACCGCCGCGATCCGCGAGGTGGCCTCGGCCCGGAGCAGCCTCACGCGCGTCGGCGAAGCGCTGCATCTGCGCGCCATCGCCAAGCGCGACAGCGAGGCGCGCCAGGCCTTGCTGATGCGCGAGGTCGACCACCGCGCCAAGAACGCGCTGGCGGTGGCGCTGTCGCTGGTGCGGCTGGCGCCGCGCGACGTGCCGCCGGCCAATTTCGCCGCCAGCGCCGAGGGCCGCATCGCCGCCATGGCGCGCGCCCATTCGCTGCTGGCGCGCGAATCCTGGGACGGCGCCTCGCTGCGCGCCGTGGCCGAGGGCGAGCTCGCCGCGCATGCCGCGCGGGTGGCGCTGGAGGGCGCGGCGGTGCGCCTGGCGGCCACCGCGGTGCAGCCGCTGGCCATGCTGCTGCACGAGCTGATGACCAATGCGGTGAAGCATGGCGCGCTGAGCACGCCGGACGGCCAGGTGGTGCTGGGCTGGGAACAGCCGCCGGGCGAGGCGGTGCTGCGGCTGGTCTGGAGCGAGCGCGGCGGCCCGCCGCTGCTGCTGCCACCGGCGCAGCAGCATTTCGGCGGCCGGCTGATCCGCCAGCTGGCCGAGCGGCAGCTGGGCGGGGCGCTGCAGGTCGAATGGCGCATGGCGGGGCTGCGGCTGGTGCTGCGGCTGCCGGCGCGGCATATCCTGCCGCCGCTCGACACCGTGCCGGAGGGCCGCGCGCCGCTGACCGCCGCCGAGCCGGCGCCGCAGGGCAGCGCGATGACCTCGCTGCCGATCGGCCCGGCGCCGCGCGTGCTGCTGGTCGAGGAGGAGGCGCTGACGGCCATGGAGGCCGCGCATCTGCTGCGCGAGCTGGGCTGCATCGTGGTCGGCCCGGCGCGCAGCCCGATGGAGGCCATGCCGCTGGTCTCGGCGCAGCTCAGCGCCGCGGTGCTGGACGTGAAGCTCGGCGGCACCGAGGCCTTCCCGATCGCCGAACGCCTGGCGGCGCTGGGCGTCCCCTATGTCTTCATCGCCGGGCACGAGATGGCGGAGGGCGCCGAGGGCCTGGCCGGCCAGGCGGCGGCGGTGCTGCGCAAGCCCTATCGGCGCAGCGATCTGGCGGCCGCCGTCGCGGTGGTGCTGGAGCGGCCCGACAGCGAGGCGGACGAGGCCGGCTGACGAAAAGGCGGCTGACCAAAAGCCGGCCGAACGGAAAACGGCCCTGCATCGTGGGATGCAGGGCCGTTTCTCAGGGTATTTGGTCGGAGCGGCGGGATTCGAACCCACGACCCCCAGTCCCCCAGACTGGTGCGCTACCAGACTGCGCTACGCTCCGGTGCGGGGGGCAATAGCATCGGGGCCGCGCGCCCTCAACCCCCCTGCCGCGCTGGATCGCGACTTATCCGCCGCTGATCGGCCGATCACGTCGGCCGATCCGGTCCGTCAGTTGCCCTGCGACGGGGCAGCGAGCTGGCGCAGCTCGGCGGCCAGCGCCTCGAGCTCGGCGATGGCGCGCTTCAGCGCATGATGGCCGGCCTCGGGCAGCGCCGCCTCGGCCTCCTCCGCCATCTCGGCGGCGGGCTCGGCCTCGGGCAGCTCGGCGCCATTGTCGCGCAGCAGCCGCTGCACGCCCTTGATGGTATAGCCCTGGGTATAGAGCAGGTCGCCGATGCGGCGCAGCAGCGCGATATCCTCGGGCCGGTAGTAGCGGCGGCCGCCGCCGCGCTTCAGCGGCTTCAGCTGGGGGAATTTGGTCTCCCAGAAGCGCAGCACGTGCTGCGGGATCTGCAGGTCCTCCGCCACCTCGCTGATGGTGCGGAAGGCGGTGGGCGCCTTGCGCGGGCGGCCCGGAGCCTCCGCATCGTCAACCATCGAAGGCACCCCGTCATTCATCGCTCACACCCCGGCCTGCCGGCCCTGCCGCGCGCCGATCGGAGTCCGAAGGACTGCGGCATGGCGGGTCATTCCTCGTCGTCGGCGACGGTCTCGCCATTCAGCCGCCCCTTCAGCACCTGGCTGGGGCGGAAGGACAGGACACGGCGCGGCATGATCGGCACCTCGACACCGGTCTTCGGGTTACGCCCGACCCGCATTCCCTTCTGCCGCACCGAGAAGGTGCCGAAGGCGGAGATCTTCACCGGCCGCCCGGCCTCGAGGGCGGCAGAGACGCGCTCCAGCACGTCCTCCAGCAAGGCAGCGCTTTCGTTGCGCGACAGACCGACCTGCGCATAGATGGCCTCGGCCAGTTGCGCGCGCGTGATGGTATTCATGTCCGAGCGCGGCCCATGGCAGTTGAAACCCCCTGCAACCCCTTCTGTTTGCAACAAAACCGGGATGGCCGGCCGGCGTCAACCGCAACGGCGGGTGTGGCGCAAAAGCTTCAATTCGGTGCGTCTTTTATGCCACAGCTTGTGCTGGTGGCAGCGCCCTGCTCAGGCCCGAATCGTGGCCTCGAGCAGCAGCGCGATGGGGTCCCAGAGCATGGCGCTCTGCTCGACATTCTGCCCGCCCACCCGGGTGAGCTCCACCGCCACCCGGCGCCCGCCCAGATGCTGGTAGAACCAGCGCGCCGGATTCCCGGTCAGCACCCAGAGCATCGCCGACTCGCAGCCGATGGCGGCGAGATGCGCCGCGGCGGCGCGCAGCAGCCGGCGGCCGATCCCCTGGTCGCGCCAGTCGTCGAGCAGATAGAGGGTGGCGATCTCGCCCTCCGCCCAGGCGCCGGCGGAGCCGCCGCGCCGGGCCCGGCCGCCGGAGGCGAAGCCGACCACCTGCCCCAGCCCGTCCGGCCGGTCGCGGGCGACGGCGACGAACAGCGCCTCGCCATGGCGCCGCTCGACCAGGCCGCGGCGGTAGAAGGCGGCGAGCCGCGCCTCGGAGAGCGCGGCCAGGTAGGGATCGGGCAGCAGCCCGGCATAGGTGCTGCGCCAGGCGCTGACATGCACGGCGGCGATGGCCGGGGCGTCGGCGGGAAGCGCCCGTCGGATGCTGATCATCGACGCTGGCTTCCCCCTCGCCCCCGGCGCCCGCGCCGGCGACTCCGGTGCGGCCTACTGCTTCCGACGCAGCACGGCGGCGAAGAAGCCGTCCGTGCCATGGCTGTGCGGTGCCAGCTCCATGAAGGGGCCGGGGCCCGGGGGCGCGGGCAGTTCCTGGGCGATGCCGCCGGCCGCTTCCGCCCAGGCCTCGGCCAGGGGGACGGTCTCGTAATCGGCATGGCGCGCCAGGAAAGCCTCGACCTGGGACCCGTCCTCCGCGGGCAGCACCGAGCAGGTAGCGTAGACCAGCCTGCCGCCGGGGCGCACCAGCTCGGCGACGTGATCGAGGATTTCTCGCTGCTTGGTGACCAGCTCGGCCAGGTCACGCGCGGTGGTGCGGCTGCGCGCGTCCGGATTGCGGCGCCAGGTGCCGGTGCCGCTGCAGGGGGCGTCGACCAGCACGCGGTCGAACTGGCCGGCGCGGCGCTTCACCCAGCGGTCGCCGGCGACCAGCAGATGCCGCTCGGCATTGTCGACGCCGGCGCGGCGCAGGCGCTTGACCGCGCCTTCCAGCCGGACCGAGGACACGTCGCAGGCCACGATCCGCCCGCGATTGCCCATCATGGCGGCGACCGCCAGGGTCTTGCCGGCGGCCCCGGCGCAGTAGTCGACCACCCGCATGCCCGGCTTCGCGCCGGTCAGCAGCGCGATCAGCTGGCTGCCCTCGTCCTGGATCTCGATGAGGCCGTCGGTGAAGGCCTTGCTCGCCAGGATCGGCCGGCGGTCGGGGATGCGCAGGCCCCAGGGGGAATAGGCCATGCGCTCGGTCGGGATGCCCTCGGCGGCGAGCGCCGCGGCCGCCTGCTCCACCGTGCCGCGCAGCAGGTTGACGCGCAGGTCGAGCGGCGCCGACTGGTCCATGGCGGCGGCGGCGGCCGGCAGCTCGTCGCCGAAACGCGCCTGGAAACCCTCGAGCGCCCAGTCGGGCAGGTTGAAGCGGGGGGCGGCCGGCTGGCCCTCCTCCGACAGCGGCTTGCCGGCCAGGGCCTTGATCACCGCCATCTCGCCCGGGTCGGGCGGGCCGGCATTGAAGCGGCCGCCGGGGAAGGCCTGCAGCACGCCGTCGATCGTCCAGCGCTCGACCAGCAGCAGATGCGCCATGATCAGCATGCGCGGGGTCGAGGGCATGTTCAGCTGCGCCAGGTGCCAGTCGAGCCGCAGCTTCTGCCGCAGCACGCTCCAGGCGCGCTCGGCCACCGCCCGGCGGTCGCCGCTGCCGATATAGCGGCGCTCGCGGAAGAAGGCGTTGGAGGTGGCGTCGGCAGGGCGGCGGGGCGCGGCGGCCACGTCGCCGAGCAGCGCCACCGTGGCGGCGATCCGGGCGGAAGGAGTCATGGCGGCGGGGGCATCCTGAAAAAGGCGCGGCCCCGGTGGAGCACCGAGGCCGTGAGATACGTGGGCCGGGCCATCGGCCCGGCCCCCAGAAAAATTAACCTTCCTGGCGGTAGTTGGGGGCTTCGCGGGTGATGGCCACGTCGTGGACATGCGACTCGCGCAGGCCGGCGCCGGTGATCCGGCGGAAGGTGCAGTTCTGCTGCATGTCGGCGATGGTGGCGTTGCCCGTATAGCCCATCGCCGAGCGCAGCCCGCCCACCAGCTGGTGGATGACATTGCCGACGGGGCCCTTGTAGCCGACGCGGCCCTCGATGCCCTCGGGGACGAATTTCAGGCTGTCCTGCACCTCGGCCTGGAAGTAGCGGTCGGCCGAGCCGCGCGCCATGGCGCCGAGGCTGCCCATGCCGCGATAGGACTTATACGAACGGCCCTGATAGAGGAAAACCTCGCCGGGGGCCTCGTCGGTGCCGGCGAACATGCTGCCCATCATGACGCAGTCGGCGCCGGCGGCGATCGCCTTGGCCAGGTCGCCGGAGGAGCGGACACCACCATCGGCGATGGCGGGCACGCCCTTTTCATGCGCGGCGGCGGCGCTTTCCATGACCGCGGTCAGCTGCGGCACGCCGACGCCGGCGACGATCCGCGTGGTGCAGATCGAGCCCGGGCCGATGCCGATCTTCACCGCGTCGGCGCCGGCCTCGATCAGCGCCAGGGCGGCCTCCGGGGTCGCGACATTGCCGGCGATGACCTGGACGCTGTTGGACAGGCGCTTGATGCGCTCGACCGACTTCATCACGCCGGCCGAGTGGCCATGCGCGGTGTCGACGACGATGACATCGACCTCGGCGCCGACCAGCAGCTCGGCGCGGCGGAAGCCGTCCTCGCCGGTGCCGGTCGCGGCGGCGGCGCGCAGCCGGCCCATCGCATCCTTGGCGGCGTTCGGATTGGCCTGGGCCTTGTCCATGTCCTTGACGGTGATCAGGCCGATGCAGCGATAGGCATCGTCGACCACCAGCAGCTTCTCGATGCGGTGCTTGTGCAGCAGCGAGCGCGCCTTCTCGGCCGAGACGTCGCCGGTGACGGTGACCAGCCCCTCGCGGGTCATCAGCTCATAGACGCGGATGCTGGGGTCGGTGGCGAAGCGGACGTCGCGATAGGTCAGGATGCCGACCAGCCGTTTGCTGTCGCGCTCGACCACCGGGATGCCGCTGATGCGGTGCGCGGCCATCAGGGCCTGGGCCTCGGCCAGCGTCTGGTCGGGATGGATGGTGACGGGGTTCACCACCATGCCGCTCTCGAACTTCTTCACCTGGCGGACGGCGGCAGCCTGCTCCTCCGCGGTGAGGTTCTTGTGGATGACGCCGATGCCGCCCGCCTGGGCCATGGCGATCGCCATCGGACCCTCGGTCACCGTGTCCATGGCGGCGGAGATCACCGGCATGTTCAGGGTGATCTCCCGCGTCAGCCGGGTGCGGGTGTCGGTCTGGTTGGGCAGGACCGTCGAATAGGCGGGGACCAGCAGGACATCGTCGAAGGCATAGGCCTCGGCGATGAGGGTACGACGCGGCGCGGCGCCGCGCTCAGCGGGGCCGTCGGTCGGGATGGTGTCGGGTGCCATGGCAGGAGCCTTTCGCAGAACTCTTGAGGCGCGTTCCGCAGCCTTGGCGCGTCCCCCTATCGCAGAATCGACCCCGCCTGCAAGCCTGCTGCGCGGGAGGCTGGGTTGCGTGCGGTCACGGTGAAGGCAGGAAAGTTTCAGGGAGAAGGCCGGGGGAATGAATTCCCCCAGACCCCCTTCTTTCTTCTGGTGACCGGCCGTTCAGGGACCCGTGCCTGCGCCGGCAGCGACACCCGGGCATCACGGCGGGAATCAGGCTCTTTTAACCAGCAGCGGCTTAGAGGTCGCGCTTTGGCCGGGCCGTTTCACGTCCTGTCGCCACCTGGACACGGCAGTCCGAAAGAAAAGGGGAATTCATTCCCCTGGCCTTTACTCTGGCTTCTCGCCGCGGAACCCCTGCGCCACGACATACATCTCCGCGCTGTCCTTGCGGCTGGCCGGCGGCTTGGCGTGCTTCACCGAGGCGAAGTCGCGCTTCAGCCAGTTCAGCAGCTCGCGCTCGGTGCCACCCTGGAAGACCTTGGCCACGAAGGCGCCGCCGGGGACCAGCACCTTGGAGCCGAAATGCAGCGCCAGCTCGATCAGGTTCAGGATGCGCAGATGGTCGGTGGCGTTGTGGCCGGTGGTGTTGGGCGCCATGTCGGACATCACCAGGTCGGCCGGGCCGTCCAGCGCGTCCAGCACGGCCTGCTCCACCGCCGGATCCTCGAAATCGCCCTGCAGCAGGCTGGCGCCGGGGATCACGTCCATCGGCAGCAGGTCGAGGCCGACCACCTTGCCGCGGTCGCCGACCCGCTGCACCGCCACCTGGGTCCAGCCGCCGGGGGCGGCGCCCAAATCGACCACCCGCTGGCCGGGGCGGAACAGCTTGTACTTCTCGTCCAGCTCGATGATCTTGAAGGCGGCGCGCGACCGCCAGCCGGCCGCCTTGGCGGCGCGGACATAGGGGTCGTTCAGCTGGCGTTCCAGCCATTTCTGGCTGGCGGTGGTGCGGCCCTTGGCGGTGCGCAGCCGCGTGGTCAGGCCACGCGCCCCGTCGGTCGGCGATTTCACTGCTGGTATTCCCGTCTACTGAAGGCGTCAGGGCGCCGGCTGGCTGGCGACACGCCAGGGCGGGCTGCTCCGCCGCGGCGGGCTGCGATCCTGGCGCATCATGCGCAATAGCATCCCTTCGCGCAGCCCGCGATCCGCGACCGTCACGCAGGAGGACGGCCAGACCCGCCGGATGGCGGCATAGATGGCGCAGCCCGGCAGCACGAAATCGGCGCGCTCGGGGCCGACGCAGGGATGCTGGCGCAGCCCCTCGCGGCCCAGCGTGAACAGGTCGCGCAGCGCCTGGTCCGCATCCTCGCAGGGCAGCACCCGGCCATCGACCAGCGGCCGCGAATAGCGCGGCAGCGACAGCGCCACGCCGGCCAGGGTGGTCACCGTGCCGCTGGTGCCCATCAGGCGCACGCCGCCGTCGCGGATCTCGCGGCCGATGCTGTGGACGCGGTCGAAGCGGGCCAGGTGCTCGGCCACCTCGTCGACGACGCGGTCGAAGCCCTCGGGGGTGTAGCAGCCCTGGCCCATGCGCTCGGCCAGGGTCACCACGCCGAAGGGCAGCGAGATGAAGCCGATCAGCTCGGCGCGGCCCTGGGCGCTGTCGCCGGCGCCGCGGATCCAGGCGATCTCGGTGCTGCCGCCGCCGATGTCGAACAGCAGGCCGCGGCGGTCCTGCGGGCGCAGCAGGGGGGCGCAGGATTCCATCGCCAGCTCCGCCTCCTCCCGCGCCGAGATGATGCGGATCGGCAGGCCGGTGGCGGCCTGGGCGCGGGCGACGAAGGCAGCGCCATTGGCAGCGCGGCGGCAGGCCTCGGTGGTGACGGCGACCAGGCGCTTCAGCGGCCGGCGCAGCAGCTTCTGCGCGCAGGCCTGCAGCGCCACCAGGGCGCGGTCCATCGCGGTCTCGGAAAGGCGGCCCTCGGTGATCAGCCCCTCGCCCAGGCGGACGACGCGGCTGTAGCTGTCGAGGACGCGGAAGGAGCCGGCCTGCGTCGGGATGCCCACCAGCAGCCGGCAGTTGTTGGTGCCGAGGTCGATGGCGGCAAAGGCACCATGCGCGGCCCCGGAGGGGAGGCTGGGCGAGGCGACGGCAGGATTCGACACGATATCGGGCATGGTTTCGGGCCTTTCCCAAGCGGCCTGGGCAGGGGCGGCTTCGGGGGGCTCTCTTATGATTGGGCGGCGGGGGGCCCGGGGCAAGCAAATTTATCCCGCGATGCGAAACCTTCGATCGGACCCCTTGCAAGCCCCCGGACCCGGTGCTATTTCCCCGCCCACGCCGTTGGGGAATAGTTTAACGGTAGAACTCCCGACTCTGACTCGGGCAGTCTTGGTTCGAATCCAGGTTCCCCAGCCACCTCCGCACAATCTGCGATAGCCGAAGCAAGAACTAAGACTTGCTGGCGCGGTGGGCTTTTCAACCGGCGACTGCGACATCGAAGGGTGGTTGGATCAAGCCCCAGCGGTTTGACCGGACCTGTGTTGGTCCCCTGACCCTTCTCCCTCTCGCGATGCTTTCCACAGACTGGCGAAGACAGGGCGCGGCGGTTCGGTGGTCCCGCCTTCCGGCGCCCCCCTTCCCTGTCCTGCCATGCTGCGCCGCGGTCTTCGTGGCCTCCCCGGAAATGAGCCAGGACGTCGTCTGATCGGCCGCTGCGGCAGTGGCGCCCTGGCCGTGGCGGGAAGCCATTCGCCAGGCAGGCCGCTCGCCGCCTCTGGCTGCGGTGGGCCCTGACCACGCCAGTTCCTCGGAAAGCGGTGGCTCCTTGCCGGGGCGCGGCAGGATTGGCGCCACATTGCGGCAGAATGTGGCAGGAGGCCGCCGGCGCGTCTGGCGACCTCTCCGAATCATGGCAGGACCTTGTCCCGGAAAGAGCCCGCAGCCTGCGGGATGATCGCGGCTGGCGCGGTCAGCCCGAAAAACCGGCGCAGTAAAACGGCCCGTGATCTCTACGGCGCAGGCCAATCGGGGGAGGAGTCGCCCGATTTCCATCCGATCCTATACCAATCTTTCACGCCAATTCGGCCCGAAATGCCATGTCATAGCTTGGAAAAGTGGTCGGCGACTTTCCATCAATTACCATGCCTTTCAGCACGTTATCCACGCGCCGGCGGCAATCAAGGCAGAATTAAGGCGGAAATGTGCCGTCCTGGCGATTTTGTGTCTGGAATATGGCGGCCCCTTGCCGCAAATATGGCGCAGAAGCAGGAGGTCGCCATGTTCTTCCGTAAGCAGCCCGCCCAGGATCTGGTTTCCGAGCGCCGCGTCGCCAGCATCGCCGCCGACCGCGCCCGCGATGACGCTGCCCAGGCCGATCGCGCCGAGACGCAGGCCGCCTGGAACAGCTATGGCGAGCGCAGCACCCTGAGCATGGGCTCCTACGGCCGCTGGTAAGCCGCGCTGCTTCCCTCCCCCTGAGACGACGCCTACCCCATCGGCGGAGCGTGGCCCCCCAGCCCGCCTCCGCCGTTCCCGTTTTCAGGGAAAGGCACACCCTGGGCCGCACTGTCTGAAAAGTGAGCAAGGCAGGTCACAAGCCCTTGTTCGCAGTCGCAAATTTGCGGTTCAGGCCCAAAAACGTATCGGAACCCCAGCGACGGCGCAGCGAAAGCGCGGCAGAATGGCAAGGCCAACCCTTGGAAAGCCGAGTCATGCTTCGCCGTTTTCTCGCAGCCTCCCTGATCGCCGCCACCGCCGCCCTCAGCCTCGCGCCCTCCCCGGCCGAGGCGCAGGATCGCCGGGTCCAGCTGGTGAATGCCTCGCGCAGCACCATCGTCTCCTTCCACGCCTCGAACTCGAAGCGCTCGAGCTGGGAAGAGGACATCCTGGGCAATGACGTGCTGGAGCCCGGCCACTCGGTGACGATCAACATCGACGATGGCACGGGCGCCTGCGTCTTCGACTTCCTGACCATCCTGCAGGGCGGCCAGCGCATCGAACGGCGCGGCGTCAATGTCTGCGAGGTCAGCACCTACACCATCCGCTAAGCCGCCTTTTCTGGCAGGCCGCCCGGGGCCGGGACCGCAGGGGCCCGGCCTTTTTTGTCGCAGCCCCCGCGTCACAATGGCTTGACCCTCACCCGTCCTCGGGTTGTCCGACAGGGCCATGGCGTTTAGCCCTAGGCATCCCTCCCCCGCATCGGTCCCATGCCGCGCGGTACCGGTGCCAATCCGGCGCCCTGTCCCGAAATCCGGAAGGAGATGCCGATGATCCGACATTGCCTCGCCCTGCTGCTGGCCACCGGCCTTGGCCTGGTCGCGGCACCGCGGCCGGCGGCGGCGGTGGAGGTCACCATCTCCTGCGGCGCGCTCGGCCAGGAGCTCGAGCTCTGCCGCGACGGCGCGGAGGCCT
Organism: Roseomonas sp. USHLN139; assembly: GCF_037145735.1. Taxonomy (NCBI): domain Bacteria; kingdom Pseudomonadati; phylum Pseudomonadota; class Alphaproteobacteria; order Acetobacterales; family Roseomonadaceae; genus Roseomonas; species Roseomonas sp. USHLN139. The sequence goes on along the minus strand of NZ_JBBCWY010000001.1, from coordinate 954,155 downwards.
GGGCGAGGCAGTCGGGCCACAGCGTGAAGATCGTCTCGGTGCCCAATTCGGCCAGCGAGCGGCTGGCGCTCTACCAGATGATGCTGGCCGGCGCCGCGCCGCAGATCGACATCTACCAGATCGACGTGGTTTGGCCCGGCATCCTCGGCCGGCATTTCATCGACCTGAAGCCCTTCTCGGATGGCGCCGAGGCGCAGCACTTCCCGGCCATCATCGCCAACAACACGGTCGAGGGCCGGCTGATCGCCATGCCGCTCTATACCGATGCCGGCGTGCTGTTCTACCGGCGCGACCTGCTGGAGAAGCATGGCCGCGCGGTGCCGGCGACCTGGGAGGAGCTGACCGAGACGGCGGCCTTCATCCAGCAGGCCGAGCGTGCCGCGGCGCAGGGCGACCCGCGAGGGGGCCCGGCGCTCTGGGGCTATGTCTTCCAGGGCCGCGCCTATGAGGGGCTGACGGTCAATGCGCTGGAATGGGTGGCCAGCGCCGGCGGCGGCACGATCCTCGACCGCCAGGGTCATATCACCATCGACAATGCCGCGGCGCGCGACGCCCTGGCCCGCGCCGGCGGCTGGATCGGCCACATCGCCCCCGAAGGCGTGCTGACCTATACCGAGGAGGAGGCGCGCGGCCTGTTCCAGTCGGGCCATGCGGTCTTCATGCGCAACTGGCCCTATGCCTGGGCCCTGGCCCAGGGCGAGGACAGCCCGGTGCGCGGCAAGGTGGCCATCGCGCCGCTGCCGCGGGAGTCCGGCGACGCGCCCACCGGGGTGCTGGGCGGCTGGAACCTCGGCGTCTCGCGCTATTCCCGCCACCCGGCCGAGGCCGCCGCGCTGGTCATGTACCTCACCGGCCCTGCCGAGCAGAAGCGCCGCGCCGTGGCCGCCGCCTACAACCCCACCCTGCCCGCGCTCTACGAGGATGCCGAGGTGCTGGCGGCCAATCCCTTCTTCCGCACCCTCTTCCCCAGCTTCAGCGGCGCGGTGGCGCGGCCCTCGCTGGCGGCGGGCAGCAAGTACAACCGCGTCTCCAACGCCTTCTGGACCCGGGTGCACGCGGTGCTGGCCGGGCGGCAGCAGGCGGATCCGGCGCTGGAGGGCCTGGCCCACGACCTGCGGCGCATCGGACGGCGCGGCTGGTGAGCGGGCCCCTGGCGACCAGGCCGCTCGCGACCGGGCCGGCGGCGACCGGGTCCACGGCCAGCCGGCCGGTCGAATCCGGCCTGGTGCGCGCCCGCATCCGCGCCGCCTGGCTGTTCCTGGCGCCCACCCTGGTGGTGCTGCTGGCGGTCGCAGGCTGGCCGCTGGCCCGCACCATCTGGTTCAGCCTGACCGATGCCGAGCTCGGCCGGCTCGACGCGGCGGGCTTCATCGGCTTCGCCAACTATCTCGAGCGCTACGAGGGCGAATGGCTCGGCGTGCTGGCCGACCCGCTGTGGTGGGGGGCGGTGCGGCGGACGCTGTGGTTCGCCCTCGTCTCGGTCGGGCTGGAGGCGGTGCTGGGCATGGTCGTGGCGCTGGCGCTGAATGCGCGCTTCCCGATGCGCGGCCTGGTGCGGGCCGTGGTGCTGATCCCCTGGGCGATCCCGACCATCGTCTCGGCCCGCATCTGGTCCTGGATGCTGAACGACCAGTTCGGCGTCATCAACCATGCGCTGATGGGGCTTGGCCTGATCGACGCGCCGGTGGCCTGGATGGCGCAGCCCGACACCGCGCTCTGGGCCGTGGTCATCGTCGATGTCTGGAAGACCACGCCCTTCATGGCGCTGCTGATCCTGGCCGCCCTGCAGATGCTGCCGACCGACTGCTACGAGGCCGCCCGCGTCGACGGCATCCACCCGGTCCGCGTCTTCTTCCGCGTCACCCTGCCGCTGATCCGCCCGGCGCTGACCGTCGCGCTGATCTTCCGCGCGCTCGACGCGCTGCGGGTCTTCGACCTGATCTATGTGCTGACCGCCAATTCGGCCGGCACCATGTCGATGTCGGTCTATGCGCGGCAGCTGCTGGTGGAGTTCCAGGATGTCGGCCAGGGGGCGGCCGCCTCGACGCTGCTGTTCCTGGTGATCGCGCTGCTGACCCTGTCGGTGGTGCTGCTGGGCCGGCTGAAGCTGGATGGCGAGGCCGCCCGGTGATGCCTTTCATCCGCCATCTCGGCTTCGCGCTGCTGCTGCTGGCGATCGGCGCCTTCGCGCTGTTCCCCTTCTACCACGCCCTGGTCACCTCCTTCCGCAGCGGCAGCTTCCTGTTCATCCCGGCGATGCTGCCCGAGGCCTTCGATCCGCGGAACTACGCGCTGGTCTTCACCCAGCAGGATTTCGGCCGGACCATCCTGAACTCGGTGCTGGTGGCGGCGACGGTGACCGGCGTCTCGCTGCTGCTGGCGGTCGGCGCCGCCTATGCGCTGGGGCGGGTGCGCTTCCGCGGCCGCTACGCGCTGCTGCTGACCATCCTCGGCGTCTCGATGTTCCCGCAGGTCGCCGTGCTGTCGGGCATGTTCGAGCTGATCCGTAGCCTCGGCCTCTACGACACCCTGCCCGGGCTGATGCTGGCCAATCTGATGCTGACCCTGCCCTTCACCGTCTGGGTGCTGACCACCTTCATGCGCGAGCTGCCGAAGGAGCTGGAAGAGGCCGCCTATGCCGACGGCGCCAGCGCGCTGACCGTGTTGACGCGGGTGCTGCTGCCGCTGCTCTGGCCGGCCCTCGCCCCCACCGCCCTGCTGGCCTTCATCGTCAGCTGGAACGAGTTCCTCTTCGCCCTGACCTTCACCCTGTCGGAGGAGACGCGGACCGTGCCGGTGGCCATCGCGCTGCTCAGCGGCGGCAGCCGGCAGGAGCTGCCCTGGGGGCTGGTCATGGCCGCCTCCGTGATCGTCACCATCCCGATCGTCGCGCTGGTCGTCGCCTTCCAGCGCAAGATCGTCTCGGGCCTCACCGCCGGCGCGGTGAAGGGCTGAACCGCAGGAGAAATCCCCATGGCCAGCCTGGAACTGCGCGGCCTGCGCAAGCGCTTCGACGGCAACGAGATCATCCGCGACGTCGACCTCGACATCGCCGATGGCGAGTTCTGCGTCTTCGTCGGCCCCTCCGGCTGCGGCAAGTCGACGCTGCTGCGGCTGGTCGCCGGGCTGGAGAGCGTCTCGGGCGGCAGCATCCGCATCGGCGGCGAGGACGTCACCGCCAAGGCCCCGCGCGAGCGCGGCATCGCCATGGTCTTCCAGTCCTACGCCCTCTACCCGCACATGACGGTGCGGCAGAACATCGCCTTCGGCCTGCAGGCCAAGCGCAGCCAGCGCGCCGCGGTCGAGGAGAAGCTGCAGGAGGTGGCGCGCATCCTGGAGCTGACGCCCTTGCTGGACCGGCTGCCGAAGCAGCTCTCGGGCGGCCAGCGGCAGCGGGTGGCGATCGGCCGCGCCATCATCCGCGAGCCCCGGGTCTTCCTGTTCGACGAGCCGCTGTCGAATCTCGATGCCAGCCTGCGCGGCCAGATGCGCATCGAGATCGCGCGGCTGCACCAGTCGCTGAACACCACGATGATCTACGTCACCCACGATCAGGTGGAGGCGATGACGCTCGCCGACCGCATCGTCGTGCTGAATGCCGGTCGGGTCGAGCAGGTGGGCAGCCCGCTGGAGCTCTACCGGCATCCGCGCAACCTCTTCGTCGCCGGCTTCATCGGCGCGACGCGGATGAATTTCTTCGCCGTGCATGCCGAGGCCAGCGACGGCGACCGCGTCACCGTCCTGCTGCCCGGCGGCGGCAGCCTGGCGGTGCCGGTGGACCGCGCCAGCGCCCAGCCCGGCGAGGCGCTGACGCTCGGCATCCGGCCCGAGCATCTGCGCCTCGATGGGGAAGACCCGGCGATCGCCGGGCCGATCGAGGTGGTGGAGGAGCTCGGCGAGGAGCAGCTGGCCTATCTGCGCGCGCCCGACGGCACGCTGCTGACCGCGCGCATCCCGGAAGGCGGCCGCCTGCGCCGCGGCACCCCCGGCCGGCTGCACCTGCCGCCCGAGGCCTGCCACCTGTTCCGCGTCGATGGCAGCGCCCTGCCCCGCCCGGGTTGAAGGGGGGGCTGAAGGGCGCTGGACAGCCGCGCCCGGCCTGGCCGATGCTGCCCGCCGACGCCGCGCAGACGGCGTGAGACCGGGAGTGACGAGACGATGACCCACCGCCGCAGCCTGCTGGCGCTGCCCCTTGCCGCCGCCGCCGGGGCGCTCGCCCGTCCGACGCTGGCGCAACCCGCCTGGCCGGCCAAGCCGATCCGCATGGTGGTGCCCTATCCGCCGGGCGGCTCGACCGACGTGCTCAGCCGGCTCTATGCCGAGCGGATGGGGGCGAGCCTCGGCCAGCCGGTGGTGATCGAGAACCGCCCTGGCGCCAGCGGCAATATCGGCACCGACGCGGTCGCCAAGGCGGCGCCGGACGGCTACACGATCGGCGCGGTGACGGCCAGCATCATGGCCATCAACCAGTTCCTGTTCCAGAGCATGCCCTTCGACACGGCGAAGGACATCCTGCCGATCGGCCTGGCCTGGGACACGCCGAACATCGCCGTGGTGGCGCCGGCGCACAACCAGGCGCGCAGCCTGGACGAGTTCCTGGCCTGGGCCAAGGCGCGGCCGGAGGGCATCACCTATGCCTCCACCGGCATCGGCCAGACGACGCATCTCTCCAGCGCCATGCTGTTCGGCCGCACCGGGGTGAAGGCGACCCATGTCCCCTATCGCGGCGCGGCGCAGGTGGTGCCGGCGCTGCTGGCCGGCGATGTCGATGTCGCGCTGGACAACCTCGCCTCGCAGATCTCGCTGATCCAGGAGGGGCGGATGCGCGGCCTGGCAGTGACCGGCGCCGAACGCTGGCCGACCCTGCCCAACATCCCCACCATGGTCGAGGCGGGCGTGCCCAATTTCGTGGTCAGCGTCTGGGGCGCCTTCGTGGCCCCTGCCGGCACGCCGCCCGCCATCATCGAGAAGCTGAACGGCGCCATGCGCCGGGTGGCCGAGGACGAGGCGATGCAGAAGCGCTTCATCCAGGGCGGTGCGACGGCCTTGTGGGCCAGCGCCGAAGATGCGGCGGCGCGCGCCACGCGGGAACGGCCGATGTGGCAGCAGGTGGTCCGCGATTCCGGCGCCCGCGCCGACTGATTTTCCAATTGGGCGCGCCCCGGTGGGCGCGCCCGCGTTTCGCTAGATCTGGAACCAGGGCAGCGGGTCGGGCGTCTTCGCCAGGTCCGGGTTCTGCTCGATCATCCGGCCCCAGACCCGCTCGGTGACCGCCTGCGCCTCGGCCAGCAAGGCGGGCTCGTCGACGGTCAGCACGCGGCGGTCGCGCATGACGAAGTCGCCGTCGACCATCACGGAATGCACCACGCCCGGATGGCCGTAATGGACGATGTTGGAGACCAGGCGCACGACCGGGCGCATCGCCGGGGTGTTCAGGTCGATAAAGGTCAGATCGGCCTTCTTGCCGGGCTCGATGCTGCCGATCTCCTCCCCTGCCCCGACGCTGCCGGCGGCGTCGCGCGTCACCGCGTCCAGGATCGCCTGCGGGCCCGGGGTGACACCGCCCTCGGTCGCGCGGCCGCGGCCGGTGCGGTGCAGCAGGGAGCCGATGCTCATGGCCTGGAACATGTCCTCGGTCATGTTGTCGGTGCCGAAGGCGACGCGCACGCCGGCATCGCGGATCAGGCCGAGCTTCGCCTGGTGCATGCCGCGGCGGCGGCTGATGCTGGCCGGCGTGTGCGCCATGGTGACGCCGCGTTCGGCCAACAGGGCGATGTCGGACTCCGTGCAGAAGGTCCAATGCGCCGCCGTCAGGTCGCGGCCGAGGAAGCCCTCGCGGTCGAGATATTCCGCCGAGGTCGCGTCACGGGCGGCGCGCACCGCCTTCACCTCGCCGGGGCTCTGCGACAGATGCACCGTGCGGGTCAGCTTGTGGCGGGCGGCCAGGTCGAGCAGCTGGCGCAGCATGCGCGGCGAGCAGTTGTCCGGCGCATGGGCGGCGACCTGGCAGCGGACGCGGTCGTTGTGGCTGCCGTGCAGGCTTTCGATCATGGCCTCGGCGCGGTCGAGGAACTGGGCGCCGAAGGCCGCGTCCTCGGAATAGTCGCCGTGGCGGATCTTGCGGGTGTCGATGTCGGCGCAGCTTTCCGACAGCCAGAGGCGCAGGCCGGTCGAGGCCATGGCCTTGCCGTAGGTCGCGACATGGCGGAAGGGATCGACCAGCGTGGTGGTGCCGCTGCGGATCGCTTCCAGGCAGCCGAGCATGGCCATGGTCGCGCGTTCCTCGCCGGTCATGGCGTAGGAGATCGGCGACATGTAGCCGTAGATCACGTCGCCTTCCCAATCCTCCACGGTGCCGCGCAGCGCGGTCAGCACGGTGTGGGTATGGGCGTTGACCAGGCCCGGCGTGACCGCCAGCCCGGTCGCGTCGAACTTTTCTTCCGTCGGGTGCCGGGCTTCCAGCGTCTTGCTGTCGCCGATCTCGGCGATCCTGTTCTGGCGGATCAGGATGGCCTGGTGGGCGATCACCTCGCGGCTGTCGTTGCAGGTGACGAGGGCGGCGTTGGTGATGAGCATGGCGCGGATCCTGACTGAAGGCGGGGTCCGGGGGGATACGATCCCCCCGGCGGGGGTCGGGGGGCAGCGCCCCCCGTCTTCTTACGGCTGCCCGGCGTCGATCGTGATGGCGGAGACCGCCTGCGCAGCGATCCCGTGCTTCTTCAGGATGTCCGCATAGGTCCCGTTGGCGATCAGCCGCGACAGCGAGGCGGCGATGGCGTCGCGCAGACCGGTGCTGTCCTTCGGGAAAGCGAGGCCCGACAGGTTGCTGGTGATCGGCTGGCCGACCGCCGCCCAGACGCCCGGCTCCTGGATCTGCAGGTGGGCGACGAATTCGGCGCCCAGGATGGCGCCCTGGCTGCGTTCCTGGCGCAGGTCGGTGCGCGAGGCCGTGGCGCCGTTGCTGCCGACGACGTTCATCGCCGGGCGGCCGGCGGCCGCGCAGTTCTTCTCGCTCCAGGCCTGGGCGGAGGGGAAGTAGTTGGTGAAGCGCGGCGTGGAGACCGCCTTGCCGCAGAAGTCGAGGGCCTCGCGGATGCTGGCGGACAGCGCCTGCGTCGTGAAGAGCTGGCCGCCGGTGGTGATGTAGTCGACGAAGGAAAGCTTCTCGCGCCGCGCCGGCAGGTCGGTCATCGAGGTGCCGCTGAAATCGATGCGGCCGGTGGTCAGCGAGTTGATGATCTGCTCGAAGGACATTTCCTCCCAGCGGATCTCGATGCCCAGGTCACGGCCGATGGCGGTGACCAGGTCCACATTGACGCCGCGCCGCTCGTTGGTGGCGGGGTCCTTGTAGGCCATCGGCGGATAGGTCGCCTCGATGCCGACGCGGAGGAAGCCGGCGCTGCGGATGGCCTCCGGCAGGCTCTGGGCCATGGCGGGGGCGACGCCCAGAGCGACGGCGAGGCCGGCCGCGAGCAGGTGCTTGATCGGGTTCAAGTCCAGTCTCCTCAGGAAGCTCGCCGTGCTTTTCTGTTCTTGTCGGTGGGGGCGGCCGCCTTGGGCCGCCCCGGGTCGTCACGTCAGGCCGGGTTGCCTTCGCAGGCGATGAAGTGCTCGGCGATCTCGGCACCGGTCGCGATCCAGACATCCTGCAGCGCCTGGGTGTGCTGCAGGAATTCGCGCAGCAGCTTCAGGCGCATCGGACGGCCGCTGCATTGCGGGTGCAGCACGGTGGTCACCATCCCGCCCCATTCCCGGATCTCTGCCAGCTCGTCGGTCCAGATGGAGAGGACCTGCTCGCGCGACAGCAGGGTGTGGCGGCTGTAGCGATGCGACAGGCCGAGCAGCCAGTCGTCGTAGCAGGCGGTCACCGGCAGCTCGACCAGGCCCAGGGTCTCGTCGGCCAGCAGGTGGCGATAGGGCCGGACGTCGTCGCGGAAGGAGGAGGTATAGACCAGGCCGCGATCCTTCAGCAGGACGCGCAGCGCCTCGCAGAACTCGCCCGACGGGGCGCGGTAGCCCTTCGGCACCACGCCCAGGCGGCGCTTCAGCGTCTCGAGGCCGCGATCGACCTCCTCCACCAGCATCGGGTCGCCGGGCTGCGGCATGACATGGTGGAAGCCGTGATGGCCGATCTCGTGGCCGTCCTTGAGGATGGCCTCGCACATCGCCGGATGCGCCTCGACCGACCAGCCGGTGATGAAGAAGGTCGCCTTCAGCCCGAGCTCGCGCAGCAGCTGCAGCAGCTTCGGCGTGCCGACTCGCGCCTCGTAGCCGCCGAAGGACATGGTCACCAGCTCGCCGTAGCGGGCCGGGTCCTTGGCGGTCCAGGCGCTTTCCGCATCGACGTCGAAGGACAGGAACATCGCCGCCTTCTGCCCCGCCGGCCACGGATATTCCGGGGCCAGCGGCGCGCGGTTGGCCGGCAGCAGCGGCAGGGCGTCGAGCCCTGCCTTCAGCGACCCATCAGTTGCCGCCATTGATCTGCACTTCCGGGATCATGCTGGGGGTCAGCTGCCACTTGGCGGCGAGCTTCGCATAGGTCCCGTCGGCGATCAGGCCCTTCAGCGCCTCGACCAGCGCCTGCTGCAGCCCGGCCTCGTCCTTGCCGGTGGCGATGCCCATCAGGGTGAAGCGCACCGGCTCGCCGACCAGGGCGTAGGTGTTCGGCTCCAGGCCCTGGATGTAGGGCAGCGTCTCGCCACCCTGCATGGCGGCGTCGATGCGGCCCTGGCGCAGCTGGGTGCGGGCATCGGCCGAGCCTTCGGTGGGCACGTACTCGATCGCCGGGCGGCCCTTGGCCACGCAATTGGCGTCGCTGTAGGTCTTGATGTCGTTGGGCAGGGCGGTGCGGCGGCTGGCGCCAACCCGCTTGCCGCAGAGCGCTTCCGGCGTCGGGAATTCGGCCGCGCGGCTGGCCTGGGTGAAGAACTGGCTGCCCGAGCGCAGGTAGTCGACGAAGGTGGCCGTGTCCTGGCGGGTCTTCAGGTCGGACATGCCGGAGAGGATGATGTCGACGCGGCCGGTGCGCACCGAGGCCAGCATCTGGTCGAAGCTGGTCTCCTGCCACTGCATCTTGACGCCGAGCTTGGCAGCGATCGCCTCGCCCAGCTCGATGTCGAAGCCGGTCAGCGCATTGGTCTGCGGGTCGCGCATCTCCAGCGGCGGGTAGTTCGGCACCACGGCGGCGATGATCGCGCCGCGCGAGCGGATGTGGGAGGGCAGCTCGGCGGCCTGGGCGGCGAGACCCATGACCAGCGGCGCCAGGGCGGTGGCGGCCAGCGCCAGTTTCTTCAGCATGGACAGGCTTCCTTCAGGAAATGACAGCGGAAAGAAAGGCGCGGAGCCGCGGCTCCTGCGGGTTGCCGAGCACCTCGGCGGCGGGGCCCTGCTCGACGATGGCGCCGCGGTCCATGTAGACGACGCGGTCGGCGACCTCGCGGGCGAAGCCCAGCTCATGGGTGACGACGATCATGGTCATGCCGGAGGCGGCCAGCTCCTTCATCGCCGCCAGCACCTCGCCCACCAGCTCGGGGTCGAGGGCGCTGGTCGGCTCGTCGAAGAGCATCAGCTTGGGCTTCATCGCCAGCGCGCGGGCGATGGCGACGCGCTGCTGCTGGCCGCCGGAGAGGTTGGCCGGGTAGGAGCCGGCCTTGTCGGCGAGGCCGACGCGGGTGAGCAGCGCCTCGGCCTCGCGCACCGCCTCGGCGCGGTTGCGCTTCTGCACCTGCACCGGCCCCTCGATGATGTTCTCGAGCGCGGTCATGTGCGGGAAGAGGTTGAAGCGCTGGAACACCATGCCGGTGGAGAGGCGCTGGCGGGCGACCTCCTTCTCCGGCAGGGCGTGCAGCTTCGTCCCGTCGATGCGCCAGCCGGTCAGCTCGCCATCGACCCAGATGGCGCCGCTGTCGATGGTCACCAGCTGGTTGACGCAGCGCAGCAGCGTGGTCTTGCCGGAACCGGAGGCGCCGATGATGCAGAGCACCTCGCCGGCGCGGACATCGAGCGAGACGCCGGCCAGCGCCTGGAAATCGCCGAACTTCTTGCGGACGTCGACGATCGAGACCAGCGGAAGGGCGGAAGAATGGTTCATCGGGCACCCCCGGCGCCGCGGGCGAAACGGCGTTCCAGCAGCATCTGCAGCGGCGTCAGGACCGAGACGATGATCAGGTACCAGATGGCGGCGACGATCAGCAGCTCGATGACGCGGGAATTGGCGTAGTAGATGTTCTGCGCGGCGTGCAGGATCTCGGCGAACTGGATGACGCTGGCCAGCGAGGTCAGCTTCACCATGCCGATGAATTCGTTGCCCAGGGGCGGGATGACCACGCGCATCGCCTGCGGGAAGATGATGCGGCGCAGCGCGCGCAGCCGGGTCATGCCGATCGCCTTGGCCGCCTCGTACTGGCCGGCATCGACCGAGAGCATGCCGGCGCGGATCACTTCCGAGGTATAGGCGCCCTGGTTGATGCCGAGGCCGAGGAGTGCGGCCAGCGCCGGCGTCATCACGTCGACGGTGCGCACCGACCAGTCGCCGAAGCCCAGCCGCGGAAAGATCAGTGCCAGGTTGAACCAGAGCAGCAGCTGCAGGATCACCGGCGTGCCGCGGAACAACCAGGTGTAGCCCATGGCGACGCCCTGCAGCACCGGGTTGGGCGACATCCGCATCACCGCGGTGACGACGCCCAGCGCGATGCCCAGCGCCATGGCGCCCAGTGTCATCCACAGCGTGTTGGTGAGGCCGGTCATGATGGCCGGCGCGGTGAAGAAGCGGCCGACGAAGTCCCATTCGATCTGGCCGACGGCGAAGGCGCGCGCCAGGCCGGCGATCAGCAGGAGGATGATGGCGACCGCCAGCCAGCGCCCCCAGTGCCGGTTGGGCACATGGGTGTAATGGGCGATGTCCGGCAGCGCGGCGGCGGCATTGGGCGCGGGCATGGCAGCGGGCTCCCCCCGTCATAAGGATGCGCCGCCCCCACGGCGGGGGGGGGCGGCAGTCGTCAGTCAGCGGAACCCGGGACCCCTCGGGTCCCGGAACCGACGGAAACTAGCGCTTCGGCGGCTCGGCGCCGGTGCGCTCGGTGATCAGCGCATACATGTCGGGGCGGCGATGGGCGGCGAAGTTGAACATCTTCTGCTTGCCCTGCTGCACCAAATCCAGGTCGCAATCGGCGACGACCACCTCGTCGCCCAGCGTCTTCGCCTCGGCGACGATGCGGCCGTTCGGGTCGACGATGCAGCTGCCGCCGATCAGGCCGGAGCCGTCCTCGTCGCCGGCCTTGGCGACGGCCACCGCCCAGCAGGCATTCATGTAGGCGTTGGACTGGGCGGCCAGCTGCGAGTGGAAGGTGCGCAGCCCCTGGTCCTCGGTGTCGCCGCCATTCGGGTCATAGGCGGCGGAGTTGTAGCCGACCACCATCAGCTCCATGCCCTGCAGCGCATAGACGCGCCAGGCCTCGGGCCAGCGGCGGTCGTTGCAGATCAGCTGACCCATGATCGGGGCGCCCCAGCTCTCCGGGCCGTAGAAGGCCGGGAAGCCCATGTCGCCATATTCGAAGTAGCGCTTCTCCAGCTGCTGGAAGCGCGCGCCCTCGCGCGGCTCGACCGAGCCCGGCAGATGCACCTTGCGGTATTTCTGCAGCACGGCGCCATCCGGACCCACGGTGATCGCGGTGTTGAAGTGCTGCCCCTCGGCGGTCTTCTCGGCATAGCCGACATAGAAGCCGACGCCGAGTTCCCTGGCGCGATCGAACAGCGCCTGGGTCTCGGGGTTCGGCATCGAATGCTCGTAATACTGCTCGAGCTCGGCGCCTTCGAGCAGCCAGCGCGGGAAGAAGGTGGTGAAGGCGAGCTCGGGGAAGACCACCAGCTTCGCGCCCTGCCCGGCCGCCTGCTCCAGCAGGGCGATCATCCGGGCCAGGATGGCGGCGCGGCTGTCGGCCCGCTGGTTCGGACCCATCTGGGCGGCGGCGATACGCAGGATACGGGGCATGGGCAGAACCTCGGCTGGCCTCGGGATGGCGGCATCTTCGCACAAGCCTTGGGCAGATCAATTCTCGGGGTGATGATGATTTGCGGGAAATCATTCGAACTGGTTATACCCTGCCCAAATCATGACCCTGCGCCAGCTCGAAATCCTCCGGGCCGTCATCCGCCACCAGACCACCATGGCGGCCGGGCGGCTGCTCGGCATGTCGCAGCCGGCGGTCAGCAACGCGGTCAAGCAGCTGGAGGCGCAGCTCGGCTTCCCGCTGTTCGAGCGGATCAACAACCGGCTGTTCCCGACCGAGGCGGCGCGGCTGATCCATGCCGAATCCGAGCCGCTCTTCGCCCAGCACGCGGCGCTGGAGGCACGGCTGCAGGAGCTGCGCCAGGACAAGACCGGGCGACTGCGGCTGCTGGCGACGCCGCCGCTCGGCCATGGCGCCATCCCGCAGGCGCTGGCGCGGATGCTGGCGCGGCAGCCGCGGCTGCGCATCACCTTCGACGTCCGCCGCCTCGACGAGGTGGTGGAGGGGGTCGAGGGCGGGCTGGCCGAGCTCGGCGTCGGCCTCAGCCTGGAGGAGCGGCCGGGGCTGGCGGTCCGCCCGCTGGCCGAGAGCCGCATGGTCTGCGTCTGCACCCCCGACCATCCGCTGGCGCGCGAGCCGGTGGCCAGCCCTGCTTTGCTGCGGCCCTGGCCCTTCATCGCGCTGGAGGCCGGGACACGGATGGGCCAGGCGATCCGCCAGGCCTTCGCCGAGGCGCGCGAACCGTTCCAGCCGGCGGTCGAGGTCCGCTACACCGACACCGCGCGGGCGCTGGCCGAATCCGGGGTGGGGATCGCGGTGGTCGACCCCTTCTCGGCGCGCCACCGCCGCCAGCCGCTGGCGGTGCTGCCCTTCGAGCCGACCATCCGGGTCACCGCGAGCGCCTTCTGGGCCAGCCGCCTGCCGCTGTCGCGCCCGGCCGAGGCGCTGCTGCGCGAGATCCGCGACCTGCTGGCGCAGCCCGATCCGGCCCCCGCCCCCTCACTTCATCCGATCTCAAGGAATATGCGGGAGGCTTGAGCCGGTCCTGTCGGGTGGCTTTGCGCGCCCGCCTTCCCCCGGGAGCCCGCTATGCCGTCCAGCCTCGCCCCTTCCACCCCGACTCGGCCCGCCGCGGCGGACGAGGTGCCGGATGGAACGCCGGATGGCACAGCGGGGCCGGCAGGCCCCTCCCCCCGTCCTCTCCCTCGCCTTCTTCATCGTCTTCTCCCCCGGCGGAGCCCGGAGCCGCGGATGGCGGGGCTGAACCGCCACACCACGCCGTTGATCATCCTGATGTCGATGCTGGCGGCGGCGGCGGCGCTGGCCCTGGCGATCGTCCCGCCGGCCAGCTACTTCCTGGCCGGGCTGTCGCACGCGCAGGGCTCGCTGGAAGGGCGCGCCGGGCGGCTGGCGCTGGAGATCAGCCGGCTGTCCTGGCGGCTCCAGGAAACCGGCGGGCTGCAGGGGCTGCAGCTGGCGCTGGGCAGCCCGGAGATCGAGGGCGGCGTGGAGCAGCGCCGCATCCTGACCCCCGATGGCCGCGTGCTGGCCAGTTCCGGCCCGGCGGCACCGCTGCAGGGGCCCTTGCTGGTGCGCCGGGCGCTGGTGCATGGCGAGGCCCAGGCCCCCGCCCACGCCCACGCCCCGGCCCTGACCCTGGCCGAGGTCGAGGTCACCCGCTCGATCCGCGGCCTGGTGCAGGAGACGGCGCTGATCGGCCTGATCTGCGCCGGGGTGGGGCTGAGCTGCTGGATGCTGCTGCGGCTGCTGCCGATGCGGCTGCTGGACCAGGCGCTGGCGCGGGCCGCCTATCTGGCCACGCATGACATGCTCACCGGCCTGTCGAACCGCACCGCCTTCCAGGAGAAGCTGGCCGAGGCGCTGCTGCGCACCAACCGCGATGGCGGCGGGGTGGCGCTGCTCTGCCTCGACCTCGACCGCTTCAAGGAGGTCAACGACGCGCTGGGCCATGCCGCCGGCGATGCGCTGCTGCGCGCGACGGCGCGGCGGCTGGCCCAGGGGCTGCGCGGCTGCGACAGCCTGGCGCGGCTCGGCGCCGATGAATTCGCCATCATCCAGGCCGGCGCGCCGCAGCCCGAGGGCGCCGGCCGCCTGGCGGAGCGGCTGCTGGCGCTGCTGGCGGTCCCCTTCGACCTGAACGGCACGCAGCTGACCATCGGCGTCTCGATCGGGATTGCCCTCGGCAAGCCCGGCCAGGATCCGGCCGGGCTGATCCATGACGCCGATGTGGCGACCGTCCAGGCGAAGCAGGCCGGGCGCGGCCGCTTCCATTTCTTCGCCCCCGAGATGAACGCCCGGCTGCAGGAGCGCCGCGCGCTGGAGCAGGATCTGCGCCGCGCCGTGGCGCGGGAGCAGTTCCGCGTCGACTACCAGCCGCTGATCGATCTGCGCAGCGGCCGGGTCAGCGGGGCGGAGGCGCTGCTGCGCTGGAACCGGCCTGGCCATGGCCCGGTCTCGCCCGGCAGCTTCATCGGCCTGGCCGAGGAGACCGGGCTGATCCTGCCGCTGGGTGCCTGGGTGCTGACCGCGGCCTGCCACCAGGCGGCGCGCTGGCCGGCGCCGCTGGTGGTGGCGGTCAATGTCTCGCCGATGCAGTTCCGCCATGGCGATTTCTGCGACACGGTGGAGGTGGTGCTGCGCGCCTCCGGCCTGGCGCCGGAACGGCTGGAGCTGGAGATCACCGAAAGCCTGCTGCTGCAGGATACCGAGGCGGTGCTGGCCACCCTCGCCCGGCTGCGGGCGCTGGGGGTGCGGATCGCCATGGATGATTTCGGCGCCGGCCATACCAGCCTGGCCTATCTGCGGCGCTTCGCCTTCGACAAGATCAAGATCGACCACAGCTTCGTCCAGGGCATGGTGGAGGATGCCAGTGCCCTGGCCATCGTCCGCTCGGTGGTGCAGCTGAGCCGCACGCTGAACATCCGGGCCAATGCCGAAGGGGTGGAAACGCCCGAGCAGGCCGACATCCTCCGGCAGGAGGGCTATGCCGAGGCGCAGGGCTACTATTTCGGGCGGCCGGTGCCGCCCGAGCAGTTCGCCGCCCTCCACCTGCTGCCGCCCGGTGCCGCTTCGACACCGCCGCCGCCCCCGGTCCCGGCACGGGCCGCGGGGGAATAGGGCCCGGCTTTTCGGTGGCTTCGGCGGTCTGCCGGGCTTAATCCGTGTTGACGGCGGGGGGCATTCCGGCGCACCTGCCCCGTCCGGCCCGCCGGCCCGGATCCCCCGAAGCGACCACCCCCGACAAGGCAGAGTGATGACCGAACTGGCCTTCCACAACAGCGCCACGCGCCAGCGCGAGAGCTTCGTCCCGCTCGACCCGCAGCATGTGCGCCTCTATGTGTGTGGCCCGACGGTCTATGACCTGGCGCATCTGGGCAATGCCCGGCCGGTGGTGGTGTTCGACGTGCTGGCGCGCCTGCTGCGCCGCCGCTTCGAGCGGGTCACCTATGTCCGCAACATCACCGACGTGGACGACAAGATCAACGCGCGCAGCCAGGAGAGCGGCGAGCCGATCGGCGCCATCACCGCGCGCACCACGGCGGATTTCCACCGCGACATGGCGGCGCTCGGCTGCGCGCCGCCGGACGAGGAGCCGCGGGCGACCGACAACATCGCCGAGATGATCACGCTGATCGAGCGGCTGATCGCCAATGGCCATGCCTATGCCGCCGAGGGCCATGTGCTGTTCTCGGTCTCCAGCTTCCCCGGCTATGGCGCGCTTTCCGGCCGCTCGCCGGACGAGATGCTGGCCGGCGCCCGGGTCGAGGTCGCGCCCTACAAGCGCGAGGCTGGCGACTTCGTGCTGTGGAAGCCCTCGGCGGACGACCTGCCGGGCTGGGACAGCCCCTGGGGCCGCGGCCGGCCGGGCTGGCATATCGAATGCTCGGCGATGTCCTGGCGCTATCTGGGCCCGGATTTCGACATCCATGGCGGCGGGCATGACCTGCTCTTCCCGCATCACGAGAACGAGGTGGCGCAGTCGGTCTGCGCCTTCCCCGGCTCCCGCTTCGCCCGCACCTGGCTGCACAACGGCATGCTGCTGGTGAACGGCGAGAAGATGTCGAAGTCGCTCGGCAATTTCCTGACGGTGCGCGACATCCTGGCGCGCGGTGCCTGGGCGGGCGAAGCCTTCCGCCTGCTGCTGCTGAAGACGCATTACCGCGCCGCGCTCGACTACACGGTGGAGCGGCTGGACGAGGCCAAGGGCGAGCTCGACGACTTCTACGCGCTGCTGGCGCGCGACCTGCCGGTGCCCGCCGAGGATGACGCGCTAGTGGCCGAGATGGCCGAATGGGCGCTGGAGCCGCTGGCCGACGACCTGAACACCCCCCTCGCCCTGGCCCGGCTGCGCGACCTGCGCACGCTGGAGAATGTGGCGACGGTGGGCGGCTCGGCGACCACGGTGCTGCACCGGGTCGGCCGCGACTGGACTGCGGCTTCGGGCCAGGCGGCGGCCGCGCTGCGCCAGGCGGCGTCGGTGCTGGGGCTGCTGGGCAGCGACGCCCGCGCCTGGCGCCAGGCCGGCACCGACGACAGCGCCGCCATCGAGGCCGCCATCGAGGCGCGCCTGGCCGCGCGCCGCGCCAGGGACTGGGCCGAGGCCGACCGCATCCGGAACGAGCTGGCCGCCCAGGGCGTGGTGCTGGAGGACGGTGCCGGCGGCACCACCTGGCGCAAGGCCTGAGATTTCAGCGCCGGCCCTGAAACGGCCGGTGACATGGGGGCGCGGGGGAATTCATTCCCCCGCTCTTGCTTTCTTCTTCCTGCTGCCTGAGCCGCGCGCCACCCGCAGCGCCAGCATCCCCGCCGCCGCGATCCCGACCCAGAGCGCCGGCCGCAGCCCGAATTCGACATCCAGATTGGCTTCCAGCACCGGCAGCGGCGGCACGCCCGTGGCGACCCCGTACCAGGCCGCCTCGATCAGCGCCGTGCCGACCGCCGCGCCGATCCCCAGCAGCGCCAGCCGCCCCAGCCCCGGCGCGCCGCCCTTCGGCGCCAGCAGGCGATAGCCCAGCAGCCAGAGCAGCAGCCCGGCCATCAGCACCGCCTCGGTGACGTCGATCTTCGACTGCAGGGCGAAATGCACCACCGCCAGCGCCGCCAGCCCATAGACCACCCGGTGCAGCGCCGCCCAGCGCCGCCCGCCCAGCCGCTTCACCCAGCCATCGGTCGAGGTCACCCCCAGCACCGCCAGCCCCAGCAGCGCCAGGAAGCCGATGGTCAGGTAGATGCGCAGCGCGATCTCGCTGACCAGCCGGACCAGATCCCATTTCAGGTCGGCCGCATAGAGCACCAGGTGCAGCAGCGCATAGGCCAGCGCCCCCAGCCCGACCATGCGGCGCACCAGCATCAGCTTCGGCCAGCGCAGCAGCTGCCGCGCCGGGGTCACCAGCAGCGACAGCCAGAGGATGCGCACCGCCCAGAGGCCGGAAAAATGGATCGCCTCCATGATCGGCCGGCCGCCGAGCTGGCCCTGCGTCGCCTGCGCCGCCAGCCAGAGGCCCGGGACGAAGAGCGCGGCCAGCACCGCCAGCTTGAAGGGCGAAAAGCTGCCCTGGCGGTCGCGCCAGGGGGCAGCCAGGGGCGGCAGGGAAAGCGGCAGCGACATGCAGTCGTCCAGGAAGCAGGGGTGGCCATCATGTGGCGCGGCGCGGCGGCTGCGCCAGCGCGACGTTACACTTTGCGCGGGGCCGTGACCGGATGCGGCGCTTGCCTTCCCCCCATGGGAAGGCGGCAGCCTCGGCCATCCCCCTTCGAGGAGCCTTCCGCCATGCCCTTCCGCCCCCGCCCCCCCCTCCGTCGCCTCGCCTCGCTCGCGCTGCTCGCCGGGCTGCTCGCCACCCCGGCCCTCGCCCAGCATGCCGGCCATGGCGCGCCCGCCGCCGCCACCACTTCCCCCTCGACGCGGGAGTTCCAGGCCGCCAACGAGGCGATGCACCGCGCCATGGGCGCCGTCCGCTTCACCGGCGACGCCGACCGCGACTTCGCCGCCGGCATGATCCCGCACCACGAGGGCGCCATCGCCATGGCGCGCATCCAGCTGCGGCACGGCCGCGACCCAGCCATGCGCCGCATGGCCGAGGAGATCATCGCAGCCCAGGAGAAGGAGATCGCCGAGCTGCGCGCCTTCCTCGCCCGGCCGCGCTGAGCCGCGATCGGCTCTTTCGCGGCCGGCGCCGGGCGGCTATCGGGGGGCGCTGATTCATAGCTTCCCGCAAGGATGACCCTGCCCATGACCGGCCGCGATGGTGGCGCCGACCTGAAGCCGCTCCCCGGCGAGAGCCCGATCGTGGTGCTGGTGCGCCCGCAGCTGGCCGAGAATATCGGCACCACGGCGCGGGCCATGGCCAATGGCGGGCTGTTCCACCTGCGGCTGGTGGCGCCGCGCGACGGCTGGCCGCTGGAGCGCGCCTGGTTCGTCTCGTCGGGTGCCGACCGCATCCTGGACGCGGCGACG
This sequence comes from Roseomonas sp. USHLN139, assembly GCF_037145735.1. NCBI lineage: Bacteria > Pseudomonadati > Pseudomonadota > Alphaproteobacteria > Acetobacterales > Roseomonadaceae > Roseomonas > Roseomonas sp. USHLN139. The sequence goes on along the minus strand of NZ_JBBCWY010000001.1, from coordinate 935,669 downwards.
GTGCACGAGACGGTGGCCGATGCGGTGGCCGACTGCCACCGCGTCTTCGCCACCTGTCCCCGCCCGCGCCACGTCGTCGTCCCCCTGCGCACCGCCCGCGCCGCCGCCGAGGACCTGGTGGAGATCTGCCGCGGCCAGGAGAAGCGCGCCGCCATCCTGTTCGGCCCCGAGCGCGCCGGGCTGGAAAACGACGACCTGGCCCATGCCGACACCCTGGTCCGCTATCCGCTGAACCCGGACCACATGTCGCTGAACCTGGCCCAGGCGGTGATGATCCTGGCCTATGAATGGTGGAACGCCGCCGAGGACAGGACGCCACCCCGCCTGCTGATGACCAACGAGACCCGGGTGGCCACCAAGGGCGAGCTGGAAGGCTTCCTCGGCCGGCTGACGGCGGAGCTGGACGCCTGCGGCTTCCTGGACAACCTGCCGAAGCGGCCGGGGATGGTGCGCAACCTGCGCCACTGGTTCCAGCGCGGCGAGGTGACCGAGCAGGAACTCCGCACCCTGCACGGCGTGGTCACCGAACTGTCCCGCGGGCGGATGAAGCGCGGACGGCCGGAAGAGCTGGATCCGCCGATGCCGGAAGTCAGCGAAGACAAGTGAAGGGTCTGAGCAGGTCGGGGGAATGAATTCCCCCGAACCCCCTTCTTTTTTCTGTTCACCGGCCGTGAACAGGCCGGCGCTTTACCGGCATCCTCACCCAGGCATCACGGTGGGGCGCTGTTTTAAATACATCAGTGCCGGATCAAAGGTCGTGCCGACACTGGGCAGGGCCACGTCCCGTCTGCACGTGGACACGGCAGTCCGAAAGAAAAAAGAAGGGGTCCAGGGGAATTCATTCCCCTGGCCTGCCCTGTCTTTTCAGACGCTGGCTGCTTTCAGGCTGGCTGCCACGGCCTCTTCGACCCGCAAGGCCGCGTCCAACGCCGCCCGGCCGGCGTGCCCGTCGACCACCACCTTCGCCCCGTCCAGGCAGGCTGCGACGAAGCTGGCCTGCTCGGCTTCCAGGTTGTCGCGGTCGGTCCAGGCCAGCGTCTCGATGCCATGGCCGGGGATCTGTTCCAGCGTCTGGCCCTGGCCCTTGCGGACCAGCTTCAGCTCGCGCGCCAGGAAGTCGAGGCTGGCATAGCCCTCGCTGCCGAAGACGCGGAGGCGGCGCTCCATCTTCAGGCTGGCGCGGCTGGCGGTGATGGTGGCCTGGGCGCCATTGGCGAAGCGCAGCCGGGCATTGGCGATATCGATGGTGGGGGAGACCACGGCGGTGCCCACCGCCTCGACGGCGACCAGCTCGGATCGGGCAAGCGAGAGGACCAGGTCCAGGTCGTGGATCATCAGGTCCAGGATGACGGTCACGTCCAGGCTGCGCGGCCGGAAGGGGGCGATGCGCACCGCCTCCATATAGAGCGGCCGGCCGACGCCGGCGCTGCCCTGCAGCGTCATCAGCCCGGCGCCGAAGCGCTCGACATGGCCGACCTGCAGGACCTTGCCGGCGGCGGCGGCCTGGGCGACCAGGGCGTCGGCCTGCGCGCGGCTGGCGGCGATCGGCTTCTCGACGAAGACATGGCAGCCGGCGGCCAGCGCCTGGGCGGCCAGGTCGTGGTGGAAGGCGGTGGGCGCGGCGATGATCACCGCATCGGCCGCCTGCATCAGGGATTGGGCGCTGTCCCAGGCGCGGCAGCCGGCCTCGCCGGCGACCAGCGCGGCGCGGGCGGGGTCCGGATCGGCCAGGCCCAGGAACTCGACCCGCCCCTCGCCCTGGGCGGCGCGGGCCGCCTTCAGGCTGTGGAACCGGCCGAAATGCCCCGCCCCCAGAATGCCAAGCTTCAGCCGCATGACCCTGTCCCGTCCGGTGGAATGGTGCGGCGCATGTAGCAGAGAGTCTCGGACGATGCATGGTGGGTTGCATCGGGGGGCGCGACCCAGCATTTTCCGCACCCTCTAGATCGGGGGGCCTCTTCGGCCATGCTGTATTTCGCGCGGTGGAAGGTCGCCGCCATCCTTGGCGTCATCCTGCTTGGCGTGCTGCTGTCCTTGCCCAACCTGTTCCCGCGCGCCGCCATTCCGTCCTGGCTGCCGGCGCGGCAGGTCTCGCTCGGCCTCGACCTGCGGGGCGGGTCCTACCTGCTGCTCGAGGTCGATCTGAGCGCGGTGGCGCGGGAGCGGCTGGAGGGTCTGGCGGATGGCGCCCGGACCCGGCTGCGCCAGGCCAATATCGGCTATGTGGCGCTGCAGCCGGAGCCGGCAGCGAACCGCCTGGTGCTGCGGCTGCGCGATGCCGGCCAGCAGCAGGCGGCGCTGGCCGCGCTGCGGGAGCTGGCCAATCCGGTGCCGGTCGGCGCCGGCGCCACCGCCCCGGATGTCGAGATTGCCGCCCAGCCGGATGGCAGCATCACCGCGACGCTCTCCGAGGCCGCCATGCGCGCCCGGGCCAGCGGCGCGGTGGAGCAGTCGGTGGAGATCGTCCGCCGCCGCATCGACGAGACCGGCGTCTCCGAGGCGCAGATCGCCCGCCAGGGGTCGAGCCGCATCCTGGTGCAGCTGCCCGGCCTCGAGGATCCGAACCGGATCAAGGAGCTGCTGGGCCGTACCGCGCGGATGACCTTCCGCCTGGTCGACGACACCGCCAATACCTCGGCCGCCGTGCCGCCGCCGGGGGTCGAGTTCCTGCCCGGCGAATCGCCTGGCGAGCGCTATGCCGTGCGCCGCCGCATCGAGGTGGACGGCGCCAACCTGACCGACGCGCGCGCCGGCCAGGACGGGCGCAACGGCCAGTGGGTGGTGAATTTCAGCTTCGATTCGGTCGGCACCCGCCGCTTCGCCGAGATCACCCGGCAGAATACCGGCCGCCCCTTCGCGGTGGTGCTGGACAACAAGGTGATCACCGCGCCGCGGATCAACGAGCCGATCACCGGCGGGCGCGGCCAGATCAGCGGCAATTTCACCGCGGCCTCGGCCAATGACCTGGCGGTGCTGCTGCGCGCCGGCGCCCTGCCCGCCCCGCTGACCGTGGTCGAGGAGCGCACCGTCGGCCCCGAGCTCGGCGCGGATGCGATCCGGGCCGGGCTGATCAGCCTGGCGGTCGGCGCCTCCTTCGTCTTCCTCTACATGGGCCTGGCCTATGGCCTGCTCGGCTGGTTCGCCAATATCGCGCTGTTCGTGAACCTGCTGCTGATGCTGGCGGCGCTGTCGGTGCTGCAGGCGACCATCACCCTGCCCGGCATCGCCGGCGTGGTGCTGACGCTGGGCACCGCGCTCGACGCCAACATCCTGATCAACGAGCGCATCCGCGAGGAGGCCCGGCAGGGCAAGCCGCCGGTCAATGCGCTGGAGCTCGGCTTCAGCAAGGCGTCCGGCACCATCCTGGACAGCAACCTGACCAACCTGATCGCCATGGCCTGCCTCTACGGCTTCGGCTCGGGGCCGGTGCGCGGCTTCGCGGTGACGGTCGCCATCGGCACCATCGTGCAGATGTGGACCGCGACCACCCTGGTGCGGCTGTTCGTCGCCACCTGGTACCGCGCCCGCCGTCCCAAGACGCTGCCGGTCTGAGAGGGGATACGACCCATGTTCCTGTCCCGTCCGCTGTTCCGCCTGTTCCCGGATGACAGCAAGATCCCCTTCATGCGGGGGCGCCGCTTCGGCATCGCCTTCTCCATCATCCTGTCGGTGCTGTCGCTGGTGCTGGCCTTCTATCCGGGGATGGAGAAGGGCATCGACTTCCGCGGCGGCATCATCATGGAGGTCCGCACGCCGGCCGCCGCCAACCTGGCCGCCATCCGCAGCGGCGTCTCCGGCCTCGACCTCGGCGATGTCGGCGTGCAGGAGTTCGGCGACGCCTCCACCGTGCTGCTGCGCCTGCCGGTGCAGGGCGACGAGGCGGCGACGCAGAACGCCGTCAACCGCATCCGCGCCACGCTGGAGCAGATCACGCCGGGCACCAGGCTGCTGCGCACCGAGGCGGTGGGCAACCGGGTCAGCGCAGAGCTCTTCACCGGCAGCCTGATCGCGCTGGGCGTCTCGATGCTGGCGATGATGGCCTATATCTGGTTCCGCTTCGAATGGCAGTTCGCCATCGGCGCCATCGTCACCCTGCTGCTGGAGACCACCAAGGTGGTGGGCTTCCTGGCGGTGACCCGGATCGAGTTCAACCTGACGACGGTGGCCGCGGTGCTGACCATCATCGGCTTCTCGGTCAACGACAAGGTCGTGGTCTATGACCGGGTGCGGGAGAACCTGCGCAAGTACAAGGCGATGCCACTGGAGGCGCTGATCGACCGGTCGATCAACGAGACCATGAACCGGACGCTGGGCACCTCGATGACGCTGCTGCTCTCGGCCCTGCCGCTGGCGCTGTTCGGCGGCGACGCCCTGGCCGGCTTCGCCTGGACCATGGTCTTCGGCATCGTCGCCTCGACCTCGTCCTCGATCTTCATCGCCGCGCCGATCCTGCTGCACCTGGGCGAGAACAAGCTGCGCCGGGGCGTCGAGGCGCCGGTCGCCAAGCCGATCACCGCCGGCAAAGGCGCCGGCTGATCACAAGGCCAAGAGGATTGGTCCCGATCGGCTGACATTCGCCGATTCCGGCGAGAAAGCATTCCGGCCGGCCCCTGCAAGGGCCGGCCGGAAACGTTTTCAGGACCATCTGTGGTTGCAGAATACCCAGCTTCCGAGAGAATGTCCTAATATTAAGACAAATCTTGGCATTTTGTCGGCTCCGGTCTAAGTAGATTGCGACGGCGTGAATGCCGGAAGGAATCCGCATGCCTCCGCAAGCCACCCCGGTCCTCGGCCGAGCAGAGCATACGCTGCTGCTTGCGCGCGACCCGGCGGTGCTGCAGGCGCTGCACGGCATGGCCGGCGGTCCGCCGCGGCAGCTTGCCTCCGGGCGCGAGGCGCTGCGCCACCTGTTTACCGCCGAGGATCCAGCGCGGCACCTGGTCTGCCAGCCCTCGGCGGCCGGCAAGGCCTGGCCGGCGCTGATGGCCACCGCCCAGGACCCCTTCGTCGCCACCGGGCTGATCGTGGTGCAGGAGGATGCCTGCGGACCGGGCGTGCCGGCGCGGGCCTCGGATCTGGCCGCGGCGCTGCGCGCCATCCCCGCCCCCGGCCCGGCGCCGGTCACCGATCCGATGGTGCTGGCGCGCGGCCTGGCCCGGGGCGAGATCAGCGTGCGCTACCAGCCGGTGCTGCGCGTCGCCGATGAGCGGCCGGTGCTGGTCGAGGGGCTGGCGCGCTGGCAGCCGAAGGGCGACGTGCCGCTGGGGCCGGACAGCTTCGTGCCGCTGGCCGAGCGCAGCGGCCAGGCGCGGGCGCTGTCGGTCGCCGTGGCACGGGCGGCCTTCGCCGAGCTCGGCCCGATCATCCGCCGCCTGGGTGCGGCGCTCAGCCTGAACCTGCCGCTCGACCTGCTGCTGGACCGGCGGATGCCGGAGCGGCTCTGCGCGCTGCGCGATGCGGCGCGTTTCCCGGCCGATGCGCTGATGGTGGAGCTGACCGAGACGACGCCGGTGCGCGACCGCAGCGCGCTGCGCCGGGCGCTGCATCGCTGCCGGGCGCTGGGACTGCCGGTGCTGGTCGACGACATGGGGCTGCGGGACGAGCGGGTGGCGCTGCTGGACCTGCCGTTTGCCGGGATCAAGCTGGACCGCTCGCTGGTGGCGGCGATGCCGGAGAGCCACCGGGCGCGGGCCGAGGTGGCCATGCTGGTGCGCCGCGCCCATGCCCAGGGCATGACCGTGACCGCCGAGGGCGTCAGCGACAGCCGGCTGTGGCGCGCCGTCGCCGCGGCCGGCGTGGACAATGCGCAGGGCTATGCGATCAGCCGGCCGCTGACGGCGGCGGCGCTGCCGACCTGGGCCAGTACCCGGCATTGGACGCACCGCCACCTGAATGGATAGAAAAAAGATGGGGTCCAGGGGAATTCCTTCCCCTGGCCTTTCTTCTTTTACCCGAAGGCTTCCTCATACAGCCCGATGATCTCCGACGCCTCCGGCTGCCGCGGATTGTTGCCCGGGCTGCCCGAGGCGAGCGCCTGCTCGGCCATCCTGGGCAGAAGCCGGCGGAAATCGGCCTCGTCGATGCCGAACTGCCGCGGGCTCGGCACGCCCAGTTCCCGGTTCAGCGCTTCCAGCTCGGCCAGCAGGGCGGCGGCGGCGGTCGCGTCGTCGCCGGTGGAGAGGCCCATGATGCGCGCCGCCTCGGCATAGCGGGACTGGGCGGCCTGCAGGCTGAAGCGGGTGACGGCGGGCAGCAGCATGGCGTTGGACAGGCCGTGGGGCACGTGGAAATGCGCGCCCAGCGGCCGCGACATGCCATGCACCAGCGCCACCGAGCTGTTGGAGAAGGCGAGCCCCGCCAGCATCGCGCCCTCCATCATCCCGGCCCGGGCCACGGCGTCGCGGGGCGCGGCATAGGCCTTGCGCAGGTTGCCGCTGATCAGGCGCATGGCGGCGGTGGCGTAGAGATCGGCCAGCGGATTGGCGCGGCGGGAGACGAAGGCCTCCAGCGCATGGGTCAGGCTGTCGATGCCGGTATCGGCGGTGATGCGCGGCGGCACGCTGAAGGTCAGCTCGTAATCGACCAGCGCCGCGGTCGGCAGGGCGCCGAGGCCGGCGATCAGCATCTTCTCGTCATGCGCCGTGTCGGTGATGACGGTGAAGCGGGTGGCCTCGCTGCCGGTGCCCCCCGTGGTCGGGATGCAGACCAGCGGCAGGGCGGCGCGGTCGGCGCTGGCCGGCACCTTGAAGTCGCGCAGATGCTGGCCGGGCCCGGCGGCGGCGAGGATGCCGATGGCCTTCGCCGTGTCCATCGGGCTGCCGCCGCCGAAGCCCACCAGGCAGTCGAAGCCGCCGCGCTTCAGCATGGCCAGGCCCGCCTCGACCACGGTGTCGGTCGGGTCGGCGACGGTCTCGGAGAAGACGCGGGCGCCGATGCCGGCCTCGGCCAGCGGCGCCAAGACCCGGTCGATCATGCCGGAGGAGACGATCCAGGGGTCGGTCACCACCAGCGGCCGCGCCAGGCCGAGCTCGCGCAGCAGCGCCGGCAGCTGCTGCAGCGCGCCCCCGCCCACCAGGATCTTGCGGGGGGCTACCAGTGAAACGGTGTTCGATGCGGCCATGCGGCGTCGTCTCCCTTCATCAGGCACGACGCCGGCGGCCTTCTCACATCACTTGCGGAGCCGCGGGTTGAGCACGTCGCGCAGTTGGTCGCCGACCAGATTGATGCCGATGATCAGCGCCAGCAAGGCCAGGCCGGGATAGACGCTGATCCAGTAGCGGCCGGAGAGCATGAACTGGAAGCCGTTGGCGATCAGCGTGCCGAGCGAGGGCTCGGTCACCGGCATGCCGACGCCGAGGAAGGACAGGGTGGCCTCGATGGCGATGGCATTGGCCACCTGGACGGTGGCGACGACGATCAGCGGCGGCAGCACATTGGGCAGCAGGTGGCGCAGCATCTGCCGCGCCGGCGGCAGCGCCAGGACGCGGGCGGCGTCCATGTAGTCGCGGTGGCGCTCGGCGCTGGCCGCGCCATGCGCGGTGCGGGCAAAATAGGCGTATTGCGCGGCGACCAGGGCGATCACCACCTGCTGCGTCCCCTGCCCCAGCGCGGCGACCAGGACGAGCGCCAGCAGGATGGCCGGCAGCGACAGCTGCAGGTCGACCAGGCGCATCACCAGCTGCTCGGCGAAGCCGCCGCGCCAGGCGGCGAAGAGGCCGGCCAGGGTGCCGAGGCAGAGCGCCACCGCCCCGGCGGCGACGGCGACGAAGATCGAGGTGCGCAGCCCGTAGAGGATGGCCGAGAGCACGTCGCGCCCGGCCGCGTCGGTGCCGAGCCAGTGGACATAGCCGCCCGAGCCCTCGCTGCCCGGTGGCAGGCGGGCGTCGAGCAGCGACAGCCCGGCCTGGTCATAGGGGTCCTGCGGCGCGATCCAGGGCGCGGTGACGGCGGCCAGCACGATGACCGCCACCAGCGCCAGGCCGAGCAGCGCCAGCCGCGATTCGGCAAACTCGCGCCAGAACATCCGCGCCGGCGAGACCGGCCTGGCGAGGCCCGACATCAGCGCTGCCTCAGCCGCGGGTCGAGCAGCCTGTTCAGCACGTCCACGGCCAGGTTGATCAGGATGAACATCGCCACCACCAGCATCAGGTAGGCCACCATGACCGGCCGGTCGAGCGTCTGGATGCTCTCGATGATCAGCCGCCCCATGCCGGGCCAGGAGAAGATCGTCTCGGTCACCACGGCGAAGGCGACGACGCTGCCGAATTCCAGGCCGATGACGGTGACGATCGGGATCAGGATGTTGCGCAGCGCGTGGACCACGACGATGCGGGCCGGCCGCACGCCCTTGGCGCGGGCGAACTTGACGTAGTCCTGCAGCATGGTCTCGCGGATGCCGGCGCGCGTCAGGCGGATGATCAGCGACAGCTTGAACAGCGCCAGGTTCGTCGCCGGCAGGATCAGGTGATACAGCCCGTCGACGGTGAGAAAACTCCATTCGATGCCGAGCACCCGCACCGTCTCGCCGCGGCCGCCCGAGGGCAGCCAGCCGAGCTCGACGCTGAACACCAGGATCAGCATCAGCCCGACCCAGAAGGTCGGCAGCGAGAAGCCGAGGATCGAGCCCGCCATGATGCCCTGCGCCGGCAGGTCGCGCGGCCGCAGCCCGGCATAGAGGCCGAGCGGCAGGCCGAACACGACCGCGATCAGCATGGCGCTCAGCGCCAGCTCCAGGGTCGCCGGCAGCTTGCCGGCGATCAGGGCGAGGGCCGGCTCGTTGAAGACGAAGCTGCGGCCGAGATCGCCGTGCAGCAGCCCGTTCAGGAAGCGCAGATACTGCGCCCAGAGCGGCTGGTCGAAGCCGTAGCGGGCGATGGTCTCGGCGATGATGCGCTGGTCGGCCGCCGGGTTGATCAGCACGTCGATCGGATTGCCGATGGCGAAGACGCCGATGAAGACCAGCAGGCTCATCACCCACATGGCCAGCAGCGCGGCGCCCAGGCGCTTCAGGAGGAACAGGCTCATGGCCCGCGATGCTGCGGCCATTCCGGCAGCGAGGCCAGGGGGATTGGCGGGCCCTGCCCCGCCCTTCCCCCCTGGCGCCGACCGCATTGCTCAGGAAGGATGCAGCCACCATGCTCCTGCTGCTGCAATCCGCGCCGCTGCTGCTGCTGCTCGCGCTCCTGCTCTCCGGCCGCGCCGGGCCGGTGCCGGCCTGCCTGGCCGCCCTGGCCGCCAGCCTGCCCGCCATCGCCCTGACCCTGCCGGCGGGCCACGAGCTGGCGGGCTTCCTCGGGATGGAGAGCCTGCGCGCCACCTTCCTGGCGCTGCAGCCGATCGGCGTGCTGGCCGGCGGGCTGATCTTCCACGCCGCCGTCACCCGGCTGGCCCCGGCCGGCCAGGCGCCGGCGGAGGCCACGCCGCGCCGCATCTTCGCCGCCACCCTGCTGGGCGGCGCCTTCGTCGAGAGCGTCACCGGCTTCGCGGTGGGCGCGGTATTCGCGCTCGCCCAGCTGCGGCGGATGGGGCTGGGCGGCGCGCCGGCGGCGGCGATGGCACTGCTGGCCCTGGTCATGGTGCCCTGGGGCGGGCTGGGGCCGGGCACGGCGCTGGGCGCGGCGCTGATCGGGCTGCCGGCGCAGCAGGTGGCATTGGCCACCGCCTGGCCGCAGGCCGCCTGGCTGCTCTGCCTGGCGCCCGTCCTGTGGCGGCTGTGCCGGGCGGCCGGGATCGCGGTGCCGATGCCAGAGAGGCTGGCGCAGCTCGGCATGATGGCGCTGATGGCCGCCCTGCTGCTGGCGGTGAATCTCTTCCTGCCCTTCGAGGTGGCCGGCATCATCGGCACCGGGGTTCCCCTTCTGTATGTCCTCTGGCGGCTGGACCCGCCGCGCGGGCCGGCCGCCTGGCGGCGGGCGCTGGCCTCGCTCGCCCCCTGGGCCGGGCTGACGGCGGCGCTGCTGCTGGCGCGCTCCTGGCAGGGGGCGCCGGCGGTGCGGCCCTTCGCCGAGTTGCCGGCCTTCCCGATCACCCATGTCGCCGTCGTCCTCTGGGTCTTCTCCCTGTTGCTGCTCCTGCTGCGGCCGGGGGCCGTCAGCGCCTTCGCGGGCGCCATGGGGCGGGCGCGGCGGCCGGCGCTGGCGATGCTGCTCTACGTGCTGCTTGGGCGCTGGCTGGCCGGCGCCGGCATCGCCGCCAGCCTGGCAGAGGCCGCCGCCGCCGCCATGGGACCGGCGGCGGCCTATGCCATGCCGGTGCTCGGCCTGGTCTCGGGGGCGGTGACCGGCAGCAATGTCGGCTCCAACGCGGCGCTGATGCCGGTGCAGGCGGCGCTTGGCCAGGCGGCGGGGCTGCCGCTGGCGCTCGCCGCCGGGCTGCACAATTTCGCCGGCGCGGCGGCGGCGGGGATGAGCTTCGCGGTCACCGCCATGGTCTGCAGCCTGGCCGGCGGCAGCGCCCGGCCGGGCGCCGTCTGGCGGCTGCTGCTGCCCTCGATCCTCGCCGTGCTGCTGATCGGCTGGGCGACGCTGGCGATCGAGCTGGCCCTGCCGCGGTAGATCCGGTCGCCGATGGCGTCATTCTTGACAGGATATCACGCCGATCCGGGCGCCGGACGGATTTCCCGGCTGCGCGTTCTGGCCTAGACCACGCGCCGAACGAGCCAGGAGATTTCCGCCATGCAGACCTACGGGCATTGGATCGGCGGCCGCAGCGTCGCGGCCGAGCAGCACCTGCCGGTGATCAACCCCTCCGACGGCGGCGTCTTCGCCCGCATCGCCCGTGGCGGCCAGGCCGAGATCGACGCCGCCGTGGCCGCCGCCCAGGGCGCGCTGGACGGCGCCTGGGGCCGGATGTCGGCCACCGAACGCGGCCGCCTGCTGAACAAGCTGGCCGTGCTGATCCTGCGCGACGCCGAGGCGCTGGCCCAGGCCGAGAGCCGCGACGTCGGCAAGCCGATCCGCCAGGCCCGCCAGGACGCCGTCGCCTGCGCCCGCTATTTCGAGTTCTACGGCGGCAGCGCCGACAAGATGCATGGCGACACCATCCCCTATGCCGAGGGGATGACGGTCATGACGGTCTGGGAGCCGCATGGCATCACCGGCCATATCGTGCCCTGGAACTATCCGATGCAGATCGTCGGCCGCTCGGTCGGCGCGGCGCTGGCGATGGGCAATGCCTGCATCCTGAAGCCGGCCGAGGACGCCTCGCTCTCCTCGCTGATGCTGGCGGAGCTGGCCGCCGAGGCGGGCTTCCCGGAAGGCGCGCTGAACGTGGTGACGGGCCTGGGCGAGGAGGCCGGCGCCGCGCTGACCTCGCACAAGGCGATCAGCCATCTCTCCTTCACCGGCAGCCCGGAGGTCGGGACGCTGGTGCAGACGGCGGCGGCGAAGAACACCATCCCGGTCACCCTGGAGCTCGGCGGCAAGAGCCCGCAGCTGGTGTTCCAGGATGCCGACCTGGACACGGCGGCCACCACCGTAATGGCGGGCATCATCCAGAATGCCGGCCAGACCTGCTCGGCCGGCAGCCGGGTGCTGGTGCAGGCCTCGGTCTTCGACCGCTTCGTCGGCGAGCTGGCCGGCCGCTTCGACCGGCTGGAAGCCGGCCCCGCCGAGCGCGACATGGACCTGGGCCCGGTGGTCAACGCCGACCAGCAGAAGCGGGTCAATGCCTTCCTCGACTTCGCCAAGGGCGACGGGCTGCGCTTCGCCGGCCAGGGCCGCATTGCCTCCAACGCCCCGGAGGGCGGCTTCTACGTCAAGCCGACCCTGCTGGCCGATGTGGCGCCGACCCACCGCCTGGCCCAGGAAGAGGTCTTCGGCCCGGTCCTGACGGCGATCCGCTTCACCGACGAGGCCGAGGCGCTGGCCATCGCCAACGGCACCCAGTTCGGCCTGGTGGCCGGCGTCTGGACCGCCGATATCGGCCGGGCGATGCGGCTGTCCAAGGCGATCAAGGTCGGCCAGGTCTTCGTCAACAACTACGGCGCCGGCGGCGGCGTGGAACTGCCCTTCGGTGGCGTGAAGCGCTCCGGCCATGGCCGCGAGAAGGGTTTTGCCGCCCTGGCCGGCTTCGCCTCGCTGAAGACCATCGCCATCAAGCACGGCTGAGGGAAACGCCATGGGGCGGCTCGCGATCCTCTACGGCGCGGCCGCCCTGGCGGAAATCACCGGCTGCTTCGCCTTCTGGGCGGTGCTGAAACTGGGCCGCAGCCCCTGGTGGCTGCTGCCCGGTTTTCTCTCGCTGATCGCCTTTGCATATCTTCTGACCCTGGTCGACAGCGCGGCGGCCGGCCGCGCCTATGCCGCCTATGGCGGGATCTATATCGCCGCCTCGCTGGCCTGGCTCTGGCTGGTCGAGGGCATGCGGCCTGACCGCTTCGACCTGGCCGGCGCCGCGCTCTGCCTGGTCGGCGCCGGGATCATCCTGCTGGCGCCGCGCGGCTGATCAGCCGGAACCGTCGCGGTTGCGGGCATGCGCCGGCAGGGTGGTGCCGAGCTCGACCCAGGGGATGCGGCTCTGCACCCAGATATGGTCGCGCGGCGCCGGCGCGGAGGGGTCGTCCAGCGTCGCGGTGCTGACATCGACCTCGCCCAGCGCCGGGTTCAGATAGGTCAGGCTGGTGCCGCAGGCGCCGCAGAAGCCGCGCTGCACCCCGGGGCTGGAGGCATAGAGCGCCATCTCCCCCTGCGTCACCGCGAAGTCCCGTGTCGCCATGCTGAACCAGGCCATGAAGGGCGCGCCACTGGAGCGGCGGCAATCCAGGCAGTGGCAGGCCGTGGCGTTGTAGGGCTCGCCGGTCGCGACATAGCGGATCGCCCCGCAATGGCAGCCGCCCTGGTACTGCATCTCCCTGCCCTCCTGCCTGGCGCGCGGAACCCTGTGCCGCGCCGCCCGTTGCTCCAGCGCACAGCTTGGAGCATTGCCGCCATGGCCGAAGACAAGAATCCGCAATCCGACACGACCGGCACCGAAGCACCGTTCCGCGAGATGGGCACGCCGCCCGCCGGGCGCCCGGTCGACCCGAAGGAGCAGAAGCCGGCCCAGGGCGGCACCGGCGCCCTGCCGGAGCGCAAGGGCGGCATCTGACCGGCGCCCTCCCGCCGCGCGGCAGCTGGCACGTGCCGTGCTAGTCTGCCGCCCGGCGCCGGCCGGCAGGATGCTTCGGCGCTGCCCAACTTCCCTCCGGAGCCTGCCCCTTGGAGCTGCGCCATCTCCGCGCCTTCCTCGCCGTCGCCGAGACCCTGCATTTCGCCCGCGCGGCGGAACGGCTCGGCGTCTCGGCCCCCTCGCTGACCGAGCAGATCCAGGCGCTGGAGCGTCATCTCGGCGCCCGCCTGTTCCGCCGCAGCAAGCGCGAGGTGGCGCTGACCGATGCCGGCACCCTGTTCCTGGCCGAGGCCGTCCCGGCGCTGCGCCAGCTCGAGCGCGCCGAGCGCGTCGGCCGTCAGGCCGGGCGCGGCGAGCGCGGCATCGTCACCATCGGCTTCGCGGCCTCCGCCGCCTTCTCCGGCGTGCTGGCCGCCTGCATCCGCGACTGGCGCCGGGCGCATCCCGAGGTGCTGCTGCGCCTGCAGGAAATGGAGACCGTCCCCCAGGTCGAGGCCGTCGCCGCCGGAGAGATGGATGTCGCCTTCATCCGCCCGCCCTTCATCGCGCCGCCCGGCGTCACCGCGCTGCGCCTGCTGCGCGAGACGCTGCTGATCGCGCTGCCCGACAGCCACGCCCTGGCGGCGCTCCCCGCCATCGCCGCCGATGCGCTGGCGGAAGAAGATTTCATCGCCCCCGACCCCGAGCGCGCCGGCTTCCACCATTTCACCGAGCAGCTCGGCGCCCGCGGCGGCTTCACGCCTCGTCTGGCGCATCGCGGGCGCGACCTGGTGGCGGTGGCCAGCCTGGTGGGGCTCGGCCTCGGCGTCGCCGTGGTGCCGGCCTCGCTGCGCGCCTGCGTGCAGCTGCCGGGCCTGTGCTACCGGCCGCTCTCCGGTGCGCCGATCCTGGCCGACATCGCCGCCGCCTATCGCCGCAACGAGGCCGCCCCCGCCGCGCGCGACTTCATCCGCCAGCTGCGCCAGGCCGCCGCTGAGTTCGCCGGGGACCCGGCCTGACGCCCCTTGCCGCGCTGCCGCCCGCGCCGCAGCATGCCGGCCCATGCTTGCCCCCTCCCGCCCCGCCGCCAACGGCCTGAGCCCGCGCGCCGCCCGCGCCCATCTCGCCGCCGATCCGGTGCTCGGCCCCGTGGTGCGCCAGGTCGGCGCCATGACGCTGAAGCCGCTGACCCGCGAGCCCTACGAGGCCCTGGTCCGCGCCATCGCCCACCAGCAGGTCCACGGCCGCGCCGCCGAGGCCATGCTGACCCGCCTGATCGCCCTCTTCCCCGGCCAGGACTTCCCGCATGCCGAGGGCATCCTGGCGCTGCCCGAGGAAGCCCTGCGCGGCTGCGGCTTCTCCGGCGCCAAATGCGCCGCCATCCGTGACATCGCGCTGAAATCGGTGGGCGGCCTGGTCCCCACCCGCCGCGCCGCCACCCGCCTGCCGGACGAGGAGCTGATCCAGCGCCTGGTCGCCATCCGCGGCGTCGGCCGCTGGACGGTGGAGATGCTGCTGATCTTCACCCTCGGCCGCGGCGATGTTCTGCCGGTCGACGATTTCGGCGTCCGCGAAGGCTACCGCGTGGCGGCGGGCCTCGAGGCCCAGCCGAAGCCCAAGGCGCTGGCGGCGATCGGGGAGGCCTGGGCCCCCTTCCGCTCGGCGGCGGCCTGGTACCTGTGGCGGGCCGCCGACCTGGCCAAGGAGAACAGGTTCAAGGCGCCTGCGGCGATCTGAAGGTTGGGGGAATGAATTCCCCCCGCAAACGTACACGTTTGCGCCCTTCTTTTTTCTGTTCTGTTGGCCGTTTGGAGGCTGGGCCGGGCCACGTCCCGTCACCACGTGGACATGGCAATCTGACAGAAAAAAGAAGGGGTCCAGGGGAATTCCTTCCCCTGGCCTTAGCCTTTCTTACTTGAGAAACATCTCCACCGCCGCCACGAAGCCTTCCGGCTGCTCGGCGTGCAGCCAGTGCCCGGCGCCCTTGACCGTCCCGAAGCGGACCGCCGGGAAGTATTCACGAAACACCGGGCGCGTCTCGTCCCGGATGTAGTCCGATTTCTCCCCGCCCAGCGCCAGCACCGGGCCGTCGAAGCGGGCACCGGCGGCGAAGGGCGGCGCGGCCTCTATCGCCGGCAGGCCAGCGGCGATCGCGTCCAGGCCGATGCGCCAGCCAGGCGGGTCGAAGCGCAGGCCCTGCAGCAGGAAACCGCGAACGCCGGGGTTGGGGACGGCCTCGGCCAGGGCAGCATCGGCTTCGCGGCGGGTCAGGCCGTCATGCAGGGGGATGGCCTGCATGGCGGCGGCATAGGGGCGGAAGGCGGGTGGGTAGTCGACGGGGGCGATGTCGGCGACCACCAGACGGGCGACGCGGGCGGACCGCGACAGCGCGAGCGTCATGGCCACCTTGCCGCCCATCGAATGGCCGAGCAGGTCGACGGGCTGGTCGCCGAGCAGGGCGTCGAGCGTCTCGGCCACGTCGGCGGCCATGGCCGGATAGTCCATGACGGCGTCATGCGGCGACTGGCCGTGGTTGCGCAGGTCGAGCGCGATCACCCGGCGGCCGTTCGCGGCCAGGGTCTTCTGCACGGCCGAAAAATTCTGCGCCTGGCCGAACAGGCCGTGCAGCAGGACCAGGGGGCGGCCTTCGCCCATCTCGACGGCGCGGAGCTGCATGCGGGAAGGCCCTCCTAGCCGCGGGTGGCGACGACGACGCTGGCGCCGATCAGCGCACCGCCGATGATGACGTCCCAGCCTACCGGCTCGCCCAGCCAGAGGGTGGAGACGAAGACGCCGATCGCCGGCGCCAGCAGGAAGCCGACCGAGGAGACGGCGCCGGGCAGCCGGCGCCCGGCCTCGATGACGGCCCAGGTGCCGATCGGCGCCACGATGCAGCCGATCAGCGCGGCATGCCAGTAGGCGCCCGGGCCGATGCCGCCGGTGGGTTCCATGGCGATGGCCATCGGCACCAGCACCAGCCCGCCGAGCAGGAAGCACCAGGGCAGGTTGGCCAGCATCGTCGTGCGCGGCGGGAAGCGGCGGGTGACGATGATGGCGCAGGACCAGAGCAGCGCCGCCAGCAGCAGCATGGCGTGGCCGAGCAGGATGTCGGGATCGCGCCAGTCCACCGCCCAGGGGCCCGACAGCGCCGCGACGCCGGCGAGACCCAGCCCCGCCGCAGCCCAGCGCCGGGGCGAGATCTTCTCGCCCATGAACAGCACCGACATCGGCACCAGCCAGTAGATGGTGACATTGGCCAGCACCGCGGTGCGCCCGGCGGGGACGAGCGCCACCGCCAGGTGGGTCAGGGCGAAGAAGCAGCCCAGCTGCAGCAGCCCGACGCCGAGCACGGCTGGCCAGTCCTGCCGCGACGGGAAGCTGAGCTGGCGCATGGCCGCCAGCCCGATCCCGGACACCAGCGCCCCCAGCAGGGTGCGGGAGACGGCGAACCACAGCGGCGTGGCATCGGCCAGCGCCGCCTTGGTCACGGGCCAGGCACCGCCGAACAGGGTCACGGCGATCAGCAGCAGGCGCAGGTCGGCCAGTTTCAGCATCAGGGGTGGGCAGACTCGGCCAGGTGTTGCGGGTGGTTATTTCGACAGATCGAGCAGGATCTTGCCGATATGCGTGCTGCTTTCCATCAGCGCATGCGCGGCAGCGGCCTGGTCGAGCGGGAAGACCGAATGGATCACCGGCTTGCAGCGCCCTTCGGCCAGCAGCGGCCAGGCCTTGGCCTCCAGCTCGGCGGCGATGGCGCCCTTCTCGGCGGTGGTGCGCGGCCGCATGGTGCTGCCGGTCACCGTCAGCCGCTTCAGCATGATCGGCCGCAGGTCGACCTTCTCCGCCTCGTGGCCTTGCAGGAAGGCGATCAGCACCAGCCGCCCGTCCTTCGCCATGCAGCGCAGGTTGCGCTGGAAATAATCGGCGCCGACCATGTCGAGCAGCACGTCGACGCCGCGGCCGCCGGTCAGCGTCTTCACCTCGGCGGCGAAATCCTGGGTCTTGTAGTTGATCGCGGCATCGGCGCCGAGATCCAGCATGGCCTGGCACTTCTCCGCGCTGCCGGCGGTGGCATAGACCGTCGCGCCGAAGGCCTTGGCCAGCTGGATGGCGGTGACGCCGATGCCGGAGGTGCCGCCATGCACCAGCAGCGTCTCGCCCGCGGCCAGGCGGCCATGGCCGAAGACATTGGCCCAGACGGTGAAGAAGGTCTCCGGCAGGGCGGCCGCCTGCAGCGCGTCGAAGCCGGCCGGCCAGGGCAGCGTCTGCGCCTCGGGAGCGGTGCAATACTCGGCATAGGCGCCGCCATTGGTCAGCGCGCAGACCTTGTCGCCGACCTTGTAGCGCGTCACCGCCGCGCCGACCGCGGCGACCTCGCCCGCCGTCTCCAGGCCGATGACGGGGCTGGCGCCGGGCGGCGGCGGATAGGCGCCCTTGCGCTGCTGCACATCGGGGCGGTTGACGCCGGTGGCGAGCACGCGGATCAGCACCTCGTCCGGCTGGGGCGACGGCACCGGGCCGCGCGCCGGCACCAGCACCTCGGGCCCGCCACCCTCACCATGGGCGATAAAGGTCATCTCCTGCGGCAGGGTCGTCATGCTGGGTCGTTTCCTTGCGGCCATGGGTGTGGCAGGGTCGCGAGGGTCGGCGCCCGGCCGCCTCCCGTCAAGCCAAGCACGAGCATGTCACGATGATGCATCCGCCCGGTCGCGCGACGGGATGGCCGGCGAGGCAGGCCGGCGAGGGTTCCGGTGCCACGCCGGCGCCGCTGGAGCGCCGCCGCCTGCTGCAGGGCGCGGCCCTGACGGCGACCGGTCTGGCAACGGCGGGGCTGGCCATGACCGGGCTGGCCATGACCGGGCTGGCGCGGCCGGCGCTGGCGCAGTCGCCGCGCAGCGCCGGCGCGGCCGAGCTGCGCCTCGGCGCGGTCTATCCCTTTGCCGGCCCCCTGGCGCTGCTCGGCGACGAGAGCTTCCGCGGGCTGGAGCTGGCGGTCGAGGCGCGCAACGAGGCCGGCGGCGTGCAGGGCCGGCCGCTGCGCCTGGTCAAGGCCGAGGCGACCGACCCGGCCCAGGCCGGCGAGGCGGTGCGGCGGCTGGTGCAGGCCGAGCGCCCGGCCGAGCGGGTGGCGGCGGTCTTCGGCACCTGCGCCTCGCCGCTGTCGCTGGCGGCCAGCCAGGCCGCTGAGCTGACCGGCCTGCCCTATTTCGAGCTCGGCGCCATCGGCGATTCGATCACCACGCGCGGCTTCCGCTACCTGTTCCGCTCCTGCCCGCGCGGCAGCGACTTCGCGGCGCTCAGCCTGCGCGCCACCCGCTGGCTGCTGCCGGCGCTGTGGCAGACGCCGCTGGCGGGGCTGCGCATCGCCATCCTGCACGAGGACGCCGCCTATGGGCAGAGCGTCGCCGGACCGCAGGAGGCCGGGCTGCAGGGCCAGGCGGGCTTCCTGGGGCGCTTCGGCTATGCGCCCGGCGGGCAGGACATCCCGGCGCTGGTCCAGCGGCTGCGCACGGCGGATGCGCAGATCCTGCTGCATGCCGGCCACGCCTCGGAGGTGATGCTGCTGTTCCGGGCGATGCGCGAGGCCGGCTGGCGGCCGCGCATGGTGCTCGGCGCCGGCGGCGGCTACAGCCTGGCCGACACCGCGCAGGCGCTGGGCCCCGCCTTCGAGGGGGTCATGACGGTCGACTTCCCGCCCTATGCCGTCGCCGGCCGCATGGGGGCCGAGGCGCGCGCCCTGGCCGAGGCCTATCGCGCCAAATACGGGCATGATCCGCGCTCCGGCCACAGCCTGGCCAATGCCGCCGGCGCCCGGCTGTTCCTCGAGGCGCTGCACCGCGCCGGCTCGCTGGAGCGCGAGAAGATCCGCGCCGCGGTGATCGGCCTCGAGCTCGACGCGCAGGCCGCGCCGCTGGGCTGGCCGGCCGATTTCGACGAGAACGGCCAGAACCTGGCGCCGCAGCCGGTGCTGGCGCAGTGGCAGGGCGGCCGGCTGGTCACCATCTTCCCGGACACGGCGGCGGTGGCCACCCCCCTGCCCTCGCTCTGAACGCAGAAGGGCGCGACCCCGAAGGTCGCGCCCCTCGCCGAGTGCCGCACCCGCCATCTCCACAAGACGGCGGCAGCGTTGAAATCAATCGGCCTTGATGCCGGCGTCGCGGATGATCGGCTCCCACTTGGCGATCTCGTCGGTCAGGTACTTCCTGGCCGATTCCGGCGTGCTGTCGCTGCGCGTCGTCATGGTCAGGTCGGCCAGCTTGGTCTGCACCGACTGCATCGCCAGCACCTGGTTCACCGCCTGGTTCATCTTGGTCACGATCGGCTCCGGCGTGCCGGCGGGCGCCAGGATCATGTGCCAGGTATAGGCCTCGTAGCCGGGCACGCCCGCCTCCTGGAAGGTCGGCAGGTTGGGCAGCTGCGGCATGCGCTGCGCCGAGGAGATCGCCAGGCCCTTGACCTCGCCGCGCTGGACGAAGGGCAGCGCGCTGTTGGCCACGTCCAGCATCATGGTGACGGTGCCGTTCAGCAGGTCGGGCATGGCGGCGGCCGAGCCGCGATAGGGCACGTGGTTGACCTTCAGACCGCCGGCCTGGCGCAGGAACAGCTCGCTGGCCAGGTGCAGCGCGGCGCCATTGCCGGTGCTGGCATAGTCGTACTTGCCCGGGTTCTTCTTGAAGAGCTCGATCAGCTCGGCAAGGCTGTTGACGGGCACGTTCTTGTTGACCATCAGCAGCATCGGGATGGTGCCGGCCAGCGCCACCGGGGTGAAGTCGGTGACCGGGTCGAAGGGCAGGCTCGGATAGATGGCGCGGATCGCCGCCTGGGCGATCGTGGTGTAGAGCAGGGTGTGGCCGTCCTTCGGCGCCTTGGCCACCGCATCGGCGCCGACCACCGTGCCCGCGCCGGTGCGGTTCTCGACGATCACGCGCTGCGGCAGCATCTTCGACAGCTCATCGGCGATCAGGCGGGCCGGGATGTCGGTCGGGCC
Source organism: Roseomonas sp. USHLN139 (assembly GCF_037145735.1). Classification (NCBI taxonomy): domain Bacteria; kingdom Pseudomonadati; phylum Pseudomonadota; class Alphaproteobacteria; order Acetobacterales; family Roseomonadaceae; genus Roseomonas; species Roseomonas sp. USHLN139. Next base: position 915,595 of record NZ_JBBCWY010000001.1, on the reverse strand, counting down.
GCCGGCCGAGAAGGGCACGACCAGCCGGATCGGCTGGCTCGGCCAGGAGCCCTGCGCGCGCAAGCCGGAGGGCAGCAGGGCCGGGGCAGCGAGGCCGGCACCGGCGACAAACAGCTTGCGGCGATTCATGAGCATCATGTCATTCCCAGGTTACGTTCCTGGCCGCTTTATCGTGCTGCGCTGGGGGCAAAGTCCAGCCCCGGCGATGTTTCAGCGGGGCGCAGGCTCTCCAGCTCCAGCCGCTCGCCGCTGACCGTGTCGAAAAGATGCAGGCGGTTGGCCGGCATCTCCAGGCCGATCCGGCTGCCGCGCCCCGGCGCCGCCTCGGCCGCCACATGGCAGGCGATGCCGGTGCCACCCGGCAATCGGGCATGAACCAGCGCCGAACTGCCAAGATCCTCGACCATGGTCACTTCCGCCTCGATCGGGCCGCCGGTGACATGTTCCGGGCGGATGCCCAGCGTCACCGCCGCATTGCGATGGACGATGCGGCCAGCGAGGCGGAGCAGCGGCCCGCCGGCGAGCTTCACCACCTCGCCGCCCGGCATCAGCTCGGCGGGGATCAGGTTCATGGCGGGGGCGCCGAGGAAGCCGGCGACGAAGAGCGAGGCCGGGCGCTCATAGACGGCGCGCGGGGTGCCGGTCTGCTCGACGCGGCCGGCATTCATCACGACGAGGTGATCGGCCAAGGTCATCGCCTCCTGCTGGTCATGCGTGACCAGGACAGAGGTGGCGCCGAGCTGCTCGTGCAGACGGCGCAGCTCAAGCCGCATCTGCACCCGCAACTTGGCATCGAGGTTCGACAGCGGCTCGTCGTACAGAAAGACCTTAGGGCGGCGGACCATGGCGCGGCCCATGGCGACGCGCTGGCGCTGGCCGCCGGAGAGTTGGCCCGGGCGGCGGTCGAGCAGCGCGGAGAGCTCCAGCGCATTGGCCACCTCGGCCAGCCGCGCCTGGCGCTCGGCCTTGCCGAGGCCCGCAACCTTCAGCGGATAGGCGATGTTCTCGGCCACCGTCATATGCGGATAGAGCGCGTAGTTCTGGAAGACCATGGCGCAGCCACGATCCTTCGGCTCGCGCTCGTTCATGCGGGCGCCGTGGATGCGCAGCTCGCCGCCGGAGATGGTCTCCAGCCCGGCGATCATGCGCAGCAGCGTCGACTTGCCGCAGCCCGAGGGGCCGAGGATGACGATGAAGGCGCCTTCCGGCAGCGCCAGGTCGACATCGTGGATGGCGGTGCTGCTGCCATAGACCTTGCGGGCGGCGCTGAACTCGATGGCGTGCATGCTCATTTCTCCGTCTGCACCAGGCCGCGCACGAACCAGCGCTGCATCAGGATGACGATGGCGAGGGGGGGCAGCATGGCCAGCAGGGCGCCGGCCATGACGATGTTCCATTCGGGGGCGCCGTCGCCGCGCGGCACCATGCGGGAGAGCTGCACCATGACGGTGGCGCGCTCGGGCTCGGTGGTCACCAGCAGCGGCCAGAGATACTGGTTCCAGGCATAGACGAAGAGGATGGTGGCCAGCGCCGCCATGGTGGTGCCCGACAGCGGCACCAGCACGTCGCGCAGGAAGCGCAGCGGCCCGGCGCCGTCCATCTTGGCGGCCTCGACCAGCTCCTCCGGGATGGTCAGGAAGAACTGGCGGTAGAGGAAGGTGCCGGTCGCCGTTGCGATCAGCGGCAGGATCAGCCCGGCGGTGCTGTTCAGCAGGCGCCATTGCAGGTCGATCTGGATGCCGCTGATCATCTGGATCAGCGCGGTCAGGCCGGTGACGTCGAGGATCGCCTGGAAGGGGCGCAGCGCATTCGCCGCCACCGCATAGGTAGGGACGATGCGGACCTCGAGCGGCAGCATCAGGGTGATGAAGATCAGCCAGAAGACCACCAGCCGCAGGCGCCAGTGGAAGAAGACGATGGCGAAGGCGGCCAGCATGGCGAGGATGATCTTGCCGGCGGTCACGCCAAGCGCCACCACCAGGCTGGTGGTGAAGCGCGAGGCGAAGCCGCCGCGGGTCCAGGCCTCCGACAGGTTGTCGAGGAAGTACGGGCCCGGCAGCCAGTTGATGGGGACGCGGTTGACGCCGGCGATGTCATGCGTCGCGGCGACGAAGGCCAGCCACACCGGCACCAGCAGGGCGACAGCCGAGAGCAACAGAAGGATATGGGTGAAGAGGTCCAGCAGCGGACGGCGTTCGACCATGGCGGCGGGTCCTCAGCGGTAATGCATCTTCCGCTCGACGAAGCGGAACTGGATGAAGGTGAGGAGGACCATCAGCCCCATCAGCACGATGCTCTGCGCCGCGGCGCCGGAGTAATCGAGGCCTTTGAAGCCGTCGGCATAGATCTTGTAGACCATCAGGTCGGTGGCCCGCGCCGGGCCGCCGGCGGTCATGATGTCGACCAGGCCGAAGCTGTTGGTGAAGCTGTCGGTCAGGTTGATGACCAGCAGGAAGAAGAAGGTCGGCGCCAGCAGCGGCACCTGGATGTCGCGCATCCGCCGCATCGGGCCCGCGCCGTCCATCGCCGCCGCTTCCGTCAAGGCGCGCGGAATGGACTGAAGCCCGGCCAGGAAGAAGACGAAATTATAGGCGACCAGCTGCCAGGCGCCCGCCAGGATCAGCATCAGCATGGCGTGCGTCCCGTTCAGCGACGGATCCCAGGCATTGGGCGAGATCGTGTTGAGCACGCTGAAGATGCCGGCGCGCGCGTCGAAGACGAAGCGGAAGATCATGCCGATGGCGGGGGCGGCGATGGCATAGGGCCAGATCAGCGCCACCCGCCAATGCCGGCTGCCGCGCACCTCGCGGTCGACGAACAGCGCCAGCAGCAGCGCGGCGCCGATCGCCAGGATCGAGGTGCCGAGCGCATAGACGATGCTGACCTTCACCGACGACCAGTAATGCGCGCTGTTGAAGACCTCGAAAAAATTCTGCCAGCCGACCCATTCACGGCCGCCGCCCCAGGGCTGCTCCAGCGTGAAGGCCCAGACGAAGGCTTCCCCCGTCGGCCAGTAGAAAAACACGAAAATAATCAGCAGCTGGGGCAGGACCAGCAGCCAGGGCAGCAGCGGCGTGCGGAAGGTGGCGCGGCGTTCCAAAGCTCTTTTCCCTGTTCAGGGCAGCGAGAACCCCGCGCGCCGGGAATGGCGCGCGGGGCGGTGCAGCGATGTCCGATCAGGGCAGCTGGCGGCCGCGATAGGTCTGCTCGAAGCGGCGCAGCAGGCGGTTGCTCTCGGCCTGCAGGTCGTTCAGCGCCTGGTCCATGCTCTTCTGGCCGGAGAAGGCGGCGGCCATCTCATTGGCGTAGAGGGCGCGGATCTGGGTGAAGTTGCCGAGGCGCAGGCCGCGCGAATTCTCGGTGGGCTCGGTCACCAGCAGCGAGGTCATCGCGACCTCGCGGCCGCGATTCTGCGGCTGGTCGTAGAAGCCGCTGGCCTTGATGCTCTCGAAGCCGGTCCGCGTCACCGGGATATAGCCGGTGTTGGAGACCATGAACTGCTCCTGCTCCGGCTTGGCGATGAAGGCCAGGAAGGCGGCGGCGCCCTTGTACTCGGACGCCGGGCGGCCCTTCAGCACCCAGAGGCTGGCGCCACCGACCATGCTGTTGGTGCGGGCATGGCCGGCATAGAGCGGCAGCATGCCGACATTCCATTCCAGCCCCTGCTTGGCCGTGCGGCCGATCGCCACGTGGTTGGCGATGGAGGCCATCATCATCGCGCATTCGCCCTGGGCGAAGCTGTCGGCCAGGCCGCGGCCGCCCTGCGGCGTGCGGATCTGCACCAGCCCTTCCTTCTGCCAGGCCATCAGGTTGTTGGCATGGCGGCGGAACAGCGGCGCGATCTGCACCTCGGCGTTCAGCCCGCCGAAGCCGTTCTGCTGCGTCGCCATCGGCAGGTTGTGGATGGCGTTGAACTGTTCCCAGTGCTGCCAGCTGTCGAAGTCGATGGCAATCGGGCAGGCATGGCCTTGCGCCTTCAGCGCGCGGGCCGCCTTCTCGACCTCTTCCCAGGTCTCGGGCGGCTTCTCCTGGCCGACGGCGCGATAGGCGCCGGCGTTCCAGTACATCACCGCGGTCGAGCTGTTGAAGGGGAAGGACAGCATCTCGCCCTTGCTGGTGGCGTAGTAGTTGCCGACCGAGGAGATGTAGTTGTCCCACTGGACGCTGTAGCCGTTCTCGCTCATCAGCTGGCGGGCCGGCAGATACTGGCCGGACAGCATCAGGTCGGTGGTGCCGACGTCATAGACCTGCACCATGGTCGGGTGCTCGCCGGCGCGGAAGGCGGCGATGGTGTTCTGCAGGGCGCGGTCGTAGCTGTTCTGGTTGGTGCAGACGATCTCGTACTCGTTCTGCGCCGCGTTGAAGTTCTTGCAGTAGTTCTCCATCACCTCGCCGAGCTGGCCGCTCAGCCCGTACCACCAGGTGAAGCGGGTGCGGGTCTGGGCCTCGGCGTCCTGCGCGCCGACGGACAGCGCCAGGCCGGCGACGAGCGCCGCGATCGTGAACTTCATGCGAACCCCCAAAGGATGGCAGGCCGGTTCGGCCGGCCGGATCGCGGCGGGGATTAGCGGCGCTGCATCACAGCGGCTTTACGGTTGCATGACAGTCGGGAGACAGCGCGCTGTTCAGCCGAGGGCCCACGTCCTTCCGCCGGGCTGCAGCCCGGGCAGCGCGCCGGTCTCGAGCCAGCGCGCGGCGGCAGGGGCCAGGGAATCGCTGGCCGGCGGCACCACGACGGCCGCGAAGGCGCTGCGCTCCAGCTCCTGCCAGGCGAGCAGGCTGGCCTCACCCGGCGGCAGGTCGGGCAGCGTGCCGGCGGCGAGCGCGTCGGCCAGCCAGGCGCGCCCGGCGGGCTGCGCCACCACCAGCCGCGTCGGCAGCCTCTGCGCGCGGATCTGCACGGCGGCGGCGGCGGCCAGGCCCCCTGCCCCATCGGCCACCACCAGAAGGTCAGGCACGTCGTCGGCAAGGCACTGCGCCACCTGCCAGCGCTGCGCCTGCATGACGTCGCGCGGCGGCTCGGTGAAGCCGGTCCAGGCGGTATCGGCCAGAAGCAGCGGATGGTCCTCCCCGGCCGGCACCGTGCGGCTCGTCGCCCCGCAGCGCCGCACTGCCTCGGCCGCCGCTGTTCGGAAGGCCTCGCTGCCGGCGAGCGCGACGGTGACGCCGGCCAGCGCCCTGGCATGCGCCCCCGCCAGCAGCCCGGCCGGCGCCGCCGCCAGCACCTCGCCACGCCGGGCGAGTTCCGCCGCCAGCAGCCGCGTCACCGCATGGGCGGCGGCGATCCAGGGATCGATGGTCGAGGCCGCCGCATCGGCCGGCGCCGCCCAGGAGGCGATCGCCGCCGAGGCCCGGCGGAACCCGGATTCCGGCAGCACCACGATCCCTGGCACGCCATGCCGGGGGTTGGGCTGGAAGCGGAATCCGGGGTCGGTCACGGGATCAGAGCCCGCCCTGCTGCTTGCACCAGGCCGCGATCTCCTTATGGGTCGCGAACCAGACGCCCTCATGCCCCTTGATGTACTCGACCACGCGGTCGAGCAGGGAAATGCGGCTGCGATGGCCGATGACATGCGGGTGCATGGTCAGCAGGAACAGGCCGCCCTCGGCATAGGCGCCGTCGAACTCGGCCTTGAAGATCTCCTCCACGGCGGAGGGCGGCGTGTAGGGCCGCAGCGCCGAGAAGCGCACCATGTTGAAATAGACCGCGTCGTCGCGGATCCATTCCGGCGGCAGCTCGACGATGCCGGTGGGCTGGCCATCGACGGTCAACTCATAGGGCTCGTCATCGGCCATCAGCGAGCTGTCATAGAGCAGCCCCATCTCGCGGATGATCGACATGGTGTCGACCGAGAAATCCCAGCTCGCCGTGCGGATGCCGACCGGGCGCTGGCCGGAGACTTTCTCCAATGTCTCGGCGGCGCGCAGCGTCAGCTCGCGCTCGACGCCAGGCGGCAGCGTCGTGTTGGCCTCGTGGATCCAGGAATGGATGCCGATCTCATGGCCTTCCTCGGCCACCGCCCGCACCTCTTCCGGATGCAGCAGCGCCGAGACGGCGGGGTAGAAGAAGGTCGCCTTGGCGCCGTGCCGGTCCAGCAGCCGGCGGATGCGCGGCACGCCCTGGCGCGCGCCATACTGGCCCTGGCTGATGCGCATCGGGCTCTCGTCGGAATCCCGCAGCGGGATGGTCTCATGGTCGGCGTCGAAGGACAGCGCGACCGCGCAGCGCGCGCCGTTCGGCCAGGCCTGCGGCTGCAGGCTGCGCCCGCCATAGGCGCGGCCGACGATCTTGCGCCAGGTGGGCTCGTCCCATTCCCAGGGCTTTTGGGCGGCGGGTTGATCGGCCATGCGGGTCTCCTGTCGGCGAAGGGGGCGCACTCTGCGCCCTGACGGACAGCGCGCCAAGCGGGGCAGCCGCCCTTTCCTCGGGCGGCCCGCGGCGCCATCTTGCGCCCAACCAATCCCTTGAGAGCGCGCATGTCCGATACCGATCCGGCCCTGATGTCGGCCGAGCAGCTTCTGTCCCTCTATGCCAGCCGCCGCCTCTCCCCGGTCGAGGCGCTGCAGGCGGTGCTGGAGCGCGTGGCGCGCTACAACCCCTGGGTCAATGCCTTCGCCACGCTGAACCCGCGCGCGCTGAAGCAGGCCGGCGAATCCGCCACCCGCTGGGCCGCCGGCCGGCCGATCGGCCCGCTGGACGGCGTGCCGGTGACGATCAAGGACCTGCTCAACGTCCAGGGCCTGCCCACCCGCCGCGGCAGCAAGACCACCTCCAGCGCCCCGGCCGCGGAGGACGCCCCCGCCGTCATCGGCCTGCGCACCGCCGGCGCCGTCATCCTGGGCAAGACCACCACCACCGAATTCGGCTGGAAGACCCCCGGCGACTGCCCGCTGCACGGCATCAGCCGCAATGCCTGGAACCCGGAGCGCACGGTGGGCGGCTCCTCCTCCGGCGCGGGCGCGGCGGGGGCGGCCGGCTTCGGGCCGCTGCATGTGGGGACAGATGCCGGCGGCTCGATCCGCATCCCGGCGGCCTATTGCGGGCTGGTCGGGCTGAAGCCCAGCTATGGCCGCATCCCGCAATGGCCGCATTCCGCCTTCGGCCAGGTCTCCTGCGCCGGGCCGATGACGCGCAGCGTGCGCGATGCGGCGCTGATGCTCTCGGCCATGGCCCGCGCCGATAGCCGCGACCCCTATTGCCTGCCCGACGACCCGCGCGACTGGCGCGCCGAGATCGAGACGGGGGTCGCCGGGCTGCGCGTGGCCGTGGTCCGCCGCCTGGGCTTCGCGCCGCCCGTCGATGCCGAGGGCGAGGCCGCGGTGCAGGCGGCCGCCCGCATCCTGGCCGAGCAGGGCGCCATCGTCGAAGAGGCCGACCCCGTGCTGCCCGACACCCGCGCCATCTTCGGCCGCGTCTGGGGCGTGGCGCTGGCCCGGCTGGTCACCACCATGGAGCCCGGCCAGCGCGCCCTGCTCGACAGCGGGCTGGAGGAGGTCGCGGCGCGCGAGGGCGGCATGTCCGCCATCGACTATCTGGGCGCCGAGGCGCTGCGCACCGAGGCGGCCCATGCCATGGCCGCCTTCCACCAGGATTACGACCTGGTGCTCTGCCCGACCACGCCGACCGCCGCCTTCGCCGCCGATGCGCCGACGCTGAACCCCACCGAGGCGCTGTGGCAGCAATGGGCGCCCTGGACCTTCACCTTCAACCTGACCCGGCAGCCGGCCATCACCGTGCCGCTCGGCCTCGACGAGGCGGGCATGCCGCGCGGCGTGCAGCTGGCGGCGGCGCAGCACAAGGACGACCTCTGCCTGCGCGCGGCGCGGGTGATCGAGAAGGCGGCGGCGGTGCCGGTGGCCCGGCCGGAGGGCTGCCAGCACCATCACCACTAGCCGGGGAAGCGGGCGGCGCTCCGCCGCCCGCCGCGGTCAGCGGGTCTTGGCCCTCAGCGGGTCTTGGCCCAGAGCGCCTTCAGCGCCCGCTCCAGCTGCAGCATCGCGAAGGGCTTGCCCAGGAAGCCCAGGCCCTCCGACAGCTCCGGCGGGATCGCCAGGGAGCCCTCGGCATGGCCGGTGGCCAGCAGCACCGGCAGGCCGGGATGCCGGCGGCGCGCCTCGGCCGCCAGCGCGATGCCGTCCATCCCCGGCAGCGTCAGGTCGGTGATCAGCAGCGCGGGCCGCGGGTTGCGGTCGAGCCAGGCCAGCGCCGTCTCGGCCTTGCCGGCCTCGGCCGGGGCGAGGCCCATGATCTCGACCATCTGCACCAGGTTCATGCGGATCAGCGGGTCGTCCTCGACCACCAGGGCGACCGTGCCCTCGGGCCAGCCGATCGCCGTCTCGCCGGCCGCCCCGGCCGCCTCGCCGCCGCCGCCCATCGCCGCCGCGGCCAGCAGCGCGGGCTCGGGCGCGGCCGTGCCCAGTGCGCGGCGCAGATGGCGGGCCAGGTCTTCCCGGCGATAAGGCTTGCTCAGCAATTGTACATCCTCGTCCAGCCGTCCGTCGTGAATGATGGCATTGGCAGTATAGCCGCTCGTGTAGATCACTTTAAGGCCCGGCATCATGTCCTGTGCCCGCCGCGCCAGCTCCCGCGTCTTCACCGGCCCCGGCATCACCACATCGGTGAACAGCAGGTCGACCTGCACGCCGCTGGACAGCACGGTCAGCGCCGCCTCCGCATGCTCGGCCCGCAGCACGCGATAGCCCAGGCCCTGCAGCATCTCCACCACCGCCTCGCGCAGCTCGGCATCGTCCTCCACCACCAGGATGGTCTCGCTGCCGCCCACCACCGGCCCGGCCGCGCCGGGGCCCAGCTGGTCCTCCATCCGGCGCGAGCGTGGCAGATAGAGCTTGACCACCGTGCCCTGGCCGGGCTCGCTGTAGAGCTTCACATGCCCGCCCGACTGCTTGACGAAGCCATAGACCTGGCTGAGCCCGAGGCCGGTGCCCTGCCCCTCCTCCTTGGTGCTGAAGAAGGGCTCGAAGACGCGGGCCATCACCGCCGGCGCCATGCCGGCCCCGCTGTCGCTGACCGCCAGCATCACATACTGGCCCGGCTCCACCTCCAGATGGCCGGCGGCATAGGCCTCGTCGAGCGCAGCATTGGCGACCTCGATGGTCAGCTTGCCGCCCTCCGGCATGGCGTCGCGCGCGTTCAGCGCCAGGTTCAGCAGCGCATTCTCGAGCTGGCCGGGATCGACCTGGGTGTTCCACAGCCCGCCCGCGACCACCGCCTCCACCGCGATCCGCTCGCCGAGCGTCCGCTGCAGCAGGTCGGCCATCTCCCGCACCAGCCGGCCGGGCTGGATCACCCGGGGGTCCAGCGGCTGCCGCCGCGCGAAGGCCAGCAGCTGCGCGGTCAGCCGCGCCCCGCGCATGACGCCCGAGACCGCATGGCCCAGATGCCGCCGGCCGGGATGCTCCGGCCCGAGCGCCCGGCCCAGCATCTCCAGATTGGCGCTGACCACCTGCAGCATGTTGTTGAAATCGTGCGCGACCCCGCCGGTCAGCTGGCCGATCGCCTCCATCTTCTGGGTCTGCCGCAGGATCGCCTCGGCCTGGGCGCGGCGCGTGACGTCGATGCAGGAGATGACGAAGCCGCCCTCCGGCATGGCATTGCGATAGATCTCGAGCTCCCGCCCCGCCTGCGACAGCGACAGCTGCTGTCCACTGCCGGCCGGCCCGCGCATCCGGTCGGGCGCCGCCAGCACCGGCGTGTCGCGCCGCCGGTCGATCGCCAGGAAGGCCGAGAAGGGCGTGCCGATCCGCATCAAGGCCTGCGGGAAGTCGAGCAGCGTGAAGAACTGCCGGTTGCAGGCCGCCAGGGCGCCGCCGGCATCGAAGGCGGCGACGCCATCCTGGATATGGTCCAGCGTCGCCTGCAGCACCGCGCCCTGCTCGGCCAGCGCGGCCTCGGTGCGCTTCAGCCGCGTGTTGTTGCGCAGCAGCAGCAGCGTCCCCGCCAGGATCGCCCCCAGCGACAGCGCGATCCCGCCCAGCGCCGCCCGCAGGCTGGCATCCTGGGTCCGGTCCGCCGCCTCGACCTGCTGGCCCAGCGCCGCCTGCTGCTCGGCCAGGATCGACTCCACCGCGCCGCGGATCGAGAACATCAGCTCGCGCCCGCGGTCGGTCTGCACCAGCGCCCGGCCGGCGGCGAAGCCCTGGTTGCGGCTGAGCGTCAGGCTCTCCGCCAGCTCGGCCATCTTGTCGTCGACCAGGACCTGCAGCCGCTCGGCCCGCAAGCGCTGCGCGGTATTGCCGGCCAGCAGCTCCAGCAGCTGCCGCTGCAGCTCCGGCACCTGGCTTTCCGCCGCCTCGTAGGGGCCGAGATAGCTCTCGCGCTCGGTCAGGATATAGCCGCGCTGCCCGGTCTCGGCGTCCTGCACCGCGGAGAGCAGCGCCCGCGTCACATCGGCCACCCGGAAGCTGTGCCAGACCGCCTGGCGATTGGCGTGGAGCTGCGCAGAAACCTGGCTGGCGACCAGCAGGCCGAGCGAGACCGCCAGCACCACCAGGGCGGCGGCCAGCAGCGGCCACGGCTTCCCTCGCATCATCCCGCTCCGCTCTCCCCCGCTCCCCGCCTCGCTGCATACCGCGCGCCGTCCCGCCACGCCATGCCGGGCTTTCTCGCCGCCGCCGGCTTCACGGCCGGGGCGAAAGCGGTCACCCTGCGCGCCCCGAACGCCATGGAGACGCGGCCGCATGAGCACCGAGACCCAGATCACCGAATGGCTGGCCAGCCAGCAGGACGCCATGCTGGCCGAGCTCGAGGCGATGGTGAACATCGACGGCGGCAGCTACGACAAGGCCGGCGTCGATGCGGTCGGCGCCCGGGTGAAGGCCTTCTGCGAGCGCTACGGCATCCCGGTCGAGACCATCGCCGGCGCGAAGCACGGCGACTGCCTGCGCGCCACGGTCGCCGGCGGCGACGCGACCGCCAGCGGCAATGCCCGCCAGAACATCGTGCTGATGGGCCACCGCGACACCGTCTTCCCCAAGGGCGAGCCGGAGCGCCGCCCCTTCAAGGTCGAGAACGGCATCGCCACCGGCCCCGGCGTCTGCGACATGAAGGCCGGGCTGGTGCAGAACCTGTTCGTCATGGCCGCCTTCGCGCAGTTCGGCGGCGCCCCCGGCCCGCTGGTCGGCCTGTTCACCGGCGACGAGGAGATCGGCTCCCCCGAGGGCCGGCCCGTCATCGAGGCCACCGCCCGCACCGCCCGCGTGGTGTTCAACTCCGAGCCCGGCCGCCCCTCCGGCGCGGTGGTCACCGGCCGCAAGGGCGGCGTCTTCATGGTGGTCGACATCGAGGGCAAGGCGGCCCATTCCGGCGGCAATTTCGAGGCCGGCATCAGCGCCATCGAGGAGCTGGCCCGCAAGATCCAGGCGATCCACGCGCTGACCGACATTCCGCGCGGCATCACGCTCAATGTCGGCCTGGTCTCCGGTGGCCAGTCGGTGAACACCGTCGCGCCCTGGGCGCAGGGGCAGATCGACCTGCGCTACATCCACCCCGAGGACCGCGACGACATCATGGGCCGCATCCACGCCATCGTGGACAAGGCCCATGTCCCCGGCACCCGCGCGACGCTGACCATCCGCGGCGAGTTCCTGCCGCTGGCGCAGAACCCCGGCACCGACGCCGTCTTCGGCCTGTACAAGGCCGCCGCCGCCGAGAGCGGCTTCGAGACCATGGGCGAATTCGCCGGCGGCTGCGCCGACAGCGGCTTCACCGCCGCCGTGGGCGCGCCCACCCTCTGCGCCGTCGGGCCTGTCGGCGGCAAGGCGCACAGCCCGGAGGAATACCTGGAAGTCGCTTCCTTCGTGCCGCGCGCCCAGGCGCTGGCGCGGGCGATCCTGAAGCTGGATAGCGCCGGGATCTGAAGAGAAGACAGGCGGAAGTCTGGGGGAATGAATTCCCCCAGACCCCCTTCTTTTTCCTGGGGTGACTGCCGTGTCCACGTGAAGACAGGACGTGAAACGGCCCAGCGGCAGCGCGACCTGTTTTGTAAAACGGCGTCCCGCCGTGATGCTCGGGCAACGGCGCCGGTGAGGCGCAGGTCAGGTCACGGCCGGTGAACAGAGAAAAGAAGGGGTCCAGGGGAATTCATTCCCCTGGCCTGCCCCTGTCTTCCCGTCACCCCAGCCCCGCCGCATCCCCGCAGCCCTCGCCCTGTCGCCGATAGACCTGCAGGCCATCGACGGTCGCGATCTGCCGGTAGCGCGCCCAGATCGCCGCGAAGCCGGCATTGGCCTGGGACAGGATGGCGGGGTAGTTCATCGCCTCGCCGCGGCGGTCGACGACGACCAGGTCCGGGCAGCCTTCCATGAAGTCCTGCACCACCCAGTGGCGGATCGGCCATTCATCCGGCGCCACGCCGCCATCCTGGCGGGCGCGCCAGATCTCGCCGCGCAGCGCCCACATCGAGTCGAAGCGCGAGGCCCAGGTGACATTGGTGTTGTTCACCACCGGGAAGCCCAGCCCGATCCACTCGGAGAAGGCCATGTAGCTGCGCACCTTCTCGCGGCGGATCAGGCGCTCCAGGCGGACCTCGGTGGTCTGGTCGGGCTCGACGGCCAGGACCAGGCGCTCATAGATGCGGCCGGAGGTCTGCTGCACGTAGAGGGTCAGCGGCAGCATGGCCAGCGCCAGCAGCGCCCAGCGGAAGCGCAGCGCCGGGCCGCGGCGAAGGGCCACGTCGGCGCACCAGAAGACCAGCGCGAAGGTCACCGCCATCAGCGCCGGGATGCGGTGGTAGAACCAGTTCTTGCCGTCCATGAACATGGCGATGGTGGCGGCCGCGGCGAAGGCGGTCAGCACCAGCATGACGCCGGAGGCGGCGCCGCCGCGATCGGTGCGCCAGGTCAGCACCAGGCAGGTGGCCAGGCCCAGCAGCAGCACCCAGGATTCGCGGGCGAGCTGCAGCGGGCCGGTGTCGGTGCCGCCATAGAGGGTCAGCGCCAGGGGGACGGCGCGCTCGATGAAGGCGGGGACGAACCAGACGATGCTGGCCAGATAGAGCAGGCCCGCCAGCCCGGCCACCAGCGGCGCCAGGCGGATGCGGAAGCCGCGATGCAGCCAGCCCGCCAGCTCCACCGCGCCCAGGCAGATGACGTAGCGCGGCTTCAGCGCGACACCGAGCCCGGCCAGCACCCCGGCGCCGAGCGACAGGCCCAGCGAGGATTTCTGCCCCTCCAGCGTGCGGATCAGCAGCGCCAGGTGCGGCAGCACGGCGATGACCATCAGGTGCTCGCGCTGGCCGAACTCGACGCCGGGCATGACCAGCAGCACGCTGGCGATGGCGGCGAAGGTGGCGGGGCGGCGGTCGAAGACCGGCGAGGTGCCGCGCAGCAGCCCGGCCACCGTCCAGGCCGAGGCCAGGGCGCCAGCGGCGATCATCGGCAGCGCCACCTGCTTGGCGGTCAGCCCGGTCAGATCGGCCAGCATCACCGGGATGGCGCTGAGCCAGATGATCAGCGGCGGATTGACCTCGACCAGGTCGATATACAGCTCCTGGCCGCGCAGCCACTGGCCGGCGACCCAGAGCAGCCAGGCCAGGTCGTCCTTCATCGGCGTGCGCAGCAGGGCGAAGAGCACCATGCCCAGGCAGGCGGCGACGATGCCGAGGCAGAGGGCGGTGCGGCGCAGCTCGGCGCTCAGCCGCGGACGGCCGGGCGCCAGCTCCTGCGGCGCCCCTGGGAAGCTGAAGCTCAAGCGATACCCCCCTCACTCTCGGCCGGCGGCGGCAGCAGCCGCCCTGACCCGGCGAGGCTCACCTCGCATTTTGGTGAGAATGCGGCAAAAGCGGTGCCGAAGCGAGGGCGAAGCCACCGTTTCCTTCGCTTTTCGCCCCGCCTTCCCGCGGGGAAAACCGCGTCAGGCGGCGCTTTTCAGGCCGCTGTCCAGCCCCAGCATGCTGCGCGCCACCGCCTCGGCCATCTTGATGCCATCCACCCCGGCCGAGAGGATGCCGCCGGCATAGCCCGCGCCCTCGCCCGCCGGGAACAGGCCGCGGGTGTTCAGGCTCTGCCCGTCGGCGCCGCGCTTGATCCGCACCGGCGAGGAGGTGCGCGTCTCCACCCCCGTCATCACCGCGTCCGGCCGGGCGAAGCCCTTGATCTGGCGGTCGAAGGCCGGCAGCGCCTCGCGGATGGCGGCGATCACGAAGGGCGGCATGAAGGAGGCCAGGTCGGTCGGCGTCACCCCCGGCTTGTAGCTGGGCTCGACGTCGCCGAGGCTGGTGGAGGGCCGCCCGGCCAGGAAGTCGCCCACCGTCTGGGCCGGCGCGCGGTAGTCGCCGCCGCCGGCGACGAAGGCCGCCTCCTCCAGCCGGCGCTGGAAGTCGACGCCGGCCAGCACATGGCCCGGATAGTCGCGCTCCGGCTCGATGCCGACGACGATGGCGGCATTGGCGTTGCGCTCGGCGCGCTGATACTGGCTCATGCCGTTGGTGACGACGCGGCCGGGCTCGCTGGTGGCGGCGACCACCGTGCCGCCCGGGCACATGCAGAAGCTGTAGACCGAGCGGTTGTCGCTGCCATGGTGCACCAGCTTGTAGTCGGCCGCCCCCAGCAGCTTGTTGCCGGCGGAAGGCCCGAAGCGGCACTCGTTGACCATGCGCTGCGGGTGCTCGATGCGGAAGCCGACCGAGAAGGGCTTGGCCTCCATATAGACGCCGCTGGCCAGCAGCGCCTCGAAGGTGTCACGCGCGCTGTGGCCGATCGCCAGGACCACATGGTCGGATTCGATGGTGCCGCCATCGGCCAGCGCCACGCCGCGGATCTGCCGCGCGCCATCGGCCGCGGTCTCGACCAGGAAGTCGGTCACCCGGGTGCCGAAGCGGTATTCGCCGCCCAGGCTCTCGATCTCGGCGCGCATGTGCTCGACCATCTGCACCAGGCGGAAGGTGCCGATATGCGGCTTGGAGAGGAACAGGATCTCCTCCGGCGCGCCGGCGCGGACGAATTCCTCCAGCACCTTGCGGCCGTGGTGCTGCGGGTCCTTGATCTGGCTGTAGAGCTTGCCGTCCGAGAAGGTGCCCGCGCCCCCCTCCCCGAACTGCACGTTGGATTCCGGGTTGAGCTCCGACCGGCGCCACAGGCCCCAGGTGTCCTTGGTGCGTTCCCGCACCTCCTTGCCGCGCTCCAGGATGATCGGCCGGAAGCCCATCTGCGCCAGCACCAGCCCGGCCAGCAGGCCGCAGGGCCCGGCGCCGATGACCAGCGGCCGCCGCGTCTCGCCCGCCGGCGCGCGGCCGACGAAGCGGTAGCTGGTGTCCGGCGTCGGCCCGACATGCGGGTCGCGGGCAAAGCGCGCCAGCACCGGCGCCTCGTCGCGCAGGGTGACGTCCAGCGTGTAGATCAGCAGGATCGCGTGCTTCTTCCGCGCATCATAGCCGCGGCGGAAGACATGGTGGTCGAGCAGCTCGGCCTCGGCAATGCCGAGACGGTCGAGAACGGCCTGCCGCAGAGCCTCCGGCGCATGGTCCAGAGGCAGCTTCAATTCGTGCAGTCGCAGCATCGGGAGGTTTCTATCCACCAGGGTGAGCGATGGCGGGCCGTATAGACAGGAAGGCAAGGCAAAGGCCAGGGGAATGAATTCCCCTGGACCCCTTCTTCTTCCTGTCTAATTGCCATGTCCACGTGGGGACGGCAGGCGAAACGGCCACGCTGCAGCACGACCTGTCGGCGAGGGCCGTTCATGAAAACAGCGTCCCGCCGTGATGCCCTGGCGTGGGCTCGGATGAAGCGCCGGTCGCTCCACAGCCGATGATCAGAAAAAAGATGGGGGTTCGGGGGAATTCATTCCCCCGACCTAACCCGATCGCTTTGCTTCAGCCTGCCACGATCCGCAACGCCGAGCAGACCGTCTCCACCTGGGCGTCGGAGAGTTCCGGGAAGATCGGCAGGCTCAGCACTTCGCGGCTGGCGACCTCGGTCTCCGCGCAGCCGGCGGGGCCGACGGGGGTGCGGCCGACATAGGCGCCCTGCAGGTGAACCGGCACCGGGTAGTGGATGCCCGAGCCGACCCCCAGCGCACGCAAGCGGGCGGCCATCTCGTCGCGGTCGTCGCTGCGGATGACATACTGGTGGAAGACATGGCCGGCGCCGGCGCGGCGGACCGGCGGCGCGATGCGGCTGCCGGCCAGCGCCGCGTCATAGGCGTCGGCGATGGCGGCGCGACGGGCATTGCCGGCGGCCAGCAACGGCAGGCGGACGCGCAGCACGGCGGCCTGCACCTCGTCCAGCCGGCTGTTCACGCCGATGCTGTCGGAGAGGTAGCGGTGCTTCCAGCCATACTGGCGGATGGCGGCGATGCGGTCGGCGAGTTCCGGATCGGCACAGGCCAGGATGCCGGCATCGCCCAGCGCGCCCAGGTTCTTGGTCGGATACAGGCTGAAGGCGGCGGCATCGCCCATCGTGCCGACGACGCGGCCGTCGATGGTGGCGCCATGCGCCTGGGCACAGTCCTCGATGACGAAGACGCCGGCGGCGCGGCAGGCCTCCATGATCGGGCCCATGGCGCAGGCCTGGCCATAGAGATGCACCGGGATCACGGCGCGGATCGGCGGCAGGCCCGGCGGCGGGTCTTCCAGCACGGCGGCCAGCTCGTCCGGGTCCATGGTGTAGGTGTCGGGATCGATGTCGAGCAGCAGCGGCGTGGCACCCACCATCTCGATGGCGGCGACCGTCGCGACCGCGGTGTGCGAGACGGTGGCGACCGTCATGCCCGGGCCGATGCCCAGGCCGCGCAACACCAGCATCAGCGCATCGGTGCCATTGGCGCAGCCGACGGCGCGCGGCAGGCCCAGCCATTCGGCGAATTCACGCTCGAAGGCGGCGCCCTCCGCCCCCAGGATGTACCAGCCGGAGCTCAGCGCCCGCTGCAGCGCGGCGTCGATGGCCGGCTGATGGGCGCGGTAGGCGGCGCCGGGGTCGGCCTGGGGGACGGTGATCACGGGCATGTCCATCTGCCCATCTCCTCGGTACCTGTCGCCATTTCGGGCGCGCTGGCTGGTGGTTGTCACGCGTAGTCGGCGAGCCGCGGGCGGAACCAGTCGAGGCTGCGGCGCAGCCCCTCCGCCAGCGGAATTCTCGGGGCCCAGCTGGTGGCGGCGCGGAAGGCGCTGTCATCGGCGTGGAAGCTGCCGATGTCGATCGGCGCGCGGTCGGCGGGGAATTCCCTGGTGACGAAATTCCCGCCGCCATGCGCGGCGACCGCGGCCTCGGCCAGCTGCCGCAGCGACACGGGCGGCGCGCCGCCGATGTTGAAGGCCTGGCCGGCGCAGCCAGGGGTCTCGGCGGCGGCCAGGAAGGCGGCGACGACATCGTCGAGATAGGCCAGGTCGCGCAGCTGCTCGCCGCCCCAGACCTCGAAAGCCTCGCCTTCGAGCAGGCGGCGGAACCAGATGCCCAGGAAGGTCTGGCGGGCGTCGCGGATACGCAGCCGCGGGCCGTAGCAATTGGTCAGCCGCAGCGAGACCACCGGCCGGCCATGCACGCGGCCTTCCATCAGCCAGTACTGCTCGCCGGCCAGCTTGGAGACGCCATTGGCGTCGGGCGGATTGATCGGGTGCTTCTCGTCGACCGGCAGGTAGCGCGGACGGCCATAGAACTGCCGGGTGGAGGCATGCACCACCACCGCCTGCGGCGAGCCGGCGCGGAGTGCCGCGATCAGCCGCAGCTGCGCCATGCCATTGGTCGCGAGATCCCCCAGCGGGTCCTGCATCGAGCCGGCATGGCTGGTCTGGGCGGCCAGGTTGAAGACGGCGTCCAGCCCCTCGGCCAGCGGCGCCAGCTCGGCCTCGCGCAGATCGGCCTCGACCAGGCGGATGCCGCTGCCGGCCAGGTTGGCGCGGTTGGCGCCGCCCTCCGGCAGCATGGCATCCAGCGCGGTGACCTCGGCGCCGAGGCCCTGCAGGGCGTGGCACAGCCCGCTGCCCAGGAAGCCGGCGCCGCCGGTGACCAGGACGCGCTTGCCTTGCCAGGAGGTACTCTTGCTCGGGGGCAGCTCGGAAGCGGGCATCGGGGTGGCAGGATCTCTCGTGAAGGCGTCAGGCTGTCCCGGCATTGCGGCGGAAGCGCGGCCAAGGCGGGGCCGTGCCGGGGCGAGCATGCCCGCTTCGCGTCCCCAACGGAAGCACCGATCACGAGCCCGCGAGATTTCTTTCGCAGGTTGAAAAACAACAAGAAAAAAGGCCGGGGAGGCTGTCCTCCCCGGCCTGAGACCGGTCCCTGGGTGGCAGAGGAAGCGGCTGGTCAGGCGGCGGCCTTGGCCTCTTCCGGCTGCGGCCCGGCAGCCAGCTCCTGCGTCAGACGGTCGCGGTCCAGCTCGCCTTCCCAGCGGCTGATGGCGACGCAGGCGACGCCATTGCCGACCAGGTTGGTCAGCGCCCGGCACTCGCTCATGAACTTGTCGATGCCGATCAGCACGGCGAGCGCCGCGATGGGAATGTCCGGGATCACCGACAGCGTCGCCGCCAGGGTGATGAACCCCGCCCCCGTCACGCCCGACGCCCCCTTCGAGGTCAGCATGGCGACGAGAAGAATGGTCAGCTCCTGTCCGAGCGTCAGCGGCGTGTTGGTGGCGTATGCCAGAAACATCGTCGCCAGGGTCATGTAGATATTGGTGCCGTCCAGGTTGAAGCTGTAGCCCAGCGGCACGGTCAGGCCGACGACGTTCGGCGCGCAGCCCAGCCGCTCCATCTTGCGCATCACCTGCGGCAGCACGCTCTCGCTGCTCGAGGTGCCGAGCACGATCAGCAGCTCCTCGCGGATGTAGTTCAGGAAGCGCAGGATCGAGAAGCCGCAGAGCCGGGCGATGCTGCCCAGCACCAGCAGCACGAAGAGGATCGAGGTCAGGTAGAAGGTCGCCACCAGCTCGCCCAGGCGCAGCAGCGAGGCGATGCCGTATTGCCCGATGGTGAAGGCCATGGCGCCGAAGGCGCCGAGCGGGGCCGCCTTCACCACGATCTTCACGATGCCGAAGAAGATCGCCGAGAGATGGTCGATGGCATGCGCCACCGGCACCCGCATCTTCTCCGGCAGGGCGTTGATGGCGAAGCCGGTGATCACCGCCAGGAACAGCACCTGCAGCAGGTCGCCATTGACGAAGGCGCCGAAGAAGGTGTCCGGGATGATGTTCATCAGATGCGCGACGACGCTGTCGCTCTGCGCCCGCTGGGTGAAGCCCTGGATCGCGCGGGCGTCCATCTGCGCCGGGTCGATGTTGAAGCCCGACCCGGTCTTCAGCACCTTGGCCACGATCAGGCCGATGACCAGGGCGAAGGTGGAGACCACCTCGAAATACAGGATCGCCTTCAGCCCGACGCGGCCGACCTTGCTGGCGTCGCGCACGCTGGCGATGCCATGCACCACGGTGCAGAACACCACCGGCGCGATCACCACCTTGATCAGCTTGACGAAGGCGTCGCCCAGCGGCTTCAGCGAAGCCCCCGTCGCCGGATAGAGCGCGCCCACCAGCACGCCCAGCACGATCGCGATCAGCACCTGCACATAGAGCAGGCCAAGCCAGCGCCTCAGCATCGTTCCAGTCCTTCGCTACCTGGTCGCGGACATCCCCCGGAAAGCGCGCAGGCTCCGCCCTGGCCGCCCGCGCGACCTGCGCCGCGGGGCATTCTGGACCGGAAATCATTGCTGCTTTGGAGGACGTCCCGCCGGCCGCCCCGGAACCGCCGGGCCACGGCCTGCGGCACGCCTAACGCCGCTGCCCGGGCCGCGTCATGCTCGGCCACCCTGCGAAAACCCCCTGGCCGCTGGGCCAGGGGGCAAAAACGCTCTCTTATACAAGACCCTGCGGGCTTTCTGAACGCGGGGTTAAATCCCCGCCACCCGCTGGATGTCAGGCCTTCGCCAGCGCCACGCCGGTGATTTCCACCTTCCACTTCGGGTTCACCAGCGGCGCCTGGATCGTCATTCGCGCCGGCTTGTGCGCCGGGTCCAGCCAGGCATCCCAGGCGCGGTTCATCGCCGGCGCATCGGCAATGTCGGCCAGCACGATCTGGATCTGCAGCAGCGACCGCTTGTCGACCCCGGCCGCGGCCAGCAGCGCATCGATCTGTGCCAGGATGTCGGCGGTCTGGCCCTCGGCATCCAGGCTGTCGTCATCGGCCACCTGGCCGGCCAGGAAGACGAAGCCATTCGCCACGGTGGCGCCGGACAGGCGCTGCTCCTCGGCGAGACGGAGAATGGGAAGGGTCATCGAACAAAGCTCCCGACCAAAGACTCCGGCAGCCTAGAGGAAAGGCCGGGGGAAGGAATTCCCCCGGACCCCCATCTTTTTTCTGTTCCTTAAGCCGCCAGGTGGCGGCGGCGCACGAAACGGAAGACCAGGCCGTCGACGCGGCCACACAGCACCGAGACCACCCAGAAGCCGCCCGAGACCAGCACGATCGCCGGGCCGCTCGGCAGGTCCAGATGGTAGGACAGCAGCAGGCCCAGATAGCTCGAGACCAGCGCCACGGCGGCCGCCACATAGGCCAGCCCGCCGACGCTGCGCGCCCAGTAGCGCGCCGCCACCGCCGGCAGCATCATCAGCCCCACGGCCATCAGCGTGCCCAGCGCCTGGAAGGCGGCCAGCACGTTCAGCACCAGCAGGCCCAGGAAGACCATGTGCCACAGCCCGCCCCTGGCCCGCGCGGCGGCGGCGAAGCCCGGGTCGAAGCATTCCAGCACCAGCGGCCGCCAGGCGAAGGCCAGCACCACCAGCGTCAGGCTGGCGATCCCCGCCATCATGAACAGCGCCGGGTCATCCACCCCGAGCACGCTGCCGAACAGCAGATGCGACAGCTCGACCGATCCGGCCCGCGTCGAGATCAGCGTGACGCCCAGTGCCAGCGCCACCAGGTAGAGCGCGGCCAGCGCCGCATCCTCCCGGCCATTGGTCGCGCGGCTGATCGCCCCTGCCCCCAGCGCCACCACCAGCCCGGCCACCAACCCGCCGATCGACATGGCGGTGACCGAGAGCCCGGCGACCAGGAACCCCGCCGCGATGCCCGGCAGGATGCCATGCGCCAGCACATCGGCCGTCAGGCTCATCCGCCGCAGCACCAGGAAGACGCCGAGCGGCGGCGCCGCCAGCGACAGCGCCAGGCAGCCCACCAGCGCGCGGCGCAGGAAGCCGAACTCGGCGAAGGGCGCCCAGAGCAGATCGGCGAGGGAGAGGTCGAACATATCCTGACGCTAGGCGGCGTCGCGCCGGCAGGCCTCGGCCTCGGCATCCCAGGCCTCGGCCATCATCCGCGCCTTCATGCGGTTGGCGGCCGTCAGCACCTCGGCGGTCGGGCCCCAGGCCACCGGCTCGCGCGCCAGCAGCAGCGTCTCGGGGAATTCGGCGCGCACCAGCTCCAGGTCGTGCAGCACCGCCAGGATGGTGCGCCCCTCGCCATGCCAGCGCCGCACCAGGCCGATCAGGTCATGGGCGGTGCGGGCATCGACGGCGTTGAACGGCTCGTCCAGCAGGATCACCGGCGCGTCCTGCACCAGCAGCCGCGCGAACAGCACCCGCTGGAACTGCCCGACCGACAGGCTGCCGACCAGCCGCGACTCGAAGCCCGCCAGGCCGACCGCGGCCAGGGCGTCCTGCGCCGCCTGCTTCTCGGCGCGGGTCAGCGCGCGGAAGGCCCCGGCCCGCGACCAGTGCCCGAACAGCACGACGTCCAGGCAGGAGATCGGGAACTGCCGGTCCAGCGCCGCCGCCTGCGGCAGCAGGGCGATCCCTGCCGGCGGCGCCTGCAGCCGGCCTTCCATGCCGGCATGCAGCCCGGCGATGGCGCGCAGCAGCGTCGACTTGCCGGCCCCGTTCGGCCCGACGATGGCGGTCAGGCTGCCCGGCGCGAAGCGGCCCGAGCAGTGGTGCACCGCCGCCCGGCGCCCATGCGTCAGCGTCAGGTCGGACAGGGAGATCTCGAAGCTCATGCCAGCAGCGCCCAGGCCACGCCGCCCCAGAGCAGCGCCAGCAGCAGCGCGGCCAGCGCCAGCCGCGCGGGCGTGCCGGCGGACAGCGCCAGGGGATCGGCGAACAGAGGACGGGGCGAGAGGCTCATGCTGTTACGAGATAACATTTCCCCAGGGCAGGACAAGCCTCGCCCGCGCATGGCTCGGCCGCGATGGAGGGAAAGTCAGCCGGGGGCGCCTCCCGCCGGGGCCATGCCGACACTACCTTCCGCGACGATGGATGGATCCGCGCCCCTGCCGCCAGGCCTTGCCCCTGGTACGCCCCCTGGCCCCCTCGCCGATTCCGAGGCCGAGCTGCGCCGCCGGCTGGCCGGGCACCGCCGCCTGGCCACCGGCCTGCTGGCCGGCATGGGCGGGCTGATGCTCGGCGCCTACGCCCTGCCGCCCGGCTACTGGACGTCGCTGCTGCAGGCCTCGGCCAAGGCCGGGCTGGTCGGCGGCTTGGCCGACTGGTTCGCCGTCACCGCGCTGTTCCGCCGGCCGATGGGCCTGCCGATCCCGCACACCGCCATCATCCCGCGGCAGAAGGAAAGGCTGGGCCGCGGCCTCGGCCGCTTCGTCGCCAACCACGTCTTCACCGAGGCCGAGCTCGACCGGGTGATGGCCCGCATCGACCTGGCCGGGCTGCTGCGCCGCTATCTCTCCGACCCGGAGAATTGCCGCCCCGCCGCCGAGGCGCTGGCCGCCAGCCTGCCCGCCCTGCTGAACAGCCTGGAGGATGGCCGGGCGCGGCGCCTGCTGAGCCGCCTGCTGCCGCGGCTGGTCTCCGGCCCCGGCTCGGCCCGGCTGCTGGCCCGCGCCTTGCGCGCGCTGATGGCCGGCGGCCAGCACCAGGCGGTGTTCGGCCTGGCGCTGGAGCAGATGAAGGCGCTGCTGGCAGCGAAGGAGGAGGATCTGCGCGCCGCCATCCAGGCCCGCGTCCGCGCCGAGGGCGGCGCCTTCGTCGGCTGGCTGGCCGGCGGCACCGTCGCGCGCCGCATCCTGACCGCCATCAACCAGGAGCTGGAGAAGGTCGAGCCGGGCGACAGCACGCTGCGCCAGGCCTTCGAGACCTGGCTCTCAGCCGAGATCGAGCGCCTGGAGACCGACCCCGAGCGCGCCGCCGCGATCGGCCGCGCGCTGCGCGAGGCGGTAGCGCATCCGACGGTCAGCGCCTGGCTGATGGATCTCTGGGGCCGGCTGAAGGCGATGGTCGCCGCCGATGCCGGCGCGCCGGAGGGGCGCGGCGCCGCGCTGGTCGCCGGCCTCTTCGCCAATCTCGGCACCCTGCTGGCCGAGGATGCCGCGGCGAGAGACCGGCTGAACGGCTTCGCCACCCGCGCCGCGCGCGCCGCCCTGCCCTCGGCCCAGGCGCAATTGTCGGACTTCATCGCCGGCGTGGTCGCCCGCTGGGACACCGCCACGGTGGTCGAGAAGATCGAGCTGCGGGTGGGACGCGACCTGCAATATGTCCGCATCAACGGCACCCTGGTCGGCTTCCTGGTCGGCGGCGCGCTCTATGCGCTGATGCGGGCGATCTTCGGCCACGTCGCCAGCTGAGCCGGCGTCATTCGAAGCTGCGGTCGATGGCGGCGACCAGGCCGACCAGCCGCTCGACCCGGGCGCGGTCGATCAGCATCGCCTGGCCGGCCCGCGGGTCGGTGGCGGCCTCGGCCGCGCGCCGCTGCGGCTCGGCCGGTGGCGGCGCGGCGAACTCGACCAGGCTGGAGCCGATGCGCAGCCCCTCCACCGCCAGGGCGCAGGCGAAGGGGCCCAGCGGCGCCGTCGCCTCGCGCTGCCAGCAGCCGACGGCATAGCGGCGGCCGGCCGCCATCCCCTCCAGCGCCCCCTGCACCGCGGCCTGCGACGACTCCCCGGGCAGCGGTGCCCAGTCCTGCGGCGCAGCGCGGGAGAACAGCCGGTGCGTGCGGTAGAAGCCGGGCAGGAACAGCATGGTCACCTGCAGCGCCTCGGCCTCGGCGCGGCCGGGCGGCAGCAGCCGGCCGCTGCGCTCGTCGAGGCGGAACTGGCAGATCGCCATGGCCTCGGGCGGCGCGGTGCTGAGGCAGCCCATCCCCGGCAGCTCGGGCACCTGCAGGGTGACGCCCTGACCGGTCGGCAGCGGCCGCCGCGCCACGCCGCTGCGCTGCCATTCCGCCAGCGGCATCGGCCCCGAGGGCGCGTCGTCGCAGCCGGCGCCGAGCAGGGGCAGCAGCAGCGCCAGCGCGGCAGGCCGGCGCCTCAGGGCGCGTCGCATCGACCGTTCACTCTCTCCCCCGGGTGGTTCCGCCTCGGACCCCGACCATGGCGGCAGCCGGGACGGGCCGTCGAGGCCCTGCCCGGTCACCGCTGCGTGCCCGGCCCGTCGGCCGCTCCGCCGCCGCCGCACATCGGCGCGAGCGCCGCCTCGGCCGGTCGGAGCGCAGGCCTTGCGGGGGCTGCATGCCTGCCGCGCCGTGCCGCGGCCCCATTGCCGCGCCCCCCCCGGGCAGGCTAAACCCCCGGCCCATTCGCGCCCCCGTGCCCGCCAGGGTCCGGGGCTGAAGCGGCTTCCCTGCAGCGCTCTTCTGTCGGGGCGGCCGTTCGTTCCTTCAAGCCTCCGCCAGAGACAGGTGCCCCGCCCATGAAGCAGCAGGCCAATCAGATGCGCCCCGGTCAGGTCATCGAATACGAGGGCCGGCGCTGGACGGTGCTCAAGATCCAGATCATCACCCCGGGCAAGGGCGGCGCCTTCATCCAGGTCGAGATGCGCGACATCAAGACCGGCACCAAGAAGGATGATCGCTGGCGCACCGCCGACACCGTCGAGCGCCTGATGACCGAGGACAAGGAGTTCACCTACTCCTACGCCGACGGCGACAACCTGGTGCTGATGGATCCCGAGACCTTCGAGCAGACGCTGGTCCCCTCGGCCATCCTGGGTGACCGCCTGCCCTTCCTGGCCGAGAACATGACCGTCTCCGCCCGCCTGATCGAGGGCGAGCCGGTGGCGATGGAGCTGCCGCAGCACGTCACCCTCGAGATCGTCGAGGCCGATCCGGTGGTGAAGGGGCAGACCGCCTCCTCCTCCTACAAGCCGGCCGTGCTGTCGAACGGCGTGAAGACCATGGTGCCGCCCTTCATCACCGCCGGCGAGCGCATCGTGGTGAAGACCGAGGACGCCTCCTACGTCGAGCGCGCCAAGGGCTGAGGCTCAGCGCCTCGTTGACTGCGGGGGGCCCTTCAGGCCCCCCTGGCTGCCCCCCGACCCTCCCCGTTGTTTCAGACGACCCGATCCCCCGCTTCCGGAGTGCCCCGCCGTGGCCCCTTCTGCCCGCCTCTCGCCCGCCCTCAACGTCGTCGTCGCCGCCGCGCAGAAGGCCGGCAAGCGCCTGCTGCGGGATTTCGGCGAGGTCGAGCAGCTCCAGGTCAGCATGAAGGGCCCGGGCGACTTCGTCAGCCAGGCCGATCTGCGCGCCGAGGAGACGCTGCGCGCCGAGCTCGGCCGCGCCCGGCCGAACTTCGCCTTCCTCGGCGAGGAGCAGGGCGAGAGCGGCAGCGCCGACTGGGAATGGCGCTGGGTCATCGACCCGCTGGACGGCACCACCAACTTCCTGCACGGCATCCCGCACTGGGCCGTCTCCATCGGCATCGAGAAGCGGCTGACCGAGACCACCAGCGAGATCGTCGCCGGCGTCATCTACAACCCCGCCGCCGATGAGCTGTTCTGGGCCGAGAAGGGCGTCGGCGCCTTCCTGAACGACCGGCGCCTGCGCGTCTCCGGCCGCCGCGACATGATCCAGGCGGTCTTCGCCACCGGCATCCCCTTCGCCAAGATCCCGCGCAAGGCCGAGTTCAGCGCCATCCTCGCCAAGGTGATGCCGCAGGTCGCCGGCGTCCGCCGCATGGGCGCCGCCGCGCTCGACCTGGCCTGGACCGCGGCCGGCCGCTACGAGGGCTACTGGGAGCTCGGCCTCAACAAGTGGGACATCGCCGCCGGGCTGATCATCCTGAAGGAGGCCGGCGGCTGGGCGACCGACATGGACGGCGCCGACCCCTACCCTTCGGGCAATGTCATCGCCGGCAACCCGCTGCTGCAGCCGAAGCTGCGCGAGGTGGTCAACGAGGGCATCGCCGCCATCCAGCGCGCCCGCGCCGAGGGCTGATCCCGCACCTCGCTGGCGAAAGCCGCCGGAAATCCGCGGCCGGCCGCGATTCTGGTGGCCGCGCCGCGTTTCCCGCGACCGGGGTTGTGGTCTAGGGTGCCGCGCAGAATGCGCGCTCTTCCCCCTCTTCCCTTCCTGGTCCTGGCCGGCCTGCTCGTCGTCCTGCCGGCCGTGCAGGCCCAGGCGCAGGCCGTCCCGGGCAATGGCAACGGCGCCGCCACGGCAGCGATGCCGGAGCCGCCGCTGCCGCCCGATCCGCCGGCCGCCGCCCCCCAGCCGCCCGACCTGAATCAGCCGCCGCGTCCCGCCGAGCCGCTGCCGCAGCCCAGCCTGCCGCTGGCGCGCGGCATCGAGGCGCTGCCCGCCGGCGGCTGGCGGCTGACCGGCGGCCTCGCCCGCGGCCAGGCCGATGCGGCGGTGCAGAATGCGCTGACCGGCATCGCCCGCTGGCTGGCCGAGCATACCGAGGGCCGCGTCACCATCATCGCCCAGGTGGCCCGGCCGGAGGAGGACGTCTCGCTGGCGCGCCGCGACTCGCTGGCGCATGGCCAGGCGATCCGCCGCATCCTCGAGCAGGGCGGGCTGGACGGCACGCGCATCGACATCCGCCCGCTCGGCCGCACCGTCGACGCCCGCGACGCCATCGAGCTGCTGCCACCCAGCGGCCGCCGTGCTTCCAGCGCCTCCCAGAACCAGAGCCCGAGCCGCCCATGACCCGCCCGACCCACTACCTGCTGCGGATGCTGGTCTTCCTCGCCGCCGTGCTGGCGCTCTGCGCCATGCTCTCGGCCGAGCTGGCCAATGCCTTCGCCGCCAACCCGCTGCTCAACGCGGTGATCCTGGTGGTGCTGCTGCTGGGGGTGGGCTGGAACATCCGCCAGGTGCTCAGCCTGAAGCCGGAGGTCGAGTGGCTGGAGGGCTTCCGCGCCCCCAAGCCCGGCGCCGCCGCCCGCCCCGAGCCGCGGCTGCTGGCGCCGATGGCCTCGATGATCGCGGCGCGGCGCGGCGACCGGCTGTCGATCTCGGCCCCGGTGATGCGCAGCCTGCTGGATGGCATCGCCTCCCGCCTGGACGAGAGCCGCGAGCTGTCGCGCTACATGACCGGGCTGTCGATCTTCCTCGGCCTGCTCGGCACCTTCTGGGGCCTGATCATGACCATCGGCGCGGTCGCCGATGTAATCAACTCGATGTCGGTCGGCTCGGGCGACCTGAACCAGCTGTTCAACCAGCTGAAATCCGGCCTGGCGCAGCCGCTCTCCGGCATGGGCATCGCCTTCTCCTCCTCGATGCTCGGCCTCGCCGGCGCGCTGGTGCTGGGCTTCCTCGACCTCACCGCCGGCCAGGCGCAGAGCCGCTTCTATTCCGAGCTGGAGGAATGGCTGGCCGGCGTCACCCGCCTCTCCTCCGGCGTGCTCGGCGGCGATGGCGAGGCCGGCGGCTCGATCCCCGCCTATGTCCAGGCGCTGCTGGAGCAGACCGCGGAGAATCTCGAGAACCTGCAGCGCATCATGGCGCGCGGCGAGGAAGGGCGTGCCGCCTCCTCCCAGGCGCTGCACACGCTGACCGACCGGCTGTCGATCATGGCCGACCAGATGCGCGCCAACCAGGTGCTGATGCAGCGCATGGCGGAAGCCCAGTCTGGCCTGGCGCCCGCCATCGCGCGGCTGACCGAGGCGCAGGCGCAGGCCGCCCATGTCGCCGCCCATGCCGCCCCGGCGATCGACGATGCTTCGCGCGCGCATCTGCGCAACATCGAGGTCTATCTGGCGCGGATGAGCGAGGACGTGGCCCAGGGCCGCGCCCAGTCCACCGCCGAGATCCGCGGCGAGATCAAGATCCTGGCTCGCACCATCGCGGCGCTGGCCGAGGAAGGCCCGCGCTGATGCGGTGCCTCTCCGTCGGGAAAGCCTGACCCATGGCCCTCGGACGCCGCGGCCAGCGGGAGCAGCCGAATGCCTGGCCCGGCTATGTGGACGCCCTGTCCACCCTGCTGATGGTCATCATTTTTGTTCTTCTCGTCTTCGTGCTTGCTCAGGGATTTCTGTCGGTCGCGCTGTCGTCGCGCGACCAGGCGCTGGACCGGCTGAACCGGCAGGTTTCCGAGCTGGCCGAGCTGCTGGCCCTCGAACGCGGCCAGGGCGAGGAACTGCGCGGCAATCTGGCGCGGCTGACGGAAGAACTGCGCGGCGCCGCCGCGGCGCGCGACACCGCCCTCTCCCAGCTCACCGGCCTGCGCGAGGAGCGCGACCGCCAGGGCGCCGAGCGCGACGCGCTGCGCGGCGAGCGCGACCGGCTGGCCGCGCGGCTGGCCGATCTCGACCTCTCGGCCGGCGGCGCCGCCGCCCGCATCGCCGCGCTGGAGCAGCGCCTGGCCGAGGCGCAGTCCCGCGCCGAGGCGATCGGCGGCGGCAGCGCCCAGGCCCTGCGCGACCTGTCCGAGACGCGCCGCGCGCTCGAGGCCGAGCGCGCCGCGCTGGCCGAGGCGCGCAGCCAGCTGGCCGCCGCCCAGTCCCGCGCCGGCAGCGCCGAGACGGCGCGCGACGGCAATCTGGCGCAGCTGGCCGACACCCGCGCCCAGCTCGCCGCCGCCCAGGCGGCGCTGGCGATGCTGCGGCGCGAGCTGGAGACGATCAACCAGACGGTGACCGCCGACCGCGCCACCATCGAGGCGCGGCTGGCCGACGTCGCCCGGCTGACCCTGCAGGTGCAGCAGCTGACCGCGTTGCGCGACGAGCTGGAGAAGCGCGCCGCCGCCGCCCTCGCCCGGGCCGGCGAGCAGGAGCAGGCCCGCAGCGCCGCCGAGGCGCTGGCCACCGCCGAGGCCGCCCGCCGCAGCGCCGCCGAAGCCGCCGCCGCCAGCGCCACCGCGGCCCAGCGCCGCGCCGAGACCGCCGCCACCACCGCCGGCGAGGCACAGCGCCGCGCCGAGGCCGAGGGCGGCGAGCATGCCCGCCTGGCCGAGAGCGCCCGCGCCCAGGTCGCCCTGCTGACCCAGCGCCTGGCCGAGCTGCGCGCCGAGTTGTCGCGCGTCGCCGGGCTGCTCGACGCGCAGGAGGCCGCCGGCCGCGACAAGGACGCGCAGATCAGCGCGCTGGGCCAGCGGCTGAACGCCGCGCTCGCCGCGCGCGTCGAGGAGCTGCAGCGCTACCGCTCGGACTTCTTCGGCAAGCTGCGCAGCGTGCTGGGCGACCGCCCGGAAGTGCGCATCGTCGGCGACCGCTTCGTCTTCCAGAGCGAGGTGCTGTTTCCGGTCGGCAGCGCCGATCTCTCCGCCAGCGGCCAGCAACAGCTGCGCGCCCTGGCGCAGGTGCTGCTGGAGATCAGCCGGCAGTTCCCGCCCGAGCTCGCCTGGGTGCTGCGGGTCGACGGCCATGCCGATCGCAGCCCGATCCGCGGTGGCGGCCGCTTCGCCAGCAACTGGGAGCTGTCCTCGGCGCGCGCCATCGCCGTGGCGCAGCTGCTGATCGGCGAGGGCCTGCCGGCCAACCGCGTCGCCGCCACCGCCTTCGCGGAATACCAGCCGCTGGAGGCCGGCGATTCGCCGGAGGCCCTGGCGCGCAACCGCCGCATCGAGCTGCGGCTGACCGATCGCTGAGGGGGAGGCCGCCATAGGGCGGCGCCTTCAGCGAGGAGAGGGTGCCAAAGGGTGACCGATCCGGTCCGGCCTTTGCCGGGGGCCACGCCGGCGCTGGCAAGGTGGCAGGCCGGTTCCGCAACACAGGCGGTGCGGAAGGCGGGTGGTGCGGGTGGTCGGACTCGAACCGACACTCCTTTCGGAACCGGATTTTGAGTCCGGCGCGTCTACCATTTCACCACACCCGCGCGGTGCTTCCGCAATAGCCGATGCGGAAGCCTCCGTCACGGGGGCAGCTGGGCCTGATCTGCACGGGACGGCGGAAGCCGCGCCGTCGCCGGAGGCCCGCTTCAGGTCATCGGCGCCAGGACCGGGGCATAGCCCGGGCGCTGCCGCAGCCGGTCGTACCAGGCGCGCAGATTCGGCAGGTCCGGCCGCTCGATCGGCAGGGCGAACCAGCGATGCGCGAAGATGCCGAGGGCGATATCGGCCAGGCTGAAGTCGCCCTCCAGGAAGTCGCGTCCTTCCAGCTGCCGCTCGACCATCTGCCACAGGCCAGCGGCCCGGACCCGCGCCGCCTCCGTCGCCGGCCAGTCGCGCTCGGCCTCCGGGATGCGGACATGGGTGAAGAAGATCGTCGTCATCGGCGCGGCCAGATGCGCCAGCTGCCAGTCCATCCAGCGCTCGATCGCGGCGCGGCGGCGGGCATCGGCCGGGTAGAGCGCCGCGCCGCCCGGGCGGGTGGCGGCCAGGTGGCGCAGGATGGTGTTGCTCTCCCACAGCGCCCAGCCGTCATCCTCCTGCCAGACCGGCACCAGGCTGTTCGGGTTCATCGCCCGGAAGGCCGGCTCCGCGGTCAGGCCGAAGGCGCCGCCGGCATCGCGCCGCTCATGCGCCAGGCCGAGCTCGGTGCAGAGCCACATCACCTTCATCACGTTGCTGCTGTTGGGACGGCCCCAGAGAATGGGCATGCTGGACTCCTGCCAGAGATCGGCGACACGCTATGCGTGCGGCGCCGCACGGTCCAGCCGCCCTGGCGCTTGACCCGGCGGCCGGACGGGACAAGGTTCCGGTCAAAGGCCCCGCGACCCTTGCGGCGGCCCGTCCTGGCGTCTCCGGTGCGGAGCGGGCGGGGCGCGCCGCGTCAGGAGCTTCTGCATGAACCAGGTTCTGCCCACCCCGACGCCGCCGGATGGTGATCGCGACGGACTTCGCGAGGCCCCTGGCATGCTCGACCCGGTCTGGTCGCGGATCCGCCAGGAGGCCGAGGCCGCGGCGCTGCGCGAGCCGGAGCTGGCCGGCTTCCTGCACGCCGCCGTGCTGCAGCATGGCACGCTGGAATCGTCGCTCTCCAGCCGCGTCGCCGACCGGCTGGACCATGCCGACCTGCCCGGCACCCTGCTGCGCCGCAGCCTGGAGCGCGCGCTGGAGGAGGACCCGGCGCTGCGCGAGGCGGTGCGCAGCGACATCATGGCGGTGGTCGACCGCGACCCGGCGACCAGCCGGGCGCTGGAGCCGCTGCTCTACTACAAGGGCTTCCACGCGCTCTGCGCGCATCGCCTGGCACATGCGCTCTGGGTCGAGGGGCGGCGCGACCTGGCGCTCTGGCTGCAGTCGCGCAGCTCCGTGGTGTTCCAGACCGACATCCACCCGGCGGTGCGGATCGGCCGCGGCATCTTCCTCGACCACGCCACCGGGCTGGTGGTCGGCGAGACCGCGGTGATCGAGGACAATGTCTCGATCCTGCAGGGTGTCACGCTCGGCGGCACCGGCAAGGAGAGCGGCGACCGCCATCCGAAGATCCGCCAGGGCGTGCTGGTCGGCGCCGGCGCCAAGGTGCTGGGCAATATCGAGGTCGGGCATTGCGCCCGCATCGCCGCCGGCTCGGTGGTGCTGAAGCCGGTGCCGGCGGGCTCGACCGTCGCGGGCGTGCCGGCGCGGGTGGTCGGCCAGGCCTGCGCCGAGCCGTCGCGCGCCATGGACCAGCTGCTGGACCCGAACGAGGATTGATGCCGCTCTCGCTGCTGGTGGCGCTGCTCGCCGCCGCCGCCCCGCTGCTGGCCATGGCCACCGAGCGCTGGGGCGGGCTGAACCCCTGCCTGCTCTGCCTCTGGCAGCGCGGCCCCTACTGGGTCGCGGCGCTGCTCGCCCTGATGGCGGTGATGGCGATGCGCCAGCCGAAGCTGGCCCGGGTGCTGACAGGACTCGCCGGCATCGCCGTGCTGGCCTCGGCCGTGGTCGCCGCGGTGCATGTCGGCGTCGAATTCAAATGGTGGCCCTCCCCCCTGCCCGGCTGCGCGGCGCCGCATGCCGGCGCCGCGCGGACGGTGGAGGAGATGATGAACAGCCTGGCCGCCGCTCCGGCCAAGCCCTGTGACGAGCCGACCTTCCTGATCCCCGGCCTGCCGCTGTCGATGGCGGCGATGAACCTGCTCTATGCGCTCGGCCTCGGCGGGCTGACGCTGTGGTTCGCGACGCGGCGCGCCGGCGGCGGTGCCGAAGGACGCTGACGGGGGCGCTTCGCTGGCGCATGATGCCTGGGCCTCTGCCTGGACCCGGCCCATGCCCTTCCGCCCGATTGCGCTGCTGCTCCTGCTGCTGACCGCCGCCTGCGCCGGGCGGGAGGCGGCGCAGCCGCGGCAGGCGCTGCTCGACCAGCTTCCCGGGCGGATCAATGATTTCGTCGCCGTCCCGGCGGAGGCCTCGCCGGCGCCGCCGGCCGGCATGCTGGCGCGGGCCTATCGCGCCGGCGGCAGCGAGGGCCCGCTGATCCGGGTGACGGTGCAGCCGCGCCCGGCGGTGCAGGGGCTGACCGACACGCCCGATTCCCTGGATGTGCGGGCGGTGCTGAATGCCGAGGCGACGGCGATGTTCGGCTTCGCCGGCAACCTGCCGCAGATCCGCGCCGAGCGCGGCAGCGATTTCTCGATCGGGCGGCAGGGCGGGCAGCCGCTGCTGCGCTGCGTCGACATCCGCCTGCTGGGCCGGGACAGCGTGCTGCGCAACCTGACCTGCGCGACGGGGCTGCAGGGCCAGGTGGTGCGGGTGCAGATGGTGACCGGCCACCGCCCCGACCAGCTGGAGCTGGTGCAGCGGGTGGTCGCCGAATTCGGCGGCAAGGCGATCGAGAGCCTGCTCGGCCTGCCCGCCGAGCCCGCCGCCGTCCCTCCCGCGCAAGCCCCCGAGGAACAGCAGCTGCCCCCCGAGCTGCTGCGCCGTCTGCCCCGCGCCTGAGCTGTCGCGCGCGGCAGCACCGACAGAAAGAAGAAGGGGTCCAGGGGAATTCCTTCCCCTGGCCTTGCTTTCTCAGCCTTCGAGCTCGGTATCCCAGTACAGATAATCCCGCCAGCTCTCATGCAGGTAGTTCGGCGGGAACATCCGCCCGTTGTCCTGCAGTTCCCAGCCGGTCGGCTGGCGCGGCTCGCGGCGCGGGAACATGCGGATCTCGGCCGGCAGCCTGGAGCCCTTGCGCAGGTTGCAGGGCCCGCAGGCGGTGACGACGTTCTCCCAGCTGGTGCGGCCGCCGCGGCTGCGCGGGATGACGTGGTCGAAGGTCAGTTCCTGGGTCGGCCGCTCCTCGCCGCAATAGACGCAGGAGAAGCTGTCGCGCAGGAAGACGTTGAAGCGGGTGAAGGCCGGGCGCCGGGCCGAGGGGATGTATTCGCGCAGCGCGATGACGCTGGGCAGGCGCACGGCATGGCGCGGCGAGCGCACCATGGTGTCGTATTCGGAGAGCACCGAGACGCGATCGAGATAGACCGCCTTCACCGCATCCTGCCAGGACCAGAGCGATAGCGGGAAATAGGAGAGCGGCCGGAAATCGGCGTTCAGCACCAGCGCCGGGAAGCTGCCGAAGGCGGCACCCGGACCTCCACCCTGGCCGGGCGGGACAGTCCCACCCTGGCCGGAAACAGCCAACCCGTCAGGCAAGCGCCGCTCCTTTCAAGCTGCGCGCCTCAACCCCTGGGGCCGGACCGGGCGGGCAGGCCCCAGATGTCGTGGCGCCGCCGGTGTGCGATGGAGTCATGCCAGCCCCCGGCAGCCGGTGCAACATCCGGCCGCGCGGGTTTCACGGGGCTGTCACCCAGGCGGGCGCTTCAGGAGGCGGAAGGCGCCTCCAGCCCGGCCGCGGCGCGCTGCAGCGCCAGGCCGCCGAAGGACAGGCCGGCATCGTCGATGCCATGGCCGAGCCGCGGCACGTAGAGCGCCTCGACCGGCACCTCTGCCGCGCGCAGCACCGCCTCGGCCGAGCGGCTGGCCTGGACGGGCACCACCTCGTCGGCCTCGCCATGGACCAGCAGCACCTCCGGGCGGCCCCTGAGCTCGGCCGCCAGCAGGTCTTCCGCGATCAGCCGGCCGGAATAGGCGAGGATGGCGGCCGGCGGCACGGCGCGGCGCAGCCCGGTGTCGAGGGCCATCATCGCCCCCTGGCTGAAGCCCATCAGCACGACGGCGGATTCCGGCAGTCCGGCGGCGGCGCATTCCGCGGCGATGGCGCGGTCCAGCAGCGGGCGGGCGACCTGGATGCCGGCCAGCAGCCGGGCCGGGCTGCGGTCCTGCAGGCTGAACCATTGCCGGCCATAGGGCCCGGCCTCGCAGGGCAGCGGCGCGTGCGGGGCGATGAACAGGGCCTCGGGCACGCTTCGCCCCCAGCCGGGGGCCAGGTCGATCAGGTCGTTGGCATCGGCGCCATAGCCGTGCAGCAGGAAGACGATCAGCTTCGGCGCGCCGCCCGAGGCCGGTCCCCAGCGCAATCCATCCAATGCGGCCATGCGGCGCCCCCCTTGCTGCGGTCAGGCCGCATCCGCTACGCGCGATCGGTGATGGCCGCAACCTTCGTCACGCGCTTCGCCCCGAGCCCCACCGGCGCGCTCCATCTGGGGCATGCGCACAGCGCCCTGCGGGGCTGGCGCGCCGCGCGCGAGGCCGGCGGCCGCTTCCTTCTCCGGATCGAGGATATCGACCCGGTCCGCTGCCGCCCCGAATTCACCACCGGCATCCTGCAGGACCTGGCCTGGCTGGGCATCGACTGGGACGGCCCCGTCCGCATCCAGTCCGAGCATTTTGCCGAGTATCGCGCCGTGCTGGAAAGGCTCTCGGGCGAGGGCCTGCTCTATCCCTGCTTCTGCACCCGCGCCGACATCGCCCGCGAGGTCGCCGCCATCGGCCATGCCCCGCACGGCCCCGATGGTCTTCTGTATCCCGGCACCTGCCGGCGGCTGTCGCCCGCCGAACGGGCCGACCGGATCGCCTCGGGGGATGCCTATGCGCTCCGCCTCGACATGGCGGCGGCGCTGGCCCGGACGCGCGGCCCCCTCGCCTTCCTGGAGCACGGGCAGCGCCGGCGCTGCGACCCTGCCCGCTTCGGCGACGTGGTGCTGGCGCGGAAGGACACGCCGGCCAGCTACCATCTCTGCGTCACCCATGACGATGCGCTGCAGGGCGTCACCTGCATCACCCGCGCCGTGGACCTGCTGCCGGCCACCGACCTGCACCGGCTGCTGCAGCACCTGATGGGCTGGCCGGCGCCGCGCTGTGCCCACCATCCGCTGCTGCTCGGCGCCGATGGCAGGCGGCTGTCGAAGCGCGACAGGGCCCCAACCCTGGCCGCGCTGCGCGAGGCCGGCCACAGCCCGGACGCCGTCCGGGCCATGGCGCTCGCCCCTCAGGCCGCGGCGGGGGTGTAGAGCCCGGCCGCCGTCGCCGCCTGGGTGGCCAGCGCGACCGAGAGGTCCAGCGTCGGCGTCTCGACCCCGGCCAGCCGCGCCAGCTCCAGCGGCACGCGGAACAGCGCGTCGATCTCCATCGGCCGCCCCAGCTCCAGGTCCTGCAGGATGGACGGCTTGTGCGCCAGCTTGGCCGAGCCGGCCAGCCGCTTGTCCAGCTCGAACTCGAAGCCCTGGCCGAGGCCGGCGGCCACCGCCATCGCCTCCTCCATCGCGCGGCGGATGGCGGCGCGCACCGCCGGATCGGCCAGCGTCCCCGCCATGCCCTGGCGCGACAAGATGGTGAAGGGCCCCTGCGCCAGGTTGCCCATCAGCTTCATCCAGATCTCGCGGCGGATCTCGCCCGTCACCTCGCCGGAAATGCCGCCCTTGGTCAGGAAGGCCGCGATCGCCCGGGCGCGCGGCGAATCGCGGCCGTCGATCTCGCCCAGGATGACCCGGTTGTTGGCGTGCTCGGCCTTGATGACGCCGGGGCGGGTCACCGTGCAGGCCGAATAGACCACGCCGCCCAGCGTCCGCTCGATGCCGACCGCCCGGCGCAGCGCCTCGCCCGGATCGACCACCGGCAGGCGGCGGCCGTCAAGCGGGCCGCCATGGCGGTCGAAATACCACCAGGGGATGCCGTTCATCACGAAGGCCACCGTGGTGTCGGGCCCCAGCAGCGGCGCGATCGCCTCGGCCACCTGCGGCAGCGCCGGCGCCTTCACCGTCACGATCACCGCATCCTGCGGGCCGAGCTCGGCGGCACTTCCGGCCGCGACGCGCAGATTGTGGGTGCCGTCGGGGGCCTCGACGGTCAGGCCGTCCGCCTGGATGGCGGCCAGCTGCGCGCCGCGGGCGACGACCGAGGTCTCGGCACCGCCCAAGGCCAGGCGGGCCGCCACATGACCGCCGATCGCACCGGCACCGAATACGCAAATCTTCATGTCACCCGTCCTACTCAAGAAAAGAAAAAGGCCGGGGGAAGGAATTCCCCCGGACCCCCATCTTTTTTCTGATCCTCAGCGGCGCGTCAGGAGATCGAGCGCCACCCGGGACAGCGCCTCGACGCCGGCCGGAATGCAGCCCTCGTCCGGCTGGTAGTCCGCATTGTGCAGGCGGTCGTCGCGGCCCGCGGTGCCGGAGCCGATCGACAGCTGCACCGAAGGGACGCGCTCGGCAAAGGCGGAAAAATCCTCGGAGCCCATGCTGGGCTGGCCCTCGGACACCGCCTCGGCGCCGAACTGCGCGTTCAGCGAGGCCAGCGCGGGCTCCAGCACGCTGTCGGCATTGACCAGCGGCGGCACCATGCGGCGGTATTCCAGCGTCGCCGAGACGCGCATGCCGGTCTCGATGCCGGCGATCAGCCGGCGCAGCGCCGCCTCGGCCAGGTCGCGCGCCTCGGTGTGCAGGGTGCGCACCGTGCCCTTCAGCGACACCCGCTCGGGGATGATGTTATAGGTGGTGCCGCCCACCGACTGGCCGATGGTGACCACCGCCGGATGCAGCGGCTTCACCTCGCGCGACACGACGGTTTGCGCCTGGGTCACGAAATGCGCCGCCGCCACGATCGGATCGACCGCGGCATAGGGATGCGCCGCATGGCCCGAGCGGCCGCGCAGCGTCAGGTCGAACAGGTCGGAGGCCGCCAGGCAGGCGCCGCGCACATAGGCGAATCGGCCGACTGCGTATTCCGGCTGGTTGTGGAAGCCGAGCGCCATGTCGATGCCCTCGGCCGCGCCATCGGCGATCATCGCCGCCGCCCCCTGCAGGGTTTCTTCCGCCGGCTGGAAGACCAGCACGACGCGGCCGGCCAGGCGCGGCGCCAGCTCCTTCAGGATGGCGGCGACGCCGAGCAGGGTGACGGTGTGGATGTCGTGGCCGCAGGCATGCATCTTGCCGTCCACCGACGAGGCGAAGGGCAGCCCGGTCTCCTCATGGATCGGCAGCGCGTCCATGTCGGCGCGGATCGCCAGCGTCGGCCCCGGCTGGCCGCCCTCGATCAGTCCCAGCACGCCGGTGCGGCCGATGCCGGTGCGGTGGGCGATTCCCAGCCGCGACAGCTCGGCGGCGACCAGCCCGGCGGTGCGCACTTCCTCGAAGGCCAGTTCCGGATGCGCGTGGATGTCGCGGCGCAGCGCGATCAGCTGCGGCGCCAGGGTCGCCGCCGCCTCGCGCAAGGGGCCGGCGGGGTCATTGAACAGAAATTCGTTTGTCATCGTGGAGAACTTCCCGTTTCAGCGAGAGGCGGCAGGGCAGCGGTATCGTTTGTTGCGTCGCAGCGAACGTGAACTTTTGTTAATGAATGGATGGCGCCTTGCCGCCGCACATTTCCGTGCCATAGGTTGCCCCGCAATCCGCATCGGGGGGAGGGGTGGAATTGGGTGCCGGCACCGTTAATCCGGATCTGGAGCGATTCCGGATCGGCCGGTCTGGCAGTGATTCCGGACCAGGAGGCCTGTTGGTCGCTTCCGGTCCTTGGTGGCGTGTCACCTGACGCACAGCCTGCATTCTGACCTCGACCGGTCCTGCGCCTCGGCGCGGGGCCCTCGATCTCGGCTGGCCGCAAGGCCAGGCGGCTGCGGCGCGGTGCCGTGGCCTTTCGCATGGTGACGATGACGGGCGCGTGCCTGCCGCGCGTGGGGTTCAAGAAGGAATCGGCATGAGGATCAACGCAAAAGACCTTGCCTCCGGCATCTTGTTGCTGGCTCTGGCGGTCATCGGCCTGTGGCTGAACACCGAGCACACACTAGGCTCGGCGCGACGCATGGGCCCCGGCTACATGCCGATGCTCGTGTTCTGGCTGGAATTCGGCCTGGGTGCCATCGTGCTCGGCACTTCCCTCTTCGGCGGCTCCGACCCGCTGGAGAAGTGGACGAAGATCGACTTCGTCACGCTGTTCGTCGGCATGGGCGTGACGCTCGTGGCCTATCCGCTGCTGGCCGCCATGCCGGCGCTGCAGGCCAACTGGTATGCGCTGGGCATCGCCCTGAGCATCGGCTTCGCCGTGCTGGCGATCAGCCCGGCCTGGCGCCCGCTGGCGATGATCCTGCTGGCCATGTGCATCTTCGGCGTGCTGCTGGAACAGGGCGGCCTGATGCTGGCCATCACCGCGCTCGTGGTCGTCTCCGCCTTTGCCGACCCGACGCACCGGCCGCTCGGCGTCGCCGCCTGCGTGGTGTTCCTGCTGGCGCTGTGCTGGTGGGTCTTCATCTACGAGCTCGACATCCGCGTGAATGTCTGGCCGGTCTTCTGAGGGCGCGAAGACACCATGGAACTGCTTCTTGCCAATCTGGCGCACGGCTTCGGCGTCGCGCTCAGCTTTGATAACCTTCTCTTCGCCCTGCTCGGCGCGCTGATCGGCACCGCCATCGGCGTGCTGCCGGGCATCGGCCCGGTCGCCACCATCTCCCTCCTGCTGCCCATCACCTTCGGGCAGCCGGCGACCACCGCCATCATCATGCTCGCCGGCATCTACTACGGCGCGCAGTATGGCGGCTCGACCACCGCCATCCTGCTGAACCTGCCCGGCGAGGTCTCCTCCGTGGTGACCACGCTGGAGGGCTACAAGATGGCGCGCAACGGCCGCGCCGGCGCGGCGCTGGCCATCTCGGCGCTGGGCTCCTTCTTCGCCGGCTCGGTGGCCACCATCCTGGTCGCCGCCTCCGGCCCGCTGCTCACCGAGGTCGCCCTCTCCTTCGGCCCGGCCGACTACTTCGCGCTGATGCTGCTCGGCCTGATCATCTCGGCCGTGCTGGCGCAGGGCTCGGTGATCAAGTCGGTCGGCATGGTGGTGCTGGGCGTGGCGCTCGGCCTGGTCGGCACCGACGTGCAGACCGGCCAGCAGCGCTTCACCTTCGGCATCCCCGAGCTGTCCGACGGGCTGAACTTCGCCGCCATCGCCATGGGCGTCTTCGGCATCTCCGAGATCATCCTGAACCTCGAGAACCCCGAGGTCCGCAGCGTGCTCTCGACCAAGGTGGGCTCGCTGTTCCTGACCAAGGAAGAGTGGAAGCGCGCCACCCCCTCGGTGATCCGCGGCACCGTCATCGGCTCCGTCCTCGGCATCCTGCCGGGCGGCGGCGCGTCCCTCGCCTCCTTCGGCTCCTATATGATGGAGCGGAAGATGTCGAAGGGCCGCAACGAGTTCGGCAACGGCGCCATCGAGGGCGTGGCCGGTCCGGAAGCCGCCAACAACGCGGCCGCGCAGACCAGCTTCATCCCGCTGCTGACGCTGGGCATCCCCTCCAACGCCGTGATGGCGCTGATGGTCGGCGCGCTGATCATCCAGGGCATCCAGCCGGGCCCGCGCATGGTCGAGGCGCAGCCCGACCTGTTCTGGGGCCTGATCTGCTCCATGTGGATCGGCAACGTCATGCTGCTGGTCATCAACCTGCCGATGATCGGCATGTGGGTGAAGCTGCTGCAGGTGCCGTACAAGTACATGTACCCGGCGATTCTCACCTTCTGCGCAATCGGCGTCTACTCGATCAACAACAGCGTCTTCGACGTCTACCAGACGGTGTTCTTCGCGGTCCTCGGCTACGTCTTCGCCAAGATCAAGATGGAGCCGGCGCCGCTGCTGGTCGGCTTCGTCCTTGGCCCGATGATGGAGGAGCATCTGCGCCGCGCCATGCTGCTGTCGCGTGGCGACCCGATGATCTTCATGCAGCGCCCGATCAGCGCCACCCTGCTGGTGGTCGCCGCCCTGGCGCTCGGCCTGATGCTGCTGCCCGGCCTGCGCAAGAAGAAGGAAGCGGCGATGGCGGGCTGACCGCCGGTTACCTCTGCCGCAATTGTCATGAAGCCGCTCCGGTTGAAAAACCGGGGCGGCTTTTCTTTTGGCCGGCTTGGCGTATGCTTGCGCTATTCGGGCATGGAGTGGGTTGATGGCTGATCATGCGCAGCGCCGCATCGTTCCGGTAATCCTGTGCGGAGGCACCGGCAGCCGGCTGTGGCCGCTATCGCGCGAGGCCTTCCCGAAACAGTTCTGGCCGCTGCTGTCGCAGCGGACCATGCTGCAGGACACTGTCGCCCGCGCCACCGGCGCCCGCTTCGCCGAGCCGCTGGTGATCAGCAACCAGGCGCACCGCTTCCTGGTCGCCGAGCAGCTGCGCGAGGCCGGCGTCAAGGACGCCCGCATCGTGCTCGAGCCGGTGGCGCGCAACAGCGCCCCCGCCATCGCCGCCGCCGCCTTGCTGGCGCAGGAAGCCGATCCGCATGACGTGCTCTGGCTGATGGCCGCCGATGCGGCGATCAGCGACACGCCGGCGCTGCACGAGGCGCTGGCCCGCGCCGCCGCCGCCGCCCGCGCCGGCCGCATCGTCGCCTTCGGCATGAAGCCCACCGCCCCCGAGACCGGCTACGGCTATATCGAGGCCGGGCCGGCGCTGGACGGGCTGGAGGGCGTCGCCGCCATCGCCCGCTTCGTCGAGAAGCCCGATCCCGCGACCGCCGCCCGCTTCCTGGCCGAGGGCCGGCATCTCTGGAACTCCGGCATGTTCGTGGCGACCGCCGCCACCCTGCTGGCCGAGCTGGAGCGCCTGGCCCCCGAGCTGCTGGCCGCCGTCCGCAGCGCGGTGGAGGGCGCGACCCGCGACCTCGACTTCATCCGCCTCGACCCGGCGGCCTTCGCCGCCGCCCCAGACATCTCGATCGACTATGCGGTGATGGAGAAGACCGCCCATGCCGCCGTGGTGCCGGCCGATCTCGGCTGGTCCGATGTCGGCTCCTGGGCGGCGCTGTGGGAGGTCTCGCCGAAGGACGCCGCCGGCAACGCCACCAAGGGCCCGGTCGCCCTCTATGACGCGAAGAACTGCTACGTGCGCAGCGAGGGGATCCTGGCCGGCGTCGTCGGGCTGGAGGATGCGGTGCTCGTCGTCACCGACGACGCCGTGCTGGCCATGCACCGCGACCGCGCCCAGGACGTCAAGAAGCTGCTGGAGCAGCTGAAGGCCGAGGGCCATCCGCAGGCCAGCGAGCATCGCCGCATGTACCGCCCCTGGGGCCATTACGAGGGGCTGATCAAGGGCGACCGCTTCCAGGTGAAGAAGATCTCGGTCAAGCCGGGCGAGAAGCTCTCCCTGCAGAAGCACTTCCACCGCGCCGAGCACTGGGTGGTGGTCGCCGGCACCGCCATCGTCGAGCGCGATGCCGAGCGCATCATGCTGCGCGAGAACGAGTCGATCTACCTGCCGCTCGGCTGCGTCCACCGCATGGAGAATCCGGGCATGATCCCGCTGACCCTGATCGAGGTGCAGTCCGGCTCCTATCTCGGCGAGGACGACATCGTCCGCTTCGAGGACACCTACGGCCGCGCCTGACGCGGTGACGTGACGCTGGCGGCTATCCTGCCGCCGGCGTCCCGCCCGGTCCCGGGCGCGGCAGCGCCGTCTGCCCCAGCACCCAGCCTTCCCAGCGCCGCACCCAGGGATCGTCGGGGATGAAGTCGGGCCGCGCGCCCTCCAGCACCGCGATCAGGCAGAGCAGGCCGAGCTGGCTGTCGAACCGGTCCTCGCCGGCGGCATCCATCCCGAACCCCGCCGCCATCGCCTGCTTCAGCGCCGCGGATGGCCGCACCCCGAGCCGCGCCATCGCCGCGCCCAGCGCGCCTTCCGCCGCCCGCCGCGCCGAGGGCAGCCGCTTGCTGCCCGGCAGCGTCACGCCGAGATGGCGCATCGCCTCCGCCGGATAGACCTCGGCCAGCACCGCCCGGCCCGGCGCCAGCAGCGCGTGCAGCCCGCCCTGGAACGGCCAGAGCGCCAGCGGCGCGCCGCCCGCCAGCGCCGGCGCCAGCCAGTCCCGCCAGGCGCCGATCGCCCCCTTCCCCGTCTGGTTGGCGCCCAGCGTCCAGAACACCGGGGCGCCGGCCGGCCGCTCCATCGTCGCGCGGTCGCAGAGCCGGCTGAGCGCCGACGCATCCTCCAGCCCCAGCGCCGCCGCATGCGCCAGCCGCGTCATCCCCTTCACCCCGCGCGACGGATAGAAGGGGCGCTCGGGCGAGACGGTCTCCAGCGTCGGGCTGACCAGGAAGAAATCGGGCCGCGCCACCAGCCCGCGCAGGAAGTCCGGGAAATCCGCCTCCCGGCGGCCGGCGCAGAAGCCGCGCGGCAGGCCCAGCGGCAGGTCGAGGCCGAAGGCCAGCGCCACCCCCTCGGCCAGCAGCCCGGCGGTCAGCACGGCGGGGTCGCCCACCGGCCGGGGCGCCTCGGCGCGCCATTCGACGCCGCCGCGGGGCTTGCGCCGCCGTCGCGCAATGCTGACCCAGCGCTTGCGCGGATCGATGCTCCAATCCGCATGCGCCGCGATCATCGGTGCATCATCCGTCAACGGAGGACCCCGCATGCGCACCCCTGCCCCGCCTGCGTCCCGCTATACCGCCCTGGCCCGGCTGCTGCACTGGGCGACGGTGCTGGCGCTCATCCTGGTGGGTCTTCTCGGCCTCTGGCTGGGCTGGGCGGCCCCCGAGGACGAGGCCTTCAAGCTGCTTCTGTACAACCTGCATGAAAGCATCGGGCTGACCCTGCTGCCGGTCACCCTGCTGCGGCTGTTCTGGCGGCTGCGGCATCCGCCGCCGCCGATCACCCCGGCCCTGCCGGCGCCCTTGCACCGCGTGGCCTGGGCCACCCATGCGGCGCTCTACGCCCTGCTGCTGGCGATGCCGGTGGTCGGGCTGCTGGCCACCAATGCCTGGGGCTTCCCGCTGACCGCATATGGCATCCTGCCGATCCCCAGCCCGATCGGCCCGGACGAGGCGCTGGCGCCGCGGCTGACCGCCCTGCACGGCTGGATGGCGCTGGCGCTGGGCGGGCTGGTGGCGCTGCACGCCGCCGCCGCGCTCTGGCACCATCGCCGCCGCGGCGACGACACGCTGCGGCGGATGCTGTGAGCGCGCGGTGGCCGCCGGCCGCCTGGCCGGCAGGGTGCACCGCCCGCTCCGCGATGGCTCAGCCGATCGGCTTGGTGGCGCGCTCCATCAGCCGGGCGAAGAAGCCGGGCTTCTTGGCCGGCGCGGTCGCGGCGGTCGCCTTGGCCACCAGCTGCTCGCGCTCCTGCACCTTCATCGACAGCCACTTCTCCAGGCTGACGCCGGCCTTGGCCGCGCGCTTCGCCTCATAGGCGCGCTGACCCTCGGTCATCTTCGCCCGTTCCTGCACCTGAACCGCCATCGCTCGAAAACCCCCGCATCGATCCCAGCCAGCGGGTGCTTGCCGCGCCGGCGCCAGGATCGCAAGCGCATTTTGCCGCCCGCGTCCGGCAGAAGCGGGGCCCGTGCGAACCAGGGCTTGCATCCCGCTCCGCCGGCGTCAGGCTAGGGGGATGGAAGCGAAAGTGAAGGCCGGGCTCTGGGCCCAGATGGCCCTGCGGCTGGCCGATATCGCCGGCCAGCCCGGCATGGTGTTGCGCAAGGGCGACCCGGATTCGGGCGGCATCCTCTGCGTGCTGCGCGGACGCGCGGGCTGCATGGTGCTGTCCCAGGTGCGCGACGGCGAAGGCCGGGCGGCCTGGATGCGCGGGACCGGCAAGGACCCGGTGCCGGAACCCGAGGCCGAGGCCTATGTGGCGCGGCAGGTGA
Organism: Roseomonas sp. USHLN139; assembly: GCF_037145735.1. Taxonomy (NCBI): domain Bacteria; kingdom Pseudomonadati; phylum Pseudomonadota; class Alphaproteobacteria; order Acetobacterales; family Roseomonadaceae; genus Roseomonas; species Roseomonas sp. USHLN139. The sequence goes on along the minus strand of NZ_JBBCWY010000001.1, from coordinate 871,648 downwards.
AGCGGGACCCGGATCTCTGGGTTCTTGAATTCGAGGCGCCGGACCTGTTGCCGCCGTTTGAGGCGAAGATTCTTTAGGCAAGGCCGGGGGGAGGTATCCCCCCGGACCCCCTTCTATTTCTGTCAGTTGGGCATCGCCATCTTGATCGGCGGCACCAGGTCGTCGGGCAGCGGGCAGACATAGGGGTCGACCGCGGTGCGGGCGGCCAGGTCGGCCTTGGCCTTGGCGATCAGCTGCGGGTCCTGCAGCGCATCCACCGCGACACCCGCCATCACCTTGGCCACATGCACCATGCCCTTGTGGGCCAGCGCCGACTTGCCCTGCGCGGTCAGCTGCCAGCTGTGGCCCGGCGTGCCGATGGCATAGGTGGCACCGCGCGCCTGCACCGTCGGCACCACCCAGGAGACGTCGCCGACATCGGTCGAGCCGACCATCGCCGCGCCCTTGGCCTCGAGCGGGATGATCTCATCGGCCAGCGGCACGCCGCGCCGCACCGGCACGCCCATGCGGCGGAAGGCGCTGGCGATGTCCTCGTCCGACAGCGTCTTCTGGAACTCGGCGGCCAGCGCCCGGTCGGCCTCGTCGAAGGGCGGCGGGCCGAGCCGCTCCAGCTGGTCCTGCATGCTGCGCTCGAGCGGCGTGTTGCCCAGCAGGTTGGAAACGGCCGAGACGGTCTTGGTGGTCACCGTCGTCTCGGTCATCAGCGCGGCGCCATCGGCGATCTTGCGGACCCGGGTGATCAGCTGCTGCAGCCCCGGCAGGTCGGTGGCGCGGATCAGGTAGCGCACCTTGGCGGTGCCCTGCACCACGTTCGGCGCGATGCCGCCGGCATCCAGATAGGCATAGTGGATGCGCGCGTCGGAGGGCATGTGCTCGCGCATGTAGTTGACGCCGACATTCATCAGCTCGACCGCATCCAGCGCCGAGCGGCCCAGATGCGGCGCCGCCGCCGCATGGCTGGACCGGCCGACGAAGGAGAAGTCGATGCGGCAATTGGCCAGCGACTTCGCCTCGTTCACCGCGGCAAACGGCGCCGGGTGCCAGGAGATGGCGATGTCGACATCCTTGAAGGCACCGTCGCGCACCATGAAGGCCTTGGCGGCGCCGCCCTCTTCCGCCGGGCAGCCATAGTAGCGGACGCGACCCTTCAACCCGTTCTTCGCCAGGAAGTCCTTCACCGCCGTCGCCGCCAGCAGCGCGCCGGCGCCCAGCAGGTTGTGGCCGCAGCCATGGCCGGCGCCGCCCTGGCCCTCGACCGGCCGGTGCTCGGCGATGCCGGCCTCCTGGCTGAGGCCGGGCAGCGCGTCGTATTCACCGAGGATGGCGATCACCGGGCCGTCCTCGCCGGCCTCGCCCATCAGCGCGGTCGGGATGCCGGCGACATTGTCGGTGATGCGGAAGCCCTTCTCCTCCAGCATCCTGCGGTGCTCGGCAGCGGAGCGGTGCTCGGCATAGGCCAGCTCCGGCATCTCCCAGACGCGGTCGCTGAGGCCGATCAGGTCGTCCTGATGGTCCTCGACCAGGCGCCAGATTTCTTGGGTATTCTGCATGGACGGTCTCCGCGCCGGATAGGCAAGACAAGGGGTGGCAGGATGCGGCAGTATGCGACCGGCAGGGTGCGTCCAGCGCGCCGCCTTGTCGATATCCGGCGGCCCGTTCTTAACCACTTGCAAGCTTTTGTGCCCTAGGACGAGACCATGTCCCTCTCCCCCCTCGGCCCGTCCGGCCTGCCTGGTTCAGGCCTGTCCGGCGCCAGCCTTTCCGCCCTCGGCGGCGCCCGCCGCGCCGAGCAGAGCGTCGCGCAGACCGCCCAGAACATCGCCTCCTATGGCGCCACCCAGGCGGTGGTGACCGGCGATGCCCTGCCAGAGGTGCCGGTGGTCGCGCTCGACGGCGGGTCGGACCCGGTCGCCGACCAGGTCAACCTGATGCTGGCGCAGCGCGCCTACGAGGCCAATCTCGCGGTGCTGAAGACCACCGACGAGATGTCCCGGACGACGATCGACCGGCTGGGCTGAGCGCGGCGATGCGCCCTGCCGTCGCGCTGCGCCGCCTGCTGCCGGCCGATGCCGCCGCCTATCGCGAGCTGCGGCTGGAGGGGCTGGAATGCCACCCGGAGGCCTTCGCCGCCGCCTGGGAGGACGAGGCCGACAAGCCGCTCGACTGGTTCGCCCGCCGCCTGGAGGCCAACACGATCATCGGCGGCTCGGTCTTCGGCGCCGGGCTGGACGGGGTCGCCGGCTTCATGGTGCCGCCGGCGGCGAAGCAGCGGCATCGCGGCGTGCTCTGGGGGATGTATGTCCGGCCGGATGCGCGCGGCAGCGGGCTGGCGGCGGCGCTGGTGCAGCAGGTGGTGCTCGCCGCCCGCGGCCAGGTCGAGGCGATCCGCCTGACCGTGGTCGCCAGCAACCAGGCGGCGATCCGGGTCTATCAGGCGGCCGGCTTTCGCCAGTACGGGCTGGAGCGGCGCGGGCTGAAGCTGGGCAGCACCTATTATGACGAGATGCTGATGGACCGCTCGGTGGATCCGCTGCCCTGATCCGGCCTTTCATGCGGGCATGACGCTGCTGCACGACGGACCGATCTTCGCCGATTATTTCCAGTTCCTGCTGCAGGACGCCGCGCTGCGCGAGCGCCCGGCCCCGCCCTGGGACGAGGCCACCCTGGCCGATGGGGTGGTGGCGATGCCCGGGCTGCTGGCCTTCGCCACCGCGCGCAACATGCAGGTCCCGGTCGCAGCCGAGCTGCTGCCGGCCGAGCCGGCGCTCGACCTCGGCGGCGTGGACCATGCGGTGGAGGCCTCGCTGGAGAGCCGCGGCATGCTGATCCTGGCCGGCGGCACCGACTACCTGCCGACCGCGGCGCGGCTGCCGGTGCCGGCGGGGCCGCTGCGGGTGCGGCTGCTGTGCCGCGGCCTGGACCGTCTCAGCGAGGATGGCCTGGCCGGCGAGGATTCCTACCGGTTGCTGCTCTGGCCGGCGGCCTTGGCGGGGGTCGCGGTGCTCAAGCGCCACGGCTGAGCGGCGCCCCGCCAGCGACGGGACCGGGCGCGGAGGGGGGCCAGGAAACTGGCCCCCCTCGCCTCAGGCGCGGCTGAGCGCCTCCAGCTTGTCGACGCCCCGCCGGTCGGCCAGGACCGCGGCAAGCTCCTGCTTCGGCAGCTGGCGCAGCGCCTCGTCCAGCGAGGCCACCTCCTCCAGCCGGGCCAGCCCGACCAGCAGGTTGGCGTCGAAGGGGTCCTGCCCCGGCCGGCGCGGCGGCGGCAGCATGCGGCGATGCGCGGCGAGCAGCGCCGCATCGCTGAACAGCCCGCGCACCGGGGTCGCCGGGATCTCCTGCAGCCCGGCATGGATCGCGCGGGCGCGGATCAGCACGGCGGGGGTGTCATGCTCCTCCGGCGTCAGCAGCAGGCCGAGGCGGCGCAGCCCGACGCCGAGGCCGCGGCGGGCGGTGAAGGCGGCCAGCGGGATGGCCAGCGCCAGGCCGATCACCACCGGCGACATCCACAGCGCCAGATAGGGCGAGACCAGCCAGGCGGCGAAGCCGAAGACCAGGCCGAACAGGGTGTGCTTCCAGTAGAGCCGCACCACCTGGCCGAAGGGCACGCTGCCATCGTCGCGCTTCTGCGCGTTCCAGCCGGAATCGCGACCCATCAGGATGGCGATGACGTCGACCGACTGGGTCAGCATGGTGACCGGCGCCAGCAGGCCGGCGACCAGGGTCTCGACGATCATCGACAGGAAGGCGCGGACCATGCCGCCGGCGCCGCGACGGTCGCGGGCATGGAACAGCAGGGCGATCCAGGCCATCAGCTTCGGCGCCAGCAGCAGCGCCATGGTGCCGATGAAGACCCACATGGCGCGCACCGGATCGACCACCGGCCAGGCCGGGAACAGGCTGGGGCCAGCGGGGAAGTATTCCGGCCGGATGAAACGCGCCTGGATGGCCAGCAGCACGCCGGCCACCAGGAAGACCAGCCAGATCGGCGCGGTGATGTAGCTGCCGATGCCGGTCAGCAGGTGCAGCCGGCTGACCCAGTGCAGCCCGCGCGCCGGCAGCACGGCGGCGTGCTGCAGATTGCCCTGGCACCAGCGGCGGTCGCGGATGGCGAGGTCCATCAGCGAGGGCGGGCTTTCCTCATAGGTGCCGCGCAGCCAGGGCACCATGTGCACCGCCCAGCCGGCCCGGCGCAGCAGCGCCGCCTCGACGAAGTCGTGGCTCATGATGTGGCCGCCGAATGGCTTTCTCCCCGGCAGGTCGGGCAGGCCGGCCGCGCTGGCGAAGGCTTCCGTCCGGATGATGGCGTTGTGGCCCCAGTAGTTGCCCTCCGCGCCATGCCACCAGGCGATGCCCTCGGCGATCAGCGGGCCATAGACCCGGCCGGCGAATTGCTGCATCCGCGCGAAGAGCGTGTTGCCGCCGGCGATGATCGGCAGGGTCTGGATCAGGCCGACATCCGCGTGGCGCTCCATGGCATCGGCCAGGCGCAGCACGGTGTCGGCCTCCATCACGCTGTCGGCGTCGAGCACCAGCATCTGCGGATAGGCGCCGCCCCAGCGCCGCACCCATTCGGCGATGTTGCCGGCCTTCCTCTCCGTGTTCTTCGGGCGGCGGCGATAGAACAGGTTCGGCGGCTCGCCCAGCCGGGCGCGCAGCGCCAGATAGGCGGCTTCCTCGGCGATCCAGGCCTCCGCCTGCGTGCTGTCGCTGAGGATGAAGATGTCGAAGCGGTCGGTGGCGCCGGCGGCGGCGAGCGATTCATGGATCGCCTGCAGCCCGGCCATGATGCGCGCCGGATCCTCGTTGTAGGTCGGCATCAGGAGCGCGGTCTTGACGCCGGGCATCGGCGGCGGGCCATCGGGCGCGATCCCCAGCCGCCGGTCGGGTCCCGCGATCAACCGCAGGAAGCCGGCGCAGGCGCTGGTGAAGGACAGCGCGATCCAGGCGAAGAGCACGACGAAGAGCAGCAGCACGAAGGCCTGCAGCGGCGTCGGCCTGCCGCTGTTCAGCACCAGCCACATCTCGCGCGTCGCGAAGGCCGTCAGCAGGATGGCGCCGCCGATGACCAGCAGGCGCCTGAGCCCGCTGGCCATCGGGCGGGAGGGAATGCCGCCCGTCCGCTTCTGCGGCCGGGCCTTCAGCGACTGCACCGGCATGGCCAGCGGCGCCTCGGGCGGCAGGGCGTGCCAGCCCTCGGCCATCACGCCCCCCGGGGCGGCCCCGGGGTTGCCCCCTGGGGCAGCGGCCGAGGCCGCGGCGGGGGCGCCCGCCTGGCTCACGCCGTCCAACGATAGAGCAGCGTCTCGGCCACTGCCTCCCCGGCTACCTTGAGGTCGGCGCGCAACTCGACCTCGCGCGCGTCACCGGGGAAGAGATCGAAGCTCAGGCGCCAGCCGCCGCTTTCCGGGTTGCGCTGGGCGACCGGGTTGCGGACCTCGCCGCGGTTGGCGGTGACGATCAGCTCCGGCTTGGCATCGGCCGCCAGGTTGTCCAGCGCGCCGCCCTGGGCGTCGATGACGAAGAGCCGGCCGCCCTGGGTCCAGGAGGCGCCGGAGCGGGTCGCCATCAGCCGGCCGATCTCCGGGTTGCCCGGGGCCTCGTCGGTCCAGTGCAGGCGGAAGGTGTAGCGGTATTCGCCCTTGGCCTTCAGCGGCTCCTTCGGGCGCCAGAAGGCGACGATGTTGTCGTGGATCTCGCCGGTGGTCGGGATCTCGACCAGCTGCACCGCGCCCTCGCCCCAGTCGCCGATCGGCTCGATCCAGAGGCTCGGCCGCTTCTCGTAGCGCGCCTCGAGATCCTGGTAGCTGGCGAAGTCGCGGCGGCGCTGGATCAGGCCGAAGCCGCGCGGATTGACGTCGCCGAAGGCCGACATCTGCAGGTCGCGCGGATTGTTCAGCGGCCGCCACAGGCGCTCGCCACGGCCGGTGAACATCAGCAGCCCGTCGCTGTCATGCACCGCCGGGCGCCAGTCGTCGCGACCGGTGCGGTTCAGCGGCGAGAACCAGAACATGCTGGTCAGCGGCGCGATGCCGACGGTGGCCATGTCGGTGCGCGGGAAGATCGTCGCCTCGACGTCGAAGACCGTGCTGCGGCCGGGACGGATGCCGAAGCGAAAGGCCGCGGTGCAGGAGGGGCTGTCCAGCAGGGCGTGCACGGTGATGTAGTTGACGCCTTCGCGCGGGCGCTCGATCCAGAAGGCGCGGAAGACCGGGAACTCTTCCCCCTTGGGATCGCCCGTCCCCACCGCGAGGCCGCGGGCGGAAAGACCATAGATCTGGCCACGGGCGACCGCCCGGAAGTAGCTGGCGCCGAGGAAGGCGACGATCTCGTCGTAATAGTCGTTGCGGTTGATCGGGCCGTGCAAGCGGAAGCCGGCGAAGCCCATATCCTCCTGCGCCGGGCGCGGCATGTTCTGGAAGTCGAACATTTCCGTGTTGTAGCGGATCGGCCGCGCCATGCCGCCGGAGACCTCGAACATGTCGATCCGCGGCTTGTAGAGGAAGCCACGGTGGAACATCTGCATCTGGAAGGGCAGGCCCTCCGCGCGCCACAGCGCCTGGGCCGGGCGGTAGCGGATGTCGCGGTACTGGTCGTAGGTCAGGTCGGCCAGCGGGCCGGGCAGGCTCTCGGGCGGCGCCTTGAAGGGCTGCTGCGCCATGGCGCGGGCCTGTTCCCGCACCGTGCCGGGGTCGAAGCGCGTCTCATCGGGCGCGGCCGCCTGGGCTTCGGAAAAATGGGCTGTCTCCTCCGCCAGGAAGACGGTGGACAGCGACAAGGCTGCAAGCAAGGCGTCGCGGCGGTTCACGGCAGGCACTCCCCCTTCGGCGGCGACCAGCGAACGCGCGAGGAATGACAGGGTTTCACCCTGCCGCGCTAACGCTGGCCGCCTTCCATCAGGCGGGGGGATTACGTCCGAATTCCGGCCTTACAATCAATTCAGGGGCTTAAAGCTGCCGTCATCAGACAGATGTGACAGGATCCCGCTGCGGATGTCGAAGGACCCGCCATGCAGGGTCAGGCTGCCATCGCGCACCCGGCTGGCCACCCAGGGGAAGCTCATCAGGTTGCGCAGCGACAGCTTCACCGTCTCCAGCTCGCATTGCGCCTGCGCCTCCTCGGCATCGGCGGCGACGCATTGCAGGGTGCGGGCGCGCGCCTCGGCGGCGATGCCGTTCATCCAGGGCTCGACGAAATCCTGCGCCCCGACGGGGAAGCCGCGCAGCAGCGCCTGCACGCCGCCGCACATGGCATGGCCCAGCACCACGATGCGCGGCACCTGCAGCACGCAGACGGCGAATTCCAGCGCGGCGGAGGTGCCGTGATAGTCGCCATCGGGATTGTAGGGCGGCACCAGGTTGGCGACGTTGCGGACGATGAAGAGCTCGCCGGGCGCGGCATTGAACACCATGCCCGGATCGACGCGGCTGTCCGAGCAGGCGATGACCAGGGCCTTGGGGCTCTGCCCGTCGCGGGCCAGCGACTGGAACAGGCGGCGGCGCTCCGGCCAGACCTCGGCGCGGAAGCGGCGGTAGCCGTCGAACAGATCGGCCAGGATGTCGGAGGACGGGGGGGACGGCAGGTCTTCGCTCATAAGCGGGGCATTTAGGGTTCCCCCAGGCTTTTGCACAGGGTTTTCACGGCATAGCCGCGAGAACCCGGCGCCACCCTGTCGCTTCTTTAACCGACCCGAAACAAATGATTGTCCCAGGCGCCGCGCGGCCCGGCGATCGGCTGGCAGGCCAGGCGGCGGGCATCGACCGCCACCAGGGCGCCGCGGCCGCCGGAGAGGATGAAGCCGCCCGGCCGGCCGGAGGGCGCCACGCCGCAGACATCCTCCAGCCGCACCGCGCCGAGGGCGCGCGCGTCGTCGAGATCCCAGAACAGGGCCAGGCCGCCGCGCGGGCTGGTGGCCGCGACCACTTGGCCGGCGCTGTCGGTCGCCACGCTGCCGATGTAGTTGCGGCAGGCGGCCCGCAGCGCCTCCGGCAGGTCGAGCGGCTGCAGCCCCCCTGCCCCGCGCTGCAGCGCCAGCAGCGGCATCCGGGCCGTCTCCTCGCCCTCATACTGCATGGCGACCGCGGTGCCGCCGGGAACCGGCGCGAGGTGGCGAATGGACAGCCGGTTCATGTCGGGGCCGAAGCGGGCGGCGTGCAGCGGCCGGCCGCTGCGGGGGTCGAGATGCACCAGCGACGGGTCCATCCCGGCCGGGTCGAGATTGGCGCGCGGCGCGTCGGGATGGGTCAGGATGCCGCCATTGGCGACGACCAGGGCGCTGCCATCCGGGCTCAGGCGCATGTCGTGCGGGTCGCGGCCGCCGGTCTCGAAGGCGGCGACGCGGCGGAAGCCGTCGGCCGCGTCATAGACGCCGATCAGCCCGGCGCCGTCCTCGAAGCGGGTCTCGGTGGCGTAGAGCAGCCGGCCATCCGGCGCGAAGAGGCCATGGCCGTTGAAATGCCGGCCCTCGGGCGGCGCGAAGCTGTGGGTCAGCGTACCGCGGGCGAGATCGGCCACCAGCGCCTCCCAGCCCGGGCGGCGGCCGAAGACGACGACCTGCGGCCGCGTCGGATGCGCGGCGAAGCCATGCGCGCGGGCGGCCAGCCGCAGGTCGAGCGGCGTGCGGCCATCCTGCGGCAGGAAGCCGCCGGCATGGTCGGTGCCGGCAGCGTCGCGCCAGGCGCCGAGCACCAGGCCCTCGGCCTCCGCCCGCGCCGTCAGCGGCAGGCCGGCGAGCAGCGCGCCGAGCACCAGGTCGCGGCGGCGCATGCCGGTCAGTCCCCGTCCAGGGCGTTGAAGCCGAGCGGGATGTCGAGCGCCGGCGGCAGGCGGGTGGCGAGCAGCAGCTTCAGCGCCGCCGCCTCCTTCTGCAGCTGCAGCGCGGCATCGCGCCGGCCCTGGATGCCGAAATCCTCCTCCAGGGGCAGCGGCAGCGCCGCCGCCGTGGCGTTCACCTGGTCGAAGGCGCGGGTCAGCAAGCCGGCCAGCTCGGCGTCGACACCCTGCACGGCGGGGGCGAAGGCGGTGCCCCAGAGCGCGCGGGCGGCGGCCAGGTTGGCCTGGATCGCCTGGCCGGAGAGGCCGCTGCGCCAGGCCTCCAGCAGCTGCATCCGGCTGGTCGAGGGGCTGCTGCCCAGCGGCCGGCTGAGCTTGCGGTCGGCCACCAGCTCCACCGCGGCATAGAGCGCCTTGAACAGTTCCAGCGTCGCCTCGCGCGGCGTGGCATAGGGGCTGCGCGGCTCGGCCAGGACGCGGGCGAAGGGCTGCTCGCCGCCGGTCCAGCCGGCCAGCAGGTCCTGGGCCAGGGTCGCCAGATTGCCGCCGATGGCGCGCAGCAGGGCAGCGCGGTAGCCGGCCTCGGCGTCGCCGGCGCGCAGCCGCGCCACCGCCTCCTCGCCCTGGATCAGCCGCTCCAGCGCGGGCAGGCCCTGGGTGGTGACCTGGCCCAGGGAATTGGCGCGGGCCTCCAGCGCCGCGGGATCGCGGGCGGCGATGGCAGCGGCGAGATCCCGGCCGATGGCATTGCGCGGGTCGGGCCAGAACTGGATGCGCTCCTGCCGGCTGAACAGCTCGGCGGGGCCGAAGCGCAGGTGCTGCACCGCCTCCCAGGCCAGCAAGGCCTCGGCGAAGCCCTGGCGCGCGGCGAGCAGCGCCGCCTGCTCGGCCGGGGTGCGGGCCAGGGTGTCGAGGCGGGCGGCCAGGTTGGCGGTGGCCTCGGCGAAGCGGCGATAGGCGGGCAGCAGCACCTGCTCGACCGCGGCGCGGTTGAGCGCGCGGAAGCCGGCCTCGTCCGGGGCCGCCATGGCGGGCAGCGGGGCCTGGATCGCCAGGATCGGGGCCGCGAGGAGCAGGAGGGAGCGGCGCGAAAGGGACATCACAGGGAATCCAGGAAGGCCAGGAGAGCCGCGCGATCGGCGGGCGAGAGGCCGAGGACGCGGTCGCGGGCCGGTTGCGCGGTGCCACCATGCCACAGAATGGCCTCGAGCGGCGACCGGGCGCGGCCGTCATGCAGATAGCCGACCGGCCCGCCGGCGACGGCCGCCGCCAGGCCGAGACCCCAGAGCGGGGCGGTGCGCCAGTCCTGGCCGCCCGCCCGCCCGTCGGGGCGGCCATCGGCGAGGCCCGGCCCCATGTCGTGCAGCAGCAGGTCGGTATAGGCGGCGACGCCCGGCGCCAGCGCGGGGCGGTGGCAGGCGGCGCAGCCGATCGCGCCGAAGACGGCTTCGCCCGCCCGGACCTGGGGATTGTCCGCGTCGCGGCGGGGCGGCACGGCAAGGTTGCGGAGATAGGCCAGCACCAGGTCGAAGAGGGCGGGCGCGACCTCGCTGGCCTCGCCGGGGGCCAGGCCGTGCGGGGCGGCGCGGCATTCCGGCTGGCGCGCGGTGCAGTCGCCCCAGGGGGCGGGCCGCAGCGGCGTCGACAGGCCGAGGTCATTGGCGAAGGCGGTGGCCACCTGGTCGTCCAGCGTCGGCTCGGCAGCCTTCCAGCCGAAGCGGCCCAGAATCATCTCCTGGCGCGACGGGCTCCAGACATGGTTCGGCCGGCCGCGGATGCCGTCGCGGTTGTCGCGCGGCGCCAGGATGGCTGCTTCGGGGACGCGCTCCAGCAGGCCCAGGCCGATCAGCGACGGGGCCTGGCGGGGGGAAAGCTCCATGCCCGGGTGGGGGGCGCCATAGGCCGGGTCGGTGAAGCGGTAGCTGGGGCTGCGCAGGCTGACGCTGCTGCCATCGGCCAGGGTGACGGGGGTTTCCTGCCAGGTGGTGACCACCCTGCCCTCGCCGCGCAGGCCGGCCACCGAGAGGGGCTGGATCTGCAGGCCGTAGGTGGGTTCCGGCGTGGGGCCGCTGGCGCCTTGCGGCGGGATGGAGGTGCGGAACAGCAGAGAGAGCGGCGGCTCCTCCCCCTGCGGCAGCGGGCCGCGGCCGTTGCGGGTGTGGCAGGCGGCGCAGGAGCGAGCGTTGTAGAGCGGCCCCAGCCCGTCCGAGGATCTGGTCGAGCTGGGCGCCTGGACCCAGAGTTTGCGGAAGATGCTGTCGCCCAGCCGGAAGTCGAGTCCCTGCGGGGCTGCCGGCTGGCGGTAACTGTTGCGCAGGTCCTGGCCGCCTGCCGGCGTCCCACCGAGCAGCCAGGCTGCGGCGGCCATGGCCGCGATGGTCGTGAAACGGCCGTGCATCAGAAAAAAGAAGGGGGTTCCAGGGGGAATTCATTCCCCCTGGCCTTCCTACCGGAAGACCTTGCCCGGTTCATCGAGGCTGTCCGAGCCTTCCAGGCTGATGGCGGGCAGCTTCATGGCGGCGACGACGCGTTCGATGCTGCGGGTCTGGGCCAGCAGGGCGTCGATGCCGGCCTGGAGGGTGGCGTTGCCTTCCCTGTTCCCCTCCGCGAGCATCTGGTCGTAGGCCTCCTTCGTCTCCGCGCGCCGGACGATGGCGTCGAAGGCGGCCTCGGTCGCGGCGAAACGGGCGTCCATCTCCTCGCGCAGGCGGCGGTCGGTGCGGTCGACCAGGTTGCGCAGGCTGGCGCCGCGAATGGTCGAGCCGTCGAGGCGCCGGTATTCGCCGCGCCAGACGGCGACCATGCCGCGGATATTGCCGCGATGGCTGGCGTGGGTGTTGTCGGAGAAGCAGTCATGCTCCTCCTCCGGGTCGTGCAGCATCAGGCCGAGCTTCATGCGCTCGCCGGCCAGCTCGCCGTAGGAGAGGCTGCCGATGCCGGTCAGCATGACGGTCAGCACCTGGGCCGGCGCGCTGGCGGCCAGGCGCTGGCGGACCGCGCCGCCGGGCAGCCATTGGTCGAGCATGTCCTGCAGGTCGCGCAGCAGCAGGTCGCAGACGATCTTAAGATACTGGCCGCGGCGGTCGGCATGGTCGGCGGTGGTGTAGTCGGTGAACTTGCGGTCGCCGGCGCCCGGGCCGGTGCCGTTCAGGTCCTGGCCCCAGAGCAGGAACTCGATGGCGTGGTAGCCGATGGTGACATTGGCCTCGACGCCGGCGGCCTCGTGCAGGCCCTCGATCAGCTCGGGCGTCAGGGTGGAGAGGTCGCGGGTCTCGTCGCCGAATTTCAGGCTGCGCGAGGCGATGATGTTCGCCGCATAGAGAGGGTTCTCGTCGGACTCGGTGCCGTAGCGGGGATCGACATAGTCGATCAGCCCCTCGTCGAGCGGCCAGGCGTTCACCTTTCCCTCGCGCTCGTCCATCTCGGGGTTGCCGAAGCGCAGCGCCTCGGTCGGCATGTAGGGCTCGCGCGCGGCGATCCAGGCGCGGCGGGCCTCGGCCAGCCCGGCCTCGGAGGGGGCGGCCAGGAAGCGGGCCACCGCCGCCTGCAGCTGCCTCGCGGCGGCGACCGCATCCTCGAACATGGCCTGGCCGAGATCGGCGTAGAAACGGCGCACAGCGCGCTGCTCGGGGGCGGTGCCCTGGGCCAGGGCGCGACCGGACAGGAGCGGCGCCATCAGCGGGGCAAGGAAGAGGCCGGCGGCCAGGCTGCGGCGCTGCATCGGGCGGTGCTCCTGTGGTTGCTTTCCGAGGTGGCTGGGCGACAGAGGGGCCGCCACCCTGCCCTGCACGGCGCGGGCTCTGAAGTATTGCAAAAAAGTCGCATTTGCAAGTTTGGGGCCGGGCGGCGCCAAAGGCCATTGACCGGTTACCAGGCGATACATAAGAGATGAGAAGCATTCTCATTCGCAGGATTCCCGATGAGCACCTCTTCCGCTTCGCGGCATTCCGTCTCGACGGCCGCCTCGACGGCTGCCTGGATGGCCGGCATGGCGCTGGGCCTGCCGGGCGCGGCGCTGGCGCAGGGCAGCGCCGGCACCGCCCCCGGCAGCCTGCCCGGCGCCACCGCGCTGCCCGCCGTCGACGTGCAGGGCTCCGCCCCCGCCAACACGCTGCAGCGCCAGGCCCCGGTCGGCCGGCTGCAGGGCACCGTCCAGGACACGCCGCAGACCATCAACGTGGTGCCGCGCGAGATCCTGGAGCAGCAGAACGTCACCACGCTGGAACAGGCGCTGCGCAACGTCCCCGGCATCACCGCCTCGATCGGCGAGGGCAATGGCGGCGTCAACGGCGACCAGTTCCGCATCCGCGGCTTCGCGGCGCAGAACGACATCTATGTCGATGGGCTGCGCGACTTCGGCGCCTATACGCGCGACGCCTTCACCTATGAGGACGTCTCGGTCATCAAGGGGCCGTCGGGCTTCGCGCTGGGCACCGGCTCGGTCGGCGGCGGCGTCGCGGTGAACACGCGGCTGCCGCAGCTCGGCAACAGCTACGGCATGACGGCGACCGGCGGCATGGGGCCCTTCGCCCGCGGCACGCTCGACATCAACCAGCAGATCGGCGAGACCAGCGCGATCCGGCTGAACCTGATGGGGCAGTACAGCAGCACGGTCGGGCGCAGCGACGTCGACAGCCGGCGCTTCGGCATCGCGCCGTCGATCGCCTTCGGCCTCGGCACCGACACCACCTTCTCGCTGCACTACCAGCACTACCAGTACAACAACACGACCGATGCGGGCGTGCCGGTGGTGACGCCGCGCGGCACGACGATCGGCCGGCCGGCGACCGAATACGGCCTGCCGCGCGGCACCTGGTACGGCACCGACAGCGACCGCGACAAGGTGCAGCTGGACATGCTGACCGCCCGGCTGTCGCACAAGGCGAATGACTGGCTGACGCTGAGCAACGACACGCGCCTCAGCCTGATCGACCGTGACTTCGCCTATTCGATCCCCAGCTGCGACGTGACCTGCATCGGCAATTTCCGCACGCGCCAGCCCGCCACGGCGACGATCAGCGGTGCCAGCGCGCCCTATCACCAGGAAAGCTGGGCGATCCAGAACGTGGCGCAGGCGACGGCGCGCTTCACCACCGGCGCCTTCCGCCACGAGCTGGTCGCCGGCATCGACGTCTCCTACGAGAATGTCGACCGCACCGGCTATGGCTATCTGACCAGCCGCGGCACCGCCTCGATCTTCGGCGGCGACAGCGACCTGAACCTGACGCGCGGCGCGGCCAGCAACACGCGCGAGACCGGCATCACCACCTATGCCGGCTTCCTGAACGAGCGGCTGTGGCTGACCCCGGAGCTGTCGCTGATCGGCGGCGTCCGCGTCAGCCGCTTCGAGGTCGACCACGAGGCGGTGACGCTGGCGACCGGCGTCCGCAACGACATCAATGCCGACCACACGGTGGTCGATCCGCGCGCCTCGATCGTCTGGCAGCCGACCCCGGCGCAGACCTTCTACGCCACCTACTCGACCTCGACGACGCCGCCGGGCGCGCTGTTCACCACGCAGAACAGCACGGTCACCAACTTCCAGCCGAGCCTCGACCCCGAGCGCAACACTTTGTGGGAGCTGGGCGCCAAGCTGGGCTTCTTCGACAACCGCCTCGGCCTGTACGGCGCGCTGTACCGGATCGAGAAGTCGAACGCCAATGGCACCGATCCGGTCAGCGGCAACATCATCCAGAGCAGCGACGAGCAGCGCAACCAGGGCGTCGAGATCGGCATCACCGGCCAGATCACGCCGGCCTGGAACATCATCGCCAACTACACCTGGATGGACAGCGAGACCCGCAAGTCCAACACGGCGGCGAATGTCGGCAAGCGCGTGCAGTATGTGCCGGAGAACGCGGCCGCCGTCTGGACCACCTATGAGATCAACAAGGGCCTGCCCTGGAACCTGACCATCGGCGGCGGCATCACCTGGCGCGACCAGGTCTTCCTGAATGCCGCCAACACCGCCGAGGCGCCGTCGAACTTCTCGGTCGACGCCATGGTCTCGCACCGGATCAACGACCGGCTCCGGGTGCAGGTGAACGGCTACAACCTGGGCGACGCGCTGAACTACGACGCCGTCTTCGGCAGCCGCGTCATCCCCTCCGCCGGACGCACCGTGCTGTTCACGGTGGCCGCCGAGTTCTGACACCGGGCCGCCTTTCGCCGGCCTGACCAGGGGGGAGCCGCAACGCGGCTCCCCTTTGCCGCATCAACCGACCCCTTCGCCAGAGCGAGCCCGCCCATGCTGGTGCATATCCCGAATGTCCTGACCCCCGAGCAGGTCGCCCATTGCCGCCGCGTGCTGGAGGCGGCCGAATGGGTGGATGGCCGCGTCACCGCCGGCGAGCAGTCCGGCAAGGCCAAGCTGAACCTGCAGGTGCCGGAGAATTCCCGCCAGGCGCGCGAGCTCGGCGACATCATCCTGCAGGCGCTGGGGCTGAACCCGATGTTCACCAGCGCGGCGCTGCCGCTCCGGGTCTTCCCGCCGCTGTTCAACCGCTACGACGTCGGCATGACCTTCCACGCGCATGTCGACAACGCCATCCGCTTCGTGCCCGGCGCCAATATGCGCATCCGCACCGACGTCTCCTCGACGCTGTTCCTGACCGATCCGGAAGACTATGACGGCGGCGAGCTGGTGATCGAGGACACCTATGGCACGCAGCGGGTGAAGCTGCCGGCCGGCCATATGGTGCTCTATCCGGCCACCAGCCTGCACCGGGTCGAGCCGGTGACGCGCGGCAGCCGCTGGTCCTCCTTCTTCTGGACCCAGTCGATGATCAAGGAGGACAGCCAGCGCCGGCTGCTGTTCGAGATGGACCAGTCAATCATGAAGATCCGCGCCGACCTGCCGGACAGCCATCCCGGCGTGCTCGGCATGACGGCCGCCTACCACAACCTGCTGCGCCAGTGGGTGGAGATCTAGCGCCAGCTGGCGCGTCCTCGACCGCCTTCCCCGCCTGAACCCAGGACCGACTATCGGCCCTGCCCGGTCCGCACCGGGCAGGCAGGCCCCGCGGCCCGGCCGCCTGATCTCCAGGCCTGGCTGGCAGCACCTGCCGGGCCGCCCAGGCCGCGCCCGTCGCTGTCGGGCCGTTGCTCCCGCTTCTCGATCCAGCCGTCATGCGGTGATCCGGGCGGGCCCTATACTGCAACGCCCTGGATCTGCTGCCGGCTTTATTTTGCGTTGCACAATTGTTGCCGCGCTCTGCACCAGAGCCTCGTTGCCGGCATGGTACACATTCGGTTTATTCCTGCCGCCGCTGCTTGCTTCCGGTGTATGGAAGGGGCATCTCACCGCCGCCCTTCGGCCCTTCCCGGCCTCGCGGCGCCTTCAGACAGCCTTGCCGACCCACCCCCGGCCCCTTCTGGTCTTCCAGGAGAGCCCCAGGAAATCTTGTGTCATGATCAGATCCCGGCCCGTCGTCATCGACGGCCGTTTCATTGGCGTCGCGGTCACCCAGGACGGGGGCTGGCGCTTCATTGCCACCGATCCGGCTGCGCGGGCCGCCGAGGGCCAGCTCTTCGCTGCCCTGCCCGGGCTGCAGCAGCGCGTGCAGGCGGCCCTGATCGAGAGCCGCATGCCGGCCATGCGCCGCGCCAGCTGAACGGCGCCCAGGATCGCTTTTTCCTCTGCCCCTTGCGCTGCTGCGGGAACCTGGCCCTAGGCGGCCTGTTGCAGTCGGGAGCGGCTGTCGCTCGCAGGGGATCAGAACCTCCCGATCATATCCACGCGACCCGGCGGCGCGGCCTGCCTGGATATCACGGCGATTGCAGAGCGATGCGAGCGGCTTAGCGCGCGGGGCGGTGCCCTGGACGCGGTCGGGCGGCGGGCTTGCGCCTTGCGGTCTTCACTTGCACCGGGCGCAGCGGGCCTGCTGGAATACGCGGGTGAACGGATGTCTCCCCCCCGGCGGCACCGCGGATCCTCGTCACCCCCGTGCCTGGATCACCAAGGTGTCCGACCTCACCCTCTGCCTCAGCGGCTATCCGATCCGGATCCGCCTGCATATCGGCCGTGCCCAGCCCTATACGCTGGAGGTCGATGGACAGGCAGGCCGCCCCTATTCCTCGCTGCGCCAGGCGCGGGCCGATGCGCTGCTGCGCGCCCAGGAATGGGATGAACGGATCGAGGCCGCCGAAGCGCGCGCGCTCTGATCGCGCTGCCACTCGGCTGCGTTCTGGATCGACAGGGAAAAGGGAGGGACTGGGTTGGTGGGCGCACTAGGGCTCGAACCTAGGACCCGCTGATTAAGAGTCAGCTGCTCTACCAACTGAGCTATGCGCCCCAGCCTTGAGGGAACCCGAAGGCGCCTTCACGGCTTGACCGGTTCTGAGGTGGGTTGGTGGGCGCACTAGGGCTCGAACCTAGGACCCGCTGATTAAGAGTCAGCTGCTCTACCAACTGAGCTATGCGCCCCACCGCTGCGGGGCTCGGTCGGCCGCCCCGCTCAGGTGAGGCGGGCTTTTACCCGATCCCTGGCCAAGCGCAAGCCCCTCAGTCGCGTGCCGCGCTGAATTCTGCATTGCGATGCACCCAGACCGACATCAGCAGGCCGAAGCCCAGCATGGTGGTCAGCATGGCCGAGCCGCCATGGCTGATCAGCGGCAGCGGCACGCCGCCGACCGGAATGCTGCCGGTGACCATGGCGATGTTGACGAAGACATAGAGGAAGAAATTGACGCCGAGGCCGATGGCCACCAGCCGCCCGTACTGGTGCCGGCAGCGCAGCGCCACCAGCAGCGCGAAGCCCACCACCAGCGCCAGCAGCGCCAGCGTCGACATGGCGCCGACCAGGCCGAATTCCTCGGCCAGCATGGTGAAGATGAAGTCGGTCTGCTTCTCGGGCAGGAAGTTCAGGTGGCCCTGGGTGCCCTGCAGGAAGCCCTTGCCCCAGATGCCGCCCGAGCCCAGCGCGATCTTCGACTGGATGATGTTGTAGCCGGCGCCGAGCGGGTCGCTCTCCGGGTCCAGGAAGGTCTGGATGCGGGCGCGCTGGTAGTCGTGCAGGTGCTCGTAGGCGATCGGCGCGATGCCGGCCGCGGCGCCGATCAGGATGGCGAATTTCCACCAGCGCACGCCGGCCGCCCAGAAGATGGCGCCGCCCACCATCAGGGTGATCAGCCCGGTGCCCAGATTCGGCTGCTTCAGGATCAGCCCGACCGGGATCAGCGCCGCCACCACCGGCGGGATCAGGAACAGCGGGTTGCCGACCCGCTCCCAGCTGGCGCGGTGGAACCAGTGGGCCAGCGCCAGGATCAGCATGATCTTCATCAGCTCGGATGGCTGCAGCTGGATCGGGCCGAGCTCGATCCAGCGCTGCGCCCCCTTCCCCACCTGGCCATGCACCGCGACCAGCACCAGCAGGCCGAGGCCCGCCAGCCAGCCGGCCCAGGACAGCTTGGCGATCACCCGGATGTCGATCATGGCGATGGAGAGCATCATCACCAGGCAGAAGCCGAAGCGCAGGGCGTGGCGGCTGGCATAGGGCTCGGCCGCACCGCCGCCCGCCGAATAGAGCGCCACATAGCCCACCGCGGCGACCGCGCAGAGCAGCAAGACGAAGCTCCAGGGGATCAGCCAGAGCTTCTCCAGCACGCCGGCGCCGCGGTCGCGGGTCAGCAGGCGGCGTTCGAAGACCATCATCGGGCGGGCACCATCATCGGCGGGGCGTCTCCGGCGGACCGGCGGGCGGCCGGGCGCCCTCGGCAAGCTGCTGCGGGCTACGCAGCGCCTCGGTGGTGCGGGCCGGCGGCAGGCCATTGGCCTGGGGCGCGGCGGGCGGCGTGGCGGCGGGCGGCGTGGCGGGCGGGGTGGCAGGCGGCGGGCGCAGCCGGTTCATCACCTCGACCATCACGTCGCGCGCCAGCGGCGCCGCGGCGCCGGAGCCGCTGGTGCCGTGCTCGACCACCACCGAGATGGCGTATTGCGGATTGTCATAGGGGGCGAAGGCGACGAAGAGCGCATGCGGCCGCCATTCGCGCGGCTGGTTCTCGACGCGGAAGCCCCTCTCGCGCTGCTCGCGGGAGACGCGGCGCACCTGCACCGAGCCGGTCTTGCCGGCCAGCACGCCGAGATTGCCCGGGATCTTGGCGGTCCTGCCGGTGCCGCCCTCCTCGTTGACCACCGCCCACATGCCCTCGCGCACCAGCTTCAGGTCGCGCTCGGGGATGCCCAGGCTCGGCCAGTCCTCGGCGCGGATGCCGCGCTGCGTCCGGCCATCCAGGGCGCGCGTCAGATGCGGCTGCACGGCGCGGCCGGTCGCCAGCCGCGCCGTCATGGTGGCGAGCGACAGCGGCGTCATCTGGTAGAAGCCCTGGCCGATGCCATGCACCACCGTGTCGCCGAGATTCCACGGCTTGCCCTGGTCGATGCGCCATTGCCGGGTGGGCACGAAGCCGCTGCGGGTGCCCGGCAGCTCGATCTCCAGGTCGACGCCGAGCCCGAAGCGCCGCGCCATGGCGGAGATGCGGTCGATGCCGGTGCGCTTGGCGACCTCGTAGAAATAGACGTCGCAGGAATGCTTCAGCGCGCCGCGCAGGTCCTGGCTGCCATGGCCATAGCGGTTGTGGCAGTGGAAGCGGCTGTCGCCCAGGTCGTAATGGCCGGGGCAGAAGACCCGCTCGCCCGGGGTGACGGTCTTCGCGTCCAGCGCGGCCAGGCCCACGATCATCTTGAAGGTGGAGCCCGGCGCATAGAGGCCGTTGGTGGTCTTGTTGATCAGCGGCGTCGCGCGGTTGCGGGTCCATTCGCGCCATTGCGCGTTGGAGATGCCGGAGCTGAACAGGTTGGGGTCGAAGCTGGGTTGGCTGGCCATGGCCAGCACCTCGCCATTGCGCGCGTCCATGACGACGACGCTGGTGCCTTCCTCGATCCGCTCGCGCACCACCTTCTGCAGCTCGGCATCGATCGAGATCTGCAGGTCCTGGCCGCGCACGCCCTCGCGCCGGTCGAGCTCGCGGATGACGCGGCCAACGGCATTGACCTCCATCTGCACGGTGCCGGCGCGGCCGCGCAGCAGCTTGTCATGGTGCCGCTCGATGCCGGAGCGGCCGACCCGGATGCCGGGCAGCGCCAGCAGCGGGTCGCCATCGATGTCGCGCTCGGCCGGCGGCGCGACATAGCCGACCACATGCGCCAGGTGCTCGGTATAGGGGTAGAAGCGGGTGGTGCCGACATCGACGCTGATCCCCGGGAGGTCGGGGGCATTGACCTCGATCTTCGCCATCTCCTCCCAGGAGAGGAATTCCCGCACGACGACCGGGACGAAGCGGCGGCGGCGGCGGATGTCGCGCTCGATGCGGGCGCGCTCGGCCTCCGACATCGGCAGCAGGCGGCTCAGCGTCTCCAGCGTGGCGGAGACGTCCTGGGTTTGCTCGGCGGTCAGCAGCACGCGCCAGTTCAGGTCGTTGGCGGCGACCACCCGTCCGGCGCGGTCCAGCACCCGGCCGCGCGGCGGCGCCAGCAGCCGGGTGGAGACGCGGTTCTCCTCGGCCAGGGTGGCGTAGCGCTCGCCCTCCTCCAGCTGCAGCTTCTGCAGCCGGAAGCCCAGGAAGCCGAACAGCCCGAGCTGCCCCGCCCCCAGCAGCAGGGCGCGCCGCGTGAAGATGCTCGAACGCCGCTCCTCGTCCCGCTTGCTCACCGCTGTCCCCCGAAGGCCATCGCCAGAACCCAACCCCGTCCTGTCCGCCAGATCGGGACAAGAACACAGAAAACAAGATGTTACCCGAAGCGGCCGGCTTCTGCCGCCGGAAACGGAGCTAGGCCAGATCCTCGGCCCGGCGCATCGCCCGGTGCAGCCGGGTCAGCAGCGCCGCGATCGCCGGATAGAAGCCGGCGCTCAGTGCGAACTGCACCAGCGCCGGCGCCACCGCGGGCAGCCGCAGGTTCAGCACCGTCACCAGGACGAAGCCCAGCGCCGCGGTGCCGGCGGCAAAACCAGAAAAAATCAGCCAGACCAGCAGGAAGGACTGGCGGACCAGGAAGCGGCGGAAGCGCAGCGCCAGGCCGTGCACCAGCAACAGGGTCAGGATACCGGTGCCGAGCGGCGCGAAGCCCAGCAGATCCTGCAACAGCCCCATGCCGAAGCAGATGGGCGGCGACATGGCGGCGGGGCGGAACACTGACCAGAAGAAGACGCAGCCCAGCGTCACCGCCGGCAACGCCGAGGGCAGGCCGACCGGCGTCGAGGTCAGCACCATCAGCAGCACGGTGGTCACCGCGGGGAAGGCGGCACGGGCGATGGCATCCAGCCGCCGCAGCAGCCCCATGGGCGGCTGCGGCCGCCCCTTCACCCTGCGCTGCTCCTGCATGCTGTCGCCTGACGCGGTCGGGCGCGGCTCAGCGCCGCGGCCGCGGCTCCGGCCGGGCCACCGCCTCGGGCGGCAGGATGCCGGTCAGGCCGAAATCGAAGATCCGCAGCAGGTCCAGCCTGTCGAGCCGGGCATAGAGCTCGACCTCCGGCGCGCCGCCCTCGCTCCAGCGCACCACGCCGACCGGGAGCCCCGCCGGGAAGACGCCGGCCTCGGCGCTGGTGACGACGCGCTCGCCATTCTGCGGCGGCTGGCCCTCCGGCCAGTGCTGCAGCCGCGGCCGCTGGCCATTGGTGCCGGCCAGCATGGCGCGCGACCGGCTGCCCTCCAGCACCACCGGGATGCGGCTGTTCATGTCGGTGACCAGCAGCACGCGGGCCGAGCGGTTGCCGACCTCGGTGACGCGGCCGGCCAGGCCCCGCTCGTCCAGCGCCACCTGGCCCTTGCGCAGGCTGACGCCAGGATTGACCGAGAGCAGCACGGCGCGCGCATAGGTGCCGCCGGCATCGGCGACGACGCGGGCGGTGTGGAAGCTGGCCTGCGCCTCGGGCATGTAGTGCAGCTGCCGGCGCAGCAGGCCGTTCTCGGCCTCCATCGCCAGCGCCGCCGCCTGCCAGCGGTGCAGCCGCTCATTCTCCTCGCGCAGGCGGACATTCTCGGCGCGCATCGAGGCCAGGTAGCGCAGGTCCTGCACCGCGTCGCGCAGCGCGCCCATCGGCTCGGCCACCACGGCATAGATCGGCGCCAGGGTATCGGCCAGCGCCATGCGGCCGCGCTCGACCAGCACGGTGTCGGCCTTGCCCAGCAGCATGGTGCCGAAGGCGGCGGCGATGAGCACCGGCATGGTCAGGCGCGACAGCGCCTGACGCAGAGGAATGCTGAGACGGATCACGCAGCCTCCATCCGCCCGGACCGGCCGGGCGAAGGCCTTTAATACATGGAGGAGAGGACGTGGCGAAGCCGCTTCATCTCGTCAAGTGCCCGCCCGGTGCCCAGCGCCACGCAGGCCAGCGCCTCCTCTGCCACGGAAACGGGCAGGCCTGTCGCTTCGCGCAGCACCTGGTCGAGCCGCTGCAGCAGGGCGCCGCCGCCGGTCAGCACGATGCCCTTGTCGACGATGTCGGCGGCGAGCTCGGGCGGCGTGTTCTCCAG
This sequence comes from Roseomonas sp. USHLN139, assembly GCF_037145735.1. Taxonomy (NCBI): domain Bacteria; kingdom Pseudomonadati; phylum Pseudomonadota; class Alphaproteobacteria; order Acetobacterales; family Roseomonadaceae; genus Roseomonas; species Roseomonas sp. USHLN139. The sequence goes on along the minus strand of NZ_JBBCWY010000001.1, from coordinate 849,409 downwards.
CGCCACCTTCACCGCCTCGACGATCTGGGTCACCGGCTCGGCCAGCGACTCGGCGATCTGGCGCTGGCTGACCACCACCTCGCGCGGCACGCCGTTCATCAGGTCGCGGCCCTTGACCTCGGTCAGCGGGCCTTCCTCGCCGTAATCCGGCATGGCGGCGGCGCCGATCTCCATCTTGATCCGCTCCGCCGTGCTCTCGCCGATCAGCAGGTTAAACTGGCGGCGGATGTAGCTGATGATCGCCTCGTCCAGCTTGTCGCCGCCGACGCGCACCGAGCGCGCATAGACGATTCCACCGAGCGAGATGACCGCCACTTCCGTGGTGCCGCCGCCGATATCGACGATCATGCTGCCGGAGGGCTCGGTCACCGGCAGGCCGGCGCCGATCGCCGCCGCCATCGGCTCCTCGATCAGCAGCACCTTGCGGGCGCCGGCGGATTCAGCGGATTCCTGGATGGCGCGGCGCTCGACGGCGGTGGAGCCGGAGGGCACGCAGACGATGATCATCGGCGAGGCGAAGGAGCGCCGGTTGTGCACCTTGCGGATGAAATGCTTGATCATTTCCTCCGCCACCTCGAAATCGGCGATGACGCCGTCGCGCAGCGGCCGGATCGCGGCGATGTTCCCGGGAGTGCGGCCGAGCATCAGCTTGGCCTCCTCCCCCACCGCCAGCACCTGCTTGCGGCCGCGGATATCGGCGATGGCGACGACCGAAGGCTCGTTCAGCACGATGCCACGACCCTTGACATAGACCAGCGTGTTGGCCGTGCCGAGGTCGATGGCCATGTCGGCGGAGAGGAAGCCGAACAGGCGAGAGAACATGCAGCGAACCTTCCAGGAGTCAGCAGCCGTTGAGGCACCGGCGCGCGCCCAGGCAGGTGGGCGGAGCGAAGGCGCCGTGGATTACCTTCCCCGGCCCTCCCGCTCAAGCGCCAATCCGGCGCGGGGTGCCGCCGGTGACGCAACCTTCACAGCCCGGCCGCGTTACAGGTGCACGCAGCTTTCGAACCCGAGGATATCACCCATGCGCAAGACCTCCATTGCCCTCCTGGCCCTGGCGAGCATCGGCCTGGGCGCCTGCGGCTATTCCACCGGTGACCGCGCCGCCTCCGGCGGCCTGCTTGGTGCCGGCGCCGGCGCCGCTGTCGGCTCGCTCTCCGGCAATGCCGGTGCCGGCGCGCTGATCGGCGGTGCGGCCGGCGCGCTCGGTGGCGCCGTGACCGGCCCGAACACGGTCAATCTCGGCCGTCCCGCCTGGCGCTGAGTCATCGCGGAGAGGCGCGACAGACATAGCCTTTCGTCGCGCCTTCGGCAAAGCCGGGACCCAGGTTCCGGCTTTCGTCGTTTCAGGGCCGCCGGTTCAGGAGGGCCGGACATTCCAGAAGGTGGCGAAGCCGGGCAGCACGCCGGTGACGCTGGCGCGATGCGCCGTCGGCTGGATGTAGTTGCCGAGCGGGTAGTAGGGTACCTCCTCCATGCTCACCTTCTGGATCTCGCGGCAGATCGCCTGCTGCGCGACCAGGTCGGCGGCCTCGAACCACTGCTGGCGCAGCGCCTCGGTGCGCGGGCTGACCGACCAGCCGGGATAGGAGGTGCCGTTGCCGCGCAGCGCCAGATGCACCGCCGGATTCAGCCAGTCGGCCCCGGCCCAGGAGCTGACGAAGGCGTTCCAGCCGCCGGCCTCGGGCGCGTCCTTGCGGTTGCGGCGGGCCAGCAGCGTGCCCCAGTCGGTGGCCAGATAGTCCACGTTCAGCCCGGCCCGCGTCATCATGTCGGCGGCGACATCGCCCTGTGCCTTCAGCCCGACGGAGTCGGCCGGCACCAGCAGCACCACCTTCTCGCCCTTGTAGCCGGCTGCCAGGATCTCCTTCCTGACCTTGTCGTAGTCGCGGGGGCCCTGCAGCGGGCCAAGCCCCTCGGTGGTCGCCATCGGCGTGCCGGGGGCGAAGAAGCCGAGCGGCGTGCGGTACATCGCCGTGTCGTTGCCGACCACCGCCTCCATGAAGCTGCGCTGGTCGACGGCGCCGAACAGCGCGCGGCGGATCGCCGGATTGTCGAAGGGCGGCTGCAGGTGGTTGATCCGCAGCATGGTGACGAAGCCGGTCGGGTCCGGCGTGGTCACGCGGATCTGCCGGTTGCGCGTCAGCAGCGGCAGCACGTCGTGATAGGCATATTCCATCCAGTCCTGCTCGCCGGTCAGCAGCGCATTGGCGGCCGTGCCGGCATCGGGCTGGGTGGTCCAGACCAGGCGGTCGTAATGCGCGACCTTTGGCCCCGCGGTCCAGCCCAGCGGGCCATCGGCGCGCGGCTGGTAGCGGTCGAACTTCGCGTAGGCATTGCGCGCGCCGGGCACCCGCTCCTCCGCCAGGTAGCGGAAGGGGCCAGAGCCCACCATCTCGGTGACCTGCTTGAAGGGGTCGGTCTCGGCGAGCCGCGCCGGCATCATCGCCGGCATCGGCGAGCCCGGCTTGCCCAGCGCCAGCGGCAGCAGCGGGAAAGGCTTCTTCAGCCGGAACTGGATGGTGCGGTCGTCGGGGGCCGAAAGCGCCTCGGTCGCCGCCATCAGCGCCTCGCCGAAGGAATCCCGCCTGGCGAAGCGGCGGATCGAGGCGACGCAGTCGCGCGCCAGCACGCGCTCGCCGTCATGCCAGACCAGCCCGTCGCGCAGCGTCAGCTTCCACAGCAGCCCGTCATTCTCGACGACATGGCCGGCGACCATCTGCGGATGCGCGGCGAAGTTCTGGTCGACGCCATAGAGCGTGTCGAAGACCAGGTAGCCGTGGTTGCGGCTGACATAGGCGGTGGAAAAAACCGGGTCGAGATAGGCCAGGTCCAGCTGGGGGATGAAGCGCAGCGTGGTGGCCGACTGGGCCCGAACCACGGCCGGCGCCAGGGCAGCGGCCCCGAGGCCCTGCAAGAGGCTGCGTCGCAGCATGGGGGTCTTCCTTCTGATGGCAGGGACCGGCTTTTTTCTCCCAGCGGTGTCTATGCCTGCGTCACGGGGGCGTGACAAGCATTTGCTTGAGATCAGAGGAATATCGCAGGGCGATAAAGAAAGTAAAACAGGAAAGACCAGGCGAATGAATTCCCCTGGACCCCTTCTTTTTTCTTTCGGACTGCCGTGTCCAGGTGAAGACGGCCCTTAAAACAGCCCATCGCCGGCGCGACCTTCAGACGAACCAGGGGGCCTTCCTCTTTTCCAGGAAGGCGGCAATTCCCTCCCTGCCCTCTTCCGATGCCCGACGCTCGGCGATGCGACGGCTGGTCTCGGCCGACAGCGGCGCATCCACCGGGCGGCCCTCGGCCAGGAAGACCAGCTCCTTGGCCGCCGCCACCGCGCCAGGAGCATTGCGCAGCAGGCTGGCCACCACCCCCTCGCCAGTCGCGGCGAGCTCCGCCTCGGGCACCACCTGGTGCAGCAGGCCGATCGACTGCGCGGTCTCGGCGGAGAAGACCTCCGCCGTCATGAACAGGCGGCGGGCCTGGCGCGGGCCGATCGCGGCGATGACATAGGGGCTGATGGTCGCCGGCGTCAGGCCGAGCTTGACCTCGCTCAGGCAGAAGCGCGCCGCCGGCGTGCCGATGGCGATGTCGCAGCAGGCGACCAGCCCGACGCCGCCGCCATAGGCGCTGCCCTGCACCAGCGCGATGGTCGGCTTCGGCAGGCGGTCGAGGGCATGCAGCATCGCCGCCATCAGCGCGGCATCGGCCTCGTTCTCCGCCTGGCTCTGGCTGGCCATGCGCTTCATCCAGCCGAGATCGGCGCCGGCGGAGAAGCTGCCCCCCGTGCTGGCCAGCACCACGACGCGCACCTTCGGATCGGCCGCCAGCCGAGCCAGGCTGTCGTTCAGCGCGGCGATCAGCGCATCGTCGAAGGCGTTGTGCCGGTCCGGGCGGTTCAGCGTCAGGGTGGCGACGCCGCGGGCATCGACGGCTTCGAGCAGCAGGGTCATTCTTCGTCGGTCTCCCTTGATCGGGCGGGAGCCTATGGCGGGCCCGGGCTTCCGCCAAGCCGCGGGCGGCCGCTATCCTGGCAGGGCATGACCGTCCTCGATGAGACCGACCGCGCGCTGCTCGCCCTGCTGCGCGCCGATGCCCGCCAGCCGCTGACCAGCCTGGCGGCGGCGCTGGACCTGTCGCGCGCCACCGTGAAGGCGCGCATCGACAAGCTGCTGGAGCGTGGGGTGATCCAGGGCTTCACCGTGGTGCTGCGGCCAGAGGCGGAGATCGCGCCGATCCGCGCCATCACCATGGTCGAGATCGACGGCAATTCGACCGACCGCATCACCCGCCGGCTGCAGGGCCTGCCCTCGGTGACCGCCATCCATGCCACCAATGGCCGCTGGGACCTGGTGCTGGAGCTGGAGGTGGCCAGCCTGGAGGCCTTCGACGCGGCGCTGCGCGAGATCCGCCAGATCGAGGGGGTGGCGAACAGCGAGAGCAATCTCCTGCTCGCCCGCCGCAAGGGCTGACGATTCGCGCAATGTGACACATCACTTTGCGCGATCGACCGGCCCGTTTGCGCAAAATTCTGGCTGTAAGCTGAACACCTCGTCCATCATATTCCCGCTCCCCCGGAAACGGGCTGGATGGAGGACGATATGGTGAACACTGTTCGTATCCCTGCCTGGCAGGTTTCCCCGGCGCAGCCGATGAGCTTCGGCGCGACCATGGATCTGGGGGCGAGCCGCCGGGGCGCGGCCGGCGGCCCGCTGGCGCTGCGCGGCGCCGGCCTGCTGGCCGCCCTGGGCCAGGGCGCCGTGGACCGCGGCGACGTGACCCCCGCCGAGGTGCTGGCCGTGGCCGGCGCCGACAGGGGGCACGCCGCGCATTCCCTGCCGGTGATCGCCGGCTGGGTGCAGGCGGTGCGCGCCCAGGCGGTGGCGATCCTGGCCGAGGGCGGCATGCCCGTGCTGCTGGGCGGCGACCACAGCCTGCCGATGGGCTCGGTGGCGGCGGCGGCCGACCATGCGGCGCGGCTCAGCCGTCCGCTCTTCGTGCTGTGGATGGACGCGCATGGCGACTTCAACACGCCGGCGACCAGCGGCACCGGCAATGTGCACGGGATGAGCCTGGCCGCGCTCTGCGGCGAGCCCGGCCTCGGCGCCGTCTGGGGCGAGGACGCCCCGGCCCTGGTCGAGCCGAGCCGCGTCATGGTGCTGGGCGCGCGCGACCTGGACGCGGAGGAGGCCGCCCTGATGGCGTCCCGCGGCGTGCAGGCGGTGTCGGTCACGGCGATGCGGCGGGACGGGATGGCGGCGCTGGCCGGCTTCCTGGACCGCGTCGCGGCCGAGGACGGGCTGCTGCATGTCAGCTTCGACATCGACGTGGTCGACCCGGCGCATGCACCGGGCACGGGCACGCCGGTGGCCGGCGGGCTGGAGCCTTCCGAGGCGGCGGAGGCGCTGTCGATGGTGTCTGCCAGCGGCCGGATGCTCAGCCTCGACATCGTCGAGGTCAATCCGGCGCTGGACCAGCAGCACCGCACGGCGCGGCTGACGGTCGGGCTGATGCGCTACCTGTTCGGCACCAGCATGGACTGGCTGCGCCAGGCGGCCTGAGGCCGCGATCCGGCCGGGGCCGCCCTACCGAGGGCGGCCCCGACTGGCAGAACTACGCCCGCATGATCTCGGGCGGCGCGGTGCGGGCGCGCTTGGCCAGCAGCTTGTTCAGCGCATGCACATAGGCGCGGGCCGAGGCGATGATGGTGTCGGTGTCGGCGCCCTGGCCATCGACCAGCTTGCCGCCCTCCTCCAGGCGCACCGTCACGCGGGCCTGGGCATCGGTGCCGCCGGTGACCGACTGCACGGCATAGAGCTTCAGCACCGCGCTGTGCGGCACCACCTGCTGCAGGGCGTTGAAGGTGGCATCCACGGCGCCGTCGCCGCCGGCCACCGCCTCGACCTTCTCGCCGTCGATCTCGACCGCCAGCGAGGCGGTCGGGCGGGTGCCCATGCCGGTGGCGACCGTCAGCGCCAGCAGCTTCATGCGGTCCTGGGCGCGCACCACCTCGTCATCGACCAGGGCAGTGATGTCCTCGTCGAAGACGGTCTTCTTGCGGTCGGCCAGGTCCTTGAAGCGGCGGAAGGCGTCGTTCAGCTGGTTGTCGCCCAGGCTGTAGCCCAGCGTCGCCAGCTTGTCGCGGAAGGCGGCGCGGCCGGAATGCTTGCCCAGCACCAGCGAGTTGGTCGCCCAGCCCACCGATTCCGGCGTCATGATCTCGTAGGTGGTCTTGTCCTTCAGCACGCCGTCCTGGTGGATGCCGGACTCATGGGCGAAGGCATTGCGGCCGACGATCGCCTTGTTCGGCTGCACGTCGAAGCCGGTGATGGTGGCCAGCAGGCGGCTGGTCTTCAGGATGTTCGTGGTGACGATGTTGGTGGAATACGGCATGACGTCGGCGCGGGTGCGCAGCGCCATCGCCACCTCCTCCAGGCTGGCATTGCCGGCGCGCTCGCCGATGCCGTTGATGGTAGCTTCCACCTGGCGGGCGCCGGCATCCAGCGCGGCCAGGGTATTGGCCACCGCCAGGCCCAGGTCGTCATGGTTGTGGGTCGAGAAGATCACGCCATCGGCGCCCGGCACCCGCTCGCGCAGCATGGCGAAGATGCGCGCCAGATCGGCCGGCACGGCATAGCCCACGGTGTCGGGCACATTGATCGTGGTCGCCCCCGCCTTGATCGCGGTCTCGACGCAGCGGCACAGGAATTCCGGGTCGGTGCGGCTGCCATCCTCGGCCGACCACTCGACATCGGCGACGTGATTGCGGGCCAGCGAGACCGACTTCTGGATCGCCTCCAGCACTTCCTCGCGGCTCATGCGCAGCTTGACGCGCATGTGCAGGTCGGAGGTGGACAGGAAGGTGTGGATGCGCTGGCGGGCGGCGGGCTTCACCGCCTCGACCGCGCGCAGGATGTCGCCGGGCGCCGAGCGCGACAGGCCGCAGACCACCGGACCGTCCTTGGCGAAGCGCTGGGCGATGGACAGCACGCTGTCGAAATCGCCCTGGCTGGCGATCGGGAAGCCGGCCTCCATGACGTCGATGCCCAGCTCGGCCAGGGCCTCGGCCATGCGCAGCTTCTCCTCCAGGTTCATGGAGAAGCCGGGCGACTGCTCGCCATCGCGCAGCGTGGTGTCGAAGACGATGACGCGCTTGTCGTCGATGGTGCCGAAGCTGGGGTGATTGATGGCCATGAGGGGCGTTCCTTCGTTCTGACTCTACCGTTTCCGTCACAGGCGCGCGCGGCGCCAGGGGTTCCCCCTGAGCGATGCCGGCCTGGTCAGCCGGGCGTCACGCCCAGGGGCGGCTAAGTCGAAGGAGAAGGAGGCCAGAAAGCGCGCGCAGGCTGGCAGCGGCGGAGCCGTTCTGCAGGCCAGTGATGCGCGCGGGGGCGTTCATAGGAAGGACGTTAGGCGTGTTGCGCTGCGTGAAGCAAGGGGGTCTGGGCAGGCCAGGGGAAGGAATTCCCCTGGACCCCTTTTTTTTTCTGTCAGGCTGCCGCCGGCCGGTGGTGACGAGGGTCGTGAAAGCCCTGCAACAGCGCGACCGGTGACCGAGTGATTAAATTATGAAAATGCGCCCCGCCCGGAAACATTCGCGAAGCGTGTCGATCGGCGCTGGTCTGCCCATGGCCGATGAACAGAAAAAAGATGGGGGTTTGGGGGAATTCATTCCCCCAACCTTCCTCCGCCTAGCCTTGCTGCGGCGGATGCACCTTCCACCAATGCTTCGCGATCTCTTCCCGCGTCGCCACCCAGACGTCGTCGCGCCTGGCGACATGGTCCATGAACCGCGCCAGGGCCGCGGCACGGGCGGGGCGGCCGACCAGGCGGCAATGCAGGCCGACGCTCATCATCTTCGGCGCCGTCTCGCCCTCCTTCATCAGGAAATCGAAGGCATCGGTCAGGTGCTGCTCGAAGCCGTCATTGCTGGTGAAGCCGGGCGGCACCGCGAACTTCATGTCGTTGTTGTCGAGCGTATAGGGGATCACCAGCATCGGCTTGCCGTTCACCGGCACGTAGTAGGGCAGATCGTCGTCATAGGCGTCGCTGTCGTAGAGGAAACCGCCATGCTCGGCGACTAGGCGGCGGGTCTGCTCGCTGATGCGGCCGGTGTACCAGCCGACCGGCGGGCGGCCGGTCAGGCGGTCGATGGTGGCCACCGTCTCGGCGATATGGGTGCGCTCGGTGGCCTCGTCGACATGCTGGTAGTTGATCCAGCGCCAGCCATGGCTGGCCACCTCATGCCCGGCCTCGACGAAGGCGCGGGCGGCAGTGGGATTGAGCTCGAGGGCGCGGCCGACGCCATAGACGGTCAGCTTCATGTTCCGCTCGGCGAAGAGGCGCAGCACGCGCCAGACGCCGGCGCGGGCGCCATAGTCGAACTGGCTCTCCTTGCCGATGTCGCGCATCCCCAGGACAGGGTTCCCCCCGGGGGTCTCATTGAGAAAGATCTCGCTGCCGGCATCGCCGTTGAGGACGGTGTTCTCGCCGCCCTCCTCGTAGTTCAGCACGAAGGACAGGGCCAGCTTCGCCCCGCCCGGCCAGCGCGGGTTCGGGGGCGTCGGGCCATAGCCCAGGAAGTCACGCGGATAGCCGCTGTCGGGGGCGAGCTTGCTCATGGCCATGAGCCTGCCGCGCCCCCGCCCTCCGGGTCAATCGGCGCGTCACGCCTTCGGCGGGTGCACCAGCGACTGGATGAAGGCCAGCTTCGCCACCACCGCCGGCGAGAGGACGAAGGGGTAGAGGTCGGGCGTGCCCATGCAGCGGTTCAGGCTGTTCACCGCGGCGGTCAGCGGCACCCAGGCCTCCATCACCGGCTCGATGCGGGTGGCGCGGTAGGGGTCGAAATCGACCTCGGCGGTCAGCTCGTCGCGGCGGTCCACCGCCGGGTCGATGCCGATGCCGAAGGCGCGCGCCATCTCCAGCGTGTCGACGATGTGCAGGTAATGCGCCCAGGTCTCGGCGAAGTCTTCCCAGGGGTGGGCAGTGGCATAGGTGCTGACGAAATTCTCCTGCCAGTCCGCCGGCGGGCCCTGCTCGTAATGGCGCTGCAGGGCGGCGCCATAATCCTGGCTGTCGTCGCCGAAGACGGCGCGGCATTCCTCCAGCCGGCCGCCGTCGCGCACCAGCCGATCCCAGAAGTAATGGCCGGATTCATGGCGGAAATGGCCGAGCAGCGTGCGGTAGGGCTCGCCCATCGCGGTGCGGCGGCGGGTGCGCTCGGCATCGTCCGCCTCGGCCAGGGCCAGGGTGATCAGCCCGTTGTCATGGCCGGTCATGACCTTCTCGCTGCCATCCGGCGCATCGGCCAGGAAGTCGAAGGCCAGGCCGTTCTCCGGATCCTCGACGCGGTCCACCAGCGGCAGGCCGAGCCGCAGGAAGCTGTAGAAGGCGCGGCGCTTGGCCGCCTCGATCTTCTGCCAATGCGCCAGGTTCCCGGGATCGGACAGGTCGGGAATGGTGCGGTTGTGCCGGCAGGCCTCGCAGAAGCGCGCCGCCGACTCGGCGGGTACCAGCCAGTTGCAGGCCTTGTGCCGGGCATTGTCGCAGAAGCGGTGCAGCGCCTCCGGCGCGGCGCGCGGGCGCCACAGCGTGTCCGGCTCCGGGGCGTCGGCGGCATCCTCGGCCTCGGTCGCGGCACCGACGGATTGCGCCAGGGCACCCTCCGGCGTGGGGGTCCCCGGCATCCCCTCCCCGGCCTCGTCGGGATCGAGCGCGGTCAGCCGGTTTCGCGCCGGCAGGTAGCCCAGCGTGGCGCCGCAGCGCACGCATTGCGTGTTCTCGAAATACAAAAGCTGGCCGCAGACCTCGCAACCGAACAGCCGCATGACTTCCCCGCTATGCTCGAGCCCTGCTGGAACGGGCTGCGGGGCCGGCAGTTGCAGGCCTCAGCGCGGGATGGGCGAGCAGAGCTCGACCAGGCAGCCATTCAGGTCGCGGACATGGCCGACCACCTGGCCCTAGGGCTTCTGCGACGGCGGCGTGACGCCGGTGGCGCCGGCAGCCAGGGCCGTCGCATAAGCGGCGGCGGGGTCCGCGGTGACGAAGGCCACCTCGAAACCCGCGGCGGGCTCGGCGGCACGGTTGGGGCGGATCTCGGCGCCGTTCAGGGCGGCCATCGCCTCGCCGGCGAAGGCGAGCGTGGTGGCGCCGGTGTCGAGCTCGCCATACAGGCCGCTCTCATGCAGGAAGCGCCGCGTCAGGCCGAAGGCGCGCTCGTAGAAGGACAGCGTCGCCTCCACGTCGGCAACATAGAGGATGGTGTAGCCCAGCTGCATCGCGCTTCTCCCCACCGTATAAAAAAAGGCCGGGGGAATGAATTCCCCCGGACCCCCATCTTCTTTCTGTTCTGAAAGAAAATCAGTTCTTGGTCTTGTCGACCAGCGCGCCCTTGGTGATCCAGGGCATCATGCCGCGCAGCTTGGTGCCGACTTCCTCGATCGGGTGCTCAGCCAGGCGGCGGCGGGTCGCCTTGAACGAGGCCTGGTTGACCTTGTTCTCCAGCATCCAGTCGCGGGTGAACTTGCCCGACTGGATGTCATTCAGGACGCGCTTCATCTCGGCCTTGGTCTCGGCGGTGATGATGCGCGGACCCGTCACGTACTCGCCATACTCGGCGGTGTTCGAGATCGAGTAGTTCATGTTGGCGATGCCGCCCTCATAGATGAGGTCGACGATCAGCTTCACCTCGTGCAGGCACTCGAAATAGGCCATCTCGGGGGCATAGCCCGCCTCGACCAGCGTCTCGAAGCCGGCCTTGATCAGCTCGACCAGACCGCCGCAGAGCACGACCTGCTCGCCGAACAGGTCGGTCTCGCACTCTTCCTTGAAGGTCGTCTCGATGATGCCCGAGCGGCCGCCGCCGACGGCGGAGGCGTAGGAGAGCGCGATCTCCAGCGCATTGCCCGAGGGGTTCTGGTGGACGGCCACCAGGCAGGGCACGCCGCCGCCCTTCTGGTACTCGCCGCGCACCGTGTGGCCGGGGCCCTTCGGCGCGATCATGAACACGTCGATGTCGGCGCGCGGCTCGATCAGGTTGAAGTGCACGTTCAGGCCATGCGCGAAGGCCAGAGCAGCGCCTTCCTTCATGTTGGCGTGCAGGTGGTCGCGATACAGGTCGCCCTGGCCCTCATCCGGGGTCAGCACCATGACCAGATCGGCCCACTTCGCGGCCTCGGCCGGGGAGAGCACCTTGAAGCCGGCGGCCTCGGCCTTCTTCTGCGAGGCGCCCGGGCGCAGGCCGATGACGACCTCGGCCACGCCGGAATCGCGCATGTTCATCGCATGGGCGTGGCCCTGGCTGCCGAAGCCGATGACGGCGACCTTCTTGCCCTTGATCAGGCCCACATCGGCATCACGGTCGTAATAGACGCGCATCTCTGGCGCACTCCCCCGGTTGGGTTGGACAATCACGCGGCGGAAGGGGCGCTAGGGCCCCTCCCGTCAGGTCAGGCGGTCAGGCTCGAGGTGCCGCGGGCGATCGCCACGGCACCGGTGCGGGAAACCTCGGCCAGGCCGATCGGGCGCATCAGGTTGATGAAGGCATCCAGCTTCTCGCCGCTGCCGGTCATCTCGAAGACGAAGCTCTCGGTGGTGGCATCGACCACGCGGGCGCGGAAGGCATCGGCCAGGCGCAGCGCCTCCTGCCGGGCGGAGCCGCTGCCCACCACCTTGATCAGCGCCAGCTCGCGGTTCAGGTGCGGGCCTTCCAGGGTCAGGTCGGCGACCTTGTGGACGGGCACCAGCCGGTCGAGCTGCGCCTTGATCTGCTCGATCACCATCTCGGTGCCCGAGGTGACGACGGTGATGCGCGACAGGCGCCCCTCGGCGTCGACCGGGGCCACGGTCAGGCTGTCGATGTTGTAGCCGCGGCCGGAGAACAGGCCGATGACGCGGGCGAGGACGCCGGCCTCGTTCTCCACCAGCACCGCGATGGTCGCGGCGCGCTGCGTCATGTCGGAAGCGTCGGGCATGGGAAGTCCTGCGGAAAGCGCGTGGGCGTGGCGGAAGGCGAGGCGGTTGGCGCGGCCGTCAGACCAGCGCCGTCCCCTCATCGGTCACGCCGCGTCCGCCGGAGATCTGGTTGGAGGCCAGCAGCATCTCGTTATGCGCCGCCCCCGACGGGATCATCGGGAAGACGTTCTCCTTCTCGTCGACCGCGACATCGACGATCACCGGGCGGTCGATGGCGATCATCTCGCGGATCACCCGGTCGAGGTCGTCGGCCTTCTCGGCGCGCAGGCCGACGCCGTGGAAGCTCTCGGCCAGCTTGACGAAATCGGGCAGCGCCGCCGAGTAGCTCTCGGAATAGCGGCCGCCATGCAGCAGCTCCTGCCACTGCCGCACCATGCCCATGTACTGGTTGTTCAGGATGAACACCTTCACCGGCAGGCGGTACTGGGCCAGCGTCGCCATCTCCTGGATGTTCATCAGGATCGAGGCCTCGCCGGCGATGTCGATGCACAGCGCGTCCGGATGCGCGACCTGCACGCCCATCGCCGCCGGCAGGCCATAGCCCATGGTGCCGAGCCCGCCCGAGGTCATCCAGCGGTTCGGCTTCTCAAAGCCGAAATACTGCGCCGCCCACATCTGGTGCTGGCCGACCTCGGTGGAGATGAAGGTCTCCTTGCCGGAGGCCTGGGTCAGCTCGTAGAGCCGCTTCACCGCGTGCTGCGGCTTGATGATGCTGCCTTCCTGGACATAGGCCAGGCACTTCTGGCCGCGCCATTCGTCGATCTGGCGCCACCAGGCGGCCAGCGCGGCGCGGTCCTGCTCGGCGCGGTCAGCCTCCCAGGCGGCGATCAGCGCGCGCAGGATGGCAGCGGCGTCACCGACGATCGGCACCTCGACCTTGACGTTCTTGTTGATCGAGGAGGGGTCGATATCGGCGTGGATCTTCAGCGAGTTCGGCGCGAAGGCGTTCAGCCGCCCGGTCACCCGGTCGTCGAAGCGGGCACCGATGTTGAACATCACGTCGCACCCGTGCATGGCGAGATTCGCCTCGTAGGTGCCGTGCATGCCCAGCATGCCCAGGAACTGCGGGTCGCTCGCCGGGTAGCAGCCCAGCCCCATCAGCGTGTTGGTGATCGGCAGCCCGGCCATGCGGGTGAACCTGGTCAGCAGCGCCGAGGCCTCGGGGCCCGCATTGATCACGCCGCCGCCGGCATAGACCACCGGGCGCTTGGCGCCCTTCAGCAGGGCGACGGCCTTGGCGATCTGCGCCGCCTCCGGCTCGACCTGCGGGCGGTAGGAGCGGTGCACGGTCTCGGGCGCCGGCTTGTAGCTGCCCTTCCCGATCAGGATGTCCTTCGGCAGGTCGATCACCACCGGGCCCGGGCGGCCGGAGCGCGCCACGTAGAAGGCCTCGTGCACCGTCTCGGCCAGCTTGTCGATCTGCTTGACCAGGTAGTTGTGCTTGGTGGCGGGCCGGGTGATGCCGGTGGTGTCGGCCTCCTGGAAGGCGTCGTTGCCGATCAGATGGGTCGGCACCTGGCCGGTCAGGCAGACCAGCGGGATGCTGTCCAGCAGCGCGTCGACCAGCCCGGTCACCGCATTGGTAGCGCCGGGGCCGGAGGTCACCAGCACGCAGCCCACCTTGCCGGTCGAGCGGGCATAGCCCTCGGCCGCATGCACCGCCGCCTGCTCGTGGCGGACCAGGATGTGGCGGATGGCGTTCTGGTTGAAGATGGCGTCGTAGATGGGAAGGACGGCGCCGCCCGGATAGCCGAAGATAACCTCGACGCCCTGCTCCTTCAGCGCGCGCAGGACGATCTCGGCACCCGTCAGGGACTGGGTGTCGGATGCGGCGGGAAGGGTGGCGGAGGACATGATGATGCCTGGCTTCCTGTTTGTGCTGGCCGGGCGGAGCGGCGGCATGCTGCCATGCCTGTCCGCACCCGGCGGTTCCGGCCCCCGATCTACGCGCGCTCACCCGCCGCGTCAACGCGCGAACAAACAAAAGCGAAAATTTCCTGCCTCTGACTTTCTGAAAATTGCTCCAGATCACGCACCCGCGCATGGATCGTATGCGTCTGGCGGGGGGCATCATCGCCGGGGACCAGGGTCTGATGCCGGAACCAGGTCGCCTGCCGCTTGGTGTACTGGCCGGTGACCAGGCAGGCGCGGCGTCCCGCCTCGGCCAGGTCGATGGTGCCCGCCAGCATGGCCAAGAGCTCCGGCACGCCATGCGCGCGCATCGCCGGCAAAGCGGGGTCGAGCCCCCTCGCCCGCAGCGCCTCGACCTCGGCCACCGCGCCCGCCTCGATCATCGCCGCCCAGCGCTGCGCGATCGCCTCCCGCAGGGCGTCGCGCGGCGGGTCCAGCCGGATCGCGGCAAACCGCCAGGGCGCCGGGGCGCCGCCCGATTCCGCCTGCCAGGCCGACAGGCCCTTCCCGGTGCCCCGCCAGACCTCGTAGGCGCGGGCCAGGCGCTGGCTGTCGGAGGGGCGCAGCCGCGCGGCCGTTTCCGGGTCCACGGCGGCCAGCCGGGCATGCAGCGCCGCCGGGCCCTCTTCGGCCAGCAGCCCGCGCGCCTCAGCCCGGGCCTCGGGCGGGATCGGCGGCACCTCGGCCAGGCCCTCGGCGAGGATGCGGAAATACATCCCCGTCCCGCCGCAAAGGATCGGCAGCTTCCCGGCCGCCTTCGCTGCCACCATCTCTTCCAGCGCCCGGCCGCGCCACCAGGCGGCGCTGGCCGGCTGTCCCGGGTCGCGCTCGCCATAGAGACGGTGCGGGATGGCGGCCTGCTCGGCGGCCGAGGGCTGCGCCGTCAGCACTGCCAGCCCGGCATAGACCTGCATGCTGTCGGTGTTGATCACCACGCCGCCGAGGCGCTCGGCCAGGCCCAAAGCGAGGGCCGACTTGCCGCTGGCGGTGGGGCCGGCGACGAACAGGGCGAAAGGTTGATCCGTCATGCGGCCGCGGGCATCTTCCGCCCCGCATGCAGCATGTCCTCACCCTGATCGCGCCCGCAGGCGAACTGCCGGCGTCCCCCGTCACCCGCGTCCGCGACGCGCTGACCGCCCTTGGCGCCTCGCTGGGCCCGGCCGACTGGCTGGCCGAGGACAGCGCCGTCGACCTGCCCTTCGAGGGCCTGGCCGCCGAGCAGGCCGAGGCCGCCGCCCGCGCGGCGCTCGACGGCGCCGCCGTCGACACGGTGGCGCAGGCGGTGGAAGGCCGCCGCAAGCGGCTGCTGATCGCCGACATGGACAGCACCATCGTCACCAGCGAGACGCTGGACGAGCTGGCCGCCTATGCCGGCTTCGGCGAGCAGGTCGCCGCCATCACCCGGCGCAGCATGAATGGCGAGATCGATTTCTCCACGGCGCTGCGCGAGCGGGTGGCCATGCTGAAGGGCCTTTCCCTGGAGGCGCTGGAGGCCACCTGGGCGCAGACCCATCCGATGCCGGGCGCGGCCGAGCTGGTCCGCACCATGCGGGCGAATGGCGCGCATTGCGCCCTGGCCAGCGGCGGCTTCACCTGGTTCACCGGCCGGGTCGCGGAGAAGCTCGGCTTCAGCAGCCACCACGCCAATGTGCTGGAGGACGACGGCACGGTGCTGCTCGGCACCGTCACCGAGCCGGTCTTTGACCGCGACGCCAAGCTGACCACGCTGAAGCGGCTCTGCGCCGAGCTCGGCCTGCCGCTCTCGGCGGCGGTCGCGGTGGGCGATGGCGCCAACGACCTGGCGATGATCGGCGCGGCCGGCCTCGGCGTCGCCTATCACGCCAAGCCGATCGTGGCGGCCGCCGCGCGGGTGCGGGTGGATCATAACGACCTTCGGGCTCTTCTCTTCGCCCAGGGGTATCGCGCGGCCGAATTCGTCTCGTAAAGCCGCGACCCACGAAAAAGGGGGCCGCGAGGCCCCCTTCCCTGTTCCTGGCGATCGCAGGCCGGTCAGCCCGGGCTGTTGCCGCGCTCCGGCGTGATGCGCAGCGGCACGAAGCGCTGGCCCTGGCCGTTCTCGATCAGCATCAGCGCGCTCGGGCGGTTCTGCCGGCGCAGCCGCGTCAGCTGCTCCTGCACTTCCTGCGGGTTGGTGACGCGGTTCTGCTGCACCTCGACGATCATGTCGCCGGCGGCGATGCCGCGCTCGGCCGCATTGCTGCCCGGCGTCACCTCGGTCACCACCACGCCGCGGGCATCGTCGCGCAGGCTGAAGCGCTCCTTGGTCTCGGCCGAGATGGCTGCGACCTTCAGACCGAGGCCCGAGAGCTCCACCACCGCGCCGGGGCGCGAGGGCGTGGCGGCCGGGGCGGAGGCCTGCTGCGGCTCGTTCGGCAGCTCGGCCACCGTGATCTCGAGCTGGTGCTCGCGGCCGCCGCGCCAGACGGTGACCGGCGCCTTGGTGCCGACCGCGGTCTCGGCGACGATGCGCGGCAGGTTGCGCATCTCCCGCACATCCTGGTTGTTGAAGCGCAGGATGACGTCGCCGTTCTGGATGCCGGCCTTGGCCGCCGGCCCGTCCTCCTGGGCGCGGGCGACCAGCGCGCCGCGGGTGCCGCCCTGCAGGCCCAGGCTCTCGGCGATCTCGTCGGTGACCTGCTGGATGTTGACGCCGACCCAGCCGCGCCGCACCCGGCCGCCGTCGCGCAGCTGCGCCACCACGTTCTTCGCCAGGTTCGACGGGATGGCGAAGCCGATGCCGATCGAGCCGCCGGAGGGCGAGACGATGGCGGTGTTGATGCCGATCACCTCGCCGCGGACATTGAACAGCGGGCCGCCGGAATTGCCGCGGTTGATGGCGGCATCGGTCTGGATGAAGTCGTCATAGGGGCCGGCATTGATGTTGCGGCCGCGCGCCGAGACGATGCCCGAGGTGACCGAGCCGCCGAAGCCGAGCGGATTGCCGATCGCCAGCACCCAGTCGCCGACCTCGGCATGGTCGGAATCGCCGAAGGGCACCACCGGCAGCGGCTTCTCCGACTTCACCCGCAGCACGGCCAGGTCGGTGCGCGGATCGACGCCCACCAGCTCGGCCCGCAGCGTGGTGTTGTCCTGCAGCACCACGTTGATCTCGTCGGCGCCGTCGATGACGTGGTTGTTCGTCACGATGATGCCGGAGGCGTCGATGATGAAGCCCGAGCCCTGGCTCTGCGCCCGGCGCGGCGGCTGGCCGGGGCGGGCATTGCCGCCGCCGGGCGGCCGGTTGCGCTCGAAGAAGTCGCGGAACAGCTCCTCGAAGGGGCTGCCCGGCGGGGCCTGCGGCATTTCCGGCGCATCCGGCCGGCCGCCGCGCGCCTGCAGCGTCTGGCTGGTCTGGATATTGACCACCGAGGGCAGCAGCCGGCGGGCCAGCGGCGCGAAGCTTTCCGGCGTCGCCGCGACCGGGGCGGGCGCCGCGTTCGGCGCCGGGGTCGGCGGCTGCGCCGGGGTCGCGGCCGGCGGCGCGGCCGGGGAGGACTGCGCCAGAGCCGCCCCGGAAAGGGCGAGCGGCGCCGTCAGCACGGTGGCGCTCAGTAGGAGGGTGGCGAGACGCATCGGGCAAACCTCGCTTGCAGCGAACAGGATCCGGGCGGGGAGCCGCACGGCGGTGGTTCCGACATAAGGCCGCGCCGGCATGACAGGAAGGGGAGCAGCCGGGCCGGGCGCGGGAAAACCTGTGTCAAAAAGCCTCCCTGCAGCTTTCGTGACCTTTCATGACGGCAGCGCCATGTGGCGGCGGCCCGCCGGCGGCCTGCCGGGGGGATCAGCGGGTTAGCAGGGTGGCCACGCCGATGCCGAAGGCGGCGACGACCAGGCCGACCAGCCGCAGCCGCTCGGGCGGCAAGGCGAGGGTCGAGGCCAGCATCCGCCGCATCGCCACCGGGAAGGCGGCGTAGAGCAGGCCCTCCAACGCCAGGAAGGCGCAGGCACCGGCGAGAAGCTGCAACAGGGTCATGCGGGAAAGCGGCCCGGGCGGGGATGTCCCGCCCGGGCCTCTGCCGTCAGTTGACCGGGGCCGGCGCGGCGGCCGGCGCCGAACTCGGCGCAGGGCCAGGCGCAGGGGTCGGCGCGGCGGCCGGCGGCTCGGGCGCCGGGGTGACCGGCCGCACCGGTGCCGGCGCCGGCACGGCCGCCGCCGGCGTCCCGGCCGGCGCCGTCGCGGGGGCGCCGCCCGGCAGGGCCGGCGTCACCGTCAGGCCCGGCAGCGGGGTGCCCGGCTGGCTCTGCCGGAAATACCGGAAGAATTCCGAATCCGGCGTCAGCACCAGCCGCGTCTCGCCTTCCGAGAAGGCCTGACGATAGGCCTGCATCGAGCGGTAGAAGCTGTAGAACTCCGGATCCCGCTGGAAGGCGTCGGCGAAGAGGCGGATCGCCTCCTGCTCGCCCTGGCCGCGCAGCGTGTCGGCCTGGGCCTGGCTTTCGGCCAGGATGACCGTGCGCTCGCGGTCGGCGCCGGCACGCACCCGGGCGGCGACCTCGGCGCCCTCGGCGCGCGCCTCGCGGGCCACGCGCTCGCGCTCCGACTGCATCCGCGACAGGATCGCCTGGGTGTTCTCCTCCGGCAGGTCGGCGCGGCGGATGCGGACATCCTCCACGGCCACGCCGAAGCGCAGCGCCTCGTCGTTCACCTGGCGGCGGATCTCGGTCATGATCCGGGCGCGGTCCGAGGACAGCACCGCCAGCAGGCTTTCATTGCCCAGCACGCGGCGCAGCGACGAGACCACGATCGAGGACAGCCGGGCGCGGATCCCCGCCTCCTGCGCGCCGACCGTCTGGAAGAACAGCAGCGGGTCGGTGATGCGGAAGCGGGTGAAGCTGTCCATGATCAGCCGGCGCTGGTCGCCGAGGATGACCTCCTCGCCGCCGGCGTCAAAGTCGAGCAGCCGGCGATCGAAGCTGATCACCGTGTCGACGAAGGGGATCTTCACGTGCAGGCCGGGGTCGTTGATCACCCGCACCGGCTGGCCGAAGCGGGTCACCAGCACCTGCTCGGTCTGGTAGACGGTGAACAGCGAGGAGGCGGCGGCGGCCAGCGCGATGACGGCAGCGCCCC
Source organism: Roseomonas sp. USHLN139 (assembly GCF_037145735.1). Lineage (NCBI taxonomy): Bacteria > Pseudomonadati > Pseudomonadota > Alphaproteobacteria > Acetobacterales > Roseomonadaceae > Roseomonas > Roseomonas sp. USHLN139. The sequence goes on along the minus strand of NZ_JBBCWY010000001.1, from coordinate 830,430 downwards.
CCAGCAGCATCAGGCGGTTCATCGGGCGCCTCCCTGCGGCACCGGGCGTGGCGCCGGGGCAGCCGGCTGCGGCGTCAGCTGCTGCGGCGGCACCGGCGGACGGGCCGCGGCGGCCGGCGCGGCCGGACGGGCGCCGTCCAGCGGCAGATAGGGCACCACCCCCTGCAGCCGGTCGTCGATCACCAGCTTCGGGTTGTGGCGCAGGATCTCTTCCATGGTCTCCAGGTAGAGCCGGCGCACGGTGACGTCCTTCGCCACCTGGTAGGCGGAGAGCACGCTGGTGAAGCGCGACGCCTCGCCGCGGGCGCGGGCGATCTGGCTTTCCTTGAAGCCCTCGGCCTCCTGGATCATCCGCTGGCCCTCGCCGCGGGCGCGCGGGATGATGTCGTTGCGGTAGGCCTCGGCCTCGTTGCGCAGCCGCTCGCGATCGGCATTGGCGCGCTGCACGTCGCGGAAGGTGTCGATCACCTCGGAGGGCGGATCGACCTTCAGCAGCTGCACCTGGGTCAGCTCGATGCCGGACTTGTACTGGTCCAGGATGAACTGCACGCCGGTGCGCACCCGCTGCTCGATATCGGCGCGCGCCTCGGTCAGCGCCGGCTGGATCGGCGTCTGGCCGACCACCTCGCGCATCACGCTCTCGGCCGCCGACTTGACCGTCTGGTCCGGGTTGCGGGTGTTGAACAGGTATTCGCCGGCGTCGCGGATCTGCCAGAACACCGCGAAGTCGATGTCGATGATGTTCTCGTCACCGGTCAGCATCAGGCTCTCCTCCAGCACGTCGCGGGCGGAGACGGGCCGGGTCAGCGGCGTGTCGTTCGCCGCGCGGAAGCCGATGTCGATGCGGTTGATGCGGGTGACGCGCGGCGTGGTCACGCTCTCCACCGGCCAGGGCAGCCGGTAGCGCAGGCCCGAGGGCTCGGTGCGGTTGAAGGCGCCGAAGCGCATCACCACGCCCTGCTCGTCCGGCTGCACGCGATAGATGCCGCTGGCGGCCCAGGCGACCAGGAGCGCGGCCAGGCCCAGCCCGATCCAGCGGCCGCTGCCGCCGCCGGGCCCGTATTGCCGCCACGCCTCCTGGGCGCGGCGCATCGCCTCGTCGAGGTCAGGACCGCCCGAACCGCCGCCGGGTCCGCGGCCACCGCCACCCCCCTGAGGCGGCTGGCCCCAAGGCCCGCCGGGGCGTGGATTGCCCCATGGGCTGCCTCCTTGGCCGGATCCGCCATTCGTATTCCACGGCATCGTCTCGGTGCGCTCCCGTCTCTCTCGTGCTTCCGGCCAAGGGCGCTTGCGCACGGGACGTGCATGGGCGAACAGGGCCGGACCATATGTCGCCCTGTCCAGGCCGGACGCAATGCATGAGCAAAGCGTAATCAGCGGGGGCGGGGCCGATATTGTCCGGCTGAAGGGGGTTTTCAAGCGATGTCCGACACTCTGGCCGCTGCCGTGCGCCAGGCCCTGGCGGGGGTGCGCGACCCCGAGACGGGCCTGGACGTGGTCTCCAACGGCATGCTGCAGGGGCTTTCCGCCCGTGACGGCCTGGTTCAGTTCGCGCTGCAGGTGCCGCGCGAGCGCGCCCGCGCCCTCGAGCCGCTGCGCGCCGCGGCGGAAAAGGCGGCCGGCGCGGTGCCCGGCGTGCTCTCCGCCACCTGCGTGCTGACCGCCCATCGCGACATCCAGACGGGGCCAGCGCAAGGACAACATTCCCATGGCCCCGGGCACAGCCATGGCCCGGCCGCCGGCCCGGCCCCGGGCACGGCACGGGCCACCCGCCCCACCCCCGGCCAGGGCCAGATGCTGCTGCCCGATGTCGGCGCGGTGCTGGCGGTCGCCTCCGGCAAGGGCGGCGTCGGCAAGTCGACCACGGCGGTGAACCTGGCCGTCGCCCTGGCCGCCTCGGGCCTGGCGGTCGGCCTGCTGGACGCCGACATCTACGGCCCCTCGCTGCCGCAGATGCTCGGCACCAGCGCCCGCCCCCGCTCGTCGGAAGGCCGCATCCAGCCGATCGAGGCCTGGGGGCTGAAGGCCATGTCGATCGGCTTCCTGGTGGAACAGGAGACGCCGATGATCTGGCGCGGCCCGATGGTGATGGGCGCGCTGGAGCAGATGCTGGGCCAGGTCGACTGGGGGAAGCTCGACGTGCTGGTGGTCGACATGCCGCCCGGCACCGGCGACGCCCAGCTGACCATGAGCCAGCGCGTGCCGCTGGCCGGCGCCGTCATCGTCTCGACGCCGCAGGACGTGGCGCTGATCGACGCCCGCCGCGGCATCCGCATGTTCGAGAAGGTGCAGGTCCCCGTGCTGGGGCTGGTGGAAAACATGTCCTTCTTCTGCTGCCCGCAATGCGGCCATCGCAGCGAGCCCTTCGGCCATGGCGGGGCGCGCGCCGAGGCCGAGCGGATGGGCGTGGAATTCCTGGGCGAGCTGCCGCTGAAGCTGGAGATCCGCGAGCTCTCCGACGCCGGCACCCCGGTCGTCGGCGCCCGCCCCGACAGCCACGAGGCCGCCACCTACCGCCAGATCGCGGCGCGGCTGCGCGAGAAGCTGGGCCACCGCCGCCCGGCCCCCGCCCCGCGCTTCGTCGTGGAGTGATCGCCGTCTCGCAAGCGTGACGGTTCCGGCCCTTCCCCGGGGCGGGCGGCGCGGCCAGCCTGCGGCCGCCCGCCACCCCGGAGAAAACGCCCCGCCATGATGCGCCGCCTGCTGCTGCCCGCGATGCTGCTGCTCGCCACCCTTCCGGCCCGCGCCGACGACACCACCGACGCTATCGACCGCGCCCGCCAGCTCTATGCCGCCGGCGACCTGAAGGGCGCCTCGAACGAGCTGGTCTATGCGCTGCGCGAGGTCGACCTGCGCCGCCGCGCGGCCTTCCAGGCCTTCTTCCCCGCCGCCCCCGAAGGCTGGACCCTGGAGGAGGCGGAGACCGACAGCGCCGGCGCGGCGCTGGCCGCCCAGATGATGGGCGGCGGCGTCATGGTCGAGTGCCGCTACACGCGGACGGTCGGCGAGGTCGATTCCCAGATCACCGCGCAGATCATGGCCGATTCGCCAATGGTCCAGGGCATGGCGGCGATGGTGACCAACCCGATGATGATGCAGCCGGGCGACCGCCGCATCCGCATCGGCGGCGAGACCGCCCTGCTGCGCTTCGACACCGAGCAGAAGTCAGGGGCCATCACCCTGGTCAGCGGCAGCACGCTGATCAAGCTGGAAGGCGAAGGGCTGGCGGATGCCAATGTGCTGACGGAGCTGATGAAGCGGTTCGATCTCAGCCGGATACGGGGCGCCCAATAAGCAAGGCTGGGGGAAGAATGAATTCTTCCCCCAGACCCCCATCATCTTTTTCTGTCAGACAGAAAATCAGGACAGGCGGCGCTGCTCGGCTTGGCGCTTCTGGCCCATGCGGTAGCCGAGATACAACGCGGCCACGACCAGCAGGGCCACGGCGGCGTCATGCAGCAGGAAGGTCAGCACCGCCCAGACCAGGCCCAGCACGGCACCCACCAGCCACAGGCTGACCGACAGCGCCGCCAACAGCAGCATCATCGGAAAGCCGAAGACCAGCAGCACGATCAGCAGCAGCCACAACATGGCTCACCCCTTCCCCTTCTTGCGCGGCGCGGCCGGCAGCGGCCGCGGCCGCGGCGCCGTGGCGCGGCCGAGCGCGAAACCGCCTACCCCCACCAGCAGCAGCAGCGCGCCCAGGTCGCCCACCAGCGCCACCGCCAGCGGCACGCCCACCAGCAGCACCGCCACGCAGATGAGGACGGCCAGCCACCGCCGCCAGGGGAAGTCGCGCAAGAATTGCCGCAGGCTGCGCCGGGCCACCCTGCCGCCGGGACGCCCCGCCCCGCCCCGTCCGGCGGCGGGCCGGGCGGCAGGCGGCTTCGGGCGCGCGGCGGGTGGCGTGGCCATCGGCGGGGCGGCTCGGAACCTCGGCGCTCAGACCGGGCGGCCGAGCATCTCCATCAGCTCGCGCCATTCGCGCTTGGACAGCCCGCTGCCGGTCTGCTCCACCGCCTCGCCGGCCAGGATGCGCCGGGTCACCTCCAGCATCTGCGCCGACAGCGTCACCGCGCCCAGGCGGTAGTCGCGGAAGGCCTCGGCCACCGTCGGCACCCAGGCCTCCAGCACCTGCATCATCGCCTCGGCATAGACGCGGATCTCGTACTGCGCATGCGCATCCGCCCGCAGCCGCAGGAAATGCAGCAGGTTGTGCAGGTCGGTCTTCCAGTACCACTGGGTGTAGGTGTTCAGCGTCAGGTTCATCCGCGCCAGCTCGCGCGCCAGCCCCTGGCGCGACGGATCGGCCGGCTGGCCGTCCTCGCCCTCGTTCAGCATCTGCGCGTAGTGGTCATAGGTCTGGCTGGCGTCGCGCCGCAGCAGGTCCAGCACCTCGGCCGCCTCGGCGCCCTGCAGCACCGCGCCGCGGCCCTGCCGGTTGCTGGCCGACTGCGCCGCCAGCTGCTCCGGCGCCGGGATGTAGAATTCCCGGTCCATGATCGAGTAGCGCGCCGAGTATTCGTTGACGTTGGCGGTGCGGTGCCGGATCCACTGCCGCGCCACGAAGATCGGCAGCTTGACGTGGAACTTGACCTCGCACATCTCGAACGGCGTCGAGTGCCAGTGCCGCATCAGGTAGCGGATCAGGCCGCGGTCCTCGTTGGCGGCGCGGGTGCCGCGGCCATAGGAGACACGGGCGGCCTGCACCACCGCCGCGTCGTCACCCATGTAGTCGATCACCCGGACGAAGCCGTGGTCGAGCACCGGCAGCGCCTCGAACAGCATCTTCTCCAGCGCCGGCACGGTCGGCCGGCGGGTCTCGGCACGGGCCGACTGCGCCTCTGCCAGTTCCAGCCTCTGCGCGTCGGTCAATGCCATCGGTGCTCGCCCTCAGTCTGCATGCGGCGACGGGTTTAGCGGGTGAACCCCCCTCGGTCGATGCCCTCCGACGCAGCCCAGCAGCGCACCTCGCACCGCCGTGATCCCGAATTTCCCCAGGGCATGATCTGTCTCAAGGCCGGCGCCCCGCCGGGGGGCGCATGAAGGAATCGTCATTCAGCGAAGGGCCAAGAACATGATCACCACCTCGATCTTCCCGGGCCGCTACGTCCAGGGCGCCGGCGCCCTCGACCTGCTGGGCGAGGAGGCCGCCCGCCTCGGCAAGGCCCCCCTCGCCTTGATCGATCGCGCCATCGCCTCCCTCGTCTCCCCCCGGCTGGAGGCCATCACCACCCTGGCCATCGCCCGAGAGACCTTCGGCGGCGAATGCTGCGACCCGGAGATCGCCCGCCTGCAGGCGATCGCCGAGGCCAAGGGCAGCGACCTGATCATCGGCATCGGCGGCGGCAAGGCGCTCGACACCGCCAAGGCGCTGGCCCATGCGCTGCGGGTCCCGGTCATCATCGTGCCGACGCTGGCCTCGACCGATGCGCCCTGCAGCGCGCTCTCGGTCATCTACACGCCGGAGGGCGCCTTCCAGCGCTATCTCTTCCTGCCGCAGAACCCCCAGGTGGTGCTGGTCGACAGCGCGCTGATCGCCGCCGCCCCGGCCCGCTTCCTGGTGGCTGGCATGGGCGACGCGCTCTCCACCTGGTTCGAGGCCGAGGATGCCCGGGTCAAGGGCGCCGGCAACATGACCGGCCGCCCCGGCGGCGCCACGGCCCATGCCCTGGCCCGGCTCTGCTACGACACCCTGCTCGAATATGGCGAGCAGGCGCTCAGGGCCTGCGAGCGCCAGGTCGTCACCCCGGCGCTGGAGCGCATCATCGAGGCCAATACCCTGCTCTCCGGCCTGGGCTTCGAGAGCGGCGGGCTCTCGGCCGCGCATGCCATCCATAACGGGCTGACCCGGCTGCACGGCACGCATGGCTTCTGGCATGGCGAGAAGGTCGCCATCGGCACCCAGGCGCTGACCATCCTGGGCGGCCGCCCGCCGGCGCTGGTGGAGGAGGTCTATGGCTTCTGCGCCGCGGTCGGCCTGCCCACCACGCTGGCCGGCATCGGCCTGGCCGCGGTGACCGATGCCGAGCTGCTGGAGGTCGCCACCGCCGCCTGCGCCGAGGGCGAGACCATCCACAACGCCCCCTACCCGGTCAGCCCGGCCGCGGTGGTCGCGGCGCTGAAGGCCGGCGACGCGATCGGCCGCGCCTTGTAGCAAGCTGGCCTGCCGGCCCCTGGATTTCCGCCGGGAGCCGGCCTATATCTGCGGTGTCATCCTCGGATGACTATGGCGATAAACGGCATGTGGAATAAGCGTTGCGGACCCGGGGGCAGTGCCCGGCGTCTCCACCAGCATCTACCGACCCCGGATCGTGGGGCGGCGCTTGCGGGGACGAAACAGGCTCGACGCGCGTGGTAAAGCCATGTCTTTTGCCCGGCATTGTACCGCCGTCATCGGGCTATATCACAAGTGCCAACGATAACGGTCGCGAGACCGTGGCGCTCGCTGCCTAACAATAGGTAAGCGCGGTCCGGGGGGAACCGGGCAACAGAATCCCCCCACTTTGCCCAGCCATCTGGTCCGGTTAGCGGACTGTTTCCCGTCCAGACCGGGTATAATTTATCGGCTGGCCACTTTCCGTCCGGGGGCCGCATCCGGTATTGCTCTGCGGTGCTGTGCGGGAACCGGTAGATGCCCGCCAATTGGGACGCCCGCCCTGCGGCGTCCGGCCGGGGTAAGCTGATGACCGATGACACCAAGCAGGTCGAGAGCCTGCTCCCCTACGACCGCTGGACCGAAGAGGCGATGCGCGAGGTCGCGCTGCGCGCCCTCGAACATGCCGGCGAGCACGGCCTGCCGGGCGAGCACCATTTCTACGTCACCTTCCGCACCGACCGCCCGGGGGTGGCGATTCCGAACCACCTGAAGGTGCGCTACCCGGAAGAGATGACCATCGTCCTGCAGCACCAGTTCTGGGACCTGAAGGTCAACCGCGAGAAGGACTTCATCACCGCCGGCCTGTCCTTCGGCGGCGTGCCGGCGACGCTGGTGATCCCGATCTCGGCGATCACCGCCTTCTGGGACCCCTATGTGCGGGTCGGGCTGCGCTTCCCCTCGGCCGAGACCGAGCCGATGGCCGCCAATGGCGAGGCGGAATCGGCGGCCACCCTGCTGCCCGCCACGCCGGAGCCCGAGGCCGAGCGCCCCGAGCCCGAGGGTCCGGCGCAGGTGGTCAGCCTCGACGCCTTCCGCCGCCGCCCCGCCCGCGACTGAGCGCGGCCGGGCGCCTCCCCCAGGGCGCCCCCTCGGGGGCGCCCTTCTCCGGAACACCTGTCTCCCGGACACCGCCCCGCCGGAACGCCTGCCGCGCGGCCGGTCATAACACGGCAAGATTTACCGGACACGTTCCGCGGCACGGGTCCGCAGACCTGGCCGAGTCGCCGACAGGCACGATCAGGCCGCCAGGACCCCTCCCCTCCCGTGACGGATGCCCCCGGACAATCCCGTTCCAGGGCGGTCGCGCTGTAGATCCGAGGTTGCGGCATGGCTTTCCTGCGTTCCAACAAGGCCGCGATGGTCGAGAAGAGCGAATGGCTGGACGTGCTGGCGAATCATGCCGGCGTCGGGCTGTGGGACGCCATCCTGCATGAGGGCGATGCCACGCACCCCAAGGCGCGCTGGACCTGGTCGCCGGAATTCCGCCGGCTCTGCGGCTTCGCCAGCGAGGCCGAATTCCCCAATGTGATGCAGTCCTGGTCGGACCGGCTGCATCCGGAGGATGCGGCGCCGACCTTCGCCGCCTTCGGCAAGGCGCTGGCCAGCGGCGACAGCTATGACGTGGTCTACCGGCTGAAGGTGAAGGATGGCAGCTGGCGCTGGTTCCGCGCCACCGGCGGCGTGATGATGGACCGCCAGGGCAAGCCGCGCCGCGCCTGCGGCTCGCTGGTCGACATCCATGCCGTGCGCCAGGCCGAGGCCGAGCAGCAGGCCACCCGCACCCGCCTGGCCGCCGCCTTCGAGACCGAGGTGCTGGGCGTCGTCGCCAGCCTGGCCGGCGCCGCCGAGCAGCTGCAGCAGGATGCCCGCAACATGGACGCCGCCGCCGGCGAGACCAGCCAGCAATCGGTCAGCGTCGCTGCCGCCGCCGCCACCGCCAGCGGCAATGTGCAGACCGTCGCCAGCGCCACCGAGCAGGTCGCCGCCTCGATCCGCGAGATCAGCCAGCAGGTGATGCGCTCGACCGACGCCACCGGCACCGCGATGGGCCAGGCGCGCGGCGCGACCACGGTGGTGGCCAGCCTGGTCGAGGACGTCCGCCGCATCGGCGACGTGGTCAAGCTGATCAGCGACATCGCCGGGCAGACCAATCTCCTGGCGCTGAACGCCACGATCGAGGCGGCGCGCGCCGGCGAGGCCGGCAAGGGCTTCGCCGTCGTCGCCTCCGAGGTGAAGACCCTGGCCAGCCAGACCGCCAAGGCGACGGAGGAGATCACCAGCCGGATCGCCGCCGTGCGCCAGGCGACCGACGGCGTGGCGCAGGCCATCACCGGCGTCGCCGGCACCATCGACCACCTGAACGGCGCCTCCGCCGCCATCGCCGCCGCGGTCGAGCAGCAGGGCGCCACCACCGCCGAGATCGCCCGCAGCGTGCAGCAGCTGGCGACCGGCACGGCGGAGGTCTCCGCCACCATCGCCACGGTCAACAACTCGGCCGAGCGCACCGGCCAGGTCTCCGGCCAGATCACCGGCGCCGCCGGGGCGCTGTCCGGCCAGGCCGGCGAGCTGCGCCAGCAGGTGATGCGCTTCCTGGAAGGGCTGCGCGCCGCCTGAACCGGCCCGGACGGGGCGGCGGGGGCGCCGGCAACGGCGCTCCCCTGGCGGGCACCGGCGGTCGGCGCCCCCTTTGCGGTTGGCTTCGGCCGGGCGCTGCGCTACCTGCTGCGCCATCGACGTCGCTGCCGGCCGGCCTGCTGCCCGGCGGTCCGCGGCGCCGGGCCTTCTGTTCCCGTCCTGCCCGATGCCGATCTCGCCGACATCGATGCTGCCCGAATCCGCCCCCTGCCGGAGCGCGCCCGATGACCTCTGCCCCTGACTCCTGCATGCCCGCCGCCGCCGGTCCGCTGGCCGACACGCCGCTGGCCGATACCGATGCCGGCATGCCGGTCTCGCAGCGGCCGGAGAGCTTCCGCTACAGCCCGATGCTGCCGCTGGGGCCGGAGAAGACGGCCTACCGCAAGCTGGAGATCGAGGGCGTCCGCACCATCCAGGTGGAGGGCAGGACCGTCCTGAAGGTCTCGCCGAAGGCGCTGGAGGAACTGGCCTTCACCGCCTGCAAGGAAGTGTCCCACTTCCTGCGCCCCGGGCACCTGGAGCAGCTGGCCAAGATCCTGAAGGACCCGGAGGCCAGCGCCAATGACCGCTTCGTGGCGCTCGACCTGCTGAAGAACGCCTCGATCGCCGCCGGCGGCGTGCTGCCGATGTGCCAGGACACCGGCACCGCCATCGTCTTCGGCAAGAAGGGCCAGCGCGTCTGGGTCGAGGGCGACGAGGAGGAGGCGCTCTCCTACGGCGTCCACCGCACCTACACCGAGACCAATCTGCGCTATTCGCAGATGGCGCCGCTCTCGATGTACGAGGAGGTGAACACCGGCAACAACCTGCCCGTCCAGTTCGACATCTATGCCTCGCCCGGCGACTACAAGGCCGACGAGTTCCACATGATGTTCGTCCTCAAGGGCGGCGGCTCGGCCAACAAGACCTTCCTGTTCCAGCAGACCCGCGCCGTGCTGAACAAGGACAAGCTGCTGAAGTTCCTCGAGGAGAAGATCAGGACGCTGGGCACCTCGGCCTGCCCGCCCTACCACCTGGCGATCGTCATCGGCGGCACCTCGGCCGAGACCACGCTGAAGACGGTGAAGCTCGCCTCCACCCGCTATCTCGACGAGCTGCCGGCCAGCGGCGACCGCTCCGGCCACGGCCTGCGCGACCGCGAGCTGGAGCAGGAAGTCCACAAGCTGACGCAGAATCTCGGCATCGGCGCCCAGTTCGGCGGCAAGTATTTCTGCCACGATGTCCGGGTAATCCGGCTGCCGCGGCATGGCGCCAGCCTGCCGATCGGCATCGGCGTCTCCTGCTCGGCCGACCGGCAGATCAAGGCGAAGATCACGCCGGAGGGCGTGTTCCTGGAGGCGCTGGAGCACGACCCGGCCCGCTTCCTGCCCGAGACCACAGACGAGATCCTGGGCGGCGAGGTGGTGAAGCTCGACCTCAACCGCCCCATGGACGAAATCCGCGCCGAGCTGTCGAAGCATCCGGTGAAGACCCGCGTCTCGCTGACCGGCACCATCGTCGTCGCCCGCGACATCGCCCATGCCAAGCTGCAGGAGAGGCTCGATGCCGGCCAGGGCCTGCCGCAATACCTGAAGGACCACCCGGTCTATTACGCCGGCCCGGCCAAGACGCCGGAAGGCATGCCGACCGGCTCCTTCGGCCCGACCACGGCGGGGCGCATGGACAGCTATGTCGCGGCCTTCCAGGCGGCGGGCGGCAGCCTGGTGATGCTGGCCAAGGGCAACCGCTCGAAGGCGGTGACCAATGCCTGCAAGGCGCATGGCGGCTTCTACCTCGGCTCGGTCGGCGGCCCGGCGGCGCGCCTTGCCCAGGACTGCATCCGCAAGGTCGAGGTGCTGGAATACCCCGAACTCGGCATGGAGGCGGTCTGGAAGATCGAGGTCGAGGATTTCCCGGCCTTCATCGTCGTCGATGACAAGGGCAACGACTTCTATGACGGGCTGGAGTGAGCGGCGATGCAGAAACGCCTGATCTCGTCCGGCAGCCGCTTCGAGGCGGAGATCGGCTATTCCCGCGCGGTGCTGGTCGGCGACACGGTCTATGTCGCCGGCACCACCGGCTATGACTACGCCAGCATGACCATCGCCGAGGGCGTGGCCGAGCAGTGCGAGCAGGCCTTCCGCAACATCCAGGCGGCGCTGGCGGAAGCCGGCGCCAGCATGGAGGATGTGGTGCGGGTCACCTACATCGTGCCGCGGCGCGAGGACTGGGAGCCCTGCTGGCCGGTGACGCGCCGCTGCCTGGGCAATGCGCGGCCGGCATCGACCCTGATCCATGCCGGGCTGCAGACCGACGCCATGCGGATCGAGATCGAGGTCACCGCGCGCATCGGCGCCGGGGCCGCCTATTCCGGGAGACAGGATTGATGCGCTTCGCGGTAGACCGGCTGGACCATCTGGTGATCACCTGCCGGGACGTGGAGATCACCGCCTCCTGGTTCCAGCGCGTCCTCGGCATGGACCGCGACACCTTCGGCGAGGGCCGCCGCACCGCCCTGAAGTTCGGCGGCCAGAAGATCAACCTGCGCCCGGTCACGGCGACGCAGGAGGAATGGTTCACCGGCCCGGCCGCGGCGCCGGGCAGCCAGGACCTCTGCTTCGTCGTCGCCGTCACCGCCCAGGACGTGGTGGCCCACCTGCATGAATGCGGCGTCACCATCGAGCAGGGGCCGGTGGCCAAGGCCGGCGCGCTCGGCCCGATCACCTCGGTCTATTGCCGCGACCCTGACGGAAATCTGATCGAGCTGGCCACCTACGGCGCCCGCGCCTGAGCCGGCGCGACCCCGGCGCGGGACGGTATCCCGCGCCGAATTTGTTTGTTTTTTATCAATGTTTTGATGACGCTCGCGGCCCGGTGCCCCGGTCGGTGCGGCCACGATCCTACCGCGTCTCTGCCATAATCTGGCGACGATCGGTGCTATAATCCGGGTCATCAAGCCCGGAGGGCGACATGAAGAATTCGATCCGCATGCTGGTCCTGGCTGGCGCCGCCACGGCGACGCTGGGCCTTGCTTCCCCCGCCGCCCAGGCCGGCGACTGGCACCGCCATGGTGGTGGCGGCGGCGGCGCGGTCGCGGCCGGCATCATCGGCGGCCTGGCGGTCGGTGCGCTGGTCGGCGGCGCCATCGCCTCGCAGCCGCCCGCCTATTACGCGCCGCCGCCGCCGCCTCCTGTGGCCTATTACGCCCCGCCGCCGCCGGTCGTCTATGCGCCGCCGCCGCCGCCCGTCGCCTATTACGCGCCGCCGCCGGTGGCCTATTACGCGCCGCCGCCGCCGCCGCGCCGGTATTATGGCTACGGCTACGGCTGGTAAGCCCAGCCCGCCCTCGGCGCGTCCGAGCCAGCCTGCGGGTCGGGGAAGCTGCTTCCCCGGCCCTTTTTCATGCCGTCATCCCGGCCGGCGAGCACCGGAAGGCGCCCCGCCCCGCCTTCGTGAAGCCTTGTCGTTACCAAAGCTGCGCCATGATCCTGCGGCATCAAGGCTGCCGACAGGGTGGTCGCCGCCGGCGAGGCCCGGCCCAGGGGATTGCCAAAGGGGGTAGGATGACAGGACGACATCTGCTGAAGCGCTCCTTCACCCTGGCGGGACACCGCACCAGCGTGGCGCTGGAAGCGCCTTTCTGGACCGCGCTGGAACGCCTGGCGCAGGCCGACGGCCTGACCCTCTCGGCGCTGGTCCAGCGCATCGACGCCGGCCGTGCCGAGCCCGACCTGCCGCTGGCCAGCGCGCTGCGGGTCGAGGCGCTGCGCCGCAGCCAGGGTTAGCGGCCGACTGCCTGCCAGACGGGCCAGATGACCGGTGAGAGCCGCAGCGTCCTGACGGTGGCGGCCACCCGCTAGCGGTCGGCGCGCCAGCGCAGCCAGTCGGCCAGTTCCACCACCCGGCGCGGCGCCTGCAGCGGCCCGCTGAGCCGCAGCCCGATCGAGGGCGCCTGCGGATCGGCCTCGACCAGCGCCAGGCGCAGGTCCAGCCCGCCACGCGCCAGGTCCAGCTCGCCCGACAGGCTGGCCCCCGGGGTTTCCGCCATGGCCATCCGCCCCTGCTCCAGCACCGCGCGCCCGGCCTGCAGGCGCAGCTGGAGATCGGCCGCCTCGAAGGCGGTGGCGCCGCCCAGCAGCGCCGCGCGCAGCGCCGCCTCGGCGGCCGGCGAGAGGTCGCGCTCGGCGGCGGCATAGGCGCCGCGCAGATCGACCCCGGCCAGCACGCCGTCGCGCAGCGCCAGCCGCGCCTGCCCCTCCAGCGTCGCGCGCAGCGCCGCGGCGCTGTGGCCGCTGGCGCGCAGCGCGGTCTCGCCCTCGAGGCGGCCGGCGGTCAGGTCGAGCGGCAGGCCGGCCAGCGGCGCATTGACCGCGACACCGGCCAGCTTGCCCTCCAGCGCCAGCGAGGGCGGGCTGGCGGCGCTGTCCAGCCGCAGCGAGGCCTGCAGCCGGCCGCCCTGCAGCTGCGCCTCCAGCCCCTCGATCTCCAGCACCCGGTTGCGCAGCCGCAGCGTCGCCGCCGCCTGGGACAGGTCGGGCAGGCCGGCCGGCTCCAGGAACTGGGCGGAGAGCGCCAGCTCCGCCTCCAGCGCGCCCAGCGCCTCGAGCGGCAAAGGCTCGCGCGAGGCCAGGTCCAGCCCGGGCAGCGGCAGCCGCTCCGCCGCCAGCCTGCCGGTGACGCGCGGCAGGCCGCCCCGCCGGGTCAGCGACAGCTGCCCGCCGATCCGCAGCCCGGCGGCGACCAGGTCGAAGCTCTCGGCCGACAGGTCCTGCGGGGTCAGCGCCAGGGTGCTGATCAGCGACAGCGAGCCCTCGCCCAGCCAGGCGGGCGGGGTCAGGCCGCTGGCCTCGGTCAGCAGCCGCGGCGCGCCGGGATGGCGCAGCGTCAGCGTGCCGGCATAGCGCGGCAGGCCGAGATCCAGGCTGCCCGCCAGCTCCGCCTTCAGGTCGCCAAGGTCGAAGCCGCCGCGCAGCGCCACCGCATTGGCCGGCCCGCTGCCCGCCAGCCGCAGCGAGATCCCGGCCTGGGCGATCGGCAGGTTGCCCGGCCAGCTGCCCGGCAGCAGCGCCAGCAGCGGCGCCGCGCTGGGGGCGGAGAGCTCCAGCGCCAGGTCGGTCAGCCGCGGGGTGGCGCCGAGCTGGGCGACGCCGGACAGCGCCATCTCGGTCTCGGCCAGGCGGCCCGACAGGCGGCGGGCGGTCAGCCGGCCATTCTCCAGCGCCGCATCGGCGGACAGCCCCTGGATCGCCAGCCCCTGCCAGCTCGCCTGCTCGGCCGAGAGGCGCAGATTGGCATCGATCCCGGCCAGCCGCTGCGCCAGCCCGGCCCAGCCGAGCTGCGCCAGCGTCCCCGGCGGCATCCAGCCATCCAGCGGCAGCTTCTCGATGTTGAGGCCGAGGCCCAGCGCCGGACGGGCGCCGAAGCGCAGCACGCCGGCGCCGGAGATGCGGCCGCCATCGATGACGCCGGTGAATTCCGGCACCGCCAGCTGGTTGTCGTCCAGCGTCAGCCGCAGCCGGCCCTCGCCCGCGCGCAGCCGGGTCGGCTCGATCCCCTCCATCGGCAGGCCGAGCGCCTGCAGCGTGGCGCGCAGCGTGGCGCCGCGGAAGCGCAGCGCCGCCTCCAGCCGGCCCCCCGGCGCGGCGGCGGGCGCCGGCGGGGCGGCGGCTTGGCCGGCCACGGCCGGCGCGCCATTGGCCGGCGCGGCGGGCCGGATGGTGGTGGTGGTGCCGGAGAGCTCGATCTCGGTCTCGCCCGGCAGCACGGCGCCGATATCGGTCAGCGTCAGCCGGTCGCCTTCCAGGAAGGCGGCGCCGCGCAGCCGGCGCAGCGTCAGGCCGCGGAAGCCCGCCGCCTCGGCCGAGAGGTCGAGGCCGAAGGGCAGCGGCAGGCTGCCGGCGCCGCGCAGCGCCGCGACCCAGGGGTCGAGCTCCAGCTTGCCGGTGACCAGCGCCAGGTCGAGCCGCGGCGCCGGCACCAGCCGCAGCGTCGCCGCGCCGCGCGCCGGGCTGCCGGCCAGGTCCAGGGTCAGCTCGTCGGCGGTCAGCAGGTCGGCGGTGACGGAGAGGCGCCCGCGCAGCCGGAAGCTGCCGGAGGGGGCGGGCAGCAGCGCGGCGAGGTCGCTGCCGCCGCCCTGCACCGTGCCCTCGAAGCCGCCTTCCGGCAGCAGCACGCCGCTGGCCGAGGCGGAAGCGCGCGCGGCCGAGAGGGTCAGCGCCAGCGGCGCGACGCCGTCCCAGCCGGCGCGGCCCAGGGTGGTGTCGAAATTGACGTCGGTGGCGCGCCAGCGGAAGCGGCCCTGGATGCGCAGCGCCTCGCTGGCGGTGACGGCGGCCAGGTCGGCATCGACCCGCTCCAGCACCACCTGGCCGATGACGATGCGCGAATCCTGGATGCGGCCCTGCAGCCCGGTCAGCCAGGGCGGCGGGCGGAAGGGCTGGCCGCCGGCCGGCACCGGCGGCCAGGGCAGCCGCACCTCGGCGCCGACGAGGGCCACCTCGCGCGGCTCCAGCCGCAGCCCGAGCAGCGCCGGCAGGTCCAGCCGCAGCCGCAGCGCGCGGGCCTTGATGGAGATATCGTCGTCGGGGCCGCCGATGGTGACGCCGCCGGCCTCCAGCATCGGCTGCGGCAGCAGGGTCAGCTGCACCGGCCCGGCCAGGGTGACGCGCTGGCCGAGGCGCCCGGCAGCCAGGATCGCCAGCCGGTCGCGGTGCTCGTTCCAGTCGGTGAAGCGCGGCCCGTACCACAGGGCGGCCAGCAGCAGCACCGGCAGCAGCAGCAGGGCGACGACGCCCGCCCGCAGCAGGCGCGAGGGCCGGCGGGACTCGGTCGGGCTTGCCGGATCGGCGGGCGGCGGGCTCAAGCTGCGCGACTCTCCGCTTGGCCTGGGCCGCCGGCGGCCCCGGCGCCGCGCACCGCGCGGGCCGGCCGCCCCGGATCGCGCGGCTTGAGGATCTCCGGATTGCTCATGCGGTCTGCACCGCCGGGGCGCCGCTGCCGCCGCAGACCGTTTCGGGGCCCGGCGTGGCGACGCCGCGATCGATCCGGAACTGCCAGCCCGCCATGATCCTTCAACCTCTCGAATCCCGCGCCACCCGACATGGGCTATTTGTCGATCAAGCGTCAACGATGCGCCGCCGCACCGCCCCCGTCCCCGCCCCGTCCGCGGACAGCCGGGGCCGAACACCCTGGGCCTGGCTTATCACCGCGGGATGACCAGCCGCGCAACCAGCGGCGGTTCGCGGCCGTGATCCGCGGCGTCGAGCTGCCGGACCAGCTGGCGCAGCCGCTCCTGCCCCGGCTGTGCCGCCAGCGCGGCCCGGGCCAGCGCTTGCGCCGCCGCCGGCTCGCCCAGCGCCAGGTGCAGCCGCGCCGCCGCCAGCACCAGCGACCCCTGGCCGGGGGCGCGGGCCAGCGCCGCCAGCGCCACCGCCAGGGCCTCGTCGAGGCGGCCCTGGTGCTCCAGCGCGGCCAGCAGCCGCTCGGCCAGCGGGCGCAGCCCCGGCTGCAGCGCCAGGCCCTGGCGCGCCGCCGCCTCGGCCGCCGCGGCATCGCCGGCCGCCAGCGCCACCTCGGCGCGCAGCAGCAGCGCCTCGGCGGTGGCCGGCTCGATCGCCTCGAACCGGGCCAGGCAGGCGGCCTTCACCGCCGGCCAGCGCGCCGCCTGGCCGAAATGCAGCCAGTAACTGGCCAGGCCGCGGCGGCCGCGCGCCAGCCGGGCGAAGCCGGCGGCATCCAGCGTGCCGGCCAGGAAGGCGCGCCAGACCGGGCGCAGCTGGCCGCAGCCCTGCAGCATGGCCGCCGGCAGATGGCCGCAGAAGGGCAGCCGCAGCGCCAGCAGATTGCCGGTGCCGAGCCGCGCCACATGCCGCGCATCGCTCGGCTCGAACGGATCATAGACCACCACCACCCGGGCCGCGGCGGCCGCGGCCACCGCCGCGTCGCTCAGCGGATCGGACCAGTCCTCGGCGCTGCCGACCGGATAGCGCCGGTCCCAGGGCACCCGCCGGAGGTCCAGCGTGGTCTGCGGCGCATAGGCCAGCACCAGCGAACCCGGCACCAGGGCGGAGAACACCAGGGCGCCATAGCCGCCCATGCTGGAGCCGTGGAAGACGACGCGGCCGAAGCCGGCGAAGAAGCCCGCCGCCACCAGCGCCCGCATCGCCGCCCAGAGCGCGGCGGCGCGGAACCAGTCGCGCCGCAGCGTCTTCACCGCCAGCACCGAATGCCCCTCCTTGCGCAGGAAGCGGGCGCCGGGGACGTCGCGCAGCGGATCGGGCTTCAGCACCGGCCCGCGCGCATCCTCGAAGACCACCACCAGCGAAGGGCCGCCGGGGAAGAAATCCAGCACATGATCGGGCAGCCGGCGCTGCCGGCAGGCGGTGCCGTCGACCAGCGCCGGGGTGTCGAAAAGCCTTGCCAGGACCGCGCCGGATGCCGCCGCGGCGGCCAGCGCGTCGTCAGGCGCGACGGCCAGGGCGGCCTCCTGCGGCGGGGAGCATGATGGTCATTGTATCGTCAGGGTGCGCCGCCTATCAATCGCCCGGCCGCGAGGCTGGCGCGCGACAAGCACCCCGCCATCTGCCATGCTGGACAACGTGCCTTCCGCGGCGGCGCGGGGCCGGGAAGACGGAGCGCCTTTGAGCATCTGGGGCAAGATTCTGGGCGGCATGACCGGCTTCGCCATGGGCGGGCCCTTCGGCGCCGTGGTGGGGGCCGCGCTCGGCCATGCCGCCGACGAGGGCAGCACCCAGGCACCGGAGATCGACGCCCGGCCGGAGGCGCTGGCGCGCATCACCAACAAGGACCAGCTCTTCTCGATCGGCGTCATCGTGCTCTCCGCCAAGCTGGCCAAGTGCGACGGGCCGGTGAAGCGGGAGGAGATCGACGCCTTCAAGCGCGCCTTCCGCATCCCGGTCGAGAACCAGCGCGAGGTCGGGCTGCTGTTCGACAAGGCGCGCGAGGACAGCACCGGCTACGAGCCCTTCGCCGCCCGCATGGGCGAGGCCTTCAACGACAACCGGCCGATGCTGGAGGAGGTGCTCTCCGCCCTGCACCACATCGCCCGCGCCGACGGGCCGCTGACCCGCGGCGAGGCGGTCTTCCTGGCCAAGACCCGCCAGGCCTTCCGCCTGGACGAGGCCAGCGGCGAGCGCGCCAGCAGCGGCCGCAGCATGCCGCCGCCGCAGCCGGCGACGCCGGATGCCTATGCCGTGCTCGGCGTCGCCCCCGGCTCGACCGACGAGGAGGTGCGGCTGGCCTGGCGCAAGCTGATGCGCGAGCACCACCCGGACAGCCTGGCCGCCCGTGGCGTGCCCGAGGCGCTGATGCGCCGCGCCTCGACCCGGGTCGCCGAGATCAACGCCGCCTGGGACCGCATCAAGCGCGAGCGCGGGTTGTGACGGCAGCCGCCGGCGGCCGTCCCGGCATGCCGCCCGCCCTGCCCTGCCGCGAGCGCCCCAGCCCGAACCACGACGCCCGGCCGGAGGGCACGCCGGTCGACACGCTGGTGCTGCACTACACCGGCATGACCTCGGCCGCCGCGGCGCTGGACCGGCTCTGCGACCCCGCCCCGCCGGCGCCGCTGCGCCCGGTCTCCTGCCACTATTTGGTCGAGGAGGACGGGCTGGTCTGGCGGCTGGTGCCGGAGGAACGGCGGGCCTGGCATGCCGGCGCCTCCTTCTGGCGCGGCCACAACCTGCTGAACGCCCGCAGCATCGGCATCGAGATCGTCAATCCCGGCCATGAATGGGGCTACCGCCCCTTCCCGGCGCTGCAGATGGCCGCCGTCGCCGAGATCTGCCTGGAGATCCTCGGCCGCCATCCGATCCCGGCCCGCAACGTGGTGGCGCATAGCGACATCGCCCCCGACCGCAAGGAGGACCCGGGCGAGCTGTTCGACTGGCAGGGGCTGGCGGCGCTGGGCATCGGCCTCTGGCCCGAGGTGGACGGCCGCGACCTCTCCGCCGTTCCCGGCGGCGAGGCCCGCGCGGCGGCGCTGCTGGGGCGAATCGGCTTCCCGCTGGAGGGCGTGGCGCTGGCGACCGTGCTGACCGCCTTCCAGCGCCACTGGCGCCAGGAAGCCATCACCGGCCGGGCGGATTCGGGCACACTGCTGCGGCTCGAGGCCGTGGCGGAAATGGCGGAGAAGTAAGCCAGGCCAGGGGAATGAATTTCCCTGGACCCCTTCTTCTTTCTGACAGTGCTGCCGCGCCAGCCACCGGCGCGAATCGCCGCTGAGTAAAAACCATCGTCCCGCGCTGCTGCCCTGGTACCGATGCCAGTAATGGCGCTGTTCCGGCAACGGCCGTTAACAGAAAAGAATGATGGGGGTCCGGGGGAAGAATTCATTCTTCCCCCGCCCTGCCAATTCTTCTCTTCCCTGAAAAGCTTGAATTTTCCCATTGACGCGCCCCGGCCGGCAGCGCACATGGCGCGTCGCGTCAGACGGCCGGGCGGCCGCTGGTCCTGGACTGGTTCCAGGGCTGGAGGAAAGTCCGGGCTCCACGGGAATACGGTGCTGGTCAACGGCCAGCGAGGGCGACCTCAGGGAAAGTGCCACAGAAATCAGACCGCCAGCCCGGCTTGCCGCGCTGGTAAGGGTGAAACGGTGCGGTAAGAGCGCACCGCGCCCCTGGCAACAGGGGCGGCACGGTAAACCCCACCGGGAGCAAGGCCGAATAGGGGTGGCCAGCGGAAGTCCCGCGAGGGACTCGACCGCGGGGACGTTTCCCGTCCTGTCACCCGGGTTGGCCGCGAGAGGCATGCCGCGAGGCATGTCCCAGAGGAATGGTCGCCCCATCCTGCCGGCATTGCCGACAGGGTGGACTGAACCCGGCTTACAGGCCGTCTGACGCTTTTTCCCAATTCCCTCACAATGCCAACAGTGATGACATCGCTGTGGCACTCCACGCTCTAGTTTCCTGTTTTCTTTGCTTTTGGCCTGGGCCTTTAACGGGGTTTTACCCTTGCTGCCCAGAGAGAACCCATGATATCCCATGGCATCCCATGAACGATCCGGAGCTCGGGGGGGCGAAGGATTGGTTTAGGGGATGGTCGGGTGAGCTGGCGGGGTCGGGGGGCCCCGCCGGCCGCTTCCCTGATCGTTTGCTTGATCACCGCCGCAGGGGGGCCAGGGCGGCATCGATGACCCGGTTTATGGGAACTCACACCAATCGGCTGGATCGCAAGGGGCGGGTCTCCGTCCCGGCGCCCTTCCGTGCGGAGTTGACCCGGCTGGGCACCGAGGAGGTGGTCCTGCGGCCGTCCCATCGCATGGCCTGCATCGAGGCCTGGCCGCTGCCGGCCTTCGAGGCGATGAGCGGCGGCCTCGACAACTACGACATTTTTTCTGACGCGCAGGACGACATGGCGGCGGCCCTCTTCGCCGATGCCTGGCCGATGCGTCCCGATGGTGAAGGCCGGATCATGCTGCCCGAGGAGCTCATCGCCCATGCCGGGCTGGGCGAGACCATCGCCTTCGTCGGCCTTGGCCGCATCTTCCAGCTCTGGGAGCCGGCGGCGGCCAAGCGCCGCACCGAGGAGGCGCGCGCCCGCGCCCGCGAGCGCGGCCTGACCCTGCCGGGTGGCGCCATGGGTGCCGCACCGCAGCGCGCGGGAGCCGGCGAATGACCGAGTCCCTGGCGCCCGCCATGGCCGCCGATCCCGGCCCCAACCCCGGCCATGTGCCGGTGATGCTGGCCGAGGTGCTGCACGCCCTCGCCCCGCGCGACGGCGCCACCTATCTCGACGGCACCTTCGGTGGCGGCGGCTATGCCCGCGCCATCCTGCAGGCGGCCGGCTGCACTCTCTACGCCACCGACCGCGACCCGGACGCCATCGCCCGCGGCGCGGCGCTGGTCGCGGCCTTCGCGCCGCGGCTGCGGCTGGTCGAGGGCCGCTTCGGCGAGATGGTCGAGCTGATGGCCGAGCGCGGCGTCGCGCAGCTCGACGGCGTGGTGCTCGACCTCGGCGTCTCCTCCTTCCAGCTCGACCAGGCCGAGCGCGGCTTCTCCTTCCGCTTCGACGGCCCGCTCGACATGCGGATGGAGAAGGCCGGGCCTTCCGCCGCCGACCTGGTGAACCGCCTGCCCGAGGCCGAGATCGCCACCATCCTCTGGGAGCTCGGCGAGGAACGGCATTCGCGCCGGATCGCCCGCGCCATCGTCGCCGCCCGCAGGGAATCGGCGATCGAGACCACCGGCCGGCTGCGCTCGGTGATCCATTCGGTGATGCCGCGCGACCCGTCCGGCATCGACAGCGCCACCCGCTCCTTCCAGGCGCTGCGGCTGAAGGTCAATGACGAGCTCGGCGAGGTCGAGCGCGGCCTGGCCGCCGCCGCCTCGCTGCTGGCGCCCGGCGGGCGGCTGGTGGTGGTCGCCTTCCATTCGCTGGAAGACCGCATCGTCAAGCGCTTCATGCAGGCCGCCGCCGGCCGCGCCCCCGGCACCTCGCGCCACGATCCCTCGGCGCTGCTCGGCGGCCACCGCCAGGCCGGCTTCCGCCTTGTTACCAACAATGCCCAGCGTCCCGGGGAGGCCGAGCTCTCGGTCAATCCGCGCGCCCGCTCCGCCCGGCTTCGGGCGCTTGAGAAACTGGAGACGGCCTGATGTTCCGCCCCCTGACCGTGCTTGCGATCGCCGCCTTCAGCCTGGTCGGCTGGCACGTCTACCGGGCCGAGGAGGTCGCGACCCAGCTGGACCGCGAGCTGCGCGACGTGAACAAGCGCATCGAGGTGGCGCGCGAGCGCAGCCAGGTGCTGCGCGCCGAATGGGCCCTGCTGAACGAGCCGGAGCGGCTGCGCCAGGTGACCCAGCAGCACCTGCCGCTGGAGACCATGGCGCCGGCCCAGTTCCTGCGCATGGGCGATCTGGAGCGCCGCCTGCCGCAGGCGGTCGCCTTCGCCGGGCCGGTCAGCCTGTTCGGCTCGGCGCCCGACACGGCGGTGGCCAATGCCACGCCGGGCGGCCACGCGGTGCAGGCGCTGGTCGCCGGCGCCGCGATCGCCGCGCCGGCCGCGGTCGCCGTCGCCATGCCGGCGGCCCGCGCCGTCGCCGCCGCCGCGCAGCATGCCGAGTCCCGCCCCGAGCCGGTGCGCGTCGCCCGCGCCGAGCCGCGGGTGGTGCATGCCCCGGCGCCGCGCCCGGAGCCCCGGCAGGAAGCCCGCGCGGTCGAGCGCCCCGAGTCGCGTCCCGAGCCGCGCGCCACCGTCTCGCTGGCCGCGCCGCGCCCGGCGCCCGTGCCGATGATCGCCGAGGCCCGCGCCACCCCGCGCCCCGAGCCGCGCCCCGAGCCCGGCCTGCTGCGCACCGCCGCGCATCTGCCGATCGGCCGGGCGAACGCGGCGACGATCCCGAATGGCGGCTCGGCGCTTGGTATGGCCGGCGGCAGCAGCCTGGCGCCGCCGGTGCCGCTGGCCGCGCCCGTGCCGGTCCGCGGCGCCTGGAACCAGTGAGCCGGCCATGACCCACCTGCCGCCGCCCTCGCCCGATTCGCCGCCGCTGCGCCGCCTGCATGCCGGCGCGCCCGAGCTGCTGGAGCCGACGCCCTCGCCGGCGGTGACCGTGCGCGTCACCCAGCCCGACCTGGCCCGCCGCGCCCAGCTGGAGCGCAGCCGCGGCCGGCTGGTGGTGGCGGCGCTGGGCTTCGGCGCGCTGTTCCTGGCCGTCGCCATGAAGGCCACATGGTCCACCGTGATCGCACCGGCCGAGCCGAAGCGACTGAACGCCGCGGTGCGCGCCATGCAGCCGCCGGCGGCGCATGTCGCCAGCCGCGCCCCGGTCACCGACCGCAACGGCGAGATCCTGGCGATCTCGCTGCCGGTGACCGCGCTGGTGGCCAATCCGCGCGTCATCCCGAACCCGGTCGAGGTCGCCGACAAGCTGCGCACCGTGCTGCCGCAGCTCGACCGCGAGAAGCTGATCGAGCGGCTCTCCGGCGACCGCGGCTTCGTCTATGTCGCCCGCGCGCTGACCCCGCGCGAGCAGCAGGGCGTGATCAACCTCGGCATCGCCGGCCTCGACTTCGAGGAGGCGGAGCGCCGCTACTATCCGCAGGGCCGCGCCGCCGTGCACGTGCTCGGCAATGTCGATGTCGACGGCAACGGCATCTCCGGCGTCGAGCGCCGCTTCGACGAGCAGCTGCGCACCAACCGCGGCGATCCGCTGCGGCTGTCGATCGACGTCCGCGTGCAGCTGGCGCTGCGCGACGCGGTCAGCCAGGCGATCAGCGACTTCACCGGCATCGGCGGCGCCGGCGTGGTGCTCGACGTCAACACCGGCGAAGTCGTCGCCATGGTCAGCCTGCCGGATTACGACGCCAGCGATGTCGGGGGCGCGACCCCCGACCAGCGCTTCAACCGCGTCACCGTCGGCGTCTACGAGCCGGGCTCGACCTTCAAGCTGTTCACCGCCGCCGCCGCGCTCGAATACGGCACGGCCAATGTCTATACCTCGAGCTTCGACGCCTCGCGGCCGATCCGCTACGGCCGCTTCACGATCAGCGACTACAAGGGCAAGAACCGCTGGATCACCTTCCCCGAGATGCTGGCCTATTCGTCCAATCTCGGCGCCGCCCACATGGCGGAGACCTTCGGGCCGCAGCGGCAGCGTGAGTTCCTGGGCCGCGCGGGGATGCTGTCGCGCCAGCAGGTCGAGCTGCCGGAGACCGCCCTGCCGCTGGTGCCGCCGGCCAATGCCTGGCGCGACATCAACATGTACACGATCTCCTTCGGCCACGGCATCAGCGTGACCCCGCTGCATGTGGTGACCGGCGTCTCCGCCATCGCCAATGGCGGCATCCTGCGCCAGCCGACGCTGATGGCGGTGCCGCCCGGCACGCAGCGCGAGGGCACCCGCATCATCAGCGAGCGCACCAGCGAGATCATGCGCCGGCTGATGCGCCTCGTCGTCACCGACGGCTCCGCCAAGAGCGCCGAGGTGCCGGGCTATTTCCTCGGCGGCAAGACCGGCACGGCGCAGAAGACCGGCCCGCGCGGCGGCTACCTGATGAACAAGCGCATCGCCGCCTTCGTCGGCGCCTTCCCGATGCCCAGCCCGCGCTACGCCATGTACATCATGGTCGACGAGCCCTCGGCCAATGCCTCGAGCCATGGCTATGCGACGGCCGGCTGGGTCGCGGCGCCGGCCGCCGGCCGCGTGCTGACCCGCATCGCGCCGATCCTGGGCCTGGTGCCCGAGGACCCGGCCAATCCGGCGATCATCGCCGCCACCTCGATCCCGCTGCAGCCGGGCCGGCCGCGCGCCACCCCGGGCACGGCGACCGCCGGCGGCGGCAATGCCGGCAGCGTCGCGCCGGCCGCCAGCCGGCCCGGCAGTGCCCCGGGCACCGCCCCAGGCCGTGGTGCGGCGACGCCGCAGCAGCCGACCGCCGCGCCGCGCGGCGATGCGGCGCCGCCGGTGGTGCCGCGCGGCGCCGTGCCGATCCCGACCCGCCCCGGCAACCTGCCGCCGCCGGTGCCGCTGCGGCTGACCGCGCTCGACCCTGCCCTGCAGCGGCAGGTGGAGCGGATCGATGCGGCTCGGTGACCTGATGCGCCGCTCGCCCGGAACCCATCCGAGCATCGGCGCCGCCCCGGCCATCGAGATCGCCGGGCTGACCGCGGACAGCCGGGCGGTGACGCCCGGCTTCCTCTTCGCCGCCCTGCCGGGCGTGCGCGCCGATGGCCGCGCCTATATCGCCGAGGCGGTGGCGCGCGGCGCCGGCGCCGTGCTGGCGCCCGAGGGCACCGACTGGCCGCCCGGCGTGCCGCCGCGGCCGCTGCTGCTGGATGCCGATCCGCGCCGGGCGCTGGCCCGCATGGCCGGCGCCTTCTACGCGCAGCAGCCGGGCATCGCCGTCGCGGTGACGGGGACCAACGGCAAGACCAGCACGGTCGATTTCCTGCGCCAGATCTGGACGCTGGCGGGCTGCAAGGCGGCCTCGCTCGGCACGCTGGGGCTGGTGGCGCCGGGCTTCCCGGCGACGCCGTCGCAGACCACCCCCGACCCGGTCGCGCTGCATGCCATGCTGGCCGAGCTCGCCCAGGCCGGCGTGCAGCGGGTCGCGCTGGAGGCCTCGTCGCACGGTCTCGAGCAGCGCCGGCTGGACGGGCTGCTGCTGACCGCCGCCGGCTTCTCCAACCTGACCCGCGACCACCTGGATTATCACGGCGGCATGGCCGGCTATGCGGCGGCCAAGCTGCGGCTGTTCGACACGCTGCTCGACCAGGGCGATGGCGCCGTGGTCAATGCCGACATGGCGCCGGAGATGCTGCAGGCGCTGCAGGCCGTCGCGCGCCGCCGCCATCTGCGGCTGCTGACCGTGGGCGAGGCCGGCGAGGCGCTGCGCCTGCTCTCCTACATGCCGCGCCCCGACGGGCAGCATCTGGCGCTCTCCGTCTTCGGGCGTCCCGTCGAGCTGGCCCTGCCGCTGCCCGGCCGCTTCCAGGCCGACAATGTGCTGCTGGCGGCGGGCCTGGCCGTCGCCGCCGGCATGGCCGCCGACCAGGTGGTGGCGCTGCTGCCGCGGCTCGCGGGCGTGCGCGGGCGGATGGAGCTGGCCGCCCGCCTGCCGAACGGCGCGGCCGTCTATGTCGACTATGCCCATACCCCAGACGCGCTGGAGCGGCTGCTGACCGCGCTGCGCCCGCATGCCGAGGGCCGGCTGCATGTCGTCTTCGGCGCCGGCGGCGACCGCGACACCGGCAAGCGCCCGCTGATGGGCGAGATCGCCGCGCGCCTGGCCGACCATGCCATCGTCACCGACGACAATCCGCGCAGCGAACAGCCGGCGGCGATCCGCGCCGCCATCCGCGCCGGCATGGCGGCGGCGGTCGATGTCACCGAGATCGGCGATCGCGCCGCCGCCATCGCCGCAGCGATCGAGGCGCTGGGCCCGGGCGACGTGCTGGTGGTCGCCGGCAAGGGGCACGAGCCCGGCCAGACCATCGGCGGCGTGACGCATCCCTTCGACGATGCCACCGCGGTGCGCCAGGTGCTGGGGGCGGCGGCATGACCACCCTCCCGCTCTGGACCTCGGACGAGCTGCGCGCGGCGACCGGCGGCCGCTGCCCGGACGGGCTGGCGATCCAGGCCGTCGGCATCGACAGCCGCGCCACCGGCCCGGGCGAGCTTTTCGTCGCGCTGCGCGACGCCCGCGACGGCCATGACTTCGTCGCCGATGCCCTGGCGCGCGGTGCCGCCGCTGCCCTGGTCGACCGCGACCCGCCAGGGGTCGCCGCCGATGCGCCGCTGCTGCGCGTGGGCGAGACGCTGGCAGGCCTGCGCGCGCTGGGCGCCGCCGGCCGGGCCCGCAGCCGGGCACGCATCGCCGCCATCACCGGCAGCGTCGGCAAGACCACGACGAAGGAGATGCTGCGGCACGGCCTCGCGGCGCTGGCGCCGACCCATGCGGCGGTGGCCAGCTACAACAACCATTGGGGCCTGCCGCTGACGCTGGCCCGCATGCCGCGCGACGCCGCCTATGGCGTGCTGGAGATCGGCATGAACCACCGCGGCGAGATCGCGCCGCTGGCCCGCCTCGCTGCGCCGCATGTCGCCGCCATCACCACGGTGGAGGCCGCACATATCGGCCATCTCGGCTCTCTGGAAGAAATCGCCGAGGAGAAGGCCGACATCATGCAGGGCCTCGCGCCCGGCGCGCCGGTGGTGCTGCCGCGCGATTCGGCCAGCTTCCCCCACCTCGCCCGCCGCGCGACCGAGGCCGGGCTGACCGTCATCACCTTCGGCGCCGATGCCGCCGCCGATTACCGCCTGCTCGACTATCGCGGCGCCCCCGAATCCGGCGAGGCCCTGCTGTCGCTGCGCGGCAGCGAGGCGCGCCTGCCGCTGGCCGCCCCCGGCCGGCACCTGGCGATCAATGCCCTGGCCGCCGTCGCGGTGGCCGAGGCGCTGGGCGCCGACCGCGCTGGCTTTCTGGCCGCATTAACGGAATTTCGTCCGGGCGCCGGGCGCGGCGGGCGCGTGAGCCTCGCGCTCGACGGTGGATCGGCCCTGCTGATCGATGACAGCTATAATGGCCAGCCGCCGGCGATGCGCGCCGGCCTCGGCGTGCTGGGCAGCCAGCATCCTGGCCCCGGCGGGCGCCGCATTGCTGTCCTGGGCGACATGCGGGAGCTCGGCGAGCACGGCCCCGCGCTGCATGCATCCCTGCTGCCAGATGTGCTGGCCGCGGCGGATATGGTATTTTGCTGCGGTGCACTGATGCGCGGCCTGTTTGACGCCCTGCCGGAGAACCGGCGGGCCGCGCATCGGGACAGCAGCGATGAACTGGCCCCGCTGGTGCGGCAGGCCGTGCGTCCGGGCGATGTCATTCTGGTGAAGGGGTCCCTGGGCAGCCGCATGGCGGTGGTGGTCCGGGCCCTGACATCGGCGCTGCCCGGTTCCGCGCCGGCGGCGCGCGAAGGGGCGCAGTCATGATCTTCACTTTCCTGTCCCAGTCGGCGGACGGGTTCATCCTGTTCAACCTGTTCCGCTACGTCACCTTCCGGGCCGGCGCGGCCTGCATGACGGCGCTGTTCATCAGCCTGTTCTTCGGCCCCGCCATGATCCGCTGGCTGAAGAGCTTCCAGAATGGCGGCCAGCCGATCCGCACCGACGGGCCGGATTCGCACCTGCTGACCAAGAAGGGCACGCCCACCATGGGCGGCATGCTCATGCTGGTGGCGCTGACCGCCTCGACGCTGATCTGGACTGATCTGCGCAACGGCTTCGTCTGGGCGGTGCTGCTGGTGACGCTGGGCTATGGCGCGCTGGGCTTCTGGGACGACTGGCTGAAGGTCACCAAGCGCAACACCAAGGGCGTCTCCGGCCGCACCAAGCTGGTGGTGCAGGCCGGCGTCGGCCTGGTCGCCGCCATCTGGATCACCTCGCTGATGCCGGGCGCGCTGGCCGACAAGCTGGCCATGCCGGTGTTCAAGGAGGCGCTGATCAATTTCGGCCTGCTGTTCCCGCTGGTCGGCATGCTGGTGATGATGGGCGCCTCCAATGCGGTGAACCTGACCGACGGGCTGGATGGCCTGGCCACGGTGCCGGTGATGCTGGCCGCCGCGGTCTTCGGCCTGATCTCCTACCTGGTCGGCAACCGCATCTTCGCCGACTACCTGCAGCTGAACCCGGTCGCCGGCACCGCCGAGCTCGCCGTCTTCTGCTCGGCCCTGGTCGGCGCCGGCCTCGGCTTCCTGTGGTTCAACGCGCCGCCGGCCAAGGTCTTCATGGGCGACACCGGCAGCCTGTCGCTGGGCGGCGCGCTCGGCGCCGTGGCGGTGGCCACCAAACACGAGGTGGTGCTGGCCATCGTCGGCGGCCTTTTCGTCGTCGAGACCGTCTCGGTGATCATCCAGGTCTTCTGGTTCAAGCGCACCGGCCGCCGCGTCTTCCTGATGGCGCCGCTGCACCATCATTTCGAGAAGAAGGGCTGGGCCGAGCCCACCATCGTCATCCGCTTCTGGATCATCGCCATGATCCTGGCCCTCGTCGGCCTCAGCACGCTGAAGATCCGCTGAGATGAACGCCGCAGCCCGCCGCAACGCGCCTGATTTCCAGCCCTTCGCCGGCCAGCGGCTGGCGGTGGTCGGGCTCGGCCGCGCCGGGCTGCCCTCCGCCCACCGCCTGATCGGCTGGGGCGCTTCCGTCCTGTGCTGGGACGACAATGCCGCCAGCCGGGAGGCGGCGGTCGCCGCCGGCCTGCCGGTCGGCAATCCGGCGGAGGCCGAGGGCTTTCCCTTTGACGCGCTGCTGCTCTCGCCCGGCATCCCGCACATCCGCCCGAAGGCGCATCCGGCCGCCGTCGCGGCGCGTGCCGCCGGCGTGCCGGTGCTCTGCGATGCCGAGCTGCTCTACCGCGCCGTCCGCGCCGCCGGCAGCAAGGCGCGCTTCGTCGGCGTCACCGGCACCAACGGCAAGTCGACCACCACCGCGCTGCTGCACCACCTGCTGCGCGAGGCAGGCTTCGCCACCGAGGTCGGCGGCAATCTGGGGCCGGCGGCGCTCGGCCTGCCGCTGCTCGGCGACGACGGCACCTATGTGCTGGAAATGTCGAGCTACATGCTGGAGCGCACCGAGCGGCTGCGCTTCGACATCGCCATCCAGCTGAACCTGACGCCGGACCATATCGACCGGCATGGCGACATGGCCGGCTATGCCGCCGCCAAGGCGCATGTCTTCGACAACCAGAACCCGGACGACGTCGCGGTCATCGGCATGGATGACGAATCCGGCCCGCGCTTCGCCGCGCGCCGCGTGGCGCGGGTCGTGCCGATCTCGGGCAAGGCCGCCCAGCCCGGTGGCGTCTGGGCCGAGGGCCGCGCGCTGCGCGACGCGGCCGGCGTCATCGCCGATCTCGACGCCGCGCCCGCCCTGCCCGGCCCGCACAATGCGCAGAACGCCGCCGCTGCCGCGGCCGCGGCGCTGGCGCTCGGCCTGACCCGGGACGAGATTGCCGCCGGCCTCCGGACCTATCCGGGCCTGCCGCACCGGCAGGAGCGGGTCGGCACGCGCGATGGCGTGCTCTTCGTCAATGACAGCAAGGCGACCAACGCCGAGAGCACCGCGCCGGCGCTGGCCAGCTACGACCGGCTGGTCTGGATCGCCGGCGGCGTGCCGAAGCAGGGCGGCATCGAGCCGCTCGCGCCGCTCTTCCCGCGCATCGCCCGCGCCCTGCTGATCGGCCAGTGCGCGCCGGAGTTTGCCGCGACGCTGGCCGCGCATGGCGTGCCGCACGCGATCCTCGGCACGCTGGCGGCGGCGGTGCCGGCCGCGCTCGCGGCCGCCCGCGCCGAGGGGGTGGGGGTTGTCCTGCTCTCCCCCGCCTGCGCCAGTTTCGACCAGTTCAGCGGCTTCGATGCCAGGGGCGACGCCTTCCGCGCCCTGGTCGCCGCCTTGCCGGAGACCGTGTGATGGCCCTCTCGCGCGCCGATACCTCCGTCCTCGGCCGCTGGTGGTGGACGGTCGACCGCTGGACGCTCGCCGCCCTGCTGGCGCTGGTCGGCTTCGGCTATGTCATGCTGCTGGCCGCGAGCCCGGGCGTCGCCGAGCGCATCGGCGCCTCCTCGCGCGACCTCTTCATCCTGAAGCAGGTCTTCTTTCTCGCCATCGCCACCGGGGTGATGGTGTCCATCTCGCTGCTGCCGATCAAGATGGTGCGGCGCCTGGCCTTGCTGGGCTTCGCCGGCGCCCTGCTGATGACCCTGGCGACGCTCTCGATTGGCGTCGAGATCAAGGGCGCGCGCCGCTGGCTGCATCTGCCGGGCATGACGCTGCAGCCCTCGGAATTCCTCAAGCCCTGCTTCGCCGTGGTCGCCGCCTGGCTGCTGGCCGAGGGCAAGACGCTCGGCATCCGCGCGACGGCCGCCGCCTGCACCCTGTT
The DNA here is from genome assembly GCF_037145735.1 of Roseomonas sp. USHLN139. Lineage (NCBI taxonomy): Bacteria > Pseudomonadati > Pseudomonadota > Alphaproteobacteria > Acetobacterales > Roseomonadaceae > Roseomonas > Roseomonas sp. USHLN139. The sequence goes on along the minus strand of NZ_JBBCWY010000001.1, from coordinate 800,273 downwards.
CCTGCTGGTCGCCGGCGTGCTGGCCAAGCAGCCGGACATGGGCATGCTGATGGTCGTCGCCTCGGTGTTCTTCGCCCAGCTTTTCGTCGCCGGCGTCAACCTGTTCATCGTCGGCCTCTGCGGCGTGCTCGGCGTGGTCGGCGGCATCGGCGCCTATTTCGTGCTGCCGCACTTCCAGTCGCGCATCGACCGCTTCCTCGACCCCGCCGCCGGCGACACCTACCAGGTCACCGTCGCCATGGAGGCCTTCGGCCATGGCGGGCTGCTCGGCGTCGGCCCCGGCGAGGGGCGGCTGAAGGGCATGCTGCCCGACGCCCATGCCGATTTCGTCTTCGCCGTCGCCGGCGAGGAATTCGGCCTGGCCATCTGCCTGCTGATCCTGACCGTCTTCGGCTTCGTCGTGCTGCGCGGGCTGCTGCGCCTGCTCGGCGAGAAGGACATGTTCATCATCCTCGGCGCCACCGGCCTGCTGACGCAGTTCGGCCTGCAGGCCTTCATCAACATGGCCTCTGCCCTGCACCTGATCCCGACCAAGGGCATGACGCTGCCCTTCATCTCCTATGGCGGCTCCTCGGTCGTGGCGGTGGCGCTCGGCATGGGCATGCTGCTGGCGCTGACCCGCCGGCGCCTGGCGCGGATGGAGGAGGAATGACCTCGGCCTCCCGCACCATCGTCATCGCCGCCGGCGGCACCGGCGGGCATTTCTTCCCGGCGGAAGCGCTGGCGGCGGAGCTGCAGCGCCGCGGCCACCGCATCGCGCTGATGACCGATGCGCGCAGCGCCGATTATTCCAGCCCCGCCTTCGCCGATGCCGAGCGCTTCGTGCTGCAGGGCGCGGGCCTCGCCGGCCGCGGCCTCGCCCGCGCCGCGCGCGGCGCCATGGCGCTGGCCGCCGGCACCCTGCAGGCCCGCCGCCTGCTGCAGCGGCTGCGCCCGGCCGCCGTCGTCGGCTTCGGCGGCTATCCCTGCGTGCCGCCGCTGCTGGCGGCGCGCAGCCTGGGGCAGCGCCCGGCCACCATCCTGCACGAGCAGAACGCCGTGCTCGGCCGCGCCAACCGGCTGCTGGCGCGCGGCGCCGATGTGCTGGCCCTGGCCTTCGCCGAGACCAGCCGCATCCCCGCCGGCACCACCACCGCCATCGTCGGCAATCCGGTGCGCCCGGCATTGGCGGCGCTCGCCGGCCAGGGCTTCACCACGCCGCAGGGCCCGATGCGGCTCTTCGTGCTGGGCGGCAGCCTGGGCGCGCGGATCTTCTCCGATGTCGTGCCGGAAGCGATCGGCCTGCTGCCGGCGCCGCTGCGCCAGCGGCTGTCCGTGGTCCAGCAATGCCGCGTCGAGGACCTGCCGCGCGTGCGCGCCGCCTATGAGGCGCTCGGCGTGCCGGCGGAACTCGCCCCCTTCTTCGGCGATGTCGCCGGCCTCTATGGCACGGCGCATCTGGTCGTCGCCCGCGCCGGCGCCTCGACCGTCGCCGAGCTGGCCTGCGCCGGGCGCGGCGCCATCCTGGTGCCGCTGCCGAGTGCGATCGATGACCACCAGAGCGCCAATGCGCGCGCGCTGGCGGCCAATGGCGCGGCCATCGTCATGCCGCAGGCCGATTGTTCGCCGCAGGCCCTGGCGGAACGCCTCGCCGATCTGCTTGAGTCCCCCGCAGCCCTGGCCCGCGCCGCGGCCGCCGCGGCCGCTCTCGCCGCACCCGATGCCGCGGCGCGGCTCGCCGATCTCGTCCTTGCCCGCGCCGACCAGCGCCGACTTCAGGAAGTCCAGTAGCATGCGCGCCCTGCCGCTCAATATCGGTCCTATCCACTTCGTCGGCATTGGCGGCATCGGCATGTCGGGCATCGCCGAGGTGCTGCACAATCTCGGCTACAGCGTCCAGGGCAGCGACATCGCCGAGGGCTACAATGTCGAGCGGCTGCGCGCCGCCGGGATTTCCGTCAATGTCGGGCATGACGCGCAGAATCTGGGCGCGGCGCAGGTCGTCGTCACCTCGACCGCGGTCAAGCGCGACAATCCGGAAGTGGTCGCCGCGCGCCAGCGGCTGATCCCCGTCGTCCGCCGCGCCGAGATGCTGGCCGAGCTGATGCGCCTGAAATGGGGCATCGCCATCGGCGGCACGCATGGCAAGACCACCACCACCTCGCTGGTCGCCACCGTGCTGGAGGCCGCCAAGCTCGACCCCACCGTCATCAATGGCGGCATCATCAACGCCTATGGCACCAACACCCGCCTCGGCGAGGGCGACTGGATGGTGGTCGAGGCGGATGAGAGCGACGGTTCCTTCCTGCGCCTGCCGGCGGTCGCCGCAGTGGTCACCAACATGGATGCCGAGCATCTCGACCACTGGGGCACCGAGGAGGCGATGAAGCAGGGCTACGCCCAGTTCGTCGGCAATATTCCTTTCTACGGCTTCGCGGTGCTCTGCGCTGACCACCCGAATGTCCAGGCGATGATCCCGCATGTGGACCGCCGCATGATTACCTACGGCTTCTCGCCGCAGGCCGATGTGCGGGCCGAGCGGCTGATCACCGACCGCATGGGTGCGACCTTCGAGGTCACCGTGCAGGACCGCGCCACGGGCCGCAGCCGCAGCCTGAAGCCGATGCGCCTGCCGATGCTCGGCCAGCACAATGTGCAGAACGCCCTGGCCGCCATCGCGGTCGGCATCGAGATGGACATCGACGAGGGCACGATCCGCTCGGCGCTGGCCGGCTTCAAGGGCGTCAAGCGCCGCTTCACCCGGGTGGGCGAGGCCAATGGCGTGCAGATCATCGATGATTACGGCCACCACCCGGTGGAGATCGCCGCCGTCCTGAAGGCCGCCCGCCAGGCCGGCGCGCGCGACGTCATCGCCGTCGTGCAGCCGCACCGCTATTCGCGGCTGAAGCAGCTCTTCGAGGAATTCTGCCAGTGCATGAATGACGCCGGCACGGTGATCGTCGCCGATGTCTATGCCGCCGGCGAGCAGCCGATCCCCGGCGCCGACCGCGACAGCCTGGTCGACGGGCTGCGCAGCCACGGCCATCGCAGCGTCGTGCCGCTCCCCGGCCCCGACAGCCTGCCGGAGATGATCAACGCCATCGCCAAGCCGGGCGACTACGTGATTTGCCTCGGCGCCGGCAACATCACTGCCTGGGCGCATGCCCTGCCGGAGAAGCTGACGGCGCTGCAGCCGCGCGGCCCGCGCGCCGCCGGGGGGAGCCGGTGACCCGCGCCATGCAGGACCTGTCGCCCGCAGCCCTGCCGCCGCTGCGCGGCCGCGTCCAGCAGGAGGCGCCGCTGGCGCCGCTGACCTGGTTCCGCACCGGCGGCCCGGCCGAGCTGCTGGTGCGCCCGGCGGATGTCGATGATCTTCTCCTGCTGCTGCGCGACCGGCCGCGCGACCTGAAGCTGACCGTGATCGGCGCCGCCTCCAACCTGCTGGTGCGCGATGGCGGGGTGCGCGGCATCGTGGTCAAGCTGGCGCGCGGCTTCTCCGACATCCTGGTCGATGGCGAGGGGATGATCGCCGGTGCCGCGGCGCTGGATGCGACGGTCGCCGAGCACGCCGCCGCCGCCGGCCTGGCCGGCCTCGAATTCCTCTGCGGCATTCCCGGCGCCATTGGTGGCGCGGTCGCGATGAATGCCGGCGCCTACGGGGCCGAGATCAAGGACGTCCTCGACTGGGCCGAGGTGGCGACGCCTGCCGGCCTGGTCCGGCTGACGGCGCAGGAACTCGGCTTCACCTATCGCCATTCCGCCCTGCCGCAGGACGGTATCGTGGTGCGCGCCCGCTTTCGCGCCGTCCCCGGCGAGGCCGCGGCGATCGCCCGGACGATGAACGCCATCCGCGCCGCGCGCGAGGAAAGCCAGCCGGTGCGCGCCCGCACCGGCGGCTCGACCTTCAAGAACCCCGAGGGCCACAAGGCCTGGGCGCTGGTCGATGCCGCCGGCTGCCGCGGCCTGCGTGAAGGCGACGCGCAGGTGTCGGAAAAGCACTGCAACTTCCTGCTCAACCTCGGCAGTGCCACGGCCGCCGATCTGGAAAGCCTGGGCGAGACCGTCCGCGCCCGGGTCGCGGCGCAGAGCGGGGTGACGCTGGAATGGGAAATCAAGCGCATCGGGGAGTTCCCGGCATGAACCACGTCGCGGTTCTCTTCGGCGGCATCTCCACCGAGCGCGAGGTCTCGCTCGCGACCGGCGCCCAGGTCATCGCCGCGCTTCAGGAGGCCGGCTTCCGCGTGACGCCGGTCGAGGTCGGCGGCGACCTGCCTGTGCTGATCGCGGCGCTGCAGGCGGCGAAGCCGGACGCGGTGTTCAACGCGCTGCATGGCCGCTTCGGCGAGGATGGCTGCGTGCAGGGCGTGCTCGACTGGCTCGGCATCCCCTATACCCATTCCGGCGTGCGCGCCTCCTCGGTCGCCATGGACAAGGCGGCGGCCAAGGCGGTCTTCGCCGCGCATGGCCTGCCGCTGGCCGAGCACCGCGTGGTGAGCCCGGCCGAGCTGGAGGCCGCCGATCCGCTCGACCGCCCCTATGTGGTCAAGCCGGTGAACGAGGGCTCCTCGGTCGGGGTCGAGATCCTGAAGGAAGGCGACAACCGCCGCGCCGAGATCGCCCGCGCCTGGCGCTTCGGCGACCGCATCATGACCGAGGAATTCATCGCCGGCCGCGAGCTGACCGTCGCCGTGATGGGCGACCGGCCGCTGGCGGTGACCGAGATCGGCACCGGCCACGCCTTCTACGACTATGACGCGAAATATGCCGATGGCGGCAGCCAGCACACCATCCCGGCCCGCGTGCCCGCCGACATCGCCGAGGCGGCCATGGCGGCGGCGCTGCGCGCGCACCAGGCGCTGGGCTGCCGCGGCGTCAGCCGCGCCGATTTCCGCTACGACGACGCGAGCGGGCGGCTGGCGCTGCTCGAGGTCAATACCCAGCCCGGCATGACGCGCACCAGCCTGGTGCCCGAGCAGGCCGCGCATGTCGGCATCAACTTCCCCGAGCTCTGCGCCTGGCTGGTGCGGGAGGCACGACATGGCCCGTAACGCCCGGCTCCGTCCCGAGGACCGCACCCGCCTCTCCAGCGACGGCGGCCGGCCGAGCCGCGCCGCGCCGCAGCGGCCGAGCAGCCTGCGCCTCTGGCTGCGCCGGCAGCGGCCCATGCTGCGCCCGGCGCTGTTCGGCCTGGCCGGCCTCGCGGCCCTCGGCGCCGGCGCGGTGGTGGTCAGCGCCCTCGACCCGGCGGGGCGCTTCTCCTTCCTGGCCGAGAATGTCTCGGAGATCGCCGGCAATGCCGGGCTGACCGTCACCGAGATCGTCGTGCGCGGCCAGCAGAACACGCCGCGCGAGCTGATCCGCGCCGCCATCGGCGTGCGCAACGGCGACCCGCTGCTGGCTTTCTCGCCGAGCCAGGCCAAGGCGCGGCTGGAAAGCATCGCCTGGATTGAACAGGCCGAGGTGCAGCGCAACCTCTCCGGCCATATCCAGATCACCATCCATGAGCGCAAGCCCTTCGCCATCTGGCAGCACAATGGCGAGTTCGCCGTGGTCGACCGCGATGGCCGCGTCGTCTCGGCCGACACGCTGGACGCCTTCGGCCCGCTGCCGCTGCTGGTCGGCGACGGCGCGCACCGCCAGGGTGCGGCGCTCTACGACGCGCTGAAGAGCGAGCCCGAGGTGCAGCGCCGCGTCCAGGCGCTGGTGCTGATCGGCGAGCGGCGCTGGAATCTCCGCCTGCACAACGGCACCGACGTGCTGCTGCCCGAGGCGCATGAGGATGCGGCGGTGAAGCGGCTGGCGGAGCTGCAGCGCTCGAGCGCGCTGATGGACCGCCCGGTTGCCGCCATCGACCTGCGCCTGCCGGATCGCCTGGTGGTGCGCCAGCAGAGCGTGCCGGAGCCGGCGGCCGCCGAGCCGCGCGGCCGCCGCGGGAGCTCGCGCGGATGAGCAAGCTGCTGCGCGTCGCCCCGCCCGCCGAGAACCCGCCCGCCGCCGCGGCCCGCCGGCGCCGCGCGCGCAGCGGCCCCTATGGCGTGCTGGATATCGGCAGCAGCAAGATCGTCTGCCTGATCGCCCGCAACGAGGGCGACGGCCAGCCGCGCGTGCTCGGCTGCGGCTGGCAGCGCGCCCGCGGCATCAAGGGCGGCAACATCGTCGACATGCAGGAGGCGGAGCAGTGCATCCGCGCCGCCGTCGCCCAGGCCGAGGAAGCCGCGGAGATCAAGCTGACCGGCGCGATCGTCAACCTCAGCTGCGGCCAGCCGGATTCGCGGCTGATGACGATCCAGTGGCCGATCGGCGGGCGCGGCGTCACCGATGTCGATCTGCGCGCCGTGCTGAACGAGAGCCGCCGCCGCGCCGCCGATGAAGGGCGCGAGACGGTGCATGCCGCGACGCTCGGCTTCGTCATCGACGCGACGCCTGGCGTCGAGGATCCGCGCGGCATGATCTGCGAGACGCTGGGGGCGCAGCTGCACCTGGTCGATTCGGCCTCGGCCTCGCTGCGCAACCTTGGCGTCTGCCTGCATGGCTGCGACCTCGAGGTGGAGGAGCTGGTCTCCGCCCCCTATGCCGCGGCGCTGTCGGTGCTGGTCGAGGACGAGCGTCAGCTCGGCGCCACCGTCGTCGACATGGGCGGCGGCACCACCAGCATCGCCGTCTATGGCGAGGGCCATCTGCTGCACACCGCGCAGATCCCGGTGGGCGGCTGGCAGGTGACCAATGATCTGGCGCGCGGCCTGGCGACGCCGATCGCCCATGCCGAGCGCATCAAGATCCTCGATGGCAGCGCGCTCGATGGCGGCGACGATGCCAAGGCCATGGTGATGGTGCCGCAGGTGGGCGAGGACGAGGACCATCTCGTCAGCATCCCGCGCAGCACGGTGATCAACATCATCCGGCCGCGAATCGAGGAGACGCTGGAGCTGGTGCGCGATCGCCTGGATGCCGCGGCACTCGGCCGCGATGCCGGCGCGCGAGTCGTGCTGACCGGCGGCGCCAGCCAGCTTGTCGGATTGCGCGAACTTGCCGCGCAGATCCTGGACAGACCGGTGCGGCTCGGACGCCCCGCGCCCATTCGCGGCCTGCCCGAATCCGCCCAAGGGCCCGATTTTGCGACGACGCTCGGGCTCGTTGCCTGGGGAACCGGCGAAGGCCGTCCCCTGCTCGACATCGATCCCGGGCCTGATCGCGGAAACGGTCGATTTGCCCGCTTCGTCAACTGGCTTCGCGATCGCGTCTGAGGCAAACTATGCCCTGCCCGCGACACCCTATGCCCGCACCCCGAGGAGACACGCTGCCATGACGCTGAACCTGACCATCCCGCGCCAGCAGCACACGGATTTCAGCCCGCGAATCACGGTGGTCGGTGTCGGCGGCGCCGGCTGCAATGCTGTCAACAACATGATTGCCATGGGACTCGACGGCGTCGAGTTCCTGGTCGCCAACACCGATGCGCAGGCACTGGTGCACAGCCGCGCGGAACGCCGCGTGCAGCTCGGGCCGCATCTGACGCAGGGCCTCGGCGCCGGCGCCAAGCCCGAGATCGGCCGCGCCGCCGCGGAAGAGGCGACCGAGGATCTGGCGCGCCATCTCGAAGGCATGCACATGGTCTTCATCACGGCGGGCATGGGCGGCGGCACGGGCACGGGCGCGGCACCGGTCATCGCGCGCATGGCGCGCGAGCGGGGCATCCTGACGGTGGGCGTGGTGACGCGTCCCTTCGACTTCGAGGGACCGAAGCGCAAGCGCGCGGCGGAAGCGGGTCTGGAAGAGCTGCAGACCTATGTCGACACGCTGATCGTCATTCCGAACCAGAACCTTTTCCGCAAGGCGAACGAGCGCACCACCTTCGCCGAGGCCTTCAAGATGGCCGATGACGTGCTGCACATGGGCGTGCGCGGCGTCACCGACCTGATGGTCAATCCGGGCCTGGTGAACCTCGACTTCGCCGACATCCGCACCGTCATGGCCGAGATGGGCAAGGCGATGATGGGCACCGGCGAGGCCGAGGGCGAGGACCGCGCCGTCAAGGCCGCCGAGGCCGCGATCAACAACCCGCTGCTCGAGGACACCTCGATGCTCGGCGCCAAGGGTGTGCTGATCAACATCACCGGCGGCTACGACATGACGCTGTTCGAGGTCGACGAGGCGGCGAATCGCATCCGCCGCGAGGTCGATGAGGAAGCCAACATCATCTTCGGCTCCTCGGTCGACGAGGACATGAACGGCCGGCTCCGCGTCTCGGTGGTCGCCACCGGTATAGACGCCCTGCCGGAAGCCGGTGCCGCCGAGCGGCCGAAGCTGGTCGCCGTCGGCGGCGGTGCCCCGGTGCAGGCCGTCGCCAGCGCCCAGGTCCCGGCCGCCGCCGCGCCGCGCGGCGTGCCCGGCGCGCCGACCGCCCGCCCGGCCATGCCGCAGCCGGTCCGCGCCGGTGCCCAGGCCACCGCGCCGCGCCTGCCGGCCGGCATGCCGCCGCAGCTGCGCCAGGCCGCGCCGGTCCAGGGCGGGCCCGCCGCCGCCCCGGCGCCGGCCGCGCCGGTCAATCCGCCGGTCTCCTTCGAGGCGCCCGCGGCCCAGCCGGTCGACGCCCCCTCGCCCGAGGACATGCCGGCGCCGCTGGCGCATCACGGCGAGTCGATGCGCCCCCCCTCCGCCGCGCCGCGTCCCTCGGCCCCGCCGCCGGTCTCCGCGCCGCGCGCCGGTGGCGGTCTGTTCCGCATGGCCACCGGGCTGATGCGCCGCAGCCTGGGTGCCGAGGGCGACAGCGGCCCGGCCGCCGCGCCGCGCCAGGCCGCGCCGGCCCCCGCCCCGCGCCCGGCGCCGGCCGCCCCGGCGCAGCCGCCGGCCGAGGAGATGGGTCTGGACATCCCGACCTTCCTGCGCCGCCAGAGCAACTGAGCAGGCCCTGGGCCTGGCCGCGACGCTGTCGCGGTAGCAGGAGAGACAACCCCGGACCGCCAGGTCCGGGGTTTTTTCATGCCCGCCTGGCTTCACGGCTGCTTCAGGCGCCGCTGTCACAAGGCCTCTGGATTTCTCGCCCTGCAGCCCCTGCTGCATCGCAAAAAAGCTCTTTCAATCAGCGCAATAGGAAGAATACTTCGCGGGAAATAATCGGAAATAAGCGTTGACTCGCCGGGGCCGGAAGGCGGTGTCATCTAGATGCTGACGGAACCATCCGGCAGCCTTCCCGCCCGACGATGCGTTTCCGAAGCAGATCGTATCGGGGCAATGATGGACGGTTTTCTGGCGGCAGGCATGGAACGGCGCAGGACGCTCAAGGCGCCGATCGGCTGCGTCGGTGTCGGCCTGCATTCCGGCCGCCGCGCCAGCTTGACCCTGCATCCCGCCGCTGCCGGTGACGGCATCGTCTTCCGCCGCAGCGATCTCGGCCTGGAGATCCCGGCGCGCTACGACCTGGTCTTCGACACCCGCCTCTGCACCGCGATCATGCTGCCGGGGCAGCCGCAGGCCCGCCTCGGCACCATCGAGCATGTCATGGCGGCGCTGGCCGCCTGCGGCATCGACGATGCGGTGATCGAGGTGGACGGGCCGGAAGTGCCGATCCTGGACGGCTCGGCGGCGCCCTTCCTGTTCCTGATCGACTGCGCCGGCGTGGTGAGCTCGATGCTGCCCCGCCGCAGCATCGAGGTGCTGAAGACCGTCCGCGTGCAGGAGAGCGAGGCGCCGGGCGCCGCCTGGGCGCAGCTCGAGCCGATCGCCACTCCGGGCTTCGAGGCCGCGCTGGAGATCGATTTCCCCTCCAGCGCCATCGGCCGCCAGCAGCTCACCCTGCGCGTCACCGAGGCCTCCTTCCGCGCGACGCTCGCGGATTCGCGCACCTTCACCCTGGCCGAGGACGTGGCGCGGCTGCGCGCCGCCGGCCTGGCCCAGGGCGGCAGCCTGGACAATGCGGTCGTCGTCGACGGGCCGCTGGTGCTGAACCCGGGCGGGCTGCGCCATGCCGATGAATGCGTCCGCCACAAGCTGCTGGACGTGGTGGGCGATCTGGCGCTCGCCGGCGCGCCGCTCTCGGCCCGCTTCAGCGGCAGCCGCTCGGGCCATGCGCTGAACAACCGGCTGCTGCGCGCGCTCTTCGCCGATGCCGCCGCCTGGCGCTGGGCCGACGAGGCGCTGGTGCCGGCCTTCTCCACCCGCGCCCCCGCCCGCCGCCAGGCCGAGCCGGTCGCCGCCTGAGCCACTGGCGCCGCCGCGGGCCTGTGCCGCGGCAGGGCGATGCTTCCCCCGTGCTGGCCCTCCCCCGGGCCAGCCCCCCGAAACCGGCGCGGCTCCCCCCGCGCCGGTTTTTCCGTTTACGGATGCCGCGTGGCCGGCCGATGGCGGCCTGGGCAACACTCGGTGAACGCTAAGGTGAGGCCGCCCCCTTGCCGCCCTGCCCCCGCCCCGTGGTATAGAGCCAGCGCAATGCGCACCCGTCTGAACCGGACCCTCCGCCTGTCCCTGCTGCTGGCCGCGCCGCTCCTGGCGGGCGCCTGCAGCGCATGGGACGGCAAGGACGCTTCGCTGCGTCCCAGCTCGGCCACCGCCGTGGCCAACCAGTCGCCTGAGGCGATCTATGCCGCCGGCATCGATGCCCTGCGACAGGAACGCTACCAGCAGGCGGGCGAGATGTTCGACGCGGTGGAGCGGGAGCATCCCTACTCCACCTGGGCGACCAGCGCGAAGCTGATGTCGGCCTATTCGGACTACATGCGCAACCGCTACACCGAGGCCATCGGCGGGCTGGACCGCTTCATCCAGCTCCACCCGGCACACCGCGACATCGCCTATGCCTACTATCTCCGCGCGCTCAGCTACTACGAGCAGATCGTCGATGCCGAGCGCGACCAGCGCGGCACCGAGACGGCGCTGGCGCAGCTGCAGGACGTGGTCAACCGCTTTCCCGACAGCGCCTATGCCCGCGATGCCCGGCTGAAGATGGACCTGGCGCGCGACCACCTGGCCGGGCGCGAGATGAACATCGGCCGCTTCTACCAGGCGCGCGGCCTCTATTCCGCCGCCATCGGCCGCTTCCGCCGCGTGGTCGACGATTTCCAGACCACCAACCACACGCCCGAGGCGCTGCACCGCCTGACCGAGATCTACCTGGCCCTCGGCCTGACCGAGGAGGCGAAGCGCACCGCCAGCGTGCTCGGCCACAACTACCCGGGCAGCCGCTGGTACCAGGATTCCTACGCGCTGCTGGTCGATGGCGCCCCGCCGGCGCCGGGTGACGAGCGGCCGGGCTTCCTCTCGCGTGCCTGGAACTCGGTGTTCTGAGCCGCGGACCGAACTGACCGCCAGCCGCCATGCTGACCTCGCTCGCCATTCGCGACGTCGTGTTGATCGAGCGGCTGGACCTCTCCCTCGGCGCCGGCCTCACCGTGCTGACCGGCGAGACCGGGGCGGGCAAGTCGATCCTGCTCGACAGCCTGGGCCTGGCCCTCGGCCAGCGCGCCGAGGCCGGCATGGTGCGCAGCGGCCAGGCGCAGGCCTCGGTCGCCGCCTGCTTCCACCTGCCGCCCGAGCATCCCGCCCGCCTGCTGCTGACCGAGCAGGGCATCGGCGCCGAGGACGAGCTGGTGCTGCGCCGCGTCGTCCAGGCCGATGGCCGCTCCCGCGCCTTCGCCAATGACGAGCCGGTGGGCGTCACCCTGCTGAAGCGGCTGGGCGCGCTGCTGGTCGAGGTGCAGGGCCAGCACGACCAGGTGGGCCTCGCCGATCCCGCCACCCATGCCAGCCTGCTGGATGCCTTCGGCGGGCTCGAGTCGCGCCGCGGCAAGGTGGCCGAGGCCTTCCGCGGCTGGCGCGCCGCCGACCGGGCGCTGCGCGAGGCCCAGGAGGCCATCGCCCAGGCCCAGCGCGACGAGGAATGGCTGCGCCACGCCGTCGAGGAGCTTTCCCTCCTGGCGCCTGTCGAGGGCGAGGAGGACGCGCTGGCGGCCGAGCGCCAGACCATGCAGCAGGGCGAGCGCCGCGCCGAGGCGGTGGCCTCGGCCCTCTCCGAGCTGCAGCCGCGCGACCGCCGCGGCAGCACCGGCCCGGCCGCCGCGCTGCGCGCCGCCGCCCGCGCGCTGGAGCGCCTGCCCGCCCCCAACGAGGAAGCCACCCCGATCCTGGCCGCGCTGGGTCAGGCGCAGGACGCGCTGGCCGAGGCGGAGGGCCTGCTGGAGCGGCTGACCAGCGAGCTCGGCCCCGATCCGCGCCGGCTGGAGCAGGTGGAGGAGCGGCTGTTCGCGCTGCGCGCCGCCTCGCGCAAGCATGCCGTCGCCGTGGTCGAGCTGCCGGGCCTGCTGCAGGATCTCTCGGCCCGGCTGGCGGCGCTGGATGCCGGCGCCGAGCGCGCCGCCGCCCTGGAGGCCGCCGCCACCGCCGCGCGCGACGCCTATGTGCGCGAGGCGCAGGCCCTGACCGCGGCGCGCAGCACCGCCGCCGGCCGGCTGGAGAAGGCGGTGGCCGGCGAGCTGGCGCCGCTGAAGCTGGAGCGCGCCCGGCTGCATATCGCGCTGGAGCCGCGCGAGGAGCGCGCCTGGGCGGCCGATGGCCAGGACCGGGTCACCTTCCTGGTCTCGACCAATCCTGGCCAGAAGCCGGGACAATTGGAAAAAATCGCCTCGGGCGGCGAGCTGTCGCGGCTGATGCTGGCACTGAAGGTGGTGCTGGCCCGTGGCTCGCCGGTGCCGACCCTGGTCTTCGACGAGGTCGACAGTGGCATCGGCGGCGCCACCGCCGCGGCGGTGGGCGAGCGCCTGGCCCGCGTCGCCGAGCGGCTGCAGGTGCTGGTGGTGACGCATTCCCCGCAGGTCGCCGCGCGCGGCGCGCAGCACTGGCGGGTCGCCAAGGGCGTCCGCGGCGACCGCGCCGAGACGCGGGTCGAGGCGCTGGACCCCGCCGCCCGCCGCGAGGAGCTGGCCCGCATGCTGGCCGGCGAGACGGTGACCGAGGCGGCGCGGGCGGCGGCGGATTCGCTGCTGCGCTGAAGACCGCCTGAACCGGGGAGGTCGCCCTCCCCGGTCTGGTTCAGCGGCGCGCCGAGAGCTGCGCCATGTAGTTGTCGAAGGTCAGCTCGGAAATCCGGTGCCACAGCCGCATGTCGTCGCGGCCCTTGGCCCAGCTGGCATGGATCGCGGCGAAATCCGGGTTACGGGCGACGATCTCGGCCTCCAGCGTCTCCCAGGTGCGGGCGCAGCTGTCGAGCATGTCGCGGGAGAAGCCGCGCAGCTTGGCGCCCTGCGCCACCAGCCGGCGCAGCGCCGCCGGGTGGTTGGTGTCGTAGCGCGCCACCATCCACTTGGTCGCTTCCGAACAGGCCGAGCGGATCGCCGCCTGGTAGTGCTTCGGCAGCGAATTGTACTGGTCGAGGTTGCAGAAGAACTGGGTATTGGCCGCGCCCTCCCACCAGGCGGGGTAGTAGTAGAAGGGGGCGACGCGGACGAAGCCCAGCTTCTCGTCATCCACCGGGCCGAGCCATTCGACGGCATCGATCGTGCCGCGCTCCAGCGCCGGATAGATGTCGCCGCCCGCCAGCTGCTGCGGCACGCCGCCCTGGCGCTCCAGCACCTGGCCGGCCAGGCCGCCGATGCGCATCTTCAGGCCCTTGAGGTCGGCCGCCGTCGGCACCTCCTTGCGGAACCAGCCGCCCATCTGCGCCCCCGTCGAGCCCAGCGGCAGGCCGAAGACGTTGTACTTGGCGAAGAAGGCGTTCAGCAGTTCGATACCGCCGCCCTGGTACAGCCAGGCCTCCTGCTGCCGGGTGTTCAGGCCGAAGGGCAGGCCGGTGGCGATGGCGAAGGCCTCGTTCTTGCCGGTGTAGAAGAAGCTGGTGGTGTGCGCGCATTCGATGGTGCCGGCCTGCACCGCGTCCAGCGCCTGCAGCGGCGGCGTGATCTCGCCGGCGCCGAAGACGCTGATGCGGAACTGGTTGTCGGTCAGCTCGGCGACGATGCGGGCGAAGACCTCGCCGGTGCCGTAGATGGTCTCCAGCGACTTCGGATAGGAGGAGGTCATCCGCCAGCGCAGCGCCGGGCTGGACTGGGCGATGGCCGGCATGGCGAGCGTCGCCGAGGCGGCGGTGGCGGCACCGGCGAAGCCGGCTTGGCGGAACAGGGCGCGACGGCGCATGGGGCGTTTCCGTGGTCTGGATCTTGCGTAGACGGCGCAGGAAGCACAACATTCCGCCGCTGACCAGCAATAATTCGTGCAATTCTTGCCCGCGCCTGTCGCCTGCTTCCAGCGGGCCGGCCGCTGCGTTAGGGGAGGCAGCATGACCGCCGCGCGCCCCACCGACACCCTGCCCCCGGACCTCATCCCGGTCGAGACGATCACCGAGGCCGAGGCGGCCACCGAGCTGGCGCGCCTGGCCGAGCTGATCGCCACCGCCGACATCGCCTATCACCAGCAGGACCAGCCGGTGATGGCGGATGCCGAATACGATGCGCTGCGCCGGCGCAACGCGGCGATCGAGGCGCGCTTCCCGGCGCTGAAGCGGGCCGACAGCCCGAGCGAGGCCACCCCCGGCGCCGAGCCGGCCGCCGGCTTCGCCAAGGCCCGGCATGGCACGCCGATGCTGAGCCTGGACAATGCCTTCTCCGCCGAGGATTTTTCGGAATTCGCCAAGAGCATCCGGCGGTTCCTGAAGCTGCCGGCCGAGGAAGTGCTCGCCTTCGCGGCCGAACCGAAGATCGACGGGCTCTCGGTCAATCTCCTCTACGAAAACGGCGTCTTCACCCGCGGCGCCACCCGCGGCGACGGCACCGTCGGCGAGGACATCACGCGCAATCTCGAGACCTTCGACGAAGGTATCCTGCCGCGGAAGCTGAAGGCGCCCTTCCCCGACCGCATCGAAATCCGCGGCGAGGTCTTCATGTCGAAGGCCGACTTTTTGTCGTTCCACGCCGAGCAAAGCCGGCTGCACGAAGAGCGCGAGCAGCGCCGCGCGCGCGGCGAGAAGGTCGGCGAGGCGATCCGCATCCCGGTCAATCCGCGCAACGCCGCCGCCGGCTCGCTGCGGCAGCTGAATCCGGAGATCACCCGCAGCCGCCCGCTGCAGCTCTTCGTCTATGCCCAGGGCGAATCCAGCGAGCCGGTCGCGGAGACCCATTCCGGCTACCTGGCGCGGCTGACGGAATGGGGTTTCTCGGTCAATCCGCTGTCCCGCCTGCTGGACGATGAAACCGCCGCGGAAAGCTTCCAGGTGGAACTCGGCGAAAAGCGCGCCGGCCTGCCCTATGACATCGACGGCGTGGTCTACAAGCTGGACCGGCTGGACTGGCAGAGCCGCTTAGGCTTCGTCGGCCGCGCGCCGCGCTGGGCCATCGCCTGGAAGTTCCCGGCCGAGCAGGCCACCACCACCCTGCTGGAGATCCAGATCCAGGTCGGCCGCACCGGCGCGCTGACGCCGCGCGCGGTGATGCAGCCGGTCAATGTCGGCGGCGTCATGGTGCAGCACGCGACGCTGCACAATGAGGACGAGATCGCCCGCAAGGATGTGCGGATCGGCGACACCGTGGTGCTGCAGCGCGCCGGCGACGTCATCCCGCAGATCGTCAGCGTGGTACCGGAGAAGCGGCCGGCCGACAGCCAGCCCTTCGTCTTCCCCGACACCTGCCCAGCCTGCGGCAGCCACGCGGTGCGGCCGGAGGGCGAGGTGGTGCGCCGCTGCACCGGCGGGCTGATCTGCCCGGCCCAGACCGTCGAGCGCCTGAAGCACTTCGTCGCCCGCAACGCCATGGATATCGAGGGGCTGGGCGAGGAGAATATTCTCACCCTTCACGAGGCAGGACTCGTGAAAAGCCCCGCCGATATCTTCAGGCTTGCCGAGCATGCCGAGCAGATGCGCGGCTGGGAAGGCTGGGGCAAATCCGCCAAGGGCGCGGCCAGCAAGAAGGTCGCCAACCTGCTGGCCGCCATCGAGACCCGCAGAAGGGTGCCGCTGGAGCGCTTCATCTTCGCCCTCGGCATCCGCCGCATCGGCGAGCAGAACGCCAAGCTGCTGGCGCGCCACTACCATTCGCTGGCGCAGTGGCGGGAGAAGATGCTGGCGGCCACGGTGGTCGGCTCCGAGGCGCGGGAGGAGCTGGGCTCGATCCAGGGCATCGGCCCGGCCATCGCCACCGAGCTCGCCGATTTCTTCGCCGAGAAGCACAACCGCGACGCGCTGGCCGATCTGGCCGGGCAGGTGACGCCGGAGGATGCCGAGGATTTCTCCGCCAGCGACAGTCCCTTCGCCGGCAAGGTGCTGGTCTTCACCGGGACGCTCGCCGCCACCTCGCGCGACGAGGCCGAGGCCGTCGCCGAGCGGCTCGGCGCCAAGGTGACCAAGAGCGTCTCGAAGAAGACCGACTTCGTCATTGTCGGCGCCGATGCCGGGTCGAAGGCGAAGAAGGCGGCGGAGCTCGGCGTCGCCACGCTGACCGAGGCGGCCTGGCGGGAGATGGCCGGGCTGCCGCCTATGCCGGAAGCGGCCCCGGAAGAACCTCAGGAAGGGACGCCGGGCTGAGCAGCGCCGTCAGGCCGGACTCCAGCACCCCGATCGGGTCGCGCCCCCGCCCGGCCGAGACCAGCCCGCGATGCCCGGCGCGCACCACCCGGTGCCGCGCCCCGGGCAGCAGGGCAGAGGCCACCGAGACCAGCCCGTCATTCGGCCCCTGCCCCTCGCCCGCCATCCAGCGGGCCAGCGCCAGGTAGCGGCGGTCGGGGCCCACCGCCTCCTCCCCCACCGCCGAGGCGATGCTGAGCACCGGCAGATGCGCGGTCAGCGCCGCCACCGCCGCGGCATTCTCCTGCATCCAGCGATGCCGGGCGGCGGTGGAGAGGTCGTCCAGCCCCTCGCCGGCGCCGAGCCCCGCCAGCCGCACCAGCCTCGCCAGCCCGCGCTGCAGCCAGGGCCGCGCCAGCACCGCATCGGCCACCGGCGAGCCGTAGAAGGGCGATTGCAGCGTCAGCAGCCCGCGGCAGTGCCGCGCCACGCCCGGGTCCAGCAGGGCGGCCAGGGCCTCCAGCCCGCCCTTGCTGTGCGCCACCAGCAGCGCCGGCCGCTCGTCCGCCTGCAGCGCGGCGGCGATCCGGCCCGCATTGTCGGCGATGCGGGCGGTGGTGGGCAGGGCGACGACGCTGGCCTCGGCGCCGCTGGCCTGCAGCCAGCGCAGCTGGCCGGCCATGTAGTCGAGGCCGAGCCGCACCATGCCCTCGCCCAGCAGACCATAGGCCAGCAGCACCCGCTGGCCGCCCAGCGCCGTGGCCACCGGCCTCAGCCCTGCAGCGGCGCACAGGCGGCGCGCAGCCAGGCGGCGGTCTCTGCCTCCAGCGCCGGCCCGACCTCGGCCAGGACGCGGGCGTGATAGGCGTCGATCCAGCGGATCTCCGCCGGGGACAGCAGCGGCAGCGCGATCAGCCGGCGGTCATAGGGCGCCAGGGTCAGCGTCTCGAACTGGAGGAACCGCTTCTTCTGGTCGGGCTGGGGCGCGGCCTCCTGCACCAGCAGCAGGTTCTCGATGCGGATGCCATAGGCCCCCGGCAGGTAGTAGCCGGGCTCGTCGGAGAGAATCATGCCCGGCTGGATGGCGACCGGCCTGGCCGCCCGGCTGATGCTCACCGGCCCCTCATGGACCGACAGGAAACTGCCGATGCCATGGCCGGTGCCATGGTCATAGTCGAGCCCCGCCTGCCACAGCGGCGCCCGCGCCACGGCATCGATATGGTTGCCGGCGATGCCATGCGGGAAACGCAGGACTGCCAGCGAGATATGTCCCTGCAGCACCCGGGTATAGCGCTGCCGCAGCGCCTCGGGCGCCGGGCCGGGGCCGGTCCACAGCGTGCGGGTGACATCGGTGGTGCCGTCGGTGAACTGCCCGCCGCTGTCGATCAGATAGGCCTCGTCCGGTTTGATCGCCCGGTCGGTGGCCGCGGTCGCGCGGTAGTGGATGATGGCGCCATTCTCGCCGGCGCCGGAGATGGCGGGGAAGCTCTCCGCCCGGAAGCGCGGCAGGGCTTGGCGGAAGCCGAGCAGCACCTCGGCGGCGCGCATTTCCGTCTGGCCGACCGCCTGGGCGTCGAACCAGGCCAGGAAGCGGGCCAGCGCCTGGGCGTCGCGGCGATGCGCCTGGCGGGCCCCCTCCTGCTCGACCGGGTTCTTGCAGGCGCGCGGCAGGCGGCAGGGATCCTCGCCATGCTGCACCCGGGCGCCGGCCTCGGTCAGGGTGGCGGCGAACCAGACCGGGGTGATGTCCGGATCGATGCGCACCCGCTGGCCGGCCAGCTTCGCCAGCTGCCCGGCCAGCGCCGCCGGCGGATGCGTGGCCACCGCATTGCCGAGATGCCGGCGCACCGCCTCGTCCAGCTTCTCGGGCGCCATGAACAGCTCGACCGAGGCGTCGTCGCGCAGCAGGGCGAAGCCCAGCGCCAGCGGCGTGTGGTCGAGGTCGCCACCGCGGATGTTCAGCAGCCAGGCCAGGGAATGCGGATCGGCCAGCACCGCCGCGGCCTCGCCGGCGGCGCGCAGGGCCGCCGCCGCCTCGGCCCGCTTGTCGCCGGAATCGCGGCCGGCGAATTCGGCCGGCTGCGGCACCGCCGGGGCCAGCGGCGGCGCCGGACGGTCGGTCCAGGCGGCGTCCAGCGGATTGGCCACCAGCGGCACCAGGGTCGCCCCCGTGCCCAGCTTGTCGATCGCCGATTGCGGGTGCAGCCAGGGGTCGAAGCCGATGCGCAGCCCGGCGGCATGCTCGGCCAGCCAGTCCTGCGGCGGTTCCTCGGTCAGGTGGCGGATCTGCCAGGAGGCCGCGTCCAGCTGCGCCGCCGCCTGGGTGGTGTAGCGGCCATCGGTGAACAGCACCGCCTGGGACGCCGTGACGATGGCCAGGCCGGCGCTGCCGGTGAAGCCGCTGATCCAGGCCAGCCGCTCGCCGCTCGGCGGCACGTATTCGCCGAGATATTCGTCGCTGCGCGGCACCAGGAAGCCGTCCACGCCGGCGCGCAGCAGCTCGCGCCGCAGGGCCTGCAGGCGGCGGCCGTCCCAGGGTTGCGTCTCGGTCGGGGCAACGGCGTGTGTCACTTGGATGAGCATCCCGTTAAGAACATGTTTCCATAGGTACCGATGCGAACAGCGCATGGCTAGGCTTCTAGCTGAGCGCTGCTGTTCGGTCCCGCCGCAGACTACATCATGGCCACCGCAGAGGGGCGGGTGGTCGACGGCAAGAGCCAGTCCCACGGACCGCCCCGGCGCGTAGTGTTGGAACGCTAGACAATGGACGCCCGCATCACCAAGCCGGAGTTCGACTCCGCCATCCCCGCCGCCGCCATGAGCATGAGCTCGGCGCAGACCATCGCCCTGGAGGCGATGCAGGTCCGGGATGAGGCGATCGGCCAGTGGATCCGCAAGGCCGCGACCGCCGCCTTCCGCGCCGTCGTGGAATTTCCCCGTCGCCGCCGCATCTATGACGAGCTGTCGCTGCTGAGCGACCGCGAGCTGGCCGATATCGGCCTGAACCGCGGCGACATCCCGCGCGTCTTCGAGGAGAAGTTCGAGGCCCGCGCTAAGCTGGCCGCGAACAGCATGCCGCAGGGCCGCGCCGCCGCCGCCTGAAGGCGGGCAGGGCCGGGGCAATGCCCTGGCCTGGCTGACTGACTGATCTGGCGCGGGGGCGGTCCATCGGATCGCCCCCGCTGCACATCCCGACCCAGATGACACACGGCTAACTGCGGCGTCAAAGCCGCAGGCAAGGAAAAAAATGCGACCCGCCGCAACCACCCGCCGATTTCCGGGTTGTATGGCACAGAGACTACACGGACCGGCGCTTCCTCCCCCCCCTCCCCCCGGCGTCGGTTCGTTCCAGACCGCCCTGCACCCCTTCCCCCGGTGCAGGGCGGTTCTGATTCCAGGGGTCGGGAAGGCTCAGCGCTTGCGCAGGACGAGCGCCGACCAGTGGCCCTGGTCGATGCGGCGCTCCAGCACCAGGCCGGCGCGGCGATGCGCCGCCAGCACCATGCGCACCTGGGTGCCCAGCAGCCCGGCCAGGATCGCCGTGCCGCGCGGGTTCAGGTGGTCGGCAAGCTGCTTGGCCATGCTGCAGAGCGGGCGGGCCAGGATATTGGCGAAGACCAGGTCGTAGCAGCCGGCGCGCACGGCGCGGTGCTTCCAGCCATCCGCCAGGCGCGACTGCAGCAGGTTGCGCAGCCCGTTCATCACCGCGTTGTCATGGGCGATGCGCACGCTCCAGGGCTCGATATCGGTGGCCTGGACCCGGCGCTTCAGCTGCTTGGCGGCCGCCATGGCCAGGATGCCGGAGCCGGTGCCGATGTCGAGGATCGCGCGCGGCCGGCGATGCGCCATGCCCTCGAAGCCGATCAGGCAGCCGCGGGTCGAGCCATGCTCGCCCGAGCCGAAGGCCAGGCCGGCATCCAGCTTGAGCACGGTGCGGCCATAGGTCGGGCGGTCCGGCACATGGGTCGGGCGGATCAGCACGCGGCCGCCAATCTCCTGCTCCGGGAAGGCCTGCACGGTGCGGGCCAGCCAGCCATCGGCCTCGACCGGGGCGCGCTTCAGCTCGGGCAGCTCGATGCCGGCCAGCGCCGCCGCCAGGACGAGGGCCGGCAGCAGCTCCTCGTCGCCCTGGTTCAGCTCGCGCACCGCTTCCAGGCCCCAGGTGTCGGTGGGGTCGTCCTTGAAGTAGCCGACCGTCGGGCAGACGCTCTGCAGCGCCGCTTCGAACAAGGGCACCGCCTCTTCCGGCAGGCCGTCGATGGTCAGGGTCTCGAGCAGGGGGGGATGGCGGCGGTTCATCAGGCCTTTTCCACGAAACTGTCCAGCACGCGTTTACGCCCCGCCTTGTCGAATTCGACGTCCAGCTTGTTGTCATCCGCGGCCACAACGCGCCCATAGCCGAATTTCTGGTGGAACACCCGCGTGCCGACCGCCATCGCGGCGGTTTTTGCCGGGCGCTCCGACACCTCCCAGGCGCCGGCCTCGATCACCCGCGGCGGGCGGCGCGCCATCAGCGGGAACTGGCCGGAGAAGGCCGAGGGCATGGCGGCCATCGGCTGGCGGCGGCTGACATTGCCCTCCTGCTCGACATGGTCGGGCGGCAGCTCCTCCAGGAAGCGGCTGGGGATGGCGCTGGACCAGTTGCCGTAGAGCTGCCGGTTCGCCGCATGGCTGATGATGCAGCGCTTGCGCGCCCGGGTGATGCCGACATAGGCGAGGCGCCGTTCCTCCTCCAACGACTTCTCGCCGCCTTCGTCGAGGGCGCGCTGGTTGGGAAACAGCCCCTCCTCCCAGCCGGGCAGGAAGACGGTGTCGAATTCCAGCCCCTTGGCGGCATGCAGCGTCATCAGGCTGACGCGGCGCGTCTCCGCCTGCTCGTCATTCTCCATGACCAGCGCGACATGCTCGAGGAAGCCGGCCAGCGTCTCGAACTCGCCCAGCGCGCGCTGCAGCTCCTTGAGGTTGTCGAGCCGGCCCGGCGCCTCGGGCGTCTTGTCCTGCTTCCACATGTCGGTATAGCCCGACTCGTCCAGCATGGTGCCGGCCATCACCACATGGCCCTCGCCGGGCAGCATCTCGCGCCAGCGGCCGAAGCCGGTCAGCAGCTCGCCGAGCGCCTGGCGCGGCTTCGGGCGCATGGCCCCCTCCTCCACCAGGCGATGCGCGGCGGCCAGCAGCGGAATGCCGGCATCGCGCGCCAGCTCGTGCATCTGCCGCATCGTGGTGTCGCCCAACCCGCGCTTCGGCGTGTTGACGATGCGCTCGAAGGCCAGGTCGTCGGCCGGCTGGTTGACCACGCGCAGATAGGCCATGGCGTCGCGGATCTCGGCCCGCTCGTAGAATTTCTGGCCGCCGACCACGCGATAGGGGATGCCGAGCGTGATCAGCCGCTCCTCGAAGGCGCGGGTCTGCGAGCCGGCGCGCACCAGGATGGCGATCTCCGCCAGGTCGTGCCCGTCGCGGCGCAGCGCCTCGATGCGGGAGCCCACCATCCGGGCCTCCTCCACCGAGTCCCAGAGCGAGACCACCTGCACCTTGTCGCCGCGGGAATCCTTGCGGCCGGGGCGCAGCGTCTTGCCCAGCCGGCCGCTGTTCTTGGCGATCAGTCCGGACGCCGCCGCCAGGATCGGCGCCGTGGAGCGGTAGTTGGATTCCAGCCGCACGATCGCCGCGCCCGGAAAATCCTTCTCAAATCGAAGAATGTTCTCGATCTCGGCGCCGCGCCAGGAATAGATCGACTGGTCATCGTCGCCGACGCAGCAGATGTTGCTGGGCGTCGGTGCCGGGCGCTGCGCCAGCAGCCGCAGCCAGAGATACTGCACCGTATTGGTGTCCTGGTACTCGTCGACCAGGATGTAGCGGAACATGCGGTGATACTGCGCCAGCACCTCGGGGTGGCCGCGCAGCACCTCGACCACATGCAGCATCAGGTCGCCGAAATCGGCGGCGTTCAGTTGCTTCAGCCGCTCCTGGTAGCCGGCATAGAGGGCGCGCGCCTTGTTGCCGGCGAAGTCCGAATCCTCCTCGGCGGTGATCCGCGCCGGCGTCAGGCCGCGATCCTTCCAGCGCTGGATGACCGCCATCAGCCCCTGCGGCGGCCAGCGCTTCATGTCGATGCCGCCGGCCTCCATCACCTGCTTCAGCAGGCGCATCTGGTCGTCGGTGTCGAGGATGGAGAAATTGCTGGTCAGCCCGGCCAGCTCGGCATGGCGGCGCAGCATGCGGGCGCAGAGCGCGTGGAAGGTGCCGAGCCACAGCCCCTCCGCCGGATGGCCGAGGATGGAGGAGACGCGCTCCCGCATCTCGCGCGCCGCCTTGTTGGTGAAGGTCACCGCCAGCACCTGGTTGGGGAAGGCGCGGCGGGTCATCAGGATATGCGCGAAGCGGGTGGTCAGCACCCGCGTCTTGCCGGTCCCGGCGCCGGCCAGCACCAGCAGCGGGCCGTCCACCGTCTCGACGGCGGCGCGCTGCTCGGGGTTCAGCCGGTCCAGATAGTCGCCCGGCGGCGGCGGGGTGGTCATCGACAGGTCGGTCATTGGCAGGCCCCCACGGAACCGGCGGCGCAGCGCTTCTGCCCGTCCACCCAGAGCGCGCCGTCCAGGGTGGCGGTGGAAAGGTCGGAACCGGCGAGCAGGGCGCCGGTCAGCTTGGCGCCGGTCAGGTCGGCGCGGAAGAAGCGGGCGTTGCGCAGGTCGGCGCCGATGAATGTCGCATCGACCAGCCGGGTGCGGGTGAAATCCGCCCCGCGCAGCACGGCGCGGGAGAAATCGGCGCCCTGGGCATCGGCCGAGGTGAAGCGCGCATCCGGCGCCTCCGCCCCGCTGAGATTCGCGCCGACCAGCCTGCCGCGGGCGAAGCTGGCATCGCGCAGCACCGCCCCCGACAGGTCGGCGCCCGACAGGTCCTGCCCGTCCTGCAGGCAGCGGCGCCAGTCGACGCGGGCGGCGGCAGGGTCGTTGCAGGCCGCCCCCGCCGGCCCGGCCGTCAGCAGCGCCGCGGCGGCCAGCAGCGGCAGCAGCACCAGGGAGAGGGACCGGAGGGGGCGTGGGATTGGCGGCGTCACCCCTGGCATATAGAACGATGAGCGAACGCGGCCAACCTTCGGCCGCCCATCCTGTCGGGGGATGCCGCCATCCTGAGCCTGCCGATCCGCCTCCTCGAAGGCGCCGCGCGCCAGGGTGGCACCCTGCTCGCCGTCAGCATCTTCGCCGGCCTGCTGCTGCCGCCGCTGGCCAGCGCCCTGCGCGACGTGGTGACGCCGACCGTCGCCCTGCTGATGACGCTGATCCTGCTGCGCGTCGATTTCGCCCAGGTGCTGTCCTATCTGCGGCGGCCGCTGATGATCATCGCCCTGCTCGCCTGGCTGCTGCTGGCCTGCCCGCTGCTGGCCTATGCGGGGGTGCGCGCCGTCGGGCTGGCCACCGGCCTCGAGGGGCCGCTCGGCGCCGCGCTGGTGATCATGGCGACCGGCTGCGCCGCCACCTCCTCCCCCGCCTTCGCCCGGCTGGTGGGACTCGACGGCGAGATCGCCCTGGTCGCCTCGCTGCTCTCCACCCTGCTGGTGCCCTTCACCGCGCCGCCGCTGGCGCTGGGCCTGCTCGGCATCGACCTGTCGCTGTCGGTGGCCGCGCTGATGGGGCGGCTCGCCCTGGTGGTCGGCCTGCCGCTGCTGCTCTCGCTGGCGATCCGCCGGCTGGCCGGGCCCGAGCGCCTGCGCCGCTGGGGCCGCGCGGTGGATGGCGCCGTGGTGCTGCTGGTGGTGCTCTACGGCTTCGGGGTGATGGACGGGGTGCTGGCCCGCCTGCTGGCCGAGCCCGCCTTCGTCATGGGCGGCATCCTCCTGGCCTTTGCCGGCAGCGCCGGGCTGAACCTGGTCACCGCCCTGGCCCTGGCGCCGGCCGGGCGCGGGCTGGCGCTCTCGGCGGGGCTGCTCTCGGGCAACCGCAACATGGCCCTCTACCTTGCCGTGCTGCCGGCCACGACGGATGCGCGAATCCTGCTGTTCTTCGCGCTGTGCCAGTTTCCGCTGTTCCTCAGCCCGTTCCTGCTGAAGCCGATCTACCGGCGGATTGCCTGAGGGAAGAAAAAGCAAGCTTGGGGGAATGAATTCCCCCAAACCCACTTCTTCTCTTTCCATTCATGCTGCCGCGGGCCGTGGCAGCGTGGGACGCCCCGCGTCAGACCGGCTTCGGCCGCGCGCCCAGGATATGCGCGATGGCGAAGGTCAGGTCGGCGCGGTTCAGCGTGTAGAAATGGAATTCGTCGACGCCATTGGCCTGCAGCAGGCGGACCTGCTCGGCGGCCAGGGCCGCGGCCACCATGCGGCGGGTGTCGGGATCCTCGTCCAGGCCCTCGAACAGCTTGCCCATCCAGCCCGGCACCGAGGTGCCGCACATCGCCGAGAACTTCTTCACCTGGTTGAAATTTGACACCGGCAGGATGCCCGGGACGATCGGCACGGTGATCCCTGCCGCATGCGCCCGGTCGAGGAAGCGCAGGAAGACCTCGGTATCGAAGAAATACTGGGTGATGGCGCGGGTGGCGCCGGCGTCGATCTTGCGCTTCAGGTTGTCGAGGTCGCTCTCGGCCGAGCTGGCGGCCGGATGCGTCTCCGGATAGGCGGCGACCGAGATCTCGAAATCGCCGATCCGCTTCAGCCCGGCCACCAGGTCGGCGGCATAGGCATAGCCCTGCGGATGCGGGGTATAGCCCGCCTCGCCGGCTGGCGCGTCGCCGCGCAGCGCGACGATGTGCTTCACCCCGGCATCCCAGTACTGCCGGGCGACCTCGTCCACCTCGTCCCGGCTGGCGCCGACGCAGGTCAGGTGGGCGGCCGGCGTCAGGCTGGTCTCGCGCACCAGGCGGGCCACCGTCGCGTGGGTGCGCTCCTGGGTGGTGCCGCCGGCGCCATAGGTCACCGAGACGAAGCGCGGCGCCAGCGGCTCCAGCCGGCGGATATTGGTCCAGAGCTGCTGCTCCAGCGCCTCGGTCCGCGGCGGGAAGAATTCGAAGGACAGGGCGGGCGGCGGCAGCTCGGTGGGCACCGGCAGGCCGGCCACGCGCGGGCCGGTCAGCCAGCGCTGCAGGGTGCCCGTGGCGTTGCCCTGGGGCGCGCCGCCGGCAGCGGCATGGTCGGCAAGGTGGTTCATGGCGTCACCCTTACTTCACCTCGGTGCGGAAATGAATGGGATCAGGCATCCAAACGGCCCAGGCCGCGTTGTCTCCCAAGCTTGGCCTTTGGCCGTCCCTTACATTCATCCCTGCATGTATGTTATCAGCCCTGCGATCAGCTATGCTATCAGCCGTTCTGCTGCCCCGGATGTGACCGCCAGTCCCCGCCGGGAACGCGGCGGCGTGCTTGCCGTCCGGCCTCTTGCCGCCCAACCTTGGGCACGCCAGTTCTCGATCCGCCTTCACGCCGCCTCCAGCCCGTCCCCCTCGCCGCCCCCAGGAACGTCGCGCCCATGACCTCCCTTCGCCGCCCGCTCCTCCTGATGCTGGGCTTCCTGGCCCTGTCCGCCTGCGCCACCCGGCCGCCGGCTGACGAGCCGGAGGCCGTGGCCGAATACGAGCAGACCAACGACCCGGCCGAGCCGTTCAACCGCGCGATGTACTCGGTGCATACCGGCATCGACACCGTGGTGCTGCGCCCGGTGGCCCAGGCCTATCGGTTCGTCCTGCCGCAGCCGGTGCGCGGCGGCATCCGCAACGTGCTGGCCAATCTGCGCAGCCCCGTCATCCTGCTGAATGACGGCCTGCAGGGCGAGACGCAGCGCTTCGGCGAAACGCTGGGCCGCTTCCTGCTGAACACCACGCTGGGCATCGGCGGCCTGTTCGACGTCGCCAAGGATTTCGGCCTGCCGCCGCATTCCGAGGATTTCGGCCAGACGCTGGCGGTCTGGGGGCTGGGCGAAGGGCCCTTCCTCTTCATCCCGGTGCTGGGGCCGAGCAACCCGCGCGACCTTCTGGGGTTTGGTGTGGACATCGCAGCCAACCCGGTGACCTGGGTGGTGGCCAATGGCGACAACACGCTGGAGACGCTGGGCTGGGTGCAGACGGGTCTGACCATCGTCGACACGCGTGAGGGGCTGCTGGACGCCATCGACGCCGTCAACGAGACCAGCCTCGACCCCTATGCGACGCTGCGCAGCGCCTATCGCCAGCGCCGCGCGCAGGAAATCCGCAATGGCGGCGACCGGCCGGCCCCGGCCAATGCCACCGGCACCGGCTTCGGTGCTGGCGCCGGGGTGCAGGCGCCGCCGCGCAACTGATGTCGGACCGTGCCGGCCGGCGGCCCGGGGCAGCCGGCGACCGGCCCCTTGAGAAGAGACAGAACAGGATGCTTCGCCGTTCCCTGCTGGCCACCGCGCTGGCTACCCCTGCCCTCCTCGCCCTCGGCGCCCGTCCGGCCCGGGCCGAGATGGACATCACCCGCGCCGCCGGCTTCATCGAGACGACCGGCCAGGAGCTGGTCTCCGTCATCAACGCCAACCAGGCCGTGGCGCAGCGCCGCCAGCGCGTCGCCGCCGTGCTGCGCAAGGCCGTGGATGTCGAGGGCGTCGGCCGCTTCATCCTGGGCCGCTGGTGGCGCACCGCCTCGCCGGCCGAGCAGCAGGAATACATGAAGCTGTTCGAGGAGACGCTGATCCGCAACCTCTCCGCCCGCTTCGGCGAGTATGAGGGTGTGCGCTTCAGCCTGGGCCGCAGCCAGCAGCGCACCGAGGACGACGCGCTGGTCAACACCATCATCGAGCGGCCGAACTCGGCCGCCTTCAGCCTGGACTGGCGGGTCGGCGATGTCGGCGGCCAGCCCAAGGTGGTGGATGTGATCGCCGAGGGCACCTCGCTGCGGCTGACCCAGCGCAGCGAGTATTCGGCCGTCATCAGCCGCAATGGCGGCAAGGTGGCGCCGCTGCTGGATGCCATGCGCAACCAGATCGCCCAGCTGGCCGCGCGCGAAGGCCGCTAGGCCCTCCGCTCTCCGCTCAAGGAAAAGGCCGGTCCCCGCGCGGGGCCGGCCTTTTTCATGGAAAGGGCAGCATGGTCAGCGGCGGCGTTCCAGACGGGCATAGACCCGCCGCCCGTCGAGGCTGTGGAAGACCTGGCCGCGCGCCAGGTCGCGGGCGGGCGGCACGGCCAGCAGCGCCTCCATCTCCTCGGTGCCGCGCCAATGCGGCTGCCAGCCGAGATAGACCTCCATCCAGGCCGCCTCGACCGGCGCCGTGGCGGCACTGCCGACCAGCAGCACGCCGCCCGGCTTCAGCGCGGCGAAGGCGGCGTCGACCAGCGCCTCCGGCGTCGGCGCGGCCGGCATCTCGGGCAGCATGATCAGGTCGAAGCAGCCGCGCAGATAGGGACGGCGGACGAAATAGGCCAGGCCGCAGCGCAGGCCGCGCACCGGCAGCCCGGGCGGCAGGCCGCGGCGCAGCCGGCCCAGCGTCTCGGCCTCGGCCTCCTGCGCCACCCAGCGCGCCAGGGCATGGCCGCTGGTGACCAAGCCGGCCTCGCGCAGATGCTGGGCGCCGAGCGTCAGCACCTCGAGCTGCGGCCGCCGCTCCGCCATGCCGTCGACGACGCGGGCCAGGAAGCGGGTCTGCGCCCGGAGCGCCGCCGGATAGCCCAGCTCGCTGGTGGCGGTGAACAGGTCGCGCCCGGCGCGCGACAGCCGGCCGAGCAGGCCCGCCGCCTGCTCATGCTCCAGCAGCAGGTCCAGCACGGTGGGATGCGGTCCGATTGCGGTCTGCGGGCCATAGGCGCCCTGGCTTTCCGCGATCAGCGGGTCTTCCAGCATCAGCCGCTGCACCGGATGGGCGCGCAGCAGGGCACAGGTCTCGGCCCAGCCGGTGACGTCGTGGGCGGCGTGCAGCCGGGCGCAGAGCTCCACCAGCCGCCGCAGCACGGCAGGGGCCCAACCCGGTTCCCAGGCCTGCTCCACCAGCTCGTCCAGCACCTCGTTCAGGCCCTGGCGATCCGACAGATCCAGATGAGCCCCAGGCCCTGTGGTCAGCGTCGCGTCCGGCATGATGCGCTCTCCTTGCTGTGATTGCAGCCGGTCCCAGGGGCAAGAGCATCATCAGAATAGGGGATAATACGTCGTACAAGGCGACGGATTCCCATCATGTGGCAGGAATGCCGTCCGCGAAGGCAGCGCCGGCCGCGGTTGCCCCCGCCGCAGGCAGCGGCTTCCCGGCCAAGCCAAAAGGTTCCGAAAAGCGGGATTGCCGGTGGCTGGTGCGCTGCTTGCATACTGCGTCCAGGAAACGACCCGGGACGAGGCCAGGCGATTGCGCGCGGATGTCGAACTGATCAGCGTCACCAAGCGGTATGGCACGGCCATCGCGGTGGACGGGATTTCGCTGGCGATCCCGCCGGCCAGCTACTGCTGCCTGCTCGGCCCCTCCGGCTGCGGCAAGACCAGCACGCTGCGGATGATCGCCGGGCATGAGAGCATCTCGGCCGGCGACATCCTGCTGGCCGGGCGCAATGTCACCGACCTGGCCCCGGTCGAGCGCGGCACGGCGATGATGTTCCAGTCCTACGCCCTGTTCCCGCACCTGAGCGCGCTGGAGAATATCGCTTTCGGCCTGCGCATGCGCGGGGTGGCCAAGGCCGAGCGGCTGGCCAAGGCCGGCGAGTATCTCCGCCTGGTGCAACTGGAGAAGATGGCCGACCGGCTGCCGGCGCAGCTCTCGGGCGGGCAGCAGCAGCGGGTCGCCCTGGCCCGTGCGCTGATCACCCGGCCCAAGGTGCTGCTGCTGGACGAGCCGCTCTCGGCGCTCGACCCCTTCCTGCGCGGCCAGATGCGCGAGGAGCTGAAGCGGCTGCAGCGCGAGCTCGGCATCACCTTCATCCATGTGACGCATGGCCAGGAGGAGGCGATGGCGCTGTCCGACATCGCTGTCGTCATGGATCATGGCCGCATCGCCCAGGCCGGCCCGCCGCGCGAGATCTTCGAGCGCCCGGCCAGCGCCTTCGTCGCCCGCTTCATCGGCGGCCACAACGTGATCCGCCTCGATTCCGGCCGCTACGCCGTGCGCACCGACCGCAGCTGGCTGGCCCCCGGCGAGGGCGCCCCCGGCCTGCCCGGCCGCGTCACCGCGGTCGAGTACCAGGGTGCGGCGGTGCGCGTCGTCCTGGCCCTGGCCGATGGCCAGCCGGCCGAGGCGCTGCTGCCCGATGCCCGCTACCACGCGGCGCCCGTCGCCCCCGGCGATGCCGCCTCCCTCGGCTGGGAGGCGCAGGACGCGCATCCCCTGCCCGAGGACGCCTGAAGAACCCCACCCCGTCCTCCCGACAGGAGCGCGTCCACGATGACCGAGAGCAAGCAGACCTCCCTCACCCGCCGTGGCGCGCTCGCCCTGGCGGGTGCCGCGCTGGGCAGCGGGGCCGTCACCGGCTTCCCGACCATCTGGGCGCAGAACATCCGCAACATCACGCTGCGCCAGCTCGGCACCGGCGTCTCCGGCCTGAACCCGATCGCCGAGCAGGTGAAGAAGGACCTCGGCTTCACCCTGCAGCTGACGGTGACCGACACCGATGCGGTGGCGCAGCGCGCGGCCACCCAGTCGCGCAGCTTCGACATCGCCGACATCGAGTATTTCAGCATCAAGAAGGTCTATCCGACCGGCGTGATGCAGCCGATCGACACCACGAAGATCAAGCTGGCCGACAAGATCGTGCCGATCTTCACCACGGGGAAGCTGACCCCGCAGAGCGCCGTGGCCCAGGGCACCAGCCCCTATTCGGTGGGCTTCGTCGAGAACGCCACCGCCAAGAGCTTCGCCAGCCAGCGCACGCCGCTGATGACCCTGCTGCCGACCATCTACAATGCCGACACGCTGGGCATCCGCCCCGACCTGGTCGGCCGGCCGATCACCCACTGGAAGGACCTGCTGGACCCCGCCTTCAAGGGCAAGGCCAGCATCCTGAACATCCCGGGCATCGGCATCATGGACGCCGCCATGGTCGCCGAGAGCGCCGGCCTGGTGAAATACGCCGACAAGGGCAACATGACCCGGGCGGAGATCGACAAGACCGTCGCCTTCCTGATCGAGGCTAAGCGCGCCGGCCAGTTCCGCGCCTTCTGGAAGACCTTCGACGAGAGCGTCAACCTGATGGCCTCGGGCGAGGTGGTGATCCAGTCGATGTGGTCGCCGGCGGTGACCGCGGTGCGCTCGCGCGGCATCCCCTGCACCTACCAGCCGCTGGCCGAGGGCTACCGCGCCTGGGGCTCCGGCCTCGGGCTGATGCGCCACCTGTCGGGGCTGCAGCTGGACGCGGCCTATGAATACCTGAACTGGTACCTCTCCGGCTGGGTCGGCGCCTTCCTCAACCGCCAGGGCTACTATTCGGCGGTCCTCGACACGGCGAAGACCTTCATGACCGAGAACGAGTGGGGCTACTGGATGGAGGGCAAGCCGGCCTCCAGCGACATCATCGCCCCCGATGGCAAGGTGATGGAGAAGGCCGGCGCGGTGCGCGACGGCGGTTCCTTCCAGGAGCGCATGGGCCGCGTGGTCTGCTGGAACTCGGTGATGGGCGAGGACCGCTACATGGTCCAGAAATGGAACGAGTTCATCGCCGCCTGAGGGCGATAAGCCCGCGGGCGGGGGCCGTCGCCTCCGCCCGTTCTTCTGCTGGCCCGGAGCGCCGATGACCCGCCTCTTCCCCTGGATCCAGACCGCGCCCCTGGCCCTGGTGCTGGCCGTCTTCCTGCTGGTGCCGGTGGGCATGCTGGTGGTCGTCAGCTTCTACGACTACGACGCCTTCAGCCTGATCCCGGCCTTCGTGCTGACCAACTACCAGGAGCTGTTCACCTCCCCGGTCACCTGGCAGACCTATCTGAAGACGGTCTGGTTCGCCGGCATCACCTGGGCGGTGACGCTGGGGATCGGCTTCTGGATCGCCTATTACCTGGCCTTCGTGGTGCAGAGCGCGACGCTGCGCATGGTGCTGTTCATCCTCTGCACCGTGCCCTTCTGGACCTCTAACCTGATCCGCATGATCGCCTGGGTGCCCTTCCTGGGCCGCAACGGCATCCTGAACAGCACGCTGATCGGCATCGGCGCCATCGAGCAGCCGCTGGAATTCCTGCTGTTCTCGGACTTCTCGGTGATCCTGGCCTTCGTCCACCTCTACACGCTGTTCATGGTGGTACCGATCTTCAACAGCATGATGCGCATCGACCGCCGCCTGCTGGAGGCGGCGCGCGACATGGGCGCCGGCTTCTGGCAGACGCTGTGGTGCGTCATCCTGCCGCTGGCCAAGCCCGGCATCGGCATCGGCAGCCTGTTCGTCGTCGTGCTGGTGATGGGCGACTTCGCCACCGTGCGGCTGATGAGCGGCGGCCAGAGCGCCTCGGTCGGGCTGATGATCAGCAACCAGTACGGCGCCATGCAGTATCCGGCCGCCGCCGCCAATGCCGTCGGCCTGCTGCTGATGGTCCTGCTGGTGGTCGCCGCCATGCTGCGCATCGTCGACATCCGGCGGGAGCTCTGACGCCATGCCCGGCCGCGTCGCCCGCCTGCTGCTCGGCGCCCTGTTCGGCGCCTTCATGCTGTTCCTCTACGGCCCCACGCTGACGATCACCATCCTGTCCTTCCAGGGACCGGATGGCGGACTGACCTTCCCGATGAACGGCGTCTCGCTGCACTGGTTCGGCCGGCTGTTCCAGCCGCAGGCGGTGGGCGACCTCGGCGCCGCCATGACCCGGACGCTGATCTTGGCCGCCATGGTGACGGCCACCACCGTGGTAGTGTCGCTGGCCGCCGGCATGGCCTTCCGCCGCCGCTTCGCCGGCAGCACCCTGCTGTTCTACCTGACCATCGCCAGCCTGATCGTGCCCTCGCTGCTGGTCGGCCTGGGCATCGGGCTGATGTTCAACCTGATGGAATGGGAACCGGCCTGGTATTCCTCGGCCTTCGGCGCGCAGCTGACCTGGACCCTGCCCTTCGGCCTGCTGATCATGTTCGCCGTCTTCAACCGCTTCGACCGCTCCTGGGAGGAAGCCGCCCGCGACATGGGGGCCACCCCCTGGCAGTCCTTCTGGCACGTCGTGCTGCCGATCATCGCGCCGAGTGTCGTCGGCATCGCGCTGTTCGGCTTCACCCTGTCCTTCGATGAATTCGCCCGCACGCTGCTGACCGCCGGCAGCGGCAACACCCTGCCGCTGGAAATCCTCGGCATGACCACGACGGTGACGACGCCGGTGCTCTACGCGCTCGGCACCGTCTCCACGGCACTGTCCTTCCTGGTCATCGGCGGGGCGCTGCTGGGGATGCGGCTGATGCGGAAGAAAAGAGGGATCTGAAGGGAAGATTCTGGGGGCATTGAATGCCCCCAGACCCCCACATTCATGTGGCGTCCCGCCTGTGGCGCCGGCGCGCCATCAGAACACCAACCGCAGCCGCGCCAGCCCCAGCAGCGGCCGCGGCTCGTCCGGCACCTTCTCCGCCCCGGCGGCGATCTGTCCGTCGAGCGACAGCCGGCCCGGCCCGAAATCGCCGAGCGCGAGATCGCCGCCCAGCACGTATTGCGGGCGGGCGTCGAAGATCGGGCTGCGCAGGCTGGCCAGCGGCAGGCTGCTGGCCAGCGCGAGCTTGCCGCCCTTCTCGCCGGCGAGATTGGCCACGACGTAGGAATCCTTGCGGGCGAAGGGCACGGCGCCGCCGAAGGCCGCGCGCAGCGAATAGCCCGGCGCGTCCTGTGCCTGGGCGGGCGCGGCGCCGAGCGCCAGCAGGCCGGCCACTACCAGACCGAAATATCGCGACAGAATCATCCGGGCCTCCTCGATAACCCTGGCCCGTTCGCCTTCCCTGCGCGGTCGATACCGCCAAGCCCGCCCTGGCTTCAACACAAATAAGGCAGACCTGCCTTATTCTTATCCCTTCGTCATTCCTTGTAACCCACTGGACACAAATGGAGACGCCGCGCTCAGGCTTGAGCGCGGCGTCTTATTACGGCGGAAATGGGGCAGCCTGGCCGGCGGGGTGCAGGCTTTCATAGACCAGCATGCGCACCCCACCGCGCGGGAAGTCCTCCACCGCCCGCAGGCCGAGATCCTCCAGCACCGCGCGCGAAGCGAGGTTGTCCTCGCGGGCGATGGCGACGATGCGCGGCAGGGCGGCGCTGCCATGGCCGAAGGCCAGGGCGGCCCGGGCGGCCTCGCGCGCATAGCCACGGCCGCGGGTATGCGGCCAGAGCGCGAAGCGGAGGGCGATGCCGCGGCCATCCGGCCGCTCTTCCAGGGCGACGATGCCGAGGAAGGCCTCATCCTCCGCCCGGTGCACCGCCCAGGTGCCATAGCCGTGCCGCGCCCAGGCGGCCATCTCCGCCTCCAGCTCGCGGGCGACGGCCTCCGGCGGACGGATGCCGTTCAGCATCAGCCCGAAGGCGGCCTCGTCGCCTTTCAGCGCAATGAGATCGGCCAGATGGGCCGGGCCGACGGGGCGCAGCGTCAGCCGCGACGTGCGCACCGTCTGCGGGGATTCCACCCGCGCAAGGCCGTCCATCCGCTTACCGGGTGAGCGGCCGGTACTTGATCCGGTGCGGCTGATCGGCCGCCGCGCCAAGGCGTCGACGTCGGTCCGCCTCATAGGCCTGATAGTTGCCCTCGAACCATTCGACGTGGCTGTCGCCCTCGAAGGAGAGGATGTGGGTCGCCAGCCGGTCGAGGAACCAGCGATCATGCGAGATGATCACGGCGCAGCCGGCGAACTCGACCAGCGCCTCTTCCAGCGCGCGGAGCGTGTCGACGTCGAGGTCGTTGGTCGGCTCGTCGAGCAGGATGACGTTGTGCGGGTCGCGCAGCATCTTGGCCAGGTGCACGCGGTTGCGCTCGCCGCCCGACAGCACGCCGACCGGCTTCTGCTGGTCGCCGCCCTTGAAGTTGAAGGCGGCGGCATAGGCGCGGCTCGGCACCGCGCGCTTGCCCATCATGATCATGTCCTGGCCGTCGGAGATTTCCTGCCAGACGGTGCGCTTGTCGTCGAGCGTGTCGCGGCTCTGGTCGACATAGCCCAGGCTGACGGTCTCGCCGACCTTCAGCGTGCCGGCATCCGGCGTCTCCTTGCCGGTGATCATCTTGAACAGCGTCGACTTGCCGGCGCCGTTCGGGCCGATGACGCCGACGATGCCACCGGGCGGCAGCTTGAAGGACAGGTTGTCGATCAGCAGCTCGTTGCCGAAGCCCTTGCGCAGCCCCTCCGCCTCGATGACGGTATTGCCCAGGCGCGGGGCCGGCGGGATCTGGATCTCGGTCGGGTCGGGCGCGCGCTCCTGGCTCTTGGCCAGCAGTTCCTCATAGGCGGCGATGCGCGCCTTCGACTTGGACATGCGCGCGGCCGGGCTGCGGCCGATCCACTCCTGCTCCTCGGCCAGCTGCCGCTGGCGGGAGCTCTCCTCCTTCTCCTCCTGCTGCAGGCGCTTGCGCTTGGCGTTCAGGTAGGCGGAGTAGTTGCCCTCATAGGGGATGCCGCGGCCGCGATCGACCTCGAGGATCCAGTTGGTGACGTTGTCGAGGAAGTAGCGGTCATGGGTGACGATCAGCACGGCGCCCTGGAACTCGCGCAGCGTCTTCTCCAGCCAGGACACGCTCTCGGCGTCGAGGTGGTTGGTCGGCTCGTCGAGCAGCAGCAGGTCGGGCTTCTCGAGCAGCAGCTTGCACAGCGCGACGCGGCGGCGCTCGCCGCCCGACAGCGTCGTCACGCCGCTGTCGGCGGTCGGCGCGCGCAGCGCGTCGAGGGCGATGTCGATGGTGCGGTCGAGGTCCCAGCCCTCGGCGGCGTCGATCTTCTCCTGCAGCTCGGCCTGCTCGGCCAGCAGCGCGTTCATCTGCTCCTCGGTCATCTCCTCGCCGAAGGCCATGGAGATCTCGTTGAAGCGGTCGAGCTGCGCCTTCAGGTCGCCGAAGGCCTCCATGACGTTCTCGCCGACGGTCTTGGTCGGGTCGAGCTGCGGCTCCTGGCTCAGATAGCCGATCTTGACGCCCTCGGCCGCCCAGGCCTCGCCGCCGAACTCCTTGTCCTGCCCCGCCATGATCCGCATCAGGGTCGACTTGCCGGCGCCGTTCGGGCCGAGCACGCCGATCTTGGCGGTGGGCAGGAAGGAGAGGGTGATGCCTTTGAAGATCTCGCGCCCGCCCGGGTAGGACTTGGTGAGATCCTTCATCACGTAGACGTACTGGTGAGCGGCCATGGCAGCGGGATCCCCGGGCAGAAGGTATGGGCGTCGGAATCGAGTTTGGGGGCCGTTCTACCCAGCGCCGGGCCGCGCGCCAAGCGTCAGGGTTGCGCGGCTCCCCTGCGCCGGGCGTCCGCGACGGCGGATCAGCCCAGCCGCACCTGGTCGCGGCCGGCCGCCTTGGCGGCGTAGAGGGCGAGGTCGGCGCGCTTCAGCAGCGCCTCCAGCGAGGTCTCGCCCGGCCGCGCCTCGACCACGCCGAAGCTCGCGGTGAGCTGCCCGCTGCCCGGGATCGGCTCCGACAGGCTGGCCGCCGGCAGGGCGATGCCGGCCAGGGCGCCGCGCAGCCGCTCGGCCACGGCCACGGCCGCGGCCAGCCCGGCGCCCGGCAGGGCGACGGCGAATTCCTCGCCGCCCAGCCGGCCGAACAGCGCCCCCTCGCCCAGCCGCCGGGCGCTGCGCTCGGCCGCCAGGCGCAGCACGGCATCGCCGGCGGCATGGCCGGCGCCGTCATTGACCGCCTTGAAGTGGTCGAGGTCGAAGGCGACCAGGGCGAAGGCGCCCTGCCCCGCCTGCTCCCGCCGCAAGGCGGAGGCCGCCTGGTCGAGGAAGCTGCGGCGGTTGGCGATGCCGGTCAGCCCGTCGGTCTCGGCCTGGCGGCGCAGCGCGGCGGTGCGCTCGGCGACCCGCGCCTCCAGCCCCTGATTGGCCGCGGCCAGCGCCGCCTCGGCCTCGCGGCGCTCGCTGACCAGGGCCTGCAGGGTCAGCACGTTCATGGCGCAGAGCACGATCAGCATGCCGACCGAGAGCATCGGGTTGCCGCCGCCGCCATTCTGGAACGGGCCGAAGCCGGCGACGGTGCCGGCCGAGGCGATGACGCAGAGCAGGGTCAGCAGGGTATAGGCGGCGCGCAGCGAGATGCGCAGCGCGATCCAGGACAGCGGCACGGCCAGCAGGAAGACCAGCTGCGCCGCCGGCAGGCCGGGCGGCAGCTTCAGCGCGAAGAGGCCGGCGCCGAGCAGCGCGGTGCCGAGCCAGACGGCGCCATCCAGCAGCGGCAGCCGGCCGGGGCCGCCATCCGGGGTGCGCTCCACCTGCAGCCAGAGCAGCAGCGAGGGGGCGAAATAGAAGGTGCCGCCGGCATCGCAGAGCAGCCAGCGGCTCCACTGCGCCGGCAGTTCCGCCGGGGCCGCGCCCTGCAGCCACCAGAGGCCGAGGCTGCCGATGGTCGCGGTCAGCATGGCATGCAGCAGCACGGCGCCGGCCAGGAAGGCGGTGACGCCGCGGAAGCGGGTGAACAGGCCGGTGGCCGGGCGGAAGGCGCGGGTCAGCCGGGCGCCGGCCAGCGGCCCCAGCGCATTGCCCAGCGAGATGACCGCCGCCAGCGCCGCGCCGCCCTCGAAGACCGCCGCATTGACCGCGAAGGAGCCCAGGAAGATGCCCGGCAGCAGGCGCCAGCCGCCCAGCATGGCGGCGGTCGCGGCCAGGCCGGCCGGCAGCCAGATCGGCGCCGGGAACAGGCCGAAGGCGGCGAAGAAGCGGCCGACCGCCCAGCCCAGTGCCAGATAGGCCAGCATGACCGCCAGGTTGGCGCCCAGCCAGAAGCCGAGCGACCGGCCGCGGGCCCAGGCGGGGCAGCCGGACTCGTCGCGGCGCGCGGCACGGCCTTCGACGCGGAAACCGTTCGGACGCAGGCTGCCGAAAAGAGGATCAGGGCGCGGCAGCGGCAGGCTGGCGGACACGGCGACTCCAGGACGGCACCCCCCGTTCAGGAAGGGTGCTGGGACACTGCCGCCATCTCTCGCAAATTTGAGGCCGGATGCAAAGGGGTTCGCAGCCCGCCGGCCGCGAGGCCCGCCGCCTCCAGGAAAGACATGCGCCCGGCAGGACTTGAACCCGCAACCAAGCCGTTATGAGCGGCCCGCTCTAACCATTGAGCTACAGGCGCATCCGAAGGGGGAGGCCGCGATCCCGGCCTCCAGCCCCAGTTAAAGCATCGGGCCCGGCTTTGAAATGTGCCGCGGCGAAAAACTCTCAGGCGAGAAAGCCGCGGATGGCCTCCGACGCCTGGGCAATGCCGGTGACGCCCTCCAGATGGCCCTGCTCGCCGGTCAGGCGCTGCTCGGCGACGGGGCGGCCGGCGCGGCGCAGCGCTGCCAGCAGCTCGGCGGCGTAGTCGGCGGTGAAGAGCCGGTCGCCCTGGCTGGGCAGCAGCAGCCAGCGGGCCTGGCTGCGCGCCAGCGCCGCGTCGAGGCTGTCATATTCATTGAGGAAAAGCTGGTTGGCGCGCACCAGATAGAGGAAGGAATTGGCGTCCGACTGGCGGGCGCGGGCGGCGGCGGCCGTCTCCAGCGCGGCGTCGAGGGCGAAGCGGTCCTGCAGGCGCCGGGCCGGATCCTGGCCCTCGGCGGCCCGGCGGGTGAACTGCGCCGCCCAGCCGCGGTCGCGCGAATGCAGCGTGACCAGCTTCAGCGCCTCGGTCAGGCCGCGCAGCGGCGCCTCGCGCCCCTGGCCGTAATAGTCGCCGCCGCGCCAGGCCGGGTCCTGGCGGATCGGCGCCGCCCAGAGGTCGAGCCAGCCGCCCAGCCAGGCATCGATCTCGCCGGTGCCGATGACCGGCATGACGCGCTCGACCATCTGCGGATAGGCGGCCGCCCATTCGATCGCCTGCAGCGCCCCCATGCTGGGGCCGGCGACCAGGGCCAGCTTCTTCACGCCCAGGCTGTCCAGCAGCCGCTTCTGCACCTCGACGAAGTCGCGGATCGAGACGACGGGGAAGCCCATGCCCCAGGGCCGCCCGGTCGAGGGATTGGTCGAGGCCGGGCCGGTGGTCACCGTCCAGCGGTCGGGCGCATTCAGATTGGCCATGCTGTCGCTGGCCACCACGAAGAACCGGCCGGTGTCGATCGGCTTGCCCGGGCCGATGATCGAATCCCACCAGCCGGGCGGCGCATTGGCGGCCGCCTGGCCGAAGGCCTGGCCATTGCCGCTGAAGAAATGGGTGATCAGCACGGCATTGTCGCCGGCGGCGTTCAGCGTGCCGGCGGTCTGGTAGCCGGTGCGCACCGCCGGCAGGCTGGCGCCGCCGCGGGTCTGGTAGGCCTGGAAGGCGAATTCCCGGCGCTCGACCAGGCCGAGGGCGGAAGCGCCCTGCGCCCGCAGCGGCGTGATGCCCGCGGACAGCAGCAGCGGGGCCGCGAGGCCCGTGGCCAGCAGCGAACGGCGCGTGGTCATGCAGCTTTCCCCCCTCGGCGGCGCCTCGCCCCGGGTGGTGGTCCCCGGCGCCGGCGGGCCCATGGTGCGCGGGCCGGGGGGCGGCCGGCAAGGGGGAGCGACGCCGGGCCGGCCGCGCGGCGGGCGAATTGCCGCTGGGCCCGGGCTTTGCTAACAGCCTCAGCCACCTCGCCACGAAACGGACGCCGCCACCATGGACGTGACCAAGCTTTCCACCGGCAAGAACCCGCCGCACGACATCAATGTCGTGATCGAGATCCCGCAAGGCAGCCAGGTGAAGTACGAGGTCGACAAGGAGAGCGGCGCGATCTTCGTCGACCGCTTCCTGTTCACCCCGATGGCCTATCCGGCCGCCTATGGCTTCATCCCCGGCACGCTGGCCGATGATGGCGACCCGTCCGACGCGCTGGTGCTGGCCCCGGCCCCGGTGGTGCCCGGCGCCGTGATCCGCGCCCGCCCGATCGGCGTGCTGTTCATGGAAGACGAGAGCGGCCAGGACGAGAAGCTGGTCTGCGTGCCGCATGACAAGATCCACACCGCCTTCACCGACGTGAAGGAAGTGGACGAGCTGCCGAAGATCACGCGCGACGCCATCGAGCACTTCTTCACCCGCTACAAGGACCTGGAGCCGGGCAAGTGGGTAAAGGTGAAGGGCTGGGGCAACGCCACCCAGGCCGCCGAGATCCTGGCCCGCCAGATCGCCGCC
This sequence comes from Roseomonas sp. USHLN139, assembly GCF_037145735.1. Classification (NCBI taxonomy): domain Bacteria; kingdom Pseudomonadati; phylum Pseudomonadota; class Alphaproteobacteria; order Acetobacterales; family Roseomonadaceae; genus Roseomonas; species Roseomonas sp. USHLN139. The sequence goes on along the minus strand of NZ_JBBCWY010000001.1, from coordinate 760,698 downwards.
GCCAAGTAATTCCCGTCCGTTGCCGGGGGACGCTGTCCCCCGGCGGCGTGTCGCCGGGGGACAGCCATGCTGAAGCTCAAGCCCGAGCAGGACATCGTCCTGTTCCAGTCGGCCGACCCGGTGAACTACTTCACCATGCTGCGCAGCACGGCGAAGCTGAACCGTGCCTTCTGCCTGCGGCACGATATCCGCTACACCTGCTTCCATGGCATCATGCGCGGCTTCCACGCCTGGCATGCCTGCTACAACCGCATCCTGCTGCTGAACGACATGCTGGATCTGGGATTCGAGGGCTGGTACCTGCACCTCGATTCCGACGCCTATGTCGTCGACCCGCGCTACGATATCCGCGCCTATCTGCAGAGCTGCGCGGAGACCTCCTTCGTCTTCACCCATGGCGCGACCGAGGCGCCCTGGGACGTCAATGACGGCGTCTTCTTCGCCAATTGCGCACATCCGCACACCCGGACGATCGCCCGCGCCTGGCTGGCCAAGCTGGAGACGGTGAAGCTCGAGAAGCTGCGCCAGGCGGAGAAATGGTACGACACGCCGGGCGACCAGCAGCTGCTGCACAGCGTGCTGAAGGCGGACCCGACGCTGACCGCCGCCTTCCGCCACGAGCACCCGCGCTTCATCAACGGTCCCGGCTCCTCCTTCATCCGGCAGATCCTGCGCTCCACCGAGCGCGACCCGGCGGCCCGTCTCGAGCGCATCGAGCTGGATGTGGAGCGCGCGCTGGGGCGCCAGAAACTCGACTCCGACGACCGGGTGCTGATGTATTGCGGGCTGATGCGCCATCTCGGCCTGCCCGTGCCGAAGGAGATCGAGACGGTGCGCGCCGCCACCGCCGATCGCGCCGCGCTGCTCGACTTCCTGGAAAGGACGGTCGCCGAGGCGCGCGCGGCCATGGCGGCGGCGCCCGCCGCCCCGCCTTCCGCCCCCGACAAGCCGGCCGCCGGCTGAGGCCTCAGGCCGCGCGGGCACCGCGCGGGGAAGCCGCGGCGGGGCCGCCGGCCTGCAGCCGCAGCAGCAACCCGCTCAGCGCCATCTGCAGCGCCTCGCCCTGGGCCGCCACGGCGGCGCCGGCCTGGCGCACTCCCTCCAGCGCCGCCGCATCGGCCGCCATGCAGCGGTCCACCGCCGCCATGCGCGCCACCGCCTTGTCGGTGCCCTCGCCCGCCTCGGCGACATGGCGCAGGATGGCGCCGGTCGCCTGGCCCTGCTCGGCCGCGGCGGCGGCGATCGCCTCGCCGATCGCATTGGCCTGCTCGATGGCGCCACCGACATTGCGGATGGCGCCGACCACCTGGGCGGTGGCGCGCTGCATGGCGCCGATCTGCGCGCCGATCTCCTCGGTGGCGCGGGCGGTCTGGCCGGCCAGCCCCTTCACCTCGTTGGCGACCACGGCGAAGCCGCGCCCCGCCTCACCGGCGCGCGCCGCCTCGATCGTCGCGTTCAGCGCCAGCAGATTGGTCTGGCCGGCGATGTCGCTGATCAGCTTCACCACGTCGCCGATGCGCCGGGCCATCTCCGCCAGGCTGCCGACGGTCTCGTCGGCGGCGCGCGCCTCGGCGGTGGCGCGGCCGGCCGCCTGGGCGCTTTCCGTCACCCGCGCGGCGATGGCCGAGACCGACTGCGCCAGCCGGTCGGCCGCCGCCGCCACCGCTTCGACATGCGTGCCGGTGCGGCCCGCCGCATCGCCCGCGCCGGCCAGCTCGCCAGCGACCTGGTCGCGGCTGCGCGCCATGCTGCCGGTCGCCGCGCTGAGGCTGGCCGCCGATTGCGCCAGGGCGGCGGCGACGCTGCCCAGCGCCGCCTCCACCTCCTGCGCCATGCCCTGCTGCGCGGCCTGGCGCAGCGCCTCCGCCTGGTGGCGGCCTGCCTCACGCTCGGCGCGCAGCCGCTCGCCGTCCAGCAGCGCGGCCCGGAAGACCTCGACGCTCTCGGCCATGCGGCCGATCTCGTCGCCCCGGCCGAGGCCGGGCACCGCCGTGTCATGCTCGCCGGCGGCCAGGCCGCGCATCCGCCGCTCCAGCGCCGCGAGCGGCCGGGTGATGCCGCGGCCGATCAGCAGCGCCAGCAGCAGCAGCGCCAGGCCGACGCCCAGCGCCAGGCCGCCCAGCGCATAGAGCTGCTCGCGCTGCGCCGCGCGCAGGTCGTCGACATAGATGCCGGTGCCGACCACCCAGCCCCAGGGCGCGAAGCCCTGCACGAAGCTGAGCTTCTCCACCGGCTGCTCGGCGCCGGGGCGCGGCCAGAGATAGGGCACCAGCCCCTGGCCGGAGCCGCGGACCACGTCGACGAAGGCCTGGAACAGCGGGAAGCCGGTCGGGTCGCGGGTGGCGCCGACCTCCTGCCCCTCCAGCGCCGGGCGGATCGGATGCAGCACCACCCGGGGCGTCATGTCGGTGATGAAGACATATTCCTCGCCGCGGTAGCGCAGCGCCCGCACCGCCCGCAGCGTGGCGGCCTGGGCCTCGGCGCGGCTCTGCCGGCCGGCCTGCTCCTCCGCCGCCTCGCGCGCGGCGATGGCCAGCACGCTGTCGACCACGGCGCGCAGCAGCGCCACCCGCCCCTCCTCCAGCACGGCCGACTGGCGACGCGCGGCGAGGCCCGCCAGGGCGCCGAGCGCCAGCAGGGCCAGCAGGGCGATGGCCGCCAGCCGCCAGGGCAGCGGCAGGCCGCGGCGGGAGGCGGTGCGGGGCGCGGCCGCGACGGGGCGGCCGGAAGCGGAAAGGTCTGCGGGCAAGGAGGCGCCTCCGGACAGCCGCCGATCGGCGGCGGCGGTCCGCAAGGATGGCCCGGGCGCGGTTAGCGGAGGCTTAGGAGCCCCGGCCCGCCGGCCTGGTCAGGCCAGCAGCCGCGGCGGCACGTTCAGCCCCAGGCGGACCGGCACCGGCCAGACCTCGCGCACGGTGCGCAGCTTGGTGAAGCCGGCGGCCAGGTAGTTCGGCAGGGCGCGCGGATGATCGGCGGTGCAAGTGTTCACCGTCACCAGGCTGGCGCCGTCCCAGGCCAGGTCGACGGCGGCGCGCAGGAAGGCGGCCCCCGCCCCCTTGCCCACCATGTGCGGCATCAGGCCGAAATAGGCGATGTTGGTGGTCGCCGTGGCGGCGCGGCGCTCCAGCTCGAAGAAGCCGGCGGGCTCGCCATCGCTGTAGAGCACGTGGATGCTGACCGCCGGGTCGCCCAGGATGGCGGCGAGCTCGGCATCGCCGGCGGCGCGGCGCAGCCACCAGACATAGTCCTGCCCCACCGTGTTGTAGAGGTAGCGGTAGAAGGGCACGGTGCAGTGGCCAAGCCGCACCAGGCGCAGCCCGGCCGGCAGCGGCGGGGCTGGATCGCCGGGCGGCGCCGCCATCCGCAGGAAGGTGACATCCACCACCACCCGGATGGCGGGCTCGACCAGCGAGAGCGCCATGTCAGTTGTCCAGGAAGCTGCGCAGCTTGCGCGAGCGGCTGGGGTGCTTGAGCTTGCGCAGCGCCTTGGCCTCGATCTGGCGGATGCGCTCGCGCGTCACGTTGAACTGCTGGCCGACCTCTTCCAGCGTGTGGTCGGTGTTCATGCCGATGCCGAAGCGCATGCGCAGCACCCGCTCCTCGCGCGGCGTCAGGCTGGCCAGCACGCGGGTCGTCGCCTCGCGCAGGTTCGACTGGATGGCGGCATCCAGCGGGATGATCGCCGCCTTGTCCTCGATGAAGTCGCCGAGATGGCTGTCCTCCTCGTCGCCGATCGGCGTCTCGAGGGAGATCGGCTCCTTGGCGATCTTCAGGACCTTCCTGACCTTCTCCAGCGGCATGCCGAGCTTCTCGGCCAGTTCCTCCGGCTGCGGCTCGCGGCCGATCTCGTGCAGCATCTGGCGGCTGGTGCGGACCAGCTTGTTGATGGTCTCGATCATGTGGACCGGGATGCGGATGGTCCGCGCCTGGTCGGCGATCGAGCGGGTGATCGCCTGCCGGATCCACCACGTCGCATAGGTCGAGAACTTGTAGCCGCGGCGGTATTCGAACTTATCGACCGCCTTCATCAGGCCGATATTGCCCTCCTGGATCAGGTCCAGGAACTGCAGGCCCCGGTTGGTGTATTTCTTGGCGATGGAGATCACGAGGCGCAGGTTGGCCTCGATCATCTCCTTCTTCGCCTGGGTCATGTCGCGCTCGCCGCGGCTGACCGTGGAATAGACCCGCTTGAACTCGTCGACCGGCAGGCCGGTCAGCGCGGCGGTGTTGGCCAGCTGGGTGCGGATCTGCTCGACATCGTCGCGCGAGCGCTCGATGAAGTTCTTCCAGGACTTGGCGGTGAGCCCGGAGATCCGGTCGAACCAGGCCGGGTCGATCTCCGCCCCGCGCCAGTGCTGCAGGAAGTCCTCGCGCTTGACGCGGCTGGCCTCGGCGAGCCGCAGCACCTGGCCCTCGAAGCCGGTGATGCGCCGGTTCAGGCCCTTCAGCTGGTCGACCAGCTCCTCGATGCGGTTGTTGTGCAGCTGCACCTTCTCGACCAGCGCGACCAGCTCGAGGCGGTGCTTCTCATAGGTCTTCTCGGTGCGGACGGCGAATTCCTCGCCCGCCGCATAGGCCTCCATGCGCTTGGCCTGCAGCTTCTGCAGCTTGCCATAGAGATCCTCGATCGCCTCGAAGGCGACCAGCGCCTCGGGCTTGAGCTTCTCCTCGAGGGCGGACAGCGACAGGCCGACGCCCTCGCCCTCCTCGCCCTCCTCGAATTCCTCGGCCTCGCTCGGCGGCGGCACGTCGGGGCTGTCGGCCGCGGCCGTCGCCTCCAGGTCGATGACGTCGCGCAGCAGCATGCGGCCTTCCTTGACCGCGTCATGCCAGGTGAGGATGGCCTGGAAGGTCAGCGGGCTCTCGCAGAGCCCGCCGATCATCATGTCGCGCCCGGCCTCGATGCGCTTGGCGATGGCGATCTCGCCCTCGCGCGAGAGCAGCTCGACGCTGCCCATCTCGCGCAGGTACATGCGGACGGGGTCATCGGTGCGGCCGAGGCTCTCCTCGTCCACATTGCCGGAACTCTCTTCCTCTTCCTCTTCCTCGGAGCCCTCGGCCTTGGCCGGGGTCGCCTTGCCCTCGGCCTCCTCGTTCTCCTCGGCCTCGACCACGTTGATGCCGAGGTCGTTGAGCATGGCCATGTTGTCCTCGATCGTCTCGGAGGACAGCTGCTCGGTGGGGAGCGCCTGGTTCAGTTCATCATAGGTGACGTAGCCGCGTTCCTTGCCGCGGGCGATCAGCTTCTTGAACGCCGCGGACTGGGTATCGAGCAGCGCCCCTTCCACCGCCTCATCGCGGTTCTCGACAGTGTCGGTGCCGTTCGCGACCTTGCTCGCCATGCCGATCCGCTCCGTCTGACGCCGCCCGGCAAGTGCTCGCCGGGACCGGTTTTTGCCGGTTATGCCATCCTGGTCCTAGCGGCCCCGCCCACCGTAAGCAATGCAGGGGGCCGACATGACAGAGAGCGGCCATAACGCCCCGCCCCCCGCCAAGACAAGAGCGGCGGGGCGAAAGCCCGAAAGCCCTGCGCCGCGCGCCTTCCCGCTGCCTCTAGAGCAAAGCCCTTTCCCAACCGCCAAGCCCGGCGAGGAGACCATCCCCGCCACAGGCCGGCGATATCGGTCCCAGACCCTCCCCGACCGGCAACGCGGCCGGCCCGGCGCCGCGGTCAGAGGGCGTCCTCGCCGCCGGCATCCTCGAACTCGCCGCGGCGCTGCGCGGCGATCAGCTCGTTCAGCCGGATCAGCCGGGTCTGCGCTGCCGGATTGCCGGTGGTGGCCAGGTCCTGCAGCGCCGCCTGGCGCTCGGCCTGGAGGGCGGCCTCGCCACGGAAGCGGCCGAAGAAATACCACCAGCTGTCGGCGACCAGCTTCGGCAGGGCCTCCGGCGCCGCCGCCGCCGGCAGCAGCCGCGCGGATTGCCGCAGCCAGGCCAGGCCCTCGGCTTCGACCTCCTCCAGGTGGCGCGCGAGCTCCGCGGCGTCAAGCGGGCCGGCGCCCTGGTCGCCCTGATGGCCATGCGGCAGGTGGCCGGCATGGTGCCATGCGAGCAGCGCCTGCTGCAGCCGGGCGGGCAGACCGTCGGGCAGCTCGAGGGCGGCGAAGGCCTCCTCCACCTCGGGCAGCAGCCAGGGATGGGCGAGCGTGATGGCCAGCAGGCAGCGCGCCTGCTCCTGACGGACCTGCGACAGGTCGACCGGATCACGCGGCGGGGTGAAGCCGGGGATGCCCGGGCGTGGCGCGGCCTTGCCGCCCCTGCCCTTCCATTCGCCGCGCGGGGCGAAGGCGGGGGCCGGCCGGCGGTTGGCGGCGAAGAACTGGTCGAGCAGCGCGCGGCGGTATTCGCCGGCCAGCAGCTTGTCCGGGATGCGGGCGGCCGAGGCTTCCAGCTCGTGGCGCAGCGCGGCGCGGGCCTCCGGGGTGGTGCCGGGGAATTTCCGGGCGACCATGCCGTAGAGCACGTCGGAAAGCGGCTTGGCGGCGTCGAGCACGGCGCGGAAGGCCGGCGGGCCGCCGCGCTTGACCAGGGTGTCGGGGTCCTCGCCGGCGGGCAGGCTGACGAAGGACAGGCTGCGCTCGGGCGCCAGCAGCGGCAGGGCCAGCTCGGCGGCGCGGGCGGCCGCCTTGGCGCCGGCGGTATCACCGTCGAAGCAGAGGAGGGGCTGCGGCGCCAGGCGCCAGAGCTCGGCCAGCTGGTCCTCGGTCAGCGCGGTGCCGAGCGGCGCCACGGCACCGCCGAAGCCCGCCTGGTGCAGCGCGATGACGTCCATGTAGCCTTCGACCACCAGCACGGGGGCGCCGCGGAAGGCAGCGTCGCGGGCGAGCTCGACGCCATAGAGGTTGCGGCGCTTGGAGAAGAGCTCGGTCTCCGGGCCGTTGACGTATTTCGGCTGGCCGTCGCCGAGGATGCGGCCGCCGAAGGAGATGATGCGGCCGCGGCGGTCGCGGATCGGGAACATCACGCGGTTGAAGTAGAGGTCGGTGGGCGGCGCGTCGCCCTCGTTCTCGCGCATCAGCCCGGCCTCGATCAGCTGGCGCGGCTCGATGCCGAGCGGCTTCAGGTCGGCCGCCAGCACGCCGCGGCCGCCGCCCGACCAGCCCAGGCCGAATTTCTTGATGGTTTCCTCGGTCAGGCCGCGGCGCAGCAGGTAGTCGAGCGCCGGGCGGCCTTCGGGCAGGCGCAGGCGGCGCTGGAAGGCCTCGGCGGCGGCGTCCAGGACGCCGTGCAGGTCGCGCTGCTTGGCTTCGCGCCGGGCCTGCTGCGGGGTGGCCTTGGGCACTTCGAGCCCGGCCTCGGCGGCCAGGCGCTCCACCGCCTCGGGGAAGCTGGCGCCCTGGTTCTGCATGACGAAGGCGATGGCGTCGCCATGCGCGCCGCAGCCGAAGCAGTGGTAGTGGTCGTCATAGACGTAGAAGGACGGCGACTTCTCCCCGTGGAAGGGGCAGCAGCCGCGCCACTGGCGGCCGGCGCGGGTCAGCTTGGTGGCACGGCCGATGAGAGGCGCGAGGGGCGTTCGCAGCCTGAGCTCGTCGAGGAAGTTCGGCGGCAGCGACAAGCCGTGTTTTCTCCGTGGGAGGTCCAGGAACCTCAGGTTCCTGGCGGGGAGAGTTTGAGAGGGGCAGAGCCCCTCTCATAAGCCGTTAGTTGAGCGCCGCCTTCACCATCGGCCCTGCCTTGGCCATGTCGAGGGTGGCGGCATATTTGCCCTTCAGCACCGCCATGACCTTGCCCATGTCCTTGATCGAGGTCGCGCCGCTCTCGGCGACCGCGGCGGCGACGGCTTCCTGCATGGCGGCGTCGTCCATCTGCTGCGGCAGGAAGCTCTCGATCACGGCGATCTCGGCGCTTTCCTTGTCGGCCAGCTCCTGGCGGCCGCCCTGGGTGTACATCTCGACGCTCTCGCGGCGGCTTTTCACCATGGAGCGGAGCATGGCGATGATCTGCTCCTCCGGCACCTGCTCGACGGCCGGGCGGGCGGCGATGTCGGTGTCCTTGAGCTTGGCGATGATCATGCGGATGGCCGAGGTGCGCGGGGCATCCTTGGCGATCATGGAGGCCTTCATTTCCTCGGTGAAGCGCTGGCGCAGGCTCATGTGGGGATCTCCATGTCTCTTGCGCGGACATATATCGCGGCCCGGCCGCCGGCGCGAGTTGGCAGCCTGGGAAGAAATTTCCCACCGGCTTGGCGAAATCCGGTGGCGTCCGGAAATTTTTTCCCACATAAGGCGGGCATGCGGTCCGTGGAAGACATCATCGCCCTGATGGGCGGCCCCGAGGCAGTGGCCGAGCGCTGCGGCGTCGGCACCGAGGCGGTGCGCAAATGGCGCCAGGCGCGCGCCATTCCCGCCAAGCACTGGCCGGCGATCATCGCCGCCACCGGCCTGTCGCTGGCGGCGCTCAGCCCCACCCCCTCCACCCCGCAGCCCGACCCCAGCCCGGAGACGCGCATGGCCCCCGCCGCCACCCCCACCGACGCCGAGCAGCCGCCCGCCGGCGCCACCGCCGCCCTGGTGCTGGCCGATGGCCGCGTCTTCTGGGGCCGCGGCTTCGGCGCGCACACCACCCCGGGCAGCGAGAAGGGCACCGGCGAGATCTGCTTCAACACCGGCATGACGGGGTACCAGGAGACCCTGACCGATCCGTCCTATGCCGGGCAGATCATCACCTTCACCTTCCCGCATATCGGCAATGTCGGCGCCAACCAGGAAGACCTGGAGAGCATCACCCCGGCCGCGCGCGGCCTGGTGGTGAAGCTGGACGTGACCGAGCCGGCCAATTACCGCGCCACCAAGCATCTCGACGCCTGGCTGAAGAGCTTCGGCATCCCCGGCATCGCCGGCGTCGACACCCGCGCGCTGACCGCGCGCATCCGCGACGGCGGCGCGCCGAACGGCGTGCTGTGCTTCCCCGCCGATGGCCGCTTCGACATCCCCGCCCTGAAGGCGCAGGCCGCCGGCTGGCCGGGGCTCGAGGGCATGGACCTGGCCAAGGAAGTGACCTGCCGCCAGTCCTATGGCTGGAGCGAGGGGCTGTGGTCCTGGGGCCAGGGCTATGACCTGGCGCCGGCGAAGAAGCACAAGGTCGTTGCCGTCGACTACGGCGCCAAGCGCAACATCCTGCGCTGCCTGGCGGATGCCGGCTGCGAGGTGACGGTGCTGCCGGCCGAGGCCACCGCCGAGCAGATCCTGGCGCAGAACCCGGATGGCGTCTTCCTGTCGAACGGCCCCGGCGACCCGGCGGCGACGGGTGTCTATGCCGTTCCCGCCATCCAGGGTGTGCTGGACGCCGGCAAGCCGGTCTTCGGCATCTGCCTGGGCCACCAGCTGCTGGCCCTCGCGCTCGGCGGCAAGACCTTCAAGCTGGAGCGCGGCCATCGTGGCGCCAACCAGCCGGTGAAGGACCTGACCACCGGCCGGGTCGAGATCACCAGCCAGAACCACGGCTTCGCCGTCGACGAGAAGTCGCTGCCGGCGAATGTGACCGTCACCCATGTCTCGCTGTTCGACGGCTCGAACGAGGGGATCGCGGCCACCGACCGCCCGGCCTTCTCGGTGCAGTACCACCCGGAAGCCAGCCCGGGCCCCTCCGACAGCCACTATCTCTTCCACCGCTTTGTCGAGATGATCGAGAAGCACAAGGCGGCCTGATCCTCCAGCAGCCGCCAGGCGAAGGGAGAGACACGGATGGCTGGGATGTTCGACCTGACCGGGCGCGTCGCGCTCGTCACCGGCGGCAATGGCGGCATCGGCCTCGGCATGGCGCGCGGCCTGGCCGCGGCCGGCGCGCGCATCGCCGTGGTCGGCCGCAACGCGGCCAAGAATGCGGCCGCGGTGGCGGAGCTGGGCGGCGACTCCTTTTCCGTCATCGCCGACCTGACGCCACCCGAGGCCCCTGCCCGCGCCCTGGCCGAGATTCTCGAACGGACCGGCGGGCAGCTCGACATCCTGGTCAACAATGCCGGGACCAATCTCCGCCGCCTGCCGCAGGAGGTGACGGACGAGGATTGGGCGACCGTCCTCGACACCAACCTGACCAGCGTGATGCGGCTGACGCGGGCCGCCTATCCGGCGCTGAAGGCCAGCGGGCATGGGCGGGTGATCTGCATCGGCTCGATGATGTCGATCTTCGGCCTGCCGCTGTCGCCGGCCTATGGCGCCAGCAAGGGCGGCATCGTGCAGTATGTGCGCAGCCTGGCGGTCGCCTGGGGCCAGGATGGCATCACGGCGAATGCCCTGCTGCCCGGCTGGATCGAGACCGAGCTGACGGCGGGCGCCAAGCGTGACATGCCACAGCTGAACGACAGCGTGCTGGCCCGCACCCCGCAGAAGCGCTGGGGCCAGCCCGCCGATTTCGCCGGCATCGCCGCCTTCCTGGCCAGCGACGCCAGCGCCTTCATCACCGGCACCGCCATCCCGGTGGATGGCGGCCTGTCGGTGCACGGCTGACCGCGCGGCCATGCAGGACATCAGGGACACAGTTGATCGGACGCCGATGCCGCCCAAGCTCCGCACTGGGTGGCCTGCACGTCTCGACGCCTGCCTACCCTACGTCCTGGGCTCACTGATGTTCATTGCCTTTCTGATCAGCGGCATCCCCGCTGACGAACTTGCTGCGGCCTTTTTGTGGCTCAGTTTGATGATTCTGACGGCCATCATGTTTCTGGGTGTGCCTTACGGAGTTTGCCTGGGGCTGCTTTTCGTGGGTCTGCGTAGGCTTTTGCCGACTGGGATGGCACTTTCTGTTGCCCTCACGCTTTCAGCGGTAGCGACCTATCGCATGGGCTCAGTCCCGCTCAACAATGATAAAGCATCGGCCTTTTTGATTGGTTTAACGGCCTTGTCTCAGCTGCCCTGCCTTCTGCTGCTCCACATGGTCAACCAGGTCTGGCCACCCGCAAACCGCAAGAGCTCCTGATATGCCGCAGTTGAACGCCCATGTCCTGGCGCGCACGCCGCAGAAGCGCTGGGGCCAGCCCACCGATTTCGCCGGCATCGCCGCCTTCCTGGCCAGCGACGCCAGCGTCTTCATCACCGGCACCGCCATCCCGGTGGATGGCGGCCTGTCGGTGCACGGCTGAGGCGTCGCGATGCTGTCCGCCGCCACCCTGCTGACCTTCTCGGTCCTGGCGCTCGGCCTGGCGATCACGCCGGGGCCGAACATGCTCTACCTGGTGTCGCGCTCGGTGGCGCAGGGGCCGCGGGCCGGGCTGGTCTCGCTGGCCGGCTGCCAGGCCGGCAGCCTGGTGATCATGCTGGGTGCGGCGGCGGGCGTCACCGCGGCGCTGCTGGCCATTCCCTACGCCTATGACGTGCTGCGGCTGGGCGGGGCAGCCTATCTCGGCTGGCTCGCCTGGCAGAGCCTGCGGCCGGGCGGCCAGCCGCTCTTCGCGCCGCGTCCCCTGCCGCCGGAACGCGACGGCAGGCTCTTCGCCGTCGGCATGGCCACCGCCCTGCTGAACCCCAAGGTGGCGATCTTCTACGTCGCCGTCATGCCGCCCTTCATGGACCCGGCGCTGGGCTCGCTGTTCTGGCAGGGGGTCACGCTGGGGCTGGTGCAGATCACCGTCGCCACCCTCGCCGATGCCGCCCTGGTGGTCGGCGCCGGCGGGGTCGCCCGCTTCTTCTCCGGCCGCCCGCGCTGGGCGGCGCTGCAGCGCTGGATCATGGGCGGCGTGCTGGGCGGGCTGGCCGTCAGCCTCGCCCTGCAGAGCAAGCGATGACTTTCTAGCCCTGGTTTCCCTGGTTCCGCCTTCCCGACCTGATTTCCTTCGCGGCCCGCCGGCCGGCTTCACACCCCGGCCCGCCCAACCGAATGAGCGACCCGACATGCCGAAGCGCACCGACATCAAATCCATCCTGATCATCGGCGCCGGCCCGATCGTCATCGGCCAGGCCTGCGAGTTCGACTATTCCGGCGCCCAGGCCTGCAAGGCGCTGCGGGCGGAAGGTTACCGGGTGATCCTGGTGAACTCGAACCCGGCCACCATCATGACCGACCCGGGCCTGGCCGACGCCACCTACATCGAGCCGATCACGGTCGAGATGGTGGAAAAGATCATCGCCAAGGAGCGGCCGGACGCGCTGCTGCCGACCATGGGCGGCCAGACCGCGCTGAACACTTCCCTGAAGCTGGCCGAGGCCGGTGTCCTTGAGAAGTATGGCTGCGAGCTGATCGGCGCCAAGGCCGAGGTCATCGACAAGGCCGAGGACCGGCTGAAGTTCCGCGACGCGATGACCAAGATCGGCATCGAGAGCCCGCGCAGCCACATCGCCCACACGATGGAGGAAGCCCGCGCCGGCCTCGAGCAGGTCAAGCTGCCCTGCGTCATCCGCCCCTCCTTCACGCTCGGCGGCACCGGCGGCGGCATCGCCTATAACCGCGAGGAGTTCGAGCAGATCGTCACCGCCGGGCTCAGCGCCTCGATGACCAGCGAAGTGCTGATCGAGGAGTCGGTGCTGGGCTGGAAGGAATTCGAGATGGAGGTGGTCCGCGACACCGCGGACAACTGCATCATCGTCTGCTCGATCGAGAACCTGGACCCGATGGGCGTGCACACCGGTGACTCGGTGACCGTGGCGCCGGCGCTGACGCTGACCGACAAAGAGTATCAGCGCATGCGCGATGCCAGCATCGCCTGCCTGCGCGAGATCGGCGTCGATACCGGCGGCTCCAATGTGCAGTTCGGCATCAACCCGGTCGATGGCCGCATGGTCGTCATCGAGATGAACCCGCGCGTCTCGCGGAGCTCGGCGCTCGCCTCGAAGGCGACCGGCTTCCCGATCGCCAAGATCGCCGCCAAGCTCGCCGTCGGCTACACGCTGGACGAGCTGAAGAACGACATCACCATGGTCACGCCGGCCGCCTTCGAGCCGACCATCGACTATGTCGTGGTGAAGATTCCCCGCTTCACCTTCGAGAAGTTCCCGGGCACGCCGGCGACGCTGACCACCTCGATGAAGTCGGTGGGCGAGGCCATGGCGATTGGCCGCTCCTTCAACGAGGCGCTGCAGAAGGGCCTGCGCAGCCTGGAGACGGGTCTGTCGGGCCTGGACGACCTGCCGCCGCCGGGCGATGGCTCGAAGGAGGCGCATATCGCCTCGCTGGCCACGCCGAAGCCGGACCGCGTGCTGAACGTGGCGCAGGCCTTCCGCGCCGGGCTGACGGTGGAGGAGATCCACGAGGCCTGCCGCTTCGAGCCCTGGTTCCTGCGCGAGATCGAGAAGATCGTGCAGGCCGAGGAAGCCGTGCGCGCCGAGGGCCTGCCGAAGGATGCCACCGGCTTCCGCCGCCTGAAGGCGATGGGCTTCGCCGACAAGCGCCTGGCCGCGCTGACCGGGCAGAGCGAGGGCGCGGTGATGGCGCAGCGCCTGAGCCTCGGCGTGCTGCCGGTCTACAAGCGCATCGACACCTGCGCCGCCGAGTTCTCCTCCGACACGCCCTACATGTACTCGACCTATGAAGGTGGCTTCGGCACGCCGGAATGTGAGTCGCGTCCGACAGACTCGAAAAAAATCGTCATCCTGGGTGGCGGGCCGAACCGCATCGGCCAGGGCATCGAGTTCGACTATTGCTGCGTCCATGCCTGCTACGCGCTGAACGAGGCGGGCTTCGAGACCATCATGGTCAACTGCAACCCGGAGACCGTGTCGACCGACTACGACACCTCCGACCGCCTGTATTTCGAGCCGCTGACCGCCGAGGATGTCGTCAGCCTGATCCGCAAGGAGCAGGAGAAGGGCGAGATCCTGGGCTGCATCGTGCAGTATGGCGGCCAGACCCCGCTGAAGCTGAGCCAGGCGCTGCACAAGGCCGGCATTCCGATCCTCGGCACCAGCGCCGAGGCGATCGACATCGCCGAGGACCGCGAGCGCTTCCAGCAGCTGCTGAAGGGCCTCGGCCTGAAGCAGCCGCAGAACGGCATCGTCCGCACCCTGGACGAGGCGGTGGTCGAGGCCGAGCGCATCGGCTACCCGGTCGTCGTCCGCCCCTCCTACGTGCTCGGCGGCCGCGCCATGGAGATCGCCTACAACAAGGAGCAGCTGCTGCGCTTCGGCCAGGAGGCGGTGAAGGTCTCCGGCGAGAACCCGATCCTGATCGACCAGTATCTGCAGGACGCGATCGAGGTCGATGTCGACTGCATCTGCGACGAGGCGGGTGAGGTCTATGTCGCCGGCGTCATGGAGCATATCGAGGAAGCCGGCATCCATTCCGGCGACAGCGCCTGCTCGCTGCCGCCCTATTCGCTGCCGCCCTCGGTCATCACCGAGCTGAAGGCCGAGACCGAGGCGATGGCCAAGGCACTGAAGGTGCGCGGCCTGATGAACGTCCAGTACGCCGTCAAGGACGGCGAGATCTTTGTCCTCGAAGTGAACCCGCGCGCCTCGCGCACGGTGCCCTTCGTCGCCAAGGCGACCGGCGTGCCGGTGGCCAAGATCGGCGCGCGCGTCATGGCCGGCGCGAAGCTCTCCGAGTTCAAGCTGGATGACGAGGCGATCAGCCGCCACGTCGCGGTCAAGGAAGCGGTCTTCCCCTTCAACCGCTTCCCCAATGTCGACGTCATCCTCGGCCCGGAGATGAAGTCGACCGGCGAGGTGATGGGCCTCGACGCCTCCTTCGAGCGCGCCTTCGCCAAGTCGCAGCTCGGCGCCGGCGTCAAGCTGCCGGAGAGCGGCACGGTCTTCGTCTCGGTCAAGGAGGGCGACAAGAAGGCCGCCATTTCCTTCACCCGCCGGCTGATCGACATGGGCTTCCAGGTGCTGGCCACCCGCGGCACCGCGGCGGCGCTGCGCGAGGCGGGTCTTGCCGTCTCGGTGGTGAACAAGGTGATGGAAGGCCGGCCGCACTGCGTGGATGCCATCCGCAACGGCGAGATCCAGATGGTGATCAACACCACCGGCACCGGCCAGGCCGTCGCCGACAGCTTCGACATCCGCCGCGGCGCACTGACTCACGGCATTCCGCACTACACGACCATGGCCGGCGCCCGGGCGGCGGTGCATGCGATCGCGGCGCTGAAGGCCGGAACCCTTGATGTGGCGCCGCTCCAGGCCTATTTTCCCCCTTCGTTCTGAGAGAAGGGCGGGGCGGGACGGGGAAACCTTGTCCCGCCCGCTGCTCTTCTTCCCCTCGGTCGAGAGCCGGGCCTAATCTTTGGCCTGGCGGGCCGGGGGCCGCTCTTTCCAGCGGGCCTCGCCCGATTCTGGTTTTCCATCCGGTGCCGGATTCCCGGCGCCGCCATGCCGCCGGGCGCATCGTCCGGCGGCTTTGCCGCGTATGAAGGAAGGGACTGCCGTGCAGAAGTTCCCGATGACCGCCGAGGGCCTCGCCAAGCTGGAGGACGAGCTGCGGCATTTGAAGTCGGAAGAACGCCCCGCCGTCATCCGGGCGATTGCCGAGGCGCGCGAACATGGTGACCTGTCCGAGAACGCCGAGTACCACGCCGCCCGCGAGCGCCAGTCCTTTATCGAAGGCCGCATCGCCGAGCTCGAATCGGTCGTCCCCTCGGTCGAGGTGATGGACATCTCCAAGCTGGCCGGCGACCAGGTCCGCTTCGGCGCCTATGTCACGATCATCGACGAGGAGTCCGAGGAGGAGAAGACCTACCGCATCGTCGGCGCCCATGAGGCGGACACGAAGCAGGGCTCGGTCTCGATCTCCTCGCCGCTGGCCAAGGCGCTGCTCGGCAAGAAG
Source organism: Roseomonas sp. USHLN139 (assembly GCF_037145735.1). Taxonomy (NCBI): domain Bacteria; kingdom Pseudomonadati; phylum Pseudomonadota; class Alphaproteobacteria; order Acetobacterales; family Roseomonadaceae; genus Roseomonas; species Roseomonas sp. USHLN139. The sequence continues at coordinate 745,005 of NZ_JBBCWY010000001.1, read as the reverse complement.
GTCGGCGATTCGGTCGAGGTGCCGGCGCCCGGCGGCGCCCGCGCCTATGAGATCGCCAAGGTCCGCTTCCACTAAGATGACCAGCCGTGGTCTGGGCGGCGTGTCGTCGCCCGTCGCCGGTCTGGCAGCCGAGCTGCCGCCGCCGCCGACCATCCGTCTTGCCGACATCCGCGACGCCGCCGCCCGCATCAAGGGCGCGGTGCTGCGCACGCCGACGGTGCCGGCGCCGGTCATCGGCCGCGCGACCGGCTGCGAGGCCTGGCTGAAGCTCGACAACCTGCAGGCCACCGGCGCCTTCAAGGAGCGCGGCGCGGCCAACCGCCTCGCGCTGCTGACGCCGCGCGAGAAGGCGACCGGCGTCATCGCCATGTCGGCCGGCAACCATGCCCAGGCGGTGGCCCGCCATGCCCAGCTGCTGGGCATCCGCGCCACCATCGTCATGCCGCGCTTCACCCCCGCCACCAAGGTCGTCCGCACCGAGAGCTGGGGCGCCGAGGTGGTGCTGCACGGCGAGACCCTGGCCGAGGCCGCCGCCCATGCCCATGCCCTGGCGCTCCGCGACGGGCTGACCTTCATCCACCCCTATGACGATCCCGGGGTGATGGCGGGCCAGGGCACCATGGCGATCGAGATGCTGGAGGACGTGCCCGGCCTCGACACGCTGGTCTTCCCGGTCGGCGGCGGCGGGCTGCTGGCCGGCTGCGCCGCCGCGGCGCTGGAGCTGAATCCGGGCCTCAAGGTCTATGGCGTCGAGGTCGAGGGCTATCCCGCCATGGCGCAGCGCCTGGCCGGCCAGCCGGTCGCCGTCGGCGGCCCGACCATCGCCGAGGGCATCGCGGTGCGCGACGTCGGCGAGCGCCCCTATGCCCTGCTGAAGCAGCTCGGCATCGAGGTGCTGGTGGTGCCCGAGCGCGCCGTCGAGCAGGCGGTCGCCCTGCTGGCCGAGGGCGCCAAGGTGGTGGCCGAGGGCGCCGGCGCCGCCGGCGTCGCCGCGCTGCTGACCCACCCGGCCCGCTTCGCTGGCCGGCGCGTCGGCACGCCGGTCTGCGGCGGCAATATCGATGCCCGCGCGCTGTCCAACGTGCTGCTGCGCCAGCTGCTGCGCGACGGCCGCATCCTGCGCCTGACCTTCGACATCCCCGACCGGCCGGGCGTGCTGGCGGATATCTCGAAGCGGATCTCCGATGCCGGCGGCAATGTCATCGAGGTGAAGCACCAGCAGCTGTTCGGCGCGCCGACCGTGCAGTCGACCGAGCTGGAGCTGATGATCGAGGTGCGCGACGCCGCCCAGGGCAACGCCATCATCGCGGCGATGGAAGCCGGGGATTACGTGGTCAGGCGGGGCTGAAGAGAAGACAAGGTTAAGGCCAGGGGAAATGAATTCCCCCTGGACCCCCTTCTTCTTTCTGCGGTGACTGCCGTGTCCACGTGGTGACAGTGCGTGAAACGGCCCAGCCGAAGCGCGACCTGCGAGGCTGCGCCATTTTATGAGACGGCGTCCCGCCGCGCTGCCCGCATATCGCCTTTGGTGATGCGGCTGGGCGCTAAACGGCCAACAGACAGAAAAATCCAGGGGAATTCATTCCCCTGGCCTGCCCCTGTCTTCAGCTACCCCTGCCCTGGCTTCACGCCTTCCAGCGGCACCCCGGGAACGTCCTTGGCGGTGTGGATGGTCTGCAGCGTGCTGACCCGGCCGACATTCGGCGCCGCGGTCAGGCGGTTGGTCAGGGCGTTCTCATGGGCGGTGTCGCGCGCCACTAGGCGCAGCAGGAAGTCGCCGCCGCCGCGGATCATGTGGCATTCGCGCACTTCCGGCCAGGACATCACGTCCTGCTCGAAGGCGGAGAGGATGGCGTGCTTCTGGGATTCCAGGCCGACCAGCGCGAAGAAGGTGATTTCCCAGCCCAGCGCCACCGGGTCGATATCGGCATGGTAGCCGCGGATGATCCCGGATTCTTCCAGCCGGCGGACACGGCGCAGGCAGGGCGGGGCGGAGAGCTCGACCCGGCGGGCCAGCTCCACATTCGTCATCCTGCCGTCTTCCTGCAGCTCCGCCAGGATCTGCCGGTCCACCGCATCCAGGTTATCGGTCGTTTCGGGCTTCATCGGAACCGTTTCGTTGCTCGCGCGGCGTTCTAGGCGCAATATCCTTGCACGAGCCACTCTGTTCAAGGCATCGCCTTGCGGGAAAAGCCGATCTTTCCGATATCCTGCCCGACCAGAGCGTTTTCAGGACCAAGCCCTTGCCCGAACTGCACCGCACCCGCCTGTTGATCCTCGGTGCCGGCCCTGCCGGGTACACCGCGGCGATCTATGCCGCGCGTGCCGGCCTGTCACCGATGATCGTCGCCGGCATGCAGCCGGGCGGCCAGCTGACCATCACCACCGAGGTCGAGAACTATCCCGGCTTCGCCCAGCCGGTGCAGGGCCCCTGGCTGATGGAGCAGATGCGCGAGCAGGCCGAGCATGTCGGCGCCAAGCTGCATTACGACCTGATCACCAGCATCGACCTGTCGAAGCGCCCCTTCGTCGCGCTCGGCGATTCGGGCGACCGCTACGAGGCCGAGGCCGTGGTCATCGCCACCGGCGCCCAGGCCAAGTGGCTGGGCATCCCGGGCGAGAAGGAGCTCTCGGGCTTCGGCGTCTCGGCCTGCGCCACCTGCGACGGCTTCTTCTATCGCGGCAAGCATGTCGCGGTGATCGGCGGCGGCAATTCGGCGGTGGAGGAGGCGCTCTACCTGTCGAACCTCGCCGCCCAGGTGACGCTGATCCACCGCCGCGACAGCCTGCGCGCCGAGCGGATCCTGCAGCAGCGGCTGTTCGCCAAGCCGAATGTCACGATCCTGTGGAATACTCTCACCGAATCGGTGCTGGCGGACAGCAGCGGCCGGACACCGGTTGCGCGGGCGCTGGCGCTGCGCGACCGTCAGAGCGGCGAGGCGCGGGAGCTGGCGGTGGACGGGGTGTTCGTCGCCATCGGCCACGCCCCGGCCACCAGCCTGTTCAAGGGGCAGTTGGAGATGGATGCGGAGGGCTACCTGGTGACGGCACCCGATTCGACGCGGACCAGCCTGGAGGGCGTCTATGCCGCCGGCGATGTCCAGGACCGCATCTACCGCCAGGCGGTGACCGCGGCCGGCACCGGCTGCATGGCCGCGCTGGAGGCCGAGAAATTCCTGGCGCTCCACGAGGCCGACACCCAAGAACAGGCAGCCTGACGCCATGCCGCTCGACTGGGACAAGCTCCGCGTCTTCCACGCGGTCGCCGAGGCCGGCAGCTTCACGCATGCCGGCGAATCCCTGAACCTCAGCCAGTCCGCCGTCTCGCGCCAGATCCAGGCGCTGGAGGAGGCGCTGCAGGTTCCGCTGTTCCACCGCCATGCGCGCGGCCTGATCCTGACCGAGCAGGGGGAGACGCTGAACCGCACGGTGCGGGAGGTCTTCGCCAAGCTGGCCATGACCGAAGCGCTGCTGACGGAGAGCCGCGAGCGTGCCGCGGGGCGCCTGAAGGTGACCACCACCACCGGCTTCGGCACCACCTGGCTGGCGCCGCGGCTGCGCAAGTTCATGGGGCTGCATGGCGACGTCACCGTCACCCTGCTGCTCGACGATGCCGACCTCGATCTCGCCATGCGCGAGGCCGATGTCGCCATCCGCATGCATCCGCCGAAGCAGCCGGACCTGATCCAGCGGCATGTGGCGACCTTCGGCTGGCGCATCGTCGGCTCGGCCGAATACCTGAAGGGCGCCGGCATCCCGCAGCGCGCCGAGGATCTCGATGCGCACCGGCTGATCGTCTATGGCGACTACCGCCCGCCGGTGGAGAGCATCAACTGGCTGCTGGAAGCTGGCCGCCGCCCCGGCAGCCCGCGCCGCGCCGCGGTCGAGGTGAATTCGCTGCCGGCCATGCTGCATGCGGTGCGCTCCGGCCTCGGCATCGCCGCCCTGCCCGACTACATGGGCGACGACCTGCGCGACCTGGTGCCGGTGCTGGCCGACCTGAAATCCCCGCGGATCGACGCCTATTTCGTCTATCCGGAGGAGATGCGGCATTCAAAGCGCGTCGGCGTGTTCCGCGACTTCCTGGTCTCGGAACTGGCGGCCCTGCAGCATTCCAGCTGACCGCGAATCTTAACCATGCGTCATTCGCATGGGTGACTGGCCTTTTTGCGCCTGGGCGCATGGCCAAGGGAGGACTAAATAAGGGGCATCCGGCGACTAGGTCGGAAAGGGTCTTTGGATCCTTCGTCTCCCAGACGTGAAGCCTCCCTGTATGACTTGGCCGCTGCCCTCGGGCTGGCGGCCTTTTTTTTGGCCAAATGGCTGCCCATCGCAGGAGTGGCACAGCGGCCACACCGGCAGGGCCACGGCAGAAATTTGCATGACGCGCACTATTTACGGAATAGTGACGATGTCATCATTGCGGCATCGTCATGGAGATGGCGATGCGCGTTCTTGCTGCACTGGGACTGATGGTGACCTTGGCTGGCTGCTCGTCCATCGTGGATGGCACGTCGCAGAACATCATGGTGAATACCAATCCGGCCGGTGCCACCTGCGGCCTCTACCGGGAAAACATCAACATCGGCACCATCGCCGCCACCCCGGGTTCGGTGCTCGTTCAGAAGAGCAAGCACGACATCACCATTCTCTGCGTCATGAACGGCTATCAGCAGGCCTCGCATTTCAACAAGTCCGGGGTCGCCGGCGCCACCGTCGGCAACATCCTGCTGGGCGGCGGCATCGGCTGGGCGATCGACAGCATGTCCGGCGCCGACAACAAGTACGACACGCCGGTGAACATCACGATGGTGCCGCTGCAGCCGGGCTCCCCCGCCGCCCCTGCCCTGCTGCCGCCGACGCTGTCGGCCTCCCAGGTGCCGGTCGCCACGGCGGCCCCGGCAGCGCCGGCGGCGCCCGCCAGCCGGTAACCGGCGACAACCCTGCGCATGGCGGCTTTCATGCCGTCATGCGCAGGAGGAAAATGCCGCGGCCGGCCACTCGCCGGCTACTGCCCGCGCCTCTCGACCCTTTGAGGCACCTTCGCCTTTCCACCCCCTCCCCCACCCGCTAGGCCCGCCCGATGCCGCAGGGGGAGAGCATTCGCATGGGTCGTGGCCGTTCCAGGAGCATGCCGAAGTCCCGTGGCCAGCGCGCAGCGCAGCGCCCCGCCGAGGCGCCGGCGGCCCATGCAGGCGAACTCGACCGGCTGCGCCGCGAGGCGGAGGAAGCCCGCGCCCTGCTGCAGGAACTGCTGCAGAAGCAGGGAGAGGGCGGCGCCGTCCTCGCCCGCCGCCTCGCCACGCTGGAGGAGGAGCGGATGGTCGCCCGCGGCCAGGCCGTGGAGGCGGTGCTGGCCCGGGGGCGGGCGGAAGCGGCGCTCAAGGCCCTGACCGATGCCATCGACCGCGCCCCGGGCCTGCAGGGCTGGCTGCTGCGCCGGGCCAAGCGGAAGGTCATCCTCTAGCCCGGCGGCCGGCCGCGGCACGCCCGGCCCCGCCGCGGTATTTTCGCTATTGCGAGGCATTATCATCTGAGCTAGCTCGGGGCCGTGACACGCTGCCTGGCCCTCCCTGTGCCCGCCTGCCGCACCGTCCCGCCGTCCCGGCAGGCCGCGGCGTGACCCCCTTCCCCTTCCTGACCGGCGAGCTCGCCCGCGGCGGCACCGGCCTGGTCCCGCTCGGCGCGCCGGGCCAGGACGGCATCCCGCTTGCCAGCCTGCTGGCGCGCGGCGCCGTGGACCGGCTGGTCGGCGGCATGGCATCGCCGAAGGGCGGCGACAGCGCCGCGCCGGACCGCCGTGCCATGCTCTCGCTCTGGAGCCGCTACTATTTCTACACCCTGATCCCGCCGGTGGTGCTGACGCTGATGCTGGCGCATCGCCGCCTGCCACTGGCCGCCGACCAGGGGGCCGTGCTGCTGAAGCCCGATGGCCTGCCCTCGGCGGTGGCGCTGCCGCATGCCGGCGAGCGCTGCGCGGCGCCGCGCGAGCCCTTCGACCGCTTCGCGCCGCTGCTGCGCGACCACCTGGCGCCGCTGATCGCCCACTGGGCCGCCGAGGGCAGGGTCTCGGCCAAGGTGCTCTGGGCCAATGCGGCGGGCTATTTCGCCTGGATCGTGCGCGAGGCCGCCACCACGCCCGGCATCGACCCGGAGGCGGCCTTTGCCGGCCAGGTCATGGTCGAGGCCACCCACCTGCCCGATGGCAGCGCCAATCCGCTGCACGACCCGATGCAGACGGTGGACGGCCCCGCCGGGCCGCAGCGCTGGCGCAAGACCTGCTGCCTGCTCTACCGCCTGCCCGACCGCCAGGAATGCCCCTATTGCCCGCTGCTGCTGCGCGGCGGCCGTTGCGCCGGCCCCAGCGAGCCCTGCTGCAGCGACGGCTGACGCCGGCCGGCCGCCCGGCACCGTTGCGCTTTCGGTCTTGGCAAGCCGCCGGCCGCGGGCTACCGCCGCAGCCATGGACACCTTCCTTCCTGCTCTGATGCTGCTGTCGGGGGGCGCCTTCATCAACACGCGCGCCAATGTCCCCGAGCTGCGCCCGGCTTCGGAGGCCGCCGATTTGGCCTGGCGGCTGCTGTCGCGCCTGGCCTTCTATCTCTGGATCGGCCTGCTGCTCTGGGGCGCCTACCAGCGGCCGCTGCTGACGGTGCTGCTCGGCTTCGGCCTGTCGCTGGCCTTCAACGTGCTGCTCGCGGCGCGCGGCCCCAAGGCCATCTGGCCCGGCCTGTCGATGCTGCTCTCGGCGCTCGGCATCCTGCTCGGCGTCTGGACCGTTCTGGGCCTGGAATTCTGACGGCCGCCGCCGAGGTCTGATGCCCATCAAGGAGACGGCCATGTTCTTCCCCGGCTTCACCCTCGAGGAACGGCAGGTGGCGGGCGAGACCGTCCGCCTGCGCCGCGGCGGCAAGGGCCCGCCCCTGCTGCTGCTGCACGGCAATCCGCAGACCCATGCGATGTGGCACAAGGTGGCGCCGGCGCTTGCCGAGCGCTTCACCGTCATCTGCCCCGATCTGCGCGGCTACGGCTTTTCCCAGTCGCCGCTGCCTTCTGCCGACCATGCGGCGCATTCGAAGCGGGCGATGGCGCGGCAGCTGCTGCAGCTGATGCAGGACCTCGGGCATGAGCGCTTCCAGGTGCTGGCGCATGACCGCGGCGCACGGGTCGCGCACCGCCTGGCGCTCGACGCGCCGGAAGCCGTGCAGCGCCTGGCGGTGCTCGACATCGTGCCCACCATCGAGCATTTCGAGCGCACCGACATGGCCTTCGCGCTGGGCTACTACCACTGGTTCTGGCTGGCCCAGCCGCATGACCTGCCGGAACGGCTGATCCTGCGCGACGTGGAGGACTGGTTCGACCTGCACACCAGCCGCGAGCCCAAGGACCGCAGCTTCTTCCATCCCGAGGCCCGCGCCGACTATCTCGCCGCCCTGCGCCAGCCCGGCACCGTCGTCAGCATCTGCGAGGACTACCGCGCCGCCATCAGCATCGACCTCGAGCATGACCGCGCCAGCCGCGCGGCCGGCGAGAAGGTGGCCTGTCCGATGCTGGTGCTCTGGGGGGCGAAAGGCAAGATCGGCCAGTGGTATGCGCCGGTGGAGCTCTGGCAGCGCTACACCTCGGGCAGGGTGGCCGGGCACGCCATCCGTTCGGGGCACTATCTGGCGGAGGAAGCGCCCGGCGAGGTGCTGGAGGCGGCGATGGGGTTCTTCGAAAAGTAAGCGAGGCCAGGGGAATGAATTCCCCTGGAACCCCTTCTTTTTTCTGATCGTTAAGCGGCGCGGCGGGCGCCGTGGCTGCCCTCCTGCACCTCTTCCACGATCTTCGCCACGAAGGCATCCAGATCGTCCGGCGAGCGGCTGGTGACAATGCCCTTGTCGGTCACCACCGCCTGGTCCAGCCAGGTGGCGCCGGCATTCTGCACATCGGTCTTGATCGAGCTGAAGGACGTCATCTTGCGCCCCTTGGCCAGCCCGGCCTCGACCAGGATCCAGGGACCGTGGCAGATCGAGGCGACCACCTTGCCCTTGGCGGCGAAGTCCTGCACCAGCGCGATGGCCTGGGCATCCACCCGCAGGTGGTCGGGGTTCAGCACGCCGCCCGGCAGCACGATGGCGTCGTAGTCATCGGCCTTCACCTCGGCCAGCGGACGGTCGACGGGTACCGACCGCCCCCAGTCCTCCGGCTCCTTCATCCCGTCCCAGGCGGTGATCTGGCCGGGGGCGCGGGTCTTGGCCGGGGCGGCGACATGCACCGCCGCACCCTGCGCGCGCAGCTTCTCCAGCGGCACCATCAGCTCCGATTCCTCGAAACCGTCGGTGGCCAGGATCAGGATCTTCGCTTCCTTGATGGCAGGCATGGGTCTCTCCTTCTGCGGTGTCGCCGAAGGAACCGCCTGGACCGGCCTAGGGTTCCAGGCCCTGCGGCACAATCGCCGGCAGGTCGGTGTCGCCGGTGGCCGCGCCGAAGCCGGTCAGCAGCGCATGCGCCTGGCCGCGGTGATGCGTCTGGTGGTTGAACAGATGCGCCGCCAGCAGCGCCATCGGCCGGCGGATCTCCCGCCCCAGGGCGCCGCTGTAATAGACGAGGTCGCCCTCCAGCATCGCCGGCGTCAGCCCGGCGGCCCAGCCCTCGATCACCCCGTCCAGCCGTTCGCGCTCGCGGCGCAGCGCCGCGAAATCCCCGATCATCGAGGCGCTCTGCGCGATGCCGACCGGCGGCGGCGGGCTGCCGGTGAAGCGGTGCAGCCAGATCGTGTCGGCCCAGGCCAGGTGGCACAGCGTCCCCTGCAGCGAGCCGAAGAAGGCGCCGCGCTCCTCCCGCCGCTGCGCCTCGGAAAGCCCCGCGGCGGCGGCGTAGAAGCGCCGGTTCATCGCGCTGTTGTAGGCCGCCATCATCCGGCAGAAGGCAGGAGACGTCACAGCGACCTGTAGAAGAAAAGCTGGTCGCCGAAGGTGCCGTCGGCATTGCGGGCGAAGGCGGGGATGCGCCCGGCCTCGACCCAGCCCAGGCTGCGGTACAGCCGCTCGGCCTCGTCGCCGGCGCGGGTGTCGAGCGTCAGCAGCGACCGGCCGATGCCGCGCGCCGCCTGCTCCGCCCGCCGCATCAGCGCGCGGCCGACGCCACGGCGGCGATACTCCGGATGCACCAGCAGCATGTCGACCACGGCGCGGTGCGTCTGGTTCTCGGCCATGGCCAGGTTCAGCTGCGCCGTCCCCGCCATCCGCCCGTCCAGCCAGGCGACCAGCAGCAGCCGGTTGCCCATGGCGACATCGCCCGAGGTCTTGCGCCAGAAGCTGCGCGCCGTCTCCGGCGAGAGCGGCGCCTGGTAGGCGACGCTGGCGCCATCGGCGACGCAGGCCGCCAGGATATCGGCCAGGTTGCGCTCGGCGCTGGCGGCGGCGGCGGCGTCCAGCGCCTCGATCACCAGCCCATGCGCCGGCTTGGCGTAGCGGAATTCCAGCGAATGCGAGAGGTCGTCGAGGATGCGGATCGACCCGGCCCGGACATAGCCGCGCTTCTCGTAGAAGCGGTGCGCCGCGTCGAAGCGGGTGTCGGTCCACAGCACGATGCGCTGCGCGCCCTGCGCCTGGGCATAGTTCTCGGCGCCGCCCAGCAGGACATGGGCGAGGCCGCTGCCCCGCTCCGCCTGCTCGACATACATCTTGCAGATCTCCCAGGCATCGTCCGAGCCGAGCGGCCGGGTCGCGACCATGCCGGTCACCCGGCCGCCCCGCTCCGCCACCCAGACCGCGCCGCCCGAGGCCTCGAAATGGCTGGCCAGCGCGCGCAGCTCCGGCACCTCACCATCGACGTCCAGGATGCAGTTCGGATATTCGCCCCAGGCGTCGCCGATGAGGCGGATGTAATCCGCCGCATCCTCGTCCCGGCCGGCGCGGATTTCCGCCGCCGGCCGCGCCGTGCCGATCGGCTTGTTCACGAAAGCGCCCGGCAGAACTCCTGGATCCGCGTGCAGGCCTCGCGCAGGCTCTCGGTGTCCGTCGCGTAGGAGATGCGGATATAGGGGCTCATGCCATAGGCCGTGCCCTGCACGGTGGCGACCAGCTTCTCCTCCAGGAGCGCGAGGGCGAAGTCGGTGTCGGTCTCGATCTTGCGGCCGCCCGGGCTGGTCTTGCCGATGCAGCCGGCGATGTTCGGATAGACGTAGAAGGCGCCTTCCGGCTTGTGGCAGGACAGACCCGGCGCCTCGGCCAGCATCTCGACCACCAGGTCGCGGCGCTCGCGGTAGATGGCGGCGCGCTCGGCCAGCAGGTCCTGCGGGCCTTCCAGGGCGGCGACGGTCGCCGCCTGGCTGATCGTGCTGATGCCGCTGGTCAGCTGGCCCTGCATGTTCGCCATCGCCTTGATCAGCGGCTTCGGGCCGCCGGCGAAGCCGACGCGCCAGCCGGTCATGGCATAGGACTTGGACGCGCCGTTGACGGTCAGCACCCGGTCCTTCAGCGCCGGCTCGATCTCGGCGATGGTGCAGAAGCCACCGTCATAGACGAGGTGCTCGTACATGTCGTCGGTCAGGATCCAGACGTCGGGATGCTTCAGCATGACGTCGGCGATGGCGCGCATCTCGGCACGCGAGCAGCTGGCGCCGGTCGGGTTGGACGGGAAGTTCAGCAGCAGCCACTTGGTCTTCGGCGTGATCGCCGCTTCCAGATCCTCCGGCCGCAGCTTGAAGCCGTTGTTCTGCGGGCAGTTGACGAAGGTCGGCGTGGCGGTGGCGAGCTTCGCCATGTCGGCGTAGCTGACCCAGTAGGGGGCGGGGATCAGCACCTCGTCGCCGGCGTCGCAGGTGGCCAGCAGCGCGTCCATGATGATCTGCTTGCCGCCATTGGCGACCAGGATCTCGTCCAGCGCGTAGTCGAGGTTGTTGTCGCGCTTGAACTTCTTCTGGATCGCCTGCTTCAGCGCCTTGGTGCCATCGGTCGGCGGGTACTTGGTGTCGCCAGCCAGCGCCGCCTGGTGCGCCGCCTCGATGGCATGGGCGGGGGTGGCGAAGTCCGGCTCGCCAGCGGCGAGGCTGATCACCTTCTTGCCCTCGGCCGCCAGCTCACGGGCGCGGGTGCCCATGACGACGGATGCGGAAACGGCGATATCCTTCAGGCGACCAGCAAGGGCAGGCATGGCTCAGACTTCTCCGGGAACTTCGGCGGTGGCGCAGCCTAGAGAGGCTTGACCGCCGCGCCAAGGCCACCCGGCGGGTGCAAAGCGCAGAACCGGCCTGCTTTCACCGCGGGCCGCGGCAGAAAGCGCTTTCCCGCGCCGGCGGCCGGGCCAGAATGCGGGCCATGAGCACCGATCCGGCCTTCCTGGCCACCATCCCGGTCCTGCGCAGCTTCGACGAGGCCAAGGCGCGGGAATTCTACCTGGACTTCCTGGGCTTCAGCCTCGACTGGGAACACCGCTTCGCCCCCGACCTGCCGCTCTATGTCCAGATCCGCCGCGGCGCCCTGCTGCTGCACCTGACCGAGCATCACGGCGATGCCTGCCCGGGCGCCACGGTCTTCATCCGCATGGCCGGCATCGAGGCCTTCCACGCCGAGCTGACCGCCCGCCAGTATCGCCATGCCCGGCCGGGGCTGGAGACGCTGCCCTGGGGCCGCATGCTCACCGTCGGCGATCCCTTCGGCAATTCGCTGCGCTTCTGCGAGCCGCCGGCGGAAGGCTGAGGCCGGCCGCGCTACCGGCTGTATCAGCCAGCGCCAACCGAGAGCGAGGCGGACTCTTGACCAAGACATCCTGGCGCGACCTGCGCCGCCCCCTGCTGGCCATCGCCCTGGCGCTGCTGCCCTTCTGGCTGTTCCTCGGCGCCAGCAACGAGCTGCGGGTCAATGGCGAGCTGGTCGGCGGCAGCCGCTTCAACCTGGGCGGGCTGGCCATGGCGCTGGCCGGCCTCGGCCTGGCCGTCGGTATCCTGCGCGAGCGGCCGCGCCGGACGCCCCGCCTAGCGCTGGCGCTGCTTGCCCTGCCGCTCTGCCTGTTCCAGGCCGCCGTCTCGGCCGAGATCCTGTCGCTGGACCGCCTCCAGGCGGCGCTGCTCGGGCCGCCGGCGCCGGACCCGGCCGCCGGGCTGAGCCAGGCGGAGCGCGCCCGCCTGGCCGCCAGCGCCCGCCGCCCGATCCTCGACGAGGTGGTGCTGCGCGACGAGTTCCTGACGGTCTCCCGGCGGCTGCGGGCACAGACCGAGGAGCACATCGCCTATGCCACGCTCTGCCACCGCCATGCCTGGCTGGCGGTGGCGCCGCTGCCGGCCTGGCTCTCCGAGGCCGAGCGCGCCGAGGTCGCCGCCGCCGGCAACGGCGCGCGCTCGGCGACGCCGCCGGCCTGCAGCGCGGCAGCCTCCCGCAGCCTGATGCAGGATCTCGCTGAACAGGCGCTGCGCGACCGCGACTTGGCCGACATCATCCAGGCGGCGCGGGAGGAACGCTTCGGCACCGGGCCGGCGCAGCCCGGCCCGCCGCCCTGGCAGCTCGAGGGCGCCCCCGCCGCGCTGGGCGAGACGGGCGAGGCGCTGCGCGCCCGCCTCGGCCTCGCGGACCGGCCCGAGCCGCTGGAGGGCGCGCCCGAGGCCTCGCCGCTGCAGGCGCGGCTGCCGCTCGGCCCCGGCGTCACCGCCTATCTGGACCGCGCGGGCGTGGTGCGCGGCCTGCTGCTGGAGGAGGGCTTCGCCGGCAGGCTGGGCGGGGTGCGGCCGACCCAGACGGCGAGCAGCGTGCTGCGCCGACACGGCCCGCCGGCGCGCGAGGTGGCGCTGCAGGGCGGCGTGCGCGGCCTGCTCTACGGCCATGAGGATGGCGCCGTGCCGCGCTTCGACATGCGCGACGGCGCCGTGGTGGGCATGCTGCTGATCCGCTGAGGGCGCTCAGCGTCGCGGCGGCAGCTCCATCGCCCAGTCGAATTCCTGCTCGGCGGTGGTGACGAAGCCCAGCCGCGCATAGAAGGCACGCGCCCGGCTGCCCTTCAGCACCTCGAGCCGCAGCGGCAGGTGGTCGCGCTCCCGCATGATCGCCAGCATCACGGCGCGGCCGAGGCCGGCGCCCTGCGCGTCGGGCTCCAGGTAGAGCTGCGAGACCTCGCGGTGGTCGGCATGGTCGTCGACCGTGACGCAGCCCAGCAGCCTGCCATCGGGGGCCTCGATCAGGCGGGTCGCCGCGGGGCGGAAGGCCGCGCGCATGCGGGCGCGGCGGCGGGCGGGGTCCCAGCGGCCGATGGCTTCCAGCTGCGGCCGCATGGTGCGGACCGAGAGGTCGAGCAGCCGCTCGAAATCCGCCTCCGCCGCCGGCTGGAAGCGGAAGGGCGGGAGATCCCGCCCCTCCGGGGTCGTCACCTTACTTGAGGCCGGCGCAGAAGCGCTGGATGCGCGTGCAGGCCTCGGTCAGCGAGGCGTCGTCGGTCGCGTAGCTGATGCGGAAATGGCCGGGGAACATGAAGGCCGAGCCGTGCACGGCGGCGACGCCCTCTTCCTCCAGCAGCGCGGTGACGAAATCCTCGTCCGTCTCGATCCGGCGGCCGCCGGCGCTGGTCTTGCCCAGGCAGCCATGGATCGAGGGGAAGACGTAGAAGGCGCCCTCGGGCGTCAGGCAGTGGATGCCCGGCGCCTGGTTCAGCAGGCCGACCACCAGGTCGCGGCGGCGCTCATAGGCGACGCGCATGGTCTCGACCGAATCCTGCGGGCCGTTCAGCGCCTCGACCGCGGCGGCCTGGCTGATCGAGGAGGTCGAGGAGGTCGACTGGCTCTGCAGCTTGTCCATCGCCTTGGCCAGCTTCAGCGGCGCGCCGGCGAAGCCGATGCGCCAGCCGGTCATCGCCCAGGCCTTGGAGCAGCCGTTCATGGTGATGGTGCGGTCGCGCAGCGCCGGCTCCACCTCGACGATGGTGCTGCACTTGAAGCCGCCATAGACCAGCTTCTCGTAGATGTCGTCGGTGAAGACCCAGACCTGCGGGTGGCGCAGCAGCACCTCGGCCAGCGCCTTCAGCTCGGCCGCGCTATAGGCCGCGCCGGTCGGGTTGGACGGGTTGTTGAGGATCAGCCACTTGGTCTTCGGCGTGATCGCCGCCTCGAGCTGCTCGGGCGTGATCTTGAAGCCCTGGTTCTGCCCGGCCGGGACGATCACCGGCTTGCCATCGGCCAGCGCCACGATGTCCGGGTAGGAGACCCAGCAGGGGGCGGGGATGATCGCCTCGTCGCCGGCGTTCATCGTCGCCAGCATGGCGTTGAAGATCACCTGCTTGCCGCCGGTGGAGACGACGATCTCCTCGGCCGAGTAGTCGATGCCGTGCTCGCGCTTGAAATAGGCGGCGGCCGCCTCGCGCAGCGCCTTGGTGCCGGAGACGTCGGTGTAGCGCGTCTCGCCCCGCTCCATGGCCGCGATGGCCGCGTCCTTGATGTTGCGCGGGGTCTCGAAATCCGGCTCGCCAGCCGAGAGGCTGATGATGTTGCGGCCCTCGGCCTTCAGCGCGCGCGCCTTGGCGGAGATGGCAATGGTCTGCGAGGGCGAGATGCGGTCGAGCCGCTCGGCGGTCAGGGACATGGCGATGGCGATCCGGTCACAAAAAAGACGGCCGGACCCTACGCCCCTGTCCGCGGCGCGACAACCTGTCGCTGACCGAATTGAACGCCGCCCGGCCAGGGAACCCGCCGGGCGGGGGCGCGCCGCCGGGCCCTACTCCGCGCGGGTGCGGCGGCGGAAGCCGGCCTGCAGCAGCAGCGCCGCCGCCAGCGCCCCTGCCCCCAGCGCGAGGATGACGCAGGCCAGCGCATTGACCTCCGGCGTCAGGCCGAGACGCAGCATGGAGAAGACCTGCATCGGCAGGGTGGTGCCGGCGGGGCCGGAGACGAAGCTGGCCACCACGACGTCGTCCAGCGACAGGGTGAAGGCCAGCAGCCAGCCGGCCGCCAGCGACGGCGCCATTAGCGGCAGGGTGACGGTGCGGAAGGCGGTGGCCGGCGTCGCGCCCAGGTCGCGGGCGGCCTCCTCCAGCTCCGGCGCCAGCTCGGCCAGGCGGGCCTGGACCAGCACGGCGGCATAGGCGGCGCCGATCGTCGCATGCGCCAGCAGGATGGTGCTGGCGCCGCGCTCGGCCGGCCAGCCCAGCGCCCCCTGCAGCAGCACGAAGAACAGCAGCAGCGCCAGGCCGATCACCACGTCGGGCAGCACCAGCGGCGCCCCGGCCAGCGCGCCGAAGATCGCCCGTCCGCGGAACGGCCCGCGCCGCGCCAGCACCAGGCCGAAGCTGCCGCCCAGCAGCACCGCCAGCGTCGCCGCGCCGAAGGCGACGCGCAGCGACAGCAGCGCCGCCTCGACCAGGCGGTCATTGGCGGCCAGCACGCGGAACCAGTGGAGGGAAAAACCGCCCCACTGGAAGGGAATCCGGTCGGCGCTGAAGGCATAGAGGGCCAGCAGCAGCACCGGCAGCCACACGAAGCCGAGGCCGAGGGCCAGGAAGGCGGCGGCCAGCCTGCCGCTTCTCACCGGCCGGTGCCCAGGCGCTGGAAGAGGCGGATCGGCGCCAGCAGCAGCGCCAGCAGCAGCACGGCCAGCGCCGCCGCCGTCGGCCAGTCGCGGTTCTGGAAGAATTCCTGCCACAGCACGCGGCCGACCATCGGCGTGCCGGGCGGGCCGAGCAGCTCGGGGATGACGTATTCCCCGGCGGCCGGAATGAAGACCAGCAGAAAGGCCGCGGCCGCGCCGGGGATCGCCAGCGGCAGGGTGATGCTGGCGAAGACCCGCGCCGGGGTGGCGCCGAGATCGGCCGCCGCCTCCTCCAGCGCCGTGTCGCGCCGCGACAGCGAGGCATAGAGCGGCAGCACGGCAAAGGGCAGATAGGCGTGCAGCATGCCGAGGAACAGCGCCGGCCAGGAATAGAGCAGCGGCAGCGGCGCCTCGATCAGGCCGAGAGTCTGCAGCACGCCATTGACCCAGCCCTCGTCGCGCAGCAGGCCGATCCAGGCGCCGATGCGCGGCAGGAAGCCGGTCCAGAAGGGCAGCAGCAGGGCGAAGAGCAGCGGCCCGCGCCAGGAGGGCCGCGCCCGCGCCAGGCCCAGCGCCATCGGGAAGGCCAGCAGCAGGCAGAGCGTCGCCGCCCCCCCGGCCACCAGCAGCGCGCCGCCCAGCGACTCGACATAGAAGGGGTCGGTCAGCACCAGGGTGAAGGCGTCGAGGCTGAGGCCCCCGACCCAGGGCAGCGCGAAGGGCGGCACGCCCTCGGCGGCGGTGGAGAGGGCCAGGACCAGCACCACCAGCAGCGGGGCGGCGACGAAGGCGGCCAGCCAGGCGCCGGCCGTCCATGGCAACAATTGTGGCAGCAGGCGCCGCATCAGCCGGCCAGCGGCACCAGCGCCGCCGCCTCCCAGCCCAGCGCGATGCGGCTGCCGCGGTCGGGCGGCGGGCCGTCCTCCTCGGCATGGCCGACGCGCAGCAGGGCGCCGCCGGGGGCGCGCACCAGCAGCAGGCTGTCATCGCCGCGGAAGGCCACCTCCTCGACGAGGCCCTCGAAGCTGTTGGGGCGGCCGGCGGCGGCGAGATGGGCGATGCGCTCCGGCCGCAGCGCGCAGGCGCGGCAACCGGCCGGGATGGCGGCCGCCGGATGCAGCGTCATGCCGAGCCCGGGGCAGTCGAAGCCGCCCTGCCCGTCCGGCGCCCCCTCCAGCACATTGGCGCCGCCCAGGAAGCCGGCGACGAAGCGGGTGGCGGGCCGGTCATAGACGGCGCGCGGCGGGCCGAGCTGCACCAGCCGCCCGCCCTCCAGCACGGCAACACGGTCGGCCAGCGCCAGCGCCTCCTGCTGGTCATGGGTGACCATGATGAAGGCGGCCCCGGTCTCGCGCTGCAGCGCGCGCAGCTCGAAGCCGGTGCGCTCGCGCAGATTGGCGTCGAGCGCGCCCAGCGGCTCGTCCAGCAGCAGCAGCCGCGGCCGCTTGACCAGGGCGCGCGCCAGGGCGACGCGCTGCTTCTGCCCGCCCGACAGCTTTTGCGGAATCCGTCCGCCGAAGCCCTCCAATCCCACCATGGCCAGGGCCTGCTCGACCCGGCGGGCGCGTTCGGGCCTGGCAACGCCGTCGCGCTTCAGGCCGTAGGCGACGTTTTCCGCGACGCTCAGATGCGGGAACAGCGCATAGGACTGGAACATCATGTTCAGCGGCCGCGCATGCGGCGGCAGCGGCGCCAAATCGCGGCCTTCCAGCAGGATCCGCCCGGCATCCGCGGCCTCGAAGCCGGCGATCACCCGCAGCAGGGTCGACTTCCCCGACCCCGAGCCGCCGAGCAGCGTCAGGAACTCGCCGCCCGAGACGGCGAGGTCGAGATCATCCAGCGCCAGCGTCGCGCCGAAGCGCTTGCTCAGCCCCTGCAGCGCCAGCAGCACGTCAGCGGCCGGCCTTGAAGCGGCCCCAGCTGCGGCTGCGCGCCCGCTCGGCCGCCGGCGCCAGGGCATTGACGGTGAAGGTGCGGGTCAGCGCCTCGGCGGTCGGATAGACATTCGGGTCGTCGCGCACCGCCGCCTCCACCATCGGGCGCGAGGCCGGGACGGCATTGGGGTAGCGCACCTGGTTGGTGATGCCGGCCATCACGTCGGGCTGCAGCAGGAAGTCGATGAAGCGCTGCGCCGCTTCCGGGTTCGGCGCATCGGCCGGGATGGCCAGCATGTCGAACCAGAGCTGCGCGCCCTCCTTCGGCGCCACATAGCCGATCTGCACGCCGCGGCCGGCCTCGCGGGCGCGCGCCTGGGCCTGGATGACGTCGCCGCTATAGGTCAGCACGACGCAGTATTCGCCATTGGCCAGGGCGTCCATCAGGTTGCCGCTGGCGGTGATGGCGCGGATCTGCGGGCGGATCGCCAGCAGCGCGTCCTCGGCGGCGCGCAGGTCGCGCGGCTCGGCGGTGTTGGGGTCGCGGCCCAGCCAGCGCAGCACGCTGGGCATCACGTCGATCGCCGAATCCATCACCGCGATGCCGCAGCGCGCCAGGCGCCGCGCATTCTCCGGCTTCAGCAGCAGGTCCAGGCTGTCGAGCGGCGCATCGGGGGCGAACTCCCGCAGCTTGTCCGGCCGGATGCCCAGCCCGATGGTGCCGTAGAGATAGATGGCGCCATGCCGGTTGCCGGGGTCGGAGCTTTCCACCTGGCGCAGCAGGGTCGGGTCCTGGTTGCCCCAGTTGGGGATCGCCGCCCGATCCAGCGGCCGCAGGGCGCCGGCCCGGACCAGCCGGGAGAAACTCGGCTCGCTGGTCGGCACCACCACGTCATAGCCGGAGCGTCCGGCCGAGAGCTTGCCCTCCAGCGTCTCCAGGCTGTCGAAGACGTCGTAGCGGACGCGGATGCCGGTCTCGCGCTGGAAGCGGGCGATGGCATAGGGGTCGATATAGTCCGACCAGTTGTAGACGTTCAGCACGGTCTGTCCCGACGCCGGCGCGGCGGGCGGGCCGGCCTGCTGGGCGGCGGCGCCGCCGGGCTGCTGGGCGGCGGTGCCGCCGGGCTGCAGGGCCAGGAAGGGGGCCGCCAGAAGAGCGGCGGCGAGCAGGCGGCGAAGCATGCGGTCATTCCTGCGGGCTGGAGGGGCGGCGGCGCCGGAGGCAGGAAACCTACGCGCCGTCCGCCCGGCGGTCCACGGGCCAAGCAGAGCCCCGGCGTCATCCTGGCCGTTATAGGATTTTTTTCTTGACTTCATCCAGCAACGTATTTAATTCCTAATCCGTCAGCGGGCGAACTGCGCCTGCCGCCTGCCCGCCCACCCGACCCATCCCTCCCCCCGCCCTGGCGACCGAGCCCGGCCCTGCCCCCGCAGTGCCGGGCTTTTCGCGTCCGGGGCCTTCGGTCCGCCGATCCAGCAGGAGACGCGCATGCCCTTCGATGCCCGCGGCCTCACCGCGCTCGCCAACACCGACAGCTTCACCCTCTGGCTCTACATCACCACCGACACCCGCGCCGCGGTGCTGGCCCCAGGCTATTTCACCGCGGCGATCAGCCGCCTGAAGCCCGGCCATGTGATCCTGCTGGAAGCGGCCGACGCCATCGTGCTGATGCCGGTGCTGGCCAATGGCAATGTCGGCAACGGCCTGGTCCTGAGCGCCACCGCCGCGCCGATCCGCATCAATGTCGAGGTGGCGCTGCTGTTCGAGATGACGATCGAGGCGGTCACCGCGCAGACCCGCAGCGTCGCGCTCGATCCGCTGCCGAGCGGCCTCTATGTCGGCCGCGTCTTCACCGCCGCGGCCAGGACCAGCGGCCCGGTCAGCTCGGTGATCTTCAGCCTGCTCAACGCCGCCGGCACGGCGATCGCGGGACCGACCACGGTCGCCGTCTCGGCCGGCAGCGCCAGCATCGACTTTACCGCCCCCTCGCCCGGCAGCGGCTATCGCATCCGGGTGGCCGACGCGGCCGAGCCGCTGGCGACGCAGACCTCGTCCTCCTTCGTGGTGACCGAGCCCTATGCGCTGCTGACCGAGGCCGGGCTGAGCCTGGTCGGCAGCGAGGGCGGCGAGCTGCTGCTGTGAGCTGACCACGCGCCCCGCCCCCCTTCCGTCGCCGCCCTCCCCGCGCTCGCGCCAAGGATCCCTCCGACGATGGCCGACAAGAAGATCACCGAGCTGCCCGTGGTCGGCAGCATCTCCGACCAGGACATCGCCCCCGTGGTGCAGGGCGGCCTGGTCTCCGGCGAGACCCGCCGCACCACCATCGCCCAGCTGCGCAGCGGCATCCTGGCCGAGCGGCCGCTGCATGTGCGTGAATTCGGCGCCGTCGGCGACGGCAGCACCGACGACACCGCCGCGATCAACGCGGCGATCGCCGCCGCCGCCGCGCTCGGCGGCGGCACCGTCATGCTGGGGCCGCGCCGCTACCTGGTGAACAGCGGCGAGCTGCTGGTGCGGGAGAACGTCATCCTGCAGGGCCAGCCGCACCAGGGCGGCTTCCGCATGAACAGCGACTACGCCACGCTCCGCTACGCCATCCTGCTGAACCCGGCCTATACCATCCGGGTGCAGCGCAATGGCGGCGTGCACGGCGTCGCCATCCTGCGCACCGGCATGAACCGGGCGACGACGCTGCGCCAGGGGCTGGACGAGGCCGCCGCCTTCGCCGGCACCGCCGTCACCCTCGGCAATGGCGCCGCCGGCGCCAGCGCCGGCAACGGTGCCGACAGCTCGCTCAGCCGGCTGCTGATCCTCGGCTTCGAATGGGGCATCTACAGCGACGGCAATGCCCGCGTGCGGATCAGCGACATCCTGGGCGACTGCACCAACGGCCTCTATCTCGGCCGCTCCTTCGACGTCTCGCGCGTCAGCGAGGTGAACTGGCACCCGCTGCTGACCACCGCGCGCAGCTGGTCGAACACCCGCCTGCCGATCGCGGCCGTCGAGAACAACGGCAGCGGCCTGTTCCGCCTGACCACCGCCAGCCCGCACGGCCTCGCCACCGGCGACATGATCAACGTGGCCGAGGTGCGCAGCAGCGGCGCGCCGGCCTGCTACGGCCGCTGGATCGTCACCGTGGTGGACGGCAGCCGGCTCGACCTGCAGGGCAGCGCCTTCGCCGGCGCCTGGAGCTCGGGCGGCGCGGTCTACATCAACCCGAACCGCCGCCTCGGCATCGCCTTCGTGGTCAACGACGCCGACATGGCGAGCTTCGAGAACTGCTTCGAATACGGCCACGAGATCGGCTTCGACATCCGCAACGCCGTGCATGCCGGGCACTTCAACAACATCGGCACCGATGGCTGGAACGACATGGCGGACCCGACCACCATCGGCATCCGCATCGCCGGTACCTCGCTGCGCAACAAGGTCGTCGGCGGCTTCATCTCGTCGAAGGGCTGCTCGGTGCAGGTCAGCACCACCGGCACCGAGCAGCACGAGATCATCGGCGTCGATGTCACCGGCGGCGCCCGCCGCATCGCCGAGGTGCTGAGCGGCCAGCTCTCCTTCGTCGGCTGCGACTTCACCGGCGCGCCCGGCACCAGCAATGTCTCGATCAGCGCGATCCATCTGGGCGCCAGCACCGGCAGCCTGATCGTCAATGGCTGCGACACCAGCGCGGTCACCTTCACCGCCGACAATGCGGCGGCGATGCAGCGGCTGCAGCTGCTGGGCAACCGGCCGGTGCCGGCAAGCCCGACCACCCAGCGCATCGCCGCCGGCCGGGTCGAGCTCGCCTCGGTCTCCGCCTCGGCGGCGATCGAGACGCGGCTCTCGGCCGATACCGACGGCGCGGTGAACATCCACCGCCGCGGCGGCAGCGACGGGGCGCAGGTGACGCTGGCCAACAGCGCCAACAACCCGGTGGCGCAGCTGACCGTGGCCGGCAATGACCTGCTGCTGGAGACCCGCAGCGGCACCACCGCCACCGAGCGGCTGCGGCTGGCCAGCAACGGCACGCTGACCGTCGCGACCGGCCCCCTGGTGCTGGCCGCCGACCCGACCGCGGCGCTGCACGCCGCGACGCGGCAATATGTCGACGCGCAGTTCACCGACCGGCGGCTGGCCACCGTGCTGCTCTCGGGCGCCACCGCGCTGAACCAGGCCAGCCACAATGCCCGGCTGCTGATCGCCAATCCCGGCACCACGCTGTCGATCAACTGGGCCAGCACCGGCGACGGCTTCTCCTGCAGCGTGGTCAACCGCACCGGCGCCGACCTCGGCCTCACCCTGTCGGGCTTCACCGGCAGCACGCCGAGCAACAGCGACGGCTTCACCAGGATCCGCGCCGGCGGCGTGGCGACGCTGCTGCTCTACTCGCCCGATGGCGGCACCACCCGCATCTGCCACCTGACCGGCGCGGGGGCGCCCTGATGTTCCAGCACACCCCGATGGCCGGTGCGGTGACGCCGGAGACGGCGCTGCGCCTGCTCGGCCCCGGCTTCACCGAGCGGCTGGCGGTGAGCCGTGCCGGCGCCGCCCTGGCGCAGGACGCGGCCGGACTCTGGCAGCCGGCAGCGGCCGACACGCCGCGCTTCCAGGGCCCGGCCCGCCGCCTGCTGGTCGAGGAGGCGCGTGGCAACCTGCTGCGCAATCCGCGCGCCGAGGGCGCGGTGGCCGGCACCCCCGGCACGCCGCCCACCACCTGGACCACCTTCAACAGCGCCGGCCTGTCGCTCGCCCTCGCCGGCACCGGCGTCGAGGACAACATCCCCTTCACCGACTGGCGTCTCTCCGGCACCGCGACGGCGGCCGGCCAGGTGCAGGTGAAGTTCGAGGCGGCCACCCGGGTGGTGGCCGCCCAGGGCGAGACCTGGACCGGCAGCTTCTTCGCCCGGATCGCCGCCGGCGCGCTGCCGGCCGGCATCGTGCAGGCCCTGCTGATCGAATACACCGCCGTCGGCGGCTTCCTGTCGGAAAGCGGCGCCGATATCCGGGCGGTGACCAGCGCCCCGCTGCGCGGCCAGCGCTGGTCGCACACCCGGACGCTGGCCAGCGCCAGCACGGGGCGGCTGCTGCTGCTGTTCCGCACCAACATCGCCAATGCCGAGGTGGTGGACCTGACCATCCGCCTGGGCTGGCCGCAGCTCGAGAAGGCGGGTTTCGCCTCCTCGCCGATCCTGCCCGCGGCCGGGACGCCGGCCGCCGCCAGCCGTGCCGCCGACGCGCCCGCCTGGCAGCCCGCCGGCGGCTTCGGCCCCGAGGGCACGCTGCTGCTGCAGGCGCTGCTGCCGCGCCCGGCGGGCAGCACGCCGGCCGGGCTGCTGCAGCTCGACGATGGCAGCGACACCAACCGGCTGGTGCTGCGCAACGCCGCCGGTGGCAGCGCCATCCAGGCCCTGGCCATCGGCGGCGGCGCGACGCTGGCGACGCTGGCCGGCGGCACGATGGTCGCCGGCACCGCCTTCCGCGCCGCGCTGGCCTGGTCCGGCACCGAGCTTGCCCTCTGCCTCAATGGCGGCGCGGTGCAGACGGCCACGGCTGCGCTGCCCGCCGGCCTGACCCGGCTGCTGGCCGGCCATGGCAATGCCGCCCTGACCCAGGCCGCCAATGGCGAGCTGGCGCTGCTCGATTACCGGCCGGTGCGCCTGCCCGACGCCATGCTCCAGGCGCTCTCGGCGCCCTGAGCCGCTCCCCCGCCTCCTCGAAAGGGAACAAGCCCGCATGCCCGTCCTGACCGACTACGCGAAGAACATCCTGGCCCGCGCGCTCTGCGGCCGGGCGCCGGCGCTGCCGACCACCATCTTCCTGGCGCTGGGCTCCGGCGGCGGCGCCGCCGGGCTGACCGGCGAGCCGGTCGGCAATGGCTATACCCGGCAGCGGGTGACCTTCACCGGCACCGGCCAGCAGCGCAATGTCGAGACGGTGCGCTTCGTCTTTGGCGCCGCCGCCGGCAACCTCACCCATATCGGCCTCTACGACGCGGCGACCGGCGGCAATGCGCTGGCCTATGGCCTGCTGGCCACCACCGCCGCCGTCTCCGGTCCCGGCACCGTCACCGTGCCGGCCGAGGCCGTCACCGTCACCGGCAGCTGAGGGAGGAGCGGCGATGGAAAGCTGGCTGCGCGCCCAGATCACCCAGCCCAGCACCTGGCGCGGGCTGTTCCTGATGCTCAGCGCCGGCTTCGGCGTCAGCGTCTCGGCCGAGCTGCAGACGGCGCTGCCCAACCTGGCGATCGCCGCCCTCGGCCTGTGGGAGGCGCTCCGCAAGGGCGGCCGCTTCGGCGAGCCCGGCGCCTGAGCGGCACCTTCTCGCAGCGATGTGCGCTCCGGCCGGTCAACGATCCGGCCGGGGCCCGCGTTGCCGCGCCATGCCGAGAACAACCCCGCATCGCAGCCTGGGAGCCCGCATCCGCCGCGTGGCGCTGCGGCTGCAGCTCCTGGTGCTGCTGCTGATCTCCGCCGCCTCCGGCCTGCTGGCGCAGCAGCTCGCCCCGCAGGCCGACCGCGTCGCCGACCGCTACCTCGCCATCGGCGAGGCGCTGGAGGAAGTCGGCTTCAAGCCCTGACCGGCACGCCGCTCCGGGGTGCTTTTCCGCGCTCCGCGCAAAAAGGGGGTTGCGCCGACGCCGCCCGCCCCGTAGAGAGCGCCTCGCTTCCACGGCGGTAAGCTGCTGTAGCTCAGTGGTAGAGCACTCCCTTGGTAAGGGAGAGGTCGAGAGTTCAATCCTCTCTAGCAGCACCACCCCCCTTTTCTTGATGCCTCCCTTTCTTGATGAATGATGCAAGTCGCGCCTCGCCGCGGCTTTTTTTGTGTCTGCCGCCCGGCGCGGGGCCGCGGGACGCGCCCGCGGGCGCGCCCCTTCCCGACCGGATTATTCGGCCGGCAAGACGGCGAAGCGGCGGCGGGCCAGGGCCCAGCGGGCCGCATCCACCCCCCAGAACAGCAGCAGGCTGAGCCCCGCCATCGGCAGCGCCCAGCCGATGCCCAGCGCCAGCAGCGCGACGGTGCCGCGCCAGCGCCAGGACAGCCGCAGCCAGGCGAGCGTCAGGCTGCGCGGCAGCGCCCCCGGCGCCGGCCGGCTCTGCCACCAGATGCGGTAGCCGTAGAGCGTCGCGGCGATCAGGCCGAGGCCGATGGCCGCCATCAGCAGCTGGTTCGGCAGGCCGAACAGCACCCCCATATGGGCGTCTATCCCCCAGCGGATCAGCTTCGCCACGATCGGGAAGGTGGCGAAATCGGCCCGGCTCGTCACCGAGAGGTCGCGCGGGTCGAGGGTGATGGTATCGACCTGGGTCGGCCAGGAGCGGTCGTATTCCCGCACCAGCCAGGCCCGCCCCGGCCGCGGCAGGCGGATCTCGACGAAGGCGGAATCGATCCCGGCGGCGCGCGCGGCCGCCAGCACGGCATCCAGCTGCGCCACCGCGTCCGGTGCGGCGGGCGCCGCCGGCAGGGCGCCGCCGCCATGGTGATGCGCATGCGGGTCCGGCGCCGCAGCCGGGGCCTCGGCCAGGGTCAGCGTCACCGCCGGCGTCACCCAGCCGAGCGCGCCGCGCAGCGCGTCGATCCGCCCGCCTGCCCCTTGCGACCAGGTCAGGCCGGTGGCCGAGAGGAACAGCAGCCCCAGCGCGATCACCACGCCGGTGACGCCGTGCCGGTTGCGGGTGCGCAGCCGGGCATTCTGCGGCGCCTGCCGGGCCAGGCGGCCGGTGCGCCGCCAGGCCCACATCAGCACGCCGCCCAGCGCCAGCAGCCAGAGCCAGGAGGCGGCGAGCTCGCTGTAGAGCCGCCCTGCCTCGCCCAGCATCAGGTTGCGGTGCAGGTAGTCGATGGCGGTGCGCAGCGGCAGCACGCCGCTGGTGCCATAGACGGTCATGTCGCCGCGCACCGCCAGGCTGGCGGGATCGATGAAGAGGGCGCGGCTTTCGGAGTCGCCGAGGCCCGGGACGATGAACATCACCCGCGTGGTCCGCCCCTCGGCGGTGGCGGGGCGCAGCGCGAAGAGCCGCGCCTCGGGCCCGGCGACCGCCTGGGCGGCGGCGGCCTGCTCGGCCAGCGGCCGGGCCGGGCCGGGATCGGCCGCGGTCAGCGTATCGCGGTAGAGCCGGTCCTCGAGCTGCGGGGTGAGGACGTAGAGAACGCCGGTCAGCGCGGCGACCAGCAGGAAGGGGCCGACGAACAGGCCGACATAGAAATGCAGCCGCGTGACGAAAGCCTTGAGCTCGGCGGCCTGGCTGGCGCGCGCGGCCCCGGCTTCCCGGGATGGGGTGGCAGGCATGGTGCAACGGATCCTGAAGAGGACGACGGATCGGCGCCGCTCGGGCGCCGGACGGGTCGGGGGTCTTCAGGCCCGGGGCGGCGCCCGCGAATGGCGGATCGCCGGCGGCGGCGCGAAGCTCAGCGCCCGGACCTGGGCGGCCATGGCGATGGCGGGGCCGGCCACCAGACGCGGCGCCGGCAGCACCGGGCCGGGCACCAGATCGGCCCCGGTCAGCGGCGCCTGGCACAGCTGGCAGCAGCCGGCGGCCTTGGGCAGGCCGGACGGCTCCTCCGGCAGCGCCTGGCCGTCGGGGCCGAGGCGCAGGTTGTGGAAGCCGTCCGGCGTGCAGATGACGATGGTCTCGGCCGCCTGGGCGGTGCCGGCCATCCCCCCCAGATGCGGCCACAGCCCCGCCCCCCACTGCAGCAACAGCAGCAGGGCCAGCAGGCGTAGCAGCGACCGGGCGGGCGAGGACATGACCTTCCCAGACTAGCAAGGTTGCGCGGCGCCTGTCATCGGGGCGCCGGGCGGCATTTTGTCCAGGCATTTTGTCCAGGCATCTGGTCCGGATGTCCTGCCTGGGGCGCCCGTCGGGGGCGCCACCCCGGGCGGCGCTTTGCCGGCCGGCGCGGCGGCGCTATCCTGGCGCCCTGCCCGCAGCGCCCCGAGCCCCCATGCCGACCGACGCCCCCGCCCCGCCCGACGACCAGACCCCTGCCCCCTCCGCCGCCAGCGCCGCCCGGCAGGAGCGCGAGGCGCGCCGCGCCGCCGCGCTGCGGGAGAATCTGCGCCGCCGCAAGGCGCAGAGCCGCGGCCGTGCCGAGGAAGAGGCCGCCGCGGCCAAGCCCGCGCCACAGGATACCTCTCCGTAAGCTCTGGTTGCCGGCCAGGACCCGCTGGGCTATCCCGGCGCCCCACGCCGCAGTCCGGAACGCCCTCATGCCCATCATGCCCGACCGCTGGATCCGCCGCATGGCGACGGAGCACGGCATGATCGAGCCCTTCGTCGAGAGCCAGCGCCGCGAGGGGGTGATTTCCTTCGGCCTGTCCTCCTACGGCTACGACGCCCGCGTCGCCGACGAATTCAAGGTCTTCACCAATGTCGACAATGCCCTGGTCGACCCGAAGAAGTTCTCCGATGACAGCTTCGTCACCCGCAAGGGCGAGACCTGCATCATCCCGCCGAACTCCTTCGTGCTGGCGCACACGGTCGAATACTTCCGCATCCCGCGCGACGTGCTGGTGATCTGCCTGGGCAAGTCGACCTATGCGCGCTGCGGCCTGATCGTCAACGTGACCCCGCTGGAGCCGGAATGGGAAGGCCAGGTCACCATCGAGATCAGCAACACCACGCCGCTGCCGGCGCGCATCTACGCCAATGAGGGCATCTGCCAGTTCCTGTTCCTGCAGGGCGCCGGCGAGCCCGAGGTCTCCTATGCCGACCGGCGCGGCAAATACATGGGCCAGCGCGGCGTCGCGCTGCCGCGGCTGTAAGGATCGGCTCCGATGGATCGCATTCGTCTGCAGGGCGGCCGCCGGCTCGAGGGGCGCATCGCCATCGGCGGCGCCAAGAACGCTGCCCTGCCGCTGATGGCCACCTCCCTGTTGACCGAGCAGGCGGTGGTCCTCACCAACGCCCCGGCCCTGGCCGATGTCGCCACCATGGGCCACCTGCTGGCGCAGCACGGGCTGACGGTCGAGCATGACACTACCACGCGGCAGATCCTGCTGGACGGGCCGGCGACCCAGTTCGAGGCGCCCTATGACCTGGTGCGCAAGATGCGCGCCTCGATCCTGGTGCTTGGCCCGCTGCTGGCCCGCTTCGGCCAGGCCCGCGTCTCGCTGCCCGGCGGCTGCGCCATCGGCACCCGCCCCGTCGACCTGCACCTGAAGGGGCTGGAGCAGATGGGCGCGGTGATCGACCTCGAGGCCGGCTATATCAACGCCCAGGTTGAAGGCCGCCTGAAGGGCGCCCGCATCATCTTCCCGCAGGTCTCGGTGGGCGCCACCGAGAACCTGCTGATGGCGGCGACGCTGGCCGAGGGCACCACCCAGCTGGTCAACGCCGCCCGCGAGCCGGAGATCACCGACCTGGTGAAATGCCTGGTCTCGATGGGGGCGAAGATCGAGGGCGAGGGCACCGACCGCCTGACCGTGCACGGCGTCGACAGCCTGCACGGCACGACGCATGCCATCCTGCCCGACCGCATCGAGGCCGGCACCTTCGCCTGCGCCGGCGCCATCACCGGCGGCGAGCTGCTGCTGGAGGGCATGACGCTGGAGCTGTTCGGCGCCTGCACCCGCTCGCTGCGCGAGGCCGGCGTCGAGATGATCCAGGAGGCCGATGGCGTGCGCTGCCGCCGCCTGAACGGGCTGCACGGCGTCGACGTGATGACCGAGCCCTTCCCCGGCTTCGCCACCGACATGCAGGCGCAGTTCATGGCGCTGATGGCGGTGGCCGACGGCGCCTCGATGATCACCGAGACGATCTTCGAGAACCGCTTCATGCATGTCCCCGAGCTGACCCGGATGGGGGCGCGGATCAACGCGCACGGCTCCTCCGCCATCGTCCGTGGCGTCGCCAAGCTGTCCGGCGCCCCGGTGATGGCCACCGACCTGCGCGCCTCGGTCTCGCTGATCATCGCGGCGCTAGCCGCCGAGGGCGAGACCATCGTCAACCGCGTCTACCACCTCGACCGCGGCTATGAGCGGATCGAGGAGAAGCTGGCCGCGGTCGGCGCCGACATCGAACGCATGCCAGGCTGACATGGCGACTGACATGGCTTCGGCCCCCTTCCGGTGATACAACCCGCCATGGACCAGCCCCTCGCCAGCCCCGACCGGGGCACCCTCGCCGGCGACCAGCCTCTCGTCCTGGCCCTGCCCAAGGGCCGCATCCTGGACGAGCTGGCGCCCCTGCTCGGCGCCGCCGGCATCGTGCCGGCCGCCGATTTCCACGGCTCCAGCCGCCGCCTGCGCTTCGAGACCAACGACCCGGCGCTCGACGTGGTGCGCGTCCGCTCCTTCGACGTCGCCACCTTCGTCGCCTTCGGCGCCGCCCAGATCGGCATCTGCGGCGCCGATGTGCTGATGGAATTCGACTATCCCGAGATCTACGCGCCGCTCGACCTCGGCATCGGCCGCTGCCGGGTGTCGGTCGCCGAGCCGGTGGGCGAGACCGCGACCGAGACGCTCGGCCGCCGCTCCCGCATCGCGGTGGCGACCAAGTATCCGAACATCGCCCGCCGCCATTTCGCGACCAAGGGCATCCAGGCCGAGGTGGTGCATCTGAACGGCGCCATGGAGCTGGCCCCCTCGCTGGGCCTCGCCCGGCTGATCGTCGATCTGGTGCAGACCGGCTCGACGCTGAAGGCCAATGGCCTGGCCGAGACCGAGGTGATCGCCCAGATCAGTTCCCGCCTGATCGTCAACCGCACCGCGCTGAAGACCCGGCCCGAGGCGATCGGCGACTGGCTGTCCCGCTTCCGCGCAGCGCTCGACAAGGTGGCCGCATGATCCGCCTCAATTCCGCCGATGCCGGCTTCGAGGCCGGCTTCGCCGCCCTGCTCGACCAGGCGCGGGAGACCACGACCAGGGTCGACGCCGCCGTCTCCAGCATCATCGCCGAGGTCCGCGCCGGGGGCGATGCCGCGCTGCTCGACCTGACCGGCCGCTTCGACCGCTGGAAGCCGGCGGACGCCGCGGCCTTGCGCGTCAGCGAGGCCGAGATCGACGCCGCCCGCGCCCGCTGCGCGCCCGAGCTGCTCGACGCGCTGGATCTCGCCGCCACCCGGATCGAGCGCTTCCACACCGCCCAGCTGCCGCGCGATGTCGAGCTCGACGATCCGCTCGGCCTGACGCTGGGCCTGCGCTGGGGGTCGATCGACGCGGTCGGCCTCTATGTGCCGGGCGGCAAGGCGGCCTATCCCTCCTCCGTGCTGATGAACGCCATCCCGGCCCGCGTCGCCGGCGTGCCGCGCATCGCCATGTGCGTGCCCACCCCGGACGGCGTGCTGAACGACCTGGTCCTCGCCGCCGCCCACCGGGCCGGGGTGACCGAGATTTTTCGAATTGGCGGCGCCCAGGCCATTGCCGCGCTGGCCTGGGGCACCGCGACCATCGCCCCGGTCGACCGCATCGTCGGCCCGGGCAATGCCTATGTCGCCGAGGCCAAGCGCCAGGTCTTCGGCCGCGTCGGCATCGACAGCATCGCCGGCCCCTCCGAGGTGGTGGTGCTGGCCGATGCCAGCCAGAACCCGGCGCTGATCGCCATCGACCTGCTGGCCCAGGCCGAGCATGACGAGAGCGCCCAGTCGATCCTGATCACCACCAGCCACCAGATGGCCAATGCCGTCGAGCATGCCGTCCAGGAGGCCCTGCTGACCCTGCCGCGCGCCGCCATCGCCAGCGAGAGCTGGCGCCGCCACGGCGCCATCATCGTGGTGCATGACTGGGAGGAAGGCGCGCGGCTGGTCGACCGCCTGGCGCCCGAGCATCTGGAGATCATGGTCTCCGAGCCCGGCCCCCTCTTCGCCCGCATCCGCCATGCCGGCGCCGCCTTCCTGGGCACGCATTGCCCGGAGGCGCTGGGCGACTACGTCGCCGGGCCCAACCACGTGCTGCCGACCGGCCGCACCGCCCGCTTCGCCTCCGGCCTGTCCGTCTTCGACTTCCTGAAGCGGACCACCTGGATCAGCGCCGAGCGCCGCGGCCTGGAAGCCATCGGCCCGGCCGCGGTGGCGCTGGCCGAGGCGGAAGGGCTCTCCGCCCATGCCCGCAGCATCAGCCTGCGGCTTGGTTGATTGGCCTCAGGCGCCGGCGCCCGCCTCCGCGGGCTTGGCTGGCGCGCCATGCGGCGCGTTGGCTGGCGCGCCATGCGGCGCGGGCCGCCTTCGCGGCCTCAGCCGGCCTACGGCCGACGGCAGGTCACGCGATGAACAGGCGATGTCGTTGCGGCGCGGCACCGTCCCCGCGTCGCGGCCTGGGCTGCCGCGCGCGGGTCGTCCTTGACCAGCCGCGGCCGGACCATCATGTTCTCGCCACGAATGCCCCGGCGCAGGTTCTGCGGCGGCCGTTCCCCCACGTCCGAAGCGGAGATGTCCGGCGCAACCCGCGTCGCCTGCCGCAATGAAGAGGTCTGATGTCGAAAGAAGATATGATCGAGTTCAGCGGCCAGGTCGTTGAACTTCTGCCCAACGCGATGTTCCGGGTGAAGCTCGACAACGAGCACATGGTCCTGGCCCATACCAGCGGCAAGATGCGCAAGAACCGCATCCGCGTGCTGGCCGGCGACCGCGTCAATGTCGAGATGACGCCCTACGACCTGACCAAGGGCCGCATCACCTTCCGGTTCAAGTAATGTCCGTGGCGGGCCTCGCGGCCCCCGAATTGCTTGATGCCCGCCCGCCGCTGGTGCTCGCCAGCGGCAGCCCGCGCCGCCTGGATCTGCTGAAGCGGATCGGCGTCGTGCCGGCGCGCGTCTGCCCCCCCGACATCGACGAGACGCCGCTGAAGCAGGAGCTGCCGCGCCGCCTGGCCGGCCGCCTGTCCGAGGCCAAGGCCCGCGCCGTCATGGCCGCCGAGCCGGCCGCCCTGGTGCTGGCCGCCGACACGGTGGTGGGCGTCGGCCGCCGCATCCTGCCCAAGGCCGAGACCGAGGAACAGGCGCGCGACTGCCTGGCCCTGCTCTCCGGCCGGCGGCACCGGGTCTATACCGGGGTGGCGCTCGGCCTGCCCGATGGTCGGCTGCTGACCCGGGTGGTGGAAAGCGTCGTCAGCTTCCAGCGCCTGACCGAGGCGCAGACCCGGGCCTATCTCGCCAGCGGCGAATGGCAGGGCAAGGCCGGCGGCTACACCATCCAGGAATCGGCCGAGGCCTTCGTGCGCTTCCTCTCCGGCAGCCATTCCAACGTGGTCGGCCTGCCGCTGCACGAGACCGCCCAGCTGCTGCGGGGCATCGGGTGGCTCCGCCCCTGATCTTCCTGTCCGTTTCCCCCGGCGAGCGGCGTGTGGCGCTGCGCCGGGGCGACGTGCTGGAGGCGGCCTTCGTCGAGCGGCCGCACCGGCCCGAGGGGCTGGGCGATCTCCATGTCGCGCGCGTCACCGCCCGCGCCCCTGCCATGGGCGGCGTCTTCCTGGCCATGGCCGGCGGCGAGACCGGCTTCCTGCCCGATTCCGAGGGCGGCAAGGGGCGTGGCGAGGGCGACTGGCTGCGCGTCGCCGTCACCCGTGCGGCGCAGGGCGGCAAGGGCCCGCGCCTGGCCGCCCGCCCTGCCCCCGAGGCGGTCACCGGTCCGCTCCGGCTGCTGTCCCGCGGGCCGGAGACGGCGATCCGCCTGGCCGCGCAGCACCCCGAGGCGACCCTGGTTACCGACCACGCCGCCACCGCCGCGCGGCTGCGCGGGGTGCTGGGCGCGGCGCGGGTGCAGCTCTCCTCCACCCCCGCCTTCGACGAGGCGCTGGAGGAAGCATTCGAGGAACTGGCCGGCATGGCCGTGGCGCTGCCCGGCGGCGGGCGGCTGACGCTGCACCCGACGCCGGCCCTGCTGGCCATCGACATCGATGCCGGCGCCCTGGCCGGCGGGCGCGACGCCACAGCGCACAGGGCGCTGAACGCCGCCGCCCTGGCCGAGGCGCTGCGGCAGATCCGGCTGCGCCACCTGGCCGGCGCCATCCTGGTCGACATGGCCGGCATGGCCATCGCCCGGCGCCGCGAGCTGCTGCCCGGCCTGGCGCCGCTGGTCGCCGCCGACCCGGCGCTGAAGCTGATCGGCCTGACCGGCCTCGGCCTGATCGAGCTGCAGCGCCGCCGGGTGCACACGCCGCTGCACGAGATCCTGGGCGCGCCGCCCTCGCCGCTCACCCGCGGCCTGGCCGCCCTGCGCCGCGGGGTGGCCGAGGCCGCCCGCCGGCCGGGCGCGCGGCTGACGCTGACCGCCGCACCCGCCGTGCTGGCCGCCCTGTCGGAGGCCACCGGCGCCCTGGACGATTTCACCGACCGCGCCGGCGCCCTGGCGCTGCGCGCCGACCCGCTCTGCCCCCCCGGCCAGGAACATGTCCATGCCGAGTGACACCGCCCCTCCGAAGCCCCGCCCGCGCTGCCCGGTCTGCGGCCGCCCCAGCGAGCCGGCCCACCGCCCCTTCTGCTCCGACCGCTGCAAGCAGGTCGATCTCGGCCGCTGGCTGAATGGCGGCTATGCCATCCCCGGCCGGCCCGTCGAAGAGGAAGAACCCGAGGAGCAGCCCTGATCCGGCAGCCCTGGCGCGGCCATTTCACACGTCTGCAAAACAATCGGTTTTGGGTGCTGGACAGGCGCCGCGCCGTCCGGTATCTCCCCGCCATCTGCCGACGGCGCCTCTCGAGGCGCTTCTCTATGGGCCCAGATAGCTCAGTTGGTAGAGCATGCGACTGAAAATCGCAGTGTCGCTGGTTCGATTCCGGCTCTGGGCACCATTTCTTTCATATCAAAAATTGCGCTGACATCGCCTGTCGCCAGGGTTCTGCCATGGCGGGATCGGGCGGGGCGTTTGCACGGTTGATGCCGTCAGCCTTGCCAGGGCAAGCGGTCGGCAGGTTGCAGCAAGCCAGGGCGGCTCGGGCACGCCTGCTGGGGATGGTACGGCCCTCCGCGTCGTGGCCATGAAAAAACGCCCCGGCTTTCGCCGGGGCGCGGTCGGGCGGAACAGGCTCCGCCCTGCGCAGAAATCCGGCCCGGCCGAAGCCGGGCCAGCCTGCCGTCAGGCGATCACGGGGTCGTAGGCGCCAGTGCGGCCCTCGGCCATGCCGTGCTGGATCCAGTGCAGCGCCAGCTGGTCGGCGTCGAGGCCGGCCAGATCCTTGTTGATGGCGACATAGGACTGCTCGTTGAAGCGGTCCTCGGTGCGGCCCTCGTCGGCGCCGAAGTCGATGTAGTGCAGCGCGGCGAGGTCGGCGATCTTCGCCGCATTGCCGGCCTGGCCGTAGCCGTCGATCAGGTCGGTATGGCTCGCCAGATACTGCAGCGAGTCGAAGGTCGTCTGGCGGCCCTCGGTGATGCCGAAGTCGATGTAGTGGGCGGCACCGTTATTCTCGATGTCCATCTTGTCGAGGCCGTTCCAGGCCTCGCGCAGATCGACGTTCGAGGCGACGTATTCCAGGCCGCTGAAGGTCACCGTGCGGCCTTCGCGGAAGCCGTCCTGGACGAAGTGCTGCGTCGCGGCCGCGGCATCGTCGGTGCCGAAGGTCTGGCGCAGATCGTCATAGCTGGCGACGTAGGACAGCGCCTTGAACTCGGTCTCGCGCCCCTCGAAGCGGCCGAATTCCAGGAAGTGCTTGGCGCCGGCCTCATCGGCATTGGCGCCCCAGCCGGCCAGCACATCGGTGTTGGCGGCCAGATAGGAATTGCCGTCGAAGGAGATGCTGCGCCCCTCGGCCGCGCCATTGTCGCGGAAATGGGCCCAGCCGGCCCCGGCATTGGCGCCGAAAGCCTGGGTCAGGTCGGTGTAGGAGGCGATGTAGGAGTACGAGAAGAACTCGTTCACGTCCTTGAGGTCAAGCGTGCCGCCGACGCCGGTGAACTGCACCGCCTCGACATCGAGCAGGGTGTCGACGCCGTCAGGGCCACGCACAACGCCTTCGTTGTCGTAACGGAAGACCTCGTACTGCTGCTGGTCGCCCATGACCTTGACGGTGTCACGCCCGTCGCCGCCTTCGACGCGATCATTGCCCCAGCCGGGATCGATCAGGTCGTTGCCGCCGCGCGCTTCGATGAAGTCGTTGCCGGCGGCGCCCGCGAAGGTGTCATCGGAATTCGTGCCGACCAGACGATCGTCACCGCCGGTACCGATATAGACAGCCATTGGCGTTTCTCCTTTGCTGCGCTTCGTGCGGCAGGACAACCGATGGCGCGGGCAGAGGTTTCCTGAAACCGGTTGCGTAAGGATCGAAGTGCATGACGAGTGAGATCGAGACCGTCTCCAGCCGGATCGCCTATGAGAACCGCTGGCTGCGGGTGCGGGAGGACGTGATCCGCCGCGCCGACGGCACCGACGGGCTCTATGGCGTGGTCGAACGCAGCGACTTCGTGGTGCTGCTGCCCTGGCACGATGGGGGGCTGACGCTGGTTGAACAATATCGTTACCCGGTCCGCCAGCGGCAGTGGGAGCTGCCGATGGGCACCTGGGAAACGGCACCCGATACCGATCCGGCCCGGCTCGCCGCCGCCGAGCTGCGCGAGGAGACCGGGCTGGTCGCGCAGAGCCTGGTGCGGATCGGCGGCATCCTGCAGGGCGCCGGGTATTGCAACCAACGCGGGCATATCTTCTGGGCGACGCAATTGAGCCAGCAGGACCACCAGCGCGAGGCCACCGAGCAGGACTTGGTCTGCCGCCACTTTCCGCTGGCCGAGGTGGAAGCGATGATCCGCGACGACGTGCTGGTGGACGCCCCCAGCCTGGCCGCCATCGCCATGGCCCGGCTGAAGGGCTTCTTCTAGCGGGCCGCGCGGCGCCCGCACGCGCCGCGCAGGGGGCGCCGGCGGGGCATGGTGCAGGAACGCAACATCGCCGGCGGGCCTTCCCAGGGACCCCCTGTCCCGGACGCAAAGGTTCAGGAAAGCTCCGCCGCCATCCCCATGCCGTCCGGCGGCTTATCCCCAGCTTCGTCCACCTGTTCTGGGGATAGTTTCCGGGAGATGGCTTCTGCTGGCGCTCCCCCCGGTCGATCCGCTAAAGCCGCGCCATGCAGACCTATGACGTGGTGGTGCTCGGGGCCGGGGCGGCCGGGCTGATGGCGGCGATGCGCGCCGGGCAGCGCGGCCGGCGCGTGCTGGTGCTCGACCATGCGCCGCAGGCGGGGTCGAAGATCCTGATTTCCGGCGGCGGGCGCTGCAACTTCACCAACACCGGCACCACGCCGGAGCGGTTCTTCTCCGCCAATCCGCATTTCTGCAAATCGGCGCTGCGCCGCTACACCCCAGCCGATTTCATCGCCCTGGTGGAGAAGCACCGCATCGCCTGGCACGAGAAGACGCTGGGCCAGCTGTTCTGCGACGGCTCGGCGCGGCAGATCGTCGCCATGCTGCT
This sequence comes from Roseomonas sp. USHLN139, assembly GCF_037145735.1. Taxonomy (NCBI): domain Bacteria; kingdom Pseudomonadati; phylum Pseudomonadota; class Alphaproteobacteria; order Acetobacterales; family Roseomonadaceae; genus Roseomonas; species Roseomonas sp. USHLN139. Next base: position 709,319 of record NZ_JBBCWY010000001.1, on the reverse strand, counting down.
GGCCGAATGCGCGGCCGCCGGCGTCGAGCTCCGCCTCGGCCATCGCGTCACCGATGTCGCCCGGGCCGATGCCTTCACCGTCACCACCGACCGCGGCGTCTTCGCGGCGCCCGCCCTGGTGCTGGCGACCGGCGGCCTCTCCATTCCCAAGATGGGCGCCACCGGCCTGTCGCTCGACATCGCCCGCCGCTTCGGCCTGGCGCTGACCGAGACGCGCCCCGGCCTGGTGCCGCTGACCTTCGACGGCGCGCTGCTGGAGCTGATGCGGCCGCTCTCGGGCCTGGCGGTTCCCGCCATCGCCCGGGCCGGTCGGCACCGCTTCCCCGAGGCGGTGCTGTTCACCCATCGCGGGCTGTCAGGGCCGGCGATCCTGCAGGTCTCCTCGGCCTGGAATCCGGGCGAGGCGATTTCCCTCGATCTGCTGCCCGGCCAGGACGCCCAGGCGCTGCTGATCGACAGAAAACAGTCCCGCCACAAGGCGGAGCCGCGCACCGTGCTGGGCGAGGTGCTGCCGGCCCGGCTGGCCCAGGCGCTGGCCGCCGCCTGGCTGCCCGATGCGCCGATGGCCCGGCAGACCGACCGCGACCTGCGCCGGGTCGGCCAGACCCTGTCGCACTGGCCGCTCTCGCCCTCCGGTACCGAGGGCTATGCCAAGGCCGAGGTGATGCTGGGCGGGGTCGACACCGCCGCCCTCTCCTCGCGGACCATGGCGGCCGAGGCGGTGCCGGGGCTGCATGTCATCGGCGAGGCGGTGGACGTCACCGGCTGGCTGGGTGGCTATAATTTCCAGTGGGCCTGGGCGAGCGGCTGGGCGGCGGGGGAGTCGGTCTGACGCCGGTCCCGGCGCTGCCGCCCGGCCCGGCGCGCGGCGGCGCGGGCCGCAGCCGCCGGCGGCAGCCCGTCGGCCAGCGGAAGGGCCGTCAGAAGTCCCCCTCGATCTCCGCCAGCGCTTCCGGCTCGCGCTCGGCCTCGACCATCCATTCGACCATCGGCGCCCAGGCCAGCAGCTTCTCCTGATAGGCGGCGGCGGGGCCGGGCAGCGTCACGCCATAGGTCAGGAAGCGGCTGGCGACGGGGGCATACATCGCATCGGCGATCGAGGGCCGCGCGCCGAACAGCCAGGGGCCGCCGGAGCGGGCCAGGGCATCCTCCCAGATGTCCTGGATATGGCGGATATCGGCGGCCGGGCCCGACCAGACGCGGAAGCCCGGGCGGCGGGCGCGCATGTTCAGCGGCAGCGAGGCGCGCAGCGCGGTGAAGCCGCCATGCATCTCGCCGGCGATCGAGCGGCAATGGGCGCGGGCGACGCGCCCCTCGGGCAGCAGATGCGCCTCGGGGAATTCCTCGTTCAGCTGTTCGGCGATGGCCAGGCTGTCCCAGATCTTCACCGGCCCGCGCACCAGGCAGGGCAGGCGGAAGGTGGAGCTGCGCGACAGCAACTCGGCCCGGGCCTGAGGATCGTCGGCGGGAGCGGTCTCCACGGTGAAGGTCAGCCCCGCCATGCGGCAGAGCAGGTAGCCGCGCAGCGACCAGGAGGAGTAGTTTCGACTGCTGATCAGGAGGCGGGCCTCGGCCATACGGAACACTCCCACGCGATGACGGTGCAACCTTAGGCGCGCTCTACGATTGACGAAATGGTCATCTATGCCCGGTCAACATGCCCCTCGCGGCGAGGGAACATTTTCGTTACCGTTCGCCGAGGCGGCGGCAGGAAGCCGGCCGGAATACTGCGGCTTGGCCATTGCGCGCGGAAAGGCTTCTCACGGATGATGTACCAGCTGTATCAGGCCCAGCAGGACCTGATGGCTCCCTTCCGGCAGTTCGCCCGGGGCACCGGCGCGGTGCTGCGGCAGTTCGACACCGGGCGGCCCGAGACCTTCGCCCTGCGGCAGCTCACCGCCGCTCTCGAGCTGCTCGGCACCGCCGCTGTCACGCATGAGCGGCCGCCCTTCGGCTTCACCACCGTCCGCGTCGGCAATGAGGAGGTGGCGGTGACCGAGGAGGTCGCGCTGGCCACCCCCTTCGGCCGGCTGCTGCATTTCCGTAAGGCGGTCGAGGTGCCGCAGCCGAAGGTGCTGGTGGTGGCGCCGATCTCCGGCCATTTCGCGACGCTGCTGCGCGGCACGGTGCAGGTGCTGCTGCCCGAGAACGACGTCTACATCACCGACTGGATCAATGCCCGCGACGTGCCGCTGTCGGCGGGCCGCTTCGGGCTGGACGAGTTCGTCGACCATGTCATCGCCTTCCAGGAGGCGATTGGGCCGGGCGGCCATGTGCTGGCGGTCTGCCAGCCGGCGGTGCCGGTGCTGGCCGCGGTGGCGCTGATGTCGGAGGACCGCAACCCCGCCACCCCGCACAGCATGACGCTGATGGCCGGGCCGATCGACACCCGGATCCTGCCGACCAAGGTCAATGCGCTGGCGCAGGAGCATCCGATCGACTGGTTCGAGAAGAACCTGATCCACACCGTGCCCTGGCGGCTGCAGGGCGGCGGGCGCAAGGTCTATCCGGGGGTGCTGCAGCTCAGCGCCTTCATGTCGATGAACATGAACCGGCACGTCAACGCGCATCTCGAGCAGTTCCGCAACCTGGTCGGCGGCGATTCCGAGCTGGCCGACGCGCATCGCCGCTTCTACGACGAATATCTCGCCGTCATGGACCTGCCCGCCGAGTTCTTCCTGGAGACGGTGAAAAGCGTCTTCCAGGAGCATGAGCTGGCGGTTGGCCGGATGACGCATCGCGGCCGGCCGGTGCGGCCGGAGGCGATCCGCCGCACCCGGCTGCTGACCGTCGAGGGCGAGCGCGACGACATCTGCGCCATCGGCCAGACGGCGGCGGCGCTCGACCTCTGCAGCAACCTGCCCCACACCATGAAGCGCAACCACCTGCAGATCGGCGCCGGCCATTACGGCGTCTTCAGCGGCCGCCGCTGGGCCAACGAGGTCTATCCGTTGGTGCGCGAGATCATCGCCGAGGCCTGACGCCGCGCCCGGCCGTGGCAGCCCACCGAGGCTGCCACAACCGAGAGAAGCATCAGGCGGCGGGGTGCGGCAGGTGGTGGTAGTCGCGCTGCCACCAGATCAGCGCCGGCGCCTTGTCACCCAACCGGATGGCGCGGATGGCGGCGAAGAACACGCCATGCGTCCCCTTCTCCAGCACCTCGTCGATCACGCAGTCGAGCGACACCGCGGCACCCTCCAGCGCCGGGGCGCCGGTCTCGAGCGTGCTCCAGGCGCCGATCTGGAAGCGCTGCTCGGCCGTCACCGCACCGGTGGCGCCGGCGAAATGGTTGGAAATCTCCTGCTGCCCGCCGGCCAGCACGTTCACGCAGAGCACGCCATTCTGCTTGAAGGCGGCATATTGCGTGCTGTTGCGGTTGATGCAGACCAGCAGCGTCGCCGGCTCGTCGGTGACCGAGCAGACGGCGCTGGCGGTCAGCCCGGCGCGGCCGGCCGGGCCGCTGCTGGTGATGACGTTCACCGCCGCGCCCAGGCGCGCCATGGCTTCGCGGAAATCGGGGCGGGAGACGGGCATCGGCATTCTCTGCAAGCAGCGGAAGCGGGCATGATGGCACGCCCCCCGGTGACAGGCCATCCGTCATGCCGCTGCGTGACAATGCTGCGATGGGGTTCCGCCCTGCCCGCTTCCGGCTATCCTGCCCGCCTCTCTGGAAGGACCGCAAGAATGCCCGAGATCACCATCCCGGCCAGCGACGGCAGCGGCAGCTTCGCCGCCTATCTGGCGATGCCCAAGACGGTGCCGACCGGCGCGGTCGTCATGATCCAGGAAATCTTCGGCGTGAACCACGCCATGCGGGCGCTGTCCGACTGGGTCGCCGACATGGGCTTCATCGCCATCTGCCCCGACCTGTTCTGGCGCCAGTCCCCCGGCATCCAGCTGACCGATGGCAGCAAGGAGGAATGGGACCAGGCCTTCGCGCTGATGAACGGCTTCGACCAGGCCAAGGGGGTCGAGGACCTGAAGGCGACGCTGGCCGCCGTCCGCGTGATGCCCGGCTGCAATGGCAAGGCCGGCACCATGGGCTTCTGCCTGGGCGGCAGGCTGGCCTTCATGATGGCCACCGACTCCGACGCCGACTGCAATATCTCCTATTATGGCGTGGGCATCGAGGGGCTGGTCGCCGGCGCCGACCGCATCAGCAACCCGCTGCTGATGCACATCGCCGAGCTCGACCGCTTCGTGCCCGCCGAGGCGCGGAGCGCCATCCAGCAGGGCCTGGCCGGCAAGGCCGAGGCGGCGGTGCATGTCTATCCCGGCGTTGACCATGCCTTCGCCCGCATGGGCGGCCATAGCTGGGACGGACGCGCCGCCACCATCGCCAATGGCCGCACCGCCGAGCTGCTGGCCCGCACCCTGGGCTGAGGCCGCCGGATCGGCGCCGCGGCGAGGACCCGCGGCGCCGGCACAAGCGGCGGCACCGCGCCCCCGCCGCTGCACCTGATTTTTACCGGTTTGCGGGCAGGCTTCGGGCAGCAATCCCTGGCCCGAGTCCCATGACCCTCAAGACCCGCCTGATCGCTGCGCTCTCCGTCATCCTGCTGAGCTTCGCCGGCCTTGGCGGCTTCGCTCTGCAGCGCCTCAGCACCGTGCAGGAGGCGGCGGCGGACATGGCCACCAACTGGCTGCCCAGCCTGACGCAGATCTCGACGGCGACCGAGACGGCGCTGCGGCTGCGGCAGCTGGTGGTCCGCCACGTGCTGCAGACCGAGGCCGCCGCCATAGCCGAGACCGATCGCTACATCGAGGCCGAGCGCCAGCAGGTCGAGAAGGCGCTGGCCGATTATGTGCCGCTGATCGCCGGCGCCGAGGAGCGTGCACTCTTCGACACCGTCAACCGCAGCTGGAGCGAATACTTCCGCAATGTCGGGCCCATCCTGGCAGCCAGCCGCAGCGGCGATCAGGCCAACGCCAGCCGGATGATCGATAACGCCGGCCAGAACAGCTTCCGCAACTTCGCCCAGGCCCTGCAGGCGCTGCGCCGCTTCAACATCGACGGCGGCCAAGCCGCCGCGGCACTGGCCGGCGCCACCTATTCCAGCGCCTTCTGGATGATCAGCGGCACCCTGCTGCTGGGCACGCTGCTGATCGGCCTGCTGGCGGTCAGCCTGGTGCGCGGCATCAGCCTGCCGGTGCAGCGCCTGACCGGCAGCATGGAAGCAATGAGCAGCGGCAACCTGGATGTCACCATCGGCGCGGCCGACCGCGAGCGCCCCGACGAGATCGGCGCCATGGCCAAGGCGCTGGAAGTCTTCCGCACCAAGGTGCGCGAGGCCGAGCGGCTGGCCGCCGAACAGGCCCGCAGCGACCAGCAGGGGCGTGAGCGCGGCCAGCGCGTCGACGCCATGGTGCGGAGCTTCGGCGAGGAGACAAGGCGCGGCCTTTCCGCCCTGCACGCCGCCGCCCAGCGCCTGGCCGGCACCTCCAGCGAGATGACCCGCAGCGCGGAGGACGCCACCCGCCTGACCACCACCCTCTCCCAGGCCTCGCAGAGCGTCTCCTCCAACGCGCAGACCGCGGCCGCGGCCACCGAGGAGCTGACCGCCTCGATCGGCGAGATCACCCGCCAGGTCGGACGCGCCGCCGAGGTCACCCGCAACGCCGTCAGCGAGACCGAGCGGACCGACCGCACGATGCGCGAGCTGGCCGACACCGCCAACCGCATCGGCGACGTCGTCCGCCTGATCGCCGACATCGCCGGCCAGACCAACCTGCTGGCGCTGAACGCGACCATTGAGGCGGCCCGCGCCGGCGAGGCCGGCAAGGGCTTCGCCGTCGTCGCCTCGGAAGTGAAGAACCTCGCCAGCCAGACGGCCAAGGCGACGGAGGAGATCGGCCAGCAGGTCGGCGCCATCCAGGGCGCGACGGGCCTGGCGGTGGAGGCGATCCGCAGCATCGCCAGCGTCGTCTCCGAGATCGACCAGACCGCCGCCGCCATCGCCGCCGCCGTCGAGCAGCAGGGCGCCGCGACGCAGGAGATCGCCCGCACCATCGCCGGCACCGCCCAGGCCGCCGCCGCCGTCTCGCGGGAGACCAGCGTGGTGCAGGGTGCCGCCGAGACCACCGGCCGCACCGCCGACCAGCTGCGGGCCGCCTCCAGCGAGGTGGCCCAGACCACCGATTCGCTCAATTCCGGCGTCGACCGCTTCCTCAAGGGCATCCAGGCGGCCTGAGGCACGGGCAGCCTGCCGGCCCACAGGGTCAGCGCCACCCGGTCAGTGCCACCCGGCGCTGACCGGAGGCCGCGTGTCAGGCCGCGCCCCGCCGCAACAGCCGGCCATCGATCAGGCAGAAGCCGACGGCGATCAGTGCCATCCCCGCCAGATGCCGCGGCAGCAGGCTCTCGCCCAGGAAGACCACGCCCAGCAGGATCGCCATCACCGGCACCAGCTGCGTCACCAGCGCGGTATTGGTCGCCCCCGCCTCGGCCAGCAGCCGGAAATACAGCGCATAGGCGATGCCGGTGGAGACCAGGCCGAGCGCCAGCACCGCCAGCCAGACGCCCGGCCCCGGCATCGGCAGCAGCCAGGGCCGGTCCCAGAACAGCATCAGCGGCAGCGCCAGCAGCGTGCTGGCGGTGGTCTGCCCCGCCGCCGCCGCCAGCGGCGCCACCTGCAGCCGCCGGAAGCGCCGGCCATAGATGCCGGCAAAGGCATAGGACAGGCAGGCCCCCAGCCCGGCCAGGATCGCAGAGAATTCCGCCCCCGCGCCGAAGGCCGCCGGCCCGGCCAGCACCGCGACCCCGGCGACGCCCGCCAGCACCCCCGCCAGCCGCATCCCGCTGAGCTTCTCGTCGCTGGTCAGCAGATGCGCCACCAGCACGGTGAAGACCGGGGTCGCGGCATTGACCACGCTGGCCAGGCCGCTCGGGATGCTCTGCTGCGCCCAGACGATCAGGCTGAAGGGGATCAGGTTGTTCAGCAGCGCCATGACAAGGCAGGCGCGCAGCACGGGGCCGGTCGGGGGCAGGCGCTCGCCACGGACGGCCAGCACCAGCCACAGCATCCCCGCCGCCAGCAGGACACGCGCGAAGACCACCGTGAAAGGGGGCCAGGCGGCACCGGCCACCGCCATGAAGAAGAAGCTGCCGCCGAAAGCCAGCGACAACAGCAGCAGCAGCATCCATTGGCGGGACGTCATTGGCACCACCCAAAAGTAAAAAAAGTCTGGGGGAAGGAATTCCCCCAGACCCCCATCTTTTTTCTTCCGGAAAGAGAAAAGCTTAGCGGCGGCGCTCGACCAGGATGCCATCGGCCTTCAGGGACGCGATCTCATCCGCCGAGAAACCGTGGCGCGACAGCACGGCATCGCCATGCTGGTTGAAGGCCGGCGGCGCGGCGCGGGTGCCGCCCGGCGTGCGCGACAGCTTGATCGGCGTGCCCAGCGCGCGGAAATCGCCGAGCTCGGTGACCATCTCGCGATGCGCCGTGTGCGGCTGCGACAAGGCCTCGTCCACGTTCAGCACCGGGCCGGCAGGCAGACCGGCAGCCAGCAGCCGGTCGCACAGATCATGCCCGTCCTCGGAAGCCAGCCGCGCCTCGAGGATCTCGGTCAGCGCGTCGCGGTTGACGACGCGGTCGCCATTGCTGCGGAACCGCGCATCCTCCGGCAGCCCGCCGAGGCCGAGGAAGGCGCAGAACTTCTTGAAGGCCGGGTCGTTGCCGCAGGCCACGAAGATCTCGCAGCTCGCCGTCTTGAACGCCGAATAGGGAGAAATGTTCGGATGCGGGTTGCCGGTCGCCTTCGGCCGCTTGTCGTTCAGCAGGAAGTTCGCGGCCTGCGGGTGCAGCAGCGCCATGCCGCAATCATGCAGCGTCATGTCGACATACTGGCCCTGCCCCGACCGCGCCCGCTCCTGCAGCGCCATCAGGATGCCGATCGACGAATACAGCCCCGTCGCCAGGTCGACGATCGGCGTGCCCATGCGCACCGGGCTGGTCTCCGGCGTGCCGTTGATTGACATCAGCCCCACCATCGCCTGGATGATGGCGTCATAGCCCGGCAGGCCACCGCGCGGCCCGGTGGCGCCGAAGCCGGAGACCCGGCAATGCACCAGCTTCGGGAATTTCTTGCTCAGGACTTCATCATAGCCCAGGCCCCATTTCTCCATCGAGCCGGGCTTGAAGTTCTCGACCAGCACGTCGGCGTCTTCCAGCAGCCGCAGCAGCACCTCGCGCCCCGCCGGCTTGCCCAGGTCGAGGGCGATCGACTGCTTGTTGCGGTTGACGCCGATGAAATAGCTGGCCGCATCGCCCTGGAACGGGGGGCCCCATTCGCGCACCTCGTCGCCCTGCGGCGGCTCGACCTTGATCACCTCGGCGCCGTGGTCGGACAGGATCATCGTGCAATAGGGGCCGCCCAGCACCCGCGTCAGATCGATTACCTTCAGCCCGGCGAGCGCGCCGGCGGAGCGCGCCAGCCCCTTCCCCTCGGCCATGGGAACAGCGTCAGTCATGCGGCAGCCTTCCTTGCAAACACGCGGGCACAGAATTCGGGGTAGGTTTCCAGCATCTCGTCGCAGACCGGCCCGCGCAGCAGGGCAAGCTGCTCCGGCGTCGGGTCGGCGGTGAGCGGCACGCTGGACGGCTCGTCATAGTCGAAGCCGGTGGCGGCGCGGATGCTGGCGGCATCCTCGCCCGGATGAACGGAGGCCAGCGAGAAGCGGGCCTTCGCCGGGTCGAATGAAAAAATACCCTTGCCGGTGACCAGCGCCTGGGCGGTACCGCGCCGGAACACACCAGGGGCCGAGACACCAGGGGCCGAAATGTTGTCGACCTGCGGCACCAGCACGCGCGGCGAATGCTCCTCGCGGAACAGGATGGTGCGCGGCGTCATGAAATACATGAAGGCGCTGCCGAAGCTGCCGGGGAAGCGGGTACCCTGCCCCGGCCAGTCGCCGGTGCCGATCAGGTTGATGTTCGCCTGCCCGTCGATCTGCCCGCCGCCCAGGAAGAACAGGTCGATGCGGCCCTGCCCGGTCAGGTCGAACAGCTCGCGCGAGCCTTCGGTGAAGGGATTGCCGCTGCGCTTGTGCAGCAGCGACAGCCGCACCGGATGGCCCTGCTTCTTCACCAGCCAGCAGGCCGCCGCCGGGATCGGCGAGGCCGCCCCCACCGCGATGTGGCGGGCCGGCGGCGCGGCCGGGTCCAGGATCAGCGCGGCCAGCGCCGCCGCCAGGCGTTCCTCGGGCTGGATCACGCTGCCTTCTCCGCGCCTGCCAGCTCGGCGGCCAGCCAATTGTCAAAGCCTTCCTGCGTCTTGGCCGCCCGGGCATAGCCCGCGACGTAAGCCGCATCGAAGCCGTATTCGTCGAGCAGCGCCACCGGCTGGGCGCCGCGCTCGGCCAGCGCCACGCCGCCGATATAGGTGGCGCTGATGGTGCCGGGGGCATAGCGCTCATCCTCCAGCAGATTGCCGTCGAAGAAGCGCTCGACGGTGACCAGCGCCTCGCGCGAGGCATGCGCCAGCGTCGCGCATTCGCGCCGGCGGCCGAGCCAGACATTGCCCTCGCGGTCGGCCATCACCGCATGGAACAGGCAGAAATCCGGCGACAGCGCGGGCAGCAGCACGATCGGATCGCCGCCCTCGGCGAAGGGATTGTCGATGACGCGCCAGTCCGGCCGGTTGGCCAGGATGTCGCTGCCGATCAGGCCGCGCAGCGGCATGAAGGGCACGCCCTTCTCGGCCGCCTGCAGCATGGTGTGGATGGCGGGGCAGGTGGCGTCGCGGACGCGGATCCGCCCTTCCTTCAGCGCCGCGGTGAAGCGCGGCGCGAAGCCGGCCTCGCCCAGGCTGACCGCGCTGGTCTGCACCTCGGCGACGCAGCCGGCGCCGATCAGCAGGTCGGTGGCGAAGCCCGAGACCGGCACCCCGAGCAGCCGCAGCCCCTTCACCCCGCGCCGGATCAGCGCCTTGGCCAGGGCGACGGAGGGCAGGGAATTGTCCGGCGGCAGCGCCACCATCGCCCCATCCGGGATACGGGCGGCAAGCTCCTCGACGGATGGCCAGGCAACCGGCGCTGCTGTCATGTTCGATCTCCTCCTTGGCCGCCACCATACCCCCTTCGGCGCGGCGGGGAAGCCGTCTAGCCTGGGGCGGTCATGTCCGAATCGCCCCCTGCCCCCGCCACCCTGAACGGCCCGCGGCTGCGGCTGCGGCCCTGGCGCGACGAGGACCGCGAGGCCTTCGCCGCGATGAACGCCGACCCGATCGTCATGCGATACTTCGCGGCGCCGCTGGAGCGCGCGGAATCGGATCTCTTTCTGACCCGGCTGCAGGATCACTTCGCCACCCATGGCTTCGGCTTCTGGGCGTTGGAGCTGCACGACCGGCCCGGCCTGGTCGGCCTTTGCGGCCTGGCGCGAATTTCCTGGGACCACATTCCCTGGGAAAACCCCGCCGACCCGCCGGTGGAGATCGGCTGGCGGCTGAACCCGGCCTACCAGCGCCAGGGCCTGGCCGAGGAGGCGGCACGCATCGCCCTCGCCCATGGCTTCGGCCCGCGCGGCTTCCCCGAGATCGTCGCCTTCACCGTGCCGGACAATCTCCGCTCCTGGGCGCTGATGGAGCGGCTGACCATGCGCCGCGCCGGCAGCTTCGAGCATCCCCGCCTGCCCGAGGGCCATCCGAAGCGCCGCCAGCTGCTCTACCGGCTGCGGCGGCAGGACTGGATCGACGGCCGCATCCCTTGATCTGGCGCAAGGCGGCCTGGCCGGGGAGCGCCTAAGCCGGCCGGCATGATCGCCGACTGCCTGCATGCGCTGGCGCTGCCCGGGGCCGAGGAGGCCGCGGCCCTGCTGCTCGCCCTGCTGCTCGCCGGGCTGGCCGGCGGGCTGACCCATTGCGCCGGCATGTGCGCGCCCTTCGTGCTGGCCCAGGCCGCGACCGGCCGTGGCGCCGAGGGCGGCATCGTCGCCCGGCTGGCCGGCGCCGCGCTGCTGCCCTACCAGGCCGGGCGGCTGGCCGGCTATGCGACGCTCGGCGCCCTGGCCGGCGGCCTGCTGGGCCGGCTGCCGGAGACTGGCGGCCGGCTGCCCGCCGCCCTGCTGCTGCTGGCGGCGCTGGCCATGCTGGGCCAAGCGGGGGCGCGGCTGGGACTGCCCATGCCGCTGCCTGCGGTTCCCGGCCTCGCCCCCCCCGCCAGGCTGCTGCGCTTCCTGCTGGCCGAGCCTCAGGGCTGGCGCGGCTTCGGCCTCGGCCTGCTGCTGGCGGGCCTGCCCTGCGGCCTGCTCTATGGCGCGCTGGCGGCGGCGGCGGCGGCGGGCAGTGCCGCCGGCGGGGCGCTGGCCATGGCCGCCTTCTGCCTGGGCACCATGCCGGCGCTGATCGCGCTGGCCCTGCTCGGCCGCTTCCTGGCCCGGCGTGCCGGGCCCCGGCTGCGGCAGGCCAGCGCGCTGCTCTTCGGGCTGAACGCCCTGGTGCTGGCCGGGCTGGCCCTGCGCCTGCTGCGGGGCTGAGGCACCAGCACTTAGGCTTCGCGCAACACCCGCCGCCGATCCTGCCGCCGCCGAGTGGAAGAGAGGCGGCCAGGCCGATGCCTTTGCTGGTCTCGGGCGAGGTCCCGGACACCATCTACGAGAATGCGCGTCCCGGCGACTGGGTGGCGAAGCTGGCGCTGTCCGGCCTGACCGGCATCATCGATGTCAGGCTGACCGGCAGCGGCGCCAACCGCTTCGAGGCGGTGCTCGATGCGGGCACGGGTTCGGTCACCATCCTGCCGGTCGGCGCCCTCGACCGCGAGGCCTTCTCCCTCGCCACCGCCCCGGTCTTCGCCTTCGGCCTGCAGGTGAAGACCGCCGCCGGCTGGATCGACAGCGGCCAGAGCTGGGGCGTCACCCTGCTGAACGTCGACGACAACCCGCCCTACGAGCTCAGCTTCTCCGCCGGCGGCTCGGTGCTGGAGACCGATATCGGCGGCGTCATCGGCACCCTGTTCGGCAAGGACAGCGACACGCCCAAGGCCAACCTGACCTATCGCGTGCTCTGGCCCGACGAGGCCTATTTCGAGGTGGTCAACGGCAATGTCCTGAAGCTGCGCGACGGCGTCGACCTGCTGCGCGAGGGCGGCACCACCCGCCCGGTGATGATCGAGGTCTCCGACGGCAAGCAGGAAGCCAATTTCATCCTCAACGTGCAGGTGCTGAACACCAGCTCGGTGGAGGATGTCGCCGCCCCGCCCGCCGTCTACGTGCCGCCCGACTGGGTCGACCCGGCCCCCACCCCGGCGCCGCCGCCGCCATCGCCGCCAGAGCAACCTTCCCCGCCCGCCCCCGTCCCGCCGGTCGTCACCGTGCCGCCCGAGGTCGTCCCGCCCCCCGTCGTCACCCTGCCGGAGACCCCCGTGACCCCGCCTCCACTCCCGCCCTGGCCCGGCGCGCCGGATGCCGGCGGCATCCCTGTCCCGGCGCCGCCCGAGGCGGCGGTGCATCTCGTCGCCCAGGCCTCGGACACGCTGCTGGGCAGCCTGAAGCTGGCCTGGCAGGCCGAGCGCAACGTCACCGACGCCTTCGGCCATACCCATGTCTCGGTCTCCAGCGGCGAGCTGCTCTGGCTGACGCCGCAGGACCAGCAGAACCTGGCTTCCGGCCGGCTGACCCTGCCGGAGATGGCGGGCGCCAGCGAGGTGGTGCATATCGACGCCTCGGCGCCCGGCCATGCCGGCCAGGGGCCGGTGCTGCTGCTCTGGTCCGGCGGCATGGCCGATGGCGTCGATCTGACCGATGCGCTGCGCGGCCTGCTCGGCGATGGCGAGGTCCAGGCGACGCTGGCCCAGCGCGATGGCGGCCTGCTGCTGCACATGCTGCAGCAGGTGGCCGGCGGCCTGGCCGATGACGACATGCCGGTCGAGCTGCACATCACCGGCCCGCTGACCACCCCGCCGATCACCGAGCCGGTGCTGCCCGCCGGCGCCGCGGTCAACCAGCTGATCGCCCTGGCCTGCGACACGCTGCTGGACCGCCCGCCGGATGCCGGGGACCTGGCGCGCTGGGGCCATGCGCTGGCCAGCGGCGAGCTCGATGCGCGCGGCCTGGTCGAGGCCATCCTGCGCAGCGACGAATACCAGCTGGCCCATGCCGATGAGAGCGACCGCGACTTCGTCGCCGCCGTCTATCGCCACGCCCATGCCACCGAGATGGACCCGGTGACCCTGGGCCACTGGACGGAGCTGCTGGAGAGCCATGCCATCGACCGCGCCGACCTGGTCATGGCCGTCGGCATGGACGGACATCACCGCGACGAGGCCATGGGTCACTGAGGCCGCCCGACACCAGACGGTTCCGGGATCAGGGCGCCCGGAATAACTTGCGACTGATTCTCAGATGCGGCAGCCTGGGCCGTCCCTATTCGGAGAGTCCTGCATGGCGACGCACGGCCTGCCCACCTGGCCCTGGACCGATGCCGGCACGGAGACCCTGCCGGCCGCCGAGTCCCTGCTGCTGGATGCGATGCGCCGCTGGTCCGAGGCGGCGCAGCGCGGCCGTCCCGCGCTCGCCGCCGCCCGGCTGACGCTGGTCGCCGAGGATCTGGGCGAGGCCGCGCCCTGGCTCGACGCGGTGCTGCGCCTGGGCGATTTCGGCCTCGGCAACCCGCTGCAGCCGCGGCTGACCGGCGAGGAACCCGGTCTTCTCCTGGCCTTCGCGCTGAGCCAGCGCAGCCCGCGCCGCGAGGCCCTGGCCGGCTTCCTGCGCCTGCTGCCGACCAGCGCCGCGCATGCCGCCATGGTGCCCGGCCTGGCCGTCGGCATGGCCTTCCGGCGGCGCGGGCTGCTGCTGGCGCATCCTTTCAGGACTCACTGAGGGGCAAGGCGTCCTGGGCAGGCCGGACGGCCCTGGCGCCGTGCCCTGGCGGTGCCGGAGCGCCGCCTCAGCGCCCGCGGCCGGCACGGGCCGGCCCGTGCCGATCCGCCAGAGGCTGCAGGGGCCTTCGCCCCCTCGCCTGCCGCCCCCTCGCCTGCCTTGGGGCGGGCGCCCCCGGGGAGACTGCTCCCCGGGCTGCTAGCCCCAGCTGATCCGCCCCGCCGTGTTGCAGGACGAGCAGACCGGCATCCACCGCTCATGCACCGTGCCGCACTGGCCGCAGCGCCAGCGCGGCTCCGGCCGGGCCGCGGTGGCGGCGCGCAGCCACTTGGCCTCGGCGGCGCGCGCCAGGGCGGTGTCGCCCTGCTCGAGCTGCTCCAGCTCCACCAGCGCCAGATAGGCGCGGGCATCGGCAGTGCCGGCGGCGGTCAGCGCCTCCAGCTCGGTGCGGGCACGGCCGGTCAGCCCGGCCTGCAGCGACTGCCGCGCCAGCAGCAGCCGGCTTTCCGGATGCTCGCGGTTCTTGTGCACCAGCGTCTCGGCCAGCTTGACGCGGGCCAGCGGATCGGCCTCGCCAGCCAGATAGGCCTCGGCGATCTGCGGCTGCGGCTGGGTGGCCCAGCCGAGCTCCAGCGCGGCGCGCGCCTTGCGGGTGCTGTTGTTCGCCTGCAGCCGCGCGGCATGGGCCAGCACCGCCGGGGCGAAGCCGGGATCGGCCTGGAAGGCCTGCTTCTCCAGCTCGGCGGCGCGCACCGGGTCGGGCTCCTGGGTGGCGGCGGCCATGGCCAGCGGCGCGCGCGGCGTCTCCGGCGAGGCCAGGGCCAGCGCCTCGCGCCAGTCCTGGGTGCGCTGGGCCAGGATGGCGCGCTCGCTGCGCAGCCAGGCGGCGCCGGGCTGGGCCGCCTCGGCCTCGCGCGCCAGCTGCTGCGCGGCGGGCCAGTCGCCGCGCTGGATCGCCTGGCGCAGCAGCCCGCGCAGGCCGAGGAAGCGGGCATCGTCGCGCTGCGCCAGCGCCTCGAAGGCCTGCGTCGCGGCGGCCTCGTTGCCGGCCATGCGCTCGGCCTCGGCGGTCAGCAGCAGCAGCTGCGGCGTGTCGCCCAGCAGGTCGCGCGCCTTGCGCACCTCGCTGCGCGCGGCCTCCGTGGTGCCGGCGGCCAGCGAGACCAGGGCGCGGGTCAGCATGGCGTCGCCACGCTCGCGGCGGCGGGCGGCGCGGCGGGCGCGCGCCCGGGCCGGCCAGTTCACCAGGCTGCGGAAGCCGGTGATCAGCCCGTGCAGCACCAGGAAGGTGACCACGGTCAGGATCAGCAGCACCGGCAGCGAGACATAGACCTCGTAGTCGGCGACGCGGAACTCGACATTGCCGCCGAGCCGCATCAGCCCCCAGGCGACGCCGACCGTGACCAGGCAGATCAGCAGCAGCCAGATGGCGCGACGCATCAGCCCTGCCCCCCGCTGCGCAGCGCATCCAGCGCGCCGCGCGCGGCGATCAGGCCCTTCGCCTGGTCGAGCCAGGGCGCCATGGCGGCGCGCACCGGCTCGGGCAGGCCCTCGACGCGCTGCACCGCGGCGGGCAGGTCGCCGGCGTCGAGCGCGCGGCGGGCGATCTCCAGCTCGCCGCTGATGCCGTCGCCCCAGACCACGGTTTCGCCACGGCGGACGGTGACCAGGTTGCCCAGGCGGGTGGCGGCGGCCTCCAGCAGGCCCTGGCCCTCGGTGGCGGGCTCGGCCTTGGCGCGGGCGGCGCGGGCGGCCTCCTCGAAGGACAGGCGCAGCGAGGCCTCGGTCGGCGGCACCGCCGTGGCATAGCGCGCGAGCGCGGCCGGCGCCTCGCCCGGCAGGCCGGACAGCGCCTGGCCAAGCGGCTTGCCGGCCTGCAGCGCGGTCGCCGTCGCGGTGGTGGCGACCAGCTGCGACAGCCGGCGCTCGGCGGCGGTCAGGCGGGATTCGCGCTGCTCGACCACGGTGAAGCGGGCGTCGAGCTGGCGGTCACGCTCGGCCATGCGCTGGCGGGCGGCTTCCTCGGCGGCGGCGATGCGCTGCTGCATGGCGCTCTCGACCGCGGCGAAGCGCGGGTTCAGCGCGGCCTCGGCGGCGGCGACGCGCTGGGCCAGCTGCGCCTCGGCCCCGGTGATGCGCTGCGACAGCGCGTTCTCGGCTTCGGCGATGCGGGCATCGGCGGCGCGGGCCAGCGCCTCGCGGTCGCTGCGCTGCCCTTCGACCTGGCTGCGCAGCGCCTGCAGCGCCTGGCCGGCCTCGGCCTGCTGCGTCTGCGCGGCGGCACGCTGGGCCTGCACCGCCTCCTGCTGCGCCTGCAGCCCCTGGCGCATCTCGGTCAGCGCGGCCTCGCTGGCGGCCAGGCGGTCGGCCAGCGGCTGCAGCTGGGCCAGGCGCTGCTCCAGCGCCTCGACCCGGCCCGGGGGAACGCCGGGCTCGGCCGGGCCGCGCGACAGCACGACGCCCAGCGCGACCAGCGCGAAGACGCCGGCCAGGCAGGCGACCGGCAGGGCCCAGTGCTCCAGCCGCTGGCGGGTGCTGGGCTGCGGCGGCGCCGCGCGCGGCGGCTGCGGCGGGGTGGCGGCGGCGGCGGCCGGCGGCGTCGCCGGGCGAGGCGGCAGGCTGGCGCCGGCCGGCGGGCCGGAGGCGGCGGGACGGGGCGCCGGGGCGGCCGGGGTGGCGGCCGGGGTCGCGGCCGCCGGACGCAGGGGCTCGCGCGCCGGCGGGGCGGCGGGGCTCGGCGAAGCGGCCGGCGACGGTGCCGCAGGGCTCGGCGCGGCAGGGGTCGGCGTGGCAGGGCTCGGCGTGGCGGCGCTCGGCGCGGCCGGCGTCGCAGGCGCCGAGGATGCGGCAGGAGTCGCGAGGGCGGTCGAGGCGGCAGGGGTCGTCGCGGCGGCGGCCGAAGCGGTGGGGCCCGGCGTCGCAGGGGCCGCCGGCTTCGGCGTCTCCGCCGGGGCGGGGCTGCCCAGCCCGGCGCTCAGCGCGCGCGGCGGGACGGTCGGGTTCTTGCGGCCGGGCGGGGTGCGGTCGCGATTCGCCTCGCGCGCCTGATCACGATCACCACGATCACCCTGGGGGCTGTCTTTCGGCGTGTCGCTCATCGTCTCGTCTGCCCCTCTTCTCCGGTCAATGGGCCGGGCTGGCCGGAAGCCTGGTGCGGCGCCGGGCCAAGCAGGGCCAGCAGCGCCGCGGGATCGGGCTCCCGCGTAGCACGGATCTCTTGCCATGGCATGTCCGCCAGCCGCCCGGCGATCCGGGACGACAGCGCGAACGCGACCATGCCACGCACGGTTTCGCCCAGGGCCGCGCGGCCCAGCAAGGCCTGCGTCACTTGGGCCGAACGGGGCGACAGAAACAGGGCGCCGTGGACGATTCCGGCCTGGAGCGCGAGAATTGTCGGCGGCGGCAGGCTGGTCGCGGCGGCCGCTGCGTAGACGGCGCGCCGCTGTACGGCGAAGCCGCGGGCGCGCAGGGCGGCCGCCAGCGGCAGGCTGTAGCCACGGCCGGCCGCCAGCAGCAGGGCGCCGCGGCGGGGGTCCAGCCGCTCGGCGGCCAGCGCCACGAGCGAGACGGCATCGCCCTCGGCCTCGATGACGGACAGGAAACCGGCGGCGCGCGCCTCGGCGGCGGTGCCGCGGCCGACCGCCAGCAGCGGCAGCGCCGGGTCGATCCGGCCGGCCAGCGCGCGGGCGCTGGCGCGGCTCGGCAGCAGCAGCGCCTGGCAGGGCGGCGCGCGCCAGCCCTCGGGCAGGACCGGGGACAGCACCAGCGCCGGCGCCGGCACCGGCTGCCAGCCCAGCGCCGCCACCGCGGCGGCGGTCTCGGCGTTGCCCGGCTCCGGCCGGGTCACCAGGATGCCGGGCCTGTCCCGCATCCGATCCACCCTGCCCGCGGGCTAGCTGGAAAAGATGTCGGCGGGGCTGTCGGCGCGCAGGCTGTCGCCCAGCTCGCGGCCCAGGCGCTCGGCATCGGCCGCCGCGCCATGCAGGCTGCGCTTCAGCAGGAAGCTGCCGTCGGGGCGGGCGATCAGCCCGGTCAGGTGCAGCTCGCCGGTCGGCAGGATGCGGGCATGGCCGCCGATCGGCGTGCGGCAGGAGCCGTCGAGCGCGGCCAGCATCGCCCGCTCGGCGCGGGAGACGGCGCGGGCCGAGCGGTCCTCGATGCCGGAGAGCAGCTCATGCAGCTCGGTGTCGGTCTCGCGCACGGTGACGCCGACGATGCCCTGGCCGGCGGCCGGCACCATGGCATCGGCGTCCAGCACCACGCTGGCATGTTCCTCAAGGCCGAGGCGCTTCAGCCCGGCCAGCGCCAGCAGCGTGCCCTGGCAGTCGCCGGCCGCCAGCTTGGCGAGGCGCGAGCCGACATTGCCGCGGATCATGCCGACCTTCAGGTCGGGGCGGGCATGCAGCAGCTGCGCCTGGCGGCGCAGGCTGGCGGTGCCGATCAGCGCCCCGGCGGGGATGGCGCCGAAGGGGTCGCCGGGCTCGCTCTGCGGCGCCTCGGGGCCGAGCACCAGCGCGTCGCGCGCATCCTCCCGCTTCAGCGTGCAGGCCAGCACGATGCCGGGCGGCAGCTCGGTCTCCAGGTCCTTCAGGCTGTGCACGGCGAAATCGATGCGGCCGTCCAGCAGCGCCTCGTGGATCTCCTTGGCGAAGAGGCCCTTGCCGCCGATATCGGCCAGGCGCCGGTCCTGGATGCGGTCGCCCGAGGTCGCGATCACATGCTCCTCGAAGGCCTTGGCATTGCGCAGGACGGGGCAGAAATGCAGCACCAGGTCGAGGAAGGTGCGGGTCTGCCACAGCGCCAGCGGCGAGCCGCGGGTGCCGACGCGCAGCGGCAGCGGCCGGCGCGCATGCGGCTTCACCGGCCCGCCGGAGGCGACGCCCCTTGCCGGGGCGCCGGCGGTGGTGGCATGCCCCGCCCCGGCCCGCAGATCTGCCGGGGCCATGGCGCAGGACAGGGCGAAGGCGCCCGCCGGGGCAAGCGGCAGGACGGGGTGGGCAAAGGACATGCGGGCGTCATAGAACCACCGCCCGGCATGGGGAAGGCAAGAACGGATGCGATCGGCGGCTATCGAGGGACCTGTGCTGGGCTTGGAGGCGAGCTGCGACGAAACCGCGGCGGCGCTGCTGGCGCCGGATGGCCGCATCCTGGCGGAAGCGGTGCGCAGCCAGCTGGCCGAGCACACCCCCTTCGGCGGCGTGGTGCCGGAGATCGCGGCCCGCGCCCATCTGGCGCATCTGCCGGCGCTGGCGGCCGCGGTGATGGCGGAGGCCGGCGTCTCGCCCGACCAGCTGGGCGGGATCGCGGCCACCGCCGGCCCCGGGCTGATCGGCGGGCTGATCGTCGGCTCCAGCTTCGGCAAGGGCATGGCCATCGCGCAGGGCCTGCCCTTCGTGGCCGTGAACCACCTGGAGGGCCATGCCCTGACCGCCCGGATCCCCGGCCTGGTCGAGGGCGGCGTCGAATTTCCCTACCTGCTGCTGCTGCTCTCGGGCGGGCATTGCCAATGCGTCGCCGTCGAGGGGCTGGGCCGCTACCGCCGCCTGGGCTCGACGCTGGACGACGCGGTCGGCGAGGCCTTCGACAAATCCGCCAAGCTGATGGGCCTGCCCTGGCCCGGCGGCCCGGCGCTGGAGAAGCTGGCGCAGACCGGTGACCCGAAGAAGTTCCCCCTGCCCCGCCCGATGCTCGGCCGCCCCGGCTGCGACTTCTCTTTCAGTGGCTTGAAGACGGCCGTCGCGCAGTCGATCCCGAAGCTGCAGACCGAGCAGGACCGCGCCGACCTGGCCGCCGCCTTCCAGTATGTGGTGGCCGCCGTCCTCGCCGACCGCGCCCACAACGCGCTGGCCATGCTGCCGGGCGCCACCGCCATGGTGGTGGCCGGCGGCGTCGCCGCCAACCAGGGGGTGCGCGCGGCGCTGACGGCCGAGGCGGCGCGCGCTGACCTGCCGCTGATCGCGCCGCCGATCCGGCTCTGCACCGACAATGCCGTGATGATCGCCTGGGCCGGCATCGAACGGCTGCGCGCCGGCCTGACCGAGCCGCTGGACCACGCCCCGCGGCCGCGCTGGCCGCTCGCCGAGCTGACCGGGGTGCAGGCCGCATGAACTATCGCCACGCCTTCCATGCCGGCAATTTCGCCGACTGCATGAAGCACGCGCTGGTCGTCGCGCTGATCCGCCGGCTGGCGGCGAAGGACAGCCCGTTCCGCGTGCTCGACAGCCATGCCGGCATCGGCAGCTACGACCTGACCGGCAGCGAGGCCGAGCGCACCGGCGAATGGAAGCGCGGCGTCGGCCGGCTGCTCGACATCTCGGAAGGCCCGCTGGCCGACTGGATCGCCCTGCTGAAGCGCGCCGGCTTCCCGCCGCGCTACCCCGGCAGCCCCAGCCTGGTGCGCATGCTGCTGCGGCCGCGCGACCGCCTCGTCCTCTGCGAGCTGCATGAGGAGGACCATGCCACCCTGCGCACCCTGTTCCGCGGCGATCCGCAGACGGCGGTGCACAAGCGCGATGCCTGGGAGGCGCTGACCGCCCTCACCCCCTTCGCCGAGAAGCGTGGCCTGGTCCTGGTCGACCCGCCCTTCGAGCTGGAGGGCGAGTTCGACCGCATGGCCGAGGCGCTGGCCACCGTCGCCCACCGCTTCCGCGCCGGCGTGCAGGCGCATTGGTACCCGATCAAGCACCGCACCCCCGTCCGCGCCTTCCACACCGCCCTGGCCGAGAGCGGCGTGCGCGACATCCTGGCGCTCGAGCTCTGGCTGCGCGAGCCCACCGACCCGCAGCGGCTGAACGGCTGCGGCCTGGTGGTGGTCAACCCGCCCTGGAAGTTCGAGGAGGAGGCGGAGGCCATCCTGGCCGCCCTGCTGGACCGCCTCGGCGATGGCGAGCCCGGCCAGGGCTATGCCGTCACCCGCATCGCCGAGGAATAGGCCGGGCATGGACCGTATAGCGGTGATCGGCGCGGGCGCCTGGGGCACGGCGCTGGTCCTCCAGGCCGCCCGTGCCGGCGGCCCCGTCCGCCTCTGGGCGCGCGACCCGGGGCGCGCGGCCGAGATGGCGCGCGCGCGCGAGAACGCCGCCCACCTGCCCGGCGTGCCGCTGCCCGAGGGGCTGGAGGTCACCGCCGACCCGGCCGCGGCGCTGGCGGGCGCGACCCTGGCCCTGCTGGTGGTCCCCGCCCAGCACCTGGCCGCGACGCTCGCTGGCTTTCCGCCGCTGCCGCCCAGTTTGGTCGCCGCCAAGGGGGTGACGGCCGACGGGCTGCTCTTCCCGCTGGAAAGCCTGGCGCGGATCCGGCCCGAGGTGACGGCCGGCATCCTCTCCGGCCCCAACTTCGCCGCCGAGGTCGCCGCCGGCCTGCCCGCCGCCGCCGTGGTGGCCAGCCGCGACGAGGCGCTGCGCGAGGCCGCCATCGCCCGCCTGGCCACCCCCGCCTTCCGGCTCTATGGCCAGGACGACCCGGTGGGCGCCCAGGTCGGGGGCGCCGCCAAGAACGTCATCGCCATCGCCGCCGGCGCGGTGATGGGCGCGGGCCTGGGCGAGAACGCCCGCGCCGCCCTGGTCACCCGCGGCCTGTCGGAAATCGCCCGCCTGGCCGAGGCGCTGGGCGGCCGCGCCGACACCGTGGCCGGCCTGTCGGGCCTGGGCGACCTGCTGCTGACCTGCACCGGCCCCGGCAGCCGCAACTTCTCCCTCGGCTTCGCCCTGGGGCAGGGGCAGACGCTGGCCGATATTCTGGCGGCGCGGAACAGCGTGACCGAGGGCGTCGCCACCGCCCCTGCCCTGCTGGCCCGCGCCCGGGCCGCCGGCGTCGACATGCCGATCACCGCGGCGGTCTGCGAGCTGCTGGCGGGGCGCCACGACGTGCCGAGCGCGGTGCGGGAGCTGCTGGGAAGGCCAAGGCGCAGTGCAGAATAGAGAAATTTAAGGGAAGAATCTGGGGGCATTGAATGCCCCCAGACCCCCACATTCATTTTGCGTCCCGCCTGGGGCCTCCTGGCGCCAACTGACGGCGGGGTCCGGGGGGATACTATCCCCCCGGAATCTTCTCTGTTCTGTCTTCTCTTCAGTCCGCCCGAAGAGCCGCCCCTGCCGCCAGCGGCGCCAGTGGCGCCGCCGCCGCGGCGAAGGCCCCGAGCAGCATCAGGAACGGCTTCCAGTTCACCCCGCTGGCCGCCGCCTCGATCCCCGCCGCGCCGAAGATCATCGCCGGGATGGCCAGCGGCAGCACCAGCAGCGGCAGGAGCACGCCGCCGCGACGCGCCCCCAGGGTGAGCGCGGCGCCCGCGGTGCCGAGCAGCGAGAGGATCAGCGTCGCCAGCCCCAGCGCCAGCATCGCCACGCCCCAGGCGGCCTCCGGCAGGCTCAGCATGGCCGCCGCCACCGGGGTGGCCAGCAGCAGCGGCGCCCCGGTGGTCAGCCAATGCGCCAGCGCCTTCACCGCGGCGATCTGCGTGCCGGACAGGCCCGAGAGCAGCAGCTGGTCGAGCGAGCCATCCTCGGCATCGGCGCCGAACAGCCGGTCGAGCGGCAGCAGGGCGGCCAGCAGCGCGGCGGCCAGCAGCGCGCCCGGGGCGAGTCGCGCCAGCGTCTCCGGCGCCGGGCCGACGCCGAAGGGGAACAGCGCCGTGACCAGCAGGAAGAACAGGCATGCGGCCAGGGTATCGGCCGGGTGGCGGGCGGCGAGCAGCAGCTCGCGCCGCAGCAGGGCGATCATGCCGGCCTCCCCAGCCGCAGCTCGCGCGCGCCGGGCAGCGGCAGTGCCACATGGGTGGCTGCCAGCACCATGCCGCCGCGCGCCCGATGCGCCGCCAGCAGCGCGCCGAAGCGGTCGATCGAGGCGGTGTCGAGCCCGACCGAGGGCTCGTCCAGCAGCCAGAGCGGCACCGGGGCCAGCGCCAGCCGGGCCAGCGCCAGGCGGCGCTTCTGGCCGGCCGAGAGCAGCCGCGCGGGCAGCTCCGCCAGGGGCAGCAGGTCGACCGCCGCCAGCGCCTCGGCGATGTCGCCGCCGCCCTGCTGCGCCCAGAAGCGCAGATTCTCCTCGACGCTCAGGCTCGGCTTCAGCGCATCGGCATGCGCCAGGTAGCGCAGCCGCGCCGCATGCGCGGCCGGATCGGACAAGACCGGCTGGCCTTCCCATGTCAGATCACCCTCGGCCAGCGGGATCAGCCCGGCCAGCAGGCGGAGCAGCGTCGACTTGCCGGCACCATTGGCACCCGTCAGGAGAATTGCCTCGCCCGGCGAGACGATGAAACTCAGGCCAAGGAAGACGACTTGCTCTCCCCGCAGGACGGCTATGTCTTTGGCTTCCAGCACGGGCACCCTGTCCTCTCCCCTCCGATAGACCGGGGGGCCGCCCTATGTATAAACGGCAGAGTTCGCAGCAAAAAGTGAGGGACCCCGGACCATGCGTATGATCGGGCAGGACAGCCTCAAGGCGCGCCAGGCGCTGACAGTGGACGGAAAGACTTATCACTATTTCAGCCTCCCCGAGGCGGCGAAGCAGCTCGGCGACCTCAGCCGGCTGCCTTACAGCCTGAAGGTGCTGCTGGAGAACGTGCTCCGCTTCGAGGACGGCCGCGCCTATTCGGTGAAGGACGCCGAGGCGATCGCCGAATGGGTCAAGGAAGGCCGCAGCAGCAAGGAGGTGCCGTTCCGCCCGGCGCGCATCCTGATGCAGGACTTCACCGGCGTCCCCGGCGTGGTCGATCTGGCGGCGATGCGGGACGGCATCGTCAAGCTGGGCGGTGATCCGCGCAAGGTGAACCCGCTGGTCCCCGTCGACCTGGTCATCGACCACTCGGTCATGGTCGACTTCTCGGCCACCCCCACCGCCCTGCAGAAGAACGTCGAGGTCGAGTTCGAGCGCAACGGCGAACGCTACGAGTTCCTGCGCTGGGGCCAGGAGGCCTTCAACAATTTCCGCGTCGTGCCGCCCGGCACCGGCATCTGCCACCAGGTGAACCTGGAATACCTGGCGCAGGTGGCCTGGACGGCGACCGATGCCGGCGAGACCTTCGTCTATCCGGACAGCTGCTACGGCACCGACAGCCACACCACCATGGTCAACGGGTTGGGCGTGCTGGGCTGGGGCGTCGGCGGCATCGAGGCCGAGGCGGCGATGCTCGGCCAGCCGATTGCCATGCTGATCCCCGACGTCATCGGCTTCAAGCTGCATGGCAAGCTGCGCGAGGGCGTCACCGCCACCGACCTGGTGCTGACGGTGACCCAGATGCTGCGCAAGAAGGGCGTGGTCGGCAAGTTCGTCGAGTTCTTCGGGCCGGGCCTGGCCGAGATGGCGCTGGCCGACCGCGCCACCATCGGCAACATGGCGCCCGAATACGGCGCGACCTGCGGCTTCTTCCCGGTCGACGACGTCACGCTCGACTATCTGCGCCTCTCCGGCCGCGATGAGCACCGCATCAACCTGGCGCGCGACTACCTCAAGGCCCAGGGCATGTTCCGCGAGGCCGACAGCCCCGATCCGGTCTTCACCGACACCCTGGAGCTCGACATGTCGACGGTCGAGCCCTCGATGGCCGGGCCGAAGCGGCCGCAGGACCGGGTGGCGCTGTCGAATGCCGCCGCCTCCTTCGCCAAGGACCTGGCGGCCGGCACCATGGGCGTGCCGGGCGACCAGGCCGATCTGCGCGTGCCGGTGGCTGGCGCCAATTTCGACCTCGGTCATGGCGACGTGGTGATCGCGGCGATCACCTCCTGCACCAACACCTCCAACCCCTATGTGCTGGTCGCCGCCGGGCTGGTGGCCAAGAAGGCCAACGAGAAGGGGCTGACGACCAAGCCGTGGGTGAAAACCTCGCTGGCCCCCGGCTCGCAGGTGGTCACCGAATATCTGGCCAAGTCCGGCCTGACGCCGCATCTGGACGCGCTGGGCTTCCAGACGGTCGGCTATGGCTGCACCACCTGCATCGGCAATTCCGGCCCGCTGCCGGACGCCATCGTCGACGCCATCGAGAACAACAAGCTGGTCGGCGCCTCGGTGCTCTCGGGCAACCGCAATTTCGAGGGCCGCGTCCACGCCAATGTCCGCGCCAACTACCTGGCCTCGCCGCCGCTGGTGGTGGCCTATGCGCTGGCCGGCACCATCACCAAGGACCTGACCAAGGAGCCGATCGGCACCGGCAAGGACGGTCAGCCGGTCTATCTGAAGGACATCTGGCCGACCACCAAGGAGGTGCAGGACACCGTCCATGCCGTGGTCACCCGCGAGATGTTCCAGGAGCGCTATTCGGACGTCTTCAAGGGCCCGGCGCAGTGGCAGGCGATTCGGGTCGATGCCAGCTCGGAGACCTACAAGTGGAACTCCGGCTCCACCTATGTGCAGAACCCGCCCTATTTCGAGGGCATGGAGCCGACCCCGGCGCCGATCGCCTCCTTCTCGGGCGCGCGGATCCTGGCCAAGCTCGGTGACTCGATCACCACCGACCACATCTCGCCCGCCGGCAATATCCGCGCGAAGTCGCCCGCCGGCGAGTTCCTGATGGAGCACCAGGTCCGCCCGGCCGACTTCAACGGCTACGGCTCGCGCCGCGGCAACCATGAAGTCATGATGCGCGGCACCTTCGCCAATATCCGCATCAAGAACGAAATGGTGCCCGGCATCGAGGGCGGCATCTCCAAGCACTACCCCTCGGGCGAGGTGGCGCCGATCTACGACGTCGCCATGAAGTACAAGGCGGAGGGCGTGCCGCTGGTGATCTTCGGCGGCAAGGAATACGGCACCGGCTCGTCGCGCGACTGGGCGGCTAAGGGCACCTTCCTGCTCGGCGTCAAGGCGGTGATCTGCGAGAGCTTCGAGCGCATCCACCGCTCGAACCTGGTCGGCATGGGCGTGCTGCCGCTGGTCTTCAAGGAAGGCGAGAACCGCGAGACGCTCGGCCTAACCGGCGAGGAGACCATCGCCATCGAGGGTCTCGAGAAGCTGGCGCCGCGCATGCTGCTGGACATGGTGATCACCCGCCCCGACGGGACGGAGACCCGGACCCAGGTGCTGTGCCGCGTCGATACCGCCGACGAGGTCGAGTACTACAAGAACGGCGGCATCTTGCACTACGTGCTGCGCAACATGGCCAAGGCCGCCTGATCCGGCGCGGCTGAACAGAGAAAGGGACGCCCGGCCTGGCCGCGGCGTCCCTTTTTCGTTGGAGGATGGCCAGGGAGATCCGGCGCTGGCGCGCGCCGGCCGGGATCAGCTCTGCGGGCGCTGCAGCCGCAGCTTGCCAAAGAGCGGCGCCGCCCAGGGCAGGGCCATCAGGCCGCGGAAGGTGTTGCGAGCGGTCAGCGGGCGGCCGAAGGTCCAGCTCATGAAGGAGGCTTTCCTGGATCGTGGATGGGGCGCCCTCCTTCCTGGCGGGCAGCGGCATCCTCGCCGGCGCTGGTAAACAACCGCTGAAAACAGCACGAGAAATTTTGATCGCCTGCCGCCGGTGCCGCCGCGCGCCACTCATGCCTTCGGCGCGCGCAATTCGTGCCGCCGGCTGGCAGGGCTCCGGGTTTGCGGGGGGATGAGCATAGGCAAGATCCTCTGGCGGCGCCGCGCCTGCCCGCCCCGCTCAGACCGCGCGCACGGCGGAGAGAAAACCGTCCACCTGCCGCTGCAGCTTGCCGCCGACGGCGCGCAGCTCCTCCACCGCGGCGAAGACGGTGGCGGCGGAGCTGCCGGTGGCGGCGCTGTCCTCCGCCACCCCGGCGATGGTCTGCGTCACCTCCTGCGTGCCATGCGCGGCCAGCTGCACGCTGCGGGCGATCTCCTGCGTCGCGACGCTCTGCTGCTCCACCGCCGCGGCGATGGCGCTGGCCGACTGGTCGATGCCGGCGACGCCATCGGCGATGGCGCGCATCGCCTCCACCGCGGAGCCCGTGGCGCCCTGGATCTCGGTCACCAGCTGGGCGATGCCATCCGTCGCCTTGGCGGTCTCGGTGGCCAGGTTCTTCACCTCGGAGGCGACCACGGCGAAGCCCTTGCCGGCCTCGCCCGCCCGCGCCGCCTCGATGGTGGCGTTCAGCGCCAGCAGGTTGGTCTGGCCGGCGATGCGGCGGATCAGCTCCACCACCTCGCCGATGCGCTCGGCCGCGCTCTTCAGCTCCAGCACCACGGCGCCGGTGCGCTCGGTCTGCGCCGAGACCTCGCGCGTGGCGGTGGCGGAGTTCTGCACCCGCTGGGCGATCTCGCGGATCGAGGCGCCCAGCTCCTCGGTCGCCGCCGCAACGGTGTTGACGTTCTCCAGCGCCCCGTCGGCGGAATGCGCCGCGGCGCGCGCCTGCTCCCCGGTGCGCCCGGCCTGCTCGCGCAGGCTGCCGGCGGTGCCGTGCAGGCTGCCGCCGGCGGCGCCCAGCTCGCCCAGCGCGGTGCGCACGCTGCCCTCGAAATCGGTGCAGAGGCCGGAGACCATCTCGGCCCGCGTCAGCTCGGCGCGCTGCTGCTCCTGCTGCTGCGCGCGCAGCGCCTCGGCCTCCTGCGCGCCCAGGCGCAGCGCCTCCAGCGCCTCGGCCATGCGGCGGAACTCATCCTCGGCGCGCGGCCGCGGCACCGGGGTGGCGTAGTCCTGCCGCGCCAGCCGCCCCACCGCCTCGCGCAGCGACAGCACCGGGCGGGCCAGCCGGCGCAGCAGCAGCAGCACCGCCACCGCGCCCACCGCCAGCGTGCCGCCCATCAGCGCCAGCGCCACCACCATGTGGCGCCAGCTTTCCCCCTCCAGCGCCTGCGCGTGGGCCACGGCGGCGTCCAGCGCCGCATTGCCGATGCCCACGATGGTGGCGAAGGGCGCGTTGCAGCGCTGCGTCCATTCCTGTGCCGGGGCGGCGGCGCGGCCGCTGCCATCCAGCCGGGCCAGCACGCCATCCATCCAGCGTGTCGCCTCCGTCACCTCGGTCTTGGCGCTCTCCAGCGCGCGCACCAGCCCCGGATCGGCGCCGGGCCGGCCAAGCAGGTCCTCCAGCCCGTCCAGCCCGACCATGGCCCGGCTGCGCAGCGACACCAGCTCGCTCTGCATCGCCGGGCTGAGCGGCTGGCTGGAGGCGATGTTGGCCCGCAGCAGCGAGCATTGCCGCCCATAGGCGGAGCGCGCCGCCCAGGCCTGCTGGCGGATGCCCACCAGCTCGGCGAAGCCGCCATCGACCAGCCGCATCCGGGTGCTGACGACAAGGGAGAGGTCGGTCAGCTTCTCCCCGGCATCGGCCACGGCGCTGGTCAGCGGTTGCAGGGTGGCCAGGTTGCGGGCGGCGCGCGGCTGCGCCGCCAGCTGCTCGGCCAGGCCGAGGCTGCGCTTCACCCCCTCGCCGCTCGCCTGCAGCGCGGCCAGCGGTTGCGCCAGCTCGGCCCAGCCCAGCGAGGCGACGGCCTCCCGCGCCGCGCCCAGCCAGCGCTCGGCCTCGGCCCGCCCGTCGCGCACCGCGCCCTGGGCGTCCTCCTGCGACAGCAGCGCGGTGCCGAGCGGCCCGGTCAGCAGCCGCACCTGCTGGCTGGCGCGGAACAGCACGCGGTCCACCTCGGCCACCGCCACGGCGGTGCGGGCCTCGCCCAGCCGGGTGATGGAGTCCTGCAGCAGCAGCCCGGCCAGCGCCAGGCAGCCCAGCAGCGGCACGGCGAACACCGCCGCCAGCAGTGACACCACCGATCCGCGCGCGCGCATCCCCACCCCTTTCCACCTTCGGATAACGGCAGTGTCATGCCGCAGATGTGAAGGATGGCTGAAGCGTCGCAACCCGCCTCCACCGCGCCGCATTAGCCGCGCACCAACCGAGGCCCGGCATGCGCGCGACCCTGCTGCTCAATCCCCGCTCCGGCACACTGCTGGGCCAGCCGGCTCTTGCGGGGCGCATCGTGGCGGCGCTGCGCCAGGCCGGCTTCACCCTCGACACCGTGGCCGAGGATGCGGCACCCGACCTCGCCGGGCGACTCGACGCGGCGCTGGCGGGGGGCGCGCCGGTGCTGATCGTCGGCGGCGGCGACGGCACGCTGCGCAGCGCTGCGGCGCGGCTGGCCGGCACGGGCGTCGCGCTCGGCGTGCTGCCGCTCGGCACCATGAACCTGCTGGCGCGCGACCTCGGCCTGCCGCTCGACCCGGTGGAGGCCGCCCTGGCCCTGGGCCAGGCCGAGACCCGCGCCATCGACCTGGCCGAGGTGAATGGCGAGATCTTCCTCTGCCAGTCGGTCGTCGGGCTGCCCAACCGCCTCGGCCTGCACCGCGAGCGCCTGCGCGGCGACGGGCGGCTGGCGGCGCGCTGGCGCATGGCGGTGGCGGCGCTGCGGGCCTTCTGGCACCACCCCCCGCTCCGCCTCGCCTGGCAGCTCGGCGACGGCCCGCCACGCCGCGCCTGGACCCGGGCCCTGTCGGTGGTCAGCAACGAATACGCCGATGCGCCGGGCCACATGTTCCACCGCCCGCGCCTCGATGGCGGCCGCCTGAGCCTGCATGTCGCGCAGGGGTTCGGCGTCTGGTGGGTGCTGCGCCTGCTGCTGGCCATGGCCGCCGGCCGCTGGCGCCACCGCCCCGGCCTGATCACCGAAACCGCCCCGGCCCTTTCCATCCTCAGCCGCCGCCGCCATCTGCGGGTGATGAATGATGGCGAGGCCCTGCTGCTCGAGACCCCGCTGCGCTACCGCATCCACCCCGGCGCGCTGCGCGTGCTGGCCCCGGCCGAGGTGGCCGCGCCGGCCGCCGCCATCCCGCCGCGCGCCGCGCCTGCCCTGGAGGAGCCGCTGGCATGACCCTGCCCCGCCGCATCGACCATATCTCCGACCTGCATTTCGGCCGGGTGGACCAGCAGGTCTGCGACGCCCTGATCGAGACGCTGAACAGCGACCCGGCCGACCTGATCGTCATCAGCGGCGACCTGACCATGCGGGCCCGCTCGCGCGAGTACAAGGCGGCCTGCCGCTTCATGGGCCAGCTGAAGGCGCCGCAGATCGTCGTCCCCGGCAACCACGACATCACCAACTACTGGCCGTGGGAGCGCTTCCTGCACCCCTTCGGCCGCTGGCACCGCTTCGTCGGCGGCGAGACAGAGCCGGTCTGGCGCGACGACCACATGGCGGTGATTGGCCTGAACACCGTGGTGCGCGGCGGCCTGCACCTGTCCTGGGAGGAAGGCCGCGCCAAGCGCAGCCGCATGAAGCGCCTGCTGCGCCGCCTGGACGAGCTGCCGCCCGGCCTGTTCCGCATCGTCGTCGCCCACCACCCCTTCCTGGCCCCGGAAGACGCGCCCGACACCCCGCTGGCGCAGCGCGCCGCCCCGGCCCTGGAACAGCTGCAGGCCGCCGGCGTGCGGCTGATCCTGTCCGGCCACCTGCACCGCGGCTATGTCCGGCTGCACCGTGGCACCAGCCGCACCACCGGCCCCGGCGGCCATGACCGGCCGGAACTGCTGGTGGTCCAGGCCGGCTCGGCCATCTCCACCCGCCTGCGCGGCGAATCCAACGCCTACAACCGCATCATCATCCAGGACGGCCACGCCCGCATCGAGCCGCGCCGCTGGAGCGGCTCCGCCTGGATCAGCGCCGCCGCGCCCGCCTGGCCGCTGGAGGTGCTGGCGGAGCAGGCGAAGGCGGCGGAGTAAGGTCGGGGGAATGAATTCCCCCGAACCCCCTTCTTTTTTCTGTCTGTTGGCCGTTGCGCGCCCAGCCGCCTCACAAGAAACGACACCAGGGCATCACGGCCCGACGTCATTCCACGAAACCGGCGCCTGCCGGAAGGCCATTCTGTCGCAGGGCCATTTCGCCCGCCATCTTCACGTGAACATGGCAATTCAAAAGAATTCATTCCGCTAGCCTGGCCACTCCCTTCTCTGGAAGCCGCAACGACAAGGCCAGGGGGATCGCCAGGGCACAAAGCCCCGCCATCACCCAGAACATCCCGCCGCCGAAGCTGCGATAGAGCGGCCCGCAGGCGAGCGTCATGGCGCCGGTCATCAGCCCGACGCCGAGCGCCGCGTGCAGCGACTGGGCGGTGCCGGTCTGGCTGGCCGGCACCAGGCGCAACAGCAGGTGCATCGCCGCCAGGTGCTGGGCGCCGAAGGTGAAGCTGTGCAGCCACTGGGTGGCAACCAGGGCGGGCAGCCAGGTCGTGCTGGACAGGATGGTCCAGCGCAGCACGCCGCTGCCGGCCGCCAGCAGCGCCAGGCCGCGCGGCCCGATGCGGCCGACCAGGTGGCGGCCCAGGTAGAAGAGGATCACCTCGCCGACCACGCCCTCGGCCCAGAGCAGGCCGATGGTCGAGGCGGAATGGCCGGCGGCGGCCCAGTGGATGCTGCCGAAGCCGTAATAGGCGGCATGGCTGCTCTGGATCAGGCCGGAGAGGATCAGCAGCCGGGCGAAGCCGGGCAGGCGCAGCGTGGCGCGGAAGCCGCCGCTGCCGCGGCGCGGGCCGGCGGCCACGGGGCGCGGCAGCAGCATGGCGGCCAGCAGGCTGGCCAGCATCAGCGCGGCGATCAGCCAGGGCACGATGCCATAGCCGGACCGGCCGACCAGCCAGCCGGCCAGGATGGCGGCCAGGATATAGGCGACCGAGCCGCCGGCGCGCACCGGGCCGTAGTCGAAGCGGCCGTCGCGGGCGGCGGCCAGGCAGAGCGTGTCGGACAGCGGCACCAGCGGCGCGCTGGCGGCATTGAGCAGCAGCTGCGCGGCCAGGAAGCCGAGGAAGCCGGCCACCACCAGGAAGCCGCTGGCGGCGGCGGCGGCGACCAGCGCCATCAGGCCGAGCAGCAGCCGCGGGTCGGACAGGCTGTCGGCCCAGCGGCCGGCGGCGGGGCCGGCGACCAGCCGCACGCCGGAGCCGAGCGCCAGCGCCAGCGCGATCTGCTCGGCGGTGAGCCCCCGCGATCCCAGGAAGGCCGGCAGGAAGGGCTGCACCACGCCGATGCCGGCGAAGATGGCGCCATAGAGCGCGAGGTAGGGCAGAGCGTGGATGGCCGGGAACCGCTGCGGCAGGAGCCGCATTCTCGGCGCGGCCGGCGGGCGAAGTCCATGGGGCGGGCGGCGATTCGGCCCCTGCCCTGCGGCGCCGCGTCGGCCCCCCTGGTTGCAACGCGGGGCGCGAGGCGTCACTTAAGGGCGCGATGGCCCTTCGCCTCCCCTCCCATGACGCTTCCGCCCACGGTGCCTCGGCGATGTTCCCGGCGCGGGTCAAGGCCGTGCTCGGCCCGACCAACACCGGCAAGACGCATCTGGCGATCACACGGATGCTGGCGCATGCCTCCGGCATCATCGGCTTCCCGCTGCGGCTGCTGGCGCGGGAGAATTACGACCGCATGGTCGCGGTGAAGGGGCCGCGCCACGTCGCGCTCATCACCGGCGAGGAGAAGATCATCCCGGCCGAGGCGAAATGGTTCGCCTGCACGGTCGAGGCCATGCCGCTCGACCGCCGCACCGAATTCGTCGCCGTCGACGAGATCCAGCTCTGCGCCGATCCGGATCGCGGCCATGTCTTCACCGACCGGCTGCTGAACGCCCGCGGCCTGGTCGAGACCATGTTCCTCGGCGCCGAGACCATCCGCCCGCTGCTGCAGCGCCTGGTGCCGCAGGCCGAGATCGAGACCCGGCCGCGGCTGTCGGAACTGTCCTATGCCGGCCCGGCCAAGCTGACCCGGCTGCCGCCGCGCTCGGCCGTCGTCGCCTTCTCCGCCAGCGAGGTCTATGCCATCGCCGAGGCCATCCGGCGCCGGCGCGGCGGCTGCGCCGTGGTGATGGGGCGCCTCTCGCCGCGCACCCGCAATGCCCAGGTGGCGCTCTACCAGAACCGCGAGGTCGATTTCCTGGTGGCGACGGACGCCATCGGCATGGGGCTGAACATGGATGTGGACCATGTCGCCTTCGCCAACCTGCAGAAGTTCGACGGCCACCGCCCGCGCATCCTGACGCCTCAGGAGGCCGCCCAGATCGCCGGCCGCGCCGGGCGCGGCATGCGCGACGGCAGCTTCGGCGTCACCGCCGACTGCCCGCCGCTGCCCGACGAGATGGTGGCCAAGATCGAGGGCCACCAGTTCGAGGCGCTGATGACGCTGGCCTGGCGCAATGCGGCGCTCGACATGACCAGCATCGACGCGCTGCTGGACAGCCTGGCCGCGCCGCCGCCCCGCCCCGGCCTGTCGAAGGGCAATGACGCCACCGACCACATCACCCTGGCCGCGCTGTCGCGCGATCCGGAAGTGAGAAAACTGGCCCAGGGCCGCGCCCGACTGCGGCTGCTCTGGGACGCCTGCCAGATCCCCGACTTCCGCAAGCTGTCGGATGACAGCCACACCCGCTTCTGCGCCCGGGTCTTCGCCCATCTGGCGAAGGAGGGGCACCTGCCCGGCGACTGGGTGGCCGGCCAGATCGCCCAATGCGCAAATACCGAGGGCGACCTCGATACGCTCATGGCGCGACTATCGGCGATCCGCGTCTGGACCTATGTTGCCGCACGGGCCGACTGGATGCGCGATGCCTTGCGATTCCAGAACGAGGCCCGTGCCGCCGAGGATGCGGTGAGCGACGCGCTGCACGAAAGGCTGACCGCCCGCTTCGTGGACCGGCGCGCCGCGCATCTGATCCGCCGTCTCGACGACACGGCCGAAGAGCTGCTGTCCGCCGTCACCCGCCAGGGTGAGGTGGTGGTTGAAGGCCATCCGGTTGGCCATGTGACGGGTTTCATGTTTGAACCCGATGCCGCTGCGGGTAATGGGGAGGAGCGCAAGCTTGTCCTGCGTGCCGCCCGCCGTGCCCTGCAGAGTGAGATGCCGAAGCGCGTGACTGAGATCGAAACCGCGTCCGACGACGCATTCGCCCTGACGCCCTCCCATCGGATCACCTGGAACGGTGCCGAGGTCGCCCGTCTGCGACCCGGACCCACCCCGGACAAGCCGCTGGTGGAGGCGCTCGACTCCGACTTCCTGGAGGGGGCCCAGAAGGAGCGCATCCGCGCCCGGCTGGCCACCTGGCTGGAGGCCATGATCAAGCGCGAATTCGCCGCGCTCGACACGGTGGAGGCCAAGGCGGCCGAGGATGGCGCGCTGCGCGGTCCGGCCTTCCGCCTGCGCGAGTTCCTGGGCCTGGTGCCCGGTGGCACCGAGGGCGAGGTCAACCCCGAGCTGCGGCAGAAGCTGAAGGCGATCGGCATCCGCGCCGGCCGCTTCGCGCTCTACCTGCCCGAGGTGCTGAAGCCCCGGCCGATGGCGCTGCGCGCCCAGTTCTGGGCGCTGAAGGCCGATTGCGACGTCCCCAGCGTCCCCGGTGGCGGCCTGGTCTCCGTCCCGCCCCCCGAGGGCTGGCCGGAAGGCTTCGCCGAGACCATGGGCTGGGTCACGGCCGGTCCCGTGCTGCTGCGGCTCGATGTCGCCGAGCGCGTCGCCGGCGAGCTCGGCCACCTGACCCGCCGGGCGCCCGCCATGCTGCCGACGGATGTCGCCAGCCGGCTCGGCGTCAAGGCCGACATCCTGCCGGCGGTGCTGCAGACGCTGGGCTTCCGCCTGCTGCCGGCCGAGCCGCTGGCCGAGGACGCCTTCGGCCCGCCCGGCCCCACCATGGTCAGCGCCCGGCGCGAGGAGCGCGGCCCGCGCCACCGTCCGGGTGAACATCGCGGTGACCGCCGCCCGCAGGGCGACCGCCGCCCCGAGCGCGGCCCGCGCCCGCCGCGCGACGCCGCCTCGGCGACCGGCGAGGCGCCCGCCGAGGGTGCCGCCGCCCCGGCCGAGGGCGAGGCCGCAGCGCCGCGTCCCGACCGTGGCCCGCGCCCGCCGCGCGGCCCGCGCCCCCAGGGCGATCGTCCGCAGGGGGATCGTCCGCAGGGCGAGCGTCGCGATGGTCCCCCGCGCGGCGAGCGTCGCGATGGGCCGCCCCGCGGCGACCGCCGCGATGGCCCCCCGCGGGGTGACCGCCGCGATGGTCCGCCGCGCGGCGACCGCCGTGGCCGCGACGATCGCGGGCAGGAGCCGCGCTCCTTCTCCTTCGACAGCGGCCCCGCCAAGGGCAAGGGGCCGGATCCCGACAGCCCCTTCGCGGTGCTGGCCCGGCTGAAGCTGGGCAAGGACTGAGGCGCGCCCGGCCATGGCGGAAGCCGAGGACCGGGACTGGCAGCGACTCGACAAATGGCTGTGGTGCGCGCGGGTGGCCAAGACCCGCGCGGATTGCGCCCGGCTGATCGAGGCGGGGCGGCTGCGGCTGAACCGCCAGCCGGTCGACAAGGCGCATGCCCGGCTGCGCCCCGGTGATGTCATCACCCTGGCGCTGGGCGGGCCGCACGGCGTGCTGAAGGTCTGGCGCGTCCTGGCCCTGGCCGCCCGGCGCGGCCCGGCCCCCGAGGCGCGCGGCCTCTACGAGGACCTCTCCGAGCCACCCTCGCCGCCGCTTTCCGGCTGAGCGCCCGGGCCCGGCCCCGACGCGGGCCGGGCGTGCGGAAAAGAAGGTTGCGCCTGGCGTGGCATCGGGCCATCTCTGCGCCGCGCATCGCCTGGGGATCAGGCGCCCGAATGTCGCGCCAGAGGGATCCGGATCGTGGCCTACGTCGTCGCCGAGAACTGCATTCGCTGCAAGTACATGGATTGCGTGGAAGTCTGCCCGGTGGACTGCTTCTACGTGGGCGAGAACATGCTGGTCATCCATCCGGACGAATGCATCGATTGCGGCGTGTGCGAGCCGGAATGCCCGGCCGAGGCAATCTTCCCCGACAGCGACGACAAGGCCGCCGACTGGGCCGAGCTGAACCGCACCTATTCCCAGCAATGGCCGAACATCACCCGCAAGGGTGACGCGCCGGCCGATGCCGAGGAATGGAACGGCAAGCCCGACAAGAAGCAGTATTTCGACCCCAACCCCGGCAGCGTCTGATCCCGCTGCCCGCCGCCGCGCGCTGTCCGCCTGCCCCGTCGGGCCGGCATGGGTGACGCGCGCGGTTTTTTCTGCTAGCTTCCCCAACAGGGAAGCTTGCCGTTCCGCGGCACGATCCCACCCTTTCTATCGCGTGCCGCGCGTCATGGGCCGCCTCCGGCGACGGGATCCGCGAGAGGGGCAGCGGTGGTGCTTCCTGTCCCGGCCGCAGCGCCGGGCCTGGCCTCGCAGGAGTTGAGAGCGGATGAAGCCACCGGCCGGCGCGCGATCCACCCCCTTCGCCCTCCGACCCGGCTGCGGCCGAACCCAGATCCTCCCGCCGATCCTTCCACCGTCATTACCCCGGATGTCGACCTGGCATGGCTGAAACCCCTTCCTCCCCCCCTCCCACCGACAGCGGCGTGACCGCCGGGCCCTCCCGCCCGGTGCCGCCGCCCAAGCCGCTCGGCAACCAAGGCAGCGAGTTCAAGGCTGGCGACCACGTGGTCTATCCGACGCATGGCGTCGGCCAGGTGCAGGGCATCGACACCATGTCGGTGGCCGGCACCGAGCTGAAGGTGATCATCGTCACCTTCGAGGAGAACCGCATGACGCTGCGGGTGCCGCTGAACAAGGCGGCCTCCTCGGGCCTGCGCAAGCTGGCCGGCACCAACATGATGGGCGAGGCGCTGGAGACGCTGAAGGGCCGCGCCCGCATCAAGCGCACCATGTGGTCGCGCCGCGCCCAGGAATACGAGCAGAAGATCAACAGCGGCGACCCGGTGCAGATCGCCGAGGTGGTGCGCGACCTGCACCGCAATGCCGGCCAGCCCGACCAGTCCTTCTCGGAGCGGCAGATCTACGAGCTGGCCATGGACCGGCTGGCGGCCGAGGTCGCGGCGATCGACGGCAGCGACAAGAACGCCGCCATGACCAAGCTGCTGGAGCATCTGAAGCAGGGCTGACGGGCCCGGGCGCCCCTGACGGGGCGCCTTCGGGACGAAAAAACCCCGGAGGGCCGCGCCCTCCGGGGTTTCTTTTCGAACGGGTCGCCGATGGCGGGCATCGCCCGCCATCAACCGACAGATCAATCCTGCTGGCGGACGCCGATGAACTGCAGCAGCAGCTGGAACAGGTTGATGAAGTTCAGGTACAGGCCCAGCGCGTCGAAGACGCTGCGCTTGGCGGCTTCATCGGTGCCCTCGGCATAGGCGAACTCCAGGTAGTCCGCCTTGATGCGCTGCGTGTCGTAGGCGGTCAGGCCCACGAAGACCACGACGCCGATGACGCTGATCACGAAGGCCATCATGCCGCTGCCGATGAACATGTTCACCAGGCTGGCGATGATGATGCCGATCAGGCCCATCATCATGAAGGCGCCGAGCTTCGTCAGGTCGGCCTTCGTGGTGTAGCCGTAGAGGCTGACGGCCGCGA
Organism: Roseomonas sp. USHLN139; assembly: GCF_037145735.1. Taxonomy (NCBI): domain Bacteria; kingdom Pseudomonadati; phylum Pseudomonadota; class Alphaproteobacteria; order Acetobacterales; family Roseomonadaceae; genus Roseomonas; species Roseomonas sp. USHLN139. The sequence continues at coordinate 672,270 of NZ_JBBCWY010000001.1, read as the reverse complement.
ACATGCCGGCGGTGATGAAGAAGGTGCTGGCGATCGAGCTGCCGACATAGATGCGGAAGATGTTCGCCATGCTGGCGCCCATCGCCGCACAGAACACCCAGAACAGCGCCTGCACCGAGATCTTGCTCATCCGGTTGACGCCGAAGGAGAGGACCAGCACGAAGGCGAGCGGGGCGAACATGGCGGCGAGGCCGAGGATGGTCGGCTGGGTCGCCACGCCGCGCGAGGTGCGGACGACCGTGTAGAACAGGTCCGCCGCGCCGGTGTTGGCGATCAGGTAGGCGACGATGCCGGTCAGGACCAAGCCCGACGCCATCCAGTTGTAGACGCGCAGCATGTAGGACCGCAGCCCGGCATCGACGGCGGCCGCGTCGGCCGTCGCCACGCGGCCCCAGCCGGGCGCGCCCGTCGTGTAACGATAGTCGGGACCAGAGGCCATAGCGTTCGAAACTCCTCCCAGCGCGGAGAATCCGCGGGTCAGTGATGTATATGGACTATCGGTAATCTGGATCAACGGCAAACCCAAGCCAGGCCGGGCGCCCTTGCAGATTCTTTATCCCTGTCGCCTGCCTGTCTCTCCTGCCCTGTCACTCGTTGCGCAGCAAGGGCGCAGCGCGGGCGCGCAGCGCCAGCGCGGTGCCGGCATAGCCCAGTACCAGGGTCAGGCCGGTGCAGCCCAGGATGGTGGCCGCCAGCGTGCCCGGCAGGAAGGTCCAGTCGGTGCGCATGACGTAATGCGCCACCGCCCAGCTCGCCGCGGTGCCGCAGGCGGCGGCGATTAGCCCGGCGGTCAGCCCGACCAGGCCGAACTCGACCATCCAGGCGCGGCGGATCTGGCCGCGACTGGCGCCGATCACCTTCAGCACCACGGCATCGCGGATGCGGCGGCGCTGCCCGGCCGCCATGGCGCCGGCCAGCACCAGCCCGCCCGCCACCAGGGTCAGGCCGGAGACCGCCGAGAGCGCGACGCCCAGCCGCTCTAGCAGCCCGGTCACCGCCTGCAGCGCGTCGCGCACGCGGATACCCGAGACATTCGGGAAGGCGTCGGTGATGGCGCGCAGCACCGCCGAGTCGCGCGCCGCGTCGCCACGGACCGTTGCGATATGCGTGTGCGGCGCCGCCTCCAGCAGCCCCGGCGAGGCGACGAGCACGAAGTTCAGCCCCAGCCCCTGCCACTCGATCTGCCGCAGATTGGCGATGCGGAAGTCGAGGTCGCGGCCCAGCACGTTCAGCCGCACCGTGTCGCCGATCGCCACCCCCCAGCCCTCGGCCAGGCGGGCATCGAGCGAGAGCAGCGGCGGGCCGCGATAGTCGGCCGGCCACCACTCGCCGCCGACCAGCCGGGTGCCCTCGGGCGGCGTCGCCGCATAGGTCAGGCCACGGTCGCCGCGCAGCGCCCAGCGGCTGTCCTCGGCCACCTGCATCTGCTCGACCGGCACGCCCATGACGGCGGTGATGCGGGCGCGCAGCGAGGGCACGCGCTTCACCTCGGTGACGCCCGGCAGGCTGGCGGCCAGTGCGTCGAAGCGCGCCGCCTGGTCGGACTGGATGTCGATGAAATAGAAATTGGGTGCCGCGCCCGGCAGCTGCTGGCTGAGCTGGTGGCGCAGATTGCCCTCGATCATGGCGACCGCCGAGAGCGTGGTCAGGCCGATGCCCAGCGCCACCAGCAGCAGCGCGGTCGGCGCGCCGGGGCGGTGCAGATTGGCCAGGCCCAGCCGCCAGGCCGGGTTGCCGCTGCCCTTCATGCCACGCGCCAGCCGCATCAGCAGCGTGGCGCCCAGGCGGAACAGCAGCAGGGTGGCGCCGGCGGCGGCGCAGAAGCCGGCGGCGAAGGCCGGCTGCTCGGCGCTGCCGATGACCAGCGCGACCAGCGCCACCACCGCCAGCACATTGACCGCCAGCAGCTTCAGCCGCGGCCGCACCGCGGTCCGCTGCACGGTGTCGCGGAACAGCGCCGCGCCGGGGATCTCGCGGGCGCGGGCCAGCGGCCAGAGGGCGAAGGCCAGCGCGGTCAGCGCGCCGTAGAGCGCGGCCTCGGCCAGCGGGCCGGGATAGATGCCGAGCTGCGGCGGCACCGGCAGGGCATCGGCGAAGGCCTGGGCGCCGAGGAGGGTCAGCCCCTGCCCCGCCACCAGCCCGACCAGGATGCCGACGGCGGACAGCGCCGCCACCTGGATCAGGTAGGTCAGGAAGATGACGCGCGACGGCGCGCCGAGGCAGCGCAGGGTCGCGATGGTGCGGGCCCGCTGGTCCAGCCAGGCGCGCACGCCGGTGGCAACACCGATGCCGCCGACCAGCAGCGCGGTCAGCCCGGCCAGCGTCAGGAAGGAGGCGGCGCGGTCGAGGAAGCGGTTGACCCCTGGCGCCGCCTCGCCGGCGGCGCGGATGCGCCAGCCGCCATCATCCTGGCCGGCGGTGCGCAGCGCGCGGATGAAGGTCTGGACCGGCACGCCGGGCGGCAGGCCGATGCGGTATTCGTAATGCACCAGGCTGCCGGGCTGGATCAGGCCGGTGCGCGGCAGGTCGGCCATCGGGATCATGGCGCGCGGGCCGGGGATGGCGGGGCTGGCCACCTTGTCGGGCTCCGAGCGGATCAGCCCGGCCAGGCGGAAGCTGGCCTCGCCGAGGCGCAGCCGGTCGCCGGGGGCGAGGCCGAGGCGCTCGGCCACCAGCGGCTCCAGCGCGACGTCGCCGGCGGCCAGGCCCTGGCCGGCCGGCAGGGGCGGATCGAGTTCCAGCGCGCCATAGATCGGATACTGCCCGTCGATCACCTTGAGCTCGACCAGGCTGCGCTCGCCGGACGGGGCGACGGCCATGGCGCGCATCTCGACGACCGAGGACAGCGTCGCGCCCTGGTCGCGGATCCAGCCCTGCGTCGCCTCGGGCATGGGCAGGGAAGCGATGCGCACCGCCACGTCGCCGCCGAGGATGCGGGCGCCATCGGCGGCGAGCCCCGCCTCGGTCGCCGCGCGCAGCGTGCCGACGGCGGCGATGGCGGCAACGCCCAGCGCCAGGCAGGCGAGGACGATGCGCAGGCCCTTGATGCCGCCGCGCAGCTCCCGCCGCGCGAAGCGGGCGCCGAGAGCGAGGCTGGCCCCATAGCCCGTGCTGCTCACGTCCTGTCGTCCGCGACCAGCAGCCCGTCGGCCATGCGCAGGCGCCGGCTGCAGCGCGCGGCCAGCAGCGGGTCATGGGTGATCAGCAGCAGCGTGGTGCCGAGCTCGTCGCGCAGCCCGAACAGCAGGTCCATCACCGCCTGGCCGGTGGCGCCGTCCAGATTGCCGGTGGGCTCGTCGGCCAGCAGCAGGCTGGGCTCGCCGACGACGGCGCGGGCCAGCGCCACGCGCTGCTGCTCGCCGCCCGAGAGCTGGCCGGGGTAGTGGTCCAGCCGGTGGCCGAGGCCGACGCGGCGCAGCGCCAGCCGGGCACGGTCGAAGGCATCGGCACGGCCGGAGAATTCCAGCGGCACCGCGACGTTCTCCAGCGCCGACATGGTCGGGATCAGGTGGAAGGCCTGGAAGACGATGCCGAGATGGTCGCGGCGGAAGCGCGCCAGCGCATCCTCGTTGAGGGCGGCCAGGTTCTCGCCCGCCACATGCAGCTCGCCACCCGTGGCTTTTTCGAGCCCGGCGAGGAGCATCAGCAAGGAGGTCTTGCCGGAGCCGGAGGGGCCGACCAGGCCCACCGCCTCGCCCCGTTGCACATCCAGATCAAGGCCGCGGAGGATGTTGACCTCCCCCCCCGCCGCCGCCACCTTGAGGGTCAGACCCCGCGCCGTGATCAGGCGGGGGTCGCTACCCGCCCCGGTCCGGGGCGCTGTCGCGGGGGAGAGGATGGCGTCTGGTACGTCCGGCATGACCCGCAGATATGGCCGCCGCGTCGCAGTGCGAAGGGCATTTCTGGGCCTAGGATTGTTTCTTTCTGTCTCAGCTGTCACCTGGCCACAGGGATCGGCGGCGCAGACCGCCCCCGCGGGCACCCCGATCCGGGTGCTGATGCTGGGTGATTCGATCACCGCCGGCTATGGGCTAGCGAAGCCCGAGGCGCTGCCGGCGCAGCTCGAGGCGGCACTGAAGGCGGCCGGGCTGAACGTCACGGTCATCGAGGCCGGCGTCTCCGGCGACACCACGGCCGGCGGCAAGTCCCGGCTGGAATGGGCGCTGGCCGACCAGCCGCAGGCGGTGGTGGTGGCGCTCGGCGGCAATGACGGGCTGCGCGGCCTGCCGCCTGCCGAATCCTACGCCAATCTGGCCGATATCCTGGCGCGGCTGCAGGCACGCGGCCTGCCCACGCTGCTGGCCGGCATGCTGGCGCCGCCCAATCTGGGCGCCGATTACGGACGTGAATTCTCGGAGACCTTCAGGAAACTGGCAGCCGAGCACCCCGAGGCCGTGTTCTATCCCTTCCTGCTGGACGGCGTGGCCGGCGACCCGGCGCTGAACCAGGCCGACCGCATCCATCCGAACCCGGCCGGCGTGCAGGAAGTGGCACGCCGCATGCTTCCCGCCATGCGGGCGCTTCTGTCCAAGGTGCAGGGAGGTTGAGCCACCATGCCACGCCTGTTCGTCGCCCTGGCCCTGCCCGATCCCCTGCGGGAACAGCTGGCGGATCTCGCCGGCGGCATTCCCGGCGCACGCTGGGTCGCGCCTGAGAACTACCACCTGACGCTGCGCTTCATCGGCGAGATCGAAGGCTGGCAGGCCGACGAGGTCGACGAGGCGCTGGCCGGCCTGCGCGCCAAGCCCTTCGCGCTGTCGCTGGCCGGGCTCGACATCTTCGAGAAGGCCGGGCGGATCACCTCGCTGCACCTCAAGGTCGAGCGCAGCGAGCGGCTGCTGCACCTGCAATCCAAGGTGGAGACGGCGCTGCAGCGCGCCGGCCTGCCGCCGGAGCGGCGCCGCTTCGCCCCGCATGTGACGCTGGCGCGCACGGAGCGGGCGGCGCCGGACAAGCTGATCAGCTTCGTCCAGGCGCACAACCTGTTCCGCACCGAGCCGGTGCCGATCGACCATTTCTCGCTGTTCTCCTCCCGCCTCGGCAAGGAGCAGGCGCATTACGAGGCGGAGGTCGACTATCCGCTGGCGCGGCCGCCCAGCGGCGCCGAGGGCCTGCCGGCGGGGGCTGCCGGCCTCTGAGGCCGCGCGGCCGGACCGGATGCCCGCTTTCCAGCCGGGGCATCCTGGTCTAGGCCAGCGCCCGTGATGCGGCGACATCCCTGGCGCCTCCTGCTGCTGAGCCTTTTCGCGCTGACGCTGCTCGGGCAGAGCGTCGCGGCGCCGGCGCATTGCCTGCGCCTGGCGCGGCCGGCCGGCGCCGTCGCGGGCTTCGCGGCGGAGGTGGCGCAAGGCTGGGCGCGGCTTGGCATCGCCCTGCCGATCTGCACCCCGGACGGCCTGCGCGGCGACGCCGGCGACACGCCCGCCCCGGCGGAGCATGGCGAGCCCGGCTTCTGCGCGGCGGCCCAGTCCCTGCCGCAGGCCTGGCTGCCCGATCCGCCGCGGCTGCCGCTGCCGCGCTGGCAGCTCGCCGCCGGCGCCCGCCCCCCGGCCCCGCCCGGCCTGCCGGCTGCCGCCGGCCGCGTCGCCGCCTTCGCCGCCCGTGCCCCGCCCATGGCCGTCTGAGATCGATCCCGCCGTTACGTTTCTTTTCCATTCACGGCCGCGCTGCTGCCTGCCGCGGCCCTCCCAGGACGTCCAGACCATGGCCCTCTCCCGCCGCCCGCTGCTCGGCATGCTTGCCGGCGCCGCCCTCCTCCCGCTGCTGCCGCGCGCCGCGGCCGCGCATGGCTATACCGTCGGCGACATCGCCATCGGCCATCCCTGGAGCCGCGCCGCGCCGCCGCGTGGCACCGGCGCCGGCTTCATGACGCTGAAGAACACCGGCAGCACGCCCGACCGCCTGGTCGCCGCCCGCGCCGCCATCGTCCGCGCGGTGGAGATCCACAGCCATGTCCGCGACGGCGACGTGATGCGCATGCGCGAGGTCGAGGGCGGCGTCGAGATCGCCCCCGGCGCCGAGATCGCCTTCACCCCCGGCAGCTACCACCTGATGCTGATCGGGCTGAAGGAGGCGCTGGTGCAGGGGCAGCGCGTGCCCGTCACCCTGGTCTTCGCCCGCGGTGGCGAGGTCACGGTGGAGCTGGCCGTCGAGGCCGCGGGCTACCGCCCCGCCGGCGGCGCGGCCGGCGGCCACCACCACTGACCGGTCGCCGGACCGCCCTGCACGGCAGGGCGGTCCGGCTTCCCCGCGGCTCCCCTGCAACTCCCCGGCGGCTTGACCGCGCCCGGCCCGGCCCGCGATCCTGCCGGCCATGTCCGCCCCACCCCTGATCGTGCTGACCGGTGCCGGCATCTCCGCCGAATCCGGCCTGGCCACCTTCCGCGACAAGAACGGCCTCTGGGAGCGCCACCGCGTCGAGGAACTCGCGACGCCGGAGGCCTTCGCCGCCGACCCTGTCCTGGTGCACCGCTTCTACAATGCCCGCCGCGCCCAGCTGGCCGATCCGGCGATCCGGCCCAATGCCGCGCACCTGGCGCTGGCGCGGCTCTTCGCCGCCTGGCCGGCGCCGGCGCTGCTGGTGACGCAGAATGTCGACGACCTGCACGACCGGGCGATGCCCGGCTCGCCGGCGCTGCTGCACCTGCATGGCGAGCTCGGCCGGATCCGCTGCACCGCCTGCGGGCGGCAGCAGGCCTGGCGCGGCGACCTCTCGGTCGAGACCCCCTGCCCGGCCTGCGCCGTGACCGGCCGGCTGCGGCCTGACATCGTCTGGTTCGGCGAGACGCCGCGCGGGCTGGCGCGCATCGAGCAGGCGATGGCGGGCTGCCGGCTGTTCCTGTCGATCGGCACCTCCGGCCAGGTCTATCCGGCGGCCGGCTTCGTCGCCGCGCTGCGCGGCCGGGCCGAGCGGATCGAGCTGAACCTGGAGCCCAGCCTGGGCAGCCATCTGTTCGACGAGAGCCGCCAGGGACCGGCGACGGCGCTGGTGCCGGCGATGGTCGAGGAACTGCTGGCCCGATGGGCCTGACGCCGGCGGCGGCGCTGGCCGAGGCCGCCGCGGCGGCACGCGCCTGCCGGCTCTGCGCGCCGCATCTGCCGCTGGGGCCGCGGCCGATCTTCCAGCTGGACCCGCGGGCGCGGCTGCTGCTGGTCAGCCAGGCGCCGGGCACCCAGGCGCATCACAGCGGCATTCCCTGGAATGACAAGGCGGGCGACAGGCTGCGCAACTGGCTCGGGCTGGACCGCGACGCCTTCTACGGGCCGGCGCTGGCGATCCTGCCGATGGGGCTGTGCTATCCGGGCCGGCTGCCGCGCGGCGGCGACGCGCCGCCCCGACCGGAATGCGCGCCGCTCTGGCATCCGCGCCTGGCGCCGCCGCTGCGGGAGATCCGGCTGACCCTGCTGCTGGGCCGCCATGCCATTGCCAGCCGGCTCGGCCCGGCGGCGGCGCGGGACCTGACCGGCACGGTGCAGGACCATGCGGCGCTGCGGCGCCGCGGCTTCTTCGCCCTGCCGCATCCCTCCTGGCGGACGCGGGTCTGGGCCGCGGCGCGGCCCTGGTTCGAGGCGGAGGCGCTGCCGGCGCTGCGCGAAGCTGTGGCGGCGGCGCTCGATCCCCCGGACGGGCCGGCGGCCTGACGCCTCAGCCCTCGTCCTCGAGCCGCGCGATATCGTCGTCGCTGAAGCCGAAATGATGCGCGATCTCGTGGATCAGCACATTGCGGACCAGGCGGAACAGGTCCTCGCCGGTCTCGATCCATTCCACCAGGATCGGCTCGCGGTAGAGGAAGATCATGTCGGGCTCGGCGGCGACGCCGAGCACGCTCTTCTCGGTCAGCGGCGTGCCGCGGTAGAGGCCGGTCAACTCCCAGGGGTGCTGCAGGTCGAGCGCTTCCAGCGTGGCCTCGTCGGGCACTTCCTCGACCAGGATGGCGGTGCCGCGCACCGCCTCCCGCAGCTGTTCCGGGATCGCCGCGAAGGCGGTCTCCGCCAGTTCCTGCAGATCCTCGACGGTAGGGGGATGGTTGAAGCGCATCTCGGCCCTCTATCAGACCCTTCGCCCGGCCGCGAGCCTCAGCGCGGCGGCAGGCTGGACGGCGGCAGGGTGGGCGGCGGCGCGGCCGGCGGGGTTGCCGGCGTGGCCGGGCGGCCGTCGCGCAGCAGGTCGCGGATCTCGGCCAGCAGCTTCTCCTGCGCGCTGGGGCCGGCGGCCTGGGCCCTGGCATGCAGCCGCAGCTTGGTCAGCACCCGCAGCAGCCAGAAGATCGCCATGGCGACGATCAGGAAGCTGATGATGGCATTGATGAACTTGCCCACCGCCAGCACCGCGGCGCCGCCCTGGCGCGTCGCCTCCAGCGAGGGGCCGCGCTCGCCGCTCAGCACCACGAAGACATTGGAGAAATCGACGCCGCCGATCAGCAGGCCGATCACCGGGTTGATCAGGTCCTGCACCAGCGAGTTGACGATGCCGGTGAAGGCCGCGCCGATCACGATACCCACCGCCAGATCCACCACGCTGCCGCGCATGATGAAGGCCTGGAACTCGGTCAGCCAGGCGGGGCGGGTGACGTGGATCGGAGGCTTCATCGCGGGTTTTCCTCAGCTTCTGCCAGAATAAGGGTCGGACCTTTGCTGGCGGGCCGCCCCGGGCCCGAAGCCGGGGAAACCTGCTGGCAAGGCCAAGTGGTCTCGCCGGGAGACAAGGCTGCAGCCTGCCCCGCTAACGACGTCGATGCCAGGCGGTTGCCGTCCGCACCACGGCAAGGCGGTGCAGAGCGGCCAGGCGGACGCCAGGCGCGAGCCCCGCGTCGGTCAAAGGCCTGCAGATGAGGCCCCCGTGCCGTGTTACGGCATGCTGCGCGGCGCTGGGTTGACCGGGGTCGGCGCGGTGCCGCCAGCCGGCCCGGTCATCGGGCTGCTGCCCATGGGGTTGGGGCTGGCGGGCGTGCCGCCCTGCTCGACCACCATGCCGCCGCCCATATAGGCGCCGTCGCTGTTGCTGCGGGCGCTGGCGCGGGTGGCGCTCGACCGGGTGGTGGCGCTGCGGCGGCCGGCACGCTGGTTGTCGTCCAGCGGGGTGCGGACCTCCGGGTTGCGCCAGACCGGCTTGCCCAGGTTCACGTCGGAGGGCGAGGTGGTGTAGCCGGTCACCGCGCCGGCGCCGCCGCCGACCACCGCGCCAACGGCCGCGCCCACCGGCCCACCGAAGGCGCCGACGCCGGCGCCGGTGGCGGCGCCCGCGGCCGCGCCACCCTGGACGCGATCGCGTTCATTGGTGCCGCAGGCCGCCAGGGCCAGGGACAGCGCCGCGGCGCCGAGAATCTGCAGTCGCATGCTGGTCACTCCCTATGACTGGTGCGCAATGAACGCGACCGAGGCCACAAGGTTGTGCTGGCGCTCGGCCGGAGGGCAGGAAATTTCGGCCATGAATCGGAAAGGCAGGGGAGAGGCCGGGGCCAGGGACCGAGCCGGTCGAGCCGCTGCAGCGGAAGCACGCCTCAAGCGGCGCCAAGAGGCCGCATCGGGGCCGGCGCCCGCGATCCTCCGGCCAAGCGGATCGGGGCGGCATGCCGCGCCCCGCGGCAAAGCCTCACCCGGTCGAGGTGACGAATTCGCGCAGCGCCTGCGCCTCCTGCTCGGCCTCGGCGATGCGGGCCTTCACCAGGTCGCCGATCGAGATCATGCCGGCCAGGCCGCCGCCCTGCTCGAGCACCGGCAGGTGGCGGACGCGGCGATCGGTCATCATCGCCAGCGCCTCGCCGATCTGGGTGGTGGGGGTGATGGTGTGCAGCACCCGCGTCATCAGCTGCTGCGCCTGCAGCGCGGTGCTGGTGGCGCCCTGGCTGGCCAGGGCGCGGACGATGTCGCGCTCCGAGACGATGCCCAGCACCTGGCCGCCGGCATCGCGCACCAGCACGGCGCCGATGCGGTGCTGCGCCAGGGTGCGGGCCACCGCCACCGCATCGTCGGCGGGGCCGACGGAGACGACCTGCGAGCCCTTGCTGTTCAGGATTCTGGCGATGGTCATGAACACGCCTCCCTGTGCGGGAGAAGCGGCCGGCAGCCGCTTCACGCCCTGGTTGATTGCGGTGAAGCCTGCGTGACGGCGCCGTAAGAAGTCCAGCCTAATCGCCGCTGCCGCGGTGCCGCATCACGCCGCTTTGCGGCCCTCCAGCAGCCGCGCCGCCTCGGCCTGGGCGCGGTGGATGGAGAGCACGAAGACCTGCCGGTCGCGGCGCAGCATCCCGTCCAGGTCGGCCCCGGTCAGCAGCGCCAGCAGCGCCGCCCGGCCGCCCTCCGGCAGGGCGGCGGTCAGGCCCAGCAGGCGGCCCTGGCGGTCGACGACCGGGCCGCCGGAATAGCCCATCAGCGCCGGCAGCCGGGCGGTAAAGCCGCGGCCATAGCCGGGCATCTCGGCATCCGGCGCCTCGACCCGGCCAGCGGCGATGGCGGCGCCGAAGCCGGGGGCGCCGGCGGCCCAGACCGCCTCGCCGGCACTCGGCAGCGGGCCGGGCCTGACCGGCGGGGCGTCGAGGAAGCCGGGGGCGACGCGCAGCACCGCCAGGTCCATGCGCGCGCTGCGCCCGACCAGCGTGGCCGCCGCCTCGGCACCGTCGCCACGGCGCAGCGAGAAGCCCTGCTCCTGGCGGCCCAGCACATGGGCGCAGGTCAGCACGGCATCGCTGCCGAAGCCCACGGCGCTGCCGCGCGCGGCACCCTCCTGCTGCAGCACGGCGAAGCCGGTGGCGGCAATGCGCTCGGCCGGGGTGCCGCGGGCCTCCCATGCCGCCGGGCCAGCGCAGGCCGAGAGCAGCGCCCCTGCCCCGCCCACCAGCCAGGCCCGCCGTCCGATGGCCGCACCCCGCATTTCCGCATCCCTCTCCCGGCACGGCGGCAATGCCCGGACCTTCCGGTCTCGCCGTCGAACTCACGTTACGGAGAGGAGATTTACCGAGTGCTGAATCCGCGTGCCGCCAAGACCGGCCCGGCGCCGGCACTCAGAAGCGCAGGCCGGTCAGAAGCGCAGGCCGGCGAGCAGCAGCATCACCGCGATGACGATCAGCGCCAGGACGAGATCCAGGCCCAGGCCGCGCGGCGCCGGAGCGGGCGGCACCGGCAGGACGGGCGGCGGCTGCCAGCGTGGCAGCGGCCCGGTGTCATTGGCCGGCGGTGGCGGCGGGCCGTAGCCGAGCGCCACCCGTTCCAGCCCCGGCAGGCTGTTGCGGCGCCAGACGACGCGCAGGCCGCGCCGGGGACGGCCCGGGTCAGGCATCGCCGGCCACAAGCAGGCCACGACCGGGCCCTGCACGGTCAGGCAGATCTCGCTGCAAGGCCTCCGGCCGGTCCACCGCCTGCTTCCCCTCGGCCGCCGGCAGCTCCGCGCGGCCGCGTCCGAGCATAGACGGTTCGGCGGCGCGGCGCAGCGGTCCGCGGCGCCGCACCGGTCACGTCAGGCGGCGGGCGGCGGCTCGGCCGGGGTCGCGGCCACCGGCTCGATCATGGCTTCCGCCTCGCGCTTCAGCCGGATGTAGGAGCGCAGCGAGAAGGGCAGCATCGAGACATAGATCAGCCCGGCCGCGGCCAGCGCCGCCCAGGGCTCGCTGACCAGCAGCGCGGCATAGGCACCGACCGAGAGCAGCAGCGGCAGGATGTATTCGCGCCGCACCTTGAAGTTCTTGAAGGACCAGGTCGGGAAGGTGCTGACCAGCATCAGCGCGGTGCCGATCAGCACGCCGCCGACGAAGAGCGGGTGGCGCACCGCGCCCGCCAGCCCGTCCCAGCCCCAGCCGGAGAAGGCCAGCGAGGCGAAGATCGGGAACATCCCGAGCAGCGCCCCGGCCGGCGCCGGGACGCCGGTGAAGAAGCTCTGCGCATAGGCCGGCTTCGGCGCCGGGCCGGTCAGCGGCACCGGGCCGGCATCCAGCGTGGCGTTGAAGCGGGCCAGACGCAGCGACATGCAGACCGCGAACATGACGCAGGGCACGAAGCCGAGGCCCCGGTAGTCATGCATGGTCCAGAGATACAAGATCATCGCCGGGGCGACGCCGAACGACAGGAAGTCGGCCAGGCTGTCGAACTCGGCGCCGAAGCGGCTGGTGGCCTTCAGCAGCCGCGCCAGCCGGCCGTCCAGCCCGTCGATGGCGCCGGCCAGGATGATCAGGCCGGCCGCCGGCTCCCACCGGGCCTCCAGCGCGAAGCGCATCGCCATCAACCCGGCGCAGAGGCCGAGCAGCGTCATGATGTTGGGGATCAGCCGGTTGAAGGACTGGCCCTGGAAGCGCGGACGCTGGCGCGCGGCGAAGCGGAAGCGGCGGGGGCGCGGCGGGCGCTGCATCAGGCGGGCTCGCCGGGCATGACGAAGCGGGCGGCGGGCGGCGGCTCGGGCGGCGGGGTCAGGTCGGCGATGACGGTCTCGCCGCCGATCATGGTCTGGCCCTCGACCACCAGCGGGCGGACGCCCTCGGGCAGATAGAGGTCGGTGCGGCTGCCGAAGCGGATGATGCCGAAGCGCTCGCCGACGCGCAGCTGGTCGCCCTCGCGCACGTCGCAGAGGATGCGCCGCGCGATCAGCCCGGCGATCTGCACCACGGCGATCTCGCGCCCGTCGGGCAGGCGCATGGCCAGCGCGTTGCGCTCGTTGTCGGTGCTGGCCTTGTCCATGTTGGCGCTGAGGAACTTGCCGTGATGGTAGGCGATGCGGGTGACGGTCGCGGTGCAGGGGCTGCGGTTCACGTGCACGTCGAGCACGGAGAGGAAGATCGCCACCCGCCAGCGCGGCGCGTCGCCGAGGCCGAGCTCGGCCGGCGGCACGGCGGGGCGGATGCTGACCACATGGCCGTCGGCCGGGGCCACGAAGACCGGCCGGTCCGGCACCACCCGTTCCGGATCCCGGAAGAAGTAGAGGCAGAACAGGGTGAAGCCGAGGCCCAGCCAGAACAGCCAGGAGCCGCCGACCAGACCGCCGCCGAGGAGACCGACCACGGCCACCGCCGCGCCGCCGATGATGAAGGGCCGGCCCGCCGGATGCGGCGGGGCCAGGACCATGCGAAGGCTTTCGAGGAGCGCCATGATGCCTGCGGTTATGGTCTGTCGCGGGGCGGCAAACAACCCTGACGCGCGCTACCGGCCGGCCGGCGGCAGGAAGGCGGGCGGTTTCCGCCGGGGGATGACGTCAGCTGGGCGGCAGGACGAAGACCTGTCCGGGATAGATCCGCGTCGGGTCGCGGATCTGGTCGCGGTTGGCGCGGTAGATGACGGTGTAGCGCATGCCGCGGCCATAGCTGGCGCGGGCGATGCGCCACAGGCTGTTGCCGGGCTGCACGGTGACGCGGCCCTCGGCGGCCACCGTCTGGCGGGCCTCGCGCTGGAACGGCAGCTCGAGCCGCGCCGTCACCTGGCCGCGCGGGCCGATCTGGTCCAGGCGCAGCGTGTGCAGGCCCGGCTGCGGCTGGGCGGCCTCGGCGGGCGTCAGGCTCCAGCGGCCGTCCGGATCGGCGGCGGCGTCGCCCGCATGCGCCTGGTCGACATAGAGCCGCACCACGGCGCCCGGCGGGGCGGCGCCGGCGAAGCGCATGTCGCCATCATCCTCGTAGTCGACGACATCGAGCCCGAGGCCGCGCCGGGCGGGCGCCGCGGCGGCCGGCGCGCCATTGCTGGCGACCGGGCGCGGCAGCGGCATCTCGCCCTGCAGCAGGCGCGGGGCGGCCGTCGCGCCCGGGGCGGGCAGCAGCACGGCGACCGGACCGGGGGCGGGATCGGCAGCGGGATCGGGGGCAGGACCGGCGGCGGGCGGGGGGACCGGCGGCGCGGCGGCGGCGATGGCGGCCGGCCGGGCGGGCCCGGTATCCGGCACCACGGCGGCCGGCGCCGCGGTGTCCGGCACCACGACGACCACCGTGTCGCGGCCGCGCCGCTCGCCCTCGGGCGTGCGGGCATTGAGGGAGAGCTCATGCGCGCCGGGGCGCAGCGGCTCGGCCGGCAGGATCACCCATTCGCCGCGCGAATCGGCGCGCGCGCGGCCGAGCTCCTGGCTGCCATCCTGCAGCGAGACCTCGGCGCCGGGGCTGGCGCGGCCGGCGACCACGGCGCTGCCGCGGGCGCCGATGCGGGCGACGTCGAAGCTGGGTTCCACGGCGCGCGCGGTCGCGGCGGCGGCCGGCGCCCCGGCCGCGGCGCTGGCCGCCTGGGAGGTCGCCGGAGGGGCCGCTGCCGCCGGGGCGGCGGCGGCAGCGGGCGGCGCCACCGTCGAGGGCGCCCGGACCGTCGGCGGCAGGGGCTGCGGCGCCGCGCCCGGGGTGGTGCCCCCGGCGGTCAGCCACCAGGCGGTGCTGCCGATGGCGGCAAGGCCGCCCGCGACGGAAAGCACCGCCAATCCCATGCGTTTACGGTCCATCATGGATTCGTAACTAGGCGCGGTGGCCCCCGCAGGACAAGAGCGGTTTCACGGCGCGGCGAAAGCGCTTGCCGAGTGTGTCCCGTCGGCCTCTGATCGGGCGCGGGATCACGAGGACGGAGCGGCGGGATGGCCCTGGTGAAGGTCAAGGTCTGGGATGGCTGGGTGCGCGCCGGCCACTGGCTGGTGGCCGGGCTGATCGGCCTGTCCTGGTGGAGCGCCGAGACCGGGCGGATGGAGCTGCATGTCACCAGCGGCTACCTGGTCCTGTCCTGGCTGCTGTTCCGCCTCGCCTGGGGCTTCCTCGGTTCCGAGACGGCGCGCTTCGGCCGCTTCCTGCGCTCGCCGGCAGCCGCCCTCGGGCATCTGCGGCATCTGTTCCGGCGCGAGCCGGACCGCGAGATCGGCCACAATGCCGCCGGCGGCTGGATGGTGCTGGCGCTGCTGGCGGCGCTGCTGCTGCAGGCGGGCAGCGGCCTCTTCGCCGATGACGACATCCTCACCCGCGGCCCGCTGGCCGGCTTCGTCTCGGGCGAGACCAGCTATTTCCTGACCACGCTGCATGGCTGGAACTTCAACCTGATCCTGGCGCTGGTCGGGCTGCACGTAGCGGCGGTGCTGCTCTACGCCCTGGCCAAGCGGCAGGACCTGGTGCGGCCGATGGTGACCGGCAACAAGCGCCTGCCGGAAGGCACCGCCGCGCCGCGCTTCGCCCCGCTCTGGCGCGGCGCCCTGTTCGCTGGCCTCGCGGCGGCGATCGTCTGGGGGGTGTCGCGGCTGGGCTGAGCCTGGCCGGCGACGGGGGAGGACACCGCCCTTCCCCGCCCCCCACCCCCCGGTCCGGCGGCGGTCAGCGGCCGCGATAGCCGCGGTGGCAGGTGCCGCAGCTGGCGCCGAGCTCGCGAAAGGCGCCCGCCGCCGCGCTGGTGTCGCCGCCGGCCATCGCCTGCTGCAGCTTCGCCGCCGCCGCCGCAGCGCCGCCGGCCGCCGCCTCGAAGCCGGCGCGGTCGGACCAGATCGCCGGCAGGGCGCGGGTCTCGCCCTGGTCGCTGCCGGGCGGGAACAGGGCCGGCACGCCGGTGAAGAAGGCCTGCATGTCGGCGGCGCGGCCAGCCTCGGCGCGCAGCCCGGCCGGATTGTCCAGCAGCGCCTTGATCGCCTCCAGATGGCCGCCCATCCGCTTGAAGCCGGCCTTGCGCTCGGCGATCGGGTCAGCCTGGGCCTGAGCCTGGGCGGGCTGCGGCAGGGCGGCCGGCAGCACGGTCGCCAGCGCCAGGGCGCCGGCCAGCGCGCATCGGGCCAGGGACCGCCTGGCCGGCAGGATTCGGGTCATCCGCATTCTTCCGCATTCTCCAGCGTCTGCCGGGCGCCGGCAGGGGCGCCCGGACGCCCGGGCGACGCCATCCCAGGGGCAGGAGGCAGGCGGCCGCGCGTGCCGCGATAAGATCATGCGCCGCGCCGCTTGGCAGCCGGTTTTCGCGGCATCTCCTTGCGGGCGCGGAATTCTTCAAAGAAAAGCGCAGGGGCGCCCTTGCCGACCCTCTCAGGCGGGGTTATACGCCCGGCCCAGCCCAAGGGGATCACCCCCGAGGGCGGATCGGCCGGGACGACGGAGCGTAGCTCAGCCTGGTAGAGCACTGTGTTCGGGACGCAGGGGCCGGAGGTTCGAATCCTCTCGCTCCGACCAACTGAACCGGCCGGTTCCGAAAACCCCGCCGCCCTCACGGGCCGGCGGGGTTTTTCCGTTCAGGGGCCCCAGGCGGACGGCGCTTCGCCAAAAATTGCCGCGGCCAGGCCGGGTCGTTGGTTTCTTGCACAGATCTTGCTTCGCGACCGGTCACCAGCGGCGGCACGAGGCCGACGGCTGGAGGGAACCCCGCCATGAAGCCATCTCTGGTCCTTGCTTCTGCCCTGTCCTTGAGCATTCTGCCGCTGGCCCTGCCCGCCGCGGCGCAGACCACGATCGACAGCCTGGCCACGACCGTGACCGTGACGCCCGCCGTCGGCACCGACTACCTGTTCCGCGGCATCAGCCAGACCCGCAACCGGCCGGCCATCCAGCTGACGCTCGACGCGCAGCATGAGAGCGGCCTCTATATCGGCGCCTTCGGCAGCAACGTGACCTTCCCCGGCAGCAATGCCCGGCAGGAGCTCGACCTGCTGGCCGGCTATCGCTTCGAGGTGGCGGGCGCCAGCATCGACCTGGGCGGCGTCTACTACACCTATCCCGGCTATGACGCGCCGACCGGCGGCTATGACTACAACTACGTCGAGGCCATCGCCAAGGCGAGCTACACCCTCGACCCGGTGAAGCTGGTCGCCACCGCCGCCTGGTCGCCGAACTTCTATTACGAGAGCGGCTCGGCCATCTATCTCGAGGGCGGCGCCGACGTCACCCTGCCCTTCGGCTTCACCCTGGCCGGCCGCTACGGCTACCAGTGGATCGACCGCAACACCCGCTACGGCGCGCCGGACTATGCCAACTGGTCGGTGGCGGTGTCGCGCGAGATCGTCGGCGGCTTCACCCTGACGGTCGGCTACTACGACACCGACCTGTCGAAGAGCGAATGCTTCGCCGGCACCAAGCTGTGCGATTCCCGCGCCATGGCGACGCTGAGCCGCGCCTTCTGATCGGGGGCGGCGGGGGATCCGGGAAGGGTCCCCCTATTTCCCGGCGGCCCAGAACATCAGCCGCCGGATCGGGAAGGCCCAGGCGATCCCGGCCGTGACGAAGAAGGGAATCTGCAGCGCCCAATGCCACTGCTGCACATGGTCGCCCAGCCAGAGCACGGCCCAGAGATAGAGGCTGAGGCCGACCAGGGCGGCGAGGAGGGCGATCCACTTGCGCGACATGGGCCGAGCCTGTCGCATGGCCCGCCGCTTTCGCCAAGCCGCCGCGTGGCGGAGTTGCGTTGCAGCGCGGCGCCGGGACGCCTAGTGTCCGCCCGAACCCGCCCCCGCGCCTCCACGCCCGGCGCCCGCGCCAGCGTGCCCGACCCCGTGGGACTGACCCCGTGGGACCGACCCTGTGGGACCGGCCCCCTGGACCGACCCCCTGGGACCGACCCCGTGGGACCGACCCGCCGACCTGACCGAAAGACCACGATGCCCGGCCAGCCCTCTGTTGCGTCCCCTGCTCCCGCCGCCAATGCCGCCTTCGACCTGAAGGCGCATATCCGCGGCATCCCGGATTTCCCGAAGCCGGGCATCCTGTTCTACGACATCTCCACCCTGCTGCGGCACGGCCCGGCCTGGAAGGCGGCGATGGACCTGCTGGCCGAGCGCATCCGCCCGGCCCGGCCGACCCTGCTGGCCGGCATCGAGAGCCGCGGCTTCCTGATGGCGGCGCCGATGGCGCTGGAGCTCGGCCTCGGCTTCATCATGCTGCGCAAGCCGCGCAAGCTGCCCGGCGCCACCATCGGCTATGACTACGACCTCGAATACGGCACCGACCGCATCGAGATGCAGGCCGATGCGGTGAAGCCCGGCGACCGCGTCGTGCTGCTGGACGACCTGCTGGCCACCGGCGGCACCATGGCGGCGGGCGTCACCCTGCTGCGCCAGGCCGGGGCCGAGGTGCCGATGGTCGCGACGCTGATCGAGCTGACCTTCCTGAACGGCCGCGCCCGGATCGATGCGCCGGTCGAAACCCTTGTCGCCTACGACGACTGAGCGAGAGGGGGCGGGAATGACCGGCGCGGCCTGCGCTGCCTTTTTCCCGCCGCGGCGCCCTGGCATGACACCGGCATGACGCCGCTTTCCCGCCGCGCCCTGGCGCTCGGCACGCTGGCCAGCCTGGGGCTGCCGCGCGCCGCAGCGGCGCAGGCGCCCGCCTTTGCCACCGCCCCGCCGCTGCCGGACAGCGCCACCCTGCTGCTGCCCGGTCCCGAGGGCGGGCCCGCCGCGGTCTGGGCACGCAGCCTGGCCGCCGGGCTGGTGCGCGGCCTGCCGCATGCCGTCGCCCTGCGCACCACCGTGCTAGGCGGGCCGGACGGCGTCACCGCGGCCAACCGCTTCGCGACCCTGGAGGCCGGCGACGGGCGCACCCTGCTGGTGCTGCCGGGGCTGGCGGCGCATGCCCGCCTGGTCGGCGAAAGCCGCGCGCAATACGAGCCGGAAGCCTGGCTGCCGCTCTGCGTCGCCTGGCAGGGCGCGGTGCTGGCCGGGCGCGGCGTCTTCATCCCGCCGCGCGCCGCGCAGCCGCTGCGGCTGGCGCTCGCCGGGCCCGAATCGCCGGAGGCGGCGGCGCTGCTGGCGCTCGACCTGCTGGGCTTCCCGGCGGTGCCGGTCTTCGGCCTCTCGGGCACCGCCGCCGCCGCCGCCATCGGCCGTGGCGAGGCCGATGCCCTGGTGATGGCCGATCCGACGCCGCAGACCCGCGTCCGGCAGTTCGGGCTGACCCCCTGGCTGGAGCTCGACACCCCGGCCCGGCGCGACCATCCCGAGCTGCTGCCGGCCAGCAGCGCCGCGACGCGCCCGGCGGCGCTGGCCGCCGCCCAGGCCGGCTTCGCCGCGCTGCGGCTGCGCGCCGCGCTGATGCTGCCCGGGCTGACGCCGGCGGATTCGGTGGCCGCCTGGCGCCGCGCCGCGCTGCGCTGGCAGGAAGAGGAAGAGAAGACCCCGCAGGCCGAGGGCGCCGCCTCCCCGGCCCTGGTCGGCGCCGAGGCGCGGGCGATCATGGCCGCGCTCTGCCCGGCGTCGGATGCGGTGCTGGCCTATCGCGAATGGCTGCTGCGCCGCCTCGCCTGGCAGCCCAGCTGATTTTTTCCAGGGCCGCCCTCCGGTGTCGGGCGGCGGGGGGGGGCGCCAGCCTCAGTTCAGGTCGGTCAGGCCGGCCTGCAGCGTCTCGGCGATGCCGAGCATCAGCCCGAGGTCGGGCGCGGGCTTGCCCAGCTCGACCAGCATCGCCAGCGCCAGCCGGGCGACGCCCTGGCGCAGGCTGTCGGGCAGCGGCCCCTCGGCGCCGCAGGCCAGCAGCACGGCGCGCCACAGGGCGCCGGCCCGCGCCAGCGCGGCCGCCGGGTCGGGGTGGCGGCCGTCGCGCAGCACGCGCAGTTCCTCCGCCAGATCGGCGAAGGCCGCGGCCTCGGCGGCACGGGCGGAGAGCGGCGTGGCGGTGCCACCAGCCGTGCCGGCCCCCGCCGCCGCGGCGCCCACCAGCAAAGACGGATCGCCATGCGTCGCCATGGCGGCAGGCCTCAGGCGACCGCGCCGGAGGCGGCGCCGGGGCCGGCCGCCGCGACGCCGGCCGGGTCGGGCGCCGCCGCCGGCAGGCCGCCGGCGCTGCGCAGCACCGCATCCTCGTGCTGCATGATGCGGCGGACCAGCTTCAGCGCCTGGTAGCATTCATCCTGCTCGGCCAGGGTCAGGGCGGAATCCAGCGCCTCCCGCACCATGGCGGAGGTGGTGACCTCCTGGAACTCGGCGATCAGGTCGCGGGCGAGCTCCAGGCCGCGCTCGCGCTCCTCCTCATTGCCGATATAGGCGGTCTGGATGGCGAAATAGATCCGCCGGGCCGGGGTGGTGGCCAGTTCCGGCGTCATGATCTGCTTGCCGAAGAGGAAGCGGGCCCGGCTGGTCAGCTCGATGCGCGCCCGGTTGCGGAAGCGCAGCGGCGCCCCGTTGACCACCAGCAGGTCCCCCTGCCGCAATTCCAGCACCAGTGTCGACACCGTCTTGCATCCTTCGGAAACCCGGTCGCCCGAACGAAAAGCTTCGCCGAAACTCCGGTCCGAAGCCTTTCTCCCGGCTCCAGATTCCGCGCTGGCCTCGTCAATCTGAGGTGCTTTTCTTTAACAACACATAAATAGGTGGCGTGACCGCGGCAAAAAATTGCATTCCGCGTAAGGTGTTACGCGGCGCGCCGCAGCACCATCAGCAGGCCATCGACCGGGGCCCCGCGCTCCTCGCGCAGCACGGCGCGGCGTTCGGCCAGCGGCACCAGCCCGGCCGCGGCGCAGAGCGGCGCCAGGGCGGCCGGCGCATGGCGGTAGCGCAGCCCCTCGCCCAGCGCGAAGGGCGCGACCGTGCCCAGCTCCAGGCTGAAGGCGGCGAGGCCGCCGGGCTTCAGGGCGCCGGCGATGGCGGCCAGCGCCCCGTCCAGCGCGCCCAGGTAGTTCAGCACATCGGCCGCCGCGACTAGGTCGAAGCGCGCCGGATGGGCGGGCAGGAAGTCGAGCAGGTCGGCCTCGTGCAGCGCGTCGTAGCCGCCTGCCTCGGCGGCCGCGGCCAGCATGCGCGGCGACAGGTCGAGCCCCTCCAGCCGCCGCGCGAAAGGCGCCAGGGCGCGGCCCGACAGGCCGGTGCCGCAGCCGAGATCGAGCACGTCGAGGCTGCGGTCCGCCGCCACCCCGGCCTCGCGCAGAAGGTCAGCGAGCGCGGCCGGCGTGCGGTAGCCGAGCTTCCCGGTCAGCTCCTCCTCGAAGCGTGGCGCATACTGGTCGAAGAGGTCGCGCACATAGCCGGCCGGCGCGCGGTCGGGCGCCGCCGCGGCGCCGAGGGCGGCCAGCAGGAAGCGCGCCTGCTCGGCATATTCCGGGTCACGGGCGGCGGCCTCGGCGGCGGCACGGGCTTCCGGCAGGGCGCCGGCCTCGCGGCAGGCATGGGCCAGGGCCAGTTGCGCCGCGGCATCGGGGCGCAGCTTCACCGCGCGGCGCAGCGGCGCCAGCGCCGCCCGCGCCTGGCCCAGCCCGCAGAGCGCCTGGCCCAGGTTGCGCAGGCTGAGCGCGTCATCCGGGCGCTGCGCCGTGGCCTGGCGAAGGAGAGAAACCGCCTCCTCCAGCGCGCCGGTCTCGGCCAGCAGCGCGCCGAGCGAGGCCTGGAAGACCGGCGCCCCCGGCCGCAGCGCGAGCGCCCGCCGGACCAACGGGACGGCAACCGAAAGAAAACCCTGTTGGCGCTTGAGGGTGCCGAGCAGGTTCAGCGCATTGGGCTCGTCCGGCTCCTGCGCCAGGATGCGGGCATAGAGCGCCTCGGCCGCCGGCAGGTCGCCGGCGGCGTGCAGCGCGCTCGCCCGCTGCAGCAGGCTCAGAACAGGCCCTCGATGCGGCCCTCGGCGTCGAGGCCGATGGATTCGGCGGCCGGGCGGCGCGGCAGGCCGGGCATGGTCATGACATCGCCGGCGATCGCCACGACGAAGCCGGCGCCGGCCGAGAGCCGCACCTCGCGCAGCGGCAGCACATGGCCCTCCGGCGCGCCCATCAGCGTCGGGTCGGCGCTGAAGGAATACTGCGTCTTGGCGATGCAGACCGGGACATGGCCGAAGCCGGCCTCCTCGAATTTCTTCAGTTTCGCCGCGACGGGCGGGGGAATCGACACCCCGGCGGCATGGTAGATCTCGCGCGCCACGGTCTCGATCTTGCCGGTCAGCGACAGGTGATCGTTGTAGAGCGGCTCGAACTTCGCGGCCCCGGAAGCGATGATCCGCTTCACCGCATGGGCGAGTTCCTCCGCGCCGGTCGCGCCATCGGCCCAATGGGTGCAGAGGATGGCTTCGGTGCCGAGCTTCGCCATCGCGGCACGGACGGCCGCGACTTCCGCGTCGGTGTCGGAGGTGAACTTGTTCAGGGCCACGACGACAGGCAGGCCGAACTTCTGCATGTTCTGCACATGGCGGGCGAGGTTGGCGATGCCGCGCTCGACGGCGGCGACATCCTCGGTGCCGAGCGCCGACTTGGCGACGCCGCCATGCAGCTTCAGCGCGCGGACCGTCGCGACCACGACGCAGGCCGAGGGGGCGAGGCCGGCCGAGCGGCACTTGATGTCCAGGAACTTCTCGGCGCCGAGATCGGCGCCGAAGCCGGCCTCGGTGACCACGACATCGGCCAGCTGCAGCGCCAGCCGCGTCGCCATGACGCTGTTGCAGCCATGCGCGATGTTGGCGAAGGGCCCGCCATGGACGAGCGCCGGCGAGCCTTCCAGCGTCTGCACCAGGTTGGGCGACAGCGCGTCGCGCAGCAGGGCGGCCATGGCGCCATCGGCCTTCAGGTCGCGTGCGGTGATGCTGCGGCCGTCGCGCGACTGCGCCACGATGATGCGGCCCAGCCGCTCCTGCAGATCGGCCAGATCCTTCGACAGGCAGAAGACGGCCATCACCTCGGAGGCGACGGTGATGTCGAAGCCGTCCTCGCGCGGGAAGCCGTTGGCAACGCCGCCGAGCGCCGCATTCACGCTGCGCAGCGCGCGGTCGTTCATGTCGATGGCGCGGCGCCAGGAGATGCGGCGGGCATCGATGCCCAGCTCGTTGCCCCAGTAGATGTGGTTGTCGATCATCGCCGCCAGCAGGTTGTTGGCGGCGGTGATGGCGTGGAAGTCGCCGGTGAAGTGGAGGTTGATCTCCTCCATCGGCAGCACCTGGGCATAGCCGCCGCCGGTGGCGCCGCCCTTGACCCCGAAGCAGGGGCCGAGCGAGGGCTCGCGCAGCGCGATCATGGCGCGCGTGCCGATGCGGTTCAGCGCGTCGCCCAGGCCGACGGTCGTGGTGGTCTTGCCCTCGCCGGCGGCGGTCGGGTTGATGCCGGTGACCAGGACCAGGGCGCCCTGCCTGTTGCCCTCCTGCGCGCGCAGGAAGTCGAGGCCGATCTTGGCCTTGTAGCGGCCATAGGGCTCGAGCGCCTCGGCCGGGATGCCGGCGCGGGAGGCGATCTCCTGGATCGGTAGCAGCTTGGCCGCGCGCGCGATGTCGAGGTCGGTCGCCATGGTCTCACCCTGTTGGTCGCCGCCCGGCTTATCGTCCCCCGGCGAGAGCGGCAAGACAGGGCCGGCGGCGCGGCCGGCATGGATTGAAAGCCACCTCCCGTCCATGTCATGTTATCGGACAAGTATAAGAATGTTCGGGAGAGAAGTCCGATGAACCGTCGTCCTTTGCTGGGCGCCGCCGCGCTCGCGCTGATTCCGGGGGCGCGTGGCGCGCTGGCGCAACCGGCCGTGTGGCCGAGCCGCCCCGTCACCATGCTGGTGCCCTTCGTCGCCGGCGGGCCCAGCGACATCGTCGCCCGGGCGATCGCGACCCGGATGAGCCAGACCATCGGCCAGACGGTGGTGGCCGAGAACCGGGCCGGCGCCAATGGCGAGATCGCCGGCCGCGTGCTGGCGCGGGCCGAGCCGGACGGGCAGACGCTGATGGTCGGCTCGATCGGCGTCTATGCCATCAATGCCGCGCTGCGCCCCGACCTCGGCTACGACCCGGTCAAGGATTTCGCGCCGATCACCCTGGCGGTGACGACGCCCAACGTGCTGGTGATCAATCCGGAGCGGGTGCCGGCCACCGACACGGCCGGGCTGATCGCCTGGCTGAAGGCCAATCCGGGCAAGGCCAGCTATTCGACCAGCGGCGTCGGCTCCTCGGACCAGATGACGGCCGAGCTGTTCAAGCAGCGGGTCGGCGTCGACGTGGCGCATGTCCCCTATCGCGGCGGGGCGGCGGCGGCGACCGACCTGATCGCCGGCAATGTGCAGATGTCGTTCCAGAATCTCGGCACGGTGGCCGCGCATATCCAGTCGGGCCGGCTGAAGGCGCTGATGGTGACCGATGCGCAGCGGCATCCGATCCTGCCCGAGGTGCCGACCTCGGCCGAGGCGGGGCTGTCCGACTTCGTGGTGACCAGCTGGCAGGCGGTGATGGCGCCGGCCGGCATGCCGCCCGCGCTGCAGGCGAAGATCCACGCCGCCGTCGCCGAGGCGCTGCAGCATCCGGAGGTGAAGCCGCGGCTGGAGCAGATCGGCTTCACCATCGTGGCGAACACGCCGGAGGCCTATGCCCGCTTCCAGCAGGCGGAGATCGCGCGCTGGCGGCAGGTGATCCAGGTCGCCGGCATCAAGCCCGAATGATGTATTCGTTTCTTGTGAAATAGAAAAAAGAAGGGGCCCGGGAAATTCTTTCCCCGGCCTTGCTTCCGAATGATCCAGATCAAGGTCTCGTCTTGCCGGCGGCGGTAGACCCCCTTCCACGTTGAAAGGAAGGTTTGCGGTCGTGAAGAAGACGGTTTGTGGCGCCCTGGCAGTCCTGGCGATGGCGGCGGCGCCGGCGATGGCGCAGGAGCCGCTGCGTGGCAAGCAGGCGGGCGACATCGTGGTGGGGTTCGGCGCCATCGGCGTGCTGCCGCAGAGCGGCGGCCGGGTGGATGCGATCGGCGGCAAGCCGGATGCGTCGAACACGGTGACCCCGCAGCTCGACGTCACCTATTTCGTCACGCCCAATATCGCGCTGAACCTGATCGCGGCGACGTCGCGGCATGACGTGCGGGTGCGCGGCTCGGCGCTGGGCGATGTCGATCTGGGGCGGGTCTGGGCGCTGCCGCCGACCCTGACCCTGCAGTACCATCCGCTGCCGCAGTCGCGGGTCAGCCCCTATGTGGGCGCCGGCATCAACTACACGCTGTTCTACAACGAGGGCGGCGGGCGGACGCCGCCGGTGACCAAGGTCGATGTGGAGAACAGCTGGGGCTGGGCGCTGAACATGGGCGTCGACTACGAGGTGAGCCCGAGCTGGGGCATCAATTTCGACGTCAAGAAGCTGTTCCTGCGGCCCGACGTCTCGGTCAATGGCGGCGCCATCGGGGCGCGGGCGGATCTGGATCCCTGGATCGTGGGTGCCGCGGTCCGCTACCGCTTCTGAGCCTCGCCCTTCCCCTGGGAAGGCCAACCGCCCCGGCCGGATCGGCCGGGGCTTTTTTTTGCCGGGGCGGCGTCGCCGGCCGGGCGGCTCAGCCCAGCCAGGCCATGCGGATGACGCGCCAGGCGCCGTCGCGCCAGGCCAGGTCCAGCCCCAGGCTGCCGGCGCCCTCGCGCGGGGCGAGCTCCAGCCGGGCGCTGTAGAGGCCGGTGAGCTGCCGCTGCCGCAGCCGCTCCAGCGGGACGACCGTGGCGTCGCGCAGCAGCGGCGCCGGCGCCTGGCGCGCCTCGACGACGCGCCGCAGGGCCTCGGGGTCCTGCCAGCCGGCCGAGAGCTCCTCCGACAGCATGGCCATGTAGCGGGAGGCGTCGCCGCCTTCCGGCGCGGCGCGGCGCGGCTCGGCGGCGATGCGGAAGCCGGGCGCGAGGGGCAGCCCGGCCAGCAGCTCGGCGGGGCTGTTGTTCAGCACCAGCCCGGCGAAGGCGGCGACCGGCCGGGCCGGACCGGCCAGCAGCAGGAGGCCGAGCAGTGGCAGCAGCAGCAGGAGCGCTGCGATCCGCCCTGGCCGGCCGGTCCGGCGCGCCGGGCCGGCATGGATCGGGTCGGGCACCGACTCGGGGCTGGCAGAAGGGCGGTTCCGGGCCTCGTAGGCATCCCAGACTTCGTCCCAGCAATCGGCGGCACGACCGGCTTGTCGCATGAAATTATCCAGGCCCTCGGCTTGTCTCACGCGGTGAGAATTACCCGATGAGAGGTAAGCGCCTGGTTAAAAGGCCACACGGATTCGTGAGCGAAAGAAGCAGGCGCTCAAGAATCCTCGCAGGGATGTGCAGCACAGCCGCGCGAGGCCGAGCGCTCAGAAATCTTCTTTTTACAAACGGATAGAAGGGGAAAAAGGCTCCCGCCCTCCCCTGGCGCCGCCTTCCGGCCGGCCAGGGAAGCCCGCGAAAATTGTCGGGAGCAGGCGCCCGCGCGATCAGGCGAAGGGGGCGAGGCCCCGCTCCAGCGCGCCGAGCGCCGCGGCGAAGGCGTCGGTCATCGCCGCCGCCAGCACCTCGGGGCCGCGCGGGCCGGGCGGGATCGGCGCGGTGCCGGTTACCGCCAGCTGGGTCACCAGGGTCGGCCCCCCCTCGCCTTCCCGCAGCAGCACGGCGGAGAGGCCGGCGCGCGCCTGGCCGCTGCCGAGATCGGCCAGCAGCGCGGTCAGCTCGGTCTCCAGCACCAGATCGGCGCGCGCCCGCGTGCCCGGCGCGACCACGGCGCCGAACAGCCCGCCGGCGGAGAGCCAGCGGCGCAGCGCCTCCTCCGCCAGCTCGGCCGGCGGGGCGCTCCATTCGGCGTAGTAGTCGAGCGATTCGGTGCCATCGGCGCGCAGGCTGCGCAACCCGCGGCTGTCCTGGCCGGGGGCCGCGCGCATCAGCCGCACCAGCAGCACGCGGCGGCGGCCGCTGCGCGGCGGCATCGGCGCCGCCGGATCGCGGCCGGGGACCAGCGGGAAGCGGCGCACCTCGACATAGGGGCGGTCGGGCAGGACGCTGCAGGCGGCCAGCGCCGGCAGGGCCAGCAGAGCGAAGCGGCGGTTCATGGGACGAGCCCTCCTCAGCGGTAGTTGGGCGCCGGCGGCGGTGCGCCGAAGATCGCCTGGCCGGGCGCGCGGCGCAGCGCCTCGGTGGTATCGCGCAGATTGCCGGCAACCGCCCGCAGGTCGCGCAGCAGCGGCGCCAGGTCGGCATTGGCGTCCTGGGTGGTGTTGCGGGCGGTCCGTAGTGTCTGCTCCAGCGCCGTGATGGCCTGCGGCAGGCGGGACAGGCTGCGCCGCATCTCCTCCGCCGCGCCGCTGACATTGGCCAGGGTGGCGCGCGCCTCGGGGCCGCCCACCAGGCCGCGCAGCTCGGTCACCGTGCCGCGCAGATCGGCCACCAGCCCGGGCAGGTCGGTGCCCTCGGCAGTGCGGCGCAGGCTGGACATGGTGGCCGAGGCCTCGGCCAGCACCCTGGCCGCGTCGCCATTCTGCAGCTGCCCCTTCACCAGGGCGACGATCTCGGTGATGTCGCCCATCAGCTCCTCCAGCGGCGCGTTCTGGATGCGCGCCAGGATCGCCTCGGCGGCATTCTGCACCTGCGCCACGGTGGAGGGCATGGCCGGGATCACCGGATAGGCCGACTGCCAGGGCAGGTCCTCGCGCGCCGGGAAGCGGGTCGGGCTGACGAAGTCGAGCTCGATATAGGCGACGCCGGTGATGCCCTGGCTGGACAGCCGGGCGCGCAACCCGCGCTGCACCGAGGCCTCGGCCCGCTCCGGCGTGTCGATGGTCGCCTTCTGCGGGTCGAGCGCCAGCCGGACCAGCACCAGCTGGAAAGCCTCCATCGCCTGGTTGCGGCTACTGGGCGGGTATTCGGCATTGACCAGGCCGATCTGGCTGACCTGGCCGATCTGCACGCCGCGGTAGCGCACCGGGGCGCCGACCTCGAGGCCGATGACGCTCTCCTGCAGATAGGTCTCGAAGACCAGGGTGGAGCGGGTCAGCCGGCCGCCGGTCAGGAACAGGACGAAGCCCAGGGCCAGGGCGAGACCCACCAGGATCAGGGCGCCGACGCGGACATAGAGGCTGGTGGAGCTGGTCATGCGGCGGGCGCCTCCCGGCGGAAGAAGGCGCGCACCGTGGGATGCGTCGCGTGGTCGCGCAGAGCGCGCGGATCGCCCTCGGCAATCATGCCGCGGGCGGCCTTGTCGAGCATGATGCAGCGGTCGCCGATCGCCAGGATCGACTGCAGCTCATGCGTCACCACCACGAAGGTGGTGCCGAGGTCGCGGGCCAGTTCCTTGATCAGCTGGTCCAGCCCGGCCGAGGTGATCGGGTCGAGGCCGGCGGAGGGCTCGTCGAGGAACAGCAGGGGCGGGTCGAGCGCCATGGCGCGGGCGATGCCGGCGCGCTTGGCCATGCCGCCGGAGATTTCCGCCGGCAGCCGGTTGGCGGCATCCGACAGCCCGACCAGGCCGAGCTTGACGCGCGCCACCTGCTCGCGCGCGGCGCGCGGCAGCGCGGTATGCGCCTCCAGCGGCAGCATGACGTTCTCCAGCAGGGTCATCGAGCCGAACAGCGCGCCCGACTGCCACATGACGCCGAGCCGGGTCAGCAGCTCCCGCCGCGCCGCGCCCTGGGTCTGCATCAGCGGCTCGCCGAGGATGCCGATCTTTCCGGCGGTTGGCCGGTACAGCCCGATCAGCAGCTTCAGCAGGGTGGACTTGCCGCAGCCCGAGCCGCCAAGGATGACAAAGACTTCCCCGCGCGCCACGCTGAAGGTGACGTCCCTGAACAGGGCATTGCTGCCGAAGGCCATGGCGACGCCCTCGGCGGCGACCACCGGGTCGGCGACCTGGCGCCGCTGGATATCCTGGAAAGCCGCCATGCTCACCAGCCCAGCCGATAGAAGAGAATGGCGAAGAGACCGTCCAGCACCACGGTGGCGACGATGCCGCCGACCACCGCCTGGGTGGCGGCGTCACCCACGGCGCGCGGGCCGCGCCCGGCCTGCAGCCCGGCGCGGCAGCCGATGCCGGCGATCACCATGCCGAAGACCACCGACTTGCCGAGGCCGCCCAGCAGCGAGCCCAGCGTCAGCCATTGCGCCAGCTGGTTCAGCACCAGCGGCGGCGGATAGCCGAGCGCGCTCATCACCCCGCCCATGCCGACCAGCCCGGCCAGGTTCATCATCAGCGCCAGCACCGGCATGACCAGCATGGCCGCCAGCAGCCGCGGCAGCACCAGCATGACCATCGGGTCGATGCCCATGACGCGCAACGCATCCACCTCCTCGTTCACCGTCATGGTGCCGAGCTCGGCGGCGAAGGCGCTGCCGGTGCGGCCGGCCAGGATGACGGCGGCGATCAGCGGCCCGAGCTCGCGGATCAGGGAGATGCCGACCAGCGAGGGGATGTAGATCTCCGCCCCGTATTGCCGCATCGGGATCGAGGACTGGAAGGCCAGGATGACGCCGATCAGCGCGCCGAGCAGCAGGGTCAGCGGGAAGGCGCGGAAGCCGGCCTCGTCCAGGTGGCGCAGCAGGTCGGCCCAGCGCAGGCGCGCCGGGCGCGGCAGGGTGGCCGCCGTCATCACCGCCGTCTCGCCCAGGAAGCCGGCGGCGGCACGTATTTCCTTCAATCGCCCGACGCCCCAGGCGCCGACCGCCGCGATGAAGGGCAGGCGCGGCGGGGGCCGGGGCGGCCGCGGGGCGGCCAGGGCCTTGCGGGCGCGGTCCAGCACGGCGGCGACCGGCGGGCTGGCGCCCTGGATCTCCGGGTCCGTGCAGGCGCTGGCGCATTCCAGCACCAGGGCGGCGCCGGTGCTGTCCAGCGCGGTCAGGCCAGAGAGGTCGAGCCGGCGCGCGCCCGCGGCCGCGCGCAGCACCGGCTGCCACAGCCGGCCGGTGGCGCGCGTGGTCAGCGGGCCGCGCAGCCGCAGGATATCCCCCTCGCGGTCGAAGCCCGCCGGGGCCGTTGCCTGGTCTGCCGTCTCGCTCATGCACCGGATGAAATAAGCCAGCGGCCGGGCCGCGTTAACCCCCAGTCAGCCTGCCGTCATGAAACCTTGGGCATCAAAGCCCGCCGCTGACACGCTCTGTTGCAGCGAAGGCGGCCGCTGCCGGACCCGTTGCAGCGAGGGCGGCTGCCGCCGCCTGGCACCCGCTGTCCCAGGCACCGGCCAGCGTCGCCGCATAGCGCGGGTGGCAGGCCTCGCCAGCGAAGCAGAGCCGCCCCTCCTGCAAGGGCGTCCCCAGCGTCACCCGGGCCGCGGCCCGCCCCGGCCGGGCGTGGGAATAGGCGCCGCGGGCGAAGGGATCGGCACCCCAGTCATGCATCGCCGCCAGATCGGCGCGGATCGCCCGGTCGGCCCGGCCGCCATAGGCGCGGCGCAGCTCGGCCAGGGCATGCGCCTGCAGCGCGGCGCTCCCCTGTCCCGACAGCGCCCAGGCTGCCTCGCCCCCCAGGAAGCCCATCAGGTGGTCGCGCCCGAAGGGCCAGGCGACGAAGCTCATGGCGGGCTCGGCGGGGTCGTCCACCCGGCGCTCCAGCCCGCCGAAATCCGGCAGGTCCAGCCGGTCGGCGCCGCTGGCCTTCAGCCCGATCTTCGACAGCAGGCCGAGCGGCAGGTCATGCGCCGCCTGCAGGGTCTCGGCCGGCAAGGGCGGGTCGAAGCGGATCGCCCCGGCGGCGAGCAGGCTGGTCGGGATGGTCACCACCACGGCGCCGGCGGTCACCCGGCCGAAATCTCCCTCCACCGCGATCCGCGTCCCGCCCCAGTCGATGCGCCGCACCACCGCGCCGAGGCGGATCGGCAGCCCGGCGGCCAGGCCCTGCAGCAGCGGCCCCAGCCCGCCGGGCAGCAGCAGGTTCGGCCCCGACAGCTGGGTGTCGAGGAAATCGTCCAGGTCCATGGCGGCCAGCGGGGCGGCGCAGATCACCTCGCCCTCCCAATGGGCGATGGTGGCATCCCAGGGCCCGCCGCGCGGCGCCACCGCCCCGGCCGAGCGGCCGGGCGCCCGCCGCGCCGCCAGATGGGCATGGAAGCGGCCATAGGCGGCGTCGTACTCGGCCATCTCCGCCGCCGTCGCCATCCGGTCGCCAAGGAGGCAGCGATGGCTGCGCACCGTGTCATGGTCGAAGGGGGCGTCGTGGTCGGAGGCGGCGGCGGCCGCCAGCGGGGTCAGCGGATTGGCGCCGGCTTCGTGCAGCCAGGTGGCGCCCAGGTCGAAGGGTGCGCCCAGCGTCGTCAGGTCGGTCCGCGCCCGGCCGCCGGCGCGGTCGCGCGCCTCCAGCAGCAGGACGCTGCGCCCGGCCTGCCGCGCGGCGCGGGCGGCGGCAATGCCGGCCGCGCCCGCGCCGACGATGAGGATGTCGACATCGCTCACCGGCGCCAGCGGTCCAGCCTGTCGCCGCCGCGGCGCAGCGCCATGGCCTCGGCCACCTCGCCGGGGACGACGCGCTTGCCGACCGGGGCCAGCGAGGCGGCGGCCAGCTTCAGATGCGCCCAGGCGAAGGGCAGGCCGATGATGGTGACGGCCGCCGCCGCCGCCAGCGTCAGATGCGCGACGCAGAGCCAGATGCCGGCGACCAGGAACCAGATGATGTTCGCCAGCATCCCCAGCGGCCCGGTGCCCAGCGACCCCCGCCCCGTCAGCTCATCCCGCGAGACCAGGGTCTGGCCGAAGGGCAGAAAACTGTAGCCGGCGAGCATCAGGCAGGCGCGGGCCCAGGGGATGCCGATGATGGTCAGCGCCATCAGCACCGAGGCGAAGAGCCACATCAGCGCCGGGATGAAGCCCAGGCCGGGGATGTTCCAGAGCAGGTTCAGCAGGAAGGCCATTTTTTTCCGGTTCTCGGCTTGGGTCGGCTCAGGGGCGGTGGACGTCATGGACCTGGATGCCGCTGCCCGGCGGCGGCATGACCAGCCAGTGGCCGCGCTCCAGCGTGGCGCGGGTGTCGGCCAGCCCGCTGGCCCAGTGCGCGCGCATGGTGGCGGCCGAGAATTCGTAATCCTTGGCCTGCCCCTCATGCGCCTGCTGGCGGTAGATCAGCTGCAGGATCACCACCTCCGGCAGCCGCTCCAGCCGCTTCTTCAGTTCCTGCTGGCGGGCGTCGAGCCGGTCGGGCGGGATCTGGTCGAGGGCGCGCTGCAGCTCGACCTCCAGGTCGCGGATGCGGCGGTGGAAATCGGTCACCGCGCGGGTGCGGCTGCTGTAGCGGATGTCCTTCTCGCGGGCCATGACGCCGGGCATCGAGCGCGGCACGGCGCCGCGGGCGCTGAACAGGTCGACCTGGAAGGCCAGGGTGTTGCGGCTCTCCAGGTTCTCCAGCAGGTGCTGCAGCGGCGTGTTGGAGACCAGCCCGCCATCCCAGTAGTAGTCGGTGCCGACCGGCACCATCGGCAGCGCCGGCGGCAGCGCGCCCGAGGCCATGACATGCGCCACCGTCAGCCGCATCCGGCCGCTGTCGAAATAGGCGAAATTGCCGCTGCCGACATTCACCGCGCCGACCGCGAAGCGCATCCGCCGGTCGTTCAGCAGGTCGAAATCGACCAGCTCCTCCAGCGTCGCCTTCAGGGGAGACGAATCATAGAGGCTGGTCGCCGTCTTCGCGCCGGGGGCGGAGAACCAGGCATTGGGCACCTGCGGGGTGAAGAAGCCGGGCTGGCCCTGCAGCATGGTCAGCGCCGCCGAGGCCTCGTGCCGCCATTGCCGGAACCAGTCGCCATCCGGCAGCGGGCCCCAGAGCTGGTTCTCCACCCGGTTGTCGGTGATCTTCTCCCAGAAGGCGCGCAGTGCCGCGATCCGGCGCTCGGGCGGGTTGCCGGCGATCAGCGCGCCGTTGATGGCGCCGATCGAGACGCCGGCGATCCAGTCCAGCGCGATGCCGGCCTCGTGCAGCGCCTCATAGACCCCGGCCTGGTAGGCGCCGAGCGCGCCACCGCCCTGCAGCACCAGCGCCACCCGCCGGCAGCCCTCCGGCCGCCAGGCTGCGTCCTCCGGCACCGGATGCTCGGGCTGCGGGATATCCATGCGTGTCGCTCCTGGCGGCGAAGACCGACCAGAAGGATGGTGCCGCGGCGGCCATGCTGCAACGCCGCGGCAGGGTGACGGCGGGGCCTAGAGCTTCAGCCCCAGCTTCTGGATCATCGCGCGTTCCTCCTCGTTGGTCTTCAGCGCGAAGGCGGCGTATTCATCCGGGTTCATGTAGATCACCGGCATGTCGTAGCGGTCGAGCACCGCCACATGCTGCGGGTCGTTCACCGCCTCGCGGAAGGCGGCGTCGAGCACGCGCACCACGGCCGGGTCCATCCCCTTCGGCCCGGCCACCCCATAGGGCGAGGTGGAGACCAGGTCGATGCCGACCTCCTTCAGGGTCGGGGTGTCGGGGAAGCGCTTGGCCCGCGTCGGCCCCCAGGTGACCAGCAGGCGCAGCCTGCCGTCGCGCACCATCTCCGACCAGCCGGAGCTGTCGGCCAGCGCGTCGATCTGGCCGCCGAGCAGGGCGGTCGCATTCTCGGCATAGCCACGGAAGGGGACATGCACCCATTCGATGTCCTGCTGCCCGGCGATCTGCTCCATGGTGATGTGCAGCGAGGTCCCCACCCCGGGCGTCCCGTAGGTGATCTTCCCGCGGTTCTTCTTCGCATCCGCCAGGAACTCGCCGAAGGTCTTCCAGGGCGCGTCGGCCCGCACCACCACCCCGAAGAGATAGCCCGTGAGGTGGCTGATCCAGGTGAAGTCCTTGGCCGGGTCGAAGGGCGGCTTGGCGGCCATGTGCGGATAGCGGAAGACGCTGATCGGCATCTGCGAGATGGTGTAGCCGTCCGGCTTCTCGTTCAGCAGCGCCTGCGGCCCGAGGATGCCGCCGGCGCCCGAGCGGTTCTCCACCACCACCGGCTGGCCCAGCCGGCGCGAGGCGCCCTCGGCGAAGGCGCGCATCTGCACATCCGTGGTGCCGCCGGCACCCCAGGGCACCAGCATGCGGATCGGGCGCGCCGGGAAATGGCCCTGCGCCAGGGCGGGGCGGGCCAGGGCGCCGGCCAGACCAGCCGATGCCAGACCGGCCGAGGCCAGCCCAGCACCCATCATCAGCGCCCCGCGACGCGTCGTCTTTCCTGTCATTCGTCCTCCAGCGACCGGCTCTTATGGCCGGACCTGCCGCAGCATAACCCGGCGGCGGGGGCGCCGCGCAAGGCCATGGCGCCGCCGCCGGCCTGCCCCGCATTCGCGGCGTCTGGCGTGGCGCGGCGCGCAACCCCATGTTCCGGCGCCCAGAACGACCGCCAGTCCCGGATGATCCCCGCTGCATGACCCCTGATCCGATGCCCGCCGACCCGCGCAAGGCCGGGCTGCGCTGGCAGCTCCGCGCCGCCACCGGCCCGCTGCATGCCGAGGCCGACGCCCTGGGCAGCGCCCATGACCTGGGCTCGGCCGCCGGCCATGCCGCCTTCCTGCGAGCCCATGCCCGCGCCCTGCCCGGGCTGGAGGCGGCGATCGGCGCCGCGCTGGGCGAGGCGGCCTGGCTGGACTGGCCGGCGCGCCGCCGCCTGCCGGCGCTGCAGGCCGATCTGGCGGCGCTGGGCGAGGCGGCGCCGGCGCCGCTGCCCGTCGCCCTGCCCGGCGCGGATCGCCAGGCCGCCGCGCTGGGCGCCGCCTATGTGATGGAGGGCTCCCGGCTGGGCAATGCCATGCTGCGGCGCGGCCTGCCGGCGGCGGCGCCGGCCGCCTATCTGGCGCACCAGCCGGCCGGGGCGGCCAGCGGCTGGCCGGGCTTCCTGGCCGGGCTGGAGGCCGCCCTGCCCGACCCGGCCCGCTGGCCCGCTGCCGAGGCCGGCGCCCGGCTGGCCTTCGAGGTCTTCCTGGCGGCGCTGCGCAGCGAGGCCCCGGCCGCGCCGGCCTGAAGCTCAGCCTGGCCTGAGGCTCAGCCTGGCCCGAGGCGCGGCTTGGCCCGCGCCCTGGTTCGGTCCGAGGCTCAGGCCGCCAGGACGATCTCGCCCTTGCGGCCGGCCAGCGCCGCCGCCTCCTCCGGGGTGATGGCGGCGCCGAAGAGATAGCCCTGGCCGATATGGCAGCCGAGGCTGCGCAGCAACTCGGCCTGGTCGGCCTCCTCGACGCCCTCGGCGGTGATCTCGATGCCCAGGCCCTGGCCGAGGCCGAGGATCGACTTGACGATCTTCAGCTGCTTCTCCTCCGCCACCATGCGGCGGATGAAGGAGCGGTCGATCTTGATCATGTCGAAGCTGAAGCGGGCGAGCTGCGACAGGCTGGCATAGCCGGTGCCGAAATCATCCAGCGCGACCCGCACCCCGGCGGCGCGCAGCATGTCCAGCGTGTCCTGCGCCACCGCCGCCTCGCGGATCAGCGCGCCCTCGGTGATCTCCACCTCCAGCCGCTCCGGCGCCAGGCCGGCCTCGTGGATGATGGCGATGATCCGCTCGGCCAGCCGCGGATCGGAGAGCTGCAGCGGCGACAGGTTGAAGGCCAGGCGCAGGGGTGCCGGCCAGGCGGCGGCATCGCGGCAGGCGCGCTTCAGCAGCTGCTCGCTGAGCCGGTCGATCAGGCCCAGCCGCTCGGCCGTGGCGATGAAGACATCGGGCGGCACCATCTTGCCGTCCTCGGCGCGCCAGCGGGCCAGCGCCTCGAAGCCGGCGAGATGCCCGGTCTTCAGGTCGACCTGCGGCTGGTAGCGCGGCGCGATCACCTCGTTCTGCACCGCCTCGCGCAGCGCCAGCTCGATCCAGGCGCGGCTGGCCTGGCGCTCGCGCATCGAGGGCTCGTAGAGGCGCAGCGCGTTGCGGGTCTCCTGCTTGGCGGCCTGCATGGCGGTCTCGGCGCAGGCGAAGACGGCGCGCAGCGTCTCGCCATGCTGCGGCAGGGCGGCCAGGCCGATGCTGACGCCGACCTCGACCCGCTGGCCCTGCAGCCGGGCCGGGCGGGTCAGGCTGCGCAGCGCCCGCGCCGCATGCTGCTGCATCACCGGCAGCGCCACCCCCTCCAGCACGACGACGAATTCATCGCCGCCCGGATGGCCGATCCAGCCGGTGGGGAAGAGCTGGCGCAGCCGCAGCGCGATCTCGGCCAGCAGCGCATCGCCCAGCGCATGGCCATGCAGCTCGTTGATGGCGCGGAAGCCGTCGAGATCGATATAGAGGACGCCGCCGACGATCGGGCTGGGCCGTTCCAGCCGCTGCTCCAGCCCGCGGCGGTTGGGCAGGCGGGTCAGCGGGTCGTGCACGGCGAGCCAGCTGACATCGCCCTCGGCGCGCAACCGCTCGCGCCGCTCGCGCAGCACGTCGAGCAGGCGGCGGATGGCATAGACGAAGCTGCACCAGCCGGCGATCACCAGGATGACGAAGATCTCGTCCAGCCGCAGCGCCTCGTGCTGGTGCGAATAGTCATGCGCGGTGTCGAAGACGTCGTAGCCGATCGCCAGCCAGGAGAGGACGACCGCGACGAAGACCAGCGCCGCGGCGTCGGCCACGGCGCGGTGCCGCAGGATCCCGGCCGGCTTCGTCCCTGCCGGCGTGTCGGACGTCGCCCTGTCCCGGTACGGCATGTCTGGCCCCTGCGTCCTGCCCGCCGGATGGCCTTCTGGCCCCGGCGGCATGGCGTCACTATGCCATTCTCGCCGCGGGCGGTGAAATGGGCGTTAAGGGCCGGCCGGATCGCCGGCGCCTTGGATCAGTCGCGGGGATCAGTCCCGTGGATCAGTCCCCTGGGTCGCCCCCCTGGATCGACGCTGCGGCCGGCTCAATGCGCCAGCGCGCGCCAGCCGATGTCGCGGCGGCAGAAGCCCTCGGGCCAGCGCACTGCCTCGACCGCCGCATAGGCGGCGTCGCGGGCGGCGGCGAGCGTGGCGCCGCTGGCGGCGACGCCCAGCACCCGGCCGCCGCTGGCCACCAGGTCGCCCTGCGCGTTGCGGGCGGTGCCGGCATGGAAGAGCTGGGCGCCGGGAACCTGCGCCGCCTGCTCCAGCCCCTCGATGACGCTGCCCTTGGCATAGGCGCCGGGATAGCCGCGCGCGGCCATGACGACGACCATGGCGGCCTCGGCCGACCAGCGCAGGGTGAAGCGGTCGAGCTCGCCGTCGCAGGCGGCCAGCAGCGCCGCCAGCAGGTCGGATTGCAGCCGCAGCATCAGCACCTGGCATTCCGGGTCGCCGAAGCGGACATTGTATTCGATCAGCTTCGGCCCGGCCTCGGTCAGCATCAGCCCGGCGAAGAGCACGCCGCGGAACGGCGTGCCGCGCTTCGCCATTTCCTTCAGCGTCGGGCGGATGATGCGGTCCATCACCTCGGCCTCGAGCGCCGGGGTGAAGGCGGGGGGCGGCGAATAGGCGCCCATGCCGCCGGTGTTCGGCCCCACATCGCCATCGCCCACCCGCTTGTGGTCCTGCGCCGCCGCCATCGGCAGCGCCGTCTCCCCGTCGCAGAGGGCGAAGAAGGAGATCTCCTGGCCGAGCAGGCATTCCTCGATGAGGATCGAGGCGCCGGCCGCGCCATGGACGCGGTCCTCCATGATCTCGGTGATGGCCTGTTCGGCCTCCTCGACGGTCGCGGCGACGACGACGCCCTTGCCGGCGGCCAGGCCATCGGCCTTGACCACGATCGGCGCACCCTTCTCGCGGACATAGGCGCGGGCGGCCGCGGCCTCGGTGAACTGCGCCCATTCGGCGCCCGGGACGCCGGCGGCGGTGGTGACCTCGCGGGTGAAGGTCTTGCTGCCCTCCAGCTTCGCCGCCGCGGCCGAGGGGCCGAAGCAGCGCAGCCCGGCCGCGGCGCAGGCATCCGCCAGGCCCAGCGTCAGCGGCGCCTCGGGGCCGACGACCACCAGGTCGACCGCCTGCTGCTGTGCGAAGGCGACGAGAGCAGAAACATCCTCGGCGCCGATGGCGACGCATTCGGCGATCTCGGCGATCCCGGCATTGCCCGGCGCGACCCAGAGCCTGCTCAGCAGGCCGGAGCCGGTCAGCGCCCAGGCCAGGGCATGCTCGCGGCCGCCGCCGCCCACCAGAAGAACCTTCATGCCTGCATACCCCTCGCTGCGCGCGGCGCCCGCTAGCATGGGAAGGGTGGATGGCGGAAGGGCTCGAACCTCCGTCCAGCCGGTCCGAGAGCCGGCCGCTCTGCCACTGAGCTACGCCATCCGTCAGGGTGGTGCCGAGGGCGGCACCGGGCGGGACGCCTTGCCGGAGAATACGCCGCGCTTGCGCAGCAGCAAGGCAAGGCCGGGCGCCCCCACCTCGACACCGTGCACGAGTTCGGGCGTCGGGGTGAAGGGCACCGGCTCCGGCGGCAGGCGGGCGGCGACCCAGCCGGAGTCCTGGCCGTCGATGCCGGCCGCGTGGCAGGCGGCCTCGACCTGGGCGCGCGGGCAGAAGGCCTCGCCGCGCAGCACCGCCCAGGGCGGCGGCAGGGCGCGCCAGACCACCGTGTCGGGATGCAGCCCGCCGCCATCAGCCCGATGCCAGGCGGCGACATCGGCCGCCATCAGCCGCATCACCTTGCCGGGGCAGCAGGCCTCCAGCAGCCCTGCCTGGCCGCTGGCCTCCAGGAGGGAGAACCAGGCGGCGCGGGCGCTGTTCCAGGCCTGGGCCAGCAGGTTCCAGGTCGAGGAATCATCGCCCCGCCCCACCACCATGTCCTTCAAGTCGAACCGGCTGCGGCGCCAGGTTCTTTCCAGTTCCTCCGCGAGGCCGGCCAGGGCGGCGGTCCATTCGGCCAGCAGGGCGCCGCGCTGGTCGGGGGTGAGCCGGGCCAGCACCTCGGGCGCGGGATGGAGGCGGGCGACCAGCGCCCAGTCGGTGGCCGGGTCGGCCTCGGCCAGGCGCAGCAGGGCGGCGGCGGGCTCGTCGAAGGGCCGGACCTGCGGGCCGCTGGTGAAG
This sequence comes from Roseomonas sp. USHLN139, assembly GCF_037145735.1. Taxonomy (NCBI): domain Bacteria; kingdom Pseudomonadati; phylum Pseudomonadota; class Alphaproteobacteria; order Acetobacterales; family Roseomonadaceae; genus Roseomonas; species Roseomonas sp. USHLN139. The sequence continues at coordinate 633,853 of NZ_JBBCWY010000001.1, read as the reverse complement.
GCGCTGCGCAAGCCGCGGCGGGCGGCGTAATAGGCGATGAAGGCCGCCGCCGCCGGGCCGGCGGCGAAGCCCTCGAAAGCGATCCCCTCCACCAGGCCGAGCTTGCCCAGCCGCCGCCAGGCCAGGCGCCGCCGTTCCTGGCAATAGACAGAAAAATGCGCCTCTAGCCGGGCCAGGAAGCGGAAGCGCTTGGTATAGGCATGCGCGCCGAGCTGCAGCCCGGCCGCGGCCCGGCCGACCCGGTCCAGCCGGTCGCGGCGGACACTGTTCCGCCGCGGCGGCTTGGCGATGGCGGCGGAGAGGCGGGCGATGAAGGCCTCGATCGCCGCCGGGTCGCGCTCGGCGGGGGAGAGGCCCTCGACGCCGGGGAACAGCTCGAGCGCCCTGGCGATCTGCCGGGCGGGGGCGACCGGCTCGGCCCAGTCATCGGGCAGGAAGCTGAAGCGCGGGCGGCTGGCCGCGACCGCGGCCAGCTGTCCGGCCAGCACCGGCGCCGCCTGGATGCAGGACAGCGCCAGCAGCCGGCCGGCCACCGTCTCCGGCATCGGCCGGCGGGTCAGGCCTTCATGCAGCGCCCGCAGGACGGCGTCATCGGACATGCCGGCAGGCTAGCCGGGGCACCGGGGCGCGCCCAGCCGGCGGCCGGTCACGCCCGCGCCAGCGGTCCCTGTCTTGGCCCCGCCCGCCGCCGGGTCTAGTCTGCCGCCCTGATGGACAGCGACGCCGAAGCGCCCCCCCGCGGCAACACGCCGGAATTCTCGGTCAGCGAGATCAGCACCGCGATCAAGCGCACGCTGGAGGGCGAGTTCGCCCGCGTCCGCATCCGCGGCGAGATCACCGAGCTGAAGGCCTATCCCTCCGGCCATATCTACCTGGCGCTGAAGGACGAGGGCGCCAAGATTCGCGGCATCATCTGGCGCTATGCCGTGCCGCGCCTGTCGCTGAAGCCGGAGAACGGCGTCGAGGTCGTCGCCACCGGCAAGGTCTCTTCCTATGGCGAGCGCTCGGACTACCAGCTGATTATCGACCGGCTGGAATATGCCGGCGAGGGCGCCCTGCTGGCCCGCATCGACGCGCTGCGCAGGAAGCTCGCCGCCGAGGGCCTGTTCGACGAGGACCGCAAGAAGGACATCCCGCGGCTGCCGCAGGTGATCGGCGTGGTCACCAGCGAGAAGGGCGCGGTGATCCAGGACATCCGCACCACGGTGGCGCGGCGCTTCCCGCGGCAGATCCTGCTCTGGCCGGTCCCCGTGCAGGGCCAGGGCGCCGCCGAGCAGATCGCCGCCGCCATCGAGGGTTTTTCACGGCTGCCGGCGCATCTGCCGCAGCCCGAGGTGCTGATCGTGGCGCGCGGCGGCGGCAGCCTGGAAGACCTGATGGCCTTCAACGACGAGGCCGTGCTGCGCGCCGTCGCCGCCTGCCCGATCCCGCTGATCTCCGCCGTCGGCCACGAGACCGACACCACCCTGATCGATTTTGTTTCCGATCGCCGCGCGCCCACCCCCACCGCCGCGGCGGAACTGGCGGTTCCCTCGCGGGCCGAGATGATGGCCGCCCTGGCGCAGACGGCGGCGCGGCTGCTGCAATCGGGCCAGGTGGCCACCGACCGCGCCCGGCTGCGGCTGTCCCGCGTCGAGGCGCGGATGCCCGACCTGCCCGGCCTGGTCGGCGCCGCCCGCCAGCGCCTCGACGACCGTGGCGAGCGCCTGTCGCTGGCGCCGCGCGCCTTCCTCGCCGCCAAGCGCCGGCAGCTCGACGCCCTGGCCCCGCGCCTGCCGCATCCGCGCGAGACGCTGGCCGCGCATCGCCACGCGCTGGGCCTGGCCGAGGCCCGCGCCGGCGCCGCGCTGCGCCGGCTGCTGGACCGGCGGCAGAACGCGCTGCACCGCCTGCCCGACCCGGCCTCGCGCATCGAGTCGCGGCTGCGCGAGGCGACGCTGCGCCTGGCCGGCCTGGCCGCGCGGCTGGAGGGCGCCTCCTACCAGGGGGTGCTGGCGCGCGGCTTCGCGCTGGTCCGGCACGAGGATGGCCGGCCCGTCACCACCGCCGCCGCGATCGCCGAGGGCGACCGGCTGCAACTGACGCTGCAGGATGGCAACCGCATGGTCACCGCCGACACCTTTCCCGAGACCCCCGCCGCGAAGAAGCCGCGCCGGCCCGCGGCCAAGCCCGACCAGGGGTCGCTGCTGTGAGGCGCCGCCTGTTCCTGGCCGCTGCCCCTGCCCTGCTGCTGGCCGGCTGCGAAGGCGCCGAGGCGCAGCGCAGCGAGGCCCGCACCGCCGGCCCGACCGTCTCCCGCCTGCTCAGCCTCGGCGATGACGGCCTGACCCAGGGCGGCATGGCGCTGGGAAAAGTGCCGCCGGGCAGCCGGGTGACGCTGGACGGCCGCGCCGTCTCGGTGGCCCCCGACGGGCAGTTCGTCATCGGCTTCGGCCGCGATGCGGGTCCTTCCGCCCGGCTGGTCGCCATCGCCCCCGATGGCCGCCAGGAGAGCCGCGAGCTCGCCATCCGGACGCGCGACTGGGACATCCAGCGCCTGACCGGCCTGCCGCCGGCGATGGTCAGCCCGAACCCGCAGCAGCTGGCCCGCATCAAGGCCGAGCGCGAGCGCATCGCCGTGGTGCGCAAGATCGACAGCGCCCTGCCCCACTTCGCCGAGGGCTTCGTCTGGCCGGCGCGCGGCCGCATCAGCGGCGTCTATGGCAGCCAGCGCATCCTGAACGGCGAGGCGCGGGCGCCGCATCTCGGGCTCGACATCGCGGTGCCGACCGGCACGCCCTGCCATGCCATGGGCGCCGGCCGCGTCGTCCTGGCCGAGGACCTGTATTTCACCGGCAACACCATCCTGCTCGACCACGGGCATGGGGTGGTCAGCCTCTATGCCCATCTCTCGGTGCTGGAGGTGGCGAATGGCGCGACCGTCGGGCGCGGCCAGCGAATCGCCCAGACCGGCGCCACCGGCCGGGTGACCGGGCCGCATCTGCATCTGGGGATGAACTGGCTGGCGACCGCGCTGGACCCGCAGCCGCTGCTGCCGCCGCAGGGCTAATCGGCGGCCAGAGATCCATCCTGCGGAAACGCCACCGAAATTCCGCGGCACCTTCATCAAGCGGTAAGCATGCGGGCGGCATGGGGAGCGCCGCCATGACCCTTTCCGCGCCCCTGCCCCGCCCCTCGGCCCCGCACGACACCCTGCGCAATGCCGGGCTCATCGAATCGCCGGTGGTTGCCCTGTTCGACGATGCCGAGCTGGCCTCCGCCGCGCCGCGGCGGGTCAGCGCCACCGAATGGCGCCACCGCACCCCGCGGGTGGTGGTGCTGGCCCCCGATCCCGGCCTGCGCGAGCGGCTCTACGCCGCCGGCGCCATCCTGGTCGTCGGCTGACGCAGCCTTACTTCGTCCGGTAGATCTCGCGCGGGAAGCGCCGGTGCAGCCATAGCCAGTCCTGCGGCCGGGCGCGGATCCAGGCGCCGATATGGTCGTTGACCTGCTGCATCAGCAGGCGGACGTCCTCGGCCTTGTCGCCGGTGGCCGGGAAGGCCAGCGGCGGCTCCACCACCACCCGGAAGCGGTTCTTCTCGATCCGCTGCACATGGACCGGAATCAGCGGACAGCCGAAGCGCAGCGCCAGCTCGGCCGGGGCGGTCGCGGTCATCGCCCGCTGGCCGAGGAAGTCGAGCTCGATCCCCTCGTTCAGCTTCTGGTCGACCACCAGCCCCAGCGCCTGGCCGCCGGCCAGGTGCTTCAGCGCCTGGCGGGCGCCGCGGCTGCCCTTCGGGAACAGCGGCAGCTCGGCGCCGCCCTCGCGCATCTGCCGCACCACGGCATCGACCAGCGGATTGTCCGGCGCGCGGTAGAGGCTGCCCATGGTCAGGCCGAAGGCCTGCGCCGCCAGCGGCAGCACCTCCCAATTGCCGATATGCGCCGAGAAGAAGACCAGCTGCCGCGCCCCGGCCGGCATGTTCTCGGCGCCGACCAGCTCCCAGCCCGGGCCTGATTCCGTCCGCGGCAGGCCGGGCAGATGCGGCAGCTCCATCATGCTGCGGCCCAGATTCTCCCAGGCATCCTTCAGCACCGCCTCGCGCCAGGCGGCATCGCGCTCGGGGAAGGCCAGCGCCAGGTTGCGCCGGCCAACGCGCGACACCGGCAGCCAGGGCCCGATCGCCCGCGTCACCGCGCCGCCCAGCGCCGAGCCGGCCCGCATGCCCAGGGCGCGTCCCAGCGCCAGGGCGGCACGCGCCCCCCAGGCCTCCAGCCGCCAGCGCAGCTTCATGCCCCCGGTCCCTGCTGCATCCGTCCCGTATCCTTTGCCGCGCCCGTTCTGCCGGCCGCCGGCGCTATGCGCGATCGGCGCGGCTTTGGCCAGCATCGAAGGCCGCGCCGCCCTGGACCCGGCGCCGCGGCATACCCAGATGAGCGATGTGACGCCGGCTGTGACGCAGCCGGGGGGCGGCCCAAAAAAATCCCGGCTTCGTTGCCCATCCGATGGATCCCCATGCCATGATCCGGCGTTGCTCACGGGGGCGTGAGTCCTTTTGGCCTGCCCGCCGGAAGGACGCGATTCATCCCCATGGATTACACGCCGGTAATGCCTATATGATCGGACGATGATGAAGACCCGGAGGAATCGCCTCATGCGCGGACGAGCCCGCCTGCTCGCCGGCCTTGCTGCCCTTGCCCTGATCCTGGGTCCTGCCCTGGCGGAAGCGCGCCCCGGCGGCGGCTCCAGCTCCGGCAGCCGCGGCAGCCGCACCTATTCCCCGCCTCCCGTGACGCGCACCGCCCCGGAAGGCGCGCGGCCGATGGAGCGCACCACGACGCCGCAGCAGCAGGCGGCGCGTCCCGGCATGGCCGCCCCGGCCCAGCCGGCGCGCGGCGGCCTGTTCGGCGGCTTCGGCGGCGCCATGCTGGGCGGGCTGATCGGCGTCGGCCTGGGCGGCCTGCTGTTCGGCAACGGGCTGTTCGGCGGCATCTCGGGCCTGGGCGGCGTGCTCGGCCTGCTGATCCAGGTGGCGCTGGTCGTGCTGCTGGTCCGCTTCGCCATGAAGCTGTTCCGCAACCGCCAGCAGCCGGCCATGGCCGGCGGCCCGAACCCGAACGCGATGCAGCGCGACATGCAGCAGGAGGCCCGCCCCGCCATGGGCGGTGCCGCCCCGCGCACCCAGCCGCTGCAGGTCACGCCGCAGGACTTCAACGCCTTCGAGAGCATGCTCTACGACGTCAACGCCGCCTGGTCGCGGCGCGACGAGGCGACGCTGCAGCGCCTGGCCACGCCGGAGATGGCGGGCTTCTTCGCCCAGGATCTGCGCGACCTCGACGCCCGCGGCTGGCGCAACGAGACCCGCGACGTGAAGCTCGAGCAGGGCGACCTGGCGGAAGCCTGGAGCGAGAACGGCGTCGACTTCGCCACCGTGGCGATGCGCTTCAGCCTGATCGACATCACCCTGGACAACCAGGGCCGGGTGGTCGAGGGCAGCCCCGACCGGCGCAGCCAGGCGGTCGAGCACTGGACCTTCCGCCGCCAGGGCCAGGGCGCCTGGCAGCTCTCGGCGATCCAGCAGCCCGGCTGACGCCCGGGCCTCGCACCCGGCAGGACGGACCAGGGCGCGGCGCAAGCCGCGCCCTTTCTGTTGGCAGAGCTTTCCCGCTTGTAACCGCCCGTCCCGCCTCGCCATAAAGCGCCCCTTCCAGCAAGCACCGCCGATCCGGGAGCACCGACACCCATGACCCTCACCCGCCGCGGCCTGGCCGGCGCCGCCCTGCTGCTCGCCAGCCCCGCCGTGCTGCGCGCCCAGGGCTCGCTGACCCCGGTGAAGTTCTGCCTGGACTGGGCCTTCCAGGGCCCGCAGGCGCCCTTCCTGCTGGCGCTGGAGCGCGGCTTCTTCCGCGAGGAAGGGCTCAACGTCACCATGGACCGCGGCTTCGGCTCCGGCGACACGCCGGTGAAGGTGGCCAGCGGCGCCTATGAGTTCGGCATCGCCGACCTGTCGCCGGCCATCCGCCTGCGCCTGTCCGGCCAGGCGCCGGAGCTGGTGGCGACCATGGTCATCCAGCAGGGCAGCCCGCTGGCGGTGATGACCCTGAAGAAGAGCGGCATCACCACCGCGAAGCAGCTGGAAGGCCGCAAGCTGGCCGGGCCGGAGGGCGATTCGGCCCGCCAGCTGTTCCCCGCCTATGCCAAGGCCGCCGGCATCGATGCCGCGACCATCAACTGGCTGACCGTCACCCCGCAGCTGCGCGAGCCGATGCTGGTGCGCGGCGAGGCCGATGCCATCACCGGCTTCGAGGTCTCCGGCGTGTTCAGCCTGCGCAGCCTGGGCATCCCGCAGTCGGACGTGGTCTCGCTGCGCTATTCGGATGCCGGCGTGGCGCTGCTCTCCACCGCGCTGCTCTGCAAGCGCAGCCATGCGGAAGCCAATCCGAAGGTGGTGACCGGCATGATCCGCGCCATCGCCCGCGGCCACGACGCCGCCTGGAAGGACCCCGACGCCGCCATCGCCGCCCTGGTGAAGCGCGACGCCACCACCCCGCGCGAGGTGGAGAAGGCCCGGATGATGGCCAATTTCGGCTTCATCCGCACGCCCCAGGCGCTGTCCGGCGGCTACGGCAACCTGCCGGAATCCCAGGTCCAGGCCGCCATCGAGACCATCCGCGGCGCCTTCAACATCACCACCGAGCTGAAGGCCGGCGAGATGTACCTGCCGCAGTTCCTGCCGCCGGCGTCGGATCTGCAGATCCCGGCCTGACGAGAAGAGTTGGATAGGCCAGGGGAATGAATTCCCCTGGACCCCATCTTTTTTCTGTCTGATTGCCATGTCCACGTGGTGACGGGACGTGAAACGGCCACAGGTCAGCGCGACCCGCAGGCGAGCGCCGTTTTCATGAAAATGCGTCCCGCCGTGTTGCCCTGGTGCCGCTCTCGTTGAAGAGCAGGTCACGTGACGGCCGTTGAAAGAGAAGAATGATGGGGGTCTGGGGGAAGAATTCATTTTTCCCCCAGCCTTCAACCCTTGATCTTCCTGCCTTTCTGATCCTTCGCAAATGCCGCCGCAGGGTCTATCCCTCGGCAAAACCTCGCGGAGAGATGCCATGTCCCGACCCAAGCCCGTCATGCTCGTCATCCTGGACGGCTGGGGCTGGCGCGAGGACAGCGCCGACAATGCGGTGCGGCAGGCGAGGACGCCCTGCTTCGACCGGTTGTGGGCGACCTCGCCGCGGAACTTCCTGCACACCTCGGGGCATGATGTCGGGCTGCCGGACGGGCAGATGGGCAATTCCGAGGTCGGGCATCTCAATCTCGGCGCCGGGCGGGTGGTGATGCAGGACCTGCCGCGGATCGACGCGGCGGTCGCCGATGGCAGCATTTCCTCGCTGCCGGCGGTGACGGGGCTGGTGGACAAGCTCAAGGCCAGCGGCGGCACGCTGCACCTGATGGGGCTGTTCTCGCCGGGCGGCGTGCACAGCCACCAGCGGCATGCGCTGGCCCTGGCAAAGACCTTCGCCGGCGCCGGCGTGCCGGTGGCGCTGCATCTCTGGACCGACGGGCGCGACACGCCGCCGGAGGCCAGCCCCGCCTATCTCGCCGAGTTCGAGCCGGCGCTGCCGGCGGGCGCGCGCATCGCCACCGTCACCGGCCGCTACTTCGCCATGGACCGCGACAAGCGGTGGGAGCGGGTGCGCCAGGCCTATGACGCCATGGTCGAGGGCGTCGGCGCCAGGGCCGACACGGCCGCCGCCGCCATCGCCGCCGCGCACCAGGCCGGCAAGACCGACGAGTTCATCCCGGCCAGCGTCATCGGCGGCTATGCGGGGATGCGGGATGGCGACGGGCTGCTCTGCTTCAACTTCCGCGCCGACCGGGTGCGGCAGATCATGGGCGCGCTGCTGCTGCCGGGCTTCGACGGCTTCGTCGCGCGCCGCCCGGCCCTGGCCGGCGCCGCCATGATGACCGAATATTCGACCGCGCTGGCGCCGCACCTGGCCACCCTCTTCGCGCCGCAGTCGATGCAGGACATCCTGGGCGCGGTGGTCGCCAAGGCCGGCCTGACCCAGCTGCGCATGGCCGAGACCGAGAAATACCCGCACGTCACCTATTTCCTGAACGGCGGCGAGGAGACCCCCTATCCCGGCGAGGAGCGGATCATGGTCCCCTCCCCCAAGGTCGCCACCTACGACCTGCAGCCGGAGATGTCGGCGCCCGAGCTGACCGCCAAGGCGGTCGCCGCCATCAACTCGGAAAAATTCGACCTGGTGGTGCTGAACTTCGCCAATGCCGACATGGTCGGGCATACCGGCAGCCTCGACGCCGCCATCCGCGCCTGCGAGGCGGTCGATGCCGGGCTGGCGCGGATCGAGGCCGCCGTCACCGCCCAGGGCGGCGCCCTGCTGGTCACCGCCGACCACGGCAATGCCGAGCTGATGAAGGACCCGGCGACCGGCGGCCCCTATACCGCGCACACCACCAATGTCGTGCCGGTGATGCTGGTCGGCGGCCCGGCCGGGGCCCGGCTGCACGAGGGCCGGCTGGCCGATGTGGCGCCGACCCTGCTGAAGCTGCTCGGCCTGGCGCAGCCGGCGGCGATGACCGGGCGGAGCCTGATCGACTGAGCCTGCCCCTGCCCCGGGTCAGCGGCCGCGCCTGGCAGGGGGCGGCGCTGCTCCTCCCCCTGCTGCTGGCGGGTCCGGTCCTGGCCCAGGGGCACCGTGCCGCGCCGACGGAACGCAGCCTGCGCGACGCTGAGGCCCGTGCCCAGGAGGCGCAGGCCGCCGCCCGTGCCGCCGCCGAGGCAACCCGCGCCGCCGCCGAGGCCGAGCGCGCCCTGGCGCAGCAGCGCGCCGAGGCCGGCCGCCGGGCGGTGGCCGCCGACAGCGCCGCCGATGCCGCCGAGGCCGCCGCTGCCGAGGCGGCGAAGGTGCGCGACGCCGCCATCGTCGATCTCAGCCGCCGTGCCCAGGCGCTGGCCCCGCTGGTCCCGCTGATGCGCCGGCTCAGCCAGTATCCCTCCGAGACGCTGCTGGCGGTGCCCGGCTCGCCCGAGGATGCGCTGCGCGGCGCGCTGGTGCTGCGCAGCCTGACCCGCCACCTCTCCGCTGAGGCCGAGGCGCTGCGCCAGGCCCAGCTGGTCGCCACCGAGGCCAGCCGCAAGGCGGAGGCCGAGGCCGCGCATCTGGCCGAGGCGCGCGCCGAGGTGCGCGCCGCGGCGGCGGCGGTGGAGGCGGCGCTGGCCCAGGCCCGCACCCATCGCAGCGCGCTTGCCGAGGAGGAGAAGGAGGCGGCGCGCGAGGCCGCCACCACCGCCGCCCGCGCCGGCGACCTGCGCGAGATGATGGAGCGGCTGGAGCGCGCCCGGGCGCGGGCCGAGGCCGAGGCCAAGGCCCGCGCCGAGCGGGAGCGCCTGGCCGCAGAGCGCGCCGCCCGCCTGCAGGCCGAGCGCGAGGCCGAGGCGCTGGCCGCCCGCCAGCGCGCCGCCCGCGACGCCGCCCAGCGCGAGGCGCTGGCCCGCGAGCAGGCCGCGGTCGAGCGGCGCGAGCAGGCCCGCCAGCTGGAGGCCGCCCGCCAGGCGGCACTGCCCGCACCCGGTCCTGCCCCTTCCGCCAGCGGCGGCCGCGCCGTGCCGGTGGCAGGCACGCTGTCGCGCGATTTCGGCGACAGCGGCGCCGGCGGCCCGGCGCGCGGCCTGACCTATGCGGCGCCGGCCGGCGCCCGGGTGGTCAGCCCCTGCCAGGGCAGCGTCGCCTTCGCCGGCCCGTTCCGCTCCTACGGCAAGCTGGTGATCGTCGATTGCGGCGGCGGCGTGCATTTCGTCCTCGCCGGCCTCGACCGGCTGGACGCCGAGACCGGCGCCCGCGTGCTGCCCGGCGAGCCGGTCGGCCAGCTCGGCGCCGCCGAGGAGAATGGCCGCGCCTCGCTCTATGTCGAGCTGCGCCGCAACGGCACCCCCGTCGATCCCAAGGGCTGGTTCCGCGCGCGGGGCTGAGGCGGCTGGAGGCAGGGCGGGCGGGTTAAGTTTAGGTCATGCGGACCGGCGGCAGGCCGGGCCATGCTGGATTTCTGGCAGTCTGGGGCAATCTTGGAGAGGCAGAGGCGCCACCCGGCGGCGAAGGGCGGCACACGGGATTGTCGAAAAAGGTTTCAATTTGCCCCTTGCACAGGAAGCCGCTCTAAGGTGTCTCGCTAGGCCGTCGAATGCTCGCGGCAGAAGGATCGTTGACCGGCATGAGGGGTCACCGCATGAAGCCTAAGATGCGCATGGTCGGCGTGGTGGGGGCGGCTTTCGTCGCCGGCACCGTGCTCGGCCCGGTGGTGATGCCGCCCGTGGTGTCCGCCTTTGCCCAGGAGGCCGGCAACCGCGCCGAGACCTACCGGCTGCTGAACCTGTTCGGCGATATCTTCGAGCGGGTCCGCGCCGAGTATGTCGAGCCGGTGAACGACCGCGAGGTCATCGAATCCGCGATCAATGGCATGCTGCAGGGCCTCGACCCGCACAGCAGCTACATGAACGCGCGCTCCTTCCGCGACATGCAGGTGCAGACCCGCGGCGAGTTCGGCGGCCTCGGCATCGAGGTCAGCCAGGAGGGCGGCTACGTCAAGGTCATCTCGCCGATCGACGACACCCCGGCCGCCAAGGCCGGCGTCAAGCCGGGCGACCTGATCACCCATCTGAACGGCAATTCCGTCCAGGGCCTGACCCTGCAGGAAGCGGTCGAGCAGATGCGCGGCGAGCGCGGCAGCAGCATCAAGCTGACCATCCGCCGCCCCGGCACCGAGGCGCCGATCGAGCTCAGCCTGACCCGCGACGTGATCCGCCCGCAGGTCGCCCGCTTCCGCATGGAGGGCGAGGATGTCGGCTATGTCCGCCTCTCCTCCTTCAACGAGCAGACCGAGGGCGCGCTGCGCCGTGCCGTCAGCACGCTGCGCCAGCAGGCCGGCAACAACCTGAAGGGGCTGATCCTCGACCTACGCAACAATCCGGGCGGGCTGCTCGACCAGGCCGTGCAGGTCTCGGACGACTTTTTGGAGCGCGGCGAGATTGTCTCCACACGGGCGAGGCGCCCCGACGACGCGCAGCGCTGGAACGCCAAGCCGGGCGACATCGCCGACGGGCTGCGGGTCATCGTGCTGATCAATGGCGGCTCCGCCTCGGCCTCCGAGATCGTTGCCGGCGCCCTGCAGGACCATCGCCGCGCCGTGCTGCTGGGCACCAAGTCCTTCGGCAAGGGCTCGGTGCAGACCGTCATGCCGATCCCCGGCAATGGCGCCATCCGCCTGACCACGGCGCGCTACTACACGCCGTCGGGCCGCTCGATCCAGGCGACCGGCATCACGCCCGACATCGAGGTGCTGGCCACCCGCGAGGAAGGCAATGCCCCGCTGCGCGACCGCGAGGCCGATCTGCGCCGCGCGCTGCGCAACGACAACGGCACCAATGGCAGCACCGAGGCGCCGCCGCTGCCGCCGCTGAACCTGCCGGCCGGCGTGCAGGACAAGGTCAGCCGCCTGCCGCCCGAGGGCGCGCCGGCCTTCGACCCGACCAAGCCGGAGACCGACTTCCAGCTGCAGCAGGCCGCCGGCCTGCTGCGCGCCTGGTCGGCCGCCGACCCGCAGCGCCGCGCGGCGCGGTGACCGGCCCGGGCTAGAAGGAAGGCGACGCCGCCATGGCGACCTCGAACCGTTCCGGGGAAGCCGCTTCCGGCGCCGCCGCCTCCAGCCGCATCGGCGCGGCGCCCAGCCGGGATATCGGCCGGGCGCTCGCCCCCCTGCCTGCCACCGCCGCGCCGGACCCGGGCAACCGCCTGGCCTGGCGCGCGCTGGGCGGCTTCTGGCTGCTGGTGCTGGGCGGCGCCGCCTGCACCATCGCCACCCTGCACCGCCTGGGCCCGCCGGAACCCGCCGCCCCCAGCCGCAGCCTGGCCGCGATGCAGAGCCTGCCCCCCGCCCAGCCCGCCACCCCGCTGCCGCCCCCCGCGCCGGTCGCCACCGCCCCGCAGCGCGCGCCGCGGGCCGTCGCCCCGGCTGCCACGGCCCCGGCTGCCACCGCCTTGAACCCGGAGGGCGCCGCCGCGGTGACCATGGTGACGCCGCCCGCCAGCGCCGCGCCGCCGCCCGCCTTCGCCGCTGCCCTGCCGCCGCCGAATGCCGCCATCCCGGCCGAGCCGCCGGCCGCCGCGCTGGCGCCGCCCGACCCGGAGGAGAGCGGCATCGTCAGTGCCGCCCTGCCCCCCGCCAGCCCGGCCGAGCCGCTGGCCGCCCCGCCCGACGCACCGCCGCCGCCGCCCTTCGCCCCGCATGCCGACAGCAGCCCGGCGGTCGCCATCCCGGCCCCCGATCCGGCGCTGCTGGAAGCCTCGCCCTTCGGCGGCCTGCCGCGCGTCACCACCGATGGCCGCGAGCCGCGCCAGCTCTATGCCCGCCCCTTCGACGCGGCCGAGCGCCGGCCGCGCATCGCGCTCGTCATCGGCGGCTTCGGCAATTCGCCGACCCGCTCGGAGGAGGCGCTGCGCCGCCTGCCGCCGGCCGTCACCGCCGCCTTCAGCCCCGCCGCCATGCGCCCCGACCTGCTGCTGGCCCAGGCCCGCGCCGGCGGCCGCGAGGTGCTGCTCGGCCTGCCGCTGGATTCCGCCAATGGCGAGGCGGGCGAGCACAGCCTGCGCCCCGGCCTGAAGCTCTGGGAGAATCTCGAGCTGCTGCACCGCGCCATGGGCCGCATCGCCGGCTATGCCGGTGTCGTCGGCGCGCTCGGCAACCAGCGCGGCGAGCGCTTCGCCGCCGAGGCCGGCCAGCTGGAGGCGGTGCAGGAGGAGGTCCAGGCCCGCGGGCTGTTCTATCTCGATGCCCGTCCCGGCGCCGCGCCGCCGCTGGATGGCGCCGGCGCCACCATCGACCTGGTGCTGGACGAGCCGCTGACCCGCGGCGAGGTCGAGCGCCGCCTGGCCGCCCTCGAGCAGATCGCCCGCCGCAACGGCAGCGCCATCGGCCTGGCCGCCGAGCCCGCCCCGCTGCTGGTCGACCGCATCGCCGCCTGGGCCGCCGGCCTCGAGGCGCGCGGCCTGGTGCTGGCCCCGGCCAGCGCCGCGCTGCGCGGCCCTTCGCCCTCCGCCTCCCGCTAGAGCGGATGGCCCGCGGAAGGACGCGGGCAATCCGCTCCAGCACTTTGTTTGATCGCGTGATTCAGGCTTGTCGGCGATTCCGCCTCAAGCCATCACGCTGTGAGGCCGCTGCCCGATGTCCGACCTGCCCTATCGCCGCAATGTCGGCGCCGTGCTGTTCAACCGCGCCGGACAGGTGCTGATCGCCCGCCGCGCCGATGTCGCGGCCGATGCCTGGCAGCTGCCCCAGGGCGGGCTGGACGAGGGCGAGGACCCGGCGGATGCCGTGCTGCGCGAGCTGGCCGAGGAGATCGGCACCGCCGAGGCGCGCATCCTCGGCGAGGTGGAGGACTGGCTGACCTACGACCTGCCCGCCGAGCTGATCGGCAAGGCCCTGCGCGGCAAGTATCGCGGCCAGAAGCAGCGCTGGTTCGCGCTCGGCTTCACCGGGGAGGACAGCGCCATCCGCCTGGACCTCGACCTGCATCCCGAGTTCAACGCCTGGCGCTGGGCGGATCTCGAGGAGCTGCCGGGGATCGTGGTGGCCTTCCGCAGGCCGATCTATGAGCGGCTGGTCGCAGAGTTCAGCCGGTACAAGGGCTGGGCGAAGTAGCTGGGGGCGCCGCCCCCAGACCCGCGCCATCAACTGGCGCCATGAATGTGGGGGTCCGGGGGAACTCAGTTCCCCCGGCCTTCGCTTATGCTCCGGCGACCGTCAGGTCATCCACCCGCAGCGTCGGCGCATCGGTCCCCCGCCGGAACCTCAGATCCCCCGCCGCGCGCAGGCGCAGGAACATGTCCTTCAGGTTCCCGGCGATGGTGATGCCGGAGACCGCCTCGGCCAGCTGGCCGCCCCGGATCATGAAGCCGGCGGCGCCGCGGCTGTAGTCGCCGGTGACGCCGTTGACGCCCATGCCGATCATCTCGGTGACATAGATGCCGTCGTCGATATCGGCCATTAGCGCGGCGGCCGGGCCCTGGCCGCCCTCGAGCCACAGATTGGTGGTCGCCGGCGCCGGCGGGCCGGAGATGCTGCGGCTGGCATGGCCGGTGGAGCGCAGGCCGAGCTGCCGCGCGCTGCGCCAGTCCAGCACCCAGCTGGCCAGGATGCCGTCCTCGACCAGGGCCAGGGGGGCGCCGGGCATGCCCTCGCCGTCGAAGGGGCGGGAGCGCAGCCCGCGCACCCGCAGCGGGTCGTCGCGGAGGGAAAGACCCTCGGACAGCACGCGCTGCCCCATGCGGTCGCGCAGGAAGGAGGTGCCGCGCGCCACCGCCGCCCCGTTCAGCGCCGAGGCCAGGTGGCCGATCAGCGAGCCGGCGACGCGCGGGTCGTAGATGACATGGCGCTTGCCGGTCTTCGGCCGGGTGGCGTTCAGCCGGCGGATGGCGCGCTCGCCGGCATTGCGGCCGAGGCTGGCGGGGTCTTCCAGGTCTTCCAGATGGACGGCGCTGGAATGGTCGTAGTCGCGCTCCATGCCGGTGCCGCTGCCGGCCAGGGCCGTCACCGAGGTCGAATGGCCGGTGCGGGCATAGTCGCCGGCGAAGCCGTTCGAGCTGACCAGGGCAATGCCGGTGCGCGAATAGCTGGCGTCCGCCCCCTCGCTGTTGGTGACGCCGGCGACGGCCAGCGCGGCCTCCTCGGCGGTGCGGGCGCGGGCGATCAGCGCCTCGACATCGGGCTCGGCCGCATCGGCCAAATCGAGGTCGCGCGGCAGGGCGGCATGGAACTCGCCCAATCCGCCAAAGCTGTCCTCGGGCACCGCGCGGGCCATGGCGACGGCGCGCTCGGCCAGCGCCTGGAAACCGCGCGGATCGGCGTCGGTGGCCGAGACGATGGCCTGCTGCTTGCCCACCAGCACGCGCAGGCCGAGGTCCAGCCCCTCCGACCGCTCGAGCTGCTCGAGCTTGCCCAGGCGCCACTGCACGGCCAGCGAGGTGCCGCTGATCAGCAGCGCATCGGCGGCCTCGGCCCCCGCGGCGCGGGCCGCGGCGACCAGGGTTTCGAGCCGCTCGAGCCGGTTCATGCGGCGAGCTTCTCCGCGATGCTCGGCAGGCCCGGCACCTTGCCGGCCGGACCCAGCGCCGCCAGCGTCGGGCGCGAGCGGAAGATCTTCGCCGCCGCCGCCTGCACCTGCTCCACCGTCACCGCGGCGATCTTGGCCTTGGTCTCCTCGACCGGGATGATGCGGCCATGCACCTGGATCTGCCGGGCCAGCTGCTCGCAGCGGCTGCCGGTGGATTCCAGCGACATCAGCACCGAGGCGCGCAGCTGCGCCTTGGCGCGGGCCAGCTCCTCCTCGGTGACGTCGTGCTGGACGCGCCGCAGCTCCTCCAGCGCCACCGGCACCAGCTCGGCCGCCTGGTCCTCGCCGGTGCCGGCATAGACGGCGAAGAGGCCGTTGTCGCGGAACAGCTGGGCGAAGGAATAGATCGAATAGACCAGGCCCCGCTTCTCGCGGATCTCCTGGAACAGGCGCGACGACATGCCGCCGCCCAGCAGGGTGGAGAGCAGCATGGTCGGGTAGTGCATCGGCGTCGCCACCGCATCGGCCTCGAAGCCGAGCACGACATGCACCTGGTCGAGCTCGCGCTCCTCGCGGAACTCGCCGCCGCCATAGCGGGCGACCTCGGCCGGGCTCGGCGCCACCAGCGGCAGGTCGACGAAGTGCTTCTCGACCAGGCCGACCAGCTTGTCGTGCTCCAGCGCGCCGGCGGCGGCGACCACCATGCGGCTCGGCCCGTAATGGCGGCGCATGTACTCGGTCAGCACCTCGCGGCCCATGCCGCTGACGCTGGCCTCGGTGCCCAGCGTCGGGCGGCCCATCGGCTGGTCGGGATAGGCGGTCGCCTGGAAATGGTCGAAGACGATGTCGTCCGGCGTGTCGTTGGCCTGGCCGATCTCCTGCAGGATGACGCCGCGCTCGCGCTCCATCTCCTCGGGCGTGAAGGTCGAATGGGTCAGGATGTCGCCGATGATGTCGGCGGCCAGGCCCGTATCCTCCTTCAGCACCTTGGCGTAGTAGGCGGTGTTCTCCCGCGCCGTGTAGGCGTTCAGGTGGCCGCCGACATTCTCGATCTCGCGGGCGATGGCGGCGGCGTCGCGCTTGGCGGTGCCCTTGAAGGCCATGTGCTCGAGGAAATGCGACGCGCCGTTCTCGGCGGCCGATTCGTCGCGCGTGCCGGCATGGACATAGGCACCGATGGAGACGGTCTCGACCCGCGGCATGGCCTCGGAGACGATGGTCAGTCCATTGGGAAGGCGCGTCAGCCGCACCGCATCAGACATGGTTCAGAATTCCCTGGGGCACGCCCGGCAGGTTGGGCGCGCTGCTGTCGTTGAGCAACAATGTAAGGGCTATAGCCGCGCTCTGCGACCCCGTTGCCGGGCATTGCGGTCAAGGCTGCCCTGCCCGCAAACGGTAACGCAATCCCTCGCGCCAAAGCTGTTGATCCGTCTGGCCTTTGGCGGACGACCCTGACACCCCATCTGAGGAAGAGGACGGGACCGACAGAGGGGGAGTGCCATGCGTGTCATCCGCCGCGCGGCTGCCTTGGCCGCGCTATCCCTGGGACTTGGAATGCTGGGCCTCGTGCCCGCCGCCGAGGGCAAGAGCCCGCGCCGCGACGCCCAGGCCCAGAGCCAGCGCCACCACCACGCGGCACCCCGCGTGCAGCGCGGCCGCGCCTCCTTCTACGCCAACCGCTTCCACGGGCGACGCATGGCCAATGGCCGCCGCTTCAACCGCAACGCCGCGGTCGCCGCCAGCCGGACCCTGCCGCTGGGCACCGTCGCCCGGGTGAAGAACCTCGCCAACGGCCGCACCGCCGTGGTGACGATCGAAGACCGCGGCCCCCACCTGCGCAACCGCGTCATCGACCTGAGCCCGGGGACGGCCGCGCAGCTCGGGATGCTCCGGCAAGGCGTCGCCATGGTGGAGGTGACGCCGTTGAGGCTTCCGGATCAGCCGGGGTAGGTCAGCAAAGACAGGGGCAGGCCAGGGGAATGAATTCCCCTGGACACGGCGGGACGCCAACAGCACACCTTGTCAGGTCGCGCTGTGGCTGGGCCGTTTCGCCTGTGGCCTCCACGTGGACACGGCAGTCCGAAAGAAAAAAGAAGGGGGTTCGGGGGAATTCATTCCCCCGACCTTAAGCCCTGCCTTCTCTTACGTATTCCGCCGCACATGCCCCCGCACGGCACCCTCGATCTGCCCCAGATCGTTCGGCAACACGGAAAAACGTTCCTCGCGGTCGTAGAGGTCGGCCATGCGCGGCGGCAGCGGTGGGCGAAAGCCGGTCGCCTTTTCCACCGCGTCGGGGAACTTCGCCGGATGGGCGGTGGCCGCCACGATCACCGGGATGCCCTTGTCCTCCGGCAGGTGGGCGCGGCCGGCGGCGATGCCGATCGCCGTGTGCGGATCGGCCAGATAGCCGCCCTCGCGGTGCAGGCGCCGGATTTCCGCCAGCGTCGCCTCGTCGCTGACGGTGAAGCCGCGGATCAGGCTGGTCGCCTGCTTCCAGGCGGCGTCGGGCACCGGCATGCGGCCCTCGGCGCGGAAGCGCTGCATGGTGGTCGCGGTCGCCGCGGCATCACGGCCGAGCAGCTCGAACAGCAGGCGCTCGAAATTGGACGAGACCTGGATGTCCATGCTGGGGGAGAGCGAGGGCGCCACTGCCTGCATCGACATGTCGTTGCCGGCGATGAAGCGGGCCAGGATGTCGTTGCGGTTGGCGCCGATGATCAGCCGCTCGATCGGCAGGCCCATGCGGCGGGCGACCCAGGCGGCCAGCACATTGCCGAAATTGCCGGTGGGGACGGCGACGGCCACCGGCCGGTCGGGAGCGCCGAGCGCGAGCGCGGCATAGGCGTAGTAGGGCACCTGCGCCGCGATGCGCGCCCAGTTGATCGAGTTGACCGCCGAGAGCTGCATCTCCTGGCGGAAGGGCGCGTCGTTGAACATCGCCTTCACCAGGTCCTGGCAGTCGTCGAAGCTGCCCTGGACGGCGATGTTGTGGATGTTGGGCGACAGCACCGTGGTCATCTGCCGGCGCTGCACCTCGCTGGTGCGGCCCTCCGGGTGCAGGATGACGACGTCGATGGCGGCGCGGTCGCGGCAGGCCTCGATGGCGGCCGAGCCGGTGTCGCCGGAGGTCGCGCCGACGATGGTCACCCGCTCGCCGCGCTTGGCCAGCACATGGTCGAACAGCTGCCCGAGCATCTGCATCGCCATGTCCTTGAAGGCGAGCGTCGGGCCGTGGAACAGCTCGAGGGCGAAGAGCTGCGGCTCCAGCTGGACCAGCGGGGCGGTCGCCGCGCTGCCGAAGCCGGCATAGGCGCGGTGGGCCAGCTCGAGCAGCTTGGCCTCCGGCAGCGACTCGCCGGTGAAGCGGGCCATCAGATGGGCCGCCACCTCGGCATAGGGCCGGCCGCGCAGGGCGCGCCATTCGGCCGCCGAGAGCTCCGGCCAGGTTTCGGGCATGAACAGGCCGCCATCCTCGGCCAGACCGGCCAGGAGGACGCCTTCGAAATCGCGGGCTGGGGCCTGGCCCCGGGTCGAGACATAGCGCATGGCGCGCGGAGACTAGTCCGAGCAGCGCCCGCTGGCCATGGCGTGCACCGCTTGGCGGATGCGCATTTCGGGTCCAGGCTCCCCGCCATGAACACCGCCTCGCTGCTCGAGCGCCTGCTCGCCACCTCGGCCGCCACCCTGCCCGCCCATGCCGGCGACGGGCGGCTGTATTTCCTGCAGGACAGCGGCGGCTCCGCCCAGGTCTTCGAGCTTGCCGCCGGGGGCGGCGGGCCGCGGCAGCGCACGGCGCATGCCGATGCGGTGGCCTTCGTCGCCGGGCTGCCGGATGGCGGCGCGATCTTCGGCCGCGACGGCGCCGGCGACGAGCGCTTTCAGCTCTATCACCTGCCACCCGAGGGCGAGGCGCGGCCGCTGACCGCCGATCCGCGCACCATCCATGGCTGGGGCGCGGTCTCGCCGGACGGGACGCGCATCGCCTACACGGCCAACAGCCGCGACCCTGCCCATAGCGATGCCTGGGTATTGGATCTGGCCACCGGCGCGGCCCGCTGCGTCGCCGAGCGGCAGGGCCCGCACGAGCTGCTCGGCTGGAGCGCGGACGGGAAAGCCCTGCTGCTGGCCACCGCGCCGCGCAGCTTCGAGGCGACGCTGCTGCGGGTGCCGGTCGAGGGCGGCGCGGTGGCGGAGCTGACCCCGCATGACGGCGATGCCCGCCACCTGAACCCGCGCGCCCGGGCGGATGGCAGCGGGTACTGGCTGCTCACCGATCGCGGGCGCGACTTCCTGGCGGTGGCCGTCCAGCGGGAGGGCAGCGCGCCCGAGTTGCTCTACGGCCCCGAGGCGGATGTCGAGAAGCTGGAGGTCTCGCCCGACCAGCGGCATCTGGCCGTGGTGGTGAACGAGGGCGGCTATTCGCGGCTGCGCCTGCTCGACGCCGAGGGCGTGGTGGTGGCCGAGCCCGAGCATCCGGCCGGCGTCATCACCAAGCTCTCCTGGTCGCCCGACGGGGGAAAAATCGTCTTCGACCTGGCGCGGTTCAGCGCACCCTCGGCGCTCTATGCGGCGGGGCTGGACAGTGCGCCGGCCCGGCTGCTGCACGGCGCCACCCCGCCCGAGGGGCTGCGCGACTGGCAGACCATCGCCTTCCCCACCTTCGACGGCCGGCAGATCCCGGCCTTCCTCGCCCTGCCCGAGGGGACGATGCCGGCCGAGGGCTGGCCGATGCTGGTCTGGGTGCATGGCGGCCCGGCGATGCAGGCGCTGCCCAACTGGCGCGCCGACCTGCAATGCATCCTGGCCCAGGGCATCGGCGTGCTGGTGCCGAATGTGCGCGGCTCGACCGGCTATGGCGTCGGCTATGCCGCGCTGGACGACCGCGAGAAGCGGCTGGACAGCGTCGCCGACCTGGCCGCCGCCCATGCGCATCTGGCGACGCTGGCCGAGGTCGACGGCACCCGCATCGGCATCATGGGTCAGAGCTATGGCGGCTGGATGGTGCTGGCCGCCACCACCGAATATCCCGAGCTCTGGGCCTGCGGCGTCGATTTCTACGGCATCGCCAACTGGCAGAGCTTCTTCCGCAACACCGGCCCCTGGCGCATTGGTCATCGCGCCGCCGAATACGGCCATCCGGTCGAGGATGCGGCGCTGCTGCACCGCCTGTCGCCGCTGCACCAGGCGGCGCGCATCCGCTGCCCGCTGCTGGTGGCGCAGGGCCTGACCGACCCGCGCGTGCCGCCCTCCGAGAGCGAGCAGATCGTCGCCGCCCTGCAGGCCAACCGCATCGCGGTGCAATACCTGACCTTCGCCGACGAGGGCCACGGCTTCACCAAGCGCCACAACAAGCGGGCCGTCTACGAGGCCGTGCTGCGCTTCCTGGCCAGCCACCTGCAGGCCTGACCGGCCCCGGGGGGGGTTGGTCCCCCCCGGCCCGCTCCGCCTCAGTCGAGGATGCGGATCACCGCCTCGATCTCGACCGGCACGTTCGACGGCAGCGAACCCATGCCGATGGCCGAGCGCGCATGGCGGCCGCGCTCGCCCAGCACCTGCACCAGCAGCTCGGAGCAGGCGTCGATCACCTTCGGCTGCTGGCCGAATTCCGGCGTGGCATAGACCATGCCGAAGAGCTTCAGGAACTCGACCTTCTCCAGCGAGCCGGCCGCCGCCTTGGCCACCGCCAGCAGGTGCAAGCCGCAGAGCACCGCGGCCTTCTGCGCCTCCTCCAGGCTCAGCGCCTCGCCCACCTTGCCGGTGGTCAGGCTGCCATCGGCGAAGCGCGGCACCTGGCCGGAGAGATAGGCGACGTCGCCGGCCCGCTTGAAGGGCACGTAGTTGAACAGCGGCTTGCCCACCACCGGCAGTTCATGGCCCAGCGCCGCCAGGCGCGCCTCGGAATCGCTCATCGGTCTTCCCTCCCTCAGACGGTGCGGCCGCGCGCGGCGACCTCGACGAAACCCTGGAATTCGCCGCCGCGCACCAGCGCGATGCGGTCATGCAGGTTGCTGACCGGGCAGACATGGTTGGGCACCACGCGCAGCCGCTCGCCCAGCGCCGGCTTCCTGGCGCAGGCGGACAGGTCGACCATGCCGTGCTCCTCGCTCAGCCGCTCGAGCTTGGCTTCCGGATAGTCGGGGAAATAGCCATACCCCTCCTGCACCCCCGCCGGCATGATGTCGGCGGCGAAGCTCTTGCTGCCGCCGTCGATCACCGCGCGGTCCTCGGTCGGCCGGCTGATCACCGTGACATGCAGGTGCAGCGCGCAGTCATCCCAGCCGGCATGGCCGGCGGCGACCATCATGCGGTCGTTGTAGATATAGGTGCCGACCCGCAGCTCGTTGATCGGCGCGGTCTCATGCGCATGGAAGGCATTGGGCGTGCCGCCGCCGGTCAGCACCGGGGCGGCCATGCCGCGCGCCGCCAGCTGCGGCAGGGCGACGGCCAAAAAATCGGCGCTGGCCGTGCTCAGCGGATAGGTCATCAGCCCGTCCAGCCGCAGGCCCGGCGTCGCGCGCACCGCCTCGGCCAGGTCCAGCATGGCATCGACCGAGGTGACACCGGTGCGCGCCGCGCCGCTGTCGAACTCGATCACCACGCCGATCTCGGCGCCGGACTGCTGCGCGGCGCTGGCCGCGGTGGCCAGGGCGATCGGATTGTCGATGGCCACCCGCATCTTCGCCCGCGGGGCGAGCGCCGCCAGCCGCCTGGCCTTCGCCTCCCCCATCAGCGGATAACTGATAAAGATATCGGTCAGGCCGGCATCGACCATGATCTCGGCCTCGCCCAGCTTCTGGCAGGTGATGCCCTGCGCGCCGAGCTCGACCTGGCGCTGGGCCAGCGCCGGGATCTTGTGCGTCTTGATATGCGGCCGCAGCGCCAGGCCATGCCGGTTGCAATAGTCCTGCATGCGCTTCAGGTTCGCCTCGACCACATCGAGGTCGACCACGGGCACGGGGGTTTCGAGAGAGGCGAGGTCCATCACGGCTCCAGCAGGCATTTTGAACGCCGCCAGAGCAAACACCGGATGGCGGCCGCTGTCGCCCCCCCTTGCCCGTTCAGCTGCCGCCGCGGAAAGCGCGGGCCAGCGCCTGCCACATCGGCTTGCGCTGCCCATGATCGTCGAGCGGCAGGCCGCGATGCACCCGCCCCTGCCCCATGGCCACGGCGGGCGTGCTGGCCAGCCAGGAATTCCGGTCCGACAGGCCCCAGCTGAGCACCGTCCGCGCCCCACCCTCCAGCGCGGTGGAGACGAAGGCATAGGTGCGCTCGGCCACCAGCGCGTCGCGCGCGGCGATCTCCTGCGGCGCGTCCCAGGTCTCGCGGATGTCGAGCTCGGTGACCAGCACCTGCAGCCCGAGCGCGCGCACCTCGGCCAGGAAGCCGGCGAAGGAGGCGGCGTTGAACGGCCGCGACAGGTGCAGATGCCCCTGGATGCCCAGCGCATCAAGCGGCACCTTGCGCTCCAGCAGGCCGCGCAGCAGGGCCAGCAGCTGCTGCCGCTTCAGCAACGCCTCCGGCACCTCCTCCTCGAAGCCGTATTCGTTCAGCACGAGGCGCAGCGTCGGGTCACGCTCGCGGGCCATCCTCAGGGCGATGTCGATATAGTCCGGCCCCAGCGCGCGCAGCCAGGGCGTGTCGCGCAGCCGGTCGCCGGCGGTGGCGATCGGCTCGTTCACCACGTCCCAGTCGCGGATCTGGCCGCGGGCATGGTTCAGCACCCGGTCGAAATGCGCCGCCATGACACCGAGGGCGCGGTCGCGCCCCTCGGCCAGCGCCCGCTCGGCCCAGCCCGGCAGGCTCTCGTGCCAGATCAGCGCATGGCCGCGCAGCGTGCGCCCGCGCTGCTGCGCCCAGTGCAGCTGCGCATCCAGCGGCGCGGTGTCGAAGCGCCCCTCCTCCGGCTGCAGGGCGGCGAACTTGCCCTCCCATTCCGGGACGATGACCGCGGCCTCAGTGGCGAAGGCCGCCTCATAGGCCGGATCGCGCTGCAGCAGCTGGGTCAGCATGGCGGCGCCGAAGCTGATGCCGCGGGCGCGGGCGACCTCGCCCAGCCCGGTCATCGCCCGCATCGCCTCGGGCAGGCGCTGGTCCTGCGCCTGGGCGCGCCGTCCGCCGGCCAGGACCAGGCCGCTGCCGGCCAGCAGCAGGCCGCGCCGGGCCAGCGCCGGGGCTCCCCATGGCCGGGGAGAGAAATTGGGGTTCAGGAAAACCTCCGGCATGCTGCGGCGAGGCGCCGAGGCTATCGGTTCCGCCCCGCCTGCCGCAACAAATGAGAACCGTTCGCACCCTTCATAGAAGGGTGAGCGCATCGTCACAGAACCGCCTCCTGTCAGGATGCCCTGGCACGCCGATGCCCCTGGAGACGAAAAAGCCCCGGACCTTTCGGCCCGGGGCTCATTCAATCCATCGCCGGGAGGATGATCAGGCGGCTTCCGCGGCCTGCTCCATCTCGCGGGCGGCGAGGAGGCGGTCCATGGCGGCCTCGCGTTCCTCGGGCGTCGCGGCGGTGGCGGCGGCGTTGTAGTCGGCCTCGGCCTTCTTCACCCGCGCCTGGGCCTCGCCGCGCGACAGTTCGGCCAGCGGCGTGGCCTCGTCGGCCAGCACCGTCACCCGGGTCGGCGTGATTTCCGCGAAGCCGCCCATGACGAACAGCTTCTCGGTGATCGCGCCGTTCTCCTGCACGCGGATGACGCCACCCTTGAGGGCCACGATCATCGGCGCCATGCCGGGCAGCACGCCCATCTCGCCTTCCGCCGCCGGGATGATCGCCATCTCGACGGGGCGGGAGAGCAGCAGCTTCTCCGGGCTCACCAGCTCAAGGTCGAAGGTCGCCATGGGTCAGCTCCCTATCGATGCCTCAGGCCGCGGCCTTGAGGCCTTCGGCCTTCTTCACCGCGTCCTCGATGGTGCCGACCATGTAGAAGGCGGCTTCCGGCAGGTGGTCGTACTCGCCCTTGCAGATGGCGGCGAACGACCGGACGGTGTCCTCGATCTTGACGAAGACGCCCGGGGTGCCGGTGAAGACCTCGGCCACGTGGAAGGGCTGGCTGAGGAAGCGCTGGATCTTGCGCGCACGCGCCACGATCAGCTTGTCGTCCTCGGACAGCTCGTCCATGCCCAGGATGGCGATGATGTCCTGCAGCGACTTGTAGGTCTGCAGGATGCGCTGCACCTCGCGGGCGGTGTTGTAGTGCTCCTCGCCCAGGATCCGCGGGTCCATCGCACGGCTGGTGGAGTCCAGCGGGTCGACGGCCGGGAAGATCGCCTGCTCGGCGATCGAGCGCGACAGAACGGTGGTCGCGTCCAGGTGGGCGAAGGAGGTGGCGGGCGCCGGGTCGGTCAGATCGTCGGCCGGGACGTAGATGGCCTGGACCGAGGTGATCGAGCCCTTCTTGGTCGAGGTGATGCGCTCCTGCAGCGCGCCCATGTCCGTCGCCAGCGTCGGCTGATAGCCGACGGCCGAAGGAATACGGCCGAGCAGCGCCGACACCTCGGCGCCAGCCTGGGTGAACCGGAAGATGTTGTCGATGAAGAAGAGCACGTCCTGGCCCTGCTCATCGCGGAAGTATTCCGCCATGGACAGGCCCGAGAGGGCGACGCGGGCGCGCGCACCCGGCGGCTCGTTCATCTGGCCATAGACCAGGGCGACCTTCGAGCCTTCGGTCGAGCCGTCCTCGCCGAGCTTGATGACGCCGGCATCGATCATCTCGTGGTAGAGATCGTTGCCCTCGCGGGTCCGCTCGCCGACGCCGGCGAAGACGGAGACGCCGCCATGGCCCTTGGCGATGTTGTTGATCAGTTCCTGAATGGTGACGGTCTTGCCGACGCCGGCGCCGCCGAACAGGCCGATCTTGCCGCCCTTCAGGTAGGGGCACATCAGGTCGACGACCTTGATGCCCGTGACCAGGATCTCGGCCGAGGTGGCCTGGTCCTCGAAGGCCGGGGCCTGGCGGTGGATGGTGTAGGTCTTCTCGGCCTTCACCGGGCCACGCTCGTCGATCGGCTCGCCGATGACGTTCAGGATGCGGCCGAGGGTGCCCTCGCCGACCGGCACGGCGATGCCGGCCCCGGTGTCGACCACCTCGGCGCCGCGGACCAGGCCGTCGGTGGTGTCCATGGCGATGGTGCGCACGGTGCGCTCACCGAGGTGCTGCGCGACTTCCAGCACCAGGGTGCGGTCGCCGATCTTCACCTGCAGGGCGTTCTGCATGCGCGGCAGTTCGGAGGGGAACTGCACGTCCACGACAGCGCCGAGGACCTGCGTGACCTTGCCAACGTTGTTCTTCATGGCTGTGCTCATTCCCCTCAGAGGGCTTCCGCACCCGAGATGATCTCGATCAGCTCGCGGGTGATGTTCGCCTGACGCGTACGGTTGTAGGTCAGGGTCAGCTTGTTGATCATGTCGCCGGCGTTGCGGGTCGCGTTGTCCATCGCGTTCATCCGCGCACCATGCTCGCCGGCGGCGCTCTCGAGGATCGCGCGATAGATCTGGATCGCGAGATTCTTCGGCAGCAGCTGCGCCAGGATCGTGGCTTCGTCCGGCTCGTACTCGTACCAGGCCTGCGCCTCGCCGCTCGGGGCCTCGGCCGCCGCCACCGGCAGCTCGGCCGGGATCAGCTGCTGGTCCGACGGGATCTGGCTGATCACGCTGCGGAAGCGGTTGTAGATCAGCGTGCAGACGTCGAACTCGCCGGCCTCGAGCATGCCGGTCAGGCGCTCGGCGATGGCGTTCGCATCCTCGAAGCCGACGCGCTTCTTGCCCTGGAAGGTGATCTCGCCAGCCATGCGGCTGGCGAACTCGCGCTTCAGGTAGGTCGCGCCCTTGCGGCCGACGGTCAGGATCTTGACCGTCTTGCCGGCAGCTTCGAGCTTGCGGATGTGGTTGCGCGCATGGCGCCCCACATTGGTGTTGAAGGGCCCGGCGAGGCCGCGATCGGCGGTCACCACGACCAGCAGATGGACCTGGTCGGAGCCGGTGCCCACCAGCAGCTTCGGCGCGTCAGGGTTGCCGGCCACCGCCTGACCGAGCGAGGCGAGCATGCGCGCCATCCGCTCGGCATAGGGGCGTGCCGCCTCCGCCTGGGACTGGGCGCGGCGGAGCTTCGCCGCCGCGACCATCTTCATCGCCTGGGTGATCTTCCGGGTCGACTTGACGCTGTTGATGCGCCCCCGGAGCTCCTTCAGGTTGGCCATGGATTACTCCCTTGAGCCTACCTTCAGGCCGCGAAGGACTTGGCGAAGCCGTCCATGAAGGACACCAGCTTGGCCTCGTTCTCCTTGGTGATCTCCTTCTTGTCGCGGATGCTCTCGGCGATCTCCGGCGCGTTGGCGCGGATCGACGACAGCAGCTGCGCCTCGAAGGCACCGACCTTGTTCACGGGCACCTTGTCCAGGTAGCCGCGCACGCCGGCGAAGAGCGAGATCACCTGCTCCTCGATCGAGACGGGCTTGAACTGGGGCTGCTTCAGCAGCTCCGTCAGGCGCGCGCCGCGGGCCAGCAGGGCCTGGGTCGAGGCGTCGAGGTCGGAAGCGAACTGGGCGAAGGCCGCCATCTCGCGGTACTGCGCCAGCTCCAGCTTGATCTTGCCGGCGACCTGCTTCATCGCCTTGACCTGCGCGGCGGAGCCGACGCGGGAAACGGAGAGGCCGACGTTCACCGCGGGGCGGATGCCCTTGAAGAACAGCTCGGTCTCCAGGAAGATCTGGCCGTCGGTGATCGAGATCACGTTGGTCGGGATGTAGGCGGAGACGTCGCCCGCCTGGGTCTCGATGACCGGCAGCGCGGTCAGCGAGCCGAGGCCGGCGGCCTCACCCATCTTCGCCGCGCGCTCGAGCAGGCGGGAGTGCAGGTAGAAGACGTCGCCCGGATAGGCCTCGCGGCCCGGCGGACGGCGCAGCAGCAGCGACATCTGGCGGTAGGCCACGGCCTGCTTCGACAGATCGTCGTAGAAGATGACGGCGTGGCGGCCGCTGTCGCGGAAGAACTCGCCCATGGCGCAGCCGGTGTAGGGCGCCAGGAACTGCATCGGCGCCGGGTCGGAGGCCGTGGCGGCGACGACGATCGAGTACTCGAGCGCGCCGTTCTCTTCCAGGGTGCGGACCAGCTGGGCGACCGTCGAGCGCTTCTGACCCACTGCGACGTAGATGCAGTAGAGCTTCTTGCTCTCGTCGGTGCCGGCGTTGATCGCCTTCTGGTTCAGGATGGTGTCGATGATGACAGCCGTCTTGCCCGTCTGGCGGTCGCCGATGACCAGCTCGCGCTGGCCGCGGCCGATCGGGATCAGGGCGTCGATCGCCTTGATGCCGGTCTGCATCGGCTCATGCACCGACTTGCGCGGGATGATGCCCGGCGCCTTCACCTCGACCTGGGTGCTGGTCACGTCGACCAGCGGGCCCTTGCCGTCGATCGGGTTGCCGAGGCCGTCGACCACGCGGCCGAGCAGGCCCTTGCCGACCGGCACGGAGACGATGTCCCCGGTGCGCGAGACGCTGTCGCCCTCGCGGATGCCGCTGTCGTCACCGAAGATGACGACGCCGACATTGTCGGTCTCGAGGTTGAGCGCCATGCCCTTGAGGCCGGCGGAGGGGAACTCCACCAGCTCACCGGCCATGACATTCTGCAGGCCGTAGACGCGGGCAATGCCGTCGCCAACGGTCAGGACGGTGCCGACTTCGGCAACATTCGCTTCGGCGTCGAAGCCGGCGATCTGCTGCTTCAGGATCTCCGAGATCTCGGCGGGACGGATTTCCATCAGGCGGCCCCCTTCATGGCGTACTGCAGACGCTGCAGCTTGGACTGGATCGAGCTGTCGTAGAGGCGGGACCCGAGGCGGACGACCAGGCCACCCAGCAGGGTGGGATCGAGGCGCTCGACCAGCTTCACGTTGGAATAGCCGGCCTCGGTCAGGCGCGCCGCGAGCTGCGTGCGCTGGACGTCGGTCAGCGGATGGGCGGTGGTCACCTCGGCGGTCTGCTGGCCACGCTGTTCAGCGAGCAGCAGCCCGAAGGCGTTCAGCACCTGCGGCAGGGCCGCGAGGCGACGATTGGCGATGAGCACGCCGACCAGGTTGCGGACATCGCCCGACACCCCGGCACGCTCCAGCACGGCGAAGGCGCCGCGCTTCTGCGCAACGCTGTCCAGCCGCGGGTCATTGATGAAGGCGGCAAAGGCCGCGTCGCGGGCGAGCAGCCCGCCGAGCTTGTCCAGCTCGGCAGCGACGGCGTCGACCGCCTTGTTGTCCTTCGCCAGCTCCAGCAGGGCCAGCGCATAGCGCTGGGCGAGGCCAGAGGGATGGGTCGCGTTCGGCGAGACGTTGGTCGCTTCGGAGGCCACGGAGGATCCCGTTCTCTTGCTTTCCCGGCGTCCTGCCGCGCGCGCGACCGACTCGTCGGTCTGGCGGCGGATGGACATGATTTCGACGCGAGCGGACGAGGCCCGCTGCGGCGGCCCGGCATTAACACAGGGGATTGCTTGGCGGCAACGGGGGCTGCGGCGGATTCGTTACCAGCGTTTCACCGGATGGGCACATTTTGTTGCCCGGAACCGCTTTCTGGCCAGCACCCCTATCTCGGCCGCCCCGCCGGGCTTTCAACCGCCTCCAGCGAGAAATCGCCCAGCGCTACCGCGGCAGCCCGATTCCGGCGGAAATCAGGCGCCTAGAGAAAACTGACCGGATCGACGTCAACCTGGACGCGGACCGAGGCCGGGATCGTCACCCGCCCCAGCCATTCGCGCAGCAGCGGCTGCACGGCGATGTCGCGCCGCGCCTTCAGCAGCAGCCGCCGCCGGTGTTTTCCGCGCAGCAGCGCCAGCGGCGCCGGCGCCGGGCCCAGCACCTGCACCCCCTCCCCCTGCGGCCCGGTCTGGCCGAGGTCGCGCGCTACCCGGTCGGCCTCGCGCTCGTCCTCGGCGCTGACGATCAGCGCCGCCAGCCGGCCGAAGGGCGGCCAGTGGCCGGGACGGCGCGATTCGGCCTCCGCCGCCATGAAGCCGTCCAGGTCGCCGGCGACGAGGGCCTCCAGCACGGGGTGGTCGGGGCTCCAGCTCTGCAGCAGCACGCGGCCAGGCGCCTCGGCGCGCCCCGCCCGGCCGGCCACCTGGTGCAGCAGCTGCACGGTGCGCTCGGCCGCCCGCAGGTCGCCGCCGGCCAGGCCCAGATCGGCATCGACCACGCCGACCAGGGTCAGATGCGGGAAGTGCCAGCCCTTGGCGACGATCTGGGTGCCGATGATCAGGTCGACCTCGCGCGCCGCGATGGCGCGCGCCGCCTCCGCCGCCGCCGCCGGCCCGGCGATGGTGTCGGAGGCCATGACCAGCCGGCGGGCCTCGGGGAACAGCAGCTCGGCCTCCTCCTGCACCCGCTCCACCCCGGGGCCGAGCGGGGTCAGGCTGGCCTCGGCATGGCATTCCGGGCAGTTCGGCGGGATCGGCTCGGCATGGCCGCAATGGTGGCATTGCAGGCAGCGGCGCACCCGGTGCTCGACCAGCCAGGCGCTGCAATTCGGGCAGCGCATGCGGTGGCCGCAGCTGCGGCAGAGCGTCAGCGGCGCATAGCCGCGGCGGTTGAGGAAGAGCATCGCCTGCTGCCCCTCGGCCAGCGTGGCCTTCACCGCCTCGACCAGCGGCGGGCTGAGGAAGCGGCCGCGCTCCGGCGGCGTCGCCCGCTGGTCGATCAGGCTGACCGCCGGCATCGAGGCGCCGCCATGCCGCACCGGCAGGTGCAGCGCCGCATAGCGCCCGGTCTCGGCATTGGTCAGGGTCTCGAGGCTCGGCGTCGCCGAGACCAGCACGCAGGCCGCCTGCGACAGCCGCGCGCGCACCACCGCCATGTCGCGGGCGTGGTAGACGACGCCCTCCTCCTGCTTGAAGGCGGTCTCGTGCTCCTCGTCGACGACGATCAGGCCGAGATCGGGATAGGGCAGGAACAACGCCGAGCGGGCGCCGACCAGCACCTGGATGCGGCCCTCGGCCAGCGCGCGCCAGGTGTCGCGCCGCCGCCGGCTGCCGAGCTCGGAATGCCACAGCGCCGGCGGCACGCCGAAGCGGCGCTCGAAGCGCTCCAGCCATTGCGTGGAGAGCGCGATCTCCGGCAGCAGCACCAGCGCTTGGCGGCCGAGCTTCAGGCACTCCTCCACCGCGTCCAGATAGACCTCGGTCTTGCCCGAGCCGGTGACGCCGGTCAGCAGCGTCACGCCGAAGGCCCGCGCCGCCGTCGCCTGGCGCAGCGCCGCCGCCGCCCCCTGCTGCTCGCCGCCCAGCAGCGGGCCGGGGCGGGTCAGGTCGGGGGTCGGGAAGGCCTCGCCCGCCGGCATCAGCGCCGATTCGAGCAGCCCGGCCTCGGCCATGCCGCGCACCACGCCGGAGGAGACGCCGGCCTCGGCAGCGATGGCGGCGGCCGATTGCACGTCGCCCGGCTCGATCGCGTCCAGCACCCGGCGCCGGGTCTCTGTCAGCTTCCCCTCGCCCCGCTTGGCGCGCTGGCCGGCGGCCGAGAGGCGCCAGCCAGCCTTCGAGGCCGGCGGCTCCAGCGCCGAAGGCGCGCTCATCGCCATGCGCAGCACCGCGCCGGGCGGGTTCAGCGTATAGGCCGCCACCCAGTCGACGAACTTTCTCAAACTCGCCGTCATCGGGGGGACGTCCAGCACCGCCCGGATGTCGCGCAGCTTCTTCTCCGGCAGGTCGGGATCGGCCGCGCCATCCCAGACCACGCCGATCATGCTGCGCCCGGCCAGCGGCACCTCGACGAAGCTGCCGGCCACCGGCGCCTCGGCCCAGCCGGCGGGGACGCGGTAGTCATAGGCGCCGGCGAGCGGCAAGGGCAGCAGGACACGCAGACGGGCCATGCCGCCTTTGTCGGGCGGCACGGCCTTTCGTTCAACACCCTCTCTCCGCTACAAGGGCGGCCTCGCAGGTCATCGCCACGGCGCCCGCGCCGTGCCGCCGCAGGGGAATCCCGACATGAAGTTCTTCGTCGACACCGCCGAGGTGTCCGAAATCCGCGCGCTTGCCGAGCTCGGCATGGTCGACGGCGTGACCACCAACCCCTCGCTGATCGCCAAGTCCGGCCGCAACATGGCCGAGGTGATCGCCGAGATCTGCACCGTCACCCCGGGCCATGTCTCGGCCGAGGTCACCGCGACCGACTATGAGGGCATGCTGGCCGAGGGCCGCTTCCTGCGCGGCATCGCCGAGAATGTCTGCGTCAAGGTGCCGCTGACCGAGGCGGGCCTGCGCACCTGCCGCACCCTGACCGAGGAAGGCACCCCGGTGAACGTCACCCTGTGCTTCTCGCCGGTGCAGGCGCTGCTGGCCGCCAAGGCGGGCGCCACCTACATCTCGCCCTTCGTCGGCCGGCTCGACGACCTGGCGCAGGACGGCATGCAGCTGATCGAAGACATCGTGCAGATCTACCGCAACTACCCGGACCTGAAGACCGAGGTGCTGGTCGCCTCGATCCGCCACCCGCTGCACATGGCCCAGGCCGCCCGGATCGGCGCCGATGTCGCCACCCTGCCGCCGGCGGTGATCCGCCAGCTGATCAAGCACCCGCTGACCGATCGCGGCCTGGAAGCCTTCCTGGCCGATTGGAAGAAGACGGGGCAGAGCATCCTCTGATAGGAACGGGCCGGGGCGCGCGTTTCTCGCCCCGGCCACCTCTGGAACAGACCGTGATGGACGGCGACACGGTTGCCGCCTGGCTGCGCAAGCACCCCGACTTCCTGGCCCAGCAGCCGGAGCTCTACCGGATGCTCAGCCCGCCCCGCCGCATCCATGGCGAGGGGCTGGCCGACCACATGGCGGCGATGCTGGCCGCCGAGCGCGCGGCCTCCCGCGCCCTGGCCGATACCGCCCGCGAGAGCGACGGCTTCTCCGCCCGCACCCGCGCCGCCGTCCTTGCTTTGATCCCCAGCCGCGACCCGCCCGAGACCGTCCGCCAGGAATGGCCGGACCTGCTGGGCCTGGCGCATTGCGCCATCGCCGACGAAGGCACGCCCGCCGACCACCGGCTGACCCTGCCGCCCGGCAGCGTCGCCCGGCTGCTGCCGGCCGGCCGCGACGCGCTGCGCCGCGCCACGCCGACCGAGCTGGCCCTGCTGCATGCCGAGGCCGCGCCGCTGGTCTGCTGCGACGCCCTGGCCCGGCTGCCGCTGCCCGGCGCCCCTGCCCTGCTGGTGCTCGGCGCCCGCAACCCCGGCGACCTGCCGGCGCGCGGCGCCACGCCGCATCTGCAGTTCCTGGCGCGTGCTTTGGCCGCGGCGCTGCTGCGATGAACAATCCCCGCCTCACGGGCATCGCCGCGCGCGGCCTCTGGCTCGACTGGCTGGAGCGCGAGCGCCGCGCCAGCCGCCACACCCTCGCCGCCTATGGCGCCGACCTGGCCGATTTCCTCGGCTTCCTGACCCGCCACCTGGGCGCCGAGCCGGACCTGGCCGCCCTGCAGGCGCTGCGCCCCGCCGATCTGCGCAGCTTCATGGCCGAGCGCGCCACCCGCGACGGGGTCAGCGCCGCCACCCGCGCCCGCCAGCTGGCCGCGATCCGCGGCTTTCTCCGTTTTCTCGCCCGCCACCACGGCCTGCAGCCGCTGGCGCTGGCCGGGCTGCGCGGCCCCAAGGTGACGCCGCCCGCGCCGCGCCCGCTGACCCCCGACCAGGCCCGCGACGTGATCGAGGAGGCCGGCAGCGTCGAGAACTCCTCCCTGCTGGCGCTGCGCGACACTGCCCTCTTCACCCTGCTCTATGGCTGCGGGCTGCGCATCTCGGAGGCGCTGGACCTCAATGTCGGCCAGGCGCCGCGTGCCGGCATCGGCCTGAAGGTGCGCGGCAAGGGCGACAAGCAGCGCCTGGTCCCCGTGCTGCCCGCGGTCGAGCGGGCGGTCAGTGCCTATCTCGCTGCGCGCGGCCATCCGCCGCCAGAGCAGCCGCTGTTCCTCGGCGCCCGCGGCGGCCGCCTGGATGCCGGCATGGCGCAGCGGGCGCTGCGCACCTATCGCCGCCTGGCCGGGCTGCCGGAATCGGCGACGCCGCATGCGCTGCGCCACTCCTTCGCCACCCATCTGCTGGGGGCGGGCGGCGATCTGCGCTCGATCCAGGAATTGCTGGGCCATGCCAGCCTGTCGACCACCCAGCGCTACACCAGCGTCGATTCGGCGAAGCTGCTGGAGACCTGGCAGAAGGCGCATCCGCGGGCGGGGTAGAGCAGCGCCGGCAGCGGCCATCGAACAGAAAAAAGATGGGGTCCAGGGGAATTCCTTCCCCTGGCCTTGCCTGCTGAGCCGGGCTTACTGAACCGGAATCGCCGCGATCTCGGTCTCGAGCTTGGCCAGCCGGGTCTGCTGGTCGGCCTCGGCATTCTCGCGCTCCAGGCGGCAGAAATCCGGGGTCGTGCAGCTGCGGGCGATGCGGCGTTCCGCGGCCGCCGCGCGGGTGGCGATTTCGGCCTTGCGGGCCGCCACGAAACTGTCGCGGGCGGCGGTGTCCGCGAAGGCCAGCGGCAGCAGCGCGACCGTCGTCTCCTCGGGGTAGCGGTTGAAGTTGCCGGCGGCGGTATGCGCCATGACCCCAGCCATTCCCAGCCCCAGCATATGCACCGGCGTGATGTCGATCATGGTCGATTCCAGGACCGCAGCGGTGTCCCGGTAGCCTGGGTGACGGCACAGCACGGCGATGTCGCGGCGGCTCTGCGTCACGGTGATCTGCTGCGGCGCCGGATTGATCTCGGCCAGCGCCTCGCCATTGCGCTGAAGGCTGCATTGCGCGCCGCCGGGCTCGGTCTGCAGCGTGATCTTCTGGCTGCGGGTCGAGAAATCGGTGCCGGGCGCGGCGCCGCAGGCGGAGAGCAGCGCCAGGCCGGCCAACAGGGCCAGGCGGGCGGCAGAACGGGGCAGCATCATCATGGGAGCCTCTGGGTGACTGGCACCGCCGCGCGCCCGGCCATTCTGACCTTCAGGCGGAAGGGTGTCCTGCCGCTATGACCGAGGCAGAACTCACGGAAAAGAGAGGATCGTAACGCTGCGTGACAAAGCCGTCGGGTGTCACCCGGCGATCACAGCCGCCTTCGCCCCCAGCGCCGCCAGCAGGTCAGCCGGGCTCAGCCGGATCTGCAGCCCGCGCTGCCCGCCATTGACGAAGACATAGGGTTCCGACAGTGCCGCGCTCTCGACGAAGGTGGCGACGCGCTTCTTCTGGCCGAAGGGGCTGATGCCGCCGACGCGGTAGCCGGTCAGCCGCTCGGCATCGGGGACGCGCATCATGGCGGCCGACTTGCCCGCGGCGGCGGCGGCCAGCTTCTTCATCGCGACCTCGCGGTCGGAGGGCAGCACGACACAGACCGGCCGGCCATCGACCTCGGTCATCAGGGTCTTCAGGACGCGGCGGGGGGGCTCGCCCAGGGCTTCGGCCGCCTGCAGGCCGATGCTCTCGGCCTCGGGGTCGTAGTCATAGGCGTGCAGGGTGAAGGCGATGCCGGCCTTCTGGGCGGCGAGGGTCGCGGGCGTGGATTTCGACATGGGCGCCTCGCGGGGTGGGAAGGGGCGCGGCGCCCCTTCCCGGTCGGCTCAGATGTGCAGGGCGCGGCCGTCGACGGCCAGCGCCGCTTCCTTCACCGCCTCGTTCAGCGTCGGATGGGCGTGGCAGGTGCGCGCCACATCCTCGGCCGAGGCGCCGAATTCCATGGCGATGGCGACCTCGGCGATCAGCGTGCCGGCATCCGGGCCCAGGATGTGGCAGCCCAGCACGCGGTCGGTCTCCTTGTCGGCCAGGATCTTCACGAAGCCGTCGGTGTCGCCCATGGCGCGCGCCCGGCCATTCGCCAGGAACGGGAACTTGCCGACCTTATAGGCCTGGCCGCGCGCCTTCAGCTCGTCCTCGCTCTCGCCGACGCTGGCGATCTCGGGCCAGGTATAGACGATCGCCGGGATCACGCCGTAGTTCACATGGCCCTTCTGCCCGGCCAGGATCTCGGCCAGCGCAACGCCCTCATCCTCGGCCTTGTGGGCCAGCATGGCGCCGGCGATGACATCGCCGATGGCGTAGATGCCGGGGACGTTGGTGGCGAAATGGCCATCGGTCTTGACCCGGCCGCGCTCGTCCAGGGCGACGCCGACCTCGGCCAGGCCCAGGCCTTCCGTATAGGCGCGGCGGCCGATGGCCAGCAGCACCACATCGGCCTTCAGCTCCTCGGCCGCGCCGCCGGCGGCGGGCTCGATCGTCAGGGTGACGCCCTCGGCGGTCTTGGCGGCGGCGGTCACCTTGGACTTCAGCTTGAACTTGAAGCCCTGCTTGGTCAGCACCCGCTCGAACTGCTTGGCGGTCTCGCCATCCATGCCGGGGGCCAGGCGGTCGAGATACTCGACCACGGTGACCTCGGCGCCGAGCCGCTTCCAGACGCTGCCGAGCTCGAGGCCGATGACGCCGCCGCCGATCACCACCAGGTGGCCGGGGACCTTCTCCAGCTCCAGCGCGCCGGTCGAGGTGACGATCTGCTTCTCGTCAACCTCGACGCCCTTCAGCGGCGCGCTGTCCGAGCCGGTGGCGATGACGATGTTCTTGGCGGCATAGGTCTGGCCGGCGACCTCGACCTGGCCGGGGGCCACGATCCTGCCAGCGCCCTTCAGCCAGGTGATCTTGTTCTTCTTGAAGAGGAACTCGACGCCCTTGACGTTGGCACCGACCACCTCGCCCTTGCGCGCCTGCATGCGCGCCAGGTCCAGCTTGACGCCATCGACCAGGATGCCGTGGTCGGCAAACTTGTGCTTGGTCTCCTCGAAGGCTTCCGAGGATTGCAGCATCGCCTTGGAGGGGATGCAGCCGACGTTCAGGCAGGTGCCGCCCAGCGTCTCGCGCTTCTCGACGCAGGCCACCTTCATGCCGAGCTGCGCGGCCCGGATGGCGCAGACATAGCCACCGGGGCCGGCGCCGATGACGATGAGGTCGAAGCTGTCGGACATGGGTCGAAGATCCTGCCTGGCAATGGATGGCCCGCAAACTGGCGCGGCGGCGCCGGGCTCGCAAGGGGCCGCGGCGCCGGGCAGGCATTCGCCCGCGCGATCAAGCCGCCCCAGGGCCGGGAGGAAGGCGGGTCGGACCGGCCGCGTGGCCCGGCCGCCAGCTTGGCACGCCCGCCTGGCATGCCCCCCCTGGCACACGCGCCGCGTCGCTGCCAGCTGCCGGAAAAATTGCATTCCCGCCGCGGCTTCTGCCACCCTTCCCGGCGACGGCGCCGGCCACAGGCGCCGCATTGGGAGGATACTCGATGACCCGACCGACGCGCGGCGCCTGGCCGCGGCGCGCGGCGCTGGCGCTTCCCGCCGCGCTGCTGGCTCCCCTCGCCCGGCCGGCGATCGCCCAGGGCTACCCGGCCCGGGCGATCCGGCTGATGGTGCCCTGGCCGCCCGGCGGCTCGGCCGATGCGCAGCTGCGCAGCCTGGCTGACCTGGCCGGCAAGCTGATGGGCCAGACGGTGCTGGTGGAGAACCGCTCCGGCGCGCGCGGCCTGCTGGCGGCGCAGGCGCTGCTGCAGGCCCAGCCCGACGGCTACACCCTGGCGCAGCAGCACCTCTCGGTCTTGCGCCACCCCTTCATGACCAAGGCGCGCTCCTGGGATCCGGTGGAGGATTTCACCCAGATCATCGGGCTGACCGGCTGGCTGTTCGGCGTGGTGGTGCGCTCCGACAGCCCGATCCGCTCCTGGGCCGATTACGTCGCGGCGGCCAAGGCACGGCCCGGCCACCTGACCTATTCGACCAGCGGCATCGGCACCAGCAACCACATCGCGATGGAGGATCTGTGCAATAGGCTGGGCATCCAGCTGACCCATGTGCCGTTCCGCGGCAGCACCGAGGGCGTCACGGCGCTGCTCGGCAGCCAGATCGACAGCATCGCCGACAGCTCCGCCTGGGTGCCGCAGGTCGAGGCCGGGCAGTTCCGCCTGCTCAGCGTCTGGTCGCCGGAGCGCGCCAGGCGCTTCCCCGATGTGCCGACGCTGAAGGAGCTGGGCATCGATATGGCGGTGACCTCGCCCTATGGGCTGGTCGGGCCGAAGGGCATGGATCCGGGCGTGGTGCGGGCGCTGCACGACGCGATGAAGGCGGCGCTGATGAGCCCGGAGAACACCGCCGTGCGCGAGCGCTGGGACATGCCGCTCGCCTACATGGACACCGAGAGCTATCGCAGCTTCACCGTGCAGCGCGTCGCCTATGAGCGCGACATGGTGGCCAAGCTCAATCTCAGCATCGACTGACACGAAAAAGGGCCAGGGCCGCTCGCGCGACCCTGGCCCCGTTTCCGACCCCGTTCCCGGAGCCGGGCGGGATCAGACGTCCAGCATCAGCCGGCGCGGATCCTCGATGCTCTCCTTGACGCGCACCAGGAAGGAGACGGCTTCCTTGCCGTCGACGATCCGGTGGTCATAGGACAGCGCCAGGTACATCATCGGCCGGATCTCGATCTTGCCGTTGACCACCATCGCCCGCTCCTTGATCGAGTGCATCCCGAGGATGCCCGACTGCGGCGGGTTGAGGATCGGCGTCGACATCATCGAGCCGTAGATGCCGCCATTGGTGATGGTGAAGCTGCCGCCCGCCATCTCCTCGAGCTTCAGCTGGCCGTCGCGGACGCGCTTGCCGAAGCCGGTGATGGCCTTCTCGATGCCGGCAAACGACATCTGGTCGGCATTGCGCAGCACGGGGACGACCAGGCCCGAGGGCCCGCCGACCGCGATGCCCATGTGGACGAAGTTCTTGTAGACCAGGTCGTCGCCGTCGATCTCGGCATTGACCGCCGGGAATTCCTTCAGCGCGGCGACGCAGGCCTTCACGAAGAAGGACATGAAGCCGAGCTTCACGCCCTGCTTCTTCTCGAAGACGTCCTTGTACTCGTTCCGCAGCGCCATCACCGCGCCCATGTCCACCTCGTTGAAGGTGGTCAGCATGGCGGCGGTGTTCTGCGCCTCCTTCAGCCGGACGGCGATGGTCTTGCGCAGGCGGGTCATCTTCACCCGCTCCTCGCCGCTCTCCAGCGCGCGCGGCGCCTTGGGCGCGGCAGCCTTGGCGGCAGCCGGGGCCGGCTGCGCCAGGAAGGACTGCACGTCGCCCTTGCTGATGCGGCCGTCCTTGGCGGTGCCGGCGCCGATCTGCTCGGCCGAGACATTGGCCTCGGCCATCATCTTGGCGGCGGCCGGCAGCGGCGCATGCGCCGAGGGGGCGCCCGGGCGGGCGACCGGGCCGGTCTCGGCGCGCGGCGCCTCGACCTTCGGGGCGGCGGGGGCGGCAGCCGGCGCGGGCGCCGCGGCCTTCGGCGCGGCGGCACCGGCGCCGGCGGCGATCACGCCCAGCACCGCGCCCGGCTCGACCTCGGCGCCTTCCTCGGCGACGATCGATTCCAACACGCCGGCGGAGGGCGCATTGACCTCGACCGTGACCTTGTCGGTCTCCAGCTCCACCAGCGGCTCGTCGGCCGCGACAGCCTCACCGGCCTTCTTCATCCACTTCGCGATGGTCGCGGTGGAGACGCTCTCGCCCAGGGGGGGCACCACAATATCGGTCATTCTGCCGTCGCCTCTTTGCCGGTGCTAAAGGTCAGCTTCTGAAAAAAACGGAGGCGCGGAGCGCCGCCGCAGCGGGGCCCCGCGCCTGATGGGAGCGGCTTATGCCAGGCCGAGAGCCTGGCGAACCAGGGTTTCCTGCTGCTGCTGATGCACCTTGGCCGAGCCGGTGGCGGGGCTCGCCGCCTCCTCGCGCCCGACATAGGCGGGGCGCTGGGTCTTGTGGCCCAGCTCCTTCAGCACCTTCTCGATGCGCCGGTCGACGAAGGTCCAGGCGCCCATATTCTCGGGCTCCTCCTGGCACCAGACGATCTCGGCGTTCCTGTACTCGCCCAGGACGCGCGCCAGCGACAGGCGCGGGAAGGGATAGATCTGCTCCAGCCGCACGATGGCGATGTCGTCGATCTTCTTGTCGCGGCGCTCCTGCAGCAGGTCGTAATAGACCTTGCCGGTGCAGAGCACGACGCGCTTCACCTTGTCGGCCGGGCCGATCGCATCCGCCTCGGGCAGCACGGTCTGGAAGCTGCTGCCGGTGGCGAACTCGGCCAGGCTGCTGACCGCCAGCTTGTGCCGCAGCAGCGACTTCGGCGTCATGACGATCAGCGGCTTGCGGTAGTTGCGCTTCAGCTGCCGGCGCAGCGCATGATAGTAATTGGCCGGGGTCGTGAAGTTGCAGACCGCCATGTTGCGCTCGGCGCAGAGCTGCAGGTAGCGCTCGAGGCGGGCCGAGGAATGCTCCGGACCCTGGCCCTCATAGCCATGCGGCAGCAGCATCACCAGGCCCGACATGCGCAGCCACTTGGTCTCGGCCGAGGCGATGAACTGGTCGATCACCACCTGGGCGCCATTGGCGAAGTCGCCGAACTGGCCTTCCCACAGCGTCAGGGTGTTCGGATCGGCCAGCGTATAGCCATAGTCGAAGCCGAGCACGCCCATCTCGCTGAGCAGCGAGTTGAAGGCTTCCATCCGCTTCTGACCGTCGCGGATGTTGTTCAGCGGCACGTATTCCGCCTGGCTGTTCTGGTCGACCAGGACGCAGTGGCGGTGGCTGAAGGTGCCGCGCTGCACATCCTCGCCCGAGAGGCGGATGCGGTGGCCTTCCAGCAGCAGGCTGCCGAAGGCCAGCGCCTCGCCGGTCGCCCAGTCGATGCCCTCGCCGCTCTCGATGGCGTTCTTCTTCGCCTCGAGCTGGCGGACGATCTTGGAATTGGCGGCGAAGCCCTCCGGCACGCGGGACAGGGCGGCGCCCACCTCGCGCAGCGTCTCGAGGTCGACGGCGGTGCCGTCCTCTTTCTCCTCGTCATCCGAGCCGGCGGC
The DNA here is from genome assembly GCF_037145735.1 of Roseomonas sp. USHLN139. Taxonomy (NCBI): domain Bacteria; kingdom Pseudomonadati; phylum Pseudomonadota; class Alphaproteobacteria; order Acetobacterales; family Roseomonadaceae; genus Roseomonas; species Roseomonas sp. USHLN139. Next base: position 593,884 of record NZ_JBBCWY010000001.1, on the reverse strand, counting down.
CTTCAGCCCCGACCAATGGCCTTCCAGCCAGTCGGCCTTGTTCGGCTTGAAGGTCTGGGCGGCCTGGTAGGCCTCCTCAAGCTGGGCGTAGAAGGCGTCCAGCATCGCCTTGCTGTCCTCGGCCGGCAGCGCGCCGGAGGCCGCCAGACGCTCGGCATAGAGCGTGCGGGTGGTCTTCAGCTCCTTGATCCGGCCGTACATGATCGGCTGGGTGAAGGCCGGCTCGTCGGTCTCGTTATGGCCGTGGCGGCGGTAGCAGACGATGTCCAGCACCACGTCGGCGCCGAACTTCATGCGGTACTCGGCGGCCATGCGGGCGGCGAAGACCACCGCCTCCGGGTCGTCGCCATTGACGTGCAGGATCGGCGCCTGCACCGACTTCGCCACATCCGTGCAGTACAGGCCCGAATAGGCATGCGCCGGCACGGTGGTGAAGCCGATCTGGTTGTTGGTGATGACGTGGACGGTGCCGCCGGTGCGGTAGCCGATCAGCTGGCTCATCGCCAGGGTCTCATAGACCACGCCCTGGCCGGCGAAGGCGGCGTCGCCATGCAGCAGGATGCCCATGACGCTGCGGCGGCCCTTGGTGTCGCCCGCCATGTCCTGGCGCGCCCGCACCTTGCCGACCACGACCGGGTCGATGACCTCGAGATGCGACGGGTTCGGCTGCAGCGACAGGTGCACCGTCCGGCCGCCGATCTCGATGTCGGTGGAGGTGCCCAGGTGGTACTTGACGTCGCCCGAGCCCTGCACGTCGTCCGGATTGGCCGAGATGCCCTTGAATTCGGCGAAGACCTTGGTGAAGGGCTTCTTCACCACGTTGACCAGCGTGTTCAGCCGGCCGCGATGCGCCATGCCGATGACGATCTCGCCGACGCCCTCGGCGGCCACCGCCTCGATCACCGTCTGCACGGCGGGGATGGTGACCTCGCCACCCTCCAGGCCGAAGCGCTTGGTGCCGACATACTTGCGGGCGCAGAAGGCCTCGAAGCCCTCGGCCTCGGTCAGCTGCTGCAGGATCTGCTTCTTGGCCGCCGCGTCGAAGGCGGTGGTCCAGGGCGCGCCCTCGACCTTCTGCTGGATCCAGGACTTCTGCTCGGGGTCCTGGATATGCATGAACTCGACGCCGATCGGGCCGCAATAGGTCGCCCGCAGGATGCCGACGATCTCGCGCAGCGTCGCCGTCTCGCGGCCGAGCACCTTGTCGATGAAGATCGGCCGGTCGAGATCGGCCTCGCTGAAGCCGTAGCTCTTCGGGTCCAGCTCCGGATGCGGCTTCGGCGTCTGCAGGTGCAGCGGGTCGAGCTGCGCCTCCAGATGGCCGCGCACGCGATAGGCGCGGATCAGCATCAGCGCGCGGATCGCGTCCTGCGCCTGCTGCCGCGCGGCGGCCGGGTCCACCCCGGGAGCGGCCGCGGCGGGGGCGCCGGGCTTGCCGCCCTTCTTCGGATCGGCCTTCGGCGCCTCGGGCTCGGGGGCGAAGCCGCCCTTCGGCCGCGGCGCCCAGGAGGCGCCGCTGGCGTCATGCAGCACCGCCTTGGCGTCGTCGTTCAGCGCCGCGAAGAGCTCCTGAAAGGAGGCGTCCACGCTGTCCGGCCGCTCCACCCAGCGCGCGTACAGATCGGCAAGGAAGGTGGCATTCGCCCCCGTCATCACGCTTGCCAGGATGTCGATACCGGCCATCTTATCCTCCTCGCCCGCGCCTTCCTCGGGCACGGCGGTCAGCTCACAGCGGGGCGTCAGAAAACGCCAACGCCGCCCCGGATATAGGGACGGCGCTGGATAACATAATGGTAAAAGGCGGCAAGTTGCAGGTCGCCGCCGCGGGCCTGCATGGCAGACCCGCGTCGTTGGCCGTCCCCTTGCGCGCCTCGCTCCGGCATCAGCCGCGCAGCGCCTTCACCATGGTCGAGCCGAGCGCCGCGGGGCTCTCGGCGACATGGATCCCGGCCTCGCGCATGGCGGCCATCTTCGCCTCGGCGGTGTCCTTGCCGCCGGAGATGACGGCGCCGGCATGGCCCATGCGGCGGCCCGGAGGGGCGGTCGCACCGGCGATGAAGCCGACCACGGGCTTGTAGCCCTTGGAGCCCGGCTTGTTCTCGCGGCCGAGGAACTCGGCGGCCTGGATCTCCGACTGGCCGCCGATCTCGCCGATCATGATGATCGACTGGGTCTCGGGGTCGGCCAGGAACATCTCCAGGACTTCCGTGAAGTCGGTGCCCTTGACCGGGTCGCCGCCGATGCCGACGCAGGTCGACTGGCCGAGGCCGGCCGCTGTCGTCTGGGCCACCGCCTCATAGGTCAGCGTCCCCGAGCGGGAGACGATGCCGACCGAGCCGCGCTTGTGGATATGGCCCGGCATGATGCCGATCTTGCAGGCGTCGGGGGTGATGACGCCCGGGCAGTTCGGGCCGATCAGCCGCGACTTGGAGCCGGACAGCGCCCGCTTGACCTTGATCATGTCGATCACCGGGATGCCCTCGGTGATGCAGATGATCAGCGGCACCTCGGCGTCGATCGCCTCCAGGATGGAGTCGGCGGCGAACGGCGGCGGCACGTAGATGACCGAGGCATTGGCGCCGGTGGCTTCCACGCATTCGGCGACCGTGTTGAACACCGGCAGGCCGAGATGCGTCTGGCCGCCCTTGCCCGGGGTCACGCCGCCCACATACTTCGAGCCATAGGCGATGCCCTGCTCGGCGTGGAAGGTGCCCTGCGACCCAGTGAAGCCCTGGGTCATCACCTTGGTGTTCGCGTCGACGAGGATGGCCATCTTACTTGGCTCCCTTCACGGCGCGGACCACCTTCTCGGCGGCGTCGGCCAGATTGTCGGCCGGGATGATCGCCAGGCCGGATTCGGCCAGGATCTTCTTGCCGAGGTCCACATTGGTGCCCTCGAGGCGCACGACCAGCGGCACCGAGAGGGTCAGGTTCTTGGCGGCGACGACGATGCCATTGGCGATCATGTCGCACTTGGCGATGCCGCCGAAGATGTTGACCAGGATCGCCTTGACGTTGCTGTCGGAGGTGATGATCCGGAACGCCTCGGTGACGCGCTCGGCCGTCGCGGTGCCGCCGACATCGAGGAAGTTGGCGGGCGAGGAGCCGTAGAGCTTGATGATGTCCATGGTCGACATCGCCAGGCCGGCGCCGTTCACCATGCAGCCGATCTCGCCATCGAGCGCCACATAGTTCAGGTCGTGCTTGACCGCCTCGAGCTCCTTCGGGTCCATCTCCGTGTCGTCACGGAGCGCCTCGAGATCCTTGTGGCGGAACAGCGCGTTGTCGTCGAAGGACACCTTGGCATCCAGCGCCACGATCTCGCCGGCACCGGTCACGACCAGCGGGTTGATCTCGACGATGGCGCAGTCCAGCTCGACGAAGGCGGTGTACATCGCCGTGACGAACTTGGTGAAGGAGGCGACCTGCTTGCCTTCCAGGCCGAGCCCGAAGGCCAGCTTGCGGCAGTGGAAGCCGGAGACGCCCGAGGCCGGGTCGACCACCGCCTTCAGGATCTTCTCGGGGTGGTTCTCGGCCACCTCCTCGATCTCCATGCCGCCCTCGGTGGACGCCATGATGACGATACGCGAGGTGTCACGGTCGACCAGCAGCGAGAGATAGAGCTCGCGCTTGATGTCGCAGCCATCCTCGACATAGACGCGGCTGACCTGCTTGCCGGCCTCGCCGGTCTGCTTGGTCACCAGGGTCTTGCCGATCATCGCCTCGGCGGCGGCCTTCACGTCGGCGACCGACTTGACGACGCGGACGCCGCCCTTGCCGTTCGGGTCTTCCTTGAAGCGGCCGGCACCACGCCCACCGGCATGGATCTGGCTCTTCACCACATAGACGGGGCCGGGCAGCTTCTTCGCCGCTTCCTCCGCCTCGGCGGCGGTCCAGGCGACATGGCCCTCGAGAACTGCCACGCCGTAGCGCTTCAGCAGCTCCTTGCCCTGGTATTCGTGGATGTTCATCCGTTCACCCTCTGCATGGGCCAACAGGCCGGGAGCTGCCCCGACCCGACATTTAGGTCCCGGGAGCCGGCCCCGCGGCCCGCTCCCGAGGGGGAATCAGACGCCGAGCTTCTTGAAGTCCGCGATCAGCTTCTTCACCGCGTCGCAGGACTTGTCGAAGGCGGCCTTTTCTTCCGGCGTGAACTGGACCTCGACGATCTTCTCGACGCCCTTGTCGCCGATCACCACCGGCACGCCGACATAGAAGTCGCTCATGCCGTATTCGCCGCTCAGCAGCACGGCGCAGGGCAGCACGCGCTTCTTGTCCTTCAGGTAGCTCTCGGCCATGGCGATCGCCGAGGCGGCCGGGGCGTAGAAGGCGGAGCCCTTCTCCAGCAGCTTGACGATCTCGCCGCCGCCATTGGCGGTGCGGGTGACGATGGCGTCGATCTTCTCCTGGGTGGTCCAGCCCATCTTCACCAGGTCGGGCACCGGGATGCCGGCGACGGTGGAGTAGCGGGTCAGCGGCACCATGGTGTCGCCATGGCCACCCAGCACGAAGGCGGTCACGTCCTCGACCGACACCCCGAACTCCTCGGCCAGGAACATGCGGAAGCGGGCGGAGTCGAGCACGCCGGCCATGCCGACGACCTTCTCGGCCGGCAGGCCGGACTTCTGCTGCAGCACCCACACCATCACGTCGAGCGGGTTGGTGATGCAGATGACGAAGGCGTTGGGGGCATAGGTCTTGATGCCCTCGGCCACCTTGGTGATGACCTCGGCATTCTTGGTCAGCAGGTCATCGCGGGTCATGCCCGGCAGGCGGGGGAAGCCGGCGGTGACGATCACCACGTCGGCGCCCTCGATCGCGGCATAATCGGCCGCGCCGACCATCTTGCTGTCGAAGCCGTCGACCGGGCCCGACTGCATGATGTCGAGGGCCTTGCCGGCGGCAACCCCGGCGAAGACGTCGAACAGGACGACGTCGCCCAGTTCCTTGAGGCCGATCAGGTGGGCGAGGGTGCCACCGATGTTGCCGGCGCCAACCAGCGCAATCTTCTTGCGGGCCATGAGGATCATCCTTCCCGAGCGTTCAAGCGAAGGCGGTATCTGGAAACTTGCGTGGCTACCTACTCCCCCACACCCCGCCCGACAAGGCGGTGGCGTGTCAGATTCAGGCAGCCGCGACGAAGCGGCCGCCCCCTGCCCCGCGGCGCAGGCCGGGAGCCGGGGGAGTCCGCCAGAGACCTCCCGATGCCCTGGCCCCTGTCCGGGGTGCAGGGCGGTGGCCGGCCGCTATGCCGCGGCCGGGTGGCTGATCACGGCCGCGCAGGGCCGAAACAGGGCGTCCGGGGGCCGCCGGCCCGGGGAACGACCAGAAACCCGCTCAGAGCGGCAGGCAGCGCACCACATCATCATGGCCACGCGCCAGGGTCGACATGGTGCCGACCGGGCATTCGCGCTGCTCGCCCGCCGCCGTCGGCAGGCCGGCCTGCCAGGAGGTCAGCCGCGGGCCGACCACGCGGCGGACCGCCTCGCGCTGGCCGCCGCGCGCCGCCGGCTGGCGGCTGGCGGTGCGCTGCAGGGCGGCCCCACGCCGCGCCGGCGCCATCGGCTTGGCCGAGGCGCGGCTGACGGCCGCGCGGCTGCCGCGGGCCGGGGCGGCCGCCACGGCGGCGCGGGTATTGCCACGGGCGACGCTGGCCTGCTGCCGGGCCGGCGCCGCGGCACGCGCGGCGCTGCCGCTGGCCTTGCCCGCCTTGCCGGCATTGCGTTCGGTCCGCGCCCCGGCGGCTTCGGCCGTCGGCACCAGCGCGGCAGGCACCAGCGCCAGGGTCAGCAGGCCCAAGAGGCAGAGCGGGATCAATCGCATGCGAGCTTCCTTATGACACGCTGCCGCAGCCTCAGGTGAGGTGCGGCAGGCCCAGATAGTCGTGGCTTTGCATTTCCATCAGGCGGGAGGCGGTGCGTTGGAACATCGCCGCGTTCTCGCCCTGCTCGTAGAGCTGGTCCGGCACCGCGGCGGCCGAGGCGACCAGCTTGCAGCGATGCTCGTAGAGGGTGTCGACCAGGGTGATGAAGCGCCGGGCCCGGTCGAAATTGTCCGGCCCCAGCCGGGGCACGCCGTCGAGCACCAGGGTGTGGAAATGGGTCGACAGCGCCAGGTAGTCGGCCGGCCCGAGCGGCAGGCCGCAGAGATCCTCGAAATCGGCCCGGGCAACGCCGCCCACGGCCTGCGGCACCCGCACCCGGCGGCCGAGCACCTCGATCTCCTCCGGCGCGCCATGCGGGCGGCCGGTCAACTCCTTGAAGGCGGCGTCCAGCGCCCGCTCGGCGCGGCCATCGATCGGCGCGTGCCAGGTCGGCAGCCCCTGGATGCGGTCGCGGCGATAATCCTGCTGCGACTTCAGCTGCAGCACCGCCACATGCTTGTTGATCAGGGCGATGAAGGGCAGGAAGGCGTCACGCCCCGGCTTGCCCTTGAACAGGTCGTCCGGCGCGGTGTTCGAGGTGGCGACGATCACCGTGCCGCGGGCGAACAGCGCCTCGAACAGCCGGCCCAGAATCATCGCATCGGCGATGTCATGCACCTGGAACTCGTCGAAGCAGAGCAGCGAGGCCTCGGCGGTGATGCTGTCGGCCAGCGGCGGGATCGGGTCCTGGGTGTCGCCATGCTGCTTCTTCCAGGCATGGATGCGCTGGTGCGACTGCTGCATGAACTGGTGGAAGTGGATCCGCTTCTTCCGCGGCACATCGGCACAGGCGAAGAACAGGTCCATCAGCATGGACTTGCCGCGGCCGACCTCGCCAACCAGATAGAGTCCCTGGGGGGCGTTGCCCGGGGCTTCCTCGACCGGCTTGCGGCGCAGGAAGCGGGACATGAAGCCGCCGCCCTCCTTGGTGGGCGGCTCGTGCTTCGGCTCGTAGCCGCGTGTGCGGCGCCAGAGATCCTGCAGGGTCTCGGCGGCAAACGCCTGGGCGGGGTCGGAACGCAGTTCACCCGCCGCCACCTTCGCACGGTAGGCGGGGAGTGGTCCTTCGGCGTAGGACGGGAGGCCAGCGGCCTCCCCCGGCTTCATGGGGCCATCCATCGCGTTGCGGCATAGCCTGTCAGGGCCGATGCGGCAACCGCGTCTTCACTGTAAAGCACAACCCACGGAAAGAATGATGGTTTCATGCCGTCGATGGGGGATGTGCGCGGAACCGGTCCGCCGCATCCTCCGGCCGGTCGCGGCGTTACCTGGTGACAGCAACCACCAGGGAGAGCCTGCGATGATCGACCGGAGCATGATCCAGGAACACGCCGAGGTGGTCGCCTCCTGCGGCACCCCGCTGGGCCGGGTCGACCACCTGGCCGGCGACTTCATCAAGCTGACCCGCGACTCCTCGCCGGACGGGCAGCACAAATACCTGCCGCTCAGCGCCGTCGCCGATGTCGAGGGCGGCAAGGTGTCGACCATCATGAACCATACGGCGGCCACCTCGCTCCTGCAGGACGAGCCCGAGGCAGGGGCCGGGTTGGCGGTGACCGGCAGCTAGACATAAAAAAAGGCCAGGGGGCGCTGCCCCCTGACCCCCGCCGGGGGCATTAATGCCCCCGGACCCCCACATCCTCGTCAGCCTTGGCGTTCGACCATCATCTGCTTGATCTTGCCGATCGCCGCCGCCGGGTTCAGGCCCTTCGGGCAGGTCGCGGCGCAGTTCATGATGGTGTGGCAGCGATACAGCCGGAACGGGTCTTCCAGATTGTCCAGCCGCTCGCCGGTCGCCTCGTCGCGCGAATCGGCGATCCAGCGATAGGCCTGCAGCAGCACGGCCGGGCCGAGATAGCGGTCGCCGTTCCACCAGTAGCTCGGGCAGGCGGTGGAGCAGCAGAAGCACAGGATGCACTCCCACAGCCCGTCGAGCTTGGCGCGCTCCTCCTTGGACTGGCGGCGCTCCTCATCCGGCGGCGGCGGGGTGTCGGACTTCAGCCAGGGCTCGACCGAGCGCAGCTGGGCGTAGATGTGCGACAGGTCGGGCACCAGGTCCTTCACCACCGGCATATGCGGCAGCGGGGTGATGCGCACGTCCTTCTTGGCCACTTCCTCGATCGGCTTGAGGCAGGCCAGGGTGTTCATCCCGTCGATGTTCATCGCACAGGAGCCGCAGATGCCCTCGCGGCACGAGCGCCGGAAGGTCAGCGTCGTGTCGACCTCGTTCTTGATCTTGATCAGCGCGTCCAGGACCATCGGGCCGCACTTGTCGAGATCGAGCTCATAGGTGTCGTAGCGCGGATTCTCCCCCGTATCGGGGTCGAAGCGGTAGATCTTGAACGACTTGACGTTCTTGGCGCCGGCCTCGGCCCGGTAGGTCTGACCGGTGCCGATGGTCGAGTTCTTGGGCAGGGTGAAAGTGGCCATGGTCCCGCTCCTTCCTCAGTACACGCGCGGCTTGGGCGGGAAGACCTGGACCTCGTTGGTCAGGGTCCGCATCTTCACGTCGCGATAATCCAGCGACACCTTGTAGTTCTCGTCCACGCGGGCGAGCGTGTGCTTCATCCAGTTGGCGTCGTCGCGCTCAGGATAATCCTCATGGGCATGCGCGCCGCGGCTCTCGTGCCGGGCCTCGCCGCCGACCACGGTGGTCAGCGCATTGCCGATCAGGTTGTCCAGCTCCATCGCCTCGGCCAGGTCGCTGTTCCAGATCAGCGAGCGGTCGGCGATGCGGATGTCGCTGTAGCCGGCGGCCACCTTCGCCATCTTCTCGCAGCCTTCCTTCAGCAGCTCCGAGGTGCGGAACACTGCCGCATGCGTTTGCATGGTGCGCTGCATGGTCAGCCGCAGCTCGGCGACCGAGGTGCTGCCCTTGGCGTGGCGGACCTTGTCGAGACGGTCCAGCGCCTTCTCGCCGGCCTTGGCCGGCAGCGGCGCCTGGGTGGCGCCCGGCTTCAGGGTGGCGGTGGCGCGCAGCGCCGCGGCGCGGCCGAAGACCACGAGATCCAGCAGCGAGTTGGTGCCCAGGCGGTTGGCGCCATGCACCGAGACCGAGGCCGCCTCGCCCACCGCCATCAGGCCGGGGACCACGCGATCCTGGTCGGTGCCGGTCGCGGCCAGCACCTCGCAATGGATGTTCGTCGGGATGCCGCCCATGTTGTAGTGGACGGTGGGCAGCATCGGGATCGGCTCTTTGGTCACGTCCACGCCCGCGAAGATCTTCGCGGTCTCGGAGATGCCCGGCAGCCGCTCATGCAGCAGTTCGGCGCCGAGATGCTCCAGATGCAGGTGGATGTGATCCTTGTGCGGGCCGACGCCGCGGCCCTCGCGGATCTCCATCGACATGGCGCGGGAGACGACGTCGCGCGACGCCAGGTCCTTCGCCGTCGGGGCATAGCGCTCCATGAAGCGCTCGCCCTCGGAGTTGGTCAGGTAGCCGCCCTCGCCGCGGGCACCCTCGGTCACCAGGCAGCCGGAGCCGTAGATGCCGGTCGGGTGGAACTGCACGAACTCATTGTCCTGCAGCGGCAGGCCGGCGCGCAGCACCATGCCGCCGCCATCGCCGGTGCAGGTATGGGCGGAGGTGCAGGAGAAATAGGCGCGGCCATAGCCGCCGGTGGCCAGCACCACGGTCTGGGCGCGGAAGCGGTGCATGGTCCCGTCTTCCAGGTTCCAGGCCATCACGCCGCGGCAGGCGCCTTCCTCGTCCATGATCAGGTCGAGGGCGAAGTATTCGACGAAGAACTCGCAGTTATGCTTCAGCGACTGCTGGTACAGCGTGTGCAGGATGGCATGACCCGTGCGGTCGGCCGCGGCGCAGGCGCGCATGGCCGGGGTCTTGCCGTAGTTCTGCATGTGGCCGCCGAAGGGCCGCTGGTAGATCTTGCCGTCCTCGGTGCGCGAGAAGGGCACGCCGAAATGCTCGAGCTCGATGATCGCCGGCACCGCCTCGCGGCACATGTATTCGATGGCGTCCTGGTCGCCCAGCCAGTCCGACCCCTTGACGGTGTCGTACATGTGCCAGCGCCAGTTGTCCTCGCCCATGTTGCCGAGCGCGGCGCCGACGCCGCCCTGGGCCGCCACGGTGTGGCTGCGGGTGGGGAAGACCTTGGTGATGCAGGCGGTTTTCAGGCCGGCCGCCCCCATGCCGAAGGTCGCGCGGAGCCCGGCGCCGCCGGCTCCCACCACGACCACGTCGTAGGTGTGGTCCACCACGCGGTAGGCGCCCGAGGAGGGCATGGTGATCGCGTTCATCGTCCCGATCCGTCCGTTAGTTCATGGCTGCGGCAGGCGCCGCCGGGCAGTTCATCATGGCGGCAGAAGCCGCCGGGTGCGGTGCCGCCAGCAGCGGCGCCCATACATCGGTCTGCTCCCGCATCGCGCAAGGCGTCGCCGTGCCAGCGGGCACCGCAGGGCCGGCGGGCAGGCCGGCCGCGCCCATCAAAGGGCGATCCGCAGCACGGAGAGCGCCGCCAGCAGGGCCAGCAGCCAGCACAGGGCCTTCACCGCCAGGATGGACAGCATCCGCGGCATCTCGCCGCGCACGTAATCCTCCAGCACCACCTGCATGCCGGCCCCGGCATGCTGGAAGGAGATCAGGATGAAGGAGATCAGCAGCACCGCGTTCAGCGGGTGGCCGATCCAGGCCACGACCTGCGCATGGCTCGAGCCGGTGTGCAGGGCGATGGAGAGGATGAACCAGATGGTCAGCGGCAGCAGCGCGATCGAGGTGACGCGCTGGATCCACCAGTGATGCGTGCCGCCCCGGGCGGAGCCCAGGCCGCGCACGCGGCCGAGCGGGGACTGCAGCCGGACGGGATTCTGTTCGCTCATGGTCGGTGCGTCCCGCTTACCAGGAGATCAGGGCGATGAGCCAGGTCAGCACGGTGGCGACGCCGGTCGCGACCATCAGGACCTTGCCCGACTTCCAGGTCGACGGCATGTCGAAGCCATGGCCGGCGTCCCACATCAGGTGGCGGAGGCCGGCGAAGGTGTGGAACCAGGCCACGGCGGTCATCCCGGCCAGCACCAGCATCCCCAGGAAGGAGCTGAAGAACCACTGCGCCTTGCCCAGCGCCTGCGGCCCCGAGGCGGCGGCCATCAGCCACCACACCAGGAAGACCGAGCCCACCGTCCAGGCCACGCCGGTGGCGCGGTTCAGGATCGACAGGCCGGAGGTGATCTGCACCATGTCGTAGACTTGCAGGTGCGGCGACATCGGCCGCTGGATGCGCGTCCCGTCGGTACGGCGGCCCACATAGGTCGCCTCGCGCGCGTCTTTCATACTCGACATGGACCGATCCCGCTCCGCCACATTTTGAGACGCCCCCGCGCCCGGCCTGGGCAGCGACCGGACAGGGGCGGTGCACGACCTTTTATGGTGCGCTGCCGTGCAGCGTCAACGCGCCGACCCTGCATGACACAGCCCGGAAAAGCATCGGTTAAGCGCCGGGGGCCGCTTTTCGCCGCCGCGCCCCGGTGGGCAGGTCCGGCCAGCCCTCTGGCCGGCCGGCCCCGCACAACAAAAACCACCCATCGGCCTTGCCGATGGGTGGATGCCTAAGCTTCCCGACTCGGTGGCCAGCGGCCACCCTGCGGTCAGTAGCCGTGATAGGGCCGCTGCGGCGTGGTCGCGGCGCCACCCACGGCGCCCAGCGCACCGCCGATCAGCGCGCCGGTGCCGGCATTGCCGCCGGTCAGGGCGCCGACACCCGCACCGGCGCCGGCGCCGAGCAGGCCGCCGCCGATGGCGCGCTGGCCCGGGTTGTAGGGATCGGTGCAGGCCACCAGGCCAAGCCCCATGCCGGCGACAAGTCCAACGCGAATCAGGGTCTTCCGCATGCTCAATCCTCCTTGCCGGATGACAACGCGGTAACCCTGGCCGGGATGCAGGACAAAGATGCGGCGCTGCCATGGCCAAGTCGAGGCAGGGCATCACAGGCCCGTGAGAGAAAAGCCCCACAAACCAGCGCCCAAGAACAGAAAAAAGAAAGGGTCGAGGGGAATTCCTTCCCCTCGCCTGCCCTTGTCTTCCCGTCAGGCCGGCTCGCGCAGCAGCAGGTTCTGCCGCACCAGTTCTTCCGCGATCTGCACCGCGTTCAGCGCCGCGCCCTTGCGCAGGTTGTCGGCGACGCACCAGAAGGCCAGGCCGTGCGGCACGGTGGGATCGGCGCGCAGGCGGGAGACGAAGACCGGGTCCTCGCCGGCGATGTCCACCTGGGTGGCGTAGCCGCCATCCTCGCGCTGGTCGAGCACGGTGATGCCCGGCGCCTCGCGCAGCGCCTCCCAGGCCTGCTGCGGGGTGATCGGCCGCTCGAACTCGACGTGGACGGCCTCGCCATGGCCGATGAAGGCGGGGACGCGGACGCAGGTAGCGACGACCTGGATGTCGGGGTCGAGGATCTTGCGGGTCTCGACGGCCATCTTCCACTCTTCCTTGGTGAAGCCGTCCTCCATGAACTTGTCGATGTGCGGGATGCAGTTGAAGGCGATCGGCTTGGTGAAGACCTCGGGCGTCGCCGCGTCATTGACGAAGATGCCGCGGGTCTGGGTGAAGAGCTCGTCCATCGCCTCCTTCCCCGCGCCGGAGACCGACTGGTAGGTCGAGACGACGACCCGCTTGATCCGCGCCAGGTCGTGCAGCGGCTTCAGCGCCACCACCATCTGGATGGTCGAGCAGTTCGGGTTGGCGATGATGTTGCGCTTGCGGAAGCCGCGCAGCGCGCCGGGGTTCACCTCCGGCACCACCAGCGGCACGTCGTGGTCCATGCGGAACTGGCTGGTGTTGTCGATGACGACGCAGCCGGCGGCGGCGGCGCGCGGCGCATGCACCGCCGAGACCGAGGCGCCGGGCGAGAACAGGCCGATATGGGTGCCGGCGAAGTCGAACTTCTCCAGGTTCTGCACCTTCAGCACCTGGTCCTCGCCGAAGGAGACCTGCTGCCCGGCGGAGCGGCCGGAGGCCAGCGCGATCACCTCGCCCACCGGGAACTTGCGCTCGGCCAGCGTCTTGAGGATCTCGCGCCCCACATTGCCGGTGGCGCCGACGACCGCGACCCGATAGCCCATGATGTGATTCCTCGTTCCGGCGGTGGATGCCGGCGGGCCTGGCGCGGCCGGGCGCGGCGAAAAGTGGCGTGGCTTACCGCCCTTGCCGAACCCGGCGCAACCACTTTGCCGGCTGGCCCGCCCCTGGGCCCACCCCTGGGCTTACCCCCGGGCACCGCCGGCCGGCGGAGGGCAGCCCTGCGCATCGCGCCCGCCGGACGGGCCTTGCGGGACGGCGCCGCCAGGGGCAATTGAGGCGGCGTGCTGCACATGATCAAGCTCTGCGTCGGGCCTCGCGACGTTGCCTCGCTGCGCGCCGGCCAGGCGCGCCGGCTGGCGCTCGACCCGCCGCTGCGCCACCTGACGCGGATGCATCCGAAGCGCGCCGAGGAGATCCTGGACGGCGGCTCGCTCTACTGGGTGGTGGCGGGCTATGTCTGCGTGCGGCAGCGCATCCTCGACATCCGCAGCGAGGCCGGCAATGACGGCACGCCGCATGCCGCGCTGATCCTGGACCCCGAGCTGGTGGCGGTGGCCGCCCGCGCCATGCGGCCGTTCCAGGGCTGGCGCTACCTGGCGGCCGAGGCGGCGCCGGCGGATCTCGGCAGCGGGGCGGCGGATTCCTCCGGCGTCGACGAGCTGCCGGAGAAGCTGCGGCAGGAGCTGACGGCGCTCTGCCTGCTCTGAGCAGGCGCAGCATTCCGCCGCCGGTTTTCCCCTGGCGAATCATCGCCTGAGCGACCGAATCGAAGAATTAACGTTAATTCAGCAGGGGCCCATCCTGGCGTCAGCCGGCGCCTGCGATCCTGTCGGGTGAAGGGGGAGTTCTCCCCTTCCCTTCAGGAAACGCATCATGCTCCGCCCGCTCCGCCTTCTGTTCGCCCTTGCCGTGCTGGCCGCCCCGCTGGCGCTGCCCAGCTTCAGCAGCCCTGCCGAGGCCCGCACTGCCGCCTCCACCCGGACGGAGCAGCAGGCCAGCGCCCGGCATCATCGCCGCCATGTGGCGAAGCGCGGCCAGCACCGCACCCGCCACGCCCAGGCCCGCCGCCACCGCACCCCGCGCGTGGCCGGCTGAGGCCTCCCACAAGCCATTCGGCGGCGCTCGTTTCCCGGCAGAGCGTCGTCGGGGCCGCGTCCTCCCGGCGCGGTCGACGGCCAGGGGTCCTGAAGGACTCCTGGCCGTTTTTTTTGCTCAGGCCTCGGCCTCGACCAGTGCCAGCAGGCCTTCCAGCACCAGCGCCGGGCTGGGCGGGCAGCCGGGGATGACCAGGTCGACCGGCAGCACCGCGCCGACCCCGCCCGCCACCGCATAGCTGTCGCGGAACAGCCCGCCATCGAGCGCGCAATCGCCCACCGCCACCACCCAGCCGGGCTCGGGCATGCAGGCATGGGCGCGCAGCAGCGCCTCGCTCATGTTGCGCACCGCCGGCCCGGTGGCCAGCAGCACATCGGCATGGCGCGGGCTTTCGACGAAGCGCAGGCCGAAGCGCTCCAGGTCGTAGACCACGCCCTGCAGCGCCGCGAGCTCCAGCTCGCAGCCATTGCAGGAGCCGGCATTGAGGGCGCGGATGGCCAGGCTCCGGCCCAGGCGGCCGCGCGCGGCGGCCTCCAGCCGCTCGGTCAGCGCCGCCACCGTCTCGGGCAGCGGCGGCACGGCGGCATCGGTCAGCGGGCGGCGCAGCAGGCTGCGCGCCAGGCGGGGCCATAGCATTTTCTGTCACTCCTCCCGCGGCGTCACAGGTCCACCCCGCTGACCGAGGCGTTGAAGCTGCGGCTGATCAGCGGCAGGTCGGCCAGAATATTGTTCTCCATGGCGGCCTCCAGCAGCGGCCAGAGCAGCCAGGAGGGATCGCGCGGGAAGCAGCCGGCGACCAGCCCGGCCTCGTCCAGCGCCACCCAGCAGAAGACCTCGCCCCGGAAGCCCTCGACGGTGAAGGAGGCCTCGCCGCCGCGGGCCGGCAGCGGCACGCAGACCTCGCCGGCCGGCAGACTGTCGAGCAGCGCCTCGATCAGCGGCAGACCGACCAGGATCTCCTCCCAGCGCAGCGTCAGCCGCGCCTCGACATCGCTGGCGCTGGCCTGGGGCACCGCCGGCGGATGCCGGTCATAGGGCGGATAGGCCAAGTCGCGCCGCGCATCGAAGCCGCGCCCCGCCGCGCGCCCGACAACACCCCCGGCGCCGAGCAGGGAAGCCCATTCCGGCTTCAGCACGCCGCATCCGGAAATCCGGTCCTGCAGGCTGGCATGCTCCTCCAGCACGTCGCGGATCGCCGGCAGCTCGGCGGCGACCAGGCGCAGCGCGGCGCGCAGCCCCTCCCGCCCGTCCGGCGCGATATCGGCGGCCAGCCCGCCGGGGATGACGCGGTCCATCAGCAGCCGGTGACCGAAGGCGGCCTGGGAGGCGCGCAGCAGCACCTCGCAGAGCGCGCCCAGCCGCGCCTGCGGCCAGGCGAAGCCGGCCTCGCCGCTGAGCGCGCCGATGTCGCGCAGATGGTTGGCCAGCCGCTCCAGTTCGGCCAGCACGCCGCGCAGCGCCACGGCGCGCGGCGGCACCTCGACGCCCAGCGCGCGCTCGACGGCCCCAGCGAAAGCCCAGGAATGGGCCAGGGTGGAATCGCCCGACAGCCGGGCGACCAGCGGCGCGGCGCGCAGCGGCGGCTGGCCGCGCCACAGCGCCGGCAGGCCCTTGTGGGTATAGCCCAGCAGCAGCTCCAGCCGGACGATCGCCTCGCCCAGAACCTGGAAGCGGTGATGCGCCGGCTCGCCCAGGCTGCCCATGACGGGGCCGAGCGGGAACTGGTGCACCCCCTCGCCCTCGGCCGGCAGGAAGACCGGCTGCGGCGGCTCGCCGATGCGCGGCGGCGGCGCGGGCGAGAGCGGCGCGCGCACCGCCCAACGGCCATGGTCCAGCCAGGGCCGGGCATCGCGACCGCCCTCGGCCTGCCAGCCCCAGAGATCGGCGATGGCGCGCTCGAACCAGGCGGCGCCGGGCCGGGCCGGGGAGAGCGCCGGGAAGCGATCGCCCTCGACCATGAGGCTGGCGACCACCGGCGCCGGCGCGGCCGCGCTGCGGAAGGCGGCATGGACCCAGGCGCCATCGGCCCAGAGCGCCATCAGCTCCAGCTCCGGCTCCTGCCGCAGGGCGGCGGGCAGCGCCGCCCAGGCGGCGGCGTCGAGGGTGAAGAGCCCCGCCCCGCGCGGCGCGGCCGAGAGGATCAGGCGGGAGGCCGGGCCGCTCACTGCACGACCCTCGCCGCCGCGGCCAGGGCGTCGCGCAGCGGCGGCGGCAGGAACAGGCCGAGCGCCAGGGCCAGCGCCAGGTGCAGCGCCAGCGGCAGGCCGATCGCCCAGGGCGCGGCGAGCTCGCCGGGCGGCGGCGGCAGCAGCGGCGGCGCGGCCGGCGCGGGCGGGCCGAAGCACAGCGCCTGCAGCCGCGCGACCAGGGCGAGCGCCACCAGCAGCAGCCCCGGCACCAGCGGCAGCGCCAGCCAGGGCAGCCGCGCCGCCACCTGCTGCAGCAGCAGGAACTGCGCGGCGAAGCCGGAGAAGGGCGGCAGGCCGGCCAGGCCGAGCAGCGCCAGCGCCACCCCCGCCCCCAGCCAGGGCCGCGAGGCGGCGAGGCCAGCGAGTGCGGCAAGCTGCTGCGCGCCGCGCATCAGCCGCGCCTCGGCCAGCGCCAGGGCCAGCCCGCCGAGCAGCAGCCCCTGGCCCAGCAGCAGCAGGATGCCGGCGATGGCGGCCGGCCCGCCCAGGCCGAAGGCGAAGGCGGCCAGCCCCGATTGCGCGATGCCGATCCAGGCCAGCCAGCGCCCGGCATCGCGCCGGCGCCAGAGCGACAGGCCGGCGAGCCACAGCGTCGCCAGGCCCAGCGCCATCATCAGCGTCCCCGGCGCCACCACCTCGGGGTTCAGCGCCACCACGGCGCGGGCGCGCAGGATGGCGTGCAGGGCGGCGACCAGCAGCACGGTGTTGAGCAGGGCCGGCACGGCGGCGGGCGCCTCGGCGGTGGCATCCGCCAGCCAGCCCTGCAGCGGCACCAGGGCGGCGATGCTGCCATAGCCGACGAGGAGGAAGACGAAGGCCAGCGTCAGCAGCCCGCCATCCGCCTCCCGCCCGACGCGCAGCAGGGCGGTGAAGGACAGGGACGCCTCGCCGCCGCCGGCATAGGGCTGCGCGGCCAGCGCCAGCAGGATGGTGCCGAACAGCGCCAGCGCGATGCCGACGCCGCCCAGGATCAGCAGCTTCCAGGCCGCCCCCACCGCCGCCGGGCCGCGCTTCAGGGCCGAGAGCAGCACCGCCGCCATCACCGCCGCCTGCAGCGCGGCCCAGAGCAGCACGAGGTTGTCGGCCAGCAGCGCCAGCTGCGCCGCCCCCAGGAAGATCTGGAAGCCGGCGAAATAGGCGCGGCCGGCGCGCGGGCTGAGCCGCTCGGCCGGCAGCGTCGCCAGCGAGGCGGCCGCGGCAGAGAGCCCGACGAGCGCCACCAGCGGCGAGAGGAACAGGGTCAGCGCATCGAGATGCAGCAGCCCGTCCACCTCCTGCGGCGCCGCCGAGAGCGCCAGCGCGGAGGCCAGGGCCAGGGCCGTCACGCCCAGATTGCCGAAGCCGGCCCAGCGCGGCCGCGGCAGGAAGCCGAGGACGAGGGCCGCCAGCAGGTGCAGCAGGACCAGGGGGGCGTAGGTCATTCCGTCGCCTCCCCCGGCGGCCGTGGCCGCGACAGGTCGAGCGCGCCAAGATCCTGCCGCAGCCGCAGCGCGAAGAAGCCGGCGACGGCGACCAGGGCGCCGACCAGGACGAGGGTGGAGAGCTCGACCACCAGCGGCAGGCCGGGCACGCCGGTCGCCGCCAGCACCAGCCCGTTCTGCAGGCTGAGCAGGCCGATGCCCTGGCTGATGGCATGGCGCCGGGTGATCATCATCAGCATCCCCAGCAGCACGACCGAGAGCGAGATGGCCAGGTCCTCGCGCGCCAGGGGGGCGGCGCCGGCGGTGGCCGGCAGCACCACCAGGATGGCCAGCGTCACCAGCCCGACGCCGGCGACCAGGCTGGGCCCGACGCCGAGGCCGGGTTCCAGCTCGCGCTGCAGGCCGAGATGCCGCAGCAGCCGGCGCAGCGCGATCGGGATGGCGACGGCCTTCACCGCGCCGGACATGATCGCCGTCACGACCAGCAGCGGCGCGTCCTGGAAGAAGCCCTGCCAGGCGATGGCGAGCGCCAGCAGCGCGCCCTGGGTCGCGAAGCCGGAGACCAGCGCCGCCAGCCGCCGCTGGTAGAGCAGCACGAAGGAGAAGAGCAGCACGCCGCCGCCCAGCATATGCGCCACGTCATAGGGCCAGCCGCCGGCGTTCATGCGAGCCCCGTCGAGAGGAACAGGAAGACCAGCCCGAGCAGCGCCAGCAGCAGCGCGGCGCCGAGGAATTCGGGAACGCGGAAGACGCGCATCCGGGCGATGGCGGATTCGAAGACGGCCAGCAGCAGCGCCAGCAGCAGCAGCTTGGGCAGCCAGACCGCCAGGCCCAGCATCCAGGCCAGCGGCCCGGCATCGGCCGGCGCGATGCCGAAGGGCAGGAAGAGCGCGGCCAGCAGCGCCAGCCAGAGCGTCAGCCGCAGCGCCGCGGTCATCTGCCACAGCGCCAGGTGCCGGCCCGAGGCCTCCAGCAGCATCGCCCCCTGCAGCAGGGTGACGGCCGGCGCCCCGGCCGGATGGTCCAGCGGCTGGTCGAGGGGGACGCGGCCATTCTCCACCAGCGCCACCGCCAGCAGCGCCACCAAAGCGAGGCCCAGCGAGATGCGCGGCCCCGGCGCGCCCTCCTGCAGGGCGAGGCCGATGGCGTCCAGGTTGGTGCTGCCGGCCAGCATGGCGAAGCCCATCACCGCCAGCAGGAAGGCCGGCTCGGCGAAGGCGGCGAAGGACATGGCGCGGGCGGCACCCAGGCCGCCGAGCCCACTGCCGATATCGAGCGCGGCCAGCGCCAGGGCGCAGCGCGCGATCGCCAGCAGCCCGACGACGAGCAGAAGATCGGCCAGCGGCGAGAGGGCCATGTCGCGGGCGAAGCCGGGCACCAGGCAGGCCGCCACCAGCGTCGCCGCCAGCCCGACATAGGGGGTGACGGCGGAGACCACGGAGGCGTTCTCGGCCAAAACGGGCCGCTTCTTCAGCAGCTTCAGCAGGTCGCGCCAGGGCTGCAGCAGCGGCGGCCCGCGCCGGCCCATCAGCCGCGCCTCGAGGATGCGGATGCAGCCGAGCAGCAGCGGGGCCAGCGCCAGCATCAGCAGCAGGTGCAGCAGCTGGGCGAGCAGGCCGGCGAGCCAGGTCATGCCCCGCCCCCCCACCAGGCGAGCAGCGCCAACAGGGCCAGGATCAGGAAGAAGACCAGGCCGAGCAGGTGGCGGATCGACAGGTCGCGCAGCCGCTCGGCCCGGGCCGCGCAGGCGTCGCGGGCGCGCAGCAGCGGCGCCAGCAGGGCCGGCAGCAGCGGGTCGTGGAAATGGCTGTCCAGCCGGGCCGGCGCGGTGTCGCCGGGCGGCGGCCAGGTGATCGTCTCGCGCGCCGCCAGCAGCCGGCGGGCCAGCATGCGGCGCAGCGGCTGGGCGAAGCCGAGGGCGCTGGGCTGGGTCAGCGGCTCGCCGAAGGGCAGGTGCGGCGGCGGCGCGGCGAAGCCGCCATCCCAGGCCGGCCCGCGCACGGTGGCACGCGGCGAGATCTGCCGCAGCAGGGCGACCAGGCCCAGGAAGGCGAAGGCCAGGAGGAGGGCAATGCCGAGCGGCCGGTAGTCGGAGGCGGCGGCGGCGGCGCTGACCGACCAGACCCCGATCTCGGCCGGGCCGGGATGGCCGCTGACCAGGGAGAGCGCCGGGGCCGCCAGCTGCAGCAGCGGGCCGGGCAGGATGCCAATGCCGCCGGCCGCCCCCGCCAGCGCGAAGAACAGCGCCCGCAGCAGTCGCGGCGGCTCCTGCGCCCCCAGCGTGCGCGGCGCGCGCGGCCGGCCGAGGAAGGCCAGCGCCCAGAAGCGCAGCATGGCCAGCGCGCCGAGCGAGGCGGCGACGCCGACCGAGGCCACGGCGGCGGCGACCAGCACCTGGAAGCCGAGCTCGCCGACCCGCCAGGCGGCCAGCAGGGCCTGCAGCAGCAGCCAGTTGCCGGCGAAACCCGCCATCGGCGGCAGCGCGGCGGCGGCGGCGCAGCCGGCAATGGCGGCCAGCGCCACCGCCGGCATGGCATGGATCAGGCCGCCGAGCCGGTCGAGCCGGCGCGAGCCGGCCGCATGCTGGATCTCGCCGGCGACCAGGGTCAGCAGGGTCTGGAACAGCCCATGGCCCAGCGCGTGCAGCAGCCCGGCCCCGGCGGCCAGCGCCGAAAGCGCGCCGAGATCGGCCGCGCGCAGGCTGGCCGAGAGGCCGAAGGCCATGGCCACCAGGCCGAGATGGCCGAGCCCGGCGCAGGCCAGGATCGAGCGGGCATCGCCTTCCTGGGTCGCCCGCAGCGCGCCGAAGACGGCGGTCGCCGCGCCCATAACCAGCAGCGGCACCCCCCAGCCCAGCGGCTGCGCCGGCCCGCCGAGATCCAGCAGCAGCCGCGCGGCCACATAGAGAAAAACCTTGCCGGCGACGGCTGAGAGCAGCGCCGCGGTCGAGGCCGGCAGCTGCGGCTGCAGCAGCGGCAGCCAGCCATGCAGCGGCAGCAGCCCGGCGCCGGCCCCCGCCCCCAGCATCACCAGCGCCATGACCGCGGCGGCCTGCCAGCCCTGCGGCGGCGCGGCGCGCAGCGCGGCGAAGGACAGGTCGCCCGCCGTCCCGGCCAGCAGGCCGATGGCGGTGGCCAGGCAGGCCAGGCCGAACAGCGAAAATCCCAGGGCCAGGCCGGCGGCGACACGGGGGGCGGCGTCCTCGGCCTCGCCGGCGGCCAGCGGCAGCCAGAGTGCCAGCGCCGCCAGCCCGAGGCCGAGCAGCAGAGAAAAACCGTCGGCGGCGAGTAGGGCCAGGGCGAGACCGGCCAGCAGCAGCGGCAGGCCGGCCGCCTGGCGCGGCGGCAGCGCGGCCTCGCGCAGCAGGGCGAAGACCGCGCAGGCGGCGCCCGACAGGCCGAGCAGCAGCAGGAACCAGGCCGAGAGCCCGTCCAGCGCCAGGCTGATCGGGCCCCAGGGCGGGCCGAAGGGCAGCAGCAGCGGCTCCGGCGCGCCGAGGGCGAGCGCCGCGGCCGCGCAGCCGGCCAGCCCCAGCGCCGCCACGCCGCAGCCGGCCGGCACCAGCCGCCCCAGCCGCCGGCGGGGAGCCGGCGCCAGCAGCGGCATGGCGAGGGCCATCAGCGCCGCCAGCAGCAGCAGGCCGAGCAGCAGGGCGGGCGCCAGGGCGGGCTGAACAGTCACGGCCGCAGGATAGGGCGCGTCAGAGCATTGCCAAGGACTGCTTCCGCTTCGGCGGCGGGAAGGCGGTGTCTAGCTCGGCCAGATCCTCCGGCGTCAGCACGATCTTCCAGACCTCGGCATTCTCCCGCAGATGCGCTTCCGAGCTGGCCTTGGGGATGCTGATCACGCCGGGGCCGCGCAGCGTCCAGGCCAGGGCGATCTGCGCCGGGCTGGCGCCGTGCCGCGTGGCGATGCGCCGCAGCGCGGCGTGGCGCAGCAGCGCGCCGCCCTGCCCCACCGGCGAATAGGCCATCACCGGCATCTTCAGCCGCGCCGCATAGGGCAGCAGGTCGAATTCCACGCCGCGCGCCTCGAGGTTGTAGAGCACCTGGTCGGTGGCGCAGGCGGACAGCCCCTCGCCCAGTTCCTCCAGATCCTCGACATCGAGGTTGGAGACGCCCCAGCGGCGGATCTTTCCCTGGGCGACCAGCTTCTCCATCGCTTCCACGGTCTCTTCCAGCGGCACGCTGCCGCGCCAGTGGAGCAGGTAGAGGTCGAGGACATCGGTGCCCAGCCGCTTCAGGCTGGCCTCGCAGGCGCGCGGCAGCCGGGCGCGCGAGGCATTCTGCGGATAGGCCTTGCTGACCAGGAAGGCCTCCTGGCGGCGGCCGGCGATGGCCTCGGCCACCACCTCCTCGGCGCCGCCATCGGCATACATCTCGGCGGTGTCGATCAGCGTCAGGCCGAGATCGAGGCCGAGCCGCAGGCTGCGCGCCTCGGCGGCGCGGTCGGCGCCGCGCTCCCCCATCTTCCAGGTGCCCTGGCCGAGCGCGGGAACGGTGGTGCCATCCGGCAAGGCGATTCTGTTCATGGCGGATTCCCCTTTGCCTTCCTACATTGCGCGGCATGCGCCGCACCGCCACCCTCGCCCCGCGGATCCTTGCCCTGCTGGTGCCGCTGGCCGCCCTGCCCGCGGCGGCGGCGAGCGACAGCCATGGCCCCTGGATCCTGTCCTGCACCGCCGATCCGATGACCGACAAGGCGCAGTGCCGCATGGTGCACGAGACGCCGGTGGAGCCGGCCAGCGCCGGCCAGGGCGCCCTGGCGCTGGAGGTCTCGGCGCGGCGCGGCCGGCTGGTGCCGGTGGTCACCGCGCGCGAGCTCGGCCTCGACACCCCGGCGCGCGGGCTGCTGGCGCTGACCGGGACGGTGCAGCTGCGCTTCCCGCCGCACCCGATGTTCGAGATGCCCTGCGCGCTGGAAGGCCGCAGCGTGGTCTGCGCGCCGCGGCCGGATGATTCGCCGCGCGCCGCGGCCGAGCTGGCCGGGGCCGACCGGGTGCTGATCCGGGTGCTGGGGCTGGGCGCCGCAACGGCCGAGGCGCCGCCGCGCGAGCTGCGGCTGGCCGAGACGCCGGCGGCGCTGGCCGCCTTCGCCGCGCGGATGCCGCCCGAGCAGGGCGGCGAACCGCCGCCGCCCTTCGACCTGCGCGAGCTGATGGGCCGCGTGCAGCGCTTCTTCCTGCAGAGCGAATAACGCCGGCCGCGTCGCGCGGCCGCCTATTTCTTCTCGTCGCCGGCGGCCGGCGTGGCCGCCACGGCCTCGCGCACGGCGCGCAACAGGGGTCGCCGGGTCAGGAAGCCGGGCAGGCCCTGGGATGGGCTGGGGGTCATGCGACGCATCCTCCTCTGCTGTGGCAGAGGGAACGATGCCCGGCCCGCTTGGTTGCGCTACCGCTTCAGCCAGGCGGCGAGCCGCGCCGGCGCCTCGGCCATCGCCGCCTCCGCCCCGCAATAGGAGAAGCGCAGGAAGCGGCGGCCGCGATCGCGGTCGAAATCGACGCCCGGCGTCGCGGCGATGCCGGCCTCGGCCAGCATGCGGGCGGCGAAGGCGACGCTGTCATTGCTGAGATGGCCGATATCGGCCCAGAGGTAGAAGGCGCCATCCGCCTCGGCCAGCCGGTTGAAGCCGGCCGCCGGCAGCCCGGCCAGCAACGCGGCGCGGTTGCGGCCATAGCGCGCCTTGTTGGCCTCCAGCTCGGGGACGCAGTCGAAGGCGGCCTCGGCGGTCAGCTGGGCGATGTGCGGCGCGCTGATGACCATGTTCTGCGCCAGGCATTCGACCGGGCGCAGCAGGTCCTCCGGCAGCACCAGCCAGCCGATCCGCCAGCCGGTCATCGAGAAATACTTGGAGAAGCTGTTCACCACGATGGCGCTGTCGCTGTAGCTGGCCGCCGTCGCCTCCGGCATGCCGTAGGACAGGCCGTGATAGATCTCGTCCGAGATCAGCCGCACGCCCTTGGCATGGCACCAGCGGGCGATCGCCTCCAGCTCCTGCGGCGTCAGCATGGTGCCGGCCGGGTTGCAGGGCGAGGCGACGATCAGCCCCTCGGGGCGCGGGTCGAGCGCCTCCAGCATGGCGATGGTCGGCTGGAAGCGGGTCGAGGCGTCGCAGGGCAGCAGCTGCGGCACCATGCCGAGCGAGGTCAGGATATTGGCATAGGGCGGGTAGAAGGGCGCCGCCATGGCCACCCGGTCGCCCGGGTCGAAGGCCGCCAGGAAGGCCAGCGGGAAGGCGCCCGAGGCGCCGACGGTGACCGCGACGCGCCCGGCCGGCACCACCGCGCCATACTTGTCGGCATAGTGCCGGCCGATGCGGGCGCGCAGCGAGGGCAGGCCGAAGGCCTCCGTATAGCCCATCGGTTCGCCGGCCGAGAGGGCGCGCATCGCCGCCTCCACCGCGCTGCGCGGCGCGCCGGTGGCCGGCTGGCCGACCTCCATGCGCAGCACGGCGGGGCTGCCGGGCGGCAGGGCGGCGGCCCGCGCATTGGCCGCGGCGATGACATCCATCACCAGGAAGGGCGGCGCCTCGGCGCCGCGGCCGGTCTTCAGCACGGGGCCGGCCTTACTGCTGGCCGGCCACCGCCAGGCCGGCGCTGCGCGGATCGGCCGCGGCGCTGCACTGGTCGGGTCGGCCGGGCATGTAGGCGGTGCAGCCGATGGCATTCGCCCGCCCCGGCTCGGGCACCGCGGCGACCGCGGCCGCGACCGGCTGGCGGCCCAGCAGATGGGCGGCGGCCGGCAGCGCGGCGGCCAGCGGCGCCTCGGCCTGGCCGGTGCCGGCGCCGGCATAGCGGAAGGCCTTCAGCGAGGCGTTGTGCGCCAGCACCGCCGAGAGCAGCGGCGGCTCGACCCGGCCGCGCGCCGGGGCGGCGGCCAGCAGGAAGCCCAGCTGCGGCACCACGCGGCCGGTGCCGAACAGGTTGTTCAGGCTGAAGGCGCAGGTCACCGCATTGCCCTCGCGGTCCAGCGTCACCAGGCTGGCCGAGGCCGGCAGCACCGGCAGGCCGGCGCCCCCCGCGGGCGGGCTGGCCAGCAGCGACGCCGCGTCGCGGCCACCCTGGCGCCAGGCCATGGCGGCGGCCAGGCCCTGCTGCCCGGCGGCCTCTGTGCTGGCATTGCCCTGCAGCGCCTTGAAGGCGACGGCGGCGGCCAGGCCGCCATCGGCCGGCGGCGGCAGGAAGGAGAGCAGATCATTGCCGACGCTCATCTGCAGCGGCGGGGCGAAGGCGGGCAGCGCGGCGCGCAGCTCCTCGACGCGGATCGGGCCGCCGGCCTGGGCCGAGAGCTGCTCGACCCGGCGGGCCAGCGCGCCCTGGTGCAGGTCGCCGACGCCGGCGGTGCGCAGGCTGGCCAGCGTCGTGGCCAGGTCAGGCTGCAGCAGCGTCTCGCCCTCGCGCAGCGGCGTGCCGGCCGGCGCGAAGACGGCGCGGGCGGCCGGATCGGCCAGCAGCGGGCCGGCGACGCTGGCCAGGTCCTGCGCCAGCGCGCGCGAGGTGGAGGCGCCGAAGCGGGCCAGCTGCTCGGCGGGGACCACCAGCTCCTCGAAGGGGCGGCGGCCGGCGCGGGTGTGCAGCGCGAACAGGCCGCGGGCCAGCATCGGCACGGCGGCCGGGCGATCGGCGCGCGGGCCGCTGGCGGTCGTGGCGGCACCCTGGAACAGCACCGCCTCGGTGGCGTTGCGGGCATGGGTATAGACCAGGCAGGCGCCGCCGCCGCCGAGGCCGCTGCGCGACGGCAGCGTCACCGCCAGGGTGAACCCGGCCGCCACCGCCGCATCGACCGCGGTGCCGCCGCTGGAGAGCACGTCGCGCGCGACCAGCGCTGCGCGCGGCTCGTCGGCCACCGCGCCGCCCAGGAAGCCCTGCACATAGCCGAGCTGGCCCTCGGCCGGGCCACCGCCGCCGGCGACGCTGCCGAGGACGTTGTTCACCGTGCCGCAGCCGGTCAGCGCCAGCAGGCCGACGAGCGCCAGGCGCCCGCCCGGCCGGCGCCGCGGGGAAAGGGCTTCGAGGCTGGACGGGCGGCCCGGCCGGTTGCGCGCGATGCTGCTCATGCTGGCGATCATACTCCGCTGCTGCCGGCCCGTCGCACCCCTGCGGGAAGGCCGGCCGATTCCGCAAGCCGCGCCATAGACGCCTTCGCCGCGAGCGGCAACCACGCGATGGCCCCGATCCGGCGGCGGGCGGCCTGCCGGATCACATCTGCGCAAAGCAGGGGGGGTGCGCAAAGCAGGGGGGGCTGCATCCTGGCGCCGCCGCGCCGGCTGGCCGATGATGGCGCTGGAAACCCCACCCGAGGCGGAGATGGACTGCGCGTGATAATGCTTGTTCCGGCGGCCCGCCGCCTCGTCCTGGCCCTGGCCGCCTGCGCCGCCCTCGCCACCCCGCTGGCCGCCCAGGGACAGGGGCAATCCCCGCCGGGCCTGACGCCGCTGCAGCGGGCCGAGGTGGTGGAGGTGCTGCGCGACGCGCTGAAGCGCGACCCCTCGATCCTGCGCGAGGCGCTGGCGGCGATGCAGGAGGCGGAGACCCGCGACCGCTCGGCCGCGCAGCGCGGCGCCATCCTGGCCCAGCGCGAGGCGCTGCTGGCCGACCCGGCCGACCCGGTGAAGGGCAATCCGCAGGGCAACCTGACCATCGTCGAGTTCTTCGACGCCCGCTGCGGCTACTGCAAGGCGCTGCACCCGACGCTGCAGGCCCTGCTGCGCGCCGATCCGCAGATCCGCGTGGTGATGAAGGACCTGCCGATCCTGGGCCCCGCCAGCGTGGTCGCCAGCCGCGCCCTGCTCGCCGCGCAGCGCCAGGGCAAGTACGCCGCCTTCCAGGACGCGCTGATGCAGCTGCGCGGCGAGCCGACGGAAGCCGCGCTGCAGGCGGAGGCGCAGAAGCTCGGCATCGACTGGGCGCGGGTGAAGCGCGACATGGAGGACCCGGCGATCCTGGCGCGGCTGCAGCACAATCTCGGCCTGGCGCGGGCGCTGGCCATCGAGGGCACGCCGGCGCTGGTCATCGGCCATACCCTGGTGCCCGGCGCCGTCGACCTGCCGACCCTTCAGAGCCTGGTCGCCCAGGCCCGGCAGGAAGCGCGCCAGGGGGGCTGAACCGGACCGCGCCTCCCCCCGGTTGCCGATCCCGCACCTGCGTATAGAGTTGCCGCGGGACAGCAGTGGGGGACGGCCTTGCCGACGCAGCCTGGCGCTTCGCCGAACCATCGCGCGCGCGGCGCCGCCGACACGTGACAGCAGGGGCGCGCGCCTTCCTGCCGCAGTTTCCGGTCGAGTTGCCGGTGCCGGACCTGCGCCCCTGGGCCGCCGGCAACCTGCTGCCCGGCGTCTGGAGCTTTGCATCCGATCAGCCGGGCCCGCATGTCGCCCTGGTCGGGCTGATCCATGGCAATGAGATCGCCGGCGGGCTGCTGCTGGCGCGCTGGCTGGAACAGGGGCTGCGCCCGGCGCGCGGCCGGCTGACGCTGATCCTGGCCAATCTCGCCGCCTTCGCCCGCTTCGACCCGGCCGACCCGACGCTCAGCCGCTTCGTCGACGAGGACCTGAACCGGGTCTGGTGCGACAAGGTGCTGGACGGCCCGCGCGACAGCGCCGAGCTCAGGCGCGCCCGCGAGCTGCGGCCGCTGCTGGCCGGGATCGATGTGCTGCTCGACCTGCATTCGATGCTCTGGCCCTCCGACCCGCTGATGCTGGCCGGCGGCAGCCGCCGGGCGCGGGAGCTCGGCCAGAAGCTCGGCGTGCCGCCGCTGGTGGTCTCCGACCAGACCGGCCACAGCACCGGCCGCCGGCTGATCGACCATGCCGCCTTCACCGCCGAGGGCAGCCGGCGCACTGCCCTCCTCGTCGAGGCCGGGCAGCACTGGGAAGCCGCCACCCTGGCGACGCTGGAGGCCTGCGCCACCGCGCTGCTGCGCGAGACCGGCCTGCTGCCGGGCGGCCCGATCGAGCATCCGCGCGCCCGCGCCGCCGAGGTCACCCGCACCGTCATCGCGGGCACCCATTCCTTCGGCTTCGTGCAGAACTTCCGCGGCGGCAGCGTCATCCCCGAGCGCAACACGCTGCTCGCCCTCGACGGCGAGACCGAGATCCGCACGCCGCATGACGACTGCCTGCTGGTGATGCCCTCGCCGCGGACCATGCGCGGCCATACCGCGGTGCGCCTCGCCCGCTTCCTCGACGACTGAACAAAGCACAAGAAGATGCCCGAGACCGACGCGCCGCGCTGTCCCGCGCCCACCCTTCGGCGTCAAATCGAGGAAATCCTCGCCGCCTGGGGCATGGCGCCCGGGCCCCGCGCCACCACCGCCGCCCTCATGGTCGAGAGCGACCTGATGGGCATCGATTCGCACGGCCTGTCGATGCTGCCGATGTACGAGAAGCTGCGCGCCGAGGGCGTGCTGCGCCTCGACGGCACGCCGAGGGTCCTGCGCGAGAACGGCTGCACCGCGCTGCTCGACGGCGCCGCCGGGCTCGGCCATCCGGTCGCCGCCTGGGGCATGGACCTGGCCACCGACAAGGCGCTGGCCCAGGGCGTCGGCCTGGTCGGCGTGCGCAACTCGCACCATTTCGGCGCCGCCGGCTGCTACGCCCGCCGCGCCGCCCGCCGCGGCGCCATCGGCATGGTGATGACCACCGCGCGCAGCATCCTGGCGGTGCCGGCGCGCGGCGCGCAGCCGATGCTGGGCACCAACCCGCTGGCCGTCGCCGCGCCCGGCCAGGGCAACGAGCCGGCCTTCGTGCTCGACATGTCCAGCACCACTGCCGCCGGCAACAAGGTGAAGGTCTATGCCCTGAACGGCTGGCCGCTGCCGGAAGGCTGGGTGGTCGATGGCGCCGGCCGCCCCGTCACCGACGCGGCCGAGGGCATGCAGTACCTGTTCCACCGCGCCGAGGGCGGGCTGACGCCGCTCGGCGGCCGCGCCGAGACCGCCGGCCACAAGGGCTACGGCCTGGCGATGATGGTGCAGATCCTGGCCGGCACGCTGACCGGCGGCGCCCTGCCGGTGCGCGACACCCGGCCCGGCCAGCCCGACAATGTCGGCCACGTCTTCCTGGCCATCGACCCGGCCGCCTTCCGTGAACCCGGCGAATTCAACACGGATCTCGAAAGCTTCGCCGCGATCATGCGCGCAACGCCGCCGGCCTCGGCCGACGAACCCGTGCTGGTGCCGGGTGATCCCGAACAGGCGGAACACGCCCGCCGCCTGGATCTCGGCATCCCGGTGCCAGGGAGTCTGGCAGCGCAGATCAAGGGAATCTGCGAGAGAGCGAAGACAGAGTTTCTTCTTTAGGCTTTGGGCAGGCCAGGGGAATGAATTCCCCTGGACCCCTTCTTTTTTCTGCCAGACTGCCGTGTCCACGTGGAAACAGGACGTGAAACGGCCCGGCGACGGCGCGACCTGCAAGGATGCGCCGAATGATGCCCTGGTGTCGCATCTGGTGAAGCGGCTGGGCTCTCAACAGCCAACAGAACAGAAAAAAGATGGGCGCAAACGTATACGTTTGCGGGGGGAATTCATTCCCCCAGCCTGCCTATGGCTTCTCTGACAAGCCCTTCCCTTACGAAGGCTCGCCCACCACCGGCGTATGCCCCAGCCCCGCGATGAAGGCCGTGATCGCCGCCGCCGCCGCGTCGAGGCGGGCGGCATCGGTGCCCTTGGCGACCAGCGCCACGCCACCGCCTTCCGGGCGGTAGAAGGGGTAGGAACCGATGTCGAGCTCCGGGAAATCCTTCTGGATCTGGCCGAGGCCCTCGGCAATGGCGCCTTCCAGCATGCCGCGGGCGTGCACGCTGCGCGACTGCACCGGGGTGCCGCCCTGCAGGCTGGGCGCCAGGCCCTCGAACATCGCCTGCATGATGCGCGGCACGCCGGCCATGACATGGACATTGCCGATGATGAAGCCGGGCGCGATGGAGACCGGGTTGTCGATCAGGCGGGCGCCGCGCGGCATGGTCGCCATGCGCTGGCGGGCGGCGTTGAACTCGGCCGGCGGGGTCTGCCGGGCATAGTGCTGCTCGAGCCGGGCCCAGGCCTCGGGATGCGGCTCCCAGGGCACGCCGAAGGCGGCGGCGATGCATTCGGCGGTGATGTCGTCATGCGTCGGCCCGATGCCGCCGGTGGTGAAGACATGGTCGAACTTCGCCCGCACCTCGTTGACGGTGCCGATGATGGTCTCGGGCACGTCGGGGATGACGCGGACCTCGCGCAGCGGGATGCCGATCTCGCCCAGCCGGGTGGCCAGGAACTTCAGGTTGGCATCCTGGGTGCGGCCCGAGAGCACCTCGTTGCCGATGATGAGCAGGCAGGCCGTCGGATTGGTCATGGCGCGTTCCGCGTGTCGGTGTCGCGCCGATCCTAGGCCGATCGGGCCGCGGCGGAAGGGGGGCCGCGACCGGCGGCCCGTCCCGGCCTAGAGAAAATCCCGCAGCAGCGCGACCAGCGGCTTGTCGGCCGGCGGCATGGCGTAGTCGGACAGCTTGTTGGGGCGGACCCAGGCCAGCGCCTGGCCTTCCCGCGCCGTCACCGTGCCCTCCCAGCGGCGGCAGAGATAGAGCGGCATCAGCAGGTGGAAGCGTCCGGCATCGTGGCTGGCGAAGGTGAAGGGCGCCAGGCAGGCAGCCGAGACGTCGATGCCCAGCTCCTCGCGCAGCTCGCGGATCAGCGCGTCCTCCGGCGTCTCGCCGGCCTCCAGCTTGCCGCCCGGGAATTCCCAGAGGCCGGCCATCGGCTTGCCTTCCGGGCGACGCGCCAGCAGCACGCGGCCATCCGGATCGACCAGGGCGCAGGCGGCGACCAGCAGCATCGGCTTGGCATCCGCCGCCACGGCGGCCGCGGCGGAGACCACCGGCTCGACCGCGGGCGGGAATTCGGTCAGGTCCTCGCGCCCGCCCTCGAAGCAGAGCACGGGCAGGCGGCCGTTGCGCGCCAGGAAATGCGCCTCGGCGCGGCCGGTCTCCTTCATCCCCAGCCGCTGCAGCACGGCGCCGGAGCGAAGGTTCTCTTCGAGGACATGGGCAAAAATGCGGTCCAGGTCGAGATGCGCCAGGCCCCAGCGCGCCAGCCGGCCGGCGGCCTCGGCGGCGACGCCATGGCCCCAGAAACGGCGGCCGACCCAGTAGCCGAGCTCGGCGCGGCGGCTGTCGGCCTCGCGCGTCAGGCCGACGCAGCCGACCAGCACCTCGGTGTCGCCATCCTGGCCGACGATGGCCAGGTGCCAGGCGCTGCCCTCGGCCAGCTGGCGGTGGGTGGAGGCGATCCAGTCATCCGCCAGCTCGCGCGGATAGGGGAAGGGCACGCGCGACAGCCAGCGCACGACCTCCCAGTCGTTGATCAGCCGGTGCAGCTCGGCGGCGTCCTCGGCGCGCAGCGGGCGCAGCGTCAGGCGCTCGGTGCGCAGCGGGGCGAAATCCAGCTCGGTGGTCATGGGCGGGCAGCCAGGCGGGGGTTGCGAGAGCGGGCCGGCCCCCGCGGCGGCGACGCGCGCCGCCGCGGGGACCGAGAACGCATCAGCGCTTCCACCAGCCGCGCTTCTTCGGCGCGTCGGCGGCGGCCTCGACCAGCTTCGGCTGCACCGGGGCGGCGGCCACCGGCTCGGCCGCCGCAGGCGCGGCCGCCGGCGGTTCGGCCACCGGGGCGGCCGGCGCCTCGACGACCGGCGCCTCGACAACAGGCGCTGCGGCGGGCGGCGCCGCGGTCACCGGAGCGGCTTCCGCCACCGCCTCGGCCGGCGCGGCGTCGGCCTTCTTGCGGCTGCGCCGGGCCGGGGCCTTGGCGGCGGGCGCCGCCTCGACCGGGGCGGCCTCGACCGGCGCTGCCGCAACCGTCGCGGCTGCCTCAGCGGGGGCGGCCTCCACGGGTGCCACGACGGCCGCGGCATCCGCCTTCTTGCGGCTGCGCTTCGGCTTGGCCGGGGCTTCGGCGGCCGGCTCGGCCACCGCTTCCGCGACCGGCGCGGCGACCGCTTCCGGCACGGCCTCGACGGGCTCGGCCTTCTTGCGGCTGCGGCTGCGCTTGGCAGGGGCCGGCGCGGCTTCCTCGACCGGGGCCGCCGGGGCTTCCGCCACGGTTTCCACCGGGGCTTCCGCCAGGGCTTCCACCGGCGCTTCCACCGGCGCCGCCTCGACGACGGCCTCCACGGCCGGCGTGACCGGCGCGGCCTCGACCGGCACCTCCGCCACCGGCGCGGCGGCCGGGGCCACCGTCACCACCGGCGCGACGGGCGTCGCGACCGGCGCCGGCACGCGGGGAGCCGCGGCGCGCTGGGCCGCTTCCTCGGCCGCCGCCATGGCGTCGAAGATGTCGTCCAGCGTGCCCGCGAAGGGATCGGCGGGCGTCGGGCCGGCATAGCGCGGCGCCGGCGCGTCATGGCGCGGCGCGGGGCTCGGCCGGTCCTGACGGTCCTGACGATCCTGCGGCAGCGCCTCGCCGTCGCGGCGACGGCCGCCCCGGCGGCCCCGGCGGCGCGAGCGGAACTCGGCCTCGAGCTGCGCCGGCAGGTCCTGCTCGGCATCGCTCTCGGCCTCGCCGCCCGCCTCGCCGGCGGTGTCGGCGGCCAGCGGCGCGGCCTCGCCGGCGGCGTCCTCGGGCGCCTCCGCCTCGGCCTCGTCGTCAGCCTCCTGCTCGTCGCCCTCGGCACCGCCCTGGGCACCGTTCAGCGGCGCGCCATCCTCGCGGCGACCGCCACGGCGGCGGCGGCGGCGGCGGCGGCGGTTGCCATTGCCTTCCTCGCCCGCGGCCTCGGCCCGCTCGGGGCGGCCTTCGCCCCGGGCAGCCTCACCCGCCACCTCGGCACGCGGCTCGGCGGCCACGGGGACGGCGGCGACCGCGACGGGGGCGATCTCCTCGGCCTCGGGCGCGTAGTCCATGCGCAGCGCGGCCGGCGCCGTCGGCGGCTCCACCTGGGTCTGGGCGCGCAGGCGCTCGATCCGGATCGCCGAGCCGTGCAGCTTGGCATCGCCCTCGAAGACCACGGCCATGCCGTAGCGCGCCTCGATGGCCGACAGCCGGTCGCGGCGGCGGTTCAGGATGTGCAGCGCCAGGTCCGGCGCGATCGCGACCAGGATCTCGGCGGCGCGGCGCTTGGCGCCCTCCTCCTCGATCTGGCGCAGCACCTGCAGCGCGGCGCTCTCCGGGCTGCGCACCAGGCCCATGCCCTGGCAATGCGGGCAGGTGACGAAGGAATGCTCGGTCAGGCTGGGGCGCAGCCGCTGGCGGCTCATCTCCAGCAGGCCGAAATGGCTGATGCGGCCGACCTGGATGCGGGCGCGGTCGAACTTCAGCGCCTCCTTCAGGCGGCGCTCGACCTGGGCGTCGTTGCGCGACGATTCCATGTCGATGAAGTCGATCACGATCAGCCCGGCCAGGTCACGCAGCCGCACCTGGCGGGCGACCTCGTCGGCGGCCTCCAGGTTGGTGCGCAGCGCGGTGTCCTCGATGTGCCGGTCGCGCGTCGAGCGGCCCGAGTTCACGTCGACGGCGACCAGCGCCTCGGTCTGGTTGATGACGATATAGCCGCCTGACTTCAGCTGCACCGTCGGCGACATCATGGCGTCGAGCTGCGCATCCACCCCGTGCCGGGCGAAGAGCGAGACGTTCTGGTCGCGGTAGAGCCGGATCTTGCGCTCGTTCTGCGGCATCAGCATGCGCATGAAGTCGCGCGCCTGGCGGAAGGCGTCCTCGCCCTCGACCTGGATCTCCTCGATGTCACGGCCGAAGACGTCGCGGATCGAGCGCTTGATGAGGTCGGCTTCCTCGTAGATCAGCGCCGGCGCGGTGGACTGCAGCGTCCGCTCGCGGATGTCGTCCCACAGGCGCAGCAGGTATTCGCCGTCACGCCGGATCTCGGGCTTCGGCTGGCCGGCGCCGGCGGTGCGGACGATGATGCTCATGCCGCGCGGCATGTTCAGGTCGTCGATCACCTCGCGCAGGCGCTTGCGGTCGGCGACCGAGGTGATCTTGCGCGAGATGCCGCCGCCGCGCGGGCTGTTCGGCATCAGCACGGAGAAGCGGCCGGCCAGGCTGATATAGGTGGTCAGCGCCGCGCCCTTGTTGCCGCGCTCCTCCTTGACGACCTGGACCAGCATGATCTGCCGGCGGCGGATCACTTCCTGGATCTTGTAGTGGCGCAGGAAGCGCGGGGTGATGCGGCGCTCCTCGCGGCCGCCTTCCTCGTCCTCGCCACCCTTGCTGCCACGGCCGTTGAAGGTCTCGGGCTTCTGGCGCGGGGCGCGGCCCTCGGCCTCCTCCGGCTCGTCGGTCTCGGACCCGGCCTCGCCGGTGATCTCGCCATCCTCGAGGCCGGCCGCGCCGTCGCCGGCCAGCAGCGCCTCGGCCGGGGCGGCCTGGCGGCTCTCCTCGGCGGCCATCGGCTGGGCGCGCGGGGTGGCGCCGTCGGCACCGTCCTCCGGCTCGCCAGAGGGAGCCTCACCAGCCGGGGCCTCACCCTTCGGGGCCGCGGCGGCTTCCGCCTGGTCCGCATCGGCCATCTTCTCGATGGCGGCGACCATGGCGTCGGCCTCGGCCTCGGAGACCTCCTCGCCGTCCTCGTCCTCTTCCTCGGCGGCCTCGGCCGCCTGCAGGGCGTTCAGCCGCTCACGGTCGGCGACCGGCAGCTGGTAATAGTCGGGATGGATCTCGCCGAAGGCCAGGAAGCCGTGGCGGTTGCCGCCATATTCCACGAAGGCGGCCTGCAGGCTGGGTTCGACGCGAACCACCTTGGCCAGGTAGATATTGCCCTTGAGAGGGCGCTTGTGCTCGGTCTCGATATCGAATTCTTCGAGCCGGTTGCCGTCCAGCACCACCACGCGAGTCTCTTCGGCGTGGGATGCATCGATCAGCATGCGCTTGGTCATGAACCGGGATGCTCCAGGCCGCCGGCGCGGTCGCGCAGCCGGCGGCGGCAATGGGTGGGCAGGCCCGAGGCAGCGGGGTCGCACAGGCGGCAGGGCGGCAAGCTGGCCATGCGGCTCTGGTTCCGACCTCTCGTCTCGGCGGGCCGCGCCCCGGAAAAGGGGGGACCCTTGTTGAGCGCGCCGCGCGCGAGCCCCGGGGCATGCCCGGGCGCCACACGGCGCCCATCGGGCATGGAACGGGCCAGCGGCCGCGCGGCCAGGCGGCTGGCCCTCGGGCCACGCCATCCTTCCGCGCCTTCATGCCAGCACCGGCGGAGCGGGATGCAGCACCTGGCGAAGCCGGGTCCGGCCCATCCTCGACGGGCCACCCTTGCCAGGAACCATGGGCCGCGCCGGATCCCTCCCCTCCCTGCAAAAGCCGGGTCCCGCGGCGCGGAAAACCGCGCTGTCAGGCCCCGCCATGCTGCGGCGAAGGGCAGAATCGGGCCGGACGGCCGCGCCCGGAACCTCCACCGGACAGCACCAGCCGCCGGGGCAAGGCACCATAGGCGCCACCCTCCCCTTCCACAAGGCATTGCAACGTTCAGATGTTACATGAAGTAATGCCGTGATCACCAAGCTCTGGCGTGATAGATGCTGCGCTCAGGAGCCTGCGGTCCCTTGGGGCCGGCCCGGTGGCGGTGGTTTTTTCCACAAGCCGCCCGGCGATCGCCGCGCCCGCCGCGCCGGCCGGTCCCTGCCCCGGCGCACCAGCGGGAGGGGGAAGCCCGCCGGCAGCGCCCCTGGCCTGAAGGGGGAGAGCCATCATGCCTGACCAGCCCGACGACGCCGACGGCATGGCATCCGGCCGCCGCGGCCTGCTGCGCGCCGGCCTCGGCCTGATCGGCCTGGGCCTGCCGGCCCTGATCCTGCCCGGCGAGGCCCTGGCCGCCGTCACCGGCGCCCGGCTCGAGCGCAGCGCCGACGGCACCCGGCTGATCCTGGAAGCCGACAGCGCCACCAGCTGGCGCCTCTCCGCGACGCAGCGGCCGATGCGGCTGATCGTCAGCCTGCCCGGCGTGACCTGGCGCGGCCCGGCCCGCCTGCCCGGCCTCGGCCCGGCCCGCGGCGCCCGCTGGGACGCGCCCAACCGCCGCCTGCTGATCGACCTGTCCGGCCCGGTCTCCATCCGCAACGCCGCCACCGTCGATGGCCGGCTGGTGGTCGAGCTCGGCCCCGGCACCGCCCCCGGCTTCGCCCGCCTGGCGCAGGGCCGCATCGCCCAGGGGCGGATGGGCGCCACCGCCACCGCCCGCGCGCCGGCCCGCAGCCTGCCCGTGATCGTCATCGACCCCGGCCATGGCGGCAAGGACCCCGGCACCATCGGCGTCGGCGGAACGCATGAGAAACGCATCACCCTGGCCGCGGCGCTGGAGCTGAAGAAGCAGCTGGAAGCCGCCGGCCGCTGCCGCGTCGTGCTGACCCGCTCGCGCGACGTCTTCATCCCGCTGGATGGCCGGGTCGACATCGCCCGCCGCCGCGAGGCCACGCTGTTCATGTCGCTGCACGCCGACAGCGCCCCCGGCGCCCGCGGCGCCAGCGTCTATACCCTGGCCGACCGCGCCTCCGACGCGCTCTCGGCCCGGCTGGCGCAGAGCCAGAACCGGGCGGATGCCGCCGGCGGCCTGCGCATCCCCGACGTCTCGCCCGAGGTGCAGCGCATCCTCTATTCGCTGGTCCGCCAGGAGACCAAGGTGGGCTCGGCCCGCATGGCGCGCTTCGTGGTGTCCAACCTGGGCCAGAGCATCACCCTGCTGCCCAACACCCACCGCCAGGCCTCCTTCGCGGTGCTGAAGGCGCCCGACGTGCCCAGCGTGCTGGTCGAGATGGGCTTCCTCAGCGACCGCCGCGACGAGGCCGCCCTGAACCGCGCCCCCTACCGCGCCCAGGTGGCGCGCGCCCTGACAGGCGCCGTCCATGGCTGGCTGGAACAGCATCATGCGGGGATCGCGAACAGCGGTTGAAGAGAAGACAGAGGCAGGCCAGGGGAATGGCAGGCCAGGGGAATGAATTCCCCTGGACCCCTTCTTCTTTCTGTTCATCGGCCGTGGCAGGACCGGCGCCGCACCACAGGCAACACCAGGGCATCGCGGCGGACGCCGAATATGAAAACAGCGCGACCTCAAAGGTCGCGCTGTCGCCGGGCCGTTTCACGTACTGTCGCCACGTGGACACGGCAGTCTGAAAGAAAGGGGGAATTCATTCCCCCAGCCTTCAAGACCTTCTCTGCTTACCCGTTCCGCCCATGGCAATGCTTGTACTTCTTCCCCGAGCCGCAGGGGCAGGCGGCGTTGCGCGGGGTGCGGTGCCAGGTGGCGGGGTCCTGCGGATCGACGCCCTCGACCTCGCGCGGCAGGGCGGGGGCGAAGCCGGCCTCGGCCGGGGCGTGGTCCCAGCCGGCCGCCGGGCCGCCGAAGCCGTCGGGCTCCGGGTGGCGCATGTCGGTCACCATCACCGGCTCGGGCGAGGGCGGCGGCGCGTTCGGGCTCAGCTCCACGCGCAGCAGCAGGGAGGTCACGCGCTCCCGCAGATCCTGCAGCATGGTGTTGAACAGGGCGAAGGCTTCCGACTTGTACTCGTTCAGCGGGTCGCGCTGGCCATAGGCGCGGAGCCCGATGCCCTGGCGCAGGTGGTCGAGGGCGAGCAGGTGCTCCTTCCACACCGCGTCGAAGACCTGCAGCAGCAGCGACTTCTCGACCATCCGCATCAGGTCGGGGCCGATATTGGCAGCGCGGGCGGCGGCGGCCTGGTCGACGGCGGCTTCCAGGCGCTCGCGCACCTGCACCTCGTCGATGCCCTCCTCCTTGCCCCAGGCCTCGATCGGCAGGTCCAGGCCGAACTCGGTCAGCACCTTGTTCTGCAGGCCCACCAGGTCCCAGTTCTCGGCATAGGCGTTCTCGGGGATGGCGCGGGCGACCATGTCGGCCACCGTCTCGCGGCGCATCTCCTCGATGGTCTCGGAGACGTCGGCGGCCTGCATGAAGGTCTTGCGCTGGGCATAGACCTCCTTGCGCTGGTCGTTCATGACGTCGTCGTACTTGAGCAGGTTCTTGCGGGTGTCGAAGTTGCGCGCCTCGACCTTCTTCTGGGCCTTCTCCAGCGCGCGGTTGATCCACGGATGGATGATCGCCTCGCCGTCCTTCAGGCCCAGCTTCTGCAGCATCCCGCCCATCCGCTCGGAGCCGAAGATGCGCATCAAATCGTCTTCCAGCGACAGGAAGAAGCGGCTGGCGCCCGGATCGCCCTGACGGCCGGAGCGGCCGCGCAGCTGGTTGTCGATGCGGCGCGATTCATGCCGCTCGGTGCCGATGACGAAGAGGCCGCCGGCCTGCTTGACGATGGCCTCGTCGGCCTTCACCTGGGCGCGGACATCGGCCAGGTGCGCCTCGAAATCGGGGCCTTCATGCGGCTCGGGGAAGCCCTGCTCGGCCAGCATCTCGGCATTGCCGCCGAGCTTGATGTCGGTGCCGCGGCCGGCCATGT
The DNA here is from genome assembly GCF_037145735.1 of Roseomonas sp. USHLN139. Lineage (NCBI taxonomy): Bacteria > Pseudomonadati > Pseudomonadota > Alphaproteobacteria > Acetobacterales > Roseomonadaceae > Roseomonas > Roseomonas sp. USHLN139. The sequence goes on along the minus strand of NZ_JBBCWY010000001.1, from coordinate 555,846 downwards.
TGGTCGCGATCGTGACCGCCCCGGGCCGGCCGGCCTGGGCGATGATGCCGGCCTCCTGCTCGTGGTAGCGGGCGTTCAGCACCTGGTGCGGCACGCCCTGCGCCTTCAGCAGCTCGGAGATCAGCTCCGACTTCTCGATGCTGGTGGTGCCGACCAGGACCGGCTGATGGCGCGCCTGCGCCTCCTTCACCAGGGTGGCGACGGCGGCGTATTTCTCGGCCGCCGAGCGATAGACCTCGTCGTCGCTGTCGATACGCGAGACCGGCACGTTGGTCGGGATCTCGACCACTTCCAGCTTGTAGATCTCGGCGAATTCGTCGGCCTCGGTGGACGCCGTGCCGGTCATGCCGGACAGCTTCGGATAGAGGCGAAAATAGTTCTGGAAGGTGATCGAGGCGAGCGTCTGGTTCTCGGGCTGGACCTCGACGCCTTCCTTGGCCTCCAGCGCCTGGTGCAGGCCTTCCGAGTAGCGGCGGCCTTCCATCATGCGGCCGGTGAACTCGTCGATGATGACGAGCTTGCCCTCGCGGTTGACGATGTAGTCGACGTCGCGCGCGAAGAGGACATGGGCGCGCAGGCTCTGGTTGACGTGATGCACCAGGGTGACGTTGTGGAAGTCGTAGAGCTCGCCCTCGGTCAGCAGCCCGGCGTCGCGCAGCATCTGCTCGACCTTCTCGGAGCCGCCCTCGGTCAGCGCCGCGGTGCGCAGCTTCTCGTCCTTCTCGAAGGTCTCCTTGTCCTTCACCATCTCGCGGACGACGGCGTCGACCGCGCGGTAGAGGTCGGAGGAATCCTCGGCCGGGCCCGAGATGATGAGGGGCGTGCGCGCCTCGTCCACCAGGATGCTGTCGACCTCGTCGACGATGGCGTAGTTGAAGTCGCGCTGGACCATCTCGTCCAGCCGGTACTTCATGTTGTCGCGCAGGTAGTCGAAGCCGAACTCGTTGTTGGTGCCGTAGGTGATGTCGCAGGCATAGGCGTCGCGCCGCTCGATATCGGTCAGCCCGTGCACGATGACGCCGCAGGTGAGGCCGAGGAAGCCGTAGAGCCGGCCCATCTGGGCGCTGTCGCGGCTGGCCAGGTAGTCGTTCACCGTGACGACATGCACGCCCTTGCCGGCCAGGGCGTTCAGGTAGACCGGCAGCGTCGCGACCAGGGTCTTGCCCTCGCCGGTCTTCATCTCGGCGATGCGGCCGGAATGCAGCACCATGCCGCCGATCAGCTGCACGTCGAAATGCCGCATGCCGAGGGTGCGCTTCGAGGCCTCGCGCACCGTGGCGAAGGCTTCCGGCAGGATGGCGTCGAGGCTTTCGCCGGCCTCCAGCCGGGCCCGCAGCTTGGGCGTCTGGGCCTGGAGATCGGCATCCGACAGCGCCGAGATCTGCGGCTCCAGGGCCGCGATGGCGGGCAGCCGGGCGCTGAACTGCTTCAGCACGCGGTCGTTCGAGGTGCCGAAGATGGCGCGGGCGAGGCGGGCGAACATGCTGTGTCGAAACTCTCCGAGGGCCGCTTGCACTTCCCCGCATCCCGGACCGGGCGGTGCGGGGCTGTGCCGGAGAGGCCCCGCCCGCCGGGCCATCCGGCAGGGGGGCAAGGCCTCCGGACCCGCCGGGGGCGGGCAACAGGCTGCTTTGGTCGGAACAGATAGGCGCCACCCGGCACCGGGTCAACGAAAGCCGGGATGACAGCCTGGAAAGGCGGCGCTGGCGCTGCACGAAAGACAACGGACCGGCCGATACGGGACCGGTTACAGGCCGCAACGGTCCGGCGAAGCTGTTACGGGGCGCGCGATTGTGGAACCCCGCCGCTTCGGCCATTTTGGCGCGCTTCCGCCCTTGAAGCGTCCAGCCGCGAAGGCAAATGCCCCGAATGCGTTTTTTCCTCCCCTCCCTCTCCGTCCTGCTGCTGGCCTCGGTCGCTGTGGTGGCGCAAACCCCCGGGACGCCCGCTCCAGGGACGCCAGGCCCGGCGCCGGCCAGCCCCGCCGCCCCGGCCCAGCCGCCGGCCGCCGCCGCCCCGGGCACCGCGCCGGGCCAGGCCGCGGTCCCGGCCGGCAACCCGGTGGTGGCCCGGGTCGACGGGCAGGAGCTGCGGCTGTCCGACGTGCAGGCGGCGCTGGCCGAGCTGCCGGCCGAGCTGCGCGCCGCGCCGATGCCGATGCTCTTCCCGCTGGTGCTGGACCAGCTGATCGCCCAGCGCGCGCTGGTCAGCGCCGCCCGCGCCCAGGGCCTGGACAAGGACGAGGCGGTGCGCGCCGCCATCCGCCGCGCCGAGGACGAGCAGCTGCAGCAGGCCCTGCTGCGCCGCGAGATCGCCCCGGCCCTGACCGAGGCGGCGCTGCGCGCCCGCTACGAGAAGGAAATCGCCGGCAAGCCGGGCGAGGAGGAGGTGCATGCGCGCCACATCCTGACCTCGAGCGAGGCCGATGCCCGCGCGGCGCTCGCCGAGGCGCGCAAGCCCGGCGCCGATTTCGCGGCCCTCGCCCGCCGCCTCTCGACCGGCCCCGGCACCGAGCAGGGCGGCGATCTGGGCTTCTTCAAGAAGGGCGACATGGTCCCTGAATTCGCCGAGGCGGCCTTCGCGCTGAAGCCCGGCGAGATCTCGGCCGAGCCGGTGAAGACCGCCTTCGGCTGGCACATCATCAAGGTGGAGGAGCGCCGCACCGCCCCGGCGCCGACTTTCCAGGAAAGCCTGGAGAGCCTGCGCCAGGCCGCCTTCGAGGAGGCGGTGAACGCCGCCGTCGAGCGCATCCAGGCCGCCGCCAAGGTCGAGCGCTTCAACATGGACGGCACGCCGCGCGCCGCGACGCCCGCCGCCCCCTCGCTGATGGACGGCGCCTCGCCGCCGGCGGCGACGCCCCCCGCCCGGCGCTGAACCGGGACACAGTCTGAAAACGGACGGCCGCGGGTTTTCGCCCGCGGCCGTTCTGCTTTAGAAGGCCAGGACCCCTGTTCCGGGGTTCCGGGCGGCACCCCGCCGCCCTTGCGCGACCGACACAAGGACCGCCCCATGGCCGGCAAGGATCTCCCCGTCTCTCCCCTCGCGGTGCCGATGCCCGCGATGCCGCCGATCGCCGGCGTCAGGCTGGGCGTCGCGGCGGCGGGGATCCGCTACAAGGGCCGCAACGACCTCACCTTCATGGAATTCGCGCCCGGCACCACGGTCGCCGGCGTCTTCACCCGCAACAAGTGCCCGGGCGCCCCGGTGGACTGGTGCCGGACGGCGCTGAAGAGCGGCAAGGCACGCGGCCTGGTGGTCAATGCCGGCAACGCCAACGTCTTCACCGGCAAGCCCGGCCGCGAGGCCGTCCAGGCCACCGCCGATGCCGCCGCGGCGCTGCTCGGCTGCAAGCCGAAGGAAGTCTTCCTGGCCTCGACCGGCGTGATCGGCGAGACCCTGCCGCATGCCAAGCTGACCGCCGCCCTGCCGGCGCTGCACGGCCAGCTCTCGGAAGACGCCTGGGACGGCGCCGCCCGCGGCATCATGACCACCGACACCTTCCCCAAGGGCTGCGTCCGCAAGGCGAAGATCGGCGAGGCCGAGGTCACCATCGCCGGCATCGCCAAGGGCTCGGGGATGGTCGCGCCCGACATGGCGACCATGCTCTGCTTCATCGCCACCGACGCCAAGATCCCGGCCGCCGCCCTGCAGGCGATGCTGAAGAAGGGCACGGATGCCAGCTTCAACCGCACCACGGTGGATTCCGACACCTCGACCAGCGACACGGTGCTGGTCTTCGCCACCGGCCAGGTGAAGCATCCGCGCGTCCCCGCCGAGGGCGGCGCCATGCTGAAGGACTTCGCCCGCGCGCTGAACGAGCTGCTGCTGGACCTGGCGCTGCAGGTCGTCCGCGATGGCGAGGGCGCGCAGAAGCTGATCCGCATCGACGTCACCGGCGCCACCACCGGCCGCTCGGCGCAGAAGATCGCCATGGCGATCGCCAATTCGCCGCTGGTGAAGACCGCCATCGCCGGCGAGGACGCCAATTGGGGCCGCATCGTCATGGCCGTCGGCAAGGCCGGCGAGCCGGCCGACCGCGACCTGCTCTCGGTGGCCGTCGGCGGCACCTGGATGGCGAAGGAAGGCGGCGTGGTGCCCGGCTATGACGAGGCCCCGGTGGTCGCGCACATGAAGGGCCGCGAGATCGAGATCGCCGTCGATATCGGCCTGGGCAAAGGCAAGGCCACCGCCTGGACCTGCGACCTGACGCACGGCTACATCGACATCAACGGCTCCTACCGGAGCTGATCGCCCGCCCGCCCCGCCGCCCTGGCGGCCGGCGCGGGCGGAAGTGCCAGGACCCGTCCGCCCGCCGGGCGCCACGGGCCCTGCGCCGCGGCTACCCGCCCTCTCCCCCGCGCCCCCGGACCCGCCAATGCTGAACCGCCTGCGCCAGCTGCTGGAATTTGGCATCCGCCCGCGCTCGGCCCTGTTCCGCTGGGGCTTCACGGTCGTGACCTTCCTGGTGGCGCTGCTGGTCCGGCTGAAGATCGGGCCGCTGCTGCCGCCGGGCTTTCCCTTCCTCACCTTCTTCCCGGCGGTGATCATCACCACCTTCATCGCCGGCCTGTGGCCGGGCGTGGCCGCCGCCATCACCTCCGGCATCGCCGCCTGGTACTTCTTCATCACCCCGCTCTACAGCTTCGGCGTCGACGACAGCACGCTGGTGGCGCTGGGCTTCTACGCCGTCATCGTCAGCGTCGACGTGCTGCTGATCCACCTGATGCAGGAGGCGCTGCTGCGCCTGCGCGCCGAGGGTGCCCGCCAGTCCCGCGAGCGGGAGCTGAGCCAGCAGCTGGCGGAAAGCCGCGAGGTGATGTTCCAGGAGCTGCAGCACCGCGTCTCCAACAACCTGCAGGTGATCGGCGCGCTGATGTCGCTGCAGCGCGGCGCCGTGCGCGACGAGCAGGCCCGCCGCATCATCGACCAGGCCGCCACCCGGCTGGAGCTGATCGGCCGCATCCACCGCCGGCTGCAGGACCCCTCGGGGCAGCGCGTGCAGCTCGGCACCTTCCTCGGCCAGCTGTGCGACGACGTGCTGCACGCCGCCGGCGCCACCGGCGTCAAGGTGACGCTGCAGGCCGACAGCCTGCTGCTGCCGCCGGAGCAGACGGTGCCGATGGCGCTGATCCTGATGGAGCTAGTGTCCAACGCGCTGGAGCATGGCTTCGCGCATCGCGGAGAGGGTAAGATTGCCATCAGCCTGCGCCAGCTGGCGCCGGACAGGATCCAGCTCACCGTGCTGGATGACGGCGCCGGCCTGCCGCCAGGCTTCGACCTGGAGACCACGCAGAGCCTGGGCCTGCGGATCGTCAAGACGCTGGCCGCGCAGCTCGAAGCCAGCTTCGAGATCCGCCAGACGCCGGAGGGCACCGCCTGCGACCTGCTCCTGCCGGTGCAGTGAGGCGGCGGCCCCCGTCAGGCCACGCTGCCCTCAGGCCACACCGCCTCAGGCCACGCCGTGGCGGCCCATTTCCAGGAACTTGTCGCGGCGGCGGGCGCGCAACGTGCCGCCATCGAGCGCCAGCAGCGGCTCCAGGCATTCCGCCACCTTGTCACCGACGGCGGCGATCGCCGCGGCCGCGTCGCGATGCGCGCCGCCCAGCGGCTCGGCCACCACCGCGTCGATCAACGCCAGGCGCGAGAGGTCCTGCGCCGTCAGCTTCAGCGCATCGGCCGCGGTGCTGGCCTGCGCCGCGTCGCGCCACAGGATCGAGGCGCAGCCCTCGGGGCTGATCACCGAATAGATCGAATGCTCCAGCATCAGCACGCGGTCGGCGGCGGCCAGGGCGATGGCGCCGCCCGAGCCGCCCTCGCCGATGATGGTCGCGACCACCGGGACGGGAGCGTCCAGGCAGGCCTCGATCGAGCGGGCGATGGCCTCGGCCTGGCCGCGCGCCTCGGCCTCGATGCCGGGGAAGGCGCCGGCGGTGTCGACGAAGGACAGGATCGGCAGGCCGAAGCGGCCGGCCAGCTCGATCAGCCGTCGCGCCTTGCGGTAGCCCTCGGGGCGGGCCATGCCGAAATTGTGCTTCACCCGGCTGTCGGTGTCGGTGCCCTTCTCGGTGCCCAGCACCATCACGGCGCGGCCGCGGAAGCGCCCCATGCCGCCGATCACCGCGGCGTCGTCGGCGAAGGCGCGGTCGCCAGCCAGCGGCACGAAGCCCTCGATCAGCGCCTCGACATAGGTCAGGCATTTCGGCCGGTCGGGATGGCGGGCCACCAGCGTCTTCTGCCAGGGCGTCAGCTTGGCATAGGTTGCCTGCAGCAGCTTCTCCGCCTTGTCCGACAGGCGGCCGACTTCCTCGGCCACGTCGATCCCGCCGGCATCGGTGGTGCGGCGCAGCTCCTCGATCTTGCCCTCAAGCTCGGCAAGCGGCTTCTCGAAGTCCAGGAAGTGACGCATCGCGATCCCGTCTGTGCATGCACCGCAACAAGAGGCGGCGGAACCGGGCTGCCCTAGCGCAGACCGCCCGGCAAGACCAGAGCCTTATGATTCGGCCACTTCCGCCAGGGGATGGTGGGTCTCCACCAGGGCCTTCAGCCGTTCCTCCAGCACCCGGGTGTAGATCTGGGTGGTGGCGATGTCGGCATGGCCCAGCAGCATCTGCAGGGCGCGCAGGTCGGCGCCGCCCTCCAGCAGGTGGCTGGCGAAGGAATGGCGCAGCACATGCGGGCTGACCCGCGCCGGGTCGAGCCCGGCCGCCAGTGCCGCCTGCTTGACCACCAGCAGCAGGCTCTGCCGCGTCAGGTGCCCCGAGGCGCCATGCGAGGGGAACAGCCATTTGGAGGGCTTCTTCGCCTCCTGCAGGGCCAGCGCCGCCCGCCGCGCCCGGCCGGAGATCGGCACCAGCCGCTCCTTGTTGCCCTTGCCGCGCACCAGGATCAGCGGCTGGTCCACCGCCAGCGCCTGGCGCGGCAGGCCGACCAGCTCCGAGGCGCGCAGCCCCGAGCAGTAGAGCAGCTCGAGCAGCGCCACCGCCAGCGGCCCGCGCTTGCCCGGCAGGGTGCCGGCGGCCTCCAGCAGCGCCGTGACCTCGGCCGCGCGCAGCGCCTTGGGCAGCGAGCGCGGCTGGCGCGGCCGGTCGAGCAGCTCGGTCGGGTCGTCGGCGCGCACCCCCTCGCCGGCCAGGAAGCGGTAGAACTGCCGCAGCGCCGAGAGCCGGCGCGCCGCGGTGCGCGGCGACAGCCCGCTATCGGTCAGCCCGGCCAGATAGGCGCGCAGCAGCTCCGGCTGCGCGCCCAGCAGGTCACCGCCTTTGCGGCGGGCGAACGACAGAAAATCCTCGAGGTCGGCCTGGTAGGCGGCGAGCGTGTTGCGCGCGGCGCCACGCTCGGCCGCCAGCATTTCCAGGAAGGCCTCGAGGTGGCGGTCCATGGCGCCGCCGTGGCTCAGCGGGTGCCGAAGCGCTCGTTCGGCAGGGTGCGCTCCACCGCCTGCTGGTTCACCGGCGGCGGGAAGGCGCCCAGCACCAGCAGGCCGGCGAGCGCCGCCAGGACCAGAACGGAGACGAGGAGGAGCAAAGGACGGCGAAACATGGTGCCCGGGGGTATCCTGCGCGCGTGGAATCTTGTGCTACCTTCCGCCCTTGTGTCACGCAACCTCGGCCTTGCCATCATTCCGCCCGCCGCAACGACGGCCCCCGAACCGCCCGCCGCGCCCCTGATGGAGCCGGCGCCCGCGGTGCTTCCGATCGCCGCCAACCGATTTAGCCGCCCCCTGCCGCGCGCCGTGGTGCTGATCGGCATGCCCGGCTCCGGCAAGTCCTCGATCGGCAAGCGGCTGGCGACCCGGCTCGGCATGCCCTTCCGCGACGCCGACACCGAGATCGAGGCCGCCGCCGGCCAGCCGATCACCGAGATCTTCGCCCGCTATGGCGAGCCGCATTTCCGCGAGGGCGAGCGCCGCGTCATCGGCCGCCTCCTCGCCGGCCCGCCATTGATCCTGGCCACCGGCGGCGGCGCCTATGCCGATGCCGAGACGCGCCGCGCCATCCGCGACTCCGGCGCGCTGGCGGTCTGGCTGCGCTGCACCGTGCCGGTGCTGCTGCCGCGCGTCTCCGGCCGCGCCACGCGGCCGATGTTCCTGAACAAGGACCCGGAAGAGGTGCTGACCCGGCTGATGGCCGCGCGCCACCCGCTCTATGCCGAGGCCGACCTGGTGATCGACTGCCTCGACGAGAATCCCGAAACCACCACCGACCGCGTCGAGGCTGCCTTGCACGACCACACCCCCCCTGCCCGCCTGCCCGTGCCGCTGTCGGGCCGCGCCTATGAGGTGGTGGTCGGCGACGGCCTGCTGGCCCGCGCCGGCGGGCTGATCGCGCCCGCCCTGCCGGCCCGCCGCGTCGCCATCGTCAGCGATGCCAGCGTCGCTGCCCTGCACCTGCCGACGCTGGAAGCCGGGCTGCGCGAGGCCGGCTTCGAGATCCGCGCCAGCCTGACCGTCCCCCCCGGCGAGGCCTCCAAGAGTTTTGCCCAGTTCGGCACGCTGATGGAGGATCTCCTCGCCGCCGGGATCGACCGGCAGACGGCGGTGGTGGCGCTCGGCGGCGGCGTCGTCGGTGACCTGGCCGGCTATGCGGCCGCGAGCGCGCTGCGCGGCCTGCCCTTCGTGCAGATCCCGACCACGCTGCTGGCCCAGGTCGACAGCTCGGTCGGCGGCAAGACCGGCATCAACCTGCGCGCCGGCAAGAACCTGGCCGGCGCCTTCCACCAGCCGCGCATCGTCCTCGCCGATACCGGCGTGCTGACCACCCTGCCGTCGCGCGAGCTGCGCGCCGGCTATGCCGAGGTCGCCAAGCACGGGCTGCTGCAGGGCGCGCTGTGGGACTGGTGCGAGGCCCATGGCGCCAAGGCGGTGGCCGGCGACGCCGCGGCGCTGCGCCACGCCGTCCTCGAAAGCTGCCGCCTGAAGGCCGCCGTGGTCGCCGCCGACGAGCGCGAGGAAAGCCCCGAGGGCGGCCGCGCCCTGCTCAACCTCGGCCATACCTTCGGCCATGCCATCGAGGCCGAATGCGGCTATGACGGCAGCCTGCTGCACGGCGAGGGCGTCGCCATCGGCCTCGGCCTGGCCGCCCGCCTCTCGGTGATCCTGGGCCTCTGCGAGGCCAGCCTGCCCGAGCGCGTGGAAGCCCATCTCTCGGCGGTCGGCCTGCCCGCCCGCCTGTCCCACCTGCCGCGCCGCTTCACCCTCGCCGCGCTGATGGCCCGCATGCGCAAGGACAAGAAGGTGCGCGACGGCGCGCTGCGCTTCGTCCTGCTGCGCGGGCCGGGCCAGGCCTTCACCAAGGGGGACGTGGATCCGGCCCTGGTGGAGGCGCTGCTGCGGTCGGAAGGGGCGCAGGGGTAAGCGAAGACAAGGAAGAAGGCTGGGGGAATGAATTCCCCCAGACCCCCTTCTTTTTTCTGTCAGACTGCCGTGTCCACGTGATCACGGCAGGTGAAACGGCCCAGCGGCAGCACGACCTGCCAGGTTGTGCTGCTTTCATGGAATGGCGTCCCGCCGTGATGCCCTGGCGACAGGACAGATGAGGCGCGGGCCCTGAACGGCCAACAGAACAGAAAAAAGATGGGGTCCAGGGGAATTCATTCCCCTGGCCTACCCCTGCCTTCAGGCACCTTCCTCGAGGGTGAAAAACGCCAGCAGTCCTTCCTGGAAGAACATTTCGTTGTCGTCGGTGACCATCGCGATCCAGGTCTGGCCGTTGTGGCGGAAGCTGGTGACGCCTTCCCAGTTCTCGTGCGGCAGTTCCTCGGTCAGCAGCTCGCCCTGCAGCAGGGTGTCTTCCTGCGCCGCCGCGATCATCGCCGCCGGGATGCGCACCAGGCGGCCGCGGAAGAACTGGCGGTAGTTGAAGGCGCGTTCGGTGACCAGCACGCTGCCATCCGGCAGGCCGCAGGCATCGGTTGCCACATAGCCGTCGCGCGGGCGGTAGCCGACGGGCAGCCAATGGCCCGGGCCGCCGATCCAGGCGCGCGGCCAGCCCTGCGGGCCGGTCCAGAGGCCCTCACTGATCGCCAGCACGCGGCCATCGGCCAGCACCGCCAGGCTTTCCAGCCCGGCATTCAGCGGCGCGTTGCGCAGGTCGGCGGGCATCGGCCAGAGCGTGCCGGGGGCATCGATGCGCTCATGGCGGGTGACGTGGTGCCAGCGCTCGAAGCCGATCAGCCAGGAGCCGTCGGGCAGGCGGGCCAGGGATTCGGCATCGCTGGTCAGCCGGCCGGGCGGGCTGTCGATGAAGCCATCGTCGAGCGCGCCGTGGCGAACCCGGTCCAGCCCCTGCGGCATGCCGTCCGCCGCCAGCAGCAGCCGGGCCTGCAGCCAGTAGCCGAGGTCGCTGATGGCGGTGAGCTGCAGGTCGTCGCCGATATGCAGCCCGGACCAGCCGCCCGAGCCCAGCGCGCCGTTGTTCAGCTGCAGCATGCCGCGGGCCACCAGCGGGCTGCCCTCCGGCTGCGGCAGGGCGGGCACGGGACGGGCGGCCGGGGCGCGGCCGCGGATCACCGCCCGCGCCCCCCAGGCGCCGAGCCCGCCCAGGCCCAAGGCGCCCAGGAGCAGGCTGCGGCGGTTGAAGTGGATCACGCCAGGATGGGTGCCCGCTCGGTGGCCGCGCGCTGGAAGGCGGCGGCGGCATCCTCGTCGAACAGCTCGGCGAGCTTCTTCATCATGGTGCCGCCCAGCTCCTCGGCATCGACGATGGTCACGGCGCGGCGGTAGTAGCGGGTGACGTCGTGGCCGATGCCGATGGCGATCAGCTCGGCGAAGGGGCGGCCCTCGATCTCGCCGATCACCTTGCGCAGGTGCCGCTCCAGGTAGTTGCCCGGGTTGACCGACAGCGTGCTGTCATCGACCGGGGCGCCGTCGCTGATCACCATCAGGATGCGGCGCTTCTCCGGCCGGGCCAGCAGGCGCTTGTAGGCCCATTCCAGCGCCTCGCCGTCGATGTTCTCCTTCAGCAGGCCCTCGCGCAGCATCAGGCCGAGATTCTTGCGGGCGCGGCGCCAGGGCGCGTCGGCCGGCTTGTAGACCACGTGGCGCAGGTCGTTCAGGCGGCCCGGATTGCGCGGCTTGCCCTCCTGCACCCAGCGCTCGCGGCTCTGCCCGCCCTTCCAGGCGCGGGTGGTGAAGCCCAGGATCTCCACCTTGACCGAGCAGCGTTCCAGCGTGCGGGCCAGGATGTCGCAGCACATGGCCGCGACCGAGATCGGCCGGCCACGCATCGAGCCCGAATTGTCGATCAGAAGGCTGACCACGGTGTCGCGGAAATCCGCCTCGCGCTCGCGCTTGTAGGACAGCGACAGCATCGGGTTGACGACGATGCGGGCCAGCCGCGCGGCGTCGAGCTGGCCTTCCTCGAGGTCGAATTCCCAGGCGCGCTGCTGCTGCGCCAGCAGCCGGCGCTGCAGCCGGTTGGCCAGCTTGGAGACGACGCCCTGCAGGTGGGAGAGCTGCTGGTCGAGCTGCTGGCGCAGCCGCGACAGTTCCTCGGCGTCGCAGAGATCCTCGGCCAGGACCTCCTCGTCGAACTTGCGGGTGAAGGCGCGGTAGACGCTGGCATCGTCGGCGGCCGGGGTCTCGCGGCGCTGCTGCGGGCCGCCGGGGCGGTCCTCGCCTTCGGCGGCGACGCCTTCCTCCTCCTCCGACTCGCCCTCCTCCTCGGCGCCCTCGCCCTGCATGGTCTCGGGCTGGGCGCCCAGCGTCGGGTCGGATTCCTCGCTCTGGCTCTCGCCCTCGGCCGAGTTCTGCTCCTGGCTGGCGCTCTCGGCGCCCTCCTCGCCTTCCTCGTCCTCCTCGGCCTCGGCCTCCACCTCGGCCTCGGCCAGGTCGAGCGCGGTCAGCAGCTTGCGGGCGGCGCGGGCGAAGCCTTCCTGGTCGTCGGAGGCGGCGGCCATCTCGTTCAGCGCGCCTTCCGCCTTGTCGCCCAGCGTGTCGCGCCAGAGCTCGAGGATGCGCTGCGCCGCGGCGGGCACCGGCTCGCCGGAGAGGCGCTCGCGCGCCAGCAGGGACAGCGCCGCCGGCAGCGGCAGCTGGTCCTTGCGGGTCATCCGGTCGTAGCCCTCGGCCTCGCAGGTCTCGGCCAGGCGGGCGGAGAGATTGGCGGCGACGCCGGGCATGGCGCGGCTGCCGACCACCTCGACGCGGGCCTGCTCGAGGGCGTCGAACACCTCCTTGGCCTCGCGGCGCGAGGGGGTGCGGGCGGCATGGGCCGCCTCGTCATGGTGGCGCAGCCGCAGCGCGATGGCGTCGGCGGCGCCGCGCAGGCGCGCCATCTCGGCCGGCGGCAGGGCGCGGGTCGGCAGCGGCAGGCGGGCGCGCTTGCCGGCGAGGCCGGAGGGGCCGGGCTGGAAGGCCACCTGCACCTCGGCGCTGTTCGCCATGGCGCGGAGGGTGCCGGCGGTCGCCCGCTTGAATTCTTCCTGACGGGTCAGGTCTTTGCTGCCGCTCATGCGCGCACGGGCTCCCGATAGAAGGCGGGGTCCGGGGTGATCCTGTCACCCCGGCGGGGTGGTCCAGGAGGGGCGGCGCCCCTCCTGGCCTCGGCGTCAGTTCTTGCGAACGAGCAGCCCCGTCGGCACTTCCTCGTTGAAGCAGCGCTGGTAGTACTCGGCCACCGTCGACCGCTCCGCCTCGTCGCACTTGTTGAGGAAGGAGAGGCGGAAGGCGAAGCCGACATCGCCGAAGATCTTGGCGTTCTCGGCCCAGGTGATGACGGTGCGCGGCGACATGACGGTGGAGATGTCGCCGGCGATGAAGCCGGCCCGCGTCAGGTCGGCCAGCGCCACCATGGCCTCGATGCGCTTGCGGCCAGCGGTGTCGCCCTCGGCGATGTTCATCTTCGCCGCGACGATGGCGCTTTCCTGCGCATGCGGCAGGTAGTTCAGGGTGGCGACGATGTTCCAGCGGTCCATCTGGCCCTGATTGATCTGCTGGGTGCCGTGGTAGAGGCCGGTGGTGTCGCCCAGGCCCACGGTGTTCGCCGTGGCGAAGAGGCGGAAGGCCGGGTGCGGCCGGATCACGCGGTTCTGGTCGAGCAGGGTCAGCTTGCCCTCGACCTCCAGCACGCGCTGGATGACGAACATGACGTCCGGGCGGCCCGCGTCATACTCGTCGAAGACCATGGCGCAGGGGTGCTGCAGGGCCCAGGGCAGGATGCCCTCGCGGAACTCGGTGACCTGCTTGCCGTCCTTCAGGACGATGGCGTCCTTGCCGATCAGGTCGATGCGGCTGATGTGGCTGTCCAGGTTGACGCGGATGCAGGGCCAGTTGAGGCGCGAGGCGACCTGCTCGATATGCGTCGACTTGCCGGTGCCGTGATAGCCCTGGACCATGACACGGCGGTTGAAGGCGAAGCCGGCCAGGATCGCCAGCGTGGTGTCGCGGTCGAACTTGTAGGTCGGATCGGCCTCGGGCACGTGCTCGGTGCGGATCGAATAGGCCGGCACCTCCAGGTCGCTGTCGATGCCGAACACCTCGCGCACCTTCACGGTGATGTCCGGAAGGTCGATGGAGGAGGTGGGGCGGACGTCGGAAAGGGTGGCGACCTTGGTCATTCGGGCTCTCTTGCTCTCGGCTCTCGTGGCGCGCCCCGCGGCGGCAAACCGCAGGCTCGGGGCTGACGCGATCGGGTCTGTTCTCTCGCTCGTTCGGGCCGGCGCTGCGTCAGGCGGCGCGGCTGGTGCCGCCGGGGGCGGCCTCGCGGCCCTCCTCGGCGGTCTGGCTGGCCAGCCGCTTGCGCAGCAGGCTGTAGGCGCGGTTGATGTCCTTCAGCCGGTCCTCGGCGGATTTGTCGCCGCCATTGGTGTCCGGATGGTAGCGCTTGGCCAGCTCCTTGTAACGGGCGCGCAGCGCGTCATTCTCCAGCGGCCAGCCGAGCCCCAGCATGTCGAGCGCGGCACGCAGCTCCGGCGGCGCCTCCTTGGCGGATTTGCGCGGCGTCGGCGGCGCCTGGCCGAACAGGCCGAGGGGGTCGCGGAACATCTCGGGGTTCAGCTTGCGCTGGGCGCCGAGCCGGCCGAGCGGCCAGGTCGGCCGCTGCCAGCTGGTGTCCTCGCGCAGATTGGCCTCGATCTCGTCCGCGCTCATGCCCTTGTAGTAGTCCCAGGCCTGGTTGTAGGCGCGGACATGCTCCAGGCAGAAATGGTGGTAATCACGCAGCCGTGAACGATCACGCGGTGCGCGGAACTCGCCCGGCGCTTCGCAGCCGGGCGCATCGCACGGCCTGAAGGGGGTGGAGCTGTCGGTTCGGGGACGTTCGCCGCGGCGGGCCATTTGCAGGTTTATGGTCGCGGATCGCGGAGGCCGCAAGGCGGCAGATTGCAAACCTTTCGCTTGGCAGGCGTTGCCCGCCGTGGAAAACCCCGAAGCCATGTCGACACGCGCCGAACGCATCCACACCCTGCTGCTCAGCGCCTTCGCCGCCGCCGAGGCGGTCCTGCAGGACGACAGCCACCAGCATGCCGGCCATGCCGGCGCCCGGCCGGGCGGCGAGACGCATTACAGCCTGCGCCTGGTGACGCCCGATTTCCGCGGCATGAACCGCGTGGCACGCTCGCGCGCCGTGCATGCCGCCCTGGCCCCCGAATTCGCCGGCGGGCTGCACGCCCTGTCGCTGCGGCTGCTGACGCCCGAGGAGGCGGCGGATGGCCGTTGAGGCCGGAAAAGCCGCGCCCAGGCCCGCGGCACCGGCGCAGGAGCCGGTCCCCGGCATCATCCTCTACGAGGACGAGCACATCCTCGTGGTGCACCGGCCGGCCGAGAGCGCGCTGACCCTGGTCACCTTCGCCGACCTGACCTTCCGCCCGCGCGGCGATGCCGTCTGGGGGCAGGAGCCGGCGGAGAAGCTCGGCCTCAACACCATCGGCCTGGTGGCGAAGCGCGAGAACTGGTTCCCGGTGGCCTCGGTCGAGGCGGCGGCGCCGGCGGTGCGGGCCGCCTTCCAGGGCCCGGCCATCGCCTATGGCTACAGCATGGGCGGCTATGCGGCGCTGAAGCATGCGGCGCGGCTAGGCTGCGGGCAGAGCCTGGCGGTCTGCCCGCAGGCCACCATCGACCCGGCCGACTGCCCCTGGGACACCCGCTTCCACCGCTTTTTCGACCCGGCGCTGCATGCCGGCATGGCCGTCGCCCCCGGCGAGGCAGGCGATTTCGCCGTCATGCTGGCCGACCCCTACATGGCCGAGGACAATGGCCAGTCCGGCCTGCTGGTGCGCGATGCCGGGGTGCACTGGCTGCGCACCCCCTTCATGAGCCATGCGGCGATCTGGCTGCTGGTCGACAGCCGCTTCCTCGGCCAGGTGCTGCAGCTGATCCTGGCGCGCGACCTGCCGCAGCTCGCCGCCGTGATGCGCGCCCGCCGCCATGTCAGCCCGCATTGGTCCCGCCACGTCGCCAATGCCGCCTTCCGCCACGGCCATGTCCGGCTGGCCAACCGGCTATGGAAGCGGGCCCGGCGGCTGGGCCTGTCGCGCGGCATCCTGAGCGGCGACCTGCAGCGCCAGCTGGCCCTGCGGGTCGGCGAGCTGCGCGCCCGCAAGCTGCCGCGCCGCGCCCGCAACATCGTGCTGCTGCAGACCAAGGCCTGGCCGCAGGATGCCGGGCTGATGGCGCGGGCCGGCCATCTGATGGTCGCCCTCGCCGACCTGCCCGAGGCGGAGAAGATCTTCCGCGCCGCCCTGGCGCTGCGGCCCGATCTGGGCAACGCCTATATCGGGCTGAGCCTCTGCCTCGGCGGGCAGAAGCGGCTGGGCGAGGCGGTCTCGCTCTGCCAGCAGGGCGTGCAGGTCATCCCCGCCGACCTGAAGCTGCGCATGCACCTGGCGCAGCTGCTGCTGAACACCGGCCGTGCCGACGAGGCCGAGACCCAGTTCCGCGCCGTGCTGCAGCATGAGGCGACGCATCCCAAGGCGCTGCTCGGCCTCAGCCAGGTGCTGGCCGCCCGCGGCGACCGCGCCGAGGCGGTGGCCATGGCCCGCCGCCTGCTGGAAGACCCCGAGGTCGATGCCGAGACCTGCCTGTGGCTGGGCCAGCTGCTGCTCTATGTCGGCGAGCCGGCCGAGGCCGAGCCGATCTTCCGCCGCGTCCTTGGCCTGACCCCCGACAGCGGCCCCGCCTTCATCGGCCTGGCCCGCGCGCTGGAGCGCAGCGGCCAGCTGGTGGCGGCGCAGAAGGTGGCGATGCAGGCCGCCACCCTGCTGCCGGACGACGCCAAGGTGCAGGCGATCCACAAGCGGCTGGGCCCGCCCTCGGCCGAGCTGCTGGCCGAGGAGCAGGCCCCCCTCTCCCCCTTCCGCCGCTGGCTCCGCGACTTCTTTTCCGCCGATTGATTCTTTTTCGGGCTGCCGCCTTCGCTTGGCCAGGCTGGTTCCGGCACTCGGCCGGGGCCAGGGCGGGGCGGCGGGGCGCCGGAGGGCCCTACGGCTTCGCCGGCACTGGCAGAAAACCGGGCCAGTTGGTGGCGGTGATGCGGCTGTCCTCGGCATAGGCCAGGCAGGTGCCGACCAGCGCCGGCCGCTTGTCGCCCGGCCGCCAGTCGCCGCGCTTCGCCCGCCGCGACTCGTAGGTGGTCTGGAAGGCCACCGTCGCCAGCTGCGCCAGCATCTCGCGCAGATGCGTGCAGCCCAGCGTGCCGCCGACCCGCTCGGCCACCGCGCGGTTGAAGCCGCCACCGATCCGCAGCCCCGCCAGCCGGGCGAAATTGGGCGCGGCATCGGGGCACATGCGGTAGGGGCTCTGCTCGGTCACCGCCTCGCAGGCATGGATCAGCATCTCGTCGTCGATGGTCAGGCGGATGCGCATGCCGTGCAGCGGCTCGTCCGGGGCAACGCCGCGGTCGATCGTGGTGAAGCCCTGGTCCTTGGTGTCGACCAGATGCCCCTCGATGTCGAACAGCCCGTCGTCGCGGGCATAGCCGCGCATCTCGATGACGCGCCGGTGCAGCGGCCGGCGCGCGGCGGGCGGGGAGAGGGGCATGGCAGGCTCCCGGCGTGGTGCGACGCAATATAAGGGAATCCGGTATGCCACGCGGCCGCGCGCCCGGCCAAGCCACCCGCCCGCATGGCTGCCGCGCCCTGCCCCGGCGCCGGCCCTGGGAAACTCCGGCTTCGCCATCCTATTCTGCACGGGCATGCAGGACGCCGTGATCCGGGCCGAGGGCCTGACCAAGCGCTATGACGCAACGCTCGCCGTCGAGGGCCTGAGCTTCGCCCAGCCACGCGGCAGCACCTGGGGGCTGCTGGGCGGCAACGGGGCGGGCAAGAGCACGACGATCGCCATGCTGCTCGGCCTGCTGGTGCCGAGCGAGGGGCGCATCACCGTGCTCGGCCACGACATGGCGCGCGACCGGTTCGCGGCGCTCGCCCGGATGAATTTCTCGTCGCCCTATGTGGCGCTGCCGGCCAAGCTGAGCGTGGCGGAGAACCTGCGGGTCTATGCCCATCTCTACAACGTCCGCGACGCCGAGGCCCGCATCGCCGAGCTGGCGGCGGAGCTGCAGCTGACAGACATCCTGGACCGCCCGGCCGGGCAGCTCTCCGCCGGCCAGAAGACCCGGGTGGCGCTGGCGAAGTCGCTGATCAACCGGCCGGAGCTGCTGCTGCTGGACGAGCCCACCGCCAGCCTCGACCCCGATACCGGCGACGGGGTGCGCAGCTGGCTGGAACGCTACCGCGCCGCCTCCGGCTGCTCGATCCTGCTGGCCAGCCACAACATGGCCGAGGTCGAGCGGCTCTGCGACCATGTGCTGATGCTCAAGCGCGGCCGGCTGGTGGCCGAGGGCAGCCCGGCCGCGCTGGTCGCCCGCTTCGGCCGCGACAGCCTGGAGGATGTTTTTCTGGACATTGCCCGTGATCGGAGGGCCTCGGCATGAGCGGCGCCGCGCGGCGGGTCTGGGGCCTGGTCTATCGGCATCTGGCGCTCTACCGCCGCTCCTGGCCGCGGCTGCTGGAGCTGGCCTATTGGCCGGTGCTGCAGATGCTGGTCTGGGGCTTCGTCACCGCCTACCTGGCCGGCGTGCAGCAGAACACCGCCAGCGTCGCCGCCGGCATCCTGCTGGGCGGCGTGCTGCTCTGGGAGGTGGCGCTGCGCAGCCAGATGGGTTTCGCCCTCTCCTTCCTGGAGGAGGTCTGGAGCCGCAACCTGGGCCATCTCTTCGTCAGCCCGCTGCGCCCGCGCGAGCTGGTGGCCGGGCTGATCGCGATGAGCACGCTGCGCATGCTCTTCGGCGTTCTGCCGGCGGTGCTGCTGGCCTGGCTGCTCTACGGCTTCGGGCTCTTCGCGCTGGGCCCGGTGGTGGTGCTATTCTTCGCCGCGCTGATGATGATGGGCTGGGCCGTGGCGCTGGGCGTCACCGCCATGATCCTGCGCCACGGGGCGGGGGCCGAGCCGCTGGCCTGGTCGGTGCTGTTCGGCCTGACGCCCTTCGCCTGCGTCTTCTACCCGATGGCCACCCTGCCGGTGCCGCTGCAATGGCTGGCCAGCGCCCTGCCCGCCGCGCATGTCTTCGAGGGCATGCGCGCCGTGCTGCTGGAAGGCCGGATCGATACCGGCCATCTGCTGGCCGCCTTCGCCCTCGACGCGGTCTGGCTGGCGCTGCTCGGCCGTGTCTTCATCGGGCAGTTCGAGGCCGCCCGGCGCAGCGGCGCGCTGAGCAACCTGGGCGAATAGCCCCCCCGCCGCGCGCCCCTTTCCGTCAGCCGAACCAGAAGCGCTCGCCGCCGGGCGGGCGCGGCTCGCCCGGCACCGTCCCGGCGGAGGGCTCGTCCTCGCTCAGGATGGCGCTGGTGTCGAAGCCGATGCCGCCGGTGCCGTGCAGGCTGAGCCGCAGCGCCATGGTGGCGGCCAGCGACAGCAGGGCATTGGGCTCCGGCGCTTCCGGCCAGCCGGGCAGGCGCATGCTGAAGGCCAGGCTGGCGGCATGGTCGGCCCAGGCCGGCAGGGCCAGCCCCTCGCCCTCCAGCGCGGCGACGCCCAGATGCTCCAGCCCGTGCTGCGCGAAGCTGGCGTCGCCCGCCCCCTGTGGGGCCGGCTCCGCGGCGGGGGTTTCGGCAGGCGTCGGGCGCGGCATTTCCGGCGGCTTGGGCATCTTGCGCTCCTGCAGCCCCGTCCTGGGGCGGGTGGCGGCGGCAGGCGGTTCGATCTACCCCGCGCCGGGCCGTCCGGGGCATTCTGCCGGCCAGGGGTGAAGATCCGGTGAAGACGCGAGGGGGGCACCATTCACGCCCGGCGGTAAACCCGCTACAGCCGGCGGCGTGACCCAGACCCGCTTCTTCCTGATCCGCCACGCCGTCGTCGAGCCCTCGGCGCGCCTCGTCATGTATGGCGACATGGATGTCGCCGTCTGCGCCCTCGCCATGGCGCAGGAGGCGGCGACCTATCGCTGGCTGGCCGGGCGGCTGCCCGCCGGCGCGCGCTGGTTCCACACCCATCTGTCGCGCACCCGCGCCACGGCGGCGGCCATCTTCGCCGCCGGCCATCCGGAGGCGCCGCTCACCGTCGAGCCGCGCTTCGCCGAGCAGCATCTCGGCCAGTGGCAGGGCCTCAGCCACGAGGCGATAACGGCGATGCTGCGCGACCCGCCGCATCCCTTCTGGCCGCATGGCGCCTTCGAGCGCCCGCCCGGCGGCGAGAGCCTCGAGGATGTGGTGGCCCGCATCGGCCCGGCGCTGGAGGAGATGACGCAAGCCCATGCCGGCGGCGACGTGGTGATCGTGGCGCATGGCGGCTCGATCCGCGCCGCCATCGCCCATGCGCTGAGGCTCGACCCGCACCAGGCCTTCCAGTTCTCGGTGAAGAATCTCTCCCTCACCCGGCTGGAGAACCAGGACGGGCATTGGCGGGTGATGTCGGTCAATGAGGAGCCGGGCCTGCCGGCCTGACCCTGGCTGGCGGCGGCGCGCTTTCGGTAGCGCGCCCCTCCACACCAGTATTTCATCGCTGACCCGGCGCCGCGACGCCCCCGCTCCGCACAAGTTGGGCTTGCCTTGGGCGGGCCGGGAGTTCATGTCTCCCCAACAGCTTGGCGGAGGACGTTCATGCGCCGGTCGATCTTTTCCTCGATCCCTGCCCCTGCCCGCGCCCTGGCCCTGGCCGGCGCCACCCTGCTCGCCCTCGCCCGCCCGGCGGCGGCGCAGGTCGAGGAGCAGGCGCTGGTCGACCGCTCGACCCTGGCCGTGCAGGAGATGCTCGGCGCCGGCGACGGCAATGCCGCCCATTTCAACGACGCCATCACCCTGCTGCGCCGGGCCCGCGCCGTGATGGTCTGCCCGCGCATCTTCCGCGCCGGCTTCATCCTGGGCGGCCAGGGCGGCTCCTGCCTGCTGCTGGCCCGCGACGGCGCCGGCTCCTGGTCGTCGCCCGCCTTCTACAGCCTGGGCAGCGGCAGCATCGGCTTCCAGATCGGCGTGCAGGACGCCATGGTCATGATGATGGTGCTGACCGACAAGGGCCTCTCCGCCCTGATGGACAGCCAGTTCAAGGTCGGCGCCGATGCCTCGATCGCGGTGGCGACGATCGGCGGCGGCATCGCCGGCTCGACCACGGCGGCGGTCGGCGCCGACATCGTCACCTTCGCCAAGACCCGCGGCCTCTATGCCGGCATCGCGCTCGACGGCTCGCTGATCAGCGCCCGCAGCGACGCCAACCGCGCCTATTACGGCCAGGACTACAGCGCCCGGCAGCTGGTAGTGGACATGGCGGCGCACAACCCGGGCGCCGATCCGCTGCGCGGCGCGCTGCTGCGCTTCGGCGGCCAGGTGGCGCCCCAGGTGGCGCCGGCGCAGCAGCAGCCCTCGTCCAGCTTCCAGACGCCCGGCTACCAGGCGCCGCCGGCCTACCAGCCGAGCGGCGGGGTGACCGCCACGCCGCTGCGCTGAGCCCGTTGCTCACGAAGCCTTAGGCTTCGCCGTGCTTGCCTGCCGCTCTTTCCAGGGCGGGGCAGGCGATGCGCATCCGGACATTGTTCCTGGCCGGTTTCGGCGTGGTCAGCCTGCCCGGCATCGTCGCCAGCGCCTGGCTGGCGGCGCGGGCCTATGGCGCCTGGGATGACGCGGTCCGCGCCCACCAGGACGCCACGCTGATCAGCACGACCCAGCGGCTGCAGACCGCGCTGGCGGTCGAGATCGGCCAGCTCAGCACCAGCATCCTCGCCGCCCAGCCCGACCTGGCGCCGCTGCGCCAGGCCACCCCCGTCACCGACCGGCTGCTGGCCGCCCTGCTGGCCGGCCTGCCCGCCGCCACCCCCGGCGACCCGCCGGAGCTGGCGCTGGCCCGCCAGGTCGGCCCGCGGATCGCCGGGCTGCGCGGCCGCGCCGAGACCGGCTGGTCCCTGCCGCCGGCCGCCCGCGACGCCGCCCTGCCCGCCGACCTGGCCGAGGCGCGGGTCGCCCTGGTGGGCGGGCTGGCGCAGCTCGGCGCCCGGGTGGCCAACCGGCTGGCCGATCTGCAGCCCGAGCTGCTGCCGCCGATCGAGCTCGCCACCGCGGTGATGGAGCAGCGCGACCAGGTCGGCCGCAGCGTCTCCGCCATCCTGGGCTGGCGCGCCGGCCGGCCGATCGACCGCGCCGGCTACGAGACGGTGCTGGGCCAGCTCGGCCGCGCCGAGGCCGCCGCCGCCCAGGCGACGCGGCTCGCCGCCATGATGGCCGACAATGCCGCGCTGCAGGCGGCGCTGCGCCGCCATGTCGCGCTGATGCAGGAGACGGTGCTGCCGCGGCTGCGCGCCCTGCTGGACCGCGTGCTGCCCGCCTGGGCCGGCGGCCTGCCCGACTGGCCGGAGGAGCTCGCCGCCATGCGCCGCTGGACCACGCCGATGCAGGCCGAGCTGCTGGCGCTGCGCGACGTGGCGCTGGACGACGCGCTGCGCACCGCGGACGAGCATGCCGGCGCGGCCCGGACCGGCTTCCTGATCGCCTGCGCCATGCTGCTGGCGATCCTCGGCATCGCGGCGGGCAGCCTGGCGCTGCTGCTGCGCCGGCTGGTCGGGCCGATCAACGGGCTGACCCGGCTGCTCGGCCGATTGGCGGAGGGGGAGCTGGCGCTGGAGATCCCCGGCCGGCAGCGCGGCGACGAGCTCGGCGCCATGGCCCGCGCCGTCGAGACGCTGCGCCAGGGCTCCGAGCAGCGGCTGGAGATGCAGGCGGCGCAGCAGGAGGGCCAGCGCGCCGAGCTGGCGCGGGCGCAGCGGGTCTCTGCCCTGCTGGCCCGCTTCGAGGAGGACACCGCCGGCGTGCTGCGCGTCGTCGCCGCCGCCGCCACCGAGCTCGACGCCACCGCCGCCGGCATGGCCGGCATCGCCGCCGACGGGCGCGCCCATGCCGATGCGGTGGCCGGCGCCGCCGGCCAGGCCAGCGGCAATGTGCAGACCGTCGCGGCGGCGACCGAGCAGCTGACCGCCTCGATCGCCGAGGTGGCGCGGCAGGTGCGCGACGGCGCCAGCCAGGCCCGCGCCGCCGCCGAGGCCGCCGGCCGCGCCGAGCAGACCGTGCGCGGCCTGGCCGAGGCGGGCGGCCGCATCGGCGAGGTGGTCGGGCTGATCAACAGCATCGCCGGCCAGACCAATCTGCTCGC
Organism: Roseomonas sp. USHLN139; assembly: GCF_037145735.1. Taxonomy (NCBI): domain Bacteria; kingdom Pseudomonadati; phylum Pseudomonadota; class Alphaproteobacteria; order Acetobacterales; family Roseomonadaceae; genus Roseomonas; species Roseomonas sp. USHLN139. Next base: position 533,282 of record NZ_JBBCWY010000001.1, on the reverse strand, counting down.
CCTCAATGCCACCATCGAGGCGGCGCGCGCCGGGGAGGCCGGCAAGGGCTTCGCCGTGGTGGCCTCCGAGGTGAAGAACCTCGCCACCCAGACGGCGCGCGCCACCGAGGAAATCGGCCAGCAGATCGGCGCCATGCAGGCCGAGACCCAGCGCACCGTGCAGGCGATCGGCGACATCGCCCGCATCATCGAGGCGCTGAACGCCGCGACGGCGCATGTGGCCGAGGCCGCCGGCCAGCAGGCGGAGGCCACCCAGGAGATCGGCCGGGCGGTGGCCGAGGCGGCGCGCGGCACCCAGGCCGCCTCCCGCCATGCCGAGGGCGTCAGCGAGGATGCCGGCCGCACCGGCAGCGCCGCCGGCGAGGTGCGCGCCGCCGCCGGCGAGCTGGCCCGCCGCGCCGAGGATCTGCGCGGCCGGATGGATGCTTTCCTGGGCGATATCCGGGCGGCGTGAGGCCGCTCAGGCGCGCAGCGCCGCCGCCATCACCCGGCCTTCCTGGCTCGCCGCGTCGATCAGCCCCTCGCGCAGGAACAGGTCGATCAGCACCAGATTGACGTTGAACTTCACCTGGTCGCTGTCGCGCACCAGCTCCAGCACGCGGGCGATCGGCCAGAGCTCGAAGCGCTCCACCTCGTCGTCATGCGGCACCGGCTCGACATCCTCGGGCAGGTCGAGGTCGAAGACATGCAGCGTGTCGCGCCGCATCCCCTCCGCCGTCTTCATCACATAGGACAGGGCGCTGACCCGCCGCGCCCGGGCGGTCAGCTCGGGCGCCAGACCGGCCTCCTCCGAGGCCTCCTTGACCAGGGTCTCCTCCATGGTCAGCCCGGCCGGCGCGCCGCCGGCGACGATATTGTCCCATTGCCCGGGGGCGACCGATTTGGCGCGCGACCGCTTGCCCAGCCAGAGATGCAGCCCGTCGGCGCGGCGCACCAGCCCGTTCAGGTGGACGCCCTGCGCGATCACCCCGAAGGCCGGGATGGCGCCGCGGTCCAGCGTCGCCAGCACCGGCCCGTCGGTCGTGGCGCGGACGTCGAACAGCTCGTCGCGCAGCTTCAGGTAGCCGGCCTTCTCCAGCCCCATGGCGGCATCGGCCAGGATCGATTCGCGCGCGGCCCGGCTGCGCAGCCGCGCCGGCAGCGACACCCCCTCGGCGTCGAAATGGAAGTCGCGCGGGCGATAGGCCAGCCAGCGCGCCAGGTCGGGCTCCAGCCAGCCGACCTGCTCGGCGCCGATGCGGAACGGGAGATAGCCGGCCGGCGAGGCCAGGTTGTTGCAGGCGGCGATATGCCGGGCGAATCCATCCATGCCCCCTGTCTCGCGCCGGCGCCGCGCCGAGGCAAGGGGCGGCCCAGGGGATCAATGGCCGGGTCGACGGCCTGGCCATGGGCGCGCTTCATGGCCGGGTTGTCATGACACCGGGGTTTTCCGCCCCGGCAAGTCCGGCCATGTAACCCGGGACAACTGGAGACGACCCCCCGTGACAGCTTCCCCTGCTGCGCCGGCGCGGCCGCGTGGCCATTTCGCCACGCTGCTGACGCTCGCGCCCTATCTCTGGCCCCCCGGGCAGACCGCGCTGCGTGCCCGCGTCGTCATCGCCCTGATCCTGATGGTGGCCGCCAAGGGCGCCAATGTGATCGTGCCCATCGTCTATGCCCGCGCCGTCGACGCGCTCGGCCCCAAGGCGGGGACGGCGGCGGCCATGGTCACCGTGCCGGTGGCGCTGATCCTGGGCTATGGCCTGCTGCGGGTGACCAGCTCCTGGATGGCCGAGCTGCGCGACGCCATCTTCACCAAGGTGCAGGCGCGCGCCGGGCGGGTGATCGCGCTGAACGTCTTCCGCCACCTGCATGCGCTGTCGCTGCGCTTCCATCTGGACCGGCAGACCGGCGGCATGAGCCGGGTGATCGAGCGCGGCACGCGCGGCATCAACTTCGTGCTCGACTTCATGCTGTTCAACATCATCCCCACCCTGATCGAGATCCTGCTGGTGGCGGGCATCCTCTGGGGGATGTTCGAGCTGTCCTTCGCGCTGGTGACGCTGGGCACCATCGGCCTCTACATCGCCTTCACCCTGATCTTCACCGACTGGCGGCTGCGCTTCCGCCGGGCGATGAACGCCATGGACCAGGAGGCCAATACCAAGGCCATCGACAGCCTGCTGAACTACGAGACGGTCAAGTATTTCGGCAACGAGAAGCATGAGGAGCGCCGCTACGACGCGACGCTGGCGCGCTACGAGCAGGCCTATACCCGCTCCGAGGTGACGCTGAACTACCTGAACATGGGCCAGGCGGCGATCATCGCCATCGGGCTTACCGCGGTGATGCTGATGGCGGCCCAGGGCGTCGCCGCCGGCCGCATGTCGGTCGGCGACTTCGTGCTGGTCAACACCTACCTGATCCAGCTCTACCTGCCGCTGAATTTCCTGGGTTTTGTCTATCGCGAGCTGAAGCAGGGGCTCGTCGATATGGAAGAGATGTTCACCCTGATGCGGGAGAAGCAGGAGGTGGCCGACGCCGCCGACGCCACCCCGCTGAAATCCGGCCCCGGCGAGCTGGTCTTCGAGGATGTCCGCTTCGGCTACCGCCCCGACCGCACCATCCTGAAGGGCGTCTCCTTCACCGTGCCGGCCGGCAAGACGCTGGCCATCGTGGGTCCGACGGGCGCCGGCAAGTCGACCATCTCCCGCCTGCTGTTCCGCTTCTACGACCCGCAATCGGGCCGCATCCTGCTGGATGGCGAGCCGATCGCCGGCATCACCCAGGAGAGCCTGCGCCAGGCCGTGGGCGTGGTGCCGCAGGACACCGTCCTGTTCAACGACACCATCCGCTACAACATCGCCTATGGCCGGCCCGATGCCGAGCCCGAGCTGGTCGAGGCCGCCGCCCGCCTGGCCCAGGTGCATGACTTCGTGATGAAGCTGCCCGAGGGCTACGAGACCCGGGTCGGCGAGCGCGGCCTGAAGCTGTCCGGCGGCGAGAAGCAGCGGGTGGCCATCGCGCGGACCATCCTGAAGGATCCGCGCGTGCTGATCCTGGACGAGGCGACCAGCGCCCTCGACACCCGCACCGAGCAGGAGATCCAGGCGGCGCTGAAGCGGGTCTCCACCGGCCGCACCACGCTGGTCATCGCCCATCGCCTCTCCACCGTGGTCGAGGCCGACGAGATCATCGTGCTGCAGGACGGCCAGATCGCCGAGCGCGGCGGCCATGTCGAGCTGATGGCCAAGGGCGGCCTCTATGCCCAGATGTGGCGCCGCCAGTCCGAGGCGGTCGCTGCCGCCGAGGCCGCCGCCGCCGCCCAGGCCGCCGCCCGCGCCGCCGGGGTCGAGGCCGATGAGGGCCGCGCCCCGGCGCATGATCCGCGCCGCTGACCTCTGCCTTCCCCGCCGCGCCGGGCGCGGCGGGGGCTTTCTGCCGGGCCGCGCGGCTGATCTGCGCGGCGGGGCCTTTTGCCGGGGCCGTGGCGCGACTATGTGCTGCCCGGCGTGTGACTGACCGTATCAGGAGGGCATCAGATGCAACTCGACCCCCAGGGGGTGGCCCCCGAAGACCTCAGCCATGCCGGCTCCGTGGTCGACAAGGCCATCGAATACATGCTGGAGCAGAAGATCGCGCCGATCTCGGTGGCATCCGCCCTGCTCGGCGGCGCGCTCGGGCTGATGGCCCGCAGCATGCGCGACGAGGCCATCGCCAATGTGCTGCGCAGCGCGCTGGCTTCGGTCGAATCCGGCGAGCTGGCGGAAATGCGCCAGTCGGTGCCGAATTCCTGACGATCGCCCCGGATTTTCCGGGGAAGATCGCCGCCGGGGCGGCTCGAATCCTTGACTCTCCCCCAGGGCCGGGCCATACGCCCGGTCTGTTTTTCATATTGGGTCCGCGGCCTGCCGCGACCCCGATCGTCTTTTGAAGGGTAGCGCCATGGCTCGCCGTTGCGGCATCACCGGCAAGGGCGTGCTGACGGGCAACAACGTCAGCCACGCCAACAACAAGTCCCGTCGCCGGTTCCTGCCGAACCTGCAGGAGACTTCGTTCTTCTCCGACGTGCTCGGCACCTCGGTGCAGATCCGCATCTCCACCAACGGCATCCGCACGGTGGAGCACAATGGTGGCCTGGACTCCTTCCTGCTCGGCACGCCGAACCGCAACCTGCCGCCGGAGGCGCTGACCCTGAAGCGCCGCATCCAGAAGGCGCAGGAGAAGAAGGCCGCCGCGGTTCCCGCCGCCGCCTGACCTCTTCCGGTAGCGCCCCCCCGGGGGTGGTACACCGCCGACGAATTTCGAAACGCGCCGGACACCCGTCCGGCGCGTTTTGCGTTGCCATCTTCACGAAGCCTTAGGCGACATCGCGCAGCATGAGCGCATGTCTTCTTATTGGCTCTCGATCCCCCTCTTCCTGGCGCCGCTGGCCGTGCTGCTGCTGTGGCAGGCCTTCCGCCGCCACCGCGCCGAGGCGCGTGCCGCCCGCATGGCGCATGAGCTCTCCGACCGCAGCCGGCAGTTCAACCTGGTGGCCCAGGAGCTGCGCGGGCTCGGCCTGACGCTGATGGGCCGCTCCACCGCCCATCCCGACCCGCAGATCGAGACGCATGCCCGCGCCCTGCTCTGCCTGGCCGCCGATGTGCACGACGTCGCCGCCCAGCAGGCGGGGCCGCGCGTGGTCAGGGACAGCCCGACGCCGCTGGCGCCGCTGCTGCGCCAGGCGGTCGAGCAGGTCTCCCTCACCCTCGCCCCCGGCCGCCGCGAGTTCCGCATCGGCGAGGGGCTGGACAACGCCGTGCTGCTGGCCGATCCGCGGGCGCTGCGCGGCGCCCTGGTGCAGGTGCTGACGCGCGCCGTGCGCCATACCAGGGAGGGCGACCCGATCGTGCTGCAGCTGGTGCGCAGCGCCGAGACGGTGGCGATCACCGTGGAGGATGAGGGCGCCGGCCTGGCCGCCGAGGATCTCGGCGCCGCCAGCGACGGCCAGGGCACCCGCGGCCTCAATCTCGGCCTGATGGTCGCCCGCCAGCTGCTGCACGCGCATGAGGGCGAGCTGACCATCGAGGCGGTGCAGGGCATCGGCGCCCGCGCCTGGCTGACCCTGCCGCGCCGCCGCCTGCTGGCGGAGGACAATGCGATCGGGGCCTGAGCCCGCTCATTCCGCCGCGTTCATTCCTCTGACCTCATTCCTCTGACATCATTCCTCTGGCCTCATTCCTCTGGCCTCATTCCTCTGGCGGCAGCGGCAGCCCGACATAGCTTTCCGCCAGCGCCGTGGCGGCGGCGGGGGAGAGCGCGATCTGTTCCAGCTGCGCCTCGCGCAGCCGGGTGTCGAAGGGCGTCTCGCCCGGCAGGCGGTGCAGCATCCGGGTCATGAAGGCGGAGAAGCGCTGCACCTGCCAGACACGGGCCAGGGCCGCGTCGCTGTAGCGGTCCAGCCCCCGGGCATCGCCGCGCCGCACCGCCCGGACCAGGGCGCGCGACAGCAGCAGCACATCGGCCACCGCCAGGTTCAGCCCCTTGGCCCCGGTCGGCGGCACGATATGGGCGGCGTCGCCGGCCAGGAACAGCCGCCCATGCCGCAGCGGCGCGCAGACGAAGCTGCGCAGCGGGATCACCGATTTCTGGAAGATTTTTCCCCGTGTCAGCGTCCAGCCATCGGTCGCCAGGCGGGAATCGAGCTCGCGCCAGATGCGGGCATCGTCCCAGGCCCCGACCGGATCGGCCGGATCGCATTGCAGGTAGAGCCGCTGCACCGTGGGCGACCGGGTGGACAGCAGGGCGAAGCCGTCGCCCTGGCTGGCATAGATCAGCTCGGGCCAGGAGCGCGGCGCCTCCACCAGCACCCCCAGCCAGCCGACGCCATACTGCTTCTCGTCTTCCTGCCGCAGGGCCGCCGGGATGGCGGCGCGGCCGATGCCGTGGAAACCGTCGGCAGCGACGATATGGTCGCAGTCCAGCCGCTCAGCGCCGCCCTCCGGCGTCTCGAAAAGGATGGCGGGGTGGTCGCCCTCGATCCCTTCCACCGCCCGCGCCGGCGCGTCGAACAGGATCGAGCCGGGGGCCGCCGCCAGCCGCGCCGCCACCAGGTCCTTCAGCACCTCGTGCTGGGCATAGACGGTGACCGCCTTGCCGGTGAGCGCGGCGAGATCCAGGTGCAGCCGCTGGCCGCGCCATTGCAGGGTGATGCCCTCATGGCGGTCCGCCTGGCGCAGCATGCGCTCCGCCAGGCCGAGCTCCTGCATCAGCGCCGCCACGCCATGCTCCAGCACACCGGCGCGGATGGTGCCCTCGATGGCGGCGCGCGAGCGGGCCTCGAGGATCACGCTGTCGATGCCGGCGCGCGCCAGCAGATGCGCCAGGAACAGCCCGGCCGGGCCGCAGCCGATGATCCCTACCTGCGTCCTGCGCGGCATGCGCCCCTCCCGGTTTTCCGGGAGAGGCTAGCCGAGCTCACATGTCGAAGAAAACGGTCTCGCCCTCGCCCTGCAGGCGGATGTCGAAGCGATAGGTGGGGACCTCGCCCCCTTCGACCCGCTGCGCCACCAGGGTGGCGCGGCGGCCGGTCTGCTCCACCGCGCGCAGCACCGGGTCGGCCGCCAGCGCCGCCGCATCCTCGGGGAAATAGAGGCGGGTGTGCAGGTGGATGTTGATGCCGCGGGCGAAGATCAGCAGCGAGACATGCGGCGCCTGCGGCGTGCCGTCACGCCAGGGCACCATGCCGGGGCGGATGGTGTCGAATTCCCATTCGCCAGTTTCCGACGAGGCGGCGGCGCGCCCCCAGCCGGAGAAATCGGGCGCGTTGTGGCGGCCGGCGCTGTCGGCCTGCCAGAGCTCCAGCATGGCGTCGCGCACCGGATGGCCGGAGCCGTCCCAGACCACGCCGACCAGCTTCACCCGCTCGCCCGGGCCGGGGATGACGTGCTGCTGCTCGTCCTGCCGGATCTCGAGCCCGGCGAAGGCCGGCATGGTGCCGATATGGACATAGGGGCCGCCGGTCTGCGACGGGGTTTCCTTGAGGTATTCCACAGGCATGGCTCAGTGCCCCTCCGGCTTGTTCTCGAAGAAGGTCTGCCGCCGCCCGCGCAGCACGATGTCGAAGCGGTAGGCCAGCGAATCGAAGGGCACGCTCATCTTCATGTCGAGCCTGGCCACCAGCCGGTCGCGCGCCGCCTGGTCCGGCAGGGTGCCGAGGATCGGGCAGAGCGGCACCAGCGGGTCGCCCTCGAAATACAGCTGGCTGACCAGCCGCTGGGCGAAGGCGTCGCCGAACAGGGAAAAGTGGATATGCGCCGGCCGCCAGTCGCTGCCGTGGTTGCGCCAGGGATAGGGACCCGGCCGGATCGTCCTGAAAAAATAGTTGCCGTCGTCATCGGTCATGCAGCGGCCGGCGCCGCCGAAATTCGGGTCCAGCGCGGCGAGGTAGGCGTCGTTCTTGTGCCGGTAGCGGCCGCCGGCATTGGCCTGCCACACCTCGATCAGGGTGTTGCGCACCGGGCGGCCGGTCTCGTCGAGCACCTTGCCGAAGACGATGATGCGCTCGCCCACCGCCTCGCCGGTCTTGGCGTAGTTGCGGATCAGGTCGTTCTCCAGCGGCGCCAGGATCTTCGCGTCAAACCGGGGGCCGGCATTCTCGCCCGGTCCCGGCTCCAGCGAGACCAGGGCGAAGCGCGGGCTGCGCAGCACGCTGGTCTTGTAGCCGGGGGTAAAGGCGGGCGCATGCAGCGCGCGATCGCGCTTGATCACGTCACCCGCCGAGGCAGGGCCGAAATTGGAGCCGCCACCCGCGGGCAGCGTGGTGTGGGACATCGTGTTTCCTCCGCGGGCAGGGGCCCCGCATGACGCCAGTCTGGGCCGGGCAGTCTGCGCCGGGCGTTTCCATGAAGGAACCGGGTTGCTAGCATATGATGCATGAATGGCATCGATGCTTTGGCGCTGGATGGCCATGCGCTGCGGCTGTTCCTGGCGGTGCTGGAAGAGGGCTCGGTCACCGGCGCGGCCAACCGCCTCGGCCTCAGCCAGTCGGCGGCGAGCCACGGGCTGATCCGGCTGCGCGGCCTGCTGGGCGACCCGCTCTTCGTCAAATCGGGGCGCGGCATCACCGCGACGCCGCATGCCCGCAGCCTGGCGGGCCAGGCCCAGGCGCTGCTGGACGGGCTGCAGGGGCTGGCGCGGCCGGCGGATTTCCGCCCCGAGAGCGCCCGGCTGTCGCTGACCATCGCCGCCAACGACTTCCAGCGCGACCTGCTGCTGCCGGCCTTCTTCGCCCGGCTGCGCGCGGCGGTGGCCTCGGTCAGCCTGCTGGTGGTGCCCTCCGGCGCGCCCTCGGCCGCCCTGCTGCGCGAGCGCGGCTGCGACCTGATCATCACCCCGATCCCGCCTTCCGGCACCGACATCCTGCAGAAGCGGCTGCTGACCGACCGCTATGCCTGTTTCTACGACCCGGCCTGCCGCGCCGCGCCGCGCGACGCCGCGGAGTATCTCGCCGCCCGCCACATCACCGTCCTCCACCCCGAGGGCGAGCCGCTGGAATTCGACCGCCGGCTGGAAGCCGAGGGCATCGCCCGCGACATCGCGCTGCGCGTCCCCGGCTTCACCGGGATTTTCTCCTTTCTGCGCGGCGGCGAGATGCTGGCGACCCTGCCCGGGCTGCTGCGGCATGGCGGGCTGGCGGGGCTGGCCAGCGTCAGGCTGCCGCCGCTGCCGGGCGCCGGCGAGGAACCGCTGGACCGGCTGCCGCTCTACATGGCCTGGCACCGCCGCGACCAGCAGGACCCGCGCCATGCCTGGCTGCGCGCCCAGCTGGTCCAGGTCGCCGCCGAGGTGACGAGGTCGCGCGCATGAAGCGCCCTCCCGCGCAGAAACCCGATCCGCGCGACCTGCTGGGCGGGCTGTCGCGCGGGCTGGCGGTGATCGAGGCCTTCGACCACGGCCGCCCGCGCGCCAGCATCGCCGAGATCGCCCGCGCCACCGGCCTGACCCGGGCCAGCGCGCGGCGCTGCCTGCTGACCCTGGTCGCGCTCGGCTATGCCGAGAGCGACGGGCGCGGCTTCCGGCTGACGCCGCGGGTGCTGCGGCTCGGCGGCGCCTGGCTGTCCAGCGCCAGCCTGCCCGAGCTGCTGCAGCCGCAGCTGGAGGCGGTGCGCGAGGCCACTGGCGAAAGCTGCTCGGCCGCCATCCTGGATGGGGCCGAGGTGGTCTATGTCGCCCGCGCCTCGACGCGGCGGATCATGTCGGTCAGCCTCTCGGTCGGCAGCCGGCTGCCGGCGCATTGCACGGCGCTGGGCCGCGCCCTGCTCTCCGCCCTGCCCGAGGGCAGCATGGAGCAGCTGCTGGCCGGCCTGACGCCCGAGGCGCTGACCGCGCATACCCGCACCACCCGCCCCGCCATCCGCGCCGCCGTCGCCGAGGCGCGCGCCCGCGGCTATGCGCTGGTCGAGGAGGAGCTGGAGCTCGGCCTGCGCTCGCTCGCCGTGCCGGTGCGCGACCAGCGCGGCCGCTGCGTCGCCGCGATGAACATCGGCGTGCAGACGGCGCGCGCCAGCGACGCGGTGGTGGAACAGAAGCTGCTGCCGGCGCTGCTGGCGGCGGCGGCCGAGCTGCGCCGGACCATCCCGGGTTGACGCTTCCCCTGCCCCGCCCCACCGCCTATGGCTGGCGGCGATGACGCCCCTGCCGATCCTGCTCGCCACCTACAACGGCGCCCGCTTCCTGCCCGCCCAGCTGGACAGCCTGGCCGCCCAGCGCGACGCGCCGCCCTGGAGCCTGCTGTGGCGCGACGACGGTTCCACCGATGGCACCGTCGCGCTGCTGGAGGCCTTCCGCGGCGCGCGGCGGCTGGAGGACGGCGCCGGCCGCCAGGGCCCGGGCGGCAGCTTCATGCGGCTGCTGGCGGCCGCCCCCGGGGACGCGCCGGCCCTTGCCTTCTGCGACCAGGACGATGTCTGGCTGCCGGAGAAGCTGGCGCGCGCCTGGGCCTGGATCGCCGCGCAGGATCCGGACCGCCCGGCGCTCTATTGCGCGCGGCAGCAGCTGGTCGATGCGGAACTGCGGCCGATCGGCCTGTCGCCTGCCTTCCGCCGCCCGCCCGGGCTGCGCAACGCGCTGGTGGAGAACATCGCGGTCGGCTGCACGGTGATGCTGAACGCCGCCGCCCGCCGGCTGGTGCTGGCGGCGCCGCCGATGCCGGCGGCCTCGATGCACGACTGGTGGTGCCACCTGCTGGTCGCCGGCGCGGGTGGCGCGATCATGGCCGATCCGCAGCCCGCCATCCTCTACCGCCAACATGGCGGCAACAGCGTCGGCAGTGCCGGCTCGGTGCTCGGCCGGGCGCGCGGAGCGCTGCAGCGCGGGGCGGCGCGCTTCGCCACCACGCTGGCCGCGCATCTGGCGGCGCTGGAGGCGGCCTCGCCGCTGCTGACCCCCGAGAACCGCGCCCTGGTCGCCCGGCTGCGGCCGCTGCCGCAGCTGCCGCGCGGCCCCCGCCTGGCGCTGCTGGCGCGCAGCGGGCTGCAGCGCCAGCGCCTGGCCGACCAGGTTTTTCTCTATGCCCTGATCGGCGCGGCGCCGCGGGCCTGAACCGGCAGCGGCCTGGAGGTTCCCCCCAGGCCGCTTTCCGACACTGTGCCGGGACCAGCGCCGCCCCGCGAAGCCGGCCGCCCGACAGAGATCAGGCGACCGCCGGCCAGGCATTGGCGCCGACAGGCGAGGCGACCATGCCGTGGCGGGCGATCGCCTCCTCGTAGCAGGCGGTATAGGCGGCCGAGACCGTCGCCATGCCGAAGCTCTCGCCCAGCTCGGCGGCATCCCGGCCGAAGGCGGCGCGGGCGGCGTCGTCGGCCATGGCGACCATCGCCTCGGCGAGCAGGGCGACGAAGGCCCCGTCATCGGCCTCGGGCGCCACCACGATGCCGGCCTGCCGGTCGTCGCGGATCAGCATGCGGCTGATCTCGCCGACATCGCTGCCGATCACCGGGCGGGCCACCTGCATCGCCTGGATCAGGGTCAGCGGGAAGCTCTCGCCCTGGAAGCGGGTCGGCAGGATGGCGCAATCCGACAGGCGGTAGACGCCGTGGATGCAGTCCTGGAAGCCGAGGAACTTCACATTGGGCATCTGCGCATAGAGCGGCTTCAGCCGGTCGGCCTCGGGCCCGGCGCCGCAGAGCAGCAGATGCAGCCGGCGTGCGCTGCCCTGCCGCGCCAGCCGCTGCTGCGCCTGGGCCAGGGCCTGGATCGCCGGCTCCCAGCCCTTCTCCTTCATGGCGCGGGAGACCAGGGCGAAGACCAGGTCGCCCTCGCCGATGCCGAGATCGGCGCGGCTCTGCGGGAAGGGCCGCGGGTCGAGCGGCATGCCGTTCGGGATGCAGGAGGTGGAGAGGCGGGCCCGCTCGGCGGCATCGAGCACCTGCAGGTGGTCGAGGTTCTTGCGCGTCAGATAGACCCAGTGGCTGACGCGATGCGCCGCGGTGCTGACGAATTCGGCGCTGAGATTGCTGACCTCGTAGGAGCCGTGCAGCGTGACGACATAGGGCACGTCGGGCACGTCCTGGCCCTCGCTGAAGAACAGCCCCTCGGCGCCGACGAAATGCGAATGGACGACATCGGCGCCGATCTCCTCGATGAAGGGGCGCGGGCCGATCTTGCGCACCGTCGCCGCGTCATAGACGGCGATGCGGCGGTCGAGCTGGTTGCGGATGCCGGCATTCCAGTCATGCGGCTGCAGCGCCAGCACCGAGACCGTGTGGCCTTCGGCCACCAGCTGGTTGGCCAGGTAGATCGGGAAGAGCTCGCCGCCGCCCAGGTAGAAGCCGAGGATGACCATCAGCACGTGGCGCTGGCCGCGCGGCGTGGTCAGCGCGCGGTCGGTGTCGAAGACCCGCTCCAGCGCGCCGAGCGAGGCCGCCGCCTTGGCATAGTCGAACTGCGCCCGCACGCCATTGGCGAAGCGCTCGACCGTCGCGTCGGGGATGCCCCAGCGGTGCCGCAGCAGCCGCACCAGCCGCTCATGCTCGGTGTAGTAGGCGGCGGTGGTGAAGCTGCTGACCGAGGTGTTGTCGCCATGCTGGCGGAAATAGGTGACCGCCTGCGGCTCGAAGGCCATCCGGCCGCCGCGGCCGAGCATGGCGTAGAGATACCAGTCGCCGAGGATGCGGTAGGTGGTGGCCTCCTGCCAGATCTCCTCCTCGATCGGCTGGTTGCGGATCAGGCAGCCGCCGACATTGGGAATGACGTTGTTGACGCCGAAGGCATGGTCGAACCAGGCCTTGGCCGGGCGCACCAGCGGCGCGTTCCAGATCCCCGGCTCGGCGCGCTCGCGATAGCCGTCGAGCCCGGCATAGGGCTTGCCGTCGCGGTCGGCGAACTGGATGCGGCCGAAGCCGATCATCACGCTCTCGTCGAGGAAGGCCGGCACCAGGCTCTCGAGGAAGTCGGGCTCGGCGAAATCGTCGCTCTCGCAGATCCAGATCAGCTCGCCGCGCGCCTCGGCGATGCCGCGCTTCCACTGGCGGAAGACATTGCCGGAATTCTGCTCGTTGCGGATCACCCGGATCTTGTCGGGATTCGCCTGGCGGTAGCGCTCGATCACCGCGGCGCTGTCGTCGGTGGAGGCGTCGTCGAGGATCAGCAGCTCGAAATTCTGGTAGCCCTGCTTCAGGATGCTGTCGATGCGCTGCGGCAGGAAGCGGGCATGGTTGAAGTTGGGCACGATCACCGTGACCAGCGGCTGGTAGCTGGCCTGGCGGGCGCGCGTCATCCGGCGGTGCCGCAGGGTGCGGCGCGAATGGTAGAGGCTGCGCAGCGCATTGCGCACCACGCGGCGCAGGCCGGGCATCTTGCCCAGCAGCCGGCGCACCGGCGCGCTGGCGCGCCAGAAGGTGCTGGCCTCGATGGCGCTGGCCCGCTGCCGCTCGGCCTCCAGCCGGGCGGTGACGGCATTCGCCAGGCGGCGCTGCTCGGCCAGCGCCTTCTGCAGCCGGTCGATGTCGCGTTGCAGCGCCACGCCCTGCTGCTGCGCCTCGCCGACGCTGCCGGCCATCGCCGCCAGCTCCGCCGCGCGTTCCTGCAGCTCCGCCTCGCGCTCGCGCAGCTTCGCCTCGACATTGACCACGGCGTCGCTGGCGGTGACCGTCTCGATCAGCACGCCGTTGAACAGCGGCGGCAGGGCCGCGTCGGAGGCGACGGCGATGCAGTACATGGCGGCCGGGATGCCGGCGGCGCGCTGGAAGCGGCCGGCCTCGCGCTCGAAGCTCAGCGCGGCGGCGACGCCCTGCTCGAAGAACAGGCCGGAGCCGAACATCGAGCGCTGCCCGGCCATCGCCAGGTTGCGGAAATGCCGCTTCATCAGCGCGGCGAATTCGTGGGCGTAGAGTTCCTTCGCGTGGAACGGGTTGCTGTGCCGGGGCAGCTCCGAATAGCGGTACTTGTCCGGGCTCGACATGATCAGCAGCCCGCCCGGCCGCAGCACGCGCTTCAGCTCGGCCAGCATCGCCTCGTGCTCGTCGACATGCTCGATGGTCTCGAAGCTGACCACCACGTCGACGCTGGCATCCGGCAGCGGGATGCGCAGGCAGTCGCCCAGCATGAAGTCGAGATTGCCGCGCGGATAGCGCTGCTGCCCGGCCTGCACCGCCTCGCGGTCGATGTCGACGCCGGTGACGCGGCTGGCCAGCTCGGCCAGCAGGGCGCTGCCATAGCCCTCGCCGCAGGCGATATCGAGAACGTCGCGCCCGGCCACGAATTCGCGGGCGAAAAGATAGCGATGATAATGCTCGACTGCGATCTCGCCGTGATACGCCTCGGGAATGAAGCGCTCGCCGGAAGCATTCAACGCCATCGAATAACCCCTGTCCCCGCGCGCAACGGCGCGCGTCCCTGTGGTGCCCTGCGGCCCGTGTGTAGCGCAGGGCGCCGTTTCCGCCCACCGCCCGCCCCGTGATGCGGGCCGCCGCCGCCCGGGCAGGGGCGGCGTGCGGAGCAGGCGGGCACGCCGCCCTCATCCGGCGGCGCCATGCCAAAATCGGGGCGAATTGTGGCAAATCAGCCGCAATTGTGACGAATGGACAACAGTTCATCATCACGAGAACGTGAGAGCCGCGTCAAGCCCCTGTCGGCCCCTGGCCCTGCCGCCGGGCGGCTGCGATGTGCGGATAGCGCACGGCGTTGCCGGCCGGGGAAGGCCGGACCTAGTGTCGTGCCGCGGCCCGGTCCGGCCGCCCAAGAACCCGCCGCCCCTGCCTGCGGCGCGCCCGAAGCAACAGCGAGGAACGTATGATCAACAAGATCGTCCGAGACATGGCCGAGGCGATGCAAGGCATCCCCGATGGCGCGACCGTCCTGGTCGGCGGCTTCGGCTCGGTCGGCCAGCCGGACACGCTGATCGACGCGCTGATCGAGCAGGGTGCCTCCGACCTGACCGTCGTCGCCAACAATGCCGGCACCGGGCGCGTCGGCCTGGCGCGGCTGATGGAGCTCGGGCGGGTGCGCAAGATCATCTGCTCCTTCCCGCGCAGCGCCGGCTCGGTGGTCTTCGAGGAGCTCTACAAGGCCGGCAAGCTGGAGCTGGAGATCGTCCCCCAGGGCACGCTGGCCGAGCGCATGCGCGCCGCCGGCGCCGGGGTGCCCGCCTTCTACACGCCGACCGGCTACGGCACGCTGCTGACCGAGGGCAAGCCCGTGGCCGAGTTCGGCGGCAAGATGTGCGTGCTGGAGAATGCCCTGCCCGGCGATGTGGCGCTGGTCCAGGCCCATATGGCCGATCGCTGGGGCAACCTGACCTATCGCCGCAGCGCGCGGAACTTCAACCCGGTGATGGCCATGGCCGCCAAGCTGACCATCGTCGAGGTGGATGAGATCGCGCCCCTCGGCACGCTGGACCCGGAGGCCGTGGCCACGCCCGGCATCTTCGTCGACCGCGTCATCCAGCTGCCCCGCACCGCCGCCTGAGGAGACGAGAACCATGAGCGAGACCCAATTCGCCCCCCTCTCCCGCAAGGACATGGCCCGCCGCGTGGCGCAGGACATTCCCGAGGGCTGGTACGTCAACCTCGGCATCGGCATCCCGACCATGGTCGCCGACTACGTCCCCGCCAGCCGCGAGGTGGTGTTCCATTCCGAGAACGGCGTGCTCGGCATGGGCCCGGCCCCGGCGCCCGAGGATGCCGACCCCTACCTCATCAATGCCGGCAAGCAGCAGGTGACGCTGCTGCGCGGCGGCGCCTATGTCCACCATGCCGACAGCTTCGCCATGATCCGCGGCGGGCATCTCGACCTCTGCGTGCTCGGCGCCTTCGAGGTGGCCGAGAATGGCGACGTCGCCAACTGGGCGACCTCGGCCAATGACACGGCGCCCGCGGTCGGCGGCGCCATGGACCTGGCGGCCGGCGCCAAGCGCCTCTGGGTGGTGATGGAGCACACCACCAAGGACGGCGCCCCGCGCCTGGTGAAGCGCTGCGGCTATCCGCTGACCGCCATGGGCGCGGTGCGCCGCGTCTATACCAACCTGGCCGTGCTCGACGTCACCCCCCAGGGCTTCGCGGTGGTGGAGATGGCGCCCGGCCTGAGCTTCGAAGAGCTGCAGGCGCGCACCGACGCGCCCCTGCGGATGGCCCAGCCTGGTTCCGAGCCTGGAGAGACTGCCTGATGCGTGATGCCTTCCTCTGCGACGCTGCCCGCACGCCGATCGGCCGCTATGCCGGCGCGCTGGCCGCGGTGCGCGCCGACGACCTGGCCGCCGTGCCGATCGTCGCCCTGATGGCGCGCCATCCGGAGCTCGACTGGTCGGCGCTGGACGACGTGGTCTTCGGCTGCGCCAACCAGGCCGGCGAGGACAACCGCAACGTCGCCCGCATGGCCAGCCTGCTCTCCGGCCTGCCCGACACGGTGCCGGGCAGCACGGTCAACCGGCTCTGCGGCTCGGGCATGGACGCCACCGGCATCGCGGCCCGCGCCATCAAGTCCGGCGAGGCCGAGCTGATGCTGGCCGGCGGCGTCGAGAGCATGACCCGCGCCCCCTTCGTCCAGGGCAAGTCGGCCGAGGCCTTCGGGCGTGCGGCCGAGATCTACGACACCACCATCGGCTGGCGCTTCGTCAACCCGCTGATGAAGGCGCAATACGGTGTCGATTCCATGCCGGAGACGGCGGAGAACGTCGCCGCCGACTTCCAGATCAGCCGCGCCGACCAGGATGCCTTCGCGTTCCGCAGCCAGCAGCGGGCGAAGAAGGCGCAGGACAGCGGCCGCTTCGCGCGCGAGATCGTCCCGGTCGAGATCAAGCGCCGCAAGGGCGAGCCGGTGATCGTCTCGCAGGACGAGCACCTCCGCCCCGACACCACGCTGGAGGCGCTGGCGAAGCTCGGCACCCCCTTCCGCAAGGAAGGCGGGTCGGTCACCGCCGGCAATGCCTCGGGCGTCAATGACGGCGCCTGCGCCATCCTGCTGGCCTCGGCGGAAGCCGCCCGCCGGCACGGCCTGACGCCGCGCGCCCGGATCGTCGCCAGCGCCACCGCCGGCGTGCCGCCGCGCATCATGGGCTTCGGCCCGGCCCCCGCCACCCGCCGCGTGCTGGAGAAGACCGGCCTCTCCCTCGGCCAGATGGACGTCATCGAGCTGAACGAGGCCTTCGCCGCCCAGGCGCTCGCCGTGACCCGCGACCTCGGCCTGCCCGACGACGCCGAGCACGTGAACCCGAATGGCGGCGCCATCGCGCTCGGCCACCCGCTCGGCATGTCGGGCGCGCGGCTGGTGCAGACGGCGGTGGAGGAGCTGCATCTCCGCGGCGGGCGCTATGCGCTGGTCACCATGTGCATCGGCGTGGGCCAGGGCATCGCGATGGTGATCGAGAAGGTCTGACGCGAAGACAGAGGCAGGCCAGGGGAATGAATTCCCCTGGACCCCTTCTTTTTTCTGGAAATGCTGCCGCCTCCACATGGCGACAGGACGTGAAACGGCCCAGCCACGGCGCGACCTGCAGGGCGCACCCATGCTATGGCCGAACCGGATAGTTCAGGGGGACGGGCAGGCAATGCAGATGGCGAAGACCACGCCGCGGCCGCGGGATGCGGAGCAGACCCGGCGCGGCATCCTCGATGCCGCCATCGCCGAGTTCTCCGAGAAGGGCCTGTCCGGCGGCCGGGTGGACGAGATCGCCGCGCGGACGCAGACCACCAAGCGGATGATCTACTACTACTTCGGCAGCAAGGAGCAGCTCTTCGCCGCCGTGCTGGAGGAGATGTATGGCGGCATCCGCGCCGCCGAGGCCGGGCTGCGGCTCGACGACCTGCCGCCGCTGGAGGCGCTGCGCCGGCTGGTCGAGACCACCTTCGACTACCATGCCGAGCATCCGGAATTCGTCCGCCTGGTCTCGGTCGAGAATATCCATGCGGCGGCGCATATCGCCCAGTCGCCGACGCTGCGCGGCCGCAACGACGCGGTGATCGGGCTGCTGCGCGGGCTGCTGGCGCGGGGCGAGGCGGCGGGGCTGTTCCGCGCCGGGATCGACCCGCTGGACCTGCACATCCTGATCAATGGCAGCTGCTTCCACCGGGTCGCCAACCGGCACACGCTGGGGGCGATCTTCGGGGTCGACCTCTCGGCGGCCGCGCGCACCGCCAGCCAGCGGCAGATGATCGCCGAGGCGGTGCTGCGCTACGTGGCCGTCACGCCGGACGCGGCCTGAGCCCTCAGACGAAGATCGAGGTGGCGGTGGCGCCCGGGCCTTCCTCCTGCTGCGCGGCATAGGCGCGGGCGGCCTCCGCCAAGGCGCGCTGGCGGAAGCCGCGGTCGGGATCCGCTTCCCGCTCCGGCGGCGCTTCGGCGCGGCGCTCGGCGCCGCTGGCCTGGTCGGCCTGCAGCTGGCCGACGATGCTCTGCAGCAGGCCCTGCACCTGGCCGATCGGGCTGGCCTCGGGCGGGGTGGCGTTGCGGGCCTGAGCCTCTGCCAGGGCGTCGTCGCCGGGGCTGCTCTCCACGCCGGCCGCCCCGGCCTGGGCCTCCTCCTCAGCCTGGGCCTGCAGCGCCTCCAGCAGGGCCTTCAGCGCGGCGATGGCGCCGGTGGCGTTCTCCCCGTCAGCGGCGGCGGCGGGTGGCGGCCCTCCCGGCGGCGGCGCTGGCGGTGGACCGGGGGGCGGCGCCGGGGGCGGCGCGCTGCCGGGCCCGCTCTGCAGCGCGACCAGCAGCGCCTCGGTCTCGTCGCTGTAGCGGGTGGCGCTGTCCGGGGTGGCGACGCCAGGGGCCACCACCGTGCCGGGCGCGGTGGTCGCCGGATCGGCGGTGCTGTCGGTGGTGGTGCCGCCGGCGGTCTGGGCGGCCTGCTCGGCCCGGGCGCGCAGCTGCGCCCAGAATTCCATCAGGCCCTGCTGGCTGGTGACGGCGGAGACGGGAAGCATGGGAACCTCTCAACCCGTTGAGGAGGCTTCCAGCGATGCCTTTAGCAAGGTGGAAAGAAGGCTGGGCGGCGGGGAGAGCGGGTTCTGCCGGCCTCGTCCCCCGCCTGGGTGCCATGGAATGGGTTTACGAAGTCTGAAGCCAAGGAGAAGAAAGTTTTTATCAGACCATCGCGTGGAAATGCGCCAGCATGCGCGCCGCGTCCGGCTCCCGCCCGGTGAACAGGCGGAAGGCGCCGACCGCCTGGAACACCGCCATGCCGCCGCCATCGACGGTGCGGCAGCCACGGGCGCGGGCCTCGCGCAGCAGCGCGGTCTCGAGCGGCACATAGACCACCTCGGCGACCCAGAGCGCCGGGCGCAGCAGGCCAGCCGGCAGCGGCAGGCCGGGATAGTTCGCCATGCCGGTCGGCGTCGCATGGATCAGGCCATGGGCGCGGGCCATGGCGGCATCGATGTCGGTCGAGGCCACGGCGCGGCCGCGGCCGAAGCGCTCGCACAGCGCGGCGGCCAACTGCGCGGCGCGCGCCGGGTCCATGTCCAGCAGGGTCAGCCGGCCGGTGCCGAGCGTCATGGCGGCATGCGCCACCGCCGCCCCCGCCCCGCCGGCGCCGAGCTGCACCACCTCGCCCATCGCCGCATCGGGCAGGCCGCGGCGGAAGCCCTCGGCGAAGCCGGAATGGTCGGTGTTGTGGCCGATGCGGCGGCCGTCCCTGAACACCACCGTGTTCACCGCGCCCAGCGCGCGGGCGTCGTCGGAGACCTCGTGCAGCAGCGGCAGCACCGCCTGCTTGCAGGGATGGGTGACATTGACCCCGGCGAAGCCCAGCGCCTCGGCCATGGCGAGCAGCTCGGGCAGCGCCTCGGGCCCGCGCTTCAGCACCTCGAGGTCGAACAGGCGGTAGAGGTAGCGCAGGCCCTGCGCCGCCCCTTCCCGCTCATGCAGCGCCGGCGAGCGCGAGGCCTGGATGCCGCTGCCGATCAGCCCGACCAGAAAGGCCGGCGGCAGCCCCGCCAGCGGCGAGGAATCATTGGCGGCGACGGGCTGGGCGATCATGCTGGCTTCCTCGTTGTCCCGGAGCCGGCCGCACCGGCTTTGAGCTTGCGAGGCTAATGTACTATCTGGTACGTACGCTTCCAACAGCAATTCGTCCAAGCAAGTGCCGAAGCACCGGAGGAAAGCATGACCTTCACCCGTCGTGGCCTGACGCAGGGGCTGGCCGCCTCGCTCGGCCTGGTGGCCACCGGCGGCGCGCTGCTGCCGCGCGCGGCCCAGGCCCAGAATTTCCCGACCCGCCCGATCACGCTGGTGGTCGCCTGGGCCCCCGGCGGCTCCACCGACTTCGTGGCCCGCGTGCTGGCGCAGCAATTGTCGAAGGAGCTGGGCCAGCAGGTGGTGGTGGAGAACCGCCCCGGCGCCAGCGGCACGATCGGCCATGCCTCGGTGGCCCGGGCGCGCGCCGATGGCTATACGCTGCTGCTCGGCGTCAACAGCACCTTCGCCATGGCGCGGCACCTCTTCCCGAACCGCGGCTATGACGACGAGAAGGGCTTCGCCGGCATCGGCAAGGTGGCGACCACGCCGATCTTCCTGTGCATCAACAACAATCTCGGCGTGAAGGACATTCCGGGCTTCGTGGCGCTGGCCAAGTCGCGGCCGGGCAAGATGAGCTATGCCTCCTCGGGCGCCGGCTCCTCGGCGCATCTGGCGACCGAGCTGTTCCTGCGCGAGACCGGCATCGAGGTGCAGAATGTCAGCTATCGCGGCGGCGCGCCGGCGGTGCAGGCGCTGATCGCCGGCGAGGTGGAGATGGCCTTCGTCGATGCGGTGACCGCGCTGCCGCTGATTGCCGCCAAGCAGGTCACGGTGCTGGGCGTTTCCAGCAAGACCCGCAACCCGCTGGTGCCGGAGGTGCCGACCATCGCCGAGGCCGGGCTGCCCGGCTATGAATGCGCCTCCGAATTCGCCATCCTGGCGCCCGCCGGCACCCCGGCCGAGGTGATCGCCCGGCTTTCCGCGGCCACCGAGGCGACGATGAAGGCCTCCGAGGTGACGGAGCGGCTGAAGCAGAATTCCATCTTCCCGGAATTCGGCAGTTCGGCCGCCTGGCCCGCCTATCTCTCGGCGGAAAGCGCCAAATGGGGCGAGGTGATCCGCTCGCGCGGGATCACTTTGGAGTAGGGCGCGGCACCGCCATCGGCGGTGACGTCCTGACAGAAATAGAAGGGGGTCCGGGGGGATACTTCCCCCCGG
Source organism: Roseomonas sp. USHLN139 (assembly GCF_037145735.1). Taxonomy (NCBI): domain Bacteria; kingdom Pseudomonadati; phylum Pseudomonadota; class Alphaproteobacteria; order Acetobacterales; family Roseomonadaceae; genus Roseomonas; species Roseomonas sp. USHLN139. The sequence goes on along the minus strand of NZ_JBBCWY010000001.1, from coordinate 512,663 downwards.
CCTTGCTTTGCTTTTAGGAGGTTTTTGTCGATGGCCCGGTCCCGCTGCATTGCCACGGTCTGCCTGAGCGGCGATCTGCCGGACAAGCTGGAGGCGGCGGCGGCGGTCGGCTTCGACGGCGTCGAGATCTTCGAGAATGATCTGCTGACCTTCAACGGCTCGCCCGCCGAGATCCGCCGCCTGGCCGCCGACCTTGGGCTGAGCATCCCGATCTTCCAGCCGTTCCGCGACTTCGAGGCGATGCCCGAGCCGCAGCGCGCGCGCAACATGGACCGGGCCGAGCGCAAGTTCGACGTGATGCAGGCGCTGGGCACCGACCTGGTGCTGGTCTGCAGCAATGTGCAGCCGGCCGCGATCGACGACCCGGCGCGGGCGGCGGCCGATCTGCACGAGATGGCCGAGCGCGCGCAGCGCCGCGGGTTGCGCGTCGGCTTCGAGGCGCTGGCCTGGGGCCGGCACATCAACCGCTGGGCCCAGGCCTGGGATGTGGTGCAGCGCGCCGACCATCCGGCGCTGGGGCTGATCGTCGATTCCTTCCACACCCTGTCGATCAACGACGACCCGTCCGGCATCGCGCAGGTGCCGGGCGAAAAGATCTTCTTCGTGCAGCTGGCGGATGCGCCGCGGCTGGACATGGACGTGCTGAACTGGAGCCGCCACTTCCGCAACTTCCCCGGCCAGGGCCAGCTCGATGTCGCCGGCTTCACCCGTGCGGTGCTGGACAGCGGCTATGCCGGGCCGCTGTCGCTGGAAATCTTCAACGACGAGTTCCGCGCCGCCCCGGTGCGGCAGACGGCGCGCGACGGGCTGCGCTCGCTGATCCTGGTGGAGAGCGAGGCGCAGCCGACGGTCGCCGCCACCGCCCTGCCCCCGGTCTCTCCCTGCAGCGGCGTCGAGTTTCTGGAATTCGCCGTCAACGAGCCGGTGCGGCAGGAGCTCGCCCAGTTCCTCGGCACGCTGGGCTTCCGGCTGGCGGGCCGGCACCGCTCGAAGGCCGTCGAGCTGTACCGCCAGGGCGGCGTCAGCCTGGTGCTGAACGCCGAGCCGGACAGCGCGGCGGCCGGGCATTTCGAGATGCATGGCGCCTCGGTCTGCGCCATGGCGCTGGCGGTGGCGGATGCCGAGGCGACGCTGGCGCGGGCCGATGCGCTGCGCTGCTCCACCTGGTACGAGCCGCGCGGCGAGGGCGAGCGGCCGATCCCCTCCCTGCGCGCCCCCGACGGCTCGCTGGTCTGCCTGGTCGAGAACCGCCCCGGCGAGCGTTCCTTCTGGGAGGATGATTTCTTTCTGATTCCCGGCGTCGATGCCGCCGGGCCGGGGCTGCTCTCGATCGACCATGTGGCGCAGGCGCTGACGCCGGGGCAGATGGACGGCTTCGTGCTGTTCTACCGCGCCGTCTTCGGCATGGAGCCGGAAGGGCTGTGGGAGCTGCCGGATCCGCGCGGCCTGGTGCGCTCCCGCGCCATGGTGACGCCGGACCGGGCGCTGCGCCTGCCGCTGAACGTCTCCGAGGCGCGCGAGACGGCGACCGGCCGCTTCGTCTCCGCCGTCGCCGGCGCCGGCGTCCACCACATCGCCTTCCTGACCGAGGATGCGGCGGCCACCGCCCGGCAGCTGGCCGCGCGCGGCGCGCCGCTGCTGCCGATCCCCGAGAACTACTATGACGACCTGGAGGCGCGCTTCGGCCTCGATCCGGCCCGCCTCGACGAGCTGAAGTCGCTGAACCTGCTGCACGACCAGGATGCCGAGGGCGGGGTCTTCACCCATGCCTATACCGCCAGCTTCGCCGATCGCTTCTTCTTCGAGATCGTCGAGCGGCGCGGCGGCTACCGGCAGTTCGGCGCGCCCAATGCGGGCGTGCGCATGGCGGCCCAGGCCCGCTACCAGGCACGGCGCCAGAAGATCTGAGCGGAAGCGGCGGAGGGGTTGGCTCAACCGCCGCCGCTCCGGCGCGTTGGAAGCGGCATCCCGCCGGAAGGCATGCGATGGAATACGCCGCCCCCGGCCGCCTGCCGGAAGGCCTGAGGGTCTATGCGATCGGCGACGTGCATGGCTGCGCGACCCGCCTGCTCGCCCTGCACGCCGCCATTGCCGAGGACTGGCGGGCCCGCCCCGCCGCGCGCTGCGCCCTGCTGCATCTCGGCGACTATGTCGATCGCGGCCCGGACAGCGCCGCGGTGATCGAGGCGCTGGCCGGCCCGGGCCCGCTGCCCGCGGCCGAGCGCATCGACCTGATGGGCAACCACGAGGCGATGATGCGGGCGGCGCTGCAGGAAGGCCCCGGCTCGGCCGCCGAGGAGCTGTGGCTGTGGAATGGCGGCGACGCCACGCTGGACAGCTATGGCGCGGCGGCCAGCGGCCGGCTGGCGCTGCCCGCCGCCCACCGCGCCTTCCTGGAGGGGCTGCGGCTGAGCTGGCAGGCCGGCGACTATCTTTTCGTCCATGCCGGAATCGATCCGCGCAAGCCGATCGCGGCGCAGCGCGCCCAGGACATGCTCTGGATCCGCGAACCCTTCCTGTCCTGGCCGCGGCCGCTGCCGGCCATCATCGTGCATGGCCATACCCCCTGCCGCGCGCCCGAGCGGCGGGCGAATCGCATCGGCATCGATACCGGGGCGGTCGCCGGCGGGCCGCTGACCTGCCTGGTGCTGGAGGCCGCAAGCCTGCGTTTCCTCTCGGCATAGAGGCGGCGCCTTGCGCGTGGCGGCTCCGCTGCGCTAGGCACCATGCCAATGCAAGGCCCCGTGCCCCCTTCCGGCCCCCGGGCCGCCCTTCCGGACCGCGCGCCCGCGCCCGCCTCCGGGGAAGCTCCCCTCCCCGGCCAGACCGCCAGCGGTCCGGCCGCCACACCCGCTGGCGAGACGGCCTCCGAGATCGATACCGACCTCGCCGAGGCGGTGAAGCAGCTCAAGCGCGCCTCGGTGCTGGTGGTGGGCGACGCCATGCTCGACCGCTACGTCTATGGCGCGGTGAAGCGGATCAGCCCGGAGGCGCCGGTCCCGGTCCTGGCGGTGGAACGCGAGGTCGCCATGCCGGGCGGCGCCGGCAATGTGGTGCGCAACCTGACCGCGCTCGGCGCCGCGGTCGCCTTCCTCTCCGTGGTCGGCGACGACCAGGCGGGCTCCGACCTGACCGGCCTGGTCGGCGGCCAGCCGGGCGTCGAGCCCTGGCTGCTGGTGCAGGGCGGCCGCGCCACCACCACCAAGACCCGCTTCATCGCCGCCGGCCAGCAGATGCTGCGCGCCGACCATGAGATCGCGCGCCCGATCCACCAGCGCCTGGCCGACCGGCTGGTGCGGATCGCCGCCGACACGGTGGCCGCCACCTCGGTCATGGTGCTGTCCGACTACCGCAAGGGCGTGCTCGCCGGCGACGTGCCGCAGCGGCTGATCGCCGCCGCCAAGGCGGCCGGCCGCCGCGTCGTGGTCGACCCCAAGGGCGAGGACTTTTCTCGGTATGCCGGGGCGGACATCATCACGCCGAACCGGGCGGAGCTGGCGCTGGCCAGCGGCCTGCCGATCGACTCGGAGGAGGAGATCGTCGCGGCCGCCCGGGCGCTGCAGGCCCGGCATGGCTTCGGCGCCGTGCTGGTGACCCGCTCCGAGGACGGCATGACCCTGCTCGAGGGCGACGAGGTGCATCATTTCCCGGCCGAGGCGCCGGAGGTGCATGACGTCTCCGGCGCCGGCGACACCGCGGTCGCCGTGCTGGCTGCCGGCATGGCGGCGGGGCTCTCGCTGCCGCTGGCCGCGCGCATCGCCAACATCGCCGGTGGGCTGGTCGTCGGAAAGGTCGGCACGGCGGTCGCCCGCGAATCCGACCTGCTCGAGGCCCTGACCCCCGAGCGCGGCGCCTTGAGAAAAGTGCTGCGCCGCGCCGCGGCGGCGGAGCAGGTGGAGCGCTGGCGCCAGCGCGGCTGGCGCGTCGGCTTCACCAATGGCTGCTTCGACCTGCTGCATCCCGGGCATGTGCACCTGCTGGAGCAGGCGCGCAGCTGGTGCGACCGGCTGGTGGTCGGGCTGAACGCCGATACCAGCGTCAAGCGCCTGAAGGGCCCGACCCGGCCGATCCAGCCGGAGGCGGCGCGCGCCGCCGTGCTGGCCTCGCTGGCCACCGTCGACCTGGTGACCATCTTCGAGGAGGACACGCCGGTCGAGCTGATCCACCTGCTGCGCCCCGACGTGCTGGTGAAGGGCGCCGACTACCGCGTCGACCAGGTGGTGGGCGGCGAGCTGGTGCAGGAATGGGGCGGCGTGGTGAAGCTGGCGGCGCTGCTGCCGGGCAATTCCACCACCGCCACCGTCGCCCGGATGCGCGGCTGACCGCCATGGAGTGGCCGGCGCTGTTCCACGCCGGCCGTTTTCCCGGGTTGGAACCGCGGCTTGCGACTGGAAGAAACCCTTTCCAGATCGACCAGGACCGCATCGTCTTCAGCCGCCCCTTCCGCCGGCTGCAGCAGAAGACCCAGGTGCATCCGCTGATCAGCAACCCGCATGTGCGCAACCGCCTGCTGCACACGCTGGAGGTCGCCTCGATCGGCCGCTCGCTGGGCTTCGCCGTCGGCTCCGAGCTGCGGGGCGAGCTGGCGGCGGCGGGGCAGACGCCGGACGACCTGGGCTATCTGGTGCAGGCGGTGTGCCTGGCGCATGACATCGGCAACCCGCCCTTCGGCCATGCCGGCGAGGAGGTCATCGCGGATTTCATGGCCGGATGGCTGGCGGGACCGGGGGCGGCCAGCGGGCTGGAGCTCGATGCCGACCTGGCCTGTTTCGACGGCAATGCCCAGGGCTTCCGCATCCTGACCGCGGCCGACGGCTATCGCGAGCGCGGCGGGCTGCAGCTGACCTTCGCCAGCCTGGCCGCCTTCATCAAGTATCCCTGGAGCGGCCAGGACCCGCGCGCCGCCCGCGACGGCCGCCCCGGCGTCAAGTTCAACGCCTTTGCCACCGAGGCCGCCGCCTTCGCCGCGGTGACCGACCGATGCGGCCTGGCCGGCCCGCTGCCCCGCCATCCGGCGGTCTGGCTGATGGAGGCGGCGGACGACATCACCTATGGCCTGGCCGATCTCGAGGACGCGGTCGAGCTGCAGATCCTTTCCTACGACCAGTACGAGCAGCTGGTGCTGCCGGTCGCCAGGATCGACCGCGCGCGGCTGCAGGCGGAAGACAGCGTGCCGCAGAAGCTGGCGCTGCTGCGGTCGCGGGCGGCGGGCCAGATGATCGGCGCGCTGAAGACCTGCTTCCTCGAGCATCGCGCGGCGATCCTGGCGGGCGGGATGCCGCTGCGCAAAGGCCTGCTCGATCTCTGCGGCGGCGAATTGCCGAAAGCCTTCGACGCCATCCGCCGCACCAACCGCGAGGTGCTCTACCTGCATGCCCGCAAGGTGGAGTTCGAGATCGGCGCCCGCGACACGCTGGAGAAGACGCTGACCGTCTTCCTCGAGGCCTGCCTGGCCTATGCGCAGAGCCCGGACAAGGACATCGCCCGCATGAAGCTGCGGCCGCGCCAGGCGCTGTCGCTGATGCAGGACTACCATCCGCGCCCGGCCATGACGGCCAGCGAGACCATCCGCTGCGCCGTCGATTTCGTCGCCGGCATGACCGACAACTATGCGGCGACGCTGGCGGCGCGGCTGCGCGGCCTGTGAGCGCCCGCCGGCCGCCGGGATTTTCCTGGCGGGACCGGTATGAAATTCCCTCCATCCCGCCTATCAGTGCCGCGACGTGACCATCGTTTCGCGGAGCCAGACGTGGACCAGCCCATCCGGGTGATCAGCCTCGACCGCACGCCCGAGCGCTTCGCCCTGTTCGAGAAACTCAATCCCGGCCTGGCCTATGAACGCGTGCCCGCCTGCGACGGCCGCCTGCTCGACCGCGCGCGCTGCGAGGCGGAGGGGCTGTTCGCGCCGGGGCTGCGCTACAGCGCCGGCGCCTGCGGCAGCGCCGTCTCGCACATGGCGCTGTGGCAGCAAGGCATGCGGCACGAGCGGGTGATGCATATCGCCGAGGATGATGCGGTCATCCGCCCGGATTTCCACGCCGTCGCCGCGGCGGCGCTGGCCGCGCTGCCGGAGTGGGACGTCGTGCTGTGGTCGCACAACGACAACTGGCCGGTCGGCCTGGTGCCGGCGATCGGCGGCCTGCCGGTGGTGCTGCAGGGGCCGCCGCTGTCGAAGCTGATCCTGGGCGAGGGGCTGGCGCCGTTCCGCGCCAGCCGCCAGCGGCCGGCGCTGGTGCCGCTGCACTCGGCCGCCGGGCTCGGCCTCTACTCGGTCTCGCCGCGCGGCGCGCGCCGGCTGCTGCAGCGCTGCCTGCCGCTGAGCGGCCTGCCCGCCCGCTATGCCCGGAACCCGGGCAGGAACTGGCGCAACACCGCGCTCGATGTCGAGCTGTCGCGCCATTACGCCGCGCTCGACGCCTTCATCGCCCTGCCGATCATGGCGGTGATGGTCAACGACGAGACGATGTCGACGATCCTGCGCAGCTGAACCCCGCCCGCCGCCACGGGCCGCCCTGGAGCGGTTTCCGTTCGCCCTGGCGCACTTCAGCCCCTCCAGGCTTTTGTTTCTGCGAGTCTCGTCAAGCGATCTAGCGGACCGCCGCCTGCAGGAACTGCCCGGCCTGCTCGCGCAGCACGTCGGCCTGGTGGGCGACGCCCTGCACCACCCGGCGCATCCCCTCGGCCGCCTGGCCGGTCTGCTCGGAGGCGGCGCGCACCAGGCCGATGCGGCGGCCGACCGTGCCGGTCGCCTCGGCCACCTGGGCGGCGCTGCGGGCGATCTCCTGGGTGGCGATGTCCTGCTGCTGCACCGCCTGGGCGATCGCATTGGCGATCTCGCTGGTGCGCTCCACCGTGCCGGCGATGGCGCGGATCGCCTCCACCGCCTGGCGGGTCGATTGCTGCATGCCGGCGATCTGCGCGCCGATCTCCTCGGTGGCGCGGGCGGTCTGGCTGGCCAGGTTCTTCACCTCCGAGGCGACCACGGCGAAGCCCTTGCCGGCCTCGCCCGCCCGCGCCGCCTCGATCGTCGCGTTCAGCGCCAGCAGATTGGTCTGCCCGGCGATGCTGCTGATCAGTGCGATCACGTCGCCGATGCGGCGCGAGGAATCGGCCAGGTCGCGCACGCTGACATCGGTGGCGCGGGTCTCGCGCACGGCGCGGCCGGCAATGCCGGCGGCCTCCTCGACCTGGCGGGCGATCTCGCGCACCGCCGCGGCCATCTGCTCGGCCGCGGCGGCGACCGTGTTCACATCGGCCTGGGCGCGCTCCGCCGCCTCGGCCACCATCCCGGATTCCCGCCCCGAGGCCGCCGCCGCCTCGGCCAGCTGCTGCGAGGAGGCGAGCAGCGCCGCGGTGCCGCCGGCCACCTCCTGCACCGCGCTGCCGATATCGCGCTCGAAGGCATCGGCCAGCCGCATCTGCTCGGTCGCCGGCTTCCAGAACAGCATCGGCCCCCGGTAGACGCCCTGGGCGTCGCGCATCGCCGTGACCTCGAGGTCGATCACCTCGCCGCCGAGCCGCAGCCGCTCGCGCAGCGGCAGCCGCGCCGGCTCGGCCAGCAGGGCGGCGATCCGCGCCCCGGCCTCGGGGTGCAGCGCCGCCACCGGCTGGCCGGCCACCGCCTCCGGCGCACAGGCCAGCACCGGGCGCAGCGCCTCCAGCAGCCGCAGCATCTCGGGATTGGCGAAGGTCACGCGGTAGGGCGCCACCGGCGCCACGCGCATCACCGCCAGCGGCATCTGGCCGATCATCTGGCCCTGCTCGAAGGCCTCGGCAACGGTGCCGCGCAGCTGCTCCACCGCGCCGGCGATCAGCCCGATCTCGTCGCGCCGGGTGGCCAGGCGCCCCAGCGCCGCTTCCGCCACCGCCTCGCCCCGGGCGATGCGCGCCAGCACCCCGGACAGCCGGCGCAGCGGCACGGCGATGGCGCGGGTCGTGGCCAGGCTGGTCAGCACCAGCAGCATGGCGATGGCGGCGCCCAGCACCGGCGACCAGAAGGCCAGCGCCGCCTGCGCCGCCGCGGCGGCCTCGACCGCCTCCTCCTCCTCGGCGTCCAGCCGGTCGTCGAAGGCGTGCAGCGCCGCCTCCAGCGCGGCGCGGCGCGGCGCCAGCTCCTGCTCCACCAGCCCGGCCATGCGGCCATTCGCCTCCAGCACCGCCTCGGCCACGCCGGCCAGCCGCTCGCCCTGGCGCAGCAGCGCGGCGAGCGCCTCGGCATAGGCCGGCGGCAGGCCGCGCAGCGCGCCCAGGCCGCGGCCATAGACCCGCTGCTGGGCGATGCCCCGGCGCAGCAGCCGCGCCTCCTCGGCGGTCTCGGTGCTGAGATAGCGCTCGGTGCCGCGGCGCAGCAGCGCCACCGCATTGCCATAGGTGATCAGCCGGCCGCGCACCTCCTCGCGCAGCTCGGCATCGCGCAGGTCGAGCGTGAGATTGGCCAGCGTCGCCTCATGCTGGCGCTCGAACTCGCCCCCCGCCTCGACCAGGCGGTCGTTGCGCAGAAGCAGCAGCGCCTGCCGCAGCGCCACCAGCCGCCCGGTCTCGGTGGCATAGTCGCCGACCATCGCCGGCAGCGGCGCGCCGGCCTGGCGCGAGCCGGCGCCCGGCGTGTCGCGCACCGCCCGCTCCAGCTGCTGCCGCGCCTCCTGCAGCGCCGCCGCCGCCGCCGCCCCCTCTGCCGCCGCCTGCGCCGGCGTCTGCGCCAGGCGCAGCCGCAGCGCGGCCAGGTCGGCGGTCATCACCTGGCCCAGCGCGGCGTGCAGCAGGCCGTTGATCTCGCCGGTCGCGGCCTGCTGCGCGCCGCGCAGCCGCAGCTCGGCCACGCGGCCCTGCAGCAGCACGCCCTGGGCCAGCAGCAGGGCGACCACCAGGGCGGCCGCCAGGCCCATCTTCACGCCGACCGAGAGATTGAGGAACAGGCGCATCGTCGACCTTCATGCCGGAAGCCCCGGCACGATGCTCCGCACGACGCCAAGATTTCCTGAAGACCGGCAGCCTGCCGCCGGCGCCGCGGCTCAGAGGCCGCGGGCGACCAGGATGTTCTGCGACTTGGTGCCCTTCGCCGTCAGCGTGTCCCAGGGCAACGGCTGGGTCTGGCCGTCATTCCCGATCGACCAGGCCTGGAAGCCCAGCCCCTGCAGGAATTCCGCCACGCCGGCCGCGTCGATGCCGCCGCGCACCAGCAGCACGGGGGAGAATTCCATCAGGATCTTCACCTGCGGCGAGCGGCGCAGGATCGCCTCCATGCCGCGCAGCGCCCGGCCCTCATAGCCCTCGACATCCATCTTGATGACGTCGACGCGGAAGGCCGGGTCGGGGAAGAGCTGGTCCAGCGCGACCACCTCGACCGTCGCGACCGAGCCTTTCGCGGCGCCGCCGGGGGCGCGGATATTGCCGCCGCCCGGCATGTCGACGTTGAAGGTGAGCTCGGCCTGGCCCTTGGCCTCGCCGACCGCGACCGGGTGCAGCTTGGCCCAGCGGAAGCCATTGGTGCGCAGCGAGGCGGTGGCCAGCCCCGCCAGATGCGGATTGGGCTCGAAGGCCTCGACCCGGCCGGTGGCGCCGACCAGCGTCGCCGCATGGATGGCGTAGAAGCCGTGATTGGCGCCGATGTCGAGCACGGTGTCGCCGCGCTTCACCAGCGAGCGGAACAGCTTGGTGTACTGGCTCTCCCAGCGGCCCGAGGCCAGCAGGTGGATGCCGATGTCGCGGCTGCGGGTGTCGACATAGATGCGATGCCCGCTCTCCAGGAAGGTCATCGCCGTGTGGTCGCCGAGATAGAGGCTCTGCGCCTCGGCCATCCGGTTGGCGCGCTTGATCAGGAAGCCGCCGATCTCCTCCTGCCGGCTGGCGAGGCGGTCCAGCTTCTGCGCCAGCATGGCCTCCATGCGGGCCAGCTGGTCCTCGAGCTCGGCGACGCGGCCGGCCAGCCGCGCCACCTCGCGCCCCTCGGCCAGTTGCTGGTCGGACATCCGCGGCACTCCCGTTGCGTTCGCCGGAACCGTAACGAAAAGCCGCGCCGATCAGCAAGCCGCCAGGGATGAATTTCCGCCCACGGGCGCCTGGAGCGAACCCGTCCCCGGCGCGCCGCAGGTTTCGCCAGCCCTCAGCGGGCCGGCGGCGTGGTGGGCGCCGTCGCCGGCGCGCCGCCCGCCCTGTTGTCGCCCTCGGCGCGGTCGAGGGCGCGGCCCAGCGCGGTGCCGGGCGGATTGGCGGGCGTGCCGTCCGACTGCTGCGGATAGGCGCCGGAGGTGTTGGTGCCCGCCGCCCGGTCGAGCGCGCGGCTGGCCGCGGTGCCCGGCGGATTGGCCGGCGTGCCGTCGCGCTGCCCGGGATAGGCGCCGGAGACATCGGTGCCGGCGGCGCGGTCCAGCGCCCGGGTCGCCGCGTTGTTGCGCAGCGTCTCGGCGCTGCCCTCGCCGGTCCGCGGGGCTGCGGAGGGCGCGGGGGTGGCGGGCATCGGCTGGCTGGCGGGCGGGGTGCTCTGCGTCGGCGCCGTCTGGGCCAGGGCCGTCCCGCCGATCAGCGAGGCGGCCAGCAGGAGGGGGGTCAGTCGCATGCGGCTTGCTCCTTCGGTCGCCGGCCCCGGGGGCGGGGGCGGCTGTCGCGGGAGGAAACGGCGCCGCCCCCGCCGCAGTTGCCTGGCGGGGAGCGCCGCGCCCTGCCCTCCGCCCGCCGGAGCGGCTAAGCTGCGGCCCATCGTCTGGCTGGGACCCGGCATGCCGCCTGAGTCTGTTTCCCCTGAACTCGTCTACGAGGATGCCGAGATGCTGGTGCTCTACCGGCCCGGCGCCTCGGACTACACGCTGGTGACCTTCGGCGGCCTGGCGACGCGGCCGGAGCCCGGGCGCTTCTGGGCGCAGCCGGCGGTGGAGCGGCTGGGCCTTGACGCGCTGGGCTTCGTCGCCAAGCGCGAGAACTGGTACCCGACCGCCAGCCTGCGCCGCGCCGCGCTCGCCCTGGCCGGGATCGGCCGCGGCCGACGGCTCGGCTATGGCCATGGCATGGGCGGCTTCGCGGCGCTGAAGCATGGCCGGCGGCTCGGGCTGCAGCGGGCGCTGGCGGTCTCGCCACCGGCCAGCATCGATCCGGCGGCCGTGCCCTGGGACCGGCGCTACCGCAGCCACTTCAGGGCCGCGCTGCATCCCGACATGTGGCTGCACCGCCGCGACCTGGCGGAATGGAGCGCCGCCATCTACGACCCCTGGGGCAGCGCCGAGGCCGGGCATGGCCCGCTGCTGGCCGCCGCCGGCGCCGCCCTGGTCGCCGCCCCCTTCCTGCAGGGCCAGTCGATCTTCCTGCTCGGCCAGGCGCAGGTGCTGCGGCAGGCGCTGGACCGGGTCTGGGCGCGGGACGCGGCGGGGCTCCGGGCGCTGCTGCGCTGGCGGCGGTCGCGCTCGCCGCGCTGGCACCAGGCGCTGGCGGCGGTCGCCCGCCGCCACGATCACCCGGCCCTGGCGGCGGCGCTGGAGGCGCGCGCCACGACGCTGGACAATACCGGCCGGCGCCGGGTGACCAGCCTGGCGGCGAAGGAGGCCTGAGGGGCTACCGCGGCGGCAGGTAGCTCTTGCGGTCGAGATAGGCGCGGCGCCAGCGGTTGATCACCACCTTCTCGAACAGCCCGGCCTTGGCGAAGGGATCGGCGGCGATCAGCGCCTCGGCCTCGGCACGGGTCTCGACATCGACGATGTAGAAGCCGCCGCCGGCATCGCTGCCGTCATCCTTCAGCTTGGCGCCGCAGGCCAGCAGCTTGTCGACGACGCCGTCGAGATAGTCGAGATGCTCGGCCCGCGTCGCCTGGCGCAGCGCCTGATGGTCGGGCTTGTCCCAGGTCTCGATCAGATAGGGCATGGATTTCCTCAAGCGGTTCTTGGACGCGGCCAGCCTAGACGCTGTCGCGCGCCGCGCCACCCTGCCCCGGCCCGGAAAACGCATCGAAGAGGATCGAAGGAAGGGGGCGCGGACCGAGGTTGCACGCCCTGCCCGCGTGCAAATTGAGTAACCGGCGGCGTCCCCCTTCAGGCGCCGCGCGGCTGGAACGACCGGTTCGCATAGTGCGGTCGATCCCCTCGGTCCGCTCCCGGTCATGGCCTCCCCTGCAGGCCAGGACCGGTGTCCCGCAGAAGTTCGAAAGCGCCGGCGGAGGCCCGGGGAGAATGCGGGATCCGGATTGCGGTGGGACGGTAGTGAACCGCCCTCCGCCAGCGCTCGTCTGCAACTGCGAGTTATTCGCAATTAAGACCTGCAGGAGGCCGCCGTCAAGCGCGATGTGCGGGCACCGGCAAAAAAGATCGCTCCTGCCGAGCGCCTCGCCGCCAAGCTATTGATGGAAAAGGAAAGAAAAATTCCCCTCCCGGCACGACTCGCCGCGCTGCCCGGCCTCCAAACGCAGGAAGGGCGCCCGAAGGCGCCCTCCCCTTGCGATTCCAGTTGCGAATCCGGCGCTGCCTTGGCGACGGCGCCGGAGCGCGGCGGTCAGATGACCAGCTCGATCAGGAAGGGCGCGTTCTGGGCGCAGGACTGCGCCAGCAGGTCGGCCATCTGCTCCAGCGAGGTGGCCTGCGCCGCCTCGACGCCCATGCCATTGGCCAGCTTCACCCAGTCCAGCGTCGGGTTGCTGAGGTCGAGCATGCCCATCGCCGTCGGGCCGGGATTGGCGCCGACATTCTGGTACTCGCCGAGCAGGATCTGGTACTTGCGGTTGGCCAGGATGATCGTGGTCACCGGCAGCTTCTCGCGCGACTGGGTCCACAGCGCCTGCAGCGTGTACATGCCCGAGCCGTCGGCCTGCAGGTTGATCACCCGGCGCTGCCCGCCGGCGCCGATCGCAGCACCCGTGGCCAGCGGCATGCCGCAGCCGATGGCGCCACCGGTGATCGACAGCCAGTCATGCGGCGGCGCCGCATGCGTCTCCTTGTAGAAGCCGCGGCCGAAGGAGACGCTCTCATCGGCGATGATGGTGCCTTCCGGCATCAGCGCGGCGATGGTGCGCGCCAGGCCCTCGGGCGTGGGGGCGCCCTTCGCCGCCTCGGGGCGCGGGCCGGGATCGGGGATCTCGGCCGGCGCGGCGCCGAGCTCGTCGACCAGCGCCTGCAGCGCGGCGATGCCATCCTCCTCGTAGCGCGAGAGGACATGCACCTCGGCCGTCTCGGGATAGTGGCGGCTCGGCTTGCCCGGATAGGCGAAGAAGCCGACCGGCGCCTTGGCGTTCACCAGGATCAGATGCTCGACCCATTTCAGCGCGTCGATCGCCATGTCGACCGGATAGGGCACGCGCTCCAGCTGCATGCGGCCGCGGCCGCGCTGGACGCGGGCATTCGACATCTCGGCCAGCACGCGCTGGTTGGTGGCGGTCGCCGCGCGATAGGCCAGCGCCTGCGCCTCGGCGCGCAGCCCGATGCCGCCCAGCAGGATCAGCACGTTCTTCTTCTCGCGCAGGATCCGCGCGGCGTTGCGCACCGCATGCGGGTCGGGCGCGGTCGCCGGCGGCACCGGCAGGGCCTCGGCCGGCTGGCCGCCCTCGTTCCAGGCGGTGTCGGCCGGCAGGATCAGGGTCGCGATCTGGCCCGGGGCGCTGCGCGCCGCCTGCACGGCGACCGCGGCATCGGCGCCGACCTGCTTCGAATCGACGGCGGTGCGGGTCCAGCCGGAAACCGGGCGGGCCCAGCCCTCGGTGTCGGCGGTCAGCTGCGCGTCGAAGGGACGGTGATAGGTCGCCTGGTCGCCGACGACATTGACGATGCCGCTGCGCGCGCGCCGGGCATTGTGCAGATTGGCCAGGCCATTGGCCAGGCCGGGGCCGCAATGCAGCAGGGTGGCCGCCGGCTTCTCGGCCATGCGGAAATAGCCATCGGCCATGCCGGTGACGATGTTCTCCTGCAGCCCCAGCACGCAGCGCATGCCGGGGATCCGGTCGAGAGCGGCGACGAAATGCATCTCGCTGGTGCCAGGATTGGCAAAACAGACATCCACGCCGCTCTTCAGCAGCGTGTGGACCAGGCTTTCGGCTCCGTTCACCGGCGTCTCTCCCTCGCGCGTGATCGCCTGAGGCGGACCCGCCGAAGGCGCGCATACCGCTCAAGCCACAAGCCGGACCCCGCTCGGCGCCGCTCGCCGCGCCGGCCGGGATCCAGCGAATGGCCGGAAGCCTGCCGCCAAAGCCGGGTCAGGCCAAGGCCGGGGGTATCGCCTGTCGATCACGGCGGACAAAAAAGTCGGGAGGGCGTGGTCCCGGCCCGCTTTCGCGGTCAGGCCAGCCAGGCCGGCAGCGGCAGGTTCTTGTCGCGCAGGAAGTCGGGATTGAACAGCTTCGACTGGTAGCGGGCGCCGCCGTCGCAGAGGATGGTGACGATGGTGTGCCCCGGCCCCATCGCCCGGGCGACGCGCACCGCCGCGGCGACGTTCAGCCCGGCGCTGCCGCCGACCGACAGCCCCTCCTCGATGAGGAGCGAGAAGACCCAGCGCAGCGCCTCGGCATCGGGGATGATCTCGGCGCCATCGAGCGGCGCGCCCTGCAGGTTGCCGGGCACGCGCGCGGCCTGGCCGATGCCCTCGGTGATCGAGCTGCCCGGGCTGGCCTTGACCGTGCCGGTGGTCACCCAGGGGGCCAGCGCGCTGCCCTCCGGATCGGCCAGCACGATCCTGACCCGCGCATCCTGCGCCTTGAGCGCCCGGGCGATGCCGGCCAGCGTGCCGCCGGTGCCGCAGGCGCAGGTGAAGGCGTCGATGCGACCGCCGGTCTGCGCCCAGATCTCCGGGCCGGTGGTGGCCTCGTGCGCCCGGGCATTGGCCAGGTTGTCGAACTGGTTGGCCCAGACCGCCCCGGTCTCCTCGGCCAGCCGGCGCGAGACATGCACGTAATTGCCCGGGTCGCTGAACGGCCGCGCCGGCACCAGCCGCAGATCGGCGCCGATCATGCGGAGAAAATCGAGCTTCTCGCGGCTCTGCGTCTCGGGCACGACGATGACGCTCTTCCAGCCGCGCGCATTGGCGGCGAGCGCCAGGCCGATGCCGGTATTGCCGGCGGTGCCCTCGACCACGGTGCCGGGCTGGCCGGGGACCAGCAGCCCGCGCTCGACCGCGTCCTGCAGGATGCCGAGCGCCGCGCGATCCTTCACCGAGCCGCCGGGATTCATGAACTCGGCCTTGCCCAGGATCTCGCAGCCGGTTTCCTCGGAGGCGCGCTTCAGCCGGATCAGCGGGGTATTGCCCACCGCGCCCCAGAAGCCGTCGGCGATCGTGGTTGTCATCGGGAGATCTTCACCTTGCGCTGGCCGTGCCGGCAGCAAATCACGCATCCCGATCGTGTGTCAATTGCCCCGCCCCGCCGGTTCCTCGCGGTATATTTACATCATGGGGACGTAAAAAAGGCCCGGAGCAATGCTGCCCGGGCCCTGGAATCCGTGTGGCGCCCGGCAGCGGGCGCGCCTGGCCGGGCCTAGTTGCCCGGCTCCGGATGGCGCAGCAGCCAGAGCCGCTCATGCGCCGCCACCAGCGTCTCCATGTTCTTGCGGCGGTTCTGGTCCGGCACGCTCGGACGCCGCGTCACCATGGTCTCCAGGATGCGCAGCAGCTCTTCCGCCACCTCGAAGTCACTCTGGTCGCAGGCCTGATGGAAGGCGATCAGGATCTTGTCCGACAGCCGGCGAGTGTGCCGGGGCGCAACCTGAGGGGGAGGCCGCAGGGTCTCCGCGACGGTCCGCACCTCGGACCATTCATCGGCCATCGTCATGTTGCTCCTCATGCTGCCGCCACGCCGGGATATTCCACAGTACCTGCCTTTTTCATAAGACCGGGCCGACTCGCTGAACGGTGAACCTACTCGACCCTGTGCATGATGCACAGATCCGTGAATAGGTTCTTAATTTTGTTCATGAAGCTGCGCGTAACACCTTACCGCCAGGCCCGCGCCGGCTCAGCGCTGGGCCAGCTGCCCGCGCACCGCCTCGGCAATGGCTTCCGGGCTGGATTGCGGCCGCAGCAGCGCCCGCACCCTCCCCTCCCGGCCGATCAGATAGATGAAGGACGAGTGGTCCATCAGGTATTCGGACATCTCCGGCCGGTTCACCTTCGAATAGAAGACGCGGAAGCGCCGGGCGGTCTCCGCCACCTGCGTGACGCTGCCGGTCAGCCCGACCATCCGGGGATGGAAGTTGGTGACATAGAGCTTCATCTGCGCCGGGTCGTCGCGCTCCGGATCGACGGTGAAGAAGGCCGGGGTGACGCGCGCCTGCTCCGCCGCGGTCAGCTTGTCCATCGCGGCGGCGATCGAGCCGAGCTCGGTCGGGCAGACATCGGGGCAGAAGGAATAGCCGAAATAGGCGACCATCAGCGTGTCGTCGAAATTCGCCTGGGTGACCGGCTTGCCGTCCTGGTCGACCGCCGACCAGGCGCCGCCGAGCGCCAGCCCCTGGGGCAGCTGCATGCCGCCGGCCGAGACCGGCACCGGCGCCTCGCCGCCGGTCAGCGCGGCCAGCTGGCGCAGGAAGGCATCGCCCAGCGGCTCGCCCGGCTGGCGGCCGAACCAGGCCACCCCCCAGAGGCCGGCGAGACCGAGGATGAGGACCAGGACCAGGGCGCGGACGAGACGTTGCATGACGCCCCGTTTAGCCGATGCGCGCGGCTTTGAAAGGGGACGCTTTGTCCTGGCCGCGGCCGCGCGCCGGCCCGTGATGGCGGGCGGCGGGTTTGCCGGAAGGCGCGCAGCCTGCGGTCGAACAAGCCGCCGGGGCGGCTTGCCGGCATTCGGCCGGAGGCCGGGCGCCCTAGAGGTGCCGCTTCAGCAGCCCGCCGAGCGCCGCCATGCCGCGCTCGATGGTCTCCGGGTCAGGGGCGGAATAGCTCAGCCGGGCGTGGTTCGGCCGCGGGACGACGGGGAAGAAGCTGGCGCCCGGCACATAGGCGACGCGCGCCTCGGGCAGCGCGTGGTCGCGCATGAAGGCGGTGGCGTCGAAGCCCTCGGGGAAGGTCGCCCAGGTGAACAGGCCGCCCTCCGGATCGGTGCAGGTCACCGATTGCGGGAAGTGCCGCCGGATCGCCCCCAGCATACGTTCCTTCTTCGCCGCATAGGTGCTGCGGAGGGTGGCGATATGGGCCTCGATGTCGAAGCGCTCGAGGAACAGGGACACCGCCGCCATGTTCAGCGTGCTGCATTGCGTGTCGGCGGCGAGCTTCAGCAGGGTCAGCCGCTCGATCACCGGGCGCGAGGCCACCGCCCAGCCCAGCCGCAGCCCCGGCGCCAGGATCTTCGAGAAGCTGCCGAGGAAGATCACCCGGCCGCTGCGATCCAGGCTTTTGAGCGTCGGCAGGGCCTCGCCGGCGAAGCGCAGCGGCCGGTAGGGCGTGTCCTCGATCACCATCAGGTCGAATTCTTCTGCGAGTTCCAGCAGGCGCTGCCGGCGCGGCAGGCTCATCGTCACGCCGGTCGGGTTGTGGAAATCCGGGATGGTGTAGATCACCCGCGCTCTGGGCGTCGCCTTCAGCACCGCCTCCAGCGCCTCGGTGTCCATCCCCTCGGCATCCATCGGCACGGCGGCATAGCGCGGCTGGCAGGGGTCGAAGGCGATCAGCGCGCCCAGGAAGGTCGGGTCCTCGGTCACCACCACGTCGCCCGGGTCCAGCAGCAGCCGCCCGGCCAGGTCCAGCCCCTGCTGGCCGCCCTGCAGCACCAGCACCTCCCCGGGCGCGCAGGGCGTGCCGTCGGCGGCCATCCGCGCGGCGATCTGGGCGCGCAGCCGCGGCTGGCCCTCGGGCGTCGCGTATTGCAGCGTGGCGGCGCCGTCGCCGGCGATGGCCTCGCGGAACACCGCCTCCAGCCCGGCCAGCGGGAACAGCCCGGCATCGGGATAGCCGCCGCCGAAGGACATCACCCCCGGCGCCGCGCCCAGCCGCAGCAGCTCGCCGATGGCATTGGGCTGCACCTGCCGCATGCGCTGCGCCCAGCGCGGGGTGGTCACGGCATCCATGGGGGCCTCCATCGGCGGGTTGCGGGCTCTGGGCGCCCTGCATAGCGCGGCGGCGGCGGCGGCGCTGTCCCGGCCGTGCCATGGCTGTCAGCAAAGCGCCAGCGGCCTGCCGGCCCCGGGCAAAAATGGCACGGCGGTGACAGCGGTGGCCTGCCGCGCATAGCCGCCCCCCGGGCCGGGTCGCATACTCCGCCCGACCGCAGGAGTGCCCGCCATGGCCGCCGCCCAGACGCCCACCGCCGATACCGCCGCGCCACCGCCGGATGGCGGCCCGGTGATCGACAGCCACCACCATCTCTGGGACCTGTCGATGCGGCGCCATCCCTGGCTGGCGCCGGACGGCGGGGTGACCGCGCTGGGCGACCTGGCCTATCTCCGCCGCGACTACCTGGTCGACGATTTCGCGCGCGATGCCGCCGGCAGCGGCGTGGTCGGCAGCGTGCATGTCGAGGCGCTGTGGGACCCGGCGCGCGACCCGGTGGAGGAGACCGCCTGGCTCGACAGCCTGCCGCTGCGCGACGGCATCGCCGCCCGCTGCGTCGCCGGCTGCAGGCTGCAGGATCCGCGCGCCGGGGAGATCCTGGCGGCGCAGGCGGCGCATGGCCGGGTGGCCGGCATCCGCCAGACCCTGCGCTGGCATCCCGACCCGGCGCAGCGCTGGAGCGCCGAGAAATACTGGGAGACCGAGGCCTGGCAGCGCGGCCTGTCCCTGCTGCCCCGGCATGGCTTCCTGCTCGAGCTGCTGATGAACCCCTGGGCGGCGCAGGACGTTGCGCGGCTGGCGGCCGGGCATCCGGGGCTCACCATCGTGGTCAATCACTGCGGCTCGCCGATGGACCGCGACGCGGCGGGGATCGCCCGCTGGCGCGACGGGCTGGCCGCCATGGGGCAGCAGCCGAACATCCACCTGAAGCTGTCGAACTTTCCGCGCTACCTGTCCGCGCCGGTGGCCTCCGCGGCGCATGAGGTGCTGGACCCCTGCCTCGCCGCCTTCGGCGCGGCGCGCTGCCTCTGGGGCTCCGACTATCCGGTGGCGCGGCGCGACACGAGCTATGCCGCGGCGCTCGCCCTGTTCCGCCAGGGCATCGCCGGCCTGCCGGCGGTCGAGCAGCGCGCCCTGCTGCACGACAATGCGGCGCGGCTCTACCGCTTCTAACCCGTCTTCCCTGCCAAGGATCGCCACCCATGACCACCCGCCGCCAGCTGCTGGGCAGCCTCGCCGCCGGGGCGCTCGCCGCGCCGCTCGCGGCGCCGCGCCTGGCCCTCGCCCAGGAGGCGCGCCTGCTGCGCTTCGTGCCGAATGCCGACCTCGCCGTGCTCGATCCGGTCTGGACCACGGCCTATGTCACCCGCAACCACGCCATGCTGGTCTTCGACACGCTCTATGGCCACGATGCCGGCTATGTCCCGCAACCGCAGATGGTCGAGGGGCATGAGGTCTCGGCCGACGGGCTGCAGTGGAAGCTGACGCTGCGCGAGGGGCTTCGCTTCCACGACGACACCCCGGTGCTGGCGCGCGACGCGGTGGCCAGCATCCGCCGCTGGGGCGTGCGCGACGGCTATGGCCAGCGGCTGCTGGCGGCGACTGCCGAGCTATCGGCGCCTGACGACCGCAGCATCCTGTTCCGCCTCAAGACCCCCTTCCCGCAACTGCCGGATGCGCTGGGCAAGGGCACCAACAATCTCTGCGTCATCATGCCGCAGCGCCTGGCCGAGACCGATCCCTTCAGGCAGGTGACGGAAATGGTCGGCTCCGGCCCGTTCCGCTTCCTGGCCGGGGAGCGGGTGCCGGGTGCCCGCAACCTCTACCAGCGCTTCGACGGCTATGTGCCGCGCCAGGGCACGGCGAGCTTCATGGCCGGGCCGAAGCGGGCCCTGGTCGAGCGGGTGGAATGGACCACCATGCCGGACCCGACCGCGGCCGCTGGCGCGCTGCGCTCGGGCGGCATCGACTGGTGGGAGCTGCCGCCGCCCGACCTGCTGCCGATCCTGCGGCGCGACCGCGCGCTGAAGGTCGAGGTGCAGGACCCCAACGGCTATATCGGCATCCTGCGGCTGAACCACCTGCACCCGCCCTTCAACGACGCGCGGGTGCGGCGCGCCCTGCTGATGGCGGTCAACCAGGCTGATTTCATGCAGGCCGCCGTCGGCGACGACCGCAGCGCCTGGCGCGAGGGGGTGGGCTTCTTCAGCCCGGAGACGCCGATGGCCAACCCGGCCGGCCTCGAGGCGATCACCGGCCCGCGCGACCTGGACAAGGCGCGGGCCGAGATCGCCGCGGCGGGCTTCGCCGGCGCCCCCGTCACCCTGCTGGCGGCGACCGACCTGCCGATCCTGAACGCCATCGGCCTGGTCGCCGCCGACCTGTTCACCAAGCTGGGCTTCAAGCTGGATTACGTGGCGACCGATTTCGGCACGCTGATCCAGCGCCGCGCCAGCAAGGAGCCGGTGGCCAAAGGCGGCTGGAACGCCACCGCCTATTTCACCGGCGGCCTCGACCAGGCCAGCCCGGTGACCAACACCACGCTGTGGAGCAACGGTGCCGCCGCCGCCCCCGGCTGGCCGACCAGCGAGCGCATCGAGGCGCTGCGCAGCGAGTGGATCGCCGCCCCCGACCGGGGCGCGCAGCAGAAGGTCGCCGAGGCGATCCAGCTCCAGGCACTGCAGGATGTTCCTTACGTTCCGCTCGGCCAGTACATCTTCGCCACCAGCTACCGGACCTCGCTGAAGGGCGTCGGCAAGGGCTTCCCGACCTTCTGGGGCGTCGAGAAGGGCTGAGGCCTCAGCCCAGGCGGTGGCGCCAGCGCAGCGGGGTCAGGCCGGTGGCCGCGCGCAGCGCCGCCGTCAGGTGGCTCTGGCTGGAGAAGCCGCAGCGCTCGGCGATGGCGCCGATCGGCTCGGCGGTGTCGCGCAGCAGCGCCTGCGCCGCCTCCAGCCGGCGCTGCATCAGCCAGCGATGCGGCGTCTGCCCGGTCTCCTGGTGGAAGCTGCGGGCGAAATGGCGGCGGCTAAGCCCGGCAGCCGCGGCCAGGTCGTCGAGGCTGAGGCTCTCGCCCAGCCGCGCCTCGGCGAAATGCCGCACCCGGCGCAGCCGCCAGGGCGGCAGGGCGATTTCTTTCTGGGCTTCAAGGCGCGTTCCCGCGCGGATCAGCAGCTGGGAGAGCAGCGCGGTCAGCAGACCATCGACCAGGTAAGCGCGGGCCTGGCCGGGGCTTTCGCCGTCCAGCCCCTGCCAGAGCTGGCGCATCAGCGCCTCGACCAGCGGGTCGGCCCAGGTGGCCTCCGACAGGCTGCGGAAGGCCTGGCCGATATCGGCCGGGCAGTCACGGCCGAACAGCCGGCGCAGCGTGGCATTGGGCACCGAGAGGATCAGGATGCGGCGGCTGCCATCGACCTCCCAATGGCTTTCCACATCGGCGGGGACCACCAGCATGCGGCCGGGCTCGGCCTGCTGCGCCTGGCGGTGCGCGCCGATCCGCCAGGCCCAGCGGCAGCGCCCGGGCACCGCCAGCGGCAGGGCCAGCACCGTCTCGGAGAGCTCGGGGTCGGAGAAGGCATGCGGCCCCTGCTCCACCAGGATCATCTGGCAGGGCAATTGCCCGGGCGAGCGGCGATGCTCCTGCGGGAACACGCCATAGGGGGAGCGCCGGTAGAAATCGGCGTAGCTGCTCCAGGAGGTCTCGGGCATCGGCGGCGTCGGCTGGGACCTGGAAAGGCCCCAGCCTAGCAGCGACAGGCCCGGAGGCCAGCCTGTTACCGGAAGATCTCGCCTTCCGGCTGCTTGTCGACGAAGACGCCGTCGGCGAAGGCCTCTTCCCAGGTGCCGGCGGTCGAGGCCTTGGAATACTCGGTGGCGCGGCCCTCGAAGAAGTTCATGTGCTCGACGGCGTTGAGGATCTCGTCCAGCCAGGGCAGCGGGTTCTTGTCGGTGTTGTAGTGCGGCTCCAGGCCGAGCTGCTGCAGCCGGCGGTCGGCGATGAAGCGGATATACTGCTTCACGTCCTCGGCGGTCATGCCCTGCACGCCGCCCAGCTCGAAGGCCAGGTCGATGAAGGCGTCCTCGTGCTCGACGATGGTGGTGCAGATGCCCACCAGCTCGGCCTTCAGCTGCTCCGTCCAGATCTCCGGATTCTCCTGCACGAAGGTGCGGAACAGCCGGATGACGGAGAGGCAGTGCAGCGTCTCGTCGCGCACCGACCAGGAGACGATCTGCCCCATCCCCTTCATCTTGTTGAAGCGCGGGAAGTTCATCAGGATGGCGAAGGAGGCGAAGAGCTGCAGGCCCTCGGTGAAGGCGCCGAAGGCGGCCAGCGTCTTGGCGATCTCGGTCTTGTTCTCGACCGAGAAGGACTGCATGTAGTCGTACTTGTCCTTCATCTCCTTGTACTTCAGGAATGCCGTGTACTCGATTTCCGGCATGCCGATGGTGTCGAGGAGATGCGAATAGGCCGCGATGTGGATCGTCTCGATGTTCGAGAAGGCGGACAGCATCATCAGCACTTCGGTCGGCTTGAAGACCTGGCTGTAGTGCTTCATGTAGCAGTTGTTCACCTCGACATCGGCCTGGGTGAAGAAGCGGAAGATCTGCGTCAGCAGGTTCCGCTCGGCCTCGGTCAGGTTCTTCTGCCAGTCCTTCACGTCATCGGCCATCGGCACTTCTTCCGGCAGCCAGTGGACGCGCTGCTGCGTCATCCAGGCCTCGTAGGCCCAGGGATAGCGGAAGGGCTTGTAGACCGGGTTGGCGGTCAGCAGGTCCATCTTCTCGGGCGCGGCGCTGGTCTCGGACATGCGTGGGTCTCTCCGGCAGGCGAATAGGGTCTGGCGCGACCGTGGAGGCGACTCCGGGGGCGGCCAGCGATGCGGGCAGCTTAGAGCAAACCCGGCCGGTGCCACGCAACAGCGGGGGGGCGCATGACAGCCGCGCAGGACCGCTGCGCCAGGGCACCTTGCCTTCCGGCGAAGCGGGCCAAGGCGGCCCTGCCCTGCGCCCGATCGCGGGGTCCCGGCGGCTCGGCGCTTCTGCCCCGCCCCCTCACGCGCTAACCCTCGCCCAGCGCCTCGACGAAGCCCTGGGCCAGGCGGGACAGCGGCCGCAGCCGCGGCCGCAGCAGCCGCGCGGTGCTGACGATGGCCGGGCGGAAGGGCCGCGCCACCAGGTCCGCCGGCTTCGCCCCGCGCAGCCCGAAGCCGCTCAGCAGCCCGATTCCCGCCCCCGCCCGGACCAGCGCGCAGACGGCCTCGGCCTGCGACACCTCGACCGCGATGCGGAACGGGAAATTGGCCTCGGCGAAGGCGCGGGCCAGCTGCTCGCCCAGCACCAGGTGGCGGCCGGGGCAGAGCAGCGGCTGCCCCGCCAGCTCGGCCGGGCCCAGGCTCTTCTTCAGCGCCAGCGGGTGGTCAGGGGGCAGCAGGCAGGTCAGCTCGCTGGTGCCGAGCTCGTCGACCAGCAGCGCGTCATGGCCGACCGGGCCGATGATGAAGCCGAGGTCGTCCTTCTGCGCCGCTATTCTCTCGATGACCTCATGCGCGCCAAAACTCTGCAGCGTGACCGAGGCCTCCGGCCGGCGCGCCCGGAAGCGCTGGATCGCCGGCGCCAGCAGCGAGGCCGCCAGCGCCGGGATGCAGGAGATCGCCAGGATACCGGCGCGCCCGGCGCGCAGCTCGCCGGCCAGGCGCTGCACCTGCTCCAGCGCCGCGAAGGCGCCCAGCGTTTCGGGGAACATCAGCTGCGCCTCGGGGGTCGGGCGCAGGCGCCGCTTCTCACGGATAAACAGAGAAAAACCCAGGCGCTGCTCGGCCTTCTGCAGCATCCGGGTGACCGCCGGCTGCGACACGTTCAGCGCGGCGGCGGCGGCGGTGACGCTGCCCAGCTCCATCACCCGGCGGAACACCGCCATTTCCCTGAGGTCGAAGATCATAACCCGCCGGCATGAACCCTGTACGAAACGGCATTGGCGCACATCGATCGGCCCACGCCAACCTCCCTGCGTTCCGGCCGCAGAGCCGGACCGGAAACGCCAGGACGCCCTCCGCCGTGCAACTGACAGAAATCCGCGGCCATCTGCTGGGCTTCGCGCCCAGCCCGGCCATCGGCAATGCGACCCGGATGATCCGCCGCCGCGATTTTCTGCTCGTTGAGCTGATCGCCGACAGCGGCGCGCGGGGATGGGGGGAGGTCTTCGCCTCGCCGGCCGCCGCCGCGGCCCTGATCCGCACCCGGCTGGCGCCGATCCTGCTGGGCCGGTCGCCGCGGCAGCATGGCCGGCTCTACGACGCCATGCTGGGCACGCTCGGCTATGACCGGCGCGGCCCCGGGATGATGGCGATCTCGGCCGTCGACATGGCGCTGCACGACCTGGCCGCCCGGGCGCAGGGCATCAGCGTCGCCGAGATGCTGGGCGGCGCGCTGCGCAGCCGCCTGCCGGCCTATGCCAGCGCCCCCTTCATCACCGAGGCGGCCGATCCCTATGGCCATTATGCCGCCGAGGTGGAGGGCCTCCTGCGCCGCGGCTTCCGCGCAGTGAAGCCGCGCGCCGGCGTCTCGCCGCGGGCGGATGGCACCATGGCCCTGGCGCTGCGCCGGCAGGTCGGGCCCGAGGTCTCGCTGATGGTCGACATCAACCAGGGCTACACGGCGAGCGCCGCCATCTCCTCGGCGCGCCGAATGGAGGAGGCCGGGCTGCTCTGGATCGAGGAGCCGGTCCAGCCCGAAGACTTTCCGGGGTATGCCGCCGTCGCCCGCGCCACCGGCACCCCCATCGCCGGCGGCGAGGCACTGGCCAGCCCGGCCGCCTTCCGCGACTTCCTGGCGGCGGGCGCGCTGGCCGTGCTGCAGCCGGACCTGACGGTCTGCGGCGGCTATACCGGCTTCCAGCGCATCGCGGCGCTGGCCGGCGCCCACGACCTGCCGGTGATGCCGCATGTCTTCGGCACCTGCGTGAACATGCGCGCCGCGCTGCAGGCCGCCGCCATCCTGCCGGCCCGGCGCGGCGGCGGCTTCGCCCCCTATCCCTGGATCGAGGTCGATGCCTCGGCCAACCCGCTGCTCGACCTCGGCGGCGCGGTGACGATCGGGGCCGATGGCTGCATCGCCGTGCCCGACGCCCCCGGCACCGGCCTCGAGCTCGACGCCGAGGCGCTGCGCCCCTGGATCACCGAGACCTTCCGCTGCGTCGCCTGAACCGGAGGAAACAAGCATGACCAAGAAGCTCACCCGGCGCGCCATCCTGGGCGCGGCCGCCGCCGGCGCCCTGGTGCGGCCGCTGCGCGCCGCCACCTGGCCGGAGCGCGCCGTCACCGTCATCGTCCCCTTCCCGCCCGGCGGCAGCAACGACGTGGTCGGCCGGCTGGTGGCGCAGGCGCTGTCGCGCAGCCTGGGCCAGCCCTTCGTGGTGGAGAACCGCCCCGGCGCCAACGGCAATATCGGCGCGGCGGCCGTCGCCCGCGCGGCGCCGGACGGCTATACGCTGCTGGTCTCCGGCAACGGGCAGAACGCGATGAATCACGGGCTGTACCGCTCGATGCCCTATGATTCCCGCACCTCCTTCACCCATGTCGCGCAGCTGGCCAGCGTGCCCAATGCGCTGGTGGTCGCGGCCGACTTCCCGGCGCGGACCCTGCCCGAGCTGCTGGCCATGGCGCGCGAGAAGCCGGGCAGCCTCAGCTTCGCCAGCCCCGGCAGCGGCTCCTCCGGGCACCTGGCCATGGCCATGCTGATGCGCGCGGCGGGGGTGGAGCTGATGCACATCCCCTATCGCGGCGCCGCGCCGGCCATCACCGATGTCATCGCCGGCCAGGTCGGCGTGGCCATGCTGAATGTCGATGTCGCCCTGCCGCATGTCCGCGCCGGCAAGCTGCGGGTGCTGGCCACCACCGGGACGGCCGCCTCCCCGCTCTATCCGGAGGCGCCGACCGTCGCGGCCTCTGGCTTCCCCGGCTTCTCCGCCGAGGGCTGGATGGGCCTCTCGGGTCCGGCCGGCCTGCCGGCCCCGATCGCCGCCCGGCTGGAGGCGGCGGTGGCCGAGGCGCTGCGCGAGCCCGCCCTGGTCGAGCGCTTCGCGGCCTCGGGCTATGCCCCCGGCCAGCGCGGCGCGGCCGACTACACGGCTTTCGTCGGCGCCGAGATCGACAAATGGGGCAAGGTCACGAAGGAGCTCGGCATCCTGCTGGAGTGAGGGCATCGCCGCCTGCCGGGCCCCTGAGCCAGGCTGTCCGCCGGGTGAAGACGGCGCCATCTTTGCCCGCGCGCGCGGCCGTGTCCGCCAGCGCGATTGCCAAGCGGGGCCGGCGATCCCAGTCTTCCTGGAAAGCAGGGAGGCACCGACAAGAGATGCAGCGCAAGGCGATCTACCCGGACCTCGCGGGCCGGAGCGTGTTCATCACCGGCGGCGGCAGCGGCATCGGCGCGGCGCTGACCCGCGCCTTCGCGCAGCAGGGCGCCCGCGTCGCCTTCATCGATATCGCGGCCGAGGCCAGCCGGGCGCTGGTCGATGCCATCGCCGCCGAGGGCGTGCCGCACACCCCCCTCTTCCTCGAAGGCGACCTGCGCGACATCGGCCGGCTGCGCGCCGCGGTGGCGGAAGCCGCGGCCCGCCAGGGCGACATCACCGTGCTGCTGAACAATGCGGCGCATGACGAGCGCCATGCGGTGGAGAGCGTCACCCCGGAATACTGGGACGACCGCATCGCGGTGAACATGCGCCCGGTCTTCTTCGCCGCCCAGGCGGTGATCCCGATGATGCAGCGCGCCGGCGGCGGCTCGATCGTCAATTTCGGCTCGGTCTCCTGGAAGCTGCGCCAGGGGGGGATGCCGGCCTACACCATGGCCAAGGCCTCGATGCAGGGGCTGACCCGGGGCCTGGCGCGCGACTTCGGCAAGCAGAACATCCGGGTCAACACCCTGGTCCCCGGCTGGGTGATGACCGAACGGCAATTGACGCTGTGGGTGACGCCGGAGGCCGAGCGCGAGATCGATGCCGGCCAGGCGCTGGCCGGCCGCGTCCGCCCCGAGCATATCGCCGAGATGGCGCTGTTCCTGGGTTCTGACGCCTCCGCCATGTGCTCCGCCCAGGAATTCGTGGTCGATGGCGGCTGGACATGAATCCGGCGCAAGCTCTCCACTTCGTGCGCGCAACGAAGCAAAGCCTCTGCTAGCGTTTTCCACCTGAGAGAAAATCGAGGCCAGTCAACGTGGCCCGATGGGAGGAACGGAAGTGATGCAACGGCGCACCCTGCTGGCCGCACCGGCCGCGCTCGCCCTCGGCTCCCTGGCCGGCCCGGCCACGGCGCAGGACAGGAAGAGCCTGGCCTTCATCGTCAATGTCTCGGCCGATTTCTGGACCATCTGCAAGCGCGGCATCGAGAAGGCCAATCGCGAGCATCCCCAGTTCGCCATGGAGATGATCGTGCCCGGCCAGGCCTCCGCCGCCGAGCAGCGCCGCATCGTCGACGAGCTGCTGGCCCGCCGCGTCGCCGGCATCGCCATCTCGCCGATCAACCCGGCCAATTCGACCGAGATGCTGAACCGGGTGGCGGCGCAGTCGATCCTGTTCACCAGCGACAGCGACGCGCCGGCCAGCAACCGCATGGTCTATATCGGCACCGACAACGTGGCCGCGGGCCGCGAGGCCGGCAAGCAGATGAAGCGCGCGCTGCCGCAGGGCGGCAAGGCCATGCTCTTCGTCGGCACCATGGATGCCGACAATGCCCGCGAGCGCGTCCAGGGCATCCGCGAGGAGCTGCAGGGCAGCGAGATCGGCATCGTCGACATCCGCACCGACGAGAGCGACATCGCCCGCGCCAAGCGGAATGTCGAGGACGTGCTCGCCCGCTATGCCGACATCAACCTGCTGGTCGGGCTCTGGGCCTACAACACGCCGCAGATCTACCAGGCGGTGAAGGGCGCCGGGCGCGAGGGCCGGGTCAAGATCGTCGGCTTCGACGAGGATGCGCTGACGCTGCGCGGCGTCGCCGACGGCACCATCGAGAGCACCGTGGTGCAGCAGCCCTTCGAGTTCGGCTACCAGAGCATGGTCGGCATGGTGAAGGTGCTGGCGGGCGACAAGTCCTTCATCCCGGCCAGCAAGCAGATCATCATCCCGACCCGCATCATCGACAAATCCAATGTGGCCGACTTCCAGAAGTCGATGCGGGACCTGCTGCGCGGAGCCTGACGCATGGCGCCCTTGCTGGAGCTGGAGGGAATTGGAAAAACCTATCCCGGGGTGCGGGCGCTGGACCAGGTCAGCCTGGCCCTGGGCCCCGGCGAGATCCTCGGCCTGATCGGCGAGAACGGCGCCGGGAAATCCACGCTGATGAAGATCCTGGGCGGCGTCGTGCCGCCCAGCCAGGGGGTGATCCGCCTCGACGGCCAGCCCCGCGACCGCTGGGACGTGGCCGAGGCGACCCGCGCCGGCATCGCCTTCGTCCACCAGGAGCTCAGCCTCTTCGACAATCTCGATGTCGCCGCCAATGTGCTGTTCGGCCGCGAGCCGCGCCGCTTCGGACCTCTCGCGATTGTCGACCGGCGGGCCTCGCATGAACGGGTGCAGCCCATCCTGGACCGGCTCGGCGCCGATTTCGGCCCGGGCACGCCGCTGGCGGAACTGTCGATCGCCCAGCGGCAGCTGGTCGAGATCGCCCGCGCCCTGGCGGCCGAGGCGCGCATCATCATCCTGGACGAGCCCACCTCCTCGCTGACGCTGTCCGAGACGGCGCGGCTGCTGACCGTGCTGCGGGAACTCCGCGCCGGTGGCACCGGGCTGATCTACATCACCCACCGGCTGGGCGAGATCCTCGACGTCGCCGACCGCGTCGTCTGCCTGCGCGACGGCCGCCTGGCGGGCGCCCTGGCGCGCGAGGAGATCAGCCACGCGGCGATGATCCGGCTGATGATCGGCCGCGAGCTGCGCGCCCTCTACACGCCGCCCGCCGGCCCGCCCGGCCCCGGCGGGCTGGCAGTGCGCGGCCTGGTCACCGGCGCCTTTCCCGGCTGCCGCCTCGACCTCGAGCTGCGGCCCGGCGAGATCCTGGGCCTGGCCGGGCTGGTCGGCGCCGGGCGCACCTCGCTGGCCCGCGCGCTGTTCGGCATCGACCCGCCGCTGGCCGGCGAGTTGCGCCTCGACGGCCGGCCGCTGTCGATCCGCCGGCCGGGTGACGCGGTGGCGGCCGGGATCTACCTGGTGCCGGAGGACCGCAAGCAGGACGGGCTGGTGCTCGACATGCCGATCGTCGAGAACATCACGCTCGCCAGCGCCGGGCGCTATGCCCATGCCGGGCTGATCGACCGCGCCGCCGAGGGCCGGGCCGCCGAGGCGCAGCGCGCGGCGCTGCGCATCAAGGTGCCGGATTGCCGGATGCGGGCCGGCACGCTGTCGGGCGGCAACCAGCAGAAGGTGGTGCTGGGCAAGTGGCTCAGCATGGCGCCGAAGGTCATCCTGTTCGACGAGCCGACCCGCGGCATCGATGTCGGCGCCAAGGGCGAGATCTATGCGCTGATGCGGGCGCTGGCGGATCGCGGCGTCGCCATCCTGATGATCTCCTCCGACATGGAGGAGGTCTTGGGCGTCAGCGACCGCATCCTGGTGATGCATGAGGGCCGCATCAGCGGCGGGCTGGACCGCGACGCCTTCAGCGAGCAGGCGGTGCTGCGGCTGGCCATCGGCCATGAAAGGGAGCCCGCATGAGCAAGAAGGAACTCGGCCTGGCCGTGCTGCTGGTGGTCATCGGCGGCATCACCGCCGCGCTGAACCCGCTCTTCCTCTCCGGCGTCAACCTGCTGAACATGGCCAACCTGATCGGCCTGTTCGGCATCTTCGCCATCGGCCAGGGGCTGATCATCATCACCGGCGGCATCGATCTGTCCGTCGGCTCGATGTTCGCGCTGCTCGGCGTGGTGCTGGTCGACCTGCTGGTCAACTTCGAGCTGGCCTGGCCGCTGGCGGTGCTGGCGGTGATCGGGCTCGGGCTGCTGCTCGGCCTGGTGCACGGGCTGCTGGTGACGCGGCTCCGGCTGCAGCCCTTCGTCGTCACCCTCTGCGGGCTGCTGATCTATCGCGGCATCGCCCGCTACTACACCGAGGATTCGACCAGCGGCTTCGGCTATGCCGGCGACATCGACACCATCACCTGGCTGGCCTCGGGCCGCAGCTTCGGCATCCCGCACCCCTTCCTGATCCTGCTGGTGGTCGCCGGCATCATGGCGGTGGTGCTGCACCGGACCGTCTTCGGCCGCTACCTCTACGCGGTCGGCCGCAACGAGGAGGCGGCGCGGCATTCCGGCATCGACACCAACAAGGTGATCACCGGCGCCTACCTGCTGGGCGGCGCCCTGGCCGGGCTGTCCGGGGTGCTGCTGGTCTTCTACACCGCCTCGGTCTCGCCCTCCTCCTTCGGCAATTTCTACGAGCTCTATGCCATCGCCGCCGCGGTGCTCGGCGGCTGCTCGCTGCGCGGCGGCGAGGGCAGCATCCTCGGCATCGTGCTCGGCACCGTGCTGCTGCAGATCCTGCAGAACCTGGTGAACATCCTGGGCATCCCCTCCTCGCTGAACTTCGCGGTGATGGGCGGCGTCATCCTGCTCGGCGTCGTCGCCGACCAGCAGCTCGGCCACCGCCGCCAGCGCCTGCAGCTCGGCCGCGCCCAGGCGGCCGCGGCGGCCCCGGCCGAATAGGGAGCGGCGCGGGGCGGCCGTCGAGGGGGGAGGCTGAGGCACCGGCGCGGGCTTGGCCGCTAATGATTCCCCCAGGCAGGCCTGCGAGACTGCGGGTGACCAGGAGGGCCCTGCCGGATGTCCCTGCCCCGCCTCACCATCCGCGTCCGCATCATGGCGCTGCTGCTGGCCTTCGGGCTGGTGCCCTGCCTCGTGCTCGCCGGCTTCCTGCAGAGCGAGCAGGCGGCGATCCGCGAGGGGCCGATGAGCCGGCTGATGGAGGCGGCGGTCACGCTGAACGACATCGTCGACCGCAACCTGTTCGAGCGCTACGGCGACGTGCAGGCCTTCGGCCTCAATCCGGTGGCGCACGACCCGGCGCATTGGCGGCGGCCGGGCGATGCCAATCCGCTGGTCCGCATCATGGACCAGTATGTCGCGACCTATGGGCTGTACAAGCTGACCCTGCTGGTCAGCCCGCAGGGCGAGGTGCTCGCGGTCAATGCGCATGACGCGCAGGGCAAGCCGATCGCCAGCGAGGCGCTGTACCGCCAGTCCTTCGCCGGCGCCGCCTGGCTGCGCGACGCGCTGGCCGGGCGCTTCCTGGAGGGGCCGCAGGGCCTGACCGGGACGGTGGTGGAGGCGCCGGACCGCGCCCCGCCGGTGCAGCAGGCCTATCCGGGCGAGGACGGCTACAGCCTCCGCTTCGCCGCGCCGGTGCGCAACCTGGCCGGGGAGCTGCTGGGCGTCTGGGTCAATTTCGCCGGCTTCGACCTGGTGGAGACCATCGTCGAGGATTTCTACCAGCGGCTCGCCGGCCAGGGCATGCCGCGCGCCGAGCTGACCGTGCTGGACGCGCAGGGCCGCGTGCTGGTCGACCTCGCCCCGCGGCGGCGGCCCGGCCCCTACCAGCGGGATTTCAGCGTGATCGGCCAGCGCGACCTGGCGCAGGCGGGCGAGCCGGCGGCGCGCGAGGCGGTGGCCGGCCGCCGCGGCGCCCTGGTCGGCGAGGACCGGACCCTGCGGCAGGACAGCGTCACCGGCTATGCCCGCGGCGAGGGCGCGCTGGGCTATCCCGGGCTCGGCTGGTCCAGCCTGGTGCGGGTGCCGGCTGAGGAGGCCTTCGCCACCAGCCTGCGGCTGGAGCGCAAGAGCCTGCTGGTGCTGGGCGGCACCCTGCTGGCGGTGCTGCCGCTCAGCCTGCTGGTCGGCGGCAGCCTGGCGCGGCCGATCCTGCGGCTGGGCGAGGCCATGCACCAGCTGGCGCGCGGCGCCACCGACGCGGCGATCGAGGGAAGCGGCCGGCGCGACGAGATCGGCGCCATGGCCCGGGCCGTCGGCATCCTTCGCCAGCACATGCGGGAGGCCGAGCAGCTGCGCCTGGCCCAGGAGCAGGAGCGCCGCGCCGCCGAGGAGGCCAAGCGCCAGGCGGTGCGCGCCATGGCCGAGCGGGTGGAGGCCGAGGCCGGGCAGACCGTGCGGCAGATCGGCGCCCGCGCCGGCGCCATGTCGCAGGCGGCCGAGGCGGTCGCCGCCACCACCGCCGAGGTGGCCGGGCGCAGCGCCTCGGTCAGCCGGCTGGCGGCCGAGGCGCTGCACGGCACCGATGCGGTGGCCGAGGCGACGGCGCAGCTCTCCGCCGCCATCCGCGAGATCTCCGGCCAGGTCGCCGCCGCCTCGGCGATCGCCCGCACCGCCGCCGAGCGCGGCCAGGCCAGCGGCGCGGTGATGGACGGGCTGAGCCATGCCGCCGGCCGGGTCGACGAGGTGGTGCGGCTGATCGCCGACATCGCCAGCCGCACCAACCTGCTGGCGCTGAACGCGACGATCGAGGCGGCGCGGGCGGGCGAGGCCGGCAAGGGCTTCGCCGTGGTCGCCTCGGAGGTGAAGAACCTGGCCAGCCAGACCGCCAGGGCGACCGAGGAGATCAGCCGCCAGGTCGGCGAGATCGGCCAGGCGACCGGCGTCGCCGTGGCCACCATGCGCGACATGTGCCGCGCGGTGGCGGAGATCGGCGGCACCTCCGCCGCCATCGCCGCCGCGGTGGAGCAGCAATCCGCCGCCACCCAGGAGATCGCCGCCACCGTGGAGCGCGCGGCCGGCGCCGCCCGCCGCGTCGCCGGGGAGGTCGGCGCCGTGGCGGCCTCGATGGACGGCGCCGGCGCGCAGGCCGATTCGATGCGCCACGAGGCCGCCGGGGCGCGCGGCGCCATCGACGAGATGCTGGGCGTGCTGGTGCGCATCGTCCGCACCGCCACGCCGGACGCCGACCGGCGCCTCGACCAGCGCCACACGCTGGCCCTGCCGGTCGAGCTGACGGCCGAGGGCCAGCGCGGCCCGGCGCGGCTGACCAACCTCTCGCTGGGCGGCGGCTGCTGCCTGGAGGTGCCCCCCTGGGTCCACCCGGGCCAGGTGCTGCGACTGCGGGTGCCCGGCCTGGCCTGCGACCTGGCGGCCCGGGCGCTGCGCCAGGATGCCGCCGGCCTGCACTTCGCCTTCGAGGAAAGCGAAGCCGGCCGCAGCGCGCTGCAGGCCTTCCTCGCCGGGCTGCCGCTGCCGGACGCGGCCTGACCGGGCGGCCGGCGCCTTCGGGCAGGCGAACCTTCAACTTTCGTGGCGGCCCGCCGTTGCGACCTGCAGGGCGGCAGGCCGGCGGGGAGCATGGCGCGCGTGCAGCCGGCCGGCGGCGGCCCCGTCGACGGCGCGGCACGCGGGCGGGACCAGGGTGCCTCGGGCGCCGCCAGCCAGGGAAGGACGACAGGATGATCGACATCGCCATGGCGGCTCTCGCATCCGCCGGGGCGCGGCAGGGCGCCGGCTCGCGGCAGCCGCGGCCGGCGCCAGGCCATGTGCCATGAGCACCAGCCTGCGCGAGCGGCTGGAAGCCCTGGGCGATGCCTTCTGGCTGCGGCCGGCGCTCCTCACCCTCCTCGGCCTGCTGCTCGGCGAGACGGCGGTCTGGATCGAGCAGTGGGACGCGGCGCGCTCCCTGCTGCCCGAGAGCTGGCTCTATGCCGGCGGCGAAGCGGGCGCCCGGGCGCTGCTGGGCGCCATCGCCACCTCGGTGATCGGCGTCGCCGGCACCACCTTCTCCATCACGGTGGCCGCGCTCTCCCTCGCTTCCGGCCAGATGGGGCCGCGGCTGCTGCGGAACTTCGTGCGCGACGCCGGCAACCAGGTCGCGCTCGGCGTCTTCCTGGGCACCTTCGTCTATGCCCTGGTCGTGCTGCGGACGGTGCGCGCCGTCGAGGAAGGCACCTTCGTGCCGCATCTCGGGGTCACCGGCGCCCTTCTCCTCGCCCTGCTCTGCGTCGGGACGCTGACCTGGTTCGTCCACCACATCGCCTCCGGCATCAACGTCGAGACCGTGATCGGCACGGTCCATGCGGAGCTGCGCGAGGCGCTCGCCCGGCTGACCCTCGACAAGCCGGATCCCGGGCCGGTCGGTCCCGGCCCGGAGGGACAGGCGGTCACCGCCGGGGCTGGCGGCTATCTGCGGGCGCTGGGCGAGGACGGCCTCGCGGACTGGGCGGCGGAACAGGGCGCCACCCTGACCCTGCTGGTGCGCCCCGGCGACTATGTCTTCGCCGGCACCACCGTGGCCCGGGTGTCGCCGCCGGCGCTGGCCGCAGGGGCGGTGCAGCGGGTGCAGGACGCCATGAGCCTGGGCGACCGGCGGGCCGCCGCGCAGGACCTGGAATTCGCCGTGCGGCAGCTGGCCGAGGTCGCGGTCCGGGCCCTGTCACCCGGCATCAACGACCCGTTCACGGCCATCGCGGTGCTCGACCGCTTCGGCGATGCGCTCTGCGGCATGACGGAGCGCCACCTGCCGGGCAGCGCCGTGCTCCGCGACGGGCGCGTCGTCCTGTTCCGCCATGCGGTGGATTATGATGGCCTGCTGGACGCCATGTTCCACATGATCCGGCAGAATGGCGCGGGCTCGCCGGCCGTGCTGCTGCGGCTGATGGAGATCCTCGGCACCGTGGCCACGGTGGAGCGGGCGCCGGCGCGCCGCGCGGGGCTGCAACGCCACGCCGATCTCGCCCTGGCGGCCGGGCGGCAGAAGCTGGGTGAGCGGGCGGCGGTGGCGGAGCTGGAGATGCGCTATCCGGCACTGCTGCGCTCCGCGCCGGATGACGCACCCGGCCTGAGCGCCGGATAAGCCCGGCGCTGCCATGGACGCGCAGGCCGCACCCTTCGGTCGCGGGGCCTGGCCCCCGGCAAGAAGTGCTCATCCCCGCGGCAGCGGCCCCGCCCGGATCGGCAGAAAAAGCCGTGGCGGCGCCGGCCGCTGGCCGGTTCCGCCGCGCCTCAGGCGACCGGCTTTAGGCTACTGGCAGGCCAGGCATTCCTCGTAATCGGTCGAGCTGGCCTGGCCGGCCACCGCGCGGGTGCGGGCCACCGGGATCGGCAGCACCGCCTCGACGCTGTTGGCGGCGGCGAAGCCCAGGGCGGGCTGCACCGAGACCTTCTCGCTGACCGTGTCGGCGCGCTGGATGGAGAGGCTGCGGCAGTAGTAGAGCGACTTCACGCCCTTCTTCCAGGCCTGGAAATGGATCTGGTGCAGGTCGCGCTTGTGCACGTCGGCCGGCAGGAACAGGTTCACCGACTGGCTCTGGCAGATGAAGGGCGTGCGGTCGGCGGCATGCTCGACCACCCAGCGCTGGTCGAGCTCGAAGGCGGTCTTGAAGACGGCCTTCTCCTGCTCGTCCAGGAAGTCCAGGTGCTGCACGCTGCCCTTGGTGACGGTGATGTTGGTCCAGGTCTCGTCGTCGTCGCGGCCGTGCTTCTGCAGCAGCGCCTTCAGATACGGGTTGCGGACGATGAAGCTGCCCGACAGCGTCTTGTGGTTGTAGACATTGGCCGCGATCGGCTCGATGCCCGGCGAGGCGCCGCCGCAGATGACGCTGATCGACGCGGTCGGCGCGATCGCCATCTTGTTCGAGAAGCGCTCCATGAAGCCGTATTCGGCGGCATCCGGGCAGGGCCCGCGCTCCTCGGCCAGCTGGCGGCTGGCGACATCGGCCTGCTCGCGGATGTGCTTGAACATCCGCTTGTTCCAGACCTTGGCGATGACGCTCTCGAACGGCACGTTCTGCGCCTGCAGGAAGGAATGAAAGCCCATCACGCCGAGGCCGACCGAGCGCTCGCGCATCGCGCTGTACTTGGCGCGCGCCATGCTGTCGGGAGCCAGGTCGATGAAGCTCTGCAGCACGTTGTCGAGGAAGCGCATCACGTCGGGGATGAAGTGCTTCTCATCCTTCCAGGCGAACCAGGTCTCGAGGTTCAGCGAGGACAGGCAGCAGACCGCGGTCCGCTCCTTGCCATGCTGGTCGCGCCCGGTCGGCAGGGTGATCTCGGAGCAGAGGTTGGAGGTCTTCACCTCCAGGCCCGACAGCTTGTGGTGCTCCGGCCGCGCGTTGTTCACCGCGTCCGAATAGATGATGTACGGCTCGCCCTGCTCGATGCGCGCCATCAGGATGCGGATCCACAGGGAGCGCGCCGAGATCTTGCGCACCACCGCGCCATCCTTGGGCGAGGTCAGCGCCCATTCCTCGTCCGCCTCGACCGCGCGCATGAAGGCATCGGGCACCAGCACGCCATGGTGCAGGTTCAGCGCCTTGCGGTTCGGGTCGCCGCCGGTCGGCCGGCGCAGGTCGATGAATTCCTCGATCTCGGGATGCGAGACCGGCAGGTAGACCGCCGCCGAGCCACGGCGGAGAGAACCCTGGGAAATGGCCAGCGTCAGGCTGTCCATCACGCGAATGAAGGGAATGATGCCGCTGGTCTTGCCGTTCTGGCCGACCTTCTCGCCGATCGAGCGCAGGTTGCCCCAGTAGGAGCCGATGCCGCCGCCCTTGGAGGCCAGCCAGACATTCTCGTTCCAGAGGTCGACGATGCCGTTCAGGCTGTCATTCGCCTCGTTCAGGAAGCAGGAGATCGGCAGGCCGCGCGTCGTGCCGCCATTGGACAGCACCGGCGTCGCCGGCATGAACCAGAGGCGGGAGATATAGTCGTAGATGCGCTGGGCATGCGCGCTGTCGTCCGAATAGGCGCTGGCCACGCGGGCGAAGAGGTCCTGGTAGGACTCGCCCGGCAGCAGATAGCGGTCATCCAGCGTCGCCTTGCCGAAATCGGTCAGCAGCGCGTCGCGCGAGCGGTCGACACGCACCTGGCCATGGCCGGCAAGCTGGATGTCATCGGCAAGCTGAACGGCATCGAGCACGGCGGAAAATTCCCTGGCAGTGGGCGGTAAGGGGGGCGCATCGGGCAGGCACAGGCGGAAGCAGGGGCACAGCAGCCGGGGGGCGCGGGGGGCAGATTTGCACCGGGCCGCCGCTGGCATCAACCCATATCTGGTGGGTCGGTTGTCTCCCCTCCCCCCAGATTTTCTTTGACGCCCGATTCATTCACAGGCCGGGCTGCCGGCGAATCCCAGGGATTCCGGGCCTGGGCGCGGTTATCCACGGCCCTGGTCGAGCCGGAGCATGGCCGTGAGATATTTTCGCGGGCCTGACCTGCGCCGGAGGCCGGCCGGTCAGGACTCGTCCGCGGCGGCCAGGGCGACCCGGCTGGACAGCAACGTCCCGTCGCGTTCCAGCAGCGGATAGGCGGCGGCGGCGACGACGTGGCTGTTCACCAGCTTCAGGTCGCGCAGCAGGTCGAGCTGCAGGGCGCTGGCCTCCGCCTCGACCCGGCTGGCGTCGCGCAGCCGGGCGAAATGCGCGCCGGTGGCGGCGGCCTCCATGTCGCGGAACACCGCCTTCTCCTCGGCCAGCTGGCGGGCGGCGCGGGCATCCTCGGTGATCAGCAGGGCGCCGGCGATGCGCAGATTGCCCAGCACCCGGTCGAGCCAGCCCAACACCTCGGCCCGGGCCGGCGCGGGCAGCGGCAGGCCGCGCTTGCGCGGGCGCGCCGCATGCGGCAGCAGCCCGCGCTGCACCATGTCGGCCGCCTGCTCCAGATGCGTCGCGAAGAGCAGCACGGCCTGCAGCCGGCGATGGTCCTCGGCATCCATCGCCTCGGCGTCGAGCTGCGCCAGATAGGCCTTGATGGCGCCGTTCAGCCGGTCGATGGCGGCTTCCGTCGCGGCCAGGCCGGGCGGGATGCGCGCCTCCGGCCGGTCCAGCACGGCGCGCGCGCTGCGCAGCATCTCCTCCAGCAGATCGGCCAGGCGCAGCGCCTCGCGCCCGGCGGCGGCCAGCGCCACCGCCGGCAGCTCATGCGCCGCGCCGTCCAGGTAGCGCGGGCGGGAGGGATCGTCCGGGTCCTGGCGCGGCGGCAGCAGCCGCTGCAGCAGCCGCGCATAGGGGCCGAGCAGCGGCAGGAAGAGCAGGGCGAGCGCCAGGTTGAAGCCGGTGTGGAACAGCGCCACGCCGCGCCCCGGATCGGGCGAGGCGCAGGCGACCAGCGCCGCCAGCGGCCCGAGCAGCGGCATGGCCAGGGCCAGGCCGAGCAGCCGGTTCAGCAGATTGCCCAGCGGCAGCCGGCGCCCGGCCGGGTCGGCGCGGCCCAGCCCCTCCAGCAGCGGGTTCAGCGCGCTGCCGAGATTGGCGCCGACCACCATGGCCAGCGCCGCCGGCAGCGGCAGCACGCCATGGCCGGCCAGCGACATCACCAGCAGCACGGCGGCGACCGAGGAATGCAGCGCCCAGGCCAGCACCGCGGCCAGCAGCAGCGCCACGCCCGGCGCCTCGCCGACCATGCGGAACAGCAGCCGCAGGGCGGGGGCGGATTCGACCGGCGCGAAGAGCAGCAGCAGCTGGTGCAGCGCCAGCAGCATCAGGCCGAGGCCGATGATGGCGCGGCCCAGATCGTGCAGCAGGCTGGCGGCATTGCGGCGGAACAGCAGGAAGCCGGCCAGGATCAGCGCCGGCGACAGCGCGGTGACGTCGAAGCTGAGCAGCTGGACGATCAGCGTGGTGCCGAGATTGGCGCCCAGCATGACGGAGAGCGCCGGCATCAGCCCGACCAGCCCCTCGGCGGCGAAGGCGGTGACCATCAGCCCGGTGGCGGTGCTGCTCTGCAGCAGGGCGGTGACGCCGATGCCGGCCAGGAAGGCCTGGAAGCGGGTGCCCAGCGCGCGCGCCAGCAGGCCGCGCAGCCGGGCGCCGAAGGCGCGCTGCACGCCGGTCTGCACCATGCGCGTGCCCCAGAGCAGCAGCGCGACGGCGCCACCCAGGCTGATCAGGCTGAGGAAGACAGACATGGCTTCACACTCGACCATGTCCGGCGGCGCGATGCAAAGCATGGCTGAGCGGCGGCCCGTGCCGGCCGAGCCATAAAAAAAAAGGAGCCGAGGGTTTGATCCCTCAGCTCCTTTCCGGATGCTGTCGCATCGAAGAGTGACTGGCGCGCCCGAAGAGATTCGAACTCCTGACCCCCAGATTCGTAGTCTGGTGCTCTATCCAGCTGAGCTACGGGCGCCGGCCAGTGGCGGGGAAATAGCCGCCGGCCGGCGCGGACGCAACAGGCCCGCCGCGATTTTTTGTCATTTTTTTCAGGGCCCGCCGCCCGCGCAACGATCGGGCCTGCGGCGGAATGCAGAAAGGGCGGAAAGGGGTTTCCCCCTTCCCGCCCCTTCAGCGTGGCAGCGGATCCGGACAGGCCGGCCGCGGATCAGGCGGCGATCTTGTCCAGCTCGCGCAGGATGGCGTCGCCCATCACGCTGGTACCGACCCGCGCGGTGCCGGGGCCCATGATGTCGGCGGTACGCAACCCGCCGGCCAGCACCTTCTCCACCGCCGT
Organism: Roseomonas sp. USHLN139; assembly: GCF_037145735.1. NCBI lineage: Bacteria > Pseudomonadati > Pseudomonadota > Alphaproteobacteria > Acetobacterales > Roseomonadaceae > Roseomonas > Roseomonas sp. USHLN139. Next base: position 473,306 of record NZ_JBBCWY010000001.1, on the reverse strand, counting down.
CTCCACCATCTTCGCATCCTCCTCCATGCCGAAGGACCAGCGCAGCAGCATGGCGAAGGACAGCATCTGGGCGCAGGGATTGGCGATGCCCTTGCCGGCGATGTCCGGCGCCGAGCCATGGATCGGCTCGTAGAGCGCGTGGCGGCGGCCCGAGGAATCCACCGCGCCCAGCGTGGCCGAGGGCAGCATGCCCAGCGATCCCGTGGCAGCCGCCGCGAGGTCGGAAAGCAGGTCGCCAAAAATGTTGCTGGCGAGGATGACGTCGAACTGCTTCGGCCGGGCGCAGAGCTGCATGGCGCAGTTGTCGGCGTACATGTGGCTCAGCTCGACCTCCGGGTATTCGGCGCGGCCGATCTCGGAGACCACGGCGCGCCAGAGGCGGCCGGACTGCATGACATTCGCCTTCTCGACGCTGGTCATCTTGCCGGTGCGCTTCTTCGCCAGGTCGAAGGCGACGCGGGCGACGCGGGCAATCTCGTCCTCGGTATAGACCTCGGTGTCGATGCCGCGGCGCTTGCCGTTGGGCATCACCTCGACGCCGCGCGGCTCACCGAAATAGATGCCGCCGGTGCTCTCGCGGACGATCATCAGGTCGAGGCCGCGGACGATCTCGGGCTTCAGGCTGGAGGCATCGACCAGCGGCTCCAGCACCAGCGCCGGGCGCAGATTGGCAAACAGCCCCAGCTCCTTGCGCAGCCGCAGGATGCCGAGCTCGGGGCGCTTGTCGAACGGCAGGGTGTCCCACTTCGGGCCGCCGACCGAGCCGAACAGCACGGCGTCGGCCGAGAGGGCGCGCTCGACCGTGCTGTCCGGGCAGGGCGAGCCCTCGGCCTCGAGGGCGGCACCGCCGACCAGGCCTTCCTCGAGCGAGAAGCTGACATGGCGGCGGCGGTCCATCCATTCGATGACGCGGCGCACCTCGCGCATCACCTCCGGCCCGATGCCGTCGCCGGGGAGAACCAGCAGCCTCTTGTTCGCCGTCATCTGTCAGTCGCTTCCTTCCGTGGAACTCGCCGGGACCTGCGCCGTCGGCTCAGCGGTACAGCCAGGGCTGCGCCGCGCGCTGCCGCGCCTCGAAACTGTCGATCGCCGGGGCCTGCTGCATGGTCTGGCCGATATCGTCGAGGCCGTTCAGCAGCAGGTGACGGCGCAGCGGATCGATCTCGAAGGGGATTTCTTCCCCATTGGGCCGGACGACAACCTGCCGCTCCAGGTCGATGGTGATCCGCGCATTGGCGCCCAGCTTGGCATCTTCCATCAGCTGGTCGCAGACGTCCCGCGGCAGCTTCACCGGCAGAATGCCGTTCTTGAAGCTGTTATTATGAAAAATGTCGGCGAAGTCGGGGGCGATGACGCAGCGGATGCCGAAGTCGAGCAGCGCCCAGGGGGCGTGCTCGCGCGACGAGCCGCAGCCGAAATTCTCGTGCGCGATCAGCACCTCCGCCTGGCGGTAGGGCGGCTGGTTCAGCACGAAATCCGGGTTCTCGCTGCCATCCTCGTTGTAGCGGAGATTGGCGAAGAGCGACTTGCCCAGCCCGGTGCGGGCGATGGTCTTCAGGAAGCGCGCCGGGATGATCTTGTCGGTGTCGACATTGGCCATCGGCAACGGGGCGGCGATGCCGGTCAGCGTGGTGAAGGCGTCCATGTCACACGATCTCCCGCACGTCGGTCAGGAAGCCGGTCACCGCGGCGGCGGCGGCCATGGCCGGCGAGCAGAGATGGGTGCGCCCGCCCGGACCCTGGCGGCCCTCGAAATTGCGGTTGCTGGTCGAGGCGCAGCGCTGGCCCGGGGTCAGCTTGTCCGGGTTCATGCCGAGGCACATCGAGCAGCCCGCCTCGCGCCATTCGAAGCCGGCCTCGCGGAAGATGGCATCCAGCCCCTCGCGCTCGGCCTGCTGCTTCACCAGGCCGGAGCCGGGCACCACCATGGCGCGCACGCCCTCGGCCACGCGGCGGCCGCGGGCGATCTGCGCGGCGGCGCGCATGTCCTCGATGCGGCTGTTGGTGCAGCTGCCGATGAAGACCACGTCGACCTTGAGGTCGGTCAGCTTCTGGCCCGGGGTCAGGCCCATATACTCGACCATGCGGCGCAGCTGGGCGCGGCGGGCCTCGTCGGCGCCGCTCTCGGGGTCGGGCACGGCGGCGGTGATCGGCAGCACGTCCTCGGGGCTGGTGCCCCAGGAGACCATCGGCACGATCTCGGCGGCGTCGAGAAAGACCTCCTTGTCGAAGACCGCGCCCTCGTCGGAGGGCAGGGTCTTCCACCATTCGACCGCGCGGTCGAAGCTTTCTTCCTTCGGCGCGAAGGGCCTACCCCGCACATAGTCGAAGGTGGTCTGATCGGGGGCGATCATGCCGGCCCGGGCACCGGCCTCGATCGACATGTTGCAGACCGAGAAGCGGCCGGCCATGTCGAGCGAGCGGATCGCCGAGCCCGCGAATTCGATGACATGGCCATTGCCGCCGGCGGTGCCGATCTTGCCGATGATCGCCAGCACGATGTCCTTGGCGGTGCAGCCGACCGGCAGGGTGCCTTCCACCGTCACGCGCATGTTCTTGGCGCGCTTCTGCAGCAGGGTCTGGGTCGCCAGCACGTGCTCGACCTCGGAGGTGCCGATGCCGAAGGCCAGCGCGCCGAGCGCGCCATGCGTCGAGGTGTGGCTGTCGCCGCAGACGATGGTCATCCCCGGCAGGGAGAGCCCCTGCTCCGGCCCGATGACATGGACGATGCCCTGGCGGGCGTCGGTCAGCGGGATATAGGGGACGTTGAATTCGGCGACGTTCTTCTCGAGCGTCTCGACCTGGGTGCGGCTCTCGGGATCCTCGATGCCGGTATAGCGCGAGGCATCGGTGGCGATGTTGTGGTCGACCACGGCCATGGTGCCGTCCAGGCGGCGCACCGGGCGCTTCGCCAGGCGCAGCCCCTCGAAGGCCTGCGGGCTGGTCACCTCATGCACGAGGTGCCGGTCGATGTAGAGAAGCGCGGTGCCGTCCGGAAGCGTCTCGACCAGATGGGCGTCGAAGATCTTGTCGTAGAGCGTGCGCGGCTTCGTGGCCGACATCGGCGGCATTCCTCTTGGCAGATGGTTCACTCATCCGCGTGGCCGTGGGGCTGGGGGCCCAGCGCCACCCGGAGGTCGCGATGGTCCAGAGGGGAGGCATCCCCCGGAACCCTGATATCTCTATCCGGGCAGCCCGCTGCGAAGGGGGAGGCATCCCCTGGCGCGGCCGGTAAGCCTGGAAAAAACAGGGCCGGGAGGCGCTCGGCGCGCTCCGGACCCCTGTCTTTTCCGTCGCATCGGCTTCCCCTGCAAGGGGTCACCGCACAACAAAACCATATATAGCGCGCTTCTCGCGCAAGGAAACTGCGCGAGCCATTCGCCGCAGGCCGTCCCGGCCTGCGACCGGAGCAAGGCTCAACCCTCGACCGGCCCCGGCGCCCCATCGAGGCGCCGGAACCCAGTAGAAGTTAAGCCTTGGCGCGCGGGGCGGCCTTCTCGGCGATGCGCGCCGACTTGCCGGTGCGGCCACGCAGGTAATACAGCTTGGCGCGACGCACCTTGCCGCGGCGGAGCACGGCGATCTCGGCGACGTTCGGGCTGTACAGCGGGAAGACGCGCTCGACGCCCTCGCCGTAGGACAGCTTGCGCACCGTGAAGTTGCTGTGCAGGCCCTTGTTGGAGCGGGCGATCACCACGCCCTCATAGGCCTGGGTGCGGGTCCGCTCGCCCTCGACGACCTTGACCATCACGCGCACGGTGTCGCCGGCGGCGAATTCCGGCACGGCACGGGCCTCGAGCAGGCGGGTGCGCTGTTCCGCATCGAACTGCTGCAGCAGGTTCATAGTTATGGTCCTCTCGACAATCCTGGTGGGCGGCGCCTGGCCACCCGTTCAATCCTGAAAATCCGAGACCGGCCCGGGCCCCTAGAGCCTCAGCCGGCCGAAGCCTTGGCCGCCACGCCCTCACCCTGCCGGGCCCAGAGGTCGGGGCGCCGCTCGCGCGTCGCCCGCTCCGCCATCTCCCGGCGCCACCGCGCCACCGCCGCGTGATGGCCGGAGAGCAGCACCTCGGGCACTGCCCGCCCCTGCCACTCCACCGGCCGCGTGTATTGCGGGTATTCCAGCAGCGGGGCGCCGGCCGAGAAGCTTTCCTCGGCGGCGCTTTCCGCGCCCCCCATCACCCCGGGCAGCAGCCGGACGCAGGCATCGAGCAGCACCAGCGCCGCCGGCTCGCCGCCGGACAGCACATAGTCGCCGATCGAGACCTCGCGCATGCCGCGCGCCTCGATCACCCGCTGGTCGAGACCTTCGTAGCGGCCGCAGACCAGGATCACCCCCGGTCCCGCCACCAGATCCCGCACCAGCGCCTGGTCGAGCAGTTTTCCGCGCGGCGTCAGGTAGACCAGGGGGCGATCCGCCCCCTCGGCCAGCGCCGCCAAGCAGGCGGCATCCACCACATCCGGCCGCAGCACCATGCCGGCGCCGCCGCCGCAGGGGGTGTCGTCCACCGTGCGGTGCTTATCGAGGGCGAAGTCGCGGATCTGCCGCGCGTCCAGCCGCCACAACCCCTCGCGCAGCGCCCGGCCGGCCAGGGACTGGCCGAGCGAGCCCGGGAACATCTCCGGGAACAGCGTCAGGGCGGTGGCGTGCCAGCTCATGCGGCACCGCCGCGCGGGCCGCGCGGGCCGCTGCGCTTCGGCGCGTCCTGCCGGCGCGGCAGGGCGTGCAGCGGCGCCGAGGCCCCGGCCACGGGGACGGCAGCCTCGTCGCCATCGGCGGCGGGCCGGGCTTCCGCGGCGGCGATGACCTCCGGCGGCAGCTGGCCCTCGGCCGGCGGCTCGACCAGCAGATAACCCTCGGCGACGGCGATCACCGGCACCACGGCGCGGGTGAAGGGCAGCAGGGTCTCGCGACCCTGCTCGTCGACGATGGTCAGGAAGCTGCCGGCGCCGAAATCCTCGACGCTGCGCACGGCGCCCAGCGCCCGGCCCTCGCGGTCGCGCACCGCCAGCCCGACCAGGTCGGCGAGGTAGAACTCCTCCTCCTCCGGCGCCGGCAGGCGGTCACGCGGCACGTAGAGGCGGGTGCCGGTCAGGCGCGCGGCGGCGTCGCGGTCGCTGACGCCCTCGATCCGGGCGAGGCCCCCCGGCAGCCATTGCAGGGCATAGCGCTTCTCCCCGCTCTCGTCCGAGAGCGGGCCATAGGTGGCGATATCCGCCGCCTGGGCGGTGAAGGACTGGACGCGGACCAGCCCACGGACCCCGTGCGGCCGGCCGATCTCCCCCACCAGAATGCGCTTGTCCGCCATGGCGCGTCAGGCCCCTGCCCGGTGCGGCTCAGCCGGCCGCCGCGGCGGCGGCGGCGCGCTCCTGCGCCTTCTTCTTCGGCGCGGACTGCTTCGGCTGCTCGCGGAACACCGGCATCGGCGCCAGCTCGGCCTTGCCGAGGAACTTGGCGACGCGGTCGGTGGCGACGGCGCCATGCTGCAGCCAATGCGTGATGCGCTCGCCGAACAGGCGGACGCGCTCGGCATGGTCGGCCGGCAGCATCGGGTTGTAGCTGCCGACCTTCTCGATGAAGCGGCCGTCGCGCGGCGAGCGGCTGTCGGCGACCACGATGTGGTAGTAGGGGCGCTTCTTGGCGCCGGCGCGAGCGAGACGGATCTTCAGGCCCATAAGTCGTCAGTCCTATTTGTCTTGAGCGTGGATCAGAAGGGGCGTTTGCCCCCGGCACCGGGGAGAAGCGCGCCCAAACCGCCGCGCATCAGCCCCTTCTGGCCGAGCTTGTTCATCCGCTTCATCATCGCGGACATGTCCTCGAACTGCTTCAGCAGCCGGTTGACATCCTGCACCGTGGTCCCCGAACCGGCGGCGATGCGCCGCTTGCGGCTCGCCTTCAACAGGTCGGGGTTGCGGCGTTCCTTGGGCGTCATGCTGCCGATGATGGCGGCCTGACGCTTCAGCACCGTGTTGTCGAGGTTGGCATCCTCGATCTGCGACTTGATCTTGCCGATGCCGGGCAGCATGCCGAGGATGCCCGACAGCGAGCCCATCTTGCCGATCTGCTTCAGCTGGGATGCATAGTCTTCCAGGTCGAACTGACCCTTCTGCATCTTCGCGGCCAGCTTCTCGGCTTCGGCCTTGTCGATGGTCTCCGCCGCGCGCTCGACGAGGGAGACGATGTCGCCCATGCCGAGGATGCGGCCGGCGATGCGGTCGGGATGGAAATCCTCGAGCGCGTCCAGCTTCTCGCCGGCGCCCAGCAGCTTGATCGGCGCGCCGGTGACGGCACGCATCGACAGCGCCGCGCCGCCACGGGCATCGCCGTCGACGCGGGTCATGACGATGCCGGTCAGGCCCACGCGCTCGTTGAAGATGCGCGCGGTGTTGACGGCGTCCTGGCCGGTCATCGCGTCGACGACCAGCAGGCTCTCGTGGGGCTTGGTGGCGGCCTTGACCTCGGCCACCTCGGCCATCAGCGCCTCGTCGATCGACAGGCGGCCGGCGGTGTCGAGGATGACGACGTCGTAGAGCTCGCCGCGGGCGACCTGCATGGCGCGGGCCGCGATCTGCAGCGGGGTCTGGCCGGCGATGATCGGCAGCGAGGTCACGCCGGCCTGCTTCGCCAGCGTCTCCAGCTGCAGCTGGGCGGCCGGGCGGTGCACGTCCAGGCTGGCCAGCAGGACCTTCTTCTTGTCCCGCCCGCGCAGCCGCAGCGCGATCTTGCCCGAGGTCGTGGTCTTGCCCGAGCCCTGCAGGCCGATCATCAGGATGGCGACCGGCGCCGCGGCGTTCAGGTTCAGCCCGGGGACGTGCTCGACGCCCTCGCCACCGCCCAGCGCCTCGACCAGGCAGTCATTGACGATCTTGATGACCTGCTGGGCCGGCGAGACCGAGCGGATGACCTCCTGGCCGACGGCGCGCTCGCGCACCTTGTTGACCAGGTCCTTGACCACCGGGAGGGCGACGTCGGCCTCGAGCAGCGCGATGCGGACCTCCCGCAGCGCCTCGTTCACGTTGTCCTCGGTCAGCGCGCCACGGCGGCGCAGCCGGTCGAAAACCCCGTTCAACTTGCCCGACAGCGCCTCGAACATCGGCGGTCGTGTTCCTTTCCTGCGGGCTGGCGCCCGCCCATAACAAAATGCGCCGCTGCCCGAGCCTTCGGGGAGCGACGGAGCCGGACCTCACCGGGAGGTGCCGACAGAGAGACTCCAGGCAGGGCCTGGGTCGGCGGGTTCTAGCGGCTGGGGGTGGGGGAATCAATCTCCTTTCGGAGCCTGCCTCCAAGCCATTGTTTTCCTGGCAATCACCGGGACCCTGCACGAGTCCCCTTGCCGGCGGCCGCGCGCCGGGCCTAGGCTTGCCCCATGAACACGCGAAACCCCGCGCAGCGTTGGTGGTGGCCCCTCTCATAAGGCGGCCGCGTTTTCCTGTTTCCAAGCCGCCTCGGAGATCCCCGGGCGGCTTTTTTTGCGACTGAACTGACGACACGAAGCCCCCCCTGGATCCCGCGAGGCGCCCCCTCCGGAGAGATCCCCCCGTGCCTCAAGCCCCCTTCCCCCGCGAATTCACCACCGCCGGCGGCATCACCGTCCGGCACAGCGCTACCGCCGCCGATTATGCCGGCAGCCGCCAGGCCCTGGCCGAACGGCTGGACCGGCAGCGCGGCGTGCTGCTGTCCTCCTCCTTCGAATTTCCCGGGCGCTACACCCGCTGGGACCTGGGTTTCTGCGACCCGCCGCTGATGGTCACCGCGCGCGGCCGCTCGATGCGGATCGCCGCGCTGAACGCCCGTGGTGCGCTGCTGCTGCCCCCGCTCGCCGCCGCGCTGCGCGCCCTGCCGGAGACGGAGAGCCTCGCTGCCGACGCCGAGGCGGTGACGCTCACCATCCGCACCCCCAGCGAGCGGCTGCCGGAGGAAGAACGCTCCCGCCTGCCCTCGGTCTTCTCGGCGCTGCGGGCGATCCGCGACCTCTTCGCCAGCGCGGCCGACCCGCATCTCGGGCTCTATGGCGCCTTCGGCTATGACCTGGTCTTCCAGTTCGAACCAATGCAGTTGCGCCTGCCGCGCGCCGGGGACCAGCGCGACCTCGTCCTCTATCTGCCGGACGAGATCCTGGTGGTGGACCACCTGGCCGGCGCCGCCACGCTGCACCGCTACGATTTTTCCGTGGGGGACGCGGCGACCGACGCCCTGCCCCGCGCCACGCCCGCCGACCCCTTCCGCGCCGGGTCCAACGCCACGCCGGCCGAGAGCGACTATGGCCCCGGCGAATACGCCGCCATGGTCGAGCGCGCGCAGGCCGCCTTCGCGCGCGGCGACCTGTTCGAGGTGGTGCTCGGCCAGACCTTCGCGGCCGCCTGCCCCGATGCGCCCAGCGCGGTCTTCGAGCGGCTGCGGCGGGTCAATCCCTCGCCCTATGGCGCGCTGATGAATCTGGGCGAGGGCGAGTTCCTGGTCGCGGCCTCGCCGGAGATGTTCGTGCGCGTCGAGGGCGACCGCATCGAGACCTGCCCGATCAGCGGCACCATCCGCCGCGGTCGCGACGCGCTGGAGGATGCCGAGAACATCCGCACCCTGCTCAACTCTGGCAAGGAGGAGAGCGAGCTGACCATGTGCACCGACGTCGACCGCAACGACAAGTCGCGCGTCTGCCTCCCCGGCAGCGTCCGCATCATCGGCCGCCGGCAGATCGAGATGTATTCGCGGCTGATCCACACGGTCGACCATGTGGAGGGCCGGCTGCTGCCCGGCCGCGACGCGCTGGACGGCTTCCTGTCGCATGCCTGGGCGGTGACGGTGACCGGGGCGCCGAAGACCTGGGCGATCCGCCATGTCGAGGCGGAGGAACGCTCGGCCCGCCGCTGGTATGGCGGGGCCATCGGCCGCTTCACCTTCGACGGGCAGATGAACACCGGCCTGACGCTGCGCACCATCCGCCTGAAGGACGGCATCGCCGAGGTGCGCGCCGGGGCCACGCTGCTGCATGACAGCGACCCGGCCTCGGAGGAGGCGGAATGCCGCCTGAAGGCCAGCGCCATGTTCGCCGCCATCCGCGGCGAGGGCGCGCCGGCCGCCACCACGGCCGCCGTCGCCGCCGCGCCGCGCGCCGCCGGCCCGCGCGTGCTGCTGGTCGACCACGAGGACAGTTTTGTTCATACCCTGGCCGGCTATTTCCGCGCGGCCGGGGCCGAACTGCGCACGCTGCGGCCGGAGCTGGCGCGCGCCGCGCTGCGCGAGGCGGCGGCGCCGGACCTGGTGCTGCTTTCCCCGGGGCCTGGGCGCCCGGCGGATTTCGCCATGTCGGAGACACTCGACCTGATGCTGGCACGCGGGCTGCCGGGCTTCGGCGTCTGCCTCGGCCTGCAGGGGATGGTCGAGTATTTCGGCGGCAGCCTGGACCAGCTGGCGGTGCCGATGCATGGCAAGCCTTCCCCGGTGCGGCGCACCGGCGGCCGGCTGCTGGCCGGCCTGCCGCCGCGCTTCACCGTCGGTCGCTATCATTCGCTGCAGGCCCGGCGCCTGGCGCTGCCGGCCGTGCTGGAGGCGACCGCCGAGACCGAGGATGGCGTGATCATGGCGATCGAGCATCGCACGCTGCCGCTGGCCGCCGTGCAGTTCCACCCGGAATCGCTGATGACCGACCCGGAGCGTGTCGGCATGCCCTTGATCCGCGAGGTCCTAACGAGCCTGCGCGCCCTGTCCCCTGCCGATTGATGGCGGGGTCCGGGGGGACACGGTCCCCCCGGCGGGGGTCTGGGGGCGGTGCCCCCAGCCTTGCCTTGCTCGCGTCCCGGCGCGACGCTCCTCGCGGAATGCCAGGAGGGACGTCCATGGTCTGGAACCGTGCCAGCGCCGAAGCGGCCGCCATCGCCGGCCGATGGTCGGAGGAGCGCGGCCCCGGCGGCGCCATCGTCCTGTTCGATGCCGCCGGCATCAAGGCCACCAGCGCCGGCGGCTATGCCAGCCTCGAGCTGTCGGTGCCCTTCACGCCGGACAGCGAGAACCGGCTGGCCTCGATCAGCAAGCACTTCATGGCGGCGACCCTGCTGCTGGAGGGCCTGTCGATGCAGGCGCCGCTGGGCAGCCTGGTCGACGGCCTGCCGGAGGCGGTGGGCACGGTGCCGCTGGGCCGGGCCCTCGACATGACCGGCGGGCTGCCGGACATGATGGAGGTGCTGTGGCAACAGGGCATTCCCTATACCGCCAGCCTGGCGCGGGAGGAGGTGATGGCGCTGCTGAAGCGCCTGCCCGGGCTCTGCGCGCCGCCGGGGCAGGAGATGGCCTATTCCAACACCGGCTGGCGGCTGGCCGAGGCGGTGCTGGAGGCGCAGCGCGGCACCCCCTATCGCGCGGCGCTGGAGCGGCGGCTGCTGGCGCCGCTGGGGCTGCGGATCGGCTTCCCGGCCGACGAGACCGAGCCGCTGCGCGACCTGGCCACCGGCTACTGGTGGGACGGTCTGTCCTGGCGGCGCGGCCGCTACGGCATGCACTTCTCGCCATCGGGCGGGCTGGTGGCCAGCGCCGCGACCCTGGCGAAATGGGGCGCGGCGCTGCTGTCGGGCGCCGGGCCGCTGGCCGGGATGCTCGACCGGCTGACCGCGCCGCGGCCTTTCGCCGATGGCAGCGACAGCGTCTATCGCCTCGGCCTGGTGGAGACGCGGCTGGGGCAGGTGCGGATTATCGGGCATGGCGGCTCGCTGCCGGGCTATCGCAACCACCTCCTGATGGCGCCCGATCAGGGCGTCGGCGTGGTGGTGCTGACCAACCGCGAGGAGGATGCGCTCTGGCCGGCGCTGACCGTGCTGGCGGCGCTGCTGGGCGAGCCGCTGCCGGTGCCGGCCGCGCTGACACCCGGCCTCTATGCCGAGGCGGAGGGCCCGTTCTGGGCCGAGCTCGGGCCGGATTCGATCAGCGTCATGGGCGGCTTCGAGCGGCTGCTGCAGGGCCGCGACGGCATGCTGCGCAGCATCCCCGCCTATCTCGACATCGCTCTCCAGGCGCAGGGCGACACGCGGCTGGAAGGGCGAATCGGCGGCGTCGCGCGGCGGCTGGAGAAGATGCCGGCCGGCACGCCGCTCGACCCGCGGCTGGTGGGAGTCTGGGAAGAGCCTGACTACGGCAGCCGGATCGAGATCCGCGCGGACGGCACGGCGCGGATGCCCGGGCCGGGCGGGCTCGGCGCCGAAAGCCGGCTGACGCCGCTGCCCGGCGGCCGCGCCCTGGCCGACCTGAAGCACGGGCCCTGGCGGCACCGGCCCTGCCTGTGGCTGCAGGCGGACGGATCGCTGCGGCTTGCCAGCCACCGCTCGCGGGTGCTGCACTTCCGGCCCCAGAACGTCCGGGATCCGCGCTGATGAAAAGCCCACGCCTCGCAAGCCTGCTGCTGGCCGGTGCAACCCTGGCCTGGGGCCTCCCGGCCGCGGCGCAGACCGCCCCGCCGCCGGCCAGCCGCGTGCTGCGCGTCGCGCCGCATGCCGATCTGCGCACGCTCGATCCGGTCTTCGCCTCGATCACCATCACCCGCATGCACGGGCTGATGCTCTACGAGACGCTGTTCGCCTGGGACAGCCAGCTGAACCCGCAGCCGCAGATGGTCGACCAGGTGGAGACCGCGGCCGACAACCTGACCTGGAACTTCCGCCTGCGCGAGGGGCTGCGGTTCCATGACGGCCAGCCGGTCATCAGCCGCGACGTCGTCGCCTCGCTGAAGCGCTGGATGGCGCGCGACACGGTCGGCGTGAAGCTGGCCGAATACACCGCGGCGCTGGAGGTGATCGACGAGCGCCGCTTCGCGCTGCGGCTGCACCGGCCAATGGGCATGGTGCCCTTCGCGCTGGGCTCGGCCACCGGCCAGATCCCGGCGATCATGCGCGAGAGCGACGCCAGCACCGACCCCACCCGCCCGGTGACCGAGACCATCGGCAGCGGCCCCTTCCGCTTCAACCGCGCCGAATGGCGCAGCGGCGCCCGCATCGTCTACGACCGCAACCCGGATTACGTCCCCCGCGCCGAACCGCCGAACGGGTTGGCCGGCGGCCGCGTGGTCAAGCTGGACCGGGTCGAGTGGCACATCATGCCCGACCCGGCGACGGCGGCCGCCGCCCTGCAGACCGGCGAGATCGACCTGTGGGAACAGCCCAGCCAGGACCTGATCCCGGTGATCAGCCGCAGCCGCGGCATCGCCGTCGAGCGCTATGCCAGCCTGGCCAACCAGGCGATGCTGCGGCCGAACCACCTGCACCCGCCCTTCAACGACCCGCGCGCCCGCCTGGCGCTCGCCTATGCCACCGACCAGGGCGACTTCATGGCCGCCGGCTATGGCGACGAACAATGGTGGAAGCGCTGCGCCAGCTTCTTCATCTGCGGCGGCCCGAACGGCACCGAGGCGGGCACGGCGGACTACGCCACGCCGAACCTGGAACGCGCGCGCCAGCTGCTGGCCGAGAGCGGCTACAAGGGCGAGCGGGTGGTGATGATCTCCTCGCACGACATCCCGGCGATCGGGCGCATGGCCGAGGTCGCCGCCGCCTCGCTGCAGAAGATCGGCCTGAACGTCGACCTGCAATTCGCCGACTGGGGCAATGTCACCAGCCGGCAGCCGCGGCGCGACCCGCCGGACCAGGGCGGCTGGAACCTGTTCGTCACCACGGCCTCGGGCGGCACCATGCAGTCGCCGGTGACCAATATCGGCACCAACAGCGCCTGCGAGCGCGCCTGGGCCGGCTGGCCCTGCGACGCCGAGGCCGAACGCCTGCGCGGCGCCGTGGTCGATGCGGTGGATGAGGCCAGCCGCAAGGCGGCGCTGAACGCGCTGCACGCAAGGCTGGCGGCGTCGCAGCCCTATCGCGTGCTGGGGCAGTTCGACCAGCCCTATGCCCGGCGCAGCAACATCAGCGGCGTGCTGAACGCGCCGGTGATGGTGTTCTGGAATATCGAGAAGAACTGAGGGAAGATTTTGGCAGGCCAGGGGAATGAATTCCCCTGGACCCCTTCTTTTTTCTGTCGGACTGCCGTGTCCACGTGGGGACAGGACGTGAAACGGCCAATCGGCGGCGCGACCTTTGGGGATGCGCTGATTTTTTTGAAATAGCTTCCCGACGTGATGCCCTCCGTGGTGCAGCGGCTGGGCATTCAACGGCCAACAGAAAGAGAATTCATTCTCCTGGCCTGCCCAGGCTCTTCTCCTCCACCGGCAGCACCCATTCCCGGTCCGCCCGCAGCAGCGCGGCCATTTCCTCCGGTGGCAAGGGCGGGCTGCAGAGCTCGCCCTGGTAGTCGTCGATGCCTTCGGCGCGCAGCCATTCCAGCTGCTCCAGGCTTTCCACCCCCTCCGCCAGCATCGGCACCCCCAGCAGCCGGCCGAGCGAGGCCACCAGCCCGGCCGCTTCCGGCGGCAGGCCGGCGGGCGCCAGCTTCAGCCGGTCCAGCGGGAAGCTGCGCAGCGCCACCGGGCTGGCCGGGCCGCTGCCGAAGCTCTCCACCGCCAGGCGGAAGCCCATGGCGCGCAGCGCGACCAGGCGGGCGCGGACCCGCTCGGCGGGCTCGGCCGCCAGCATCGCCTCGGTGACCTCGAGCTCCAGGCGGCGCGGGTCGCAGCCGCTCTCGTCCAGGATGCGCTGCAGCAGGGCCAGCCCGTCGGCGGCGCGGAACAGCCGCGGATAGAGCTTCACCGCCAGCACCGCGCCGAAGCCCTGGGCGGCCCAGCGCGCCTGCTGCCGCGCCGCGGACAGCAGCAGCCACTGCCCCAGCGGGTCGAGCAGGCCGGGCGCCGCACAGACGCGCAGCAGATCCTCGGGGTCGATGGGGCCGCGCTGCGGGTGGCGCCAGCGCAGCACCGCCTGGGCGCCGAGCACCCGCCCCTCCCGCACCGACAGCCGCGGCTGGAAGAGCAGGAAGAACCCGTCCTGCCGCAGGGCGGCGCGCAGCTGCTCCTCCAGGGTCAGGCGGTCGCGGGCGCGCTGCTCCATCTGCGGCAGGAAGTAGCGCCAGACGTTGCGGCCGGCGGCCTTGGCCTCGTAGAGGGCGAGATCGGCCTGCTGCGCCAGCAGCTCCACCTCGGCGGCGTGCTCGGGATAGAGGCTGATGCCGATCGAGGGCGTCACCTGCAGCCGGTGCGCGGCCAGCTGGATCGGCTGCGACAGCGCCTCGCGCAGGCGGCCGGCGAGCGCGTCGATCCCCGCCTGCGGCCCGCCCGCCAGCCCGGCCTCCGGTGGGCGGCGGATGAGCAGCAGGAACTCGTCGCCGCCGAGCCGGACGACGCCGTCGCCGGCGCGCAGGCAGGCGCGCAGCCGCTGCGCCACCACCACCAGCAGCCGGTCGCCGACCGGATGGCCGAAGACGTCGTTGACCGGCTTGAAGCCGTCCAGGTCGATGAACAGCAGGGCGATGCCGCCGCCCTCCCGGTCCGCCTGCGCCCGCAGCCGGTCGAAGATCGGCTGCAGCGAGGCGCGATTGGGCAGGCCGGTCAGGCTGTCATGGGTGGCCAGGTAGTCGGCCTTGCGCTCGGCCTCCTTGAGCTCGGAGATATCCACCTCGCTGACCAGCAGCGCCGGACGGCCGGTCGCCGAATCGCGGCAGCGGCGCAGCGTCATGTCGTGCCAGCGCGGCCCGCCAGCGGTGCGCAGCTGGGCCACCAGGCGCGCCTCGCCGGCCTGGTCGAGCGCCGCCTGCATCGCCTCGCGCGCCGCCCCGTCGAGGAAGCGGGCGGCGAAGCTGGCGCCGCCGGGCGGCAGGGCGGCGCGGGCGGCGGGGTTGCGGTAGAGCAGCTCGCCCGCATGGTCGTAGAGGGCGATCATCACCGAGGTATGCACCAGCGCCTCGGCGCTGCGCAGCGTGTCGGCGCGCGCCTCGACATCGCCCAGCGCCTCGCAGAGCATGCCCATGCGACCATCCGCCAGGCGCAGACCGCGATAGGCGGCGGTGACCGGGCGCGGGCGGCCATTCGGATAGAGCGTCCAGACCTCGACGAAGCTGGCGTCGCAGGCGATGAAATCCTCCTGGTACTGGCGCAGCTTGCGGGAGACGGCGGCGGAGAGCTCGCGGCCGAGGTCGCGCGCCGCCAGCTCCTCCCGGCTCGCGGCCTGCCAGAGCAGCAGCGCGGCGGCATTCGCCCAGATCACCCGGCCGCGGTCGATGTCATAGACCCAGAGCGGCGTGGTCAGCCGGTCGAGCGGCAGGGTGGCGGCGTCGAAGGCGGCCCGTGCCGGCGGTGCCGCCGTCCCGCCGCCGGCCTGTCCTGGCCCAGCCTCCACCATCCGAGAATCGCCCCCCCGCCCGCGGTTTCGGCGCAAGCTAGGGGGGCTGGCTTATCGCCGGGTTAAGGCCGCTGCAGCGACAGGCGTTTCGTCGGTGCCCCGCCGGCCTGCGCCGCGAAGGCCGCCTGGACCGCCTCGGGCCAGGCGGCGACCTTCCGCTTCTCCAGGTCGACGCAGAGGAACAGGAACTCGCATTCGGCGCTCTGCCAGCCTTCCTCGGCATGGAACAGCCGGTGGCGCAGCAGCAGCCGCTTGGCGTCATGCGCCAGCACCTCGCTGCTGGCAGCCAGCGGCATGCCCTCCAGCACCTCGCGCTGATAGGCGACCCAGCTCTCGGCGGCGAAGGTGCCAAGGCCCTGGGCGCGGAAGGCCGGCCCCAGCCCCAGCCGCGGCCAGAGCAGGTCGGTCGCCATGTCGAAGGCCACCAGGTAGAAGGCCATGTTCATGTGGCCGTAGTGGTCGGTCCATTCGGGGCGGACGGGACCGATCGCCTCCCTCGCCGCTTCCCTCGCCGCTTCCTGCATCACCGCAGCGCCGTTCCTGCCGTCCATCGCCCCTCGCCCACCCCGTGATCGGACCCATCCGCCCGCGGCCAGCTTGGCGCAGCGGCGGCAGGCCGCCAAGCCGCGCGCCCTGGGGAACGGCGGCAGGCGGTGCGGCCGCCGCGCGTCAGTACTTGCGGCGGATCAGGCCGGTGCCGCGGTAGAAGGCGGTGTAGTCGACCATCGGCCAGAGCCGGCGCAGCTCCTCATTGGCCTCGATGCCGTCGATCTGGCGCCAGCCCACCACCCAGTCGCTCAGCGTCTGCAGGTACTGCATGCAGGAGGGGCCGCCGCCGCCGCAATAATCGGGGATGTAGCGGCCATGGCTCGTGTCCAGGTCCTCGATGATGTAGAGCCCGCCGGGCCGCAGCGAGGGGAACAGCGTGTTGAAGCTGTCGATCTGGTGCTTCCAGACATGCGAGCCGTCGTCGATGATCAGGTCGAAGGGCCCCATGGCCGCCAGGCGGCGCATGTCCTCCAGGCTGCTCTGGTCGGCGATCTCGATGGACAGCCGCTCGCCGGCATAGGCGCGCACCGCCTCGTTGATGTCGGCGCCGATCACCTGGCCATTGGCGAAGTAGTCGCGCCACATCCGCACCGAGCCGCCGCCCAGCACGCCGATCTCCAGCACCTTGACCGGCTGGTCGCGCATCGGCGCCACGAAGGGTTCGTAGAAACGAAGAAAGTCATTCCGGTCGGAAGCCTTGTCGGTTCCGTGGCGGCGGCCGATCGCGTCCAAAATTCCAGTCATCCGGACTTCCCTGCGAAGAAATCTTTATTATCAGACTGTCCTAACGGGCCCCGCCAAATCTGTCCATCCGTTAACATTTGTTTTCGCAATAATTTCTCGGCATGTGCCGCCGCGCCCTTTCCGGGCGCGGCGGGCCTTACCGGCAACCAGGCGGATTCAGAAAAAGCCCCGCCGCCTGCGGCACCGGCGCCGCACCCGGGCAGAGCGGCGCCAGGCTCAGGCGCTGGGCGTCCTCGCCCGGCAGCGGCGGGGCGGCGCCGACGCTGCGGCTCTGCTCGCGCCGGGCGCGGCTCCCCGGGGCGCCCAGCTCGGCCACGCATTCCAGCCGGTCGCCGTCCCGGCGGGTGATCCGCACCAGCACCCGGCCGCGATTCATCGGCAGGGCGGCGGTGGCGGCGGCCCCCGCCTCGCCTTCCAGGCAGGCCACGATGCCGGGGGCGGTCTCCGGCAGGAAGCGCGACCAGCCATCCTCCTGCGCCAGGGCTGACGTTGCGAAGGCCAGCGGTGCCAGCAGGAGGACAGGAAGACGGACAGGGGTCGTCATGGGGTCAGTGGATCTCCTGGGCCCGCGACAGCGCCTCCTTCAGCGCCGCCACGGAAAAGCGGTCGGATTGGCACAGGTCGAGGATGACCTTCTCGCGCCGGGCGCCCAGCTCGATCGCCGCCGGCAATTGCCGCACCACCGCATGCGGAATCACCACGGCGCCGTGCCGGTCGGCATGCACCACGGCGTCATGCGCGCAGGCCATGCCATGAACCGACACCTCCTGGCCATAGCCGACCATGTGGACATAGGCATGGCTCGGATTGACGATGCCCAGGATCTGGAAGTCGGGCGCCAGCGCGTCGATGTCGCGGAACGAGCCATTGGTGACGCAGCCCTGCGCGCCCAGCGCCTTGTGCACGGCGCTGTGCACCTCGCCCCAGAAGGCGCCATAGCCCGGCGTGTCGTCCAGGTCCTGCAGCACCACGACGGTCGGCATGGCGGCCTGCGCCACATATTCGTACCAGCCGGTGCGGATGCCGCGATCGACCTCGGCGAGGCGCCCGGAGGGGGCGGCGGCGCGGATGGTGCCGGTGCGCGCCAGGCCGCAGACCGGCTTCAGGGTGACATCGGCGGCGACCAGCGGGCGCAGCGTGTAGCCATGGCCGCGCCGCTCCGGCGCCACCAGCTCCAGCGCATTGCAGATGGTCGGCGTGTCCCAGGCGCGCAGCGCCTCCAGATCGGCGGCGGTGAAGGGATAGGCGGCGGCATCGGCCATGATCGGCCCTCCGTTTCTTGCTTGGACCCGGCCAGCTTTGCCCCCGTGGCGCCCCCCGGCAACCCGCAAAGCCGCCGCCCGCGCATCACTTCCGCCGCCCGCCGCTTGGCGCGCCCCCCGTGGAGGCGGTAGCCTGCGGCCTGCTTTCCGTCCGGGAACAGAATGTCCGCGACCCCGCCCGCCGAACCGGTCCTGCCCGCCCCTGCCGCCCCTCCGCCGCGCGGCGGGACGCTGCGCGGCGGCGCGCGCCGCGGCCGGCTCGCCGCCTGGACCGGGCGCATCGGCACCCGCGCCGGGCTGGTCGCCGCGCTGATGCTGGGGGTGGTGCTGCTGCTCAGCGGCACGGCGCTGGTCACCGGCCAGCGCCAGGCCGCCTTCATCGAGCAGATCGGCGTGCGCGACCGCAGCGCCGATGCCGCCGTCGACGAACTGACCCAGCATGTCGCCGACTTCTCCGCCGGCTTCGCCAGCGTCATCGCCGGCGTGCTGCAGCCGGTGCCGGCCGCACCCCGCATGGTGCGCGGCTCGGAGCGGATCCTGACCAGCTTCAACCGCGTCAACGAGCTGCTCGGCGCCGAGCTGGACCCGATCCTGATGAGCGGCGGGCGCGACATGGCCGCCCGCATGCCCGGCTTCGTCGAGCAGGTGCGCAGCGCCTTCGCCAGCCGCCAGCGCGCCGCCTTCGGCCCGCTGCAGGAGGAATGGCTGGACTACATGACCACCTACACGCGGGTGGCCAATGCGGCGCGCGACTTCGTCCAGAAGCGCGGCGATGCCAGCCTGCACGATGCCCGCGAGCTGGCCGAGCAGGCCCGCCGCATCGTGCTGGCCGCCGGCATCGCCGGCCTCGCCGGCTGCGCGCTGATCCTGGTGGTGCTGGTGGCCCTCATCGCCCGCCCGCTCAGCCGCATCGCCGGCGCCATGGACGGGCTGGCGCGCGGCCGGCTGGACCAGGCGGTGCCGGAGACCGCGCGCGCCGACCAGCTGGGCGAGATGGCGCGCGCCGTCGTCGTCTTCAAGCAGGGGCTGCAGGCCAGCCGCAGCCTGTCCGAGCAGGCGGCCGAGAACGCCCGCCGCACCGCGGTGGCCACCGCCCAGGCCTCGGATGCCATCGGCCAGGTCAGCGACGGCTCGATGACCCAGCTCTCCGAGCTGCGCCAGGTGGCCGAGGCGCTGTCGCAATCGGCCAGCGCCATCCGCGAGGTGGTGCGCACCACCGCCGATTCGAACGACCAGGCGCAGCACGCGAAGGACCTTCTGGGCATCAACCTGGTGAAGGTGCGCAGCCTGATCGAGCTGGTCGACGCGGTCGGCGACGACACCGAGCGGGTGACGCGCATCGCCGGCACCATCGCCAAGATCGCGACGCAGACCAACATCCTGGCGATCAACGCGGCGATCGAGGCGGCGCGCGCCGGCGAGCATGGCCGCGGCCTGGCCGTCGTCGCCGAGGAGGTGCGGGCGCTGGCCGCCAGCAGCGAAAGCCTGGCGCAGGAGATCGCCGACGTGGTGCTGATCGCCGGCCGCCGCACCCGCGAGGGCAGCGGCACGGCGGCGGCCGTCGGCGAGGACATGGACGCGCTGGAGCGGCTGGTGGCCGAGAGCGCCCGCCTCTCCGGCGCCATCGCGGTGGCGATGGAGCAGCAGCAGGCCACCGTCACCGACATCCATGCGCGCGTCGGCACCCTGACCCGGATCGGCCAGTCCAACGCGACCGCGGCCGAGGAGATCACCGTGACCATGATCGACCTGGCGAAACTGGCGACCGAGACAAGGAACACGGTGGAAAGCATGGCCGGCCAAGGCATCCAAGGACAGGGCGCATGAGCGCCACGCTGGAGGGTCAGGGCGACGTCGCCCTGCTGATCGTCGACGACAGCAGCTTCAACCGGCTGATGCTGAAGCGGCGCCTCGGCGAGCTGGGCTATGCCAACATCACCATGGCGGAGGATGGCGAGCAGGGCCTGGCCGCCATCGAGCGCCAGCGCTTCGACGTGGTGCTGCTGGACCTGGAGATGCCCAGGCTCGACGGCATCGCGGTGCTGGAGCAGCTGCACGCCGCCCGCGGCGCCGCCCCCCCGGTGATCGTCATCTCGGCGCTGACCGAGATGGAGAAGATCGTCCGCTGCATCGAGCTCGGCGCCGAGGACTACCTGCCGAAATCCTTCGACCTGCCGCTGCTGCGCGCCCGGCTCGGCGCGGTGCTGGAGAAGAAGCGGCTGCGCGACCTCGCCGACCAGCGCCTGGCGCTGCTGGAGGCCGAGCTCGAATCCGCCCGCGCCGCGCAGCTCTCCCTGGTGCCGCGCGACTTCCGCGCCATCGCGCCCACCGGCCTCGACCTCTGCGCCGCCATGGTGCCGGCGCGCCAGGTCGGCGGCGACCTCTACGACGCCTTCCGCATCGACCCGAACACCCTGCTGATCACGGTCGCCGACGTCTCCGGCAAGGGCGCGCCGGCCGGCCTGACCATGGCGCGCAGCCTGGGCCTGATCCGCGCCGCCGCCGTGCTGCTCGCCGCCGGGGGCACCACCCCCGACCCGGCCGCGATCATCACCCGCGCCAATGACGACCTGGCGCGCGACAATGACAGCCTGACCTTCGTCACCATCGCGCTCGCCGTGCTCGACGCCACCACCGGCGAGGGCCGCATCTGCGTCGCCGGCCACGAGGCGCCCTATCGCCTCTCCGCCACCGGCATCGCGCCGCTCACCGGCCTGACCCGCCAGCCCGCCATGGGCGCGCTGGAAGACTACCCCTATGGCAGCGATCCGCTGTCCCTGGCCGCCGGCGAGGCGCTGCTGCTGTTCAGCGACGGCGTCACCGAGGCCGAGGACGCCCACAGCGATTTCTTCGGCCGCGAAAGGCTGGAAGCCGCCCTCGAACCCTGCGCCACACGGCCGGCGGCCAGCGTGGTCGAGGCGCTGCTCCACGCCGTCGAAGCCTTCGTCAACGGGGCGCCGCAGGCGGATGACATCACGGCGCTGGTGTTGCGACGGTCGTAAGCGAAGACAGGGGTCGTAAGAGAAGACAGGGGCAGGCCAGGGGAATGAATTCCCCTGGACCCCTTCTTTTTTCTGTTCTGTTGGCCGTTTGACGGGCAGCGCTTTATGACGGGTCGCGGGACACCGTCATACAAAATCAGCGCACCCTCACAGGTCGCGCTGCCACCGGGCCGTTTCACCTACTGTCCCCACGTGGACACGGCAGTCTGACAGAAAGAAGATGGGCGCAAACGTATACGTTTGCGCGGGGGAATTCATTCCCCCGACCTTGCCAATCTTCCTTGTCCTTCAAACGGCTTTATAGAACTCTGCCACTGCCTTCCCCACCTCGGCGAGAGCCGCGTTGCGGGCAGCCAGGGGGGCTGAGGTTCCCGTCAGATAGGCCGAGACCAGCAGCGGCGCCGAGCCGTCCGCCGGCCACAGGATCCCGGCATCGTTGGTGCTGCCGCGCGGCCCGGTGCCGGTCTTCTCGCCGGCGCGCCAGCCGGCCGGCAGCTGTGCCTTCAGGCGCTCGTCGCCGGTCTTGTTCTCGACCAGCCAGCGGGTCAGCAGGGCGCGGCTGTCGGGCTTCAGGGCCTCGCCGAGGATCAGCTTCTCCAGGGTCTGGCTCATCGCCAGCGGCCTCGTGGTGTCGCGCGGATCGCCGGGGGTGCCCTCGTTCAGTTCCGGCTCCATGCGGTCGAGGCGGGTGGTGGCGTCGCCCAGGCCGCGCAGCCAGGCGGTCAGGCCGGCGGGGCCGCCCAGGCTGTCCAGCATCAGGTTGGCGGCGGTGTTGTCGCTCAGCGTGACGGCGGCCTCGCAGAGATGGCGCATCGGCAGGCCGGGGCCGCCGGCGCCCGCCTCGGTGCCGGGGGAATAGGCCACCACCTGCTCGCGGGTGAAGCGCACCGGGCGGTCGAGCCGCTCCTGCCCGGCATCGACGCGGGCCAGCACGGCGGCGGCGGCCAGGGCCTTGAAGGTGCTGCAGAGGGGAAAGCGCTCGTCGAGACGGTGGCCGGCGTGGCGGCTGGTGCCGGCCACCAGGATGGCGACGCCGAGGCGGCCGCCGCTGCGCGCCTCGATCTGGGCCAGGCGCCGTTCCAGGGGGGTGGCGGGCTGCGCCAGGGCGGGGCTGGTGGCGAGGGCCAGGCCGGCGGCGAGCAGGCTGCGGCGAGGGATGGTCATCGGGTCGTCCTCCGGTTCGGTGCGGCGGCAAACTGGCCGGCGCGAGCCCCCTCGACAAACGGGGAGATCTCGGGCGAAACCTCAGAAAAATTTGGGCATGAAGCGATGCGCACCCATCTGCCCCTGAACGCGCTCAGGGCTTTCGAGGCGGCCTCCCGCCATCTCAGCTTCACCAAGGCGGGGCTGGAGCTGCATGTCACCCAGGCCGCCATTAGCCATCAGGTGAAGAGCCTTGAGGAAAATTTGGGTGTCGCGCTGTTCCGCCGCCTGCCGCGCGGCCTGGCGCTGACCGATGAGGGCGCCGCCCTGCTGCCCGAGATCGCCGAGGCCTTCCGCCGCATCGCCGGCACGCTGGACCGCTTCGAGGGCGGCCGGCTGCACGAGGTGCTGACGCTCGGCGTGGTCAGCAGCTTCGCCGTCGGCTGGCTGCTGCCGCGGCTGGAGCGCTTCCGGACCGCGCATCCCTTCATCGACCTGCGGCTGCAGACCAACAACAACCGGGTCGACCTGGCGGGCGAAGGGCTGGACGGCGCCATCCGCTTCGGCGACGGCGCCTGGCACGGGACGGAGGCGGTGGAGCTGTTTGCCGCCCCCCTCGCCCCGGCCTGCGCGCCGGCGCTGGCCCCGCGGCTCAGGCGGCCGGAAGACCTCGCCGCCGAGACGCTGCTGCGCTCCTACCGCGCCGATGAATGGGCGCGCTGGTTCGGCGCGCTGGACCTGCCCTGCCCGGCGCTGCGCGGCTTCCTGTTCGATTCCTCGCTGGCCCTGGCCGAGGCGGCGGCGCAGGGGGCGGGGGTCGCGCTGCTGCCGGCGCGGCTGTTTGCCCGCGACCTGCGCTCGGGGCGGCTGGTGCGGCCCTTCGCGCAGGAGGTGGCGCTGGGCAGCTACTGGCTGACCCGGCTGCGCTCGCGGGCGATGACCCCGGCGCTGCAGTCCTTCCAGGACTGGCTGCTGGCCGAGGCCGCGCTCGGCGACTGATCAGCTGCGCGGCGGGGTGCCGGCCTCGCCCAGGTCCCACCACAGCCCGGCGAAGGCCAGCAGCCCCTCCCGCGCCGGGGCCTTCAGCAGGTGCTCGTCCGGGCCGTGCTGCTTGCAGCCATTGTAGCTGTGCGGCACCCAGACCAGCGGCACGCCCAGATGGTCGACGAAGACGTCGCCCGGCAGGCCGCCGCTGCTGTTGGGGATGATCTGCACCCGCTGGCCGAGGCTGCGCTGCATGCTGGCCTGGGCCCAGCGCACCCAGGGATGGTCGGGCGCGGTGCGGCTGGCCGGCATGCGGATGGCGGCATTCTCGATGGCCACCGCCTCCAGCCCGTGCTGGTCCAGGTGGCGGCGCAGCGCCGCGCCGAACTCGGCCGGATCGCTGTCGACGGTGTAGCGGATCTGGCAATGCGCGCGGGCATCGGGCGCCACGGCATTGACCGGGTTCTCCGGCACGCCGCTGGTCATCGCCAGCACGATGAAGCTGTTCCAGCCGTAGATCTTCTCGGCCGGGGTCAGGCCGGGCTCGCCCCAGCCCTCGTCGATGGTCGCCGCGCCGTCGCCGCCGCCGACCGGGCAGCCTTCCAGCACGGCGCGCACCGCGGCCGGCACGCCGCTGCCCAGCCCGTCGCCTGGCAGCCAGCCGCGCACCAGGATCTTGCCGTTGCGGTCCATGATGGTGGAGAGCGCATGCGCCAGCAGGATCGCCGGATCGGTGGTCAGCCCGCCCCAATGGCCGGAATGCACGCCGCCCTGGCGCAGCCGCACCACCAGGTCGCAATGCCAGGTGCCGCGGGTGCCGGTCGCGATGGTCGGCAGGCCGGGCTCGACGCGCGGCCCGTCGGAGGCGATCAGCGCATCGGCCGAGAGCTCCGCCGCATGGGCGGCGACGAAATCGCGCAGGCCCTTGCTGCCGCGCTCCTCGGCGGTTTCCAGCACCAGCTTGACATTGGCGCCGAGCCGGCCGCCGCGCTCCTCCAGCACCGCCTGCAGCGCGGCCAGGTCGATGGCGTGCTGCCCCTTGTTGTCAGCGGTGCCGCGGCCGTACCAGCGGTCGCCGCGATCGGTCACCGCCCAGGGAGGGATGCCGTCGGACCATTGCGTCGCGAGCCCGGCGACGGTGTCGCCATGGCCATAGAGCAGCACGGTCGGCAGCGCCGGATCCTCGATGCGGGTGGCCAGCAGGATCGGGCCGAAGCCGGGCTCCGGATTGGCATGGATCGCATGGGAGAAGCCCATCTCGGCCAGCCAGGGGGCGATGCCCTCGGCCAGGTAGCGGGCGAGCGCCGGCGCGTGCTGCTCCTCCTGCGAGGTCGAGGGGATCGCCACCAGCGCGCCCAGCCGGGCCGCGAAGCCGCCCTCGTCGAAGCAGCGCGCCGCCCGCGCCAGGGCGCCATCCCGTGTCGCCATCACCCCGAACTCCCTCTCCCGGTCCGTGGTTGTGGATCCCGGCATCAGGGATGGCCACGGCGCGCTGGCAGCAGGCAATGCGACGGGGCGCGCCCCCCGTCAACGGCCATGGTCACGCCAGGGCCAATATTCCGCCGCGCCTGGCCCGGCCGCCACGCCGGATCAGCGGCTGGTCCGGGCCGGCGCCCCGCCCGAGGACGGGGCGGTGGCCGCCCCCGAGGAACCTCCCGAGCCGCCGCCGATCGCCCCGGTGCCGAGCAGCGCCGCCGCCGCCAGCGGCAGGCCGATGCCGAGCGGCGCCGCCAGCCCGATGCCCGTCGCCGGCGCCAGGAGGACGGGCGCGGCCGCCTCGGCCACCGCGCCACCCGCCAGCACGCCCCCTGCCAGCGCACCGTGACCGGCACTGCCGCCCGGTGCCGCGGCGCCGCTGCCGGCGGGCGGGGCCACCAGCCGCGGCCGGTCCTGGCCGCGCGGCGGGATGACGATGCCGGCCTCGGCGGGGACGGCGATGGCGCGCAGCGGCTGCTGCGCCCGGGCCGGGGCGCCCGGCAGCGCACTCGCCAGAATGGCGAAGCCGATGCTGGCCACCGCGCCGGATGACGCGTAGAAGCGGCGCATGCACAACCGCAGGCTGCAGACCAAGCGATCAGGCATGCTGCGTCTCCCGCAGGATGGCGTGGAAGGCCGGCAGGGTCAGGCTGGCGGCCTCGGCGGCCATCAGGCGCGGGAAGACGAGCTCCACCCCGAAGCGGCGCGCCATCTGCAGCTGCGGCACCAGGTGGATGTCGGCCAGCCCGGGGGTGTCGCCGAAGCAGAAGGGACCGGCGGCATGGTCGAGCAGGGCCTCGCCGGCCTCCAGCCCCTCGGTGATGGCCTGGCGGGCCCAGCCCTGGGCCTGGCCCTCGGAAGCGCCGGTGGCGCGCAGGCGGGCCAGCATGCGGGGGTGGTGCAGCATTTCCACCTCGCCGGCAACCGCCTGGGCGAAGGCGCGGACCCGCGCGCGGGTGGCCGGGTCGGGCGGCAGCAGCGCCGGCGAGGGCCAGATCTCCTCCAGCCATTCCAGGATGGCGGTGGCATTGTGCAGCGTGGTGCCATCGGGCAGCTGCAGGACCGGCGCCGGGCCCTGCGGCAGGCCGGCGGCAGGCATCTCGTCGGACGGGTCGCGCAGCAGCTTCTCGACCTCGAGCCCTTTCAGGGCGAGGGCGATCTGGACGCGCCAGGTTGCAACACAGCGGCGATAGCCATGCAGGCGCATTGCCGTCCCCTCTCCTCCCGATGCTGTGAGCAAATGACCTCCGCTGTCAATGTTGCAGTGTCGATCACAACCGCTGGTTGGTCCGACACTGCCCTGGCACCGGGCTATAGCCTGAACGTGGCAGAAATTTGCCCCCTTTCCGGCGGGCGCCGTCCTAGACTCGCGCCTGACCTGCCAGGTTGCCGGACAACGACCTCCGCCCGCTGCCCCGCGGCACGCCCCGCCGCCTGAGACGAGAGTTCGCCCATGGACCAGACCGACCACCGCATCCTGCGGGCGCTCGCACGCAACGCCCGGCTGACCAATGCCGAGCTGGCCGCCGAGGTCGGCCTGTCACCCTCGCCCTGCTGGACCCGGGTGCGGCGGCTGGAACAGACGGGGGTGATCCAGGGCTATGTGGCGCTGCTCGACCAGGCGCAGCTCGGCCTGCCCGACACCGTCTTCGTCGAGATCATGGTGGAGAAGCATGACGAGGCGGCGCTGACCCGCTTCGAGCAGGCGGTGCAGGACATGCCCGAGGTGCTGGAATGCCACCTCACCACCGGCGAATACGACTATCTGATCAAGGCGGCGGTCGGCGGCACCGCCGGCTACGAGGCGCTGCTGCGCGAGAAGCTCTACCGCCTGCCGGGCGTGCGCCACACCCGCACCGCCTTCGCGCTGCGCAGCCTGAAGCGGACGATCTCGCCGCTGCCCTGAGGCCGGGTCAGGCGCCGAGGCTGGCCAGCGCCCGGCGCACCGCCTCGACCGAGAGGTCGGCCATGGGCAGGCCGCGGGCGACGGCGACCGCGGGGCCGCGCGGGGCGCAGAGGGCGGGGTCGCTCTCCGGCCCGAACAGCGCCAGGGTCGGGCAGCCGGCGGCGGCCACCAGATGGGTCGGGCCGGTGTCGTTGCCGATGGCGTAGCGCGCCTCCCGGGCCAGCGCGCCGATCTGGGTCAGGTCGGTGCGCGATGTCAGGTCGATGGCCGAGGGCGCGGCCGCCGCGATGCGCGCCGCCAGCTCCTTTTCCGCCGGCCCGCCCAGGATCACCGCGGGGATGTCGGAGGCTGCGGCGAGGTCGCCGAAATGCCCGACCGGCCAGCGCTTGCCGGGGCGGCCGGGCGAGGCGCCGGGGATCATCAGGAAGAATTCGTCGGGCAGCGCGAAGGACGACAGGTCGCCCGCCAGCCAGTCCAGGGCGGGCGGCGGGAAGGCGGAAATCCCGGCCATCTCCAGCTGTTCGCGCTGGCGCTCCACGGTGTGCATCGCGTCGCGCCGCGGATTGGCATGGGGGTGACTGGCGCCGGCGGCGATGCCCGACCATTCGGCGCGCGCCCCGACGAACAATCGGTAGCGCGAGGAGCGGCTGGAGGTCTGCAGGTCATAGACCCGGTCGAAGCCCGCCCGGCGCAGCCGCCATGCCAGCGAGGCGACGCCGCGCAGGTCGCCCCAGGACGGCCGGCCATCGGCCCAGACGCGGTCGAACCAGGGCGATTTTTCCGCCAGCGCCGCGAAGGGCCTGGTGGTCAGCAGGGTGATCTCGGCGCCGGGATGGTGGGCGCGGATGGCGGCGAAGGGACCGAAGGCCTGCACGAAGTCGCCGAGCGCCGCCAGCTTGATGACCAGGATGCGCGTCGTCATGCGCCGAGCAGCTCCCGATAGACGGCGATGGTCGAGGCCTGCATCGCCGCCGTGGTGTAGTCGCGCTGCACCGCCGCGCGGGCGGCGTCGCCGATGGCGGCGCGGGCGGCCTCGGGCAGGGCGAGGACAGCGCGGATGGCCTCGGCCAGGGCGGCCGGGTCGCCCGGCGGGACGCGCCAGCCGGTGATCCCCTGCGCCACCGTCTCGCGCGGGGCGCCGAGATCGGCGGCGATGACCGGCCGGCGCATCGCCTGGGCCTCGACGACGCTACGGCCGAAGGCCTCGGCGTCGGTGGAGGCGTGCAGCACCAGGTCGGCCAGCAGCAGGGCGGCGGGCATGTCGCCGGTGTGGCCGGGCATGGCGACGTCCCGCGTCAGGCCCAGCGCCGCGATGCGGCGGCGCAGCTCTTCCGCATAGGCGCCGCGGCCATGGTCGCCGAGCAGGATGGCGAAGGGCTTTTCTTCCATTGTCGCGAGGGCGTCGAGCAGGACCCCCTGCCCTTTCCAGCGGCTGATGCGGGCGGGCAGCAGCAGGACGGCACGGTCGCGCGGGATGTCCCATTCCTGGCGCAGCGCCTCGATCCGGTCCGGCGCCACCATGGCCGGGTCGAAGAGGCGCAGGTCGACGCCGCGCGGGATGATGCGGATGCGCGACGGATCGGTGCCGTGGCGGGCCTGGATGAGATCGGCGATGAAATGGCTGATGGCGATGACGCGGTCGCCGCGGGC
The DNA here is from genome assembly GCF_037145735.1 of Roseomonas sp. USHLN139. Lineage (NCBI taxonomy): Bacteria > Pseudomonadati > Pseudomonadota > Alphaproteobacteria > Acetobacterales > Roseomonadaceae > Roseomonas > Roseomonas sp. USHLN139. Next base: position 445,332 of record NZ_JBBCWY010000001.1, on the reverse strand, counting down.
CATGACCGAGTTGTAGAGGCGCTTGCCGGGGAAATTCTCGTTGTAGGCGCCGTGATAGGTGGTGACGAAGGGGATGTTTTCGCGGCGCGCGGCCGACAGGCCGGCCCAGGCGGGGGCGCGGGAGCGGGCATGGACCAGGCGGATGCCGTGGCTGCGGATCACTCGCTGCAGGGCGCGGGCATTGGCGGCCCAGGCGAAGGGCGACTTGCCGGTCAGCGGCAGGGTGACGTGGGTGGCGCCGAGGGCTTCGAGGGCGGGCACCAGGCGGCCGCCGGCGGAGGCGACGATGGGGTAGTATCCGGCCGCGGCCTGGGCTTCGGCGATTTCCAGGGTGCCGCGTTCGACGCCGCCGCTGTTCAGGGCGGGCAGCAGCTGGAGGATGGCGGGCCTGGTGGACATGGGCTTTGGCATACCGGCAGGCTGGGTGCCTGACCAGCCTGTCGTCCCGCCGTGCTGCCCTGACGGGGGTGCAGTCTTTGGTGCTGCGCGTGTCACGGCCGGTGATGCGGGGGCCCGGGGGCATTCAATGCCCCCGGAACCTTTCTACCCGCCTTTGACGCCCCCTGCCGTGAGCCCCGCGATGATCTGCTTCTGCGCGGCGAGGGTCAGCAGCAGCACCGGCAGGGTCACCAGCAGGGCGGCCGCCGCGAGGGGTCCCCAGGAGATCTGCTCGAAGGTCAGCATGTTGTTCACCGCCACGGGGAGGGTGCGGGTTTCGCGCCCGGCCAGGACCATGGCGAAGATGAAGTTGTTCCAGGAGAAGATGAAGGAGAGGATCGTCGCCACCGTGATCCCCGGCCGGGCCAGCGGGAAGGCGACGTGGCGGAAGGCCTGCCAGATGGTCGCACCGTCGACCAGGGCGGCTTCCTCCAGCTCGGCGGGGAGGCCTTCGAAGAAGCCGATCATGACCCAGACCACGATGGGCACGGTGATGACCAGGTGGGTGATGATGATCGGCGTCAGCGTGCCGGTCAGGCCCAGCCACTGGAACAGCAGGAAGAGCGGGATCAGGTAGGAGAGGCCCGGGGTGATGCGGGCGATCAGGATCAGCATGGCCGCCCTCGTCGCGCGCATCTTGGCGATGCCGTAGCCGGCGGGGACGCCGATCAGCAGGGCCAGGCCGGTGGCGCTGAACGACGTCACCACGCTGTTCCAGGTATAGAGAAGAAAATCGTTGCGGGCGAAAACGGACAAGAAGTTGTCCCAGACCGGCGGGTCGGGGATGAAGACGGGCGGCCAGGCGGTGTTGTCGAGCTCGGTCTTCAGCGCCAGCGACAGCATCCAGAGGAAGACCATGGCGCCGGGCGAGACCAGGATCAGCACCGTCAGGGCAAAGCCGAGCTTTTCCAGGATGCGCATCATGCCGCGTCCTTCACCCGGTTGCGGGTCCAGAGCAGCAACGCCGCCAGGGACACGATGAGCAGGAAGAACACCACCACCACGGCGCTGGCATAGCCCATGTTGTAGTAGGCGAAGCCCTGCAGATAGAGAAAGATATTGATGGTCTCGCTGCTGGTGCCGGGGCCGCCCTGGGTGATGACATAGATGGTGTCGAAGGCCTTCAGCGCGTCGATGGTGCGGATGATCAGCGCCACCACGATGAAGGGCAGCAGCAGCGGCCAGGTGATGTGGCGGAAGGACTGCCAGGCATTGGCGCCGTCGATCTTGGCCGCCTCATAGGGGTCGATCGGCAGCGAGGCCAGGCCGCCGAGCACGATCAGCATGACCAGCGGCGTCCAGTGCCAGACCTCGACCATGACCAGCGTCGGGATGACGGTCTTCGCGTCGTAGATCCACATGCTGGGCGGGATGCCGAACTGGGTCAGGATCCAGTTCAGCACGCCGAGCTGCGGGTGGAACATCATCGTCCAGACCAGCGCCACCGCCACCGGCGTCGCCATCATCGGCAGGATGAAGATGGTCCGCGCCAGGCCACGCAGCGGGAAGTTGCGGGCGAAGACCAGCGCCGCCACCACGCCGAAGACCATCGGCAGGATCACGGCGAGGGCCGTGAAATACAGCGTCCGCGCGATCGACCAGAGGAAGCGGTCGTCGGTGAACAGCTTGCGGTAGTTGTCCAGCCCGACGAAATGATGGCCGCCGCCGATCTTCCATTCATGCGCCGACATGAACAGGGTGAAGGCCCAGGGAAACAGGATGACCGCCAGCACCACGATGCCGGCGGGGACGATGAACCAGCCATAGCGGCGGGCATAGTTGCGGCGGCGCGGGGCGGCGGCCGCGGTGGCCGCCCCTCCCGGCAGGGCGGTGGCCCCGTCAGCCATCAGGTGGCGCGCTCCGACTGCTCCAGCACCGGGCGGAAGGCGTCGGTGGCGCGCTTCAGCTCGGCCGCCGGATCGGCCCCGCCGATGGTGTTGGTCAGCGCGGTGCCCAGGGTATCGCGGAACTCGGTGACCGGGACGATCTCCGGCAGGCCGGGGCGGGCGATGCGGGCGCTCTCCGACAGGGTGGTGAAGAAGTCGCGCGGGAAGCGGCTGCTGCTGATCGCCTCCTCGTTGCTGAACGGGCTGCGCCGGGCCGGGGCGCCGGCGCCCGAGGTCAGGTAGCGCAGCTGGTTCGCCTTGCCGCTGGCCCATTGCAGGTAGTACCAGGCGGCGCCCTTGCGGCGGCTCTGCTCGCTGATGCCGAAGGCGGTGCCGAACAGCGCGCAATGGTGGTGCGCCGGGCCGGCCGGCACCACCGCATAGCCGACCTTGCCGGCGACGCGGGAGCGGGTCTTGTCCTCCAGCGGCGCCGCGAAGCCGACGCCATCGATCCAGAAGGCGGCGCGGCCCTGCATGAAGGTGGTCTGGCACTCGTTCCAGTTGAAGCCGACATTGCCCGGCGGGGCGCAGTCGCGCATCAGCTTCTGGTACATCTGCGTGGCCCAGACCGCGTCCGGCGTGTCGGTCAGCAGCTTCATGTCGGCGCTGACCGTGTCGCGCTGCGCGGTGCCGAGCAGGAAGGAGCTCCACAGCACCACATTGGCGTTGCGCAGGCCGCGGCCGACGAAGCCGTATTGCTGCTTCGCCGGGTCGGTCAGCGCGCGGGCCGCGGTGTAGAGCTCATCGAAGGTCTTCGGCACGGCGATGTTCTTCGCCGCCAGCAGGTCCTTGTTGTAGTAGAGGATGAAGTAGTCGGTGAACTCCGGCAGGGTGTCCATCCGGCCATCCGCCTGGGTCGAATAGGCGACCGCGCCCTCGCCGAAATCGGCGAAGTCGAAATCCGGCGCCGTCAGCGTGGCATCCTGCAGCATCGGCTTGATGTCGGCGCACCACTTGGCGCGGCCGACCTGGCGCTTGTTGACGTGCAGGCTGATGCCCACCACGTCGAAGGAGGGCCGGCCGGAGGCGAATTCGATGGCGAATTTCTGCCGGTGCTGCTGCTCCGGGATCTGCTCGGCGCCGACCTTGATGCCGGTCAGTTCCTCGAACTCCCGCTGGTGCTGGATCAGCAGGGAGGAGCGCGGGTTGGAGGTCAGGCTGGCCTCGACCTTCTCGCCCTTGAAGCGCTGCCAGTCGAAGGCCTGCTGGGCGCCGACCCGGGCCACCAGCGGCGGCGCGGCAAGGACAGGCACGGCCAAAAGGCCGGCACGAAGCGCATCGCGCCGCGTGAACTCGGACATCGTCATACTCCTCCCCGGTCCCGGCTTCGCCGGTTGTGATGTTATGCTTTCATCGCCGCGGGGCGGATGGCAAGCGCCATCGGTTAGGATTACGAGAAAGCCGGAAATGGAGGACATCGCCGCATGACCCAGCCCGACCCCGCCGCCCCCACCGCTCTGCCGTCCGACTGGCGCGACGGCCATTTCGCGCTGCGCGCCGAGGGGCCCGAGGGGCCGCTGGCGCTCGCCATCTCCGGCGGCCAGGTGATGGACATGACCCCGGCCTATGGCACCGTCAGCACCTGGCTGAACGGCGCCGACCCGGTCAGCGCCATCGGCGCCGAGGGCGAGCCGCTGGCGCTCGACCTGCCGGCGCTGCTGGCGGGCGAGGGCCCCTACCGGCTGCTGGCCCCTTTCGACCTGCAGGCGCTGAAGGCCTGCGGCGTGACCTATGCCCGCTCGATGCTGGAGCGGGTGATCGAGGAACGCTGCCGCGGCGATGCCAGCCAGGCCGAGCGGGTGCGCGGCGAGATCCGCGGCATCATCGGCGACGACCTGGCCGCCCTCCGCCCCGGCAGCGCCGAGGCCATGGCCCTGAAGGAGAACCTGATCGCCCGCGGCTGGTGGAGCCAGTATCTCGAGGTCGGCATCGGCCCGGATGCGGAGGTCTTCACCAAGGGCCAGTCGCTTTCCGCCGTCGGCTCCGGCGCGCTGATCGGCATCCATCCCGGCAGCGACTGGAACAACCCGGAGCCCGAGGTGGTCCTCGCGGTCAACGCGGCCGGCACCATCGTCGGCGCGGCGCTCGGCAACGACGTCAACCTGCGCGACGTCGAGGGGCGCTCCGCCCTGCTGCTCGGCCGCGCCAAGGACAACAACGCCGCCTGCGCCATCGGCCCGGCGATCCGCCTCTTCGCGGAAGACTTCGGTATCGAGGACATCCGGAAGGCAGAAATCCGCCTGACCATCACCGGCGAGGACGGCTTCTCCCTGGACGAGAGCGGCCTGGTCGGCAGCATCAGCCGCGACCCGACCGACCTGGTCGGCCAGATGCTGAACGCCCACCACCAGTATCCGGACGGCGCGGCGCTGTTCCTCGGCACCCCCTTCTCGCCCTCCAAGGACCGCGGCGCGCCCGGCGCCGGCTTCACCCACCGCATGGGCGACGTGGTGCGCATCGCCAGCCCGCGCCTCGGCGCGCTGAGCAACACCGTCCGCCGCACCGATGAATGCCCGCCCTGGACCTTCGGCATCGGCGCGCTGATGACCAACCTCGCCCGCCGCGGCCTGCCGCGCGCATGAGCGAGCCGCTGCTCGACGCCGAGACCGCCGGCCGCCTCGACCGCGGCGACGGCACCCACCTGGCCTGGGCGCGGCTGGAGGGCGACGGGCCGACCGTCGTCTTCCTGGCCGGCTTCCGCTCCGACATGGAGGGCAGCAAGGCCCTCGCCCTGCGCGACTGGTGCGCGGCCCAGGGCCAGGCCTTCCTGCGCTTCGACTATGCCGGCCACGGCGCCAGCGACGATTCCTTCGAGAATGGCTGCATCGGCAGCTGGGCAGAAGATGCGGCCATCCTGCTGGAGAAGCTGACCACCGGGCCGCTCATCCTGGTCGGCTCCTCGATGGGCGGCTGGATCAGCCTGCTGCTCAGCCGCCGCATGCCCGACCGCATCCAGGCCATCCTCGGCATCGCCGCGGCGCCGGACTTCACCGAGGACCTGATGTGGCCGCATTTTTCCGCGGCCCAGCAGGAAGCCCTGCTGCGCGACGGCATCATCCACCTCGACAGCCCCTACGGCCCGCCGGTGCCGATCACCCGCCAGCTGATCGAGGACGGCAAGCAGCAGCGCGTGCTGAACGCCCCCCTGCCCTTCGCCGGGCCGGTCCGCCTACTGCAGGGCATGCGCGACGCGGAAGTGCCGTGGCAGACGGCCATCAGGATCGCGGACCACATCGGGTCCAACGACACCAAGGTCGTCCTGATCAAGGACGGCGACCACCGGCTGTCGCGCGACCAGGACATCGCGACGCTGACCAACACGCTGGAAGAACTTCTTTAAGAAAGAAAGCTCGGGGGCTCCGCCCCCGAACCCCCGCCGGGGGGATAGTATCCCCCCGGACCCCGCCTTCGATCAGCCAGTGATGCCGATGATCCAGGGCGCGAACTCGTGGCGGCCGAGGCCGAGTTCCTCGCTCTTCGTCGGCTCGCCCGAGGCCACGCGCAGGATGTGCTCGAAGATCTTCTGGCCCATCTCCTGCAGCGACGCGGTCCCGTCCAGGATCTCGCCGCAATTGATGTCCATGTCCTCCTCCAGCCGGCGATACATCGGTGTGTTGGTCGCCAGCTTCACCGAAGGCACCGGCTTGCAGCCGAACATCGAGCCGCGCCCCGTGGTGAAGCACACCACATTGGCCCCACCCGCGATCTGCCCCGTCGCCGAGACCGGGTCGAAGCCCGGGCTGTCCATGAAGACGAAGCCCTTGGTCGTCACCGGCTCGGCGTATTTATAGACTTCCATCAGCGGCCCGGTGCCGCCCTTCATCGACGAGCCCAGCGACTTCTCGAAGATGTTCGCCAGCCCGCCGGCCTGGTTGCCCGGGCTAACCACGCCGTTGATCTGCGTGTCGCGGCCCAGCGCATAGTCGTCCTTCCACCAGCGGATGCGCTCGATCAGCTTCTCGGCCACTTCCTGGCTGACGGCGCGGCGGGTCAGGGTGTGCTCGACGCCATAGATCTCCGGCGTCTCCGACAGGATGGCGGTGCCGCCATGCCGGGTCAGGATGTCCATTGCATGGCCCAGTGCCGGGTTCGCCGTGATCGACGAGAAACCGTCCGAGCCGCCGCATTGCAGGCCGACGCTGATATGGCTGGCCGAGACCGGCTGGCGCGTCACCTGGTTGGCCTCGGCCAGCATCTCGCGCACCATGGCGATGCCGGCATCGATGCTCTTCCGCGTGCCGCCGATATCCTGCATGGCGAAATGCCGCAGCTTCGGCCCGGCCTGCAGCCCCTGCTCCTTGATCAGCCCGTCGATCTGGTTGCGCTCGCAGCCCAGGCCGATGACGATGACGCCATAGATGTTCGGATGGCGGATATAGCCGGCCAGGGTCCGGCGCAGCAGCTGCATCGGCTCGCCCGAGAGCTCCATGCCGCAGCCGGTCTGGTGGGTGAAGGCGGCGACGCCATCCACGTTGGGGAATTCGGCCATGCGCTCGGCATTGAAGTGGTCGGAGATCGACTGCACCACGGTGGCCGAGCAGTTCACCGTCGAGACGATGCCGATGTAGTTGCGCGTGGCCACCCTTCCGTCCTCGCGGACGATGCCCTGGAAGGTGGCGCGCTCGGCCTCCGGCACCATGGCCAGCGGCTGGTAGTCGGCGCCGATGGCATAGTCGCGGTCGAATTCGGTGAAGGTGATGTTGTGGCCGTGCATCATCGTGCCGGCGGGGGTGTCTTCCGCCGCGAAGCCGATGGTCACGTTGTATTTCAGGATCGGCTCGCCCTTGCGCAGGTAGCGGGTGGCCAGCTTGTAGCCGGGCGTGACCGCCTCGCGCGCCAGCATGTTCTCGCCGGGGATGGAGGTGCCGGCCTCGATCGGGATGCGGGCGACGACGACGTTGTCATTCGGGTGCAGGCGGATGACGGGCCCGTTCAGCCGCTTCGCCGAGAGATCGATGATCGACATGTTCCCGCAACTTCCTTGGATCTTTTCTTAATTAACGAAAATAGAAGGGGGAGCGGGGGGATACCTCCCCCCGCCGCTTTCTTGTTTACTTCTAGATCGGCTCCGGCAGCGTGACGCCGGCCTTGGCGGCGATCGGCTTCAGCGCCTCCATGATCCCGGCGGCGAGGGCGACGCCCTCCTTCAGGGCCTGGTCCCGGTGCTTCAGCCCCTTCTCTCCCGGCAGCCTGACGGGCGGCAGCCCCGGCCGCGGCGCCGCGGCGCGGCAGGCGGCGGCGGTGTGCCCGGTCTGCCGGGTGAAGGCGTCGAGCCCGGCGAAGGCCTCCGGGTCGATCACCTGCAGGAAGACGCCGGCGATCATGCCGGCCGGCTTCTCGACGCGGCCGTAGCCGGCCAGGCCCTGGGTCAGCGCCTCGGTCATCAGCGCCCAGCCATAGCCCTTCTGGCCGTGGTCGATGCCGCCGGCGGGCAGGATGGTGCCGCCCTGGGTGATGGCGGCCGGGTCGTCGGTGGGCGTGCCCTCGGCGTCGAGCAGCCATTTCTGCGGGAAGCGGCCGCCCTGGGCGATCAGCCGCAGGCTCATATTGTTGGTGGTGATCGAGGCGCTGATATCGGTCACCACCGGCACGCCGCCGGTCGGGAAGCCGGCCGAGACCGGGTCCGGGGCGAGCACGCCCTGGCGCGCGCCGAAGGGGGCGACGCTGGCGGTGCCGGGGGCGCTGCTGTGCAGGATGCACATCATGCCCTGCGCGGCGGCGCGGGCCGGATAGACCGCCAGGCAGCCGATATGGTGGCTGTTGCCGATGGCGATGCTGGCGGTGCCGTGCTGCCGGGCGCGGGCGATGCCGATCTCCAGCGCCTTCATGGTCAGCCAGCCGCCGGGCAGGCCGCGGCCGTTCCAGGTCAGGCAGGCGCCGCGGTCGCTGACCACCTCGGGCTCGCCCTCGGTCGCCATGCGGCCGGCGGCCAGGTCGTCCAGGTATTTCGGCATCAGGCCGAGGCCATGGGTGATGTGGCCCATCAGGTCGGATTCGACCAGCACCTCGGCCATCACCGCGGCCTTGTCCGCCGGCACCCCCTGCGCCACGAAGATCGCGGCACCGGCCTGCCGCAGCGCGGCGGGGTCGTAGCGCGGCAGGGCCGGGCCCTCGGCGGGCAGCGGGGCGGCGCTCATGCCGTGCGGCCTCGCGGAGGGAGGGCGGCAAGGCGGGGCATGGACATCTCCTGTTTCTTGGACAGGTAGGATGATCGCACGAGGCCTGGGGGGTCGCAACGCATCAGGCGGAAGCAGGTCCGGCCGGCCCGGCGGCCGGATAACGAGACCGATCCCCACGCCGACTTGACGAAGAGGATCGAAATGCCGCGGCAATTCTCATTATTTTGACGATCGCGCCGCTAGGCTGGCCCTGCCCCTTCAGGTCCAAGGAAGTCCAGGATGAGCGCCTCGCCGCTTTACACCCCGAGACTGCCCGGTCCGGCCCTCGCCAATCCGGGCCGCGACATCAACTGGGCCGGGCTGCTGGGCCTTCTCGCCGCCAGCTGGACCGGCCTCGCTGTCATCGGCTGGCTGCTGCTGCACGGCTGATCCGGCCGCCGCGCCGCGCCGTCAGGCCACCGTCTCGCCGAAGACCTCGTCCCAGCAGGCGCGCAGCGCGATGTCGACCTCCGCCATGGTGGCGGTGACGCCCAGCGCCCAGAGGCTGGTCACGCCATGCTGGCGGATGCCGCAGGGCACGATGCCGGCGAAATGCGACAGCTCCGGCTCGACGTTCAGCGCGATGCCGTGCCAGCTGACCCAGCGCGTCACCCGCACGCCGATGGCGCCGATCTTGCTCTCGCGCCCGCCGCCCTCGGCCACCCAGATGCCGACCCTGCCCGCCCGCCGCTCGCCCTTGACGTTGAAGCGGTCGAGGGTGCGGATCATCCACTCCTCCAGCCCCTCGACATAAGCGCGGATGTCGCGCGCCGGCACGCGGCCATGCGGCCGCTGCAGGTCGAGCAGGACATAGCCGGTGCGCTGGCCGGGACCGTGATAGGTCCATTGCCCGCCGCGTCCCGCCGCATAGACGGGGAAGCGCGGATCGACCAGGTCGGCCGGGCTGGCCGAGGTGCCGGCGGTGTAGCTGGGCGGGTGCTCGACCAGCCAGACCTGCTCGGGCGCGGTGCCGGCGCGGATCGCGGCGACCCGCGCCTGCATGGCGCCGAGCGCGGCGGGATAGTCGGTCAGCCCCTCCTCCACCCGCCATTCCAAGGGCGAGGCGGGCGGCAGGGCGGGCGGTTCCGCCCCGGCGGCGAGGGCGGCGGCCAGCGGGATCTCGGTCGTCATGCCGGCGGAGATGCCACATCCCGGCGAAATATCCACCGGAAGTTTGCCGCGGGGCGTTGCCGACCGGGCATTCCTTCGCTATACGCCCGTCCCTGTCGATACATTACCATTGTGCGGCCATGGCGGAATGGTAGACGCGTCAGCTTGAGGTGCTGGTGGGGGCAACCCCGTGGAAGTTCGAATCTTCTTGGCCGCATATTTCCCCTAATCGCCCCGCTTGCCATCCGGTCCAGGTCCCTTGTGGCCCGCCGCCGGCTCCGTCATCGTCCGGGGCACGGAGGTGCCAATGGACGAGGATTTTCGCAAAGCCGCGCTCGACTATCACCGGCTGCCCCGCCCCGGGAAGCTGAGCGTCGAAGCCACCAAGCGGATGGCGACCCAGCGCGACCTGGCCCTGGCCTATTCCCCCGGTGTCGCCGCCGCCTGCGAGGCGATCGCCGAGGACCCCCGCGCCGCCTATGAGATGACCACCCGCGGCAACATGGTCGCAGTGATCACCAATGGCACCGCCGTGCTCGGCCTCGGCGCCATCGGCGCCCTGGCCTCGAAGCCGGTGATGGAAGGCAAGGCGGTCCTCTTCAAGAAGTTCGCCGGCATCGACTCCATCGACCTCGAGGTCGAGGAGCGCGACCCCCAGAAATTCATCGACGCGGTCGCGGTGCTCGAGCCCTCCTTCGGGGCGATCAACCTCGAGGACATCAAGGCCCCCGAGTGCTTCATCATCGAGCAGACGCTGCGCGAGCGGATGAAGATCCCGGTCTTCCATGACGACCAGCACGGCACCGCCATCATCGTCGCCGCCGCCGTGCGCAACGGGCTGCTGGTGCAGGGCAAGGCGCTGGCCGAGGCGAAGATCGTCACCTCCGGCGGCGGCGCCGCGGCGCTGGCCTGCCTCGACCTGCTGGTGGCGATGGGCGCGAAGCGCGAGAACATCACGGTCACCGACATCAAGGGCGTCGTCTATATCGGCCGCAACGAGCTGATGGACCCCTACAAGGACCGCTACGCCCGCGAGACCGAGCAGCGGACGCTCGCCGACGCCCTGCCCGGCGCCGATGTCTTCCTCGGCCTCTCGGCGCCGCGCGTGCTGAAGCCGGAATGGCTGCCGCTGCTGGCGCCGAAGCCGCTGGTGCTGGCGCTCGCCAATCCGGAACCGGAAATCCTGCCCGAGGCGGTGCGCGCCGCCCGGCCGGACGCGATCGTCGCCACCGGCCGCTCGGACTATCCGAACCAGGTCAACAACGTCCTCTGCTTCCCCTTCATCTTCCGCGGCGCCCTCGATGCCGGGGCGACCACGATCAACGAGGAGATGAAGGTCGCCGCCGTCGAGGCGATCGCCCGCCTCGCCCGCGTCGAGGCCTCCGAGGTGGTGGCCGCGGCCTATGGCGGCCAGGCGCCGGTCTTCGGGCCCGACTACATCATCCCGAAGCCCTTCGACCCGCGGCTGATCCTGGAGATCGCCCCGGCCGTCGCCCGCGCCGCCATGGATTCCGGCGTCGCCGCCCGGCCGATCACCGATTTCCCGGCCTATCGCGAGACGCTGGAGCGCTTCGTCTACCGCTCCGGCGACCTGATGCGCCCGGTGATCCATGCCGCCCGCAAGGCGCCGAAGCGCGTGGCCTATGGCGAGGGCGAGGATGAGCGCGTGCTGCGCGCCGTGCAGACCGTGCTGGATGACGGCATGGCCGAGCCGGTCCTCGTCGGCCGCCGCGCGGTGATCGAGGCCAAGGTGCGCGCCATGGGCCTGCGCATGGACCTCTCCGAGAGCGTCCGGGTGGTCGACCCGACCGAGGACCATGCCCTCTTCGCGCCGCTGGTGGAGATCTACCGCGGCAAGGTGGGGCGCCGCGGCGTGCCGCCGGATGCCTGCGAGCGCTTCGTCCGCACCCGCCCCAGCGTCGCCGCCGCCCTGCTGCTGGAAGCCGGCCAGGTCGATGCCGCGCTGGTCGGCGGCCAGGGCGAGTGGATGCGCACCTGGCACCAGGCCTATGACGTCATCGGCAAGCATCCCTCGGCCAGCCGGGTCTATGCGCTGACCGGCGTGATCCTGCCGGCGGGGACGCTGTTCTTCGTCGACACCCATCTGCTGGTCGATCCGACCGCCGAGCAGGTGGCGGAGATGACGCTGCTGGCGGCCGAGCAGGTGCGCGCCTTCGGCATGACCCCCAAGGTCGGGCTGCTGTCGCATTCCTCCTTCGGGGCCAGCCAGGCCCCCTCGGCGCGGAAGATGCGCGAGGCGCTGAAGCTGATCCAGGCCGCCGCCCCCGATCTCGAGGTGGATGGCGAGATGCATGCCGATGCGGCGCTGGTGCCGGCGATCCGCGACAAGGCGGTGCATGACAGCCCGCTGACCGAATCGGCCAATCTGCTGGTCATGCCGAATCTCGACGCGGCGAACATCGCCTACAACCTGGTCAAGGCGGCGGCGGATGGCCTGCAGCTCGGCCCGATCCTGCTGGGCATGGCCAAGCCGATCCATGTCCTGGTGCCGAGCGTCACCGCGCGCGGCATCGCCAACCTGACGGCACTGGCCTCGGCCCAGGCCTGAACCCTGTCGAAGGAGGCTGAACTTAAACTAGGTTAAGCCCAAATGAAGCAATGATCCCCGGAAGCCAGGCTTTCGGGGATCATCCTGCTCGCGGGCCGCAGAATCGACGCGCGATCCGCGCGGCAATGTTTTCGACACCGCTGATCTTTTGCCCGCCGCGCGCGTTATCCCCTGGTTTTTTCAGGCCTTCGCGCAACCAAGCACTGCGGACAAGCTTCTGCTCGGGCGAAGTTCATCGTTTTGGCGCGGAACGGCGAATTGCCGCCGTGTTAACGCCGTGGCAATTCTGCGCAGCAGCCATGATTCCGCCGCTTCCCCATGCTGGGATGGCGCGACCTTAGCCAGGAGGACCTGCCCTGTGACCAAACCCCTGAAGAAGGCCGTGCTGCCCGTTGCCGGTCTGGGTACGCGGTTCCTGCCCGCGACCAAGGCGCTGGCGAAGGAGATGCTGCCGGTCGTCGACAAGCCGCTGATCCAGTATGCGGTGGAAGAGGCGCGCGCCGCCGGCATCGACCAGTTCTGCTTCGTCACCGGCCGCGGCAAGACCGCCATCGTCGAGCATTTCGACGTCGCCTACGAGCTGGAGCGCACCCTCGAGGAGCGCGGCAAGCAGGAGGTGCTGGAAGACCTGCGCCGCCAGTCGCAGCTGCCGGGCAGCATCACCACGGTCCGCCAGCAGGTGCCGATGGGCCTCGGCCACGCCATCTGGTGCGCCCGCTCCTTCATCGGCGACGACCCCTTCGCCATCCTGCTGCCCGACGACCTGATGCTGTGCAAGACCTCCTGCACCCAGCAGCTGGCCGAGGCCTATTACGAGACCGGCGGCAATGTCGTGGCCATCGAGGAAGTCCCGATGGAGCGCGTCAACAAGTATGGCGTGCTGGACGTGGCCGAGGACAAGGGCCGGCTGGTCTCGGTCAAGGGCCTGGTCGAGAAGCCGAAGCCCGAGGTCGCCCCCTCCAACCTGACCGTCATCGGCCGCTACGTGCTGATGCCGGAGGTGCTGCCCTTCCTGGCGATGATGGAAAAGGGCGCCGGCGGCGAGGTGCAGCTGACCGATGCCATGGCCAAGCTGATCGGCACCCAGCCCTTCCACGGCCTGCGCTACGAGGGCCGGCGCTTCGATTGCGGCGACAAGATCGGCTATCTCGAGGCGCAGATCGCCTTCGCGCTGCAGCGCCCGGATCTGGCCCAGGCGGTGCACGACTTCCTGCCGAAATACGTCTGAGGGACGCGGCCCGATGCGCATCGCCATGATCGGGGCCGGCTATGTCGGCCTGGTCTCCGGAGCCTGCTTCGCCGAGTTCGGCACCGATGTCTGCGTGGTCGATACCGAGATCAGCAAGATCGAGGCGCTGCGCGAGGGCCGCATCCCCATCTATGAGCCCGGCCTCGACAAGCTCGTCGCCGAGAATGTCGCCGATGGCCGGCTGACCTTTACCACCGACCTGAAGGAAGCCGTCCGCGGCGCCGAGGCCGTCTTCCTGGCTGTCGGCACGCCGACCCGGCGCGGCGACGGCCATGCCGACCTGTCCTATGTCTTCGCCGCCGCCGAGCAGGTGGCGCTGGCGGCCGAGGGCCCGATCGTGCTGGTGACGAAGTCGACCGTTCCCGTCGGCACCGGGCGCAAAGTGAAGGAAATCGTCCGCAAGGCGCGGCCGGACCTGGAGATCGAGGTCGCCTCGAACCCGGAATTCCTGCGCGAGGGCAATGCCATCGGCGACTTCATGCGGCCGGACCGCGTCGTCGTCGGCGTCGATTCCGACCGCGCGCTGACGGTGCTGAAGAAGCTCTATCGCCCGCTCTACCTGATCGAGACCCCGGTCGTGGCCACCGCCATCGAGACCGCCGAGCTGATCAAGTACGCGGCGAACGCCTTCCTGGCGGTGAAGATCACCTTCATCAACCAGATGGCCGACCTCTGCGAGAAGGCGGGCGCCAACGTCCATGACGTGGCCCGCGGCATGGGGCTCGACGGACGCATCGGCAGGAAATTCCTGCATGCCGGCCCGGGCTATGGCGGCTCCTGCTTCCCGAAGGACACCCTGGCCCTGGCCCGCACCGCGCAAGAGCTCGGCGCGCCGGCCACCATCGTCGAGCAGACCATCGCCGCTAACGAGGCGCGCAAGGCGCAGATGGCCGAGCGCGTCATCGCCGCCTGCGGCGGCTCGGTCGGCGGCAAGACCATCGCCGTGCTCGGCGTCACCTTCAAGCCGGAGACCGACGACATGCGCGATGCGCCGTCGCTGGTCATCCTGCCGGCGCTGATCGCCGCCGGCGCCACGGTCCGCGCCTATGACCCGCAGCCGAGCCACGCCAAGCCATCGCTGCCGGGCGGCGTGCACTGGGCCGACAGCGCGCTCGACGCGGCCAGGGACGCCGACGCCCTGGTGCTGATCACCGAGTGGAACGAGTTCCGCGCCCTCTCCCCCGAGAAGCTCCGCGCCGCCATGGCCGGCAAGGTCGTCTGCGACCTGCGCAACGTCTGGGATCCCGAGGCGATGCGCGAGGCCGGCTTCGACTATTCCTCCATCGGCCGCCCCTGATTTCCCAAAGGAACACTGGATGTCTGCTTTCCACCACGCGTTCCACCCGACCTCGCTGCGCGAATACGATATCCGCGGCATCGTCGGCAAAACCCTCTCCGGGGCGGATGCCTTCGCCATCGGCCGCTGCTTCGGCAGCATCGTCGTCCGCCAGGGCGGCAAGAAGGTCGCGGTCGGCTATGACGGCCGCCTCTCCTCGCCGGAGCTCGAGGCGCAGCTGGTCGCCGGCCTGGTCGCCTGCGGCCTCGAGGTCGCGCGGATCGGCTGCGGCCCGACGCCGATGCTGTATTTCGCGGCCTATGAGCTGGGCGCCGACGGCGCCGCCATGGTCACCGGCAGTCACAACCCGCCGGACTACAACGGCTTCAAGATGATGCTGGGCAAGAAGCCGTTCTTCGGCCAGCAGATCCAGGAGATCGGCCGCATGGCCGAGGCCGGCGACGTGGTGCCGGAAGCCTCGGGCAGCTCGACCAAGGTCGATGTCGCCGACGCCTACCTGGCCCGCCTGCTGAAGGATTATGACGGCGGCGAGCGCGCGCTGAAGGTGGTCTGGGATCCGGGCAATGGCTCGGGCGCCGAGGTCACCAAGCGCATGGTCGCCAAGCTGCCCGGCGAGCATACCGTGATCAACGGCGAGATCGACGGCACCTTCCCGGCGCACCACCCCGACCCGACCGTGCTGAAGAACCTGGCGCAGATCATCGCCGAGGTGAAGAAGCAGGGCGCCGACCTCGGCATCGCCTTCGACGGCGACGCCGACCGCATCGGCGCGGTCGACGGCGAAGGCAACATGCTGTTCGGCGACCAGCTGCTGGTGGTCCTGGCCCGCGACGTGCTGAAGGCGCATCCGGGCGGCACCATCATCGCCGACGTCAAGGCCAGCCAGGTGCTGTTCGACGAGGTCGCCAAGGCCGGCGGCACGCCGCTGATGTGGAAGACCGGGCATTCGCTGATCAAGGCGAAGATGGCCGAGACCAAGGCGCCGCTCTCGGGCGAGATGTCGGGCCATATCTTCTTCGCCGACAAGTGGTACGGCTTCGACGACGCGCTCTACGGCGCGATCCGCCTGCTGGGCATCGTCGCCCGCGCCGACCAGTCGCTGGCCGAGATGCGCGCCGGCCTGCCGCAGGTGCTGAACACGCCGGAGCTGCGCTTCGACTGCCCCGACGAGCGCAAGT
The DNA here is from genome assembly GCF_037145735.1 of Roseomonas sp. USHLN139. Taxonomy (NCBI): domain Bacteria; kingdom Pseudomonadati; phylum Pseudomonadota; class Alphaproteobacteria; order Acetobacterales; family Roseomonadaceae; genus Roseomonas; species Roseomonas sp. USHLN139. The sequence continues at coordinate 429,447 of NZ_JBBCWY010000001.1, read as the reverse complement.
TCGGCGTCATCACCGAGGTCAAGGAACGCCTGGCCAAGGCCGGCGCCAAGGTCAACGACGTCGACGGCGTCCGCGTGCTGACCGAGGATGGCTGGTGGCTGCTGCGCGCCTCCAACACCCAGGCGGTGCTGGTGGCCCGCGCCGAGGCCAAGACCGAGGAAGGGCTTGAGCGGCTGAAGAAGGATATTGCGGCGCAGGTCGAGGCCTCGGGCCTGGCCGCACCGGATTTCTCGGGCGAGAACGCCGGGCACTGAAGCCAAGGCCAGGGGGCTCTGCCCCCTGGACCCCCGCCGGGGGGATGGTATCCCCCCGGACCCCGCCTTCAAGGGCGGGTGGTCGGCAGCGCGCAGCAGGGCTAGCCTTTGCTTCTTTGCGCGAGGCCCCTCCCATGCTGCAACGTCCCCCTGCCGAACCCGGCATGCGCGAGGATGAGGTCGATACCCCGGCCCTGATCCTCGACCTCGACGCCTTCGAGGCCAATCTGGACGCCATGGCCGGCTTCCTGGCGCCCACGGGCACGAAGCTCCGCGCCCATGCCAAGACCCACAAATCGCCGATCGTGGCGCTGCAGCAGATGCGCCGCGGCGCCGTCGGCCAATGCGTGCAGAAGGTCGCCGAGGCCGAGGCGCTGGCCTGGGGCGGCGTCACCGATATCCTGGTCAGCAACGAGGTGGTTTCGCCCCGCAAGCTAGCCCGCCTGGCCGCGCTGTCGCGACTCAGCAAGGTGGCGCTCTGCGCCGACAACCATGAGGCCGTCGCGCTGATCGAGCAGGCCGCCGAGGCCGCCGGCCTGCGCATGACCGTGCTGGTGGAGATCGATGTCGGCGCCGGCCGCTGCGGCGTGCCACCGGGGCCGGAGGCGGTGGCGCTCGCCCAGCGCATCGCAGCCAGCCCGCATCTGATCTTTGGCGGGCTGCAGGCCTATCACGGCAGCGCCCAGCATATCCGCACCCCCGCCGGCCGGGCGGAGGCCATCGCCGGCGCCATCGAGCAGACCCGGCGCACGGTGGAGCAGCTGCGCCAGCAGGGGCTGGACTGCGCCATCATCGGCGGTGCCGGCACCGGCACCTTCCGGCATGAGGCGGCCAGCGGCGTCTACAACGAGATCCAGGCCGGCTCCTATGCCTTCATGGATGCCGATTATGCCGCGAACGAGGAGGCGCCGCCCTTCCGCCACGCGCTCTTCGTGCTGGCCCAGGTGATGAGCCGGCCGCGCGCCGATTTCGCCGTGCTGGATGCCGGCCACAAGGCGCTGCCCACCGACAGCGGCTTCGCCAGGCCCTGGCAGCGCCCCGGCCTGCGCTATGTCGGCGCCTCCGACGAGCACGGCAACCTGCGGGTGGAAGACGGCGCCGCACCCGCGTTGGGCGAGAAGCTGCGCCTGGTCCCTGGCCATTGCGACCCGACGATCGACCGCTACGACTGGTTCGTCGGCGTGCGGGGTGGTCGCGTGGAGTGTCTGTGGCCCATCGCCGCCCGCGGCGCGATGGCCTGAATGTGGGGGTCCGGGGGCATTCAATGCCCCCGGCGGGGTTTCAGGGGCGGAGCCCCTGATCCTTCTTCTTCAGCAGGAACAGCGCCTGCTCCCCGAAGAAGTTCGCCAGCCTGACCGACTTCTTCCACGGCGCCCGCGCGCCCTTCTCGTCGACCGCCAGCCATTGCTCGATCGCGTAGCCGTCGCGCTCGCAGAGGTCGACGAAGTCCAGGATGGTGCAGGGGTGGATGTTGGGCGTCTCGTACCAGGGCCGTCCCCAGGTCTCGGTCATCGGCATCCGCCCGGTCAGCACCAGCTTCAGCCGCACTTCCCAATGGCCGAAATTCGGGAAGGAGATGACCGCGTGGCGGCCGATGCGCAGCATCTGGCGCAGCACCTCGCGCGGCTTCTCGACGGCGTGGATGGTGCGGGAGAGCACGACGAAGTCGAAGGCGTCGTCGGGGTAGAAGGCCAGGTCGTTGTCGGCGTCGCCATGGATGACCGCCAGGCCCTGGGCCACCGCGGCGGTGGCCTGGGCCATGTCGATCTCGATGCCGCGGGCGTCGGCGCGCTTCTCCCGGGTCAGGTGGTCGAGCAGCGCGCCATCGCCGCAGCCGATGTCGAGGACGCGGGCGCCGGGGGTGATCATCCCGGCGATCAGCCGCAGGTCGAGGCGCATGTTCTTGGCGACGTAGCGCACCGGTTCCGGGGTGTCGGGCAAGGGCGCGGCTCCTGACCTCAGCGGGATGGGCGGATGGTTACCGCTGCCAGCGCCGCGGCGCCAGCCTCAGCCCAGCGGCTTGATCAGCTCGGTGGTATAGGGGGAGAAGCCGAAGCGCTGATAGGCGGCCTGGGCGCGGTCATTGCCGACCACCACGCCGATCAGCATCCGCTTCATGCCGCGGGCGCGGGAGAGGCGCTCGGCCTCGGCCAGCAGGGCGGTGCCGATGCCGAGGCTGCGCGCCTCGGGCCGGACGTAGAGCTCGGCGACATAGGCGTAGTCGCGCTCGGTGACATAGGGCGGGTGGCGCTCGAAGGTCAGGAAGCAGTGGCCGAGGACGGCGCCCTCCCGCTCGGCGACCAGGGCATGGCCCTGGCTGCGGGCGACCCTGGCCTCGGCCACCTCGAGCGAGGCGATGGCCGTCTCGCGGTCGCCCAGGCGGTCGCCGGTGATCCCGGCCTCATGCCGGTTGAGGCCCTGGAACTGCTCGACCAGGGCCTCGCGGTCAGCCGCGGTCGCGGCGCGCAGGATCAGCTCCATCGCGCCGCGCCCCTTCTCAGTTGAACAGGCTGGAGACCGAGCTTTCCTCGGTGATGCGGCGGATCGCCTCGGCCAGCAGCGGCGCGATGGTCAGCTGCCGGATGTTGGAGGAGACGCGCACCGCCTCGGTCGCCTGGATGCTGTCGGTGACCACCATGCGCTCGATCGGCGCGGCGCCGATGCGGGCGACCGCGCCGCCGGAGAAGACGCCGTGCGTGACATAGACCGAGGCCGACTTGGCGCCGTTCTTCAGCAGGGCTTCCGCGGCGTTGCACAGGGTGCCGCCCGAATCGACGATGTCGTCGACCAGGATGCAGTCGCGGCCTTCCACGTCGCCGATGACGTTCATCACCTCGGAGACGCCGGCGCGCGGGCGGCGCTTGTCGATGATGGCCAGGTCGGTGTGCAGCCGGGCGGCGATGGCGCGGGCGCGGACGACGCCGCCGACATCGGGGGAGACGACCATCAGGTCGCGGCCCTTGTACTGCTCCAGGATGTCGCGCGCGAAGAGCGGCGCGGCGAAGAGGTTGTCGACCGGGATGTCGAAGAAGCCCTGGATCTGGCCGGCATGCAGGTCCAGCGTCAGGACGCGGTCGGCGCCGGCCTCGGTGATCAGGTTGGCCACCAGCTTGGCGCTGATCGGCGTGCGGCTGCCGGACTTACGGTCCTGCCGGGCATAGCCGAAATAGGGAATGACCGCCGTGATGCGCTTGGCGCTGGAGCGGCGCAGCGCGTCCAGCGTGATCAGCAGCTCCATCAGGTTGTCGTTCGCCGGGTAGCTGGTGCTCTGCACCACGAAGACGTCCTCGCCGCGGACGTTCTCATGGATCTCCACGAAGACTTCCATATCGGCGAAGCGCCGGATGGAGGCCTGGGTGAGCGGCAGGTTCAGCGCGGCGGCGACCGCCTCGGCGAGCGGGCGGTTGCTGTTGCAGGCGACGATTTTCATGGGGCGAGGCATCTCCGGGCAGCGGGACCCTGGCGCAAAGGCGGGGCGCAAGTCAGGCCCGGCGAGGGACGGGCGGGTGGTAGCAACGTGACGGTCCCATGTCCATCGCCGAGGCAGCGCAAGGCCATGCGAGGCTTGCGATTCGGGGCTGCGCCGGGTGGCCCGGGGGGCTTTTCCGGGGCCAGGGAGGCCAGGCGGCACCGCTTGCCCGTTCTGTTATGTTATACTATTACTTTCCTATGAGCCTGTTCAGCGAAGCCTCCTGGGTCTCCCTGCCGCGGCGCAGCGTGGTCGCCGGGCGCGATTCGGCCGTGCTGGGCGAATTCCTGCGCCCCGAGGTCGGGCTGCTGCTGTGGGACCGCCCGCTGCCCGCACCCTTGCGTCGCGGCGCGCGAGAAATGCTGCAGGCCGGCGCCCGCCTGGAAGCCGAGGGCGAACCCACCGCCCTGCTCGATTCGCTGCTCGCCCAGGCGCCGCTGCCGCAGGCCTGGCTGGCCGAGCTCGGCGGGCTGGCGCTGCTGCTCGCCGGATTCGCCGGCCGGCCGCAGCTGCGCGCCCGGCTGGAGGCCCCCTGCCCCGAGCCCGCCCCGGCATTCCGCGACAGCGGGCCGGGGCTGACCCTGCTCTGCACCTATCGCGGCCCGGCGACGCAATGGCTGGCCCCTGGCCCACCGGAGGCCACCGGCGCCGAGATCCGCCAGGCCGCGACCGGCAGCGTGCTGCTGCTGCGCGGCGCCTGGAAGCTGCGCCCGCCGCCCTCCCCTGCCCTGTCCGCCTCGCCCGGCAGCCCGCCCCGCCTGCTGCTGCGCCTCGAGACGCTCCCCTGAGGATCCCTGCCCCATGAGCAAGCTCCTGCCCGTCACCGTGCTGTCCGGCTTTCTTGGCGCCGGCAAGACGACGCTGCTGAACCACGTCCTGGCCAATCGCGAGGGCCGGCGCGTCGCCGTCATCGTCAACGACATGTCGGAAGTGAACATCGATGCCGCGCTGGTCGAGCAGGGCGGCCGCCTGTCGCGCACCGAGGAGAAACTGGTCGAGATGACCAATGGCTGCATCTGCTGCACGCTGCGCGAGGACCTGATGCAGGAGGTGGCGCGGCTGGCCGCCGAGGGCCGCTTCGACGCGCTGCTGATCGAGAGCACCGGCATCGCCGAGCCGATGCCGGTCGCCGCCACCTTCGACTTCCGCGACGAGCAGGGGCATTCGCTGGCCGATGTCGCGCGGCTGGACAGCATGGTCACCGTGGTCGATGCCGGCGCCTTCCTCGCCGGCTATGCCAGCGCGACAAGCCTGGAGAGCCTGGGCGAGACCGCCGGCCCCGAGGACCGCCGCCTGCTGGTCGACCTCCTGGTCGAGCAGGTCGAGTTCGCCGACTGCCTCGTCGTCAACAAGCTGGACCTGATCGATGCCGACGACCGGCACCGGCTGCTGGCGCTGCTGCGCGGGTTGAACCCGAAGGCCGAGCTGATCCTGGCCGAGCAGGGCCGGGTGCCGATCGAACGCCTGCTCGGCACCGGCCGCTTCGACTTCGCGGCGGCCAGCCAGGCGGCCGGCTGGTCGCAGGCGCTCAGCCACGACCACCTCCCCGAATCGGAAGAGTTCGGCATCCGCCACTTCGTCTGGCGCGCCCGCCGCCCGCTGCACCCGGCGCGCTTCAAGGCCTTCATCGAGAGCGACCTGCCCGGCGTGCTGCGCGCCAAGGGCTTCTTCTGGCTGGCCAGCCGGATGGGCTGGGCGGGCAGCTGGCAGCTCGCCGGCCGCATCGGCCGCCACGAGCCCGCCGGCCACTGGTGGGCCGCGACATCCCCGGAGGACTGGCCCGCCGACCCCGCCTGGCGCGCCGCGGTCAAGGCCAACTGGCAGGAGCCGCATGGCGACCGCCGCCAGGAGCTGGTCTTCATCGGCATCGAGCTCGACGAGGCAGCGCTCCGCGCGGGGCTGGAGGCCTGCCTGCTGACGGCGACGGAAATGGCGCTGGGGGAGAAGGGCTGGCGGCGGCTGGAGGACCCGTTCCAGAAGTGGGGGCCGTAAAGGGCAGGAGGGCGGCAGGCCGCGACGGACACGGCCCCCTCGCCCGCCCTACTCCGCCGCTTCCGGCAATGCCGCCAGCGCCGCCGCCAGCGCCAGGCGGTCGATCGGCTTCGGCAGATGGGCATGGATGCCCGCCGCCAGGGAGGCGGCGCGTTCCGCCATGCCCGCGGCGCTGACCGCGATGATGCCCAGCGGCGCGCCGGCGCGCGGCAGGGCGCGCAGGCGGCGGGCGGTCTCCGGCCCGTCCAGGCCGGGCATCTGCAGGTCGAGCAGCACCACCTCGACCTGGGCGCCGGCCTCCAGCAGGGCCAGCGCCGCCTCGCCGCTGTCGGCCAGCAGCACGGCGTGGCCATCGGCCTCCAGCAGGGCCTGGGCGACCAGGCGGTTCACCGCGACATCGTCGACCACCAGCACGCGGCGCGGCGTCACCGGGCGGGCGGCGGCGGCGGGGACCGGCGCGGGCGGCGGCAGGACGGCCTCGGGCAGCGGCACCTCGACCCAGAAGCGGCTGCCGCTGTCGCCGGGACCGGCGGCGACGCCGATGCGGCCGCCCATGGCCTGCACCAGGCCGGCGGAGATCGCCAGGCCGAGGCCGGTGCCTTCGGTCTCGCCATGCGGGCGGTCCTGCGGCAGGCGGGAGAAATCCTGGAACAGCCGGGCGCGCTGGCCGGCGGGGATGCCCGGGCCGGTGTCGATCACCTCGAGGCGCAGGCCCTGGCCGGGCAGCGGCGCCAGGCGCAGCTGCACGGTGCCGCCGGCGGGGGTGAACTTCACCGCATTGCCCAGCAGGTTCAGCAGCACCTGGCGCAGCCGGCGGGCATCGCCCAGCACCGCGGCCGGCGTGTCGGGGGCGCTGTCGACGCGCAGCGCCAGGCGCCTGCGGGCGGCCTCGGGCTGCACCAGGGCGATGGCGCCATCGACCAGGGCGCGCAGCGGCACCGGCGCGGCCGAGAGGGTCAGGCGGCCGGCCTCGACCTGGGCCAGGTCGAGCGCGTCATTGACCAGCGCCAGCAGATGCTGGCCGGCGCGGTGGATGACGGCGATCTGGCTCTGCGCCTCGGCCGTCAGGTCGGGACGCGCGGCCAGCAGCTGCGACAGGCCGAGCACGCCGTTCAGCGGCGTGCGCAGCTCGTGGCTCATGCGGGCCAGGAAGCGGGACTTGGCCTGGCTGGCCTGCTCGGCGGCCTCACGCGCGGCGGCGGCGGCGGCCAGCGCCCGGCGCTCGCCGCGCTCGCGGAACATGGCGAGCAGCACGAAGCTGGTGGCGATGCCGTGCATCATCGACTGCAGCACGATGACCTTGGGGAAGGCGGCATCGGGCAGGCTGGGGGTGAGATGCCAGCCATCCTGCAGCAGGGCGGCGGGAATGCGCAGCAGGGTCAGCCCGCCCTGCAGGGCGAAGGCCAGGCCGAGGAAGCCGCGATAGACCAGGCTGTCGGCGCGGCCGCGCCAGAAGGTCCAGGCGGTGCCGAGCAGCAGCGGCGAGACCAGCACTGACATGATGATGACCCGCATCTCGACGGCGTCGGCCAGTCCCGGCACCTGGCGCAGGCCGAGCCAGAGCAGGCCGCCCAGCAGCAGCGGCCAGTGCGGCGCGGCCAGGCCGTCGAAGCGGCGGGCGCCCTGCCAGCCCAGGCCGATGGCGGCCAGGATGACCAGGTTGCCGAGGTCGATGGAGATCCGGTCGGGCAGCGTGCCGCGCAGCCCGAGCAGCGCGGTGCCGAGGCCGAAGCAGAGCAGCGACAGCCCCCATTCGCGCAGGCCGCCGATCCGGTGCCGGTCGACCGACAATCCGATCCACAGGCCGCCGAGCAGCAGGCTGAGCAGGGTGCTGACCAGCAGGAGGGTCGCAGGGTCGAGACGCAAGGAAATGGTTCTGGGAAATGGCTCTGGTGGCCGGGAAGGAAAAAGCCCGGTCCTTTGCGGACCGGGCCCCTCTTCTACCAAGAGCCTTGCGGCAGCCCTAGCGCGAAGTCAGTGGCACGGCGAAGTAACTGCGCCGCGCCGCCGAGCAATCAGACGTTGAAACGGAACAGCATGATGTCGCCGTCCTTGACCACGTACTCCTTGCCCTCGATGCGCATCTTGCCGGCTTCCTTGGCGCCCTGCTCGCCGCCCAGCGCCACGTAGTCGTCATAGGCAATGGTCTCGGCGGCGATGAAGCCGCGCTCGAAATCGCCATGGATGACGCCGGCGGCCTGCGGCCCCTTCATGCCCCGGATGATGGTCCAGGCGCGGGCCTCCTTGGGGCCGACCGTGAAGTAGGTGATCAGGCCGAGCAGGCCGTAGCCGGCGGCGATGACGCGATCCAGGCCGGAATCGGCCAGGCCCAGGCCCTCCAGGAACTCGCCGCGGTCGGCCTCGTCCATCTGGCTGATCTCGGCCTCGATGGCGGCGGAGACGATGACCGCCTTGGCGCCCTCGGCCTTGGCGCGCTCGAACACCTTGGCGCTGTGCGCATTGCCGGTCGCCGCATTCGCCTCTTCGACGTTGCAGACATAGAGGACGGGCTTGCTGGTCAGCAGCTGCAGGCGGCGCACCGCCTCCTCCTCGCCCTTCGGGATCGAGAAGCGGGCGGGCTTGCCGTCGCGCAGCCCGGCCAGGATCGGCTCGATCAGCGCGGCCTGGCCGGTCGCCTCCTTGTCGCCGCTGCGGGCGCGCTTGACCAGGCCGGTCAGGCGCTTCTCCAGGCTGTCCATGTCGGCGAGCATCAGCTCGGTCTCGATGGTGTCGGCGTCGCGGATCGGGTCGACCGAGCCTTCGACATGGGTGACGTCGCCATCCTCGAAGCAGCGCAGGACGTGGACGATGGCGTCGGTCTCGCGGATGTTCGCCAGGAACTGGTTGCCCAGCCCCTCGCCGCGCGAGGCGCCGCGCACCAGGCCGGCGATGTCGACGAATTCCAGGCTGGTGGGGACGATCTTCTGGCTCTTGCCGATCCGGGCGATGACCTGCAGGCGCGGGTCGGGCACGGCGACGCGGCCGACATTCGGCTCGATGGTGCAGAAGGGGTAGTTGGCCGCCTGGGCCGCGGCCGTCTGGGTCAGCGCGTTGAACAGGGTGGACTTGCCCACGTTCGGCAGCCCGACGATCCCGCAATTGAAGCCCATTGTTGCATTCTCTCAGGGTTATGCTGGCCTGGTCGGGCGCAGGTCCCTGAACGGCCTAATGAATAGAAAAAAGATGGGGGTCTGGGGGAATTCATTCCCCCAGCCTTTGCTCCTACAGCGCCGCCGCGATCTCGGCCGCCAGCTGCGCCGCCGAGATGCGCGCCGAGGCATCGTCGGTCGGCAGCGCCAGGGCCGCCGCGCGGATCTGGGTGATGGCGGCCGAAACCGAGACATCCAGCGACTTGGCCGCGGCTGCGATCAGTCCGGGCCGCGCCTGGCGCGGCGCCTCGGACAGCGCCTGGGCGATGGCCAGCGCCAGCGCCGCGCGGTTGGCCGCCGATTCGATGGCGCCCTTGTGCCCGGTGTCGCTGGCTTCCAGCGCCGCGGCGGTGCCGGCCAGGACATGCGCCTGGGACAGCAGGGCCGCGGCCAGGGCGGCGGCGCCATTGGCCATGTCCTCGGGGCCGGGGCCGCCGAATTCCGCCGCCAGATCGGCCGCCGCGTCTTCCATCGCCATTGTCTCAGCTCTCCTGGGTCAGCAGGGCCACGCGGGTCATGAAGGCTTCCGGCTCGCCACGGACGAGCAGGGGCGCGGCCTCCGCCACCGCATCCAGCATGGGTTCCAGCCAGGTGTCCACCTTGGCGAAATTGCCCAGCACATGGCCGGTGACCTTTTCCTTCATCCCCGGATGGCCGATGCCGAGGCGGATGCGCCAGTAGTCGGGCGCGCCGAGGCGCCGGTCCATGTCGCGCAGCCCGTTATGGCCGGCCGCACCGCCGCCCTTCTTCACCCGGATCTTGCCGGGGGCGAGGTCGAGCTCGTCATGGAAGGCGGTAATGCCGTCGAGCGGAATCTTGTGGAAGGCGGCGGCCGGCTGCACCGCCTCGCCGGAGAGGTTCATGTAGGTCTGCGGCTTCAGCAGCAGCAGCTTCTGCCCGCCGATGACGCCTTCCGAGACCAGCCCCTTGAAACGTTGCCGCCACGGCGTGAAGCCGTGGCGGCGCGCGATGGCGTCGAGCGCCATGAAGCCGATGTTGTGGCGGTGCCGCGCCTGGCCCGGTTCGGGATTGCCGAGGCCGACCCAGAGCAGCACCGCGACGAACCCTGCTTACTTCTTCTTCGCGGCGGCGGCCGGGGCGGCAGCCTTGCCGCCCTTCTTGCCCTTGGCGTCCGGCGCGGCGACCGGGGCGGCGATGATCACCTCCTCCTCGACCGTCGGCGGCGCGATGGTGGCGACGACGAAGTCACGGCCGACGATCACCGGCTTGGTGCCCTTGTGGTCGACGACGTTCGACCAGCGCAGGCTGTCGCCGATCACGGCGGCGGCCAGGTCGATCTCGAACTGGTCGGGCACCTGATCCGGGTCGGACAGGACTTCCAGGTCGCGGCGGACGATGTTGACGACGCCGCCTTCCTTGACGCCCGGCGCGGTCTCCTCGTTCAGGAACACCACCGGCACCTTCACGCGGATCATCTGACCGGCGGCGAGGCGCTGGAAGTCGACGTGGACGGGGGTGTCCTTGACGGGGTGGAACTGCACTTCGCGCATCAGGCAGCGCTCGGTCGCGCCGCCGGCCACCGCCACCTCATAGAGGTGCGACTGCCAGCCGCCCTTGTGCATTTCCTTCATGACGTCGCGCGGGTCGAGCGAGAGGAGGACAGCCTCCTGCTTCGCGCCGTAAATGACGGCGGGCACGCGCCCATCACGCCGGGTCGCGCGCGCCGCCCCCTTACCGGCCCGCTCGCGCGCCTCGGCCTCGATCCGAATGGTCTGGACCATGCTAAGCTCCGCTTGCTGTGGCGCCCGCGCGGCCTGTGGCCGGGGCGCCTGCCAAAATCCGCGCCAGGCGAATGCCCAAACGCGATGACGCCGGCCTCCAGGGGTGCCAGCGCGGGGCGCGGTCTAGGCCATCGCCGCGCCGGAAGCAAGCGTTCCGGCGGCGGCTCAGGCCTTGCGGAAGGTCAGCACCAGCACGTCGCGATGGCCGGGCCGGGCCGGATCGAGCGGCGCGATCGGCGTCACGCCGTGCCAGACCCGCCGGTCGTCCAGCAGCACGCTGTCCATCGGGTTCTCCAGCGTGAAACTCTGCTCGCCGGGCTGGCCGTCGACGCGGATGCCGGTGACGCCGCCGGCGACGTTCTCGCGCCCGACCATGGCGACCAGCACATAGTCGACGCCGTCGCGGTGCATCCCCTCGGGCGTCGGCTTGCCGGCCTCGTCGGGCCGCGCCTGGATGCGGAACTGGTGCATCTCGACATGCCAGTCGGCGCCCGGCGCCACCTGGTCGAAGACGGCGCGGGCGCCGGACAGCAGGGCGGCCAGCGCCGGGCCGGCCGAGACCTCCGGCGTCACCGGGGCGAACCAGCGCTCGATGCCGCCATTGAGCTGGTTGAAGACGCGCGCCTGGTAATGCGGCTGGTCGGGCGCGCGGGTCAGCGCCGGGTCGCCGGCCCGCAGCGCGAAGACGGCATGGCGGCGCAGCCGGTAGCGCCCGCCATCGGCCATGTGCCGGTCCGGCTCCAGCGCGCCCCAGCTGGCGGCGAAGGCCTGCCAGTCGGCGCCGCCGGGCGTGGCGCCGAACAGCGTGGCGGCCTGCGCCGCCGGCAGCGACGCATAGCCGGCGGCGGCGATGGCCGCGCCCGTTTCCTCGACCAGCGCTTGCCGCGGCGCGTCATTCCCCATGAGGGCTCAGTCCTTCGTCGCCTGTTCCAGGAAGCGCAGCAGGGCCGCCAGATCCTCCGCCTCCTCCACCGCAGGGGCGGGGGCGGGATGCGCGACCGGCGGCGCCTCGGCGCCCCCGGTGAGCAGATCGGCCAGCGCCTGCTTCGTCCAGATGCCCTGGCTGCGGGCCAGGGCCCCGGAATAGGCATAGCCCGCCACCCCCGCCACCGGCCGCCCGAAGAGCTTGCCGAGATGCGGGCCGGCCTTCAGCTCGGCCGCGCCGGAGGGCGGGGCGGACAGGCTGTGGCAGCCGCCGCAGCCGCGGAACACCCGCGCCCCCTCCATGTCGATCGCCGCCGGCCGGGCCGGGCGCGGGCTGCCGGCAGCCGCCGCCGGGCCGAGCACGACGCCGCGCTGCAGATCGATGGCGCGCAGCCGGCCATCGGCGCCGCCGGCATAGAGCAGCGCCGCGTCGGGGCTGAAGGCCAGGCTGCCGACCGCGACGCCGCCCGAGGCCAGGCTGTGCCGCAGCCGCCCCTCCGGCAGGCTCCAGACCGACAGGCCGCCGCCCGGTCCGGCCGCCGCCAGCAGGCTGCCATCGGCGCTGGCCGCCAGCCCCGCCAGCGGGCCGCGCCCGGCCTCGACATGGCGGCCGGTGGAGGCCAGGGCGGCGGCGGCCGGCGCCGCCGTCGGCATGGCGAGCAGCCGCAGCAGCCCGTCGGTGCCGGCGACCACCAGCAGCCCGCCCGGCAGGCCGAGCACGGCGGAGAGCGGCACGCCGAAGCTGGCCAGCAGCACCGGCCGCGCCACGCCGCCCGCCTCCCCCGCCGGCCAGCCCAGGAGCTGGCCATCGCCCCCCGCCGTCACCGGCAGGCCGTCGGCGCGGAAGGCGGCGCCGGTGACCGGGCCGCGATGGCCCTCCAGCCGGCGCGGCGGCTGGCCGGGCTGCCACAGCCGGGCGGTGCCATCGGCCGAGGCCGACAGCAGCAGCCCCGCCTGCGCGGCCAGCGCGACCAGCGGGCCGGCATGCTCCTCCAGGCGGAGGGCGGGATGGTCGCCGGGCGGGTCGCCCCAGAGGCTCAGCGCGCCATCCTGGCCGCCGCTGGCGAAGCCGCCGGAGGGCAGCGCGGCCAGCGCCAGCACCGGCGCCGTGGCGGCGGGTGCGAGCGGCCGGGCGACGGCCAGGTCGGCCGACCAGAGGTAGAGGAGCCCGTCGGCGCCGCCGGAGACCACGCCGCCCTGCGGCAGCACGGCCAGCGCCTGCACCGGCCCGGCATGGCCCGCAGCGGGGCCCGCGGCAGCCTGAACAGCGACCGGCGCCGCGCGCGGCGGGTCCGACGCGGCGGCGGCCGCGGCCGGCAGCGACAGCAGCAGGAGAAGGCCCAGCAGACGCAGCATGATGCCGCCGACAATGGCGCCTGGCCCCGCCGCGGGAAAGGGGCCGGGCCGCAGAAGCTCAGCCGTCCTGCGGCGGGGCGGGGCGCGGCCGAAGGCCGCCCTTCCCCCCCGGCGTGCCGCCGAAGGCCGCGCGGAAGGCGGCGCCGAAGGCCGAGGCGCTGGCATAGCCCACCGCCGCCGCCGCCCGCGCCGGCGTCGCACCCTGGGCCAGCAGCGCCGCCGCCTCGGCCAGCCGCCAGTGCTGCCGCCAGGCGCCGAAGCTCATCCCCGTCTCGGCACGGAAGCGGCGGGTCAGGGTGCGGGCGCTGGCGCCGACCGTCGCCGCCCAGCCCTCCAGCGTCAGGTCGCTGGCCGGCCGCGCCTGCAGGGCGGCCACCAGCCGCAGCAGCCGCGGGTCGCGCGGCTGCGGCACGCCGAGCGGCAGGCGGTCGGCGCGGGCGATCTCGTCCAGGATCAGCGCCGCCAGCGGGCCGCCGCGGCCCTGCGGGTCCCAGTCCGGCGGCTCGTCGCAGGCGGCCAGGATCAGCTCGCGCAGCAGCGGCGAGACGACCAGCACGGTGACGCCGCCCGGCCCGGCGCGGGCGGCATCCTCGCGCAGGAACAGCGCGCGCATGGCGACGCGGCCCTGCATCGCCACCGCATGCGGCAGCCCGGCCGGCACCCAGAGCCCGCGACCGGGCGGCACCACGAAGGCGGCCGTGTCGGTGGCGATCCGCATCACCCCGTGGCTGGCATAGATCAGCTGGGCGCGGCGGTGCGCGTGGCGGGCGGCGCCCTCGCCATCGGCATAGTCGCGGCGGAAGCCGGCCAGCGGGCGGTCCACCGCCTCCTGCGGCAGGTTCAGCACCGGATGCGGCGGCATTTGGCCGGGTGGCGACATGATCTGGCCGGATGTCGTTTCCGGGTCAGGATAACCTCGGCTGACGCGACGGCAAGCGAAATGGCCGTCCGACCCTCGTTCCCGACCGGAAGCGCCCCCATGGCCCTGCATCCCGCGACGCGTCAGATCGCCTTCATCAACGCGGCCCACAGCATCACCCATTTCAGCCTGCTGATCCTGGCCACCGCCGTGCTCGGCATGGTGCAGCAGGACCCGACCCGCTTCGGTGCCGAATACGGGCCGATCATGGCGCTCGGCACCGCCATGTTCGTGGTCTATGGCGTCGGCGCCCTGCCGATGGGCTGGCTGGCCGAGAAGCTCGGCCGCCGCAGCCTGATGCTGGGCTTCTTCTTCGGCACCGGCGCCTGCATGGCGCTGGCCGGCCTGACCACGACGCCCTTCCTGCTGGCGGCGGCGCTGGCGGGGATGGGGGCGTTTGCCGCCATCTACCACCCGATCGGCACCGCCATGCTGGTCGAGGCCGCCGGCGACAAGGTCGGCCGCGCCGTCGGGCTGAACGGCGTCTTCGGCAATTTCGGCGTGGCGCTGGCGCCGGTGCTGACGGCGGCCCTGGCGATCTCCTTCGGCTGGCGCTGGGCCTTCCTGGTGCCGGGCGTCGCCTGCATGGCGCTGGGCCTGCTCTACTGGCGCGAGCCGGCCATCGACATGGCCAATGCGCGCGGCCCGGCCCGGCCCTTCCCCGCCATCCCGCCGGCCGTGGTGAAGCGCGCGGTGGTCGTGCTGCTCTCCATCGCCGCCGCCTCCGGCCTGGTGTTCAACGCCTTCACCCTGCTGCTGCCCAAGCTGATGGAGGAGCGCCTGGCCGGCAGCCCCGACCTGCTGCCGGTGATCGGCACGCTGGCCTTCCTGGTGACCCTCTGCGGCGGGCTGACCCAGTTCACCGTCGGCCGGATGATCGACCGCAGCACGCTGAAGCGGGTCTTCCTGCCGATGGCCATGGTGCAGGTGCCCGCCATGCTGGCCCTGGCCTTCGCCCAGGGCTGGATGGTGCTGCCGATCGCGGCGCTGCTCGCCGCCTCGATCTTCGGCCAGGTCACGGTGAACGAGACCATGACGGCGCGCTACATCGCCCCCGCGCTGCGGGTGAAGCTCTACTCGATCCGCTTCTTCGTGGGCTTCCTCGGCGCCGCAGCCGCCGCCCCCGTGGTCGGGCTGCTGCACGAGGCGACCGGCAACCTGGCCCTGACCATCCTGGTGCTGGCCGGCTTCGGCGGCATCACCCTGGTCTGCGCCCTATTCTTCCCGGACCGCCAGGAAGAACTGAAGCCGGAACTCTGGGCGACGAACGCGGCGGCGCCGGCGGAGTAAGAAAGAAAGAAGAAAAGGGCAGGCCAGGGGAAGGAATTCCCCTGGACCCCTTCTTTTTTCTGTTCCTTGGGCCGCTTGAAGGGCACCCCCCCCCACCGGGCGCGGCAGCAGGGCGTTGCCGCCCCTGCCTAGTCCTTGCGCCCCTTGAAGATCATCACCACCGCGGCGACGGCCAGCAGCGTCCACATGGCGACCGGCGGCGCGTCGAAACCCTGGGCATGCCACAGCGGCAGCGCCGCCAGCGCCGCCAGGATCACCACCACGGTGACGATATAGGTGATCATCCGCCGAGATGGCGCGCCAGGAAGCCGAGCGCGCGCTGTTCCGCCAGCGCCGCATCGGCCGGGCTGTAGGCACCGCGCTCCTCGCAGGCGAAGCCGTGCGGCGCGCCCGGATAGGTGAAGACCTCGACCTCCGGCTGGGCGGCGCGGATGGCGGCGACATCCGCCATCGGGATGCCCTGGTCGGCCTCGCCGAAATGCAGCTGCACCGGGCAGTGCGGCGTCTCGTCCCTCGCCGCGGCGATGCCGCCGCCATAATAGCCGACCGCGGCACCGAACACCTCGGAGCGGGTCGCGCCATGCCAGGCGACGCTGCCGCCCCAGCAATAGCCGATGATGCCGAGCCTCGCCCCCTGCCCCAGCCCGGCGCGCAGCGCGGCGGCGGCGGCCTCGATGTCGAGCAGGGTGGCGGCCGGCTCGATCGCGCCGCGCAGCGCCAGCCCCTGCTTCACGTCTTCCGGCGCATAGCCCAGCTCGACCCCCGGCTGCGCGCGATCGAACAGCGCCGGGGCGATGACGGCATAGCCCTGCTGGGCGAATCGCTCGCAGACCCGGCGCATGTGGCGGTTCACGCCGAAGATCTCCTGTACCACCACCAGCCCGCAGCGGGCGCTGTCCGGGCCCAGCCGCCAGGCGGAGAGCCGGTGCCCGTCGGCGGCGGCCAGTTCGATCTGCATGCGACTCTCCTCGGGGTCCGGGCCATTCCCGGAAGCGGCGTGCGGCCCTATCCTCCGTGCATGGCAGAGATCGTCAACCTCAACCAGCGGCGGAAAGCCGCGGCCCGCGCCGCGGCCGAGCGCCAGGCCGCCGTCAACCGCGAGAAGTTCGGCCGCAGCAAGGCCGAGCGCGCCCGCGACGCCGAGGCCGAGGCGCGGCGCAACGCCCTGCTCGACGGCGCCCGCCAGGAGCCACCGAAGGACTGAGCGCGGCTACTGGCCGAGGATGGTGCTGTCGAGCAGCGTGCGCAGCAGCGTCACGCCTTCCTGCACGCCCTCCAGGCGCAGCGGCCGGCCGGCCTCGCTGCCCAGGGCGCGGGCGAAGCCGGCACGGTCCTGGCCGAGCTCGGCGGCGGAAAGCTTGCCGTCGCCGTCATAGTCGAGGCTTTCCATGGCGAAGCGGGCGATGGCGACGCCGGCCAGCAGCCCGCCACCACCGGCGGCCATGACGCCTTCCGGCGCCGCATCCTCGGCCGCCGCCAGCACCCAGGTCATGCCGCGCACCATCCGCGCGATCTCGGCCACCGACAGCAGCCTGTCGCCGGAGACGTCGCCCTCGCCGACGATGGCGGCGACGCAGCCGGCCGGGCTGGCCGAGGCGCCGCCGCAGGCCGCCTCCAGCACCTCGAGCGAGCCGAGGAAGGCCAGGCCCTCGCCATGCAGCGCGGCGAAGGCGGGCGGCGGGCTCGGGCAGCGGTGCCAGGACAGCACCGGGGTGTCGCCGGGCAGGCGGTCGTCGCGCAGCTTGGCGTCGGGCTCGGCGGTCTGCAGCGCCTGGCCGTCGCCGCGCAGCAGGATGCGCGGCGCCTCGGCGCCACGGCCGATGCCGACATGCCACTCGGCCTGGTCCCCGGCCTGTTGGCGCCGCGTCTCGCCGAAGCGGATCAGCCGGGCCGGCGCGTCAGCGGGAAGCCGCACCACGGCACGGGCGGTGACCTGCAGCATGGCGCGCGGCGCGGTGCACTCGCCGTCGAACCAGGCGCCGCGCAGCGCGGTCGGCACCGGCAGCAGGCCGGGCTGGGCGGTCGCGGTGGGCGCGGCGGCAGGCTGGGCATGAACAGGCGGGACGCAACCGAGGCCGGCCAGCAGCGCGACGCCAAGGGCCGCCATCGAGCGGCCCTTGCCAGAAAAAAGAATCATGGGAGGGGGACCTCGGTGCCGCTGCACAGGGCGAAATCCGGCCGGTCGATTTCCAGCCCGTTGCGGAAGACGGCGCGCAGATGACCGGTGCAGCCCACCCCTTCGGGCGGCTGGAAGTCCAGCGTCTCGCCGCGGCCGAGCACGGTCGCCCCCAGCCGGTCGGCGCCGCGCGGCGCACCGGCGGCATCGACATAGAGCTCGACCAGCGGCGCCGGGCCGCTGTTGCGGAAGCGCACGCTGCCCTCGCGCGGCGGGCCCTGCTCGATGGCGCCGGCCCCCTGGTCGAGGCGCTCGGCCAGCGTCCAGCCGGGGCGCACCACGATCAGCCCGTTGTCGCAGATATTGACGCCACGACGCTCTTCCGCCCCGCCATTGCCGAAGACGACCCGCAGGTCGACCTCGCAGCCGGCACGGAGCGTCACCTCGAAACGGCCGCCGCGCTCCAGCGGGCCGCCGGGCAGCCGGTCGTCGCCCCAGTCGGTGTCGTCGACGCTGGAGGCGTAGAGCTCCTGCACCGGCGCGCCATGGCGGTTGACCAGGGTGAAGGCGCGTTCCGGCTGGCGCTGGATGCCGCCGCCGTCGAACACCACCTTGGCGCCGCTGCAGAGGTCGACGGCATTCTTCTCCTCGGCCTGCTCGTCATTGTAGACGACGCGGAGGTCGGCCTGGCAGCTCTGCCGGCGCAGGCGCAGGCGGAAGGTCTCGCCGGCGCCGACGGTGATCTGGCCGAGCCGGTCGGGGCCCCAGCGCTCCTCGCGCTCCTCCGCCGTGGCGGGCGGCGCCGGCGCCGCGGCGCCCGGTGCCGGCAGCGGCGCGGCATAGAGGCTGCGCAGCGTGCGCTGGGTGCCGTTCACCACCTCGACCTCGCGCCAGGGGATGGTGCTGTCGCCGAAGACCACGCGGCTGCGCCGGCAGAGATCGACGCGGCGCTTCTCCTCCAGCGTGTCGTCCTCATAGACGGCGGTCATGTCGTAGAGGCATTCGCGGGCGCGGCCGAGCCGCAGCGTGAAGGTCGCCTCCGGCCCGACCATGTCGGCGCCCAGCCGGTCGGGGCCGCGATTGGCCGCGCCCCGGCCCGGCACGGCCGAGGGCATGGCGTAGAATTCGCGCATCGTCAGGTCGGTGTCGTTGACCACCTGCGCCTCGCGCAGCGGTGCGGTCGGGTCGCCGAAGGTGACGCGGCTGTTGCGGCAGAGGTCGACGCCGCGCTTCTCCTCGGCGCTGCCATCGGCCAGCACGGCGCGCACGTCGAACAGGCAGAGCCGCTGCCGGCCGAGGCCGACGCGCAGCGAGGCACCGGTCGGCAGGGTGTCCTGGCCGAGCCGGTCGGGCCCGGGCTCCACGCTGCCGGCGGGGGCGATGTAGAGCTCGCGCAGGCCGAGGCCCAGCTCGTTGACGATCAGCGCCTCGCGGTCCTGCGCCGCGCGCTGCTGAGCGCTGCCCTGGCCGCTGCCCTGATTGGCGCCCTGGTTGGTGCCCTGGCTGGCGGCGCCGCCGGACGCCGCCGGCGGGGAGGCGGCGCGCTGCGCCCAGGCCGGGGTGGCGGCCTGCCATGGTGCCAGGAGGAGGGCCAGCACCACCCCCACGCGAAACCGCATCCAGAGAATTCCTCGCCCGCGCGCCCGACGCCGCCACCGCGACAGCGCCGCGCCCGGGCCTCGCGGCAGCATGCGGGGGGGGATGCTGCGGTGCAAGCGGGGGCCGGCCGGGCCGGTTCATTTTGCGCTTTGCCGTGGCGCGGATATCGCACAGGCTGGTTTCCAGAAACGTATGCTACCGGAGAAACGTCCCATGTTGCGTCGCAATATCCTGACGGCGGCGGCCGCCGGCCTGACCCTGCCCTGGCTCGCCCTCCCCGCCCGCGCGCAGCAGCGCTTCGCCTCCCTGCATGTCTTCGTCCCCGCCGGCCCCGGCGGCGGCTGGGACGGGCTCGGCCGCGCCATCGAGCAGGTGGCCCGCCAGGCCGGGCTGGTCAGCAACTTCCAGTTCGAGAATGTCGGCGGCGCCGGCGGCACCGTCGGCCTGCCGCGCTTCATCCAGCAGCGCCGCGGCCGCGAGGGCAGCATCATGATCGGCGGCGCCGTCATGGTCGGCTCGGTGCTGGCCAACAAGTCGCCGGTCGGGCTGAAGGACGTCACGCCGATCGCCCGGATGACCACCGAGCCCGGCATCATCGTGGTGCCCGCCAGCAGCGACATCAAGGACCTCAAGGGCTTCCTGGAGGCGCTGAAGAGCAATCCGGGCGGCACCTCGGTGGCCGGCGGCAGCGCCGGCGGCATCGACCACATCCTGCTCGGCCTGCTGCTGAAGAGCCAGGGCCGCTCGGCCAAGGACGCCTCCTACGTCGCCTTCGCCGGCGGCGGCCCGGCCCAGGCGGCGATCCTCGGCGCCCAGGTCAAGGCCGGCATTTCCGGCGTCTCCGAATTCGCCGAGCAGATCAAGGCCGGCCGCATGCGGGCGCTGGCGACCTCCGGCGAGGCGCGCAGCCTGCCCGACGTGCCAACGCTGAAGGAAAGCGGCATCGACATCGCGCTGGGCAACTGGCGCGGCGTGTTCGGCCCGCCCGGCATCAAGCCGGAGACGCGGGCCGAGCTGCTGCGCTTCGTCACCGACCTGCACGCCCTGCCGGCCTGGAAGGAGATGATGGAACGCCAGGGCTGGGAGGACGCCTTCCTCGGCGGCGACGCCTTCACCGAATACCTCAAGCGCGACGAGGCGGCGACCGCCGAGGTGCTGCGCGAGGTCGGCCTCATCTGATGGCCGCGCATGCGGGCCGCCCCGGGAGTTTCTCCTGGCCGGCGGCCGGGCCCGACCTGATCGTCGGGCTCTTCGTGCTGGCGCTCGGCCTGCTCTGCCTGTGGCAGGCCGTCGCCATCCCGGTCACCCCGCTCTATGCCCAGGTCGGGCCGAAATTCATGCCCTATGTAGTGGGCACGCTGGTCGTCGCGGTCGGCGCCGGGCTGACGCTGAAGGCGCTGCGCGGCGGCTGGTCGCAAGACCTCGAGGAGATGCAGGACGCGCCGCCGACCAACTGGCGCGCGCTGGGCCTGCTCGGCGCCGGGCTGCTGGCCAATCTGGTGCTGATCGACAGCCTGGGCTTCGTCTTCGCCGCCACCGCGCAATTCGTGCTGGTTGCCGCCGCCTTCGGCAGCCGCCGGCCGCTGCGCGACCTCGGCATCGGGCTGGTGGTGACGCTCGGCGCCTTCCTGGCCTTCGACAAGCTGCTCGGCGTCAATATCGGCGCCGGCATCCTGGAAGGGATCCTCTGAGATGGACTCCCTCGCCGGCCTCAGCATGGGCTTCGGCCATGCGCTGACGCTGACCAATCTCGGCTGGGCGCTGCTCGGCTGCTTCCTCGGCACGGCGATCGGCGTGCTGCCGGGCATCGGCCCGGCGCTGACCATCGCGCTGCTGCTGCCGATCACCTTCCAGGTCTCGGCCACCGGCGCCTTCATCCTGTTCTGCGGCGTCTTCTACGGCGCCATGTATGGCGGCTCGACCACCTCGATCCTGCTGAACACGCCGGGCGAATCCGGCTCGATCATCACCGCCCTGGAAGGCGCCAAGATGGCGCGCCACGGCCGCGCCGGGCCGGCGCTGGTGACGGCGGCGGTGGGCAGCTTCGTCGCCGGCACCATCGGCACGCTGGGGATTTCCTTCCTCGGGCCGATCGTGGTGGAACTGGCACTGAAGCTGGGGCCGGCCGAGTATTTCTCGCTGATGGTGCTGTGCTTCGTCACCGTCTCGGCGGTGCTCGGCGGCTCGGCGCTGCGCGGGCTGACCTCGCTCGGCCTCGGCCTGCTGATCGGGCTGATCGGCATCGACCTGCAGACCGGCCAGCCGCGCCTGACCTTCGGCATCCCCGAGCTGCTGGACGGCGTCGACGTCGTCCTGGTCGCCGTCGCGCTCTTCGCGGTGGGCGAGACGCTCTACCTCGCCTGGCGCCATGTCGAAGGCAAGCAGGAGGTGCGCGAGGTCGGCAGGCTGATGATGTCGAGGCAGGACTGGAAGCGCAGCTTCTGGCCCTGGATGCGCGGCGCCTGCCTGGGCTTCCCCTTCGGCGTGATGCCGGCCGGCGGCACCGAGATGCCGACCATGCTGAGCTACTTCGCCGAGCGGAAGCTGGTGAAGAAGGAGCATCTGCACGAGTTCGGCACGACCGGCGCCATCGAGGGCGTCGCCGGGCCGGAGGCGGCCAACAACGCCGCCGCCGCCGGCGTGCTGGTGCCGATGCTGACCCTCGGCCTGCCGACCTCGGCGACGGCGGCGATCATGCTCTCGGCCTTCCAGTCCTATGGCATCCAGCCGGGGCCGATGCTGTTCACCAGCCAGCCCGAGCTGGTCTGGACGCTGATCGCCTCGCTCTATGTCGCCAACATCATGCTGGTGGTGCTGAACCTGCCGCTGGTCGGGCTCTGGGCGCGCATCCTGAAGATCCCGCAGCCGCAGCTCTATGCCGGCATCCTGGTCTTCGCCACCATCGGCACCTATGGCATCAGCAACAGCGTGGTCGACCTGGTGCTGCTCTACGGCATCGGCATCATCGCCATGTTCATGCGCCGCTTCGACTTCCCCACCGCCCCGGTGGTGATCGGCATGATCCTGGGCCCGATGGCCGAGCAGGCGATGCGCCAGGCGCTGACCATCAGCCAGGGCGACTGGTCGACCTTCATCACCCGGCCGGTCTCGCTCTGCATCCTGATCCTGGCGCTGATCGGGCTGGTCGGCCCGCGGCTCTGGGCGCTGGCGGCGCGGCGGCGCACAGCTTCCGCCTGACCGGGCGGCGGCAACCTTGACGGGGCGGTCGGGCGGCGTCTTTCTCGGCGCCATGCCCGACCGCCCGCTCCATCGCCCCGTCCCCTATTTCAGCCAGTGGGAGACCCCCGGCATGACGCTGGCCGTCGTGGCGGAAGGCGCCGAGCGCGCCCTGCTGCGCGACCCGGCCTGGCGCGGCTCCGGCGCGGCGACGGTCGAGGATTATGCCCGCTGGGCCGGGCATCTGTGCGGCATGGCCTGCCTGCGCATGATCCTGGCGGCGCGCGGCGTCTCCCCGCTGCCCCGCATGATGGAGCTCGCGCGCGGCGCGACCGCGGCCGGCGGCTATGTCGAGCAGCCGGACGGCAGCATCCGGGGGCTGATCTACGCCCCCCTGCTGCCCTTCATCGCCGACCGCTTCGGGATCGCCGGCGAGATCCGCCTCGACCTGACCGCGGCCGACCTCCCTGCCCTGCTGGCCGAGCAGGAATTCTTCATCGCCTCGGTGCACAAGGACATCCGCTGGCCGGAGCGCCATCCCGAAAGCCGTGGCGGCCACCTGGTGCTGGTCACCGCGGCGACCCCGGAGGAGATCGTCTTCCACAACCCCTCCGGCCATGACGCGGCGGCGCAGGCGGATGCGCGGCTGTCGCCCGAGGATTTCGACCGCTTCTTCGCCGGGCGCGGCATCGCCATCGCGCGGGGATGATCGCGGCACCCTGGCATCGGTCCCGGAAAGAGGCTTTGCTGGCGGCCTGACCGGGGCCGCAACGAGCCCCGGCGCCGTCCAGGGAGACGACCAGAATGCTGCGCGCTTTCCGCCCCCTCGCCGCCGGGCTGCTGCTGGCGGCCGGCCTCGCCACCGCCGCCGCGGCGCAGGACAAAGCCGCCATCGCCAGCCGGGTGGAGCTGCACCCGATCCCCTCGCTGACGCTGAGCGACGCCCAGTTCCTCACCGGCGATGCTGGCGGCGCCACCCCGGTCACTGTCGCCGGCGAGTTGCGCGTGGCGCAGGGCACGGGGCGGCTGCCGGTGGTGGTGCTGATGCACGGCTCGGGCGGCATCGGGCCGAATATCGAGATGTGGTCGGCGCAGTTCACCGCGCGCGGCATCTCGACCTTCGCCATCGACGGCTTCACCGGGCGCGGGCTGGTCAGCACCTCGGCCGACCAGGCGCGGCTCGGCCGGCTGAACCTGATCGTCGACATCTACCGCTCGCTGGAGATCCTGGCGAAGCACCCGCGCGTCGATCCGCAGAGGATCGTGCTGCTGGGCTTCTCGCGCGGCGGCCAGGCGGCCTTCTATGCCGCGCTCGCCCGTTTCCATCAGATGTGGAACCGCAGCGGCATCGGCTTCGCCGCCTATGTGCCCTTCTATCCCGACTGCGCCACCCGCTACATCGACGACGTGAAGCCGGTCGCCGCGCCCATCCGCCTGATCCATGGCGAGGCCGACGACTACAACCCGCTGCGGAGCTGCGCCGCCCAGGCCGAGCGGCTGAAGGCAGCGGGCGTCGACATCACGGTGACCAGCTATCCCGGCGCGCATCACGGCTTCGACACGCCGCTGACCGACGCGGCGGTGGTGACGCCGCAGTCGCAGACGGTGCGCGACTGCTCGATCGAGGAACGCGCCCCGGGCCAGCTGATCAACACCGCGACGGGGACGGTGTTCAGCTACACCGATGCCTGCGTGCAGCTCGGCCCACAGGTTGGCGGCCACCCCCAGGCCCGCGCCGCGGCGGTGGCGGCGGTGACGGAATTCGTGGCGGGGGTGGTGCGGAAGTAGCCCCCTCCCCACATTCCGTGCCGGAGGATTGAAGAAAATGGCCAGCGGCTGGGCCCCGGACGGGGCGGTGCAGGACCAGATCGACGACACGGTCAGCGACGCGGTGCTGCGCGCCCGCGCCCGGCTGGCCGTTCCCGGCGGCGGCAACCTGCATTGCGAGGAGTGCGGCGAGGAGATTCCCGAGGCGCGGCGGCGGGCGCTGCCCAATGCCCGCACCTGCGTCCCCTGCCAGTCGGAGCGCGATGCCCGTCCCGCCGCCTTCGGCATCAACCGCCGCGGCAGCAAGGACAGCCAGCTGAAGTAGCTATTCGGCCGGGACCAGCCGCAGCACCCGGCCGCGCGCCTCGTCGGTCAGAACGTAGAGAAAGCCGTCCGGCCCCTGCAGCACGTGGCGCAGCCGGATCTGGCCCCAGAGCAGCCTTTCCTCGGCGACCACGCGGTCGCCATCGAGCGTCAGGCGCAGCAGCCCGGCGCTGCTCAGCGTCGCCAGGAACAGGTTGCCGCGCCAGGCCGGGAAGGCGTCGCCGGTGTAGAAGCCGGCGCCCGAGGGGCTGATCGAGGGCACCCAGAAGCGCTCGGGGTCCTGCATCCCCTCGCGGCTCTCGGCCTCGTGGATCGGCAACCCGCTATAGGCCCGGCCGTGGCCGACCACCGGCCAGCCGAGGTTGGCGCCGGGGCGCGGCAGGTTGACCTCGTCGCCGCCGCGCGGCCCCATCTCGACCTCGAACAGGCTGCCGGTGGCCGGGTTGACCGCCAGCCCCTGCGGGCTGCGCAGGCCATAGGCGTAGATCTCCGGCCGGACGCCGTCGCGGCCGAGGAAGGGATTGCCCGGCGCCGGCTTCCCCGCGCGGTCGAGGCGCAGCAGCTTGCCGGCCAGGTCCCCCAGGTCCTGGGCGCGCTCCGAGACGCGCTGCCGGTCGCCGGTGGTGAGGTACAGAAGACCCTCGGCGTCGAAGGCGATGCGGCAGCCGTAATGGCCGTTGCCGGGCTGGGCCGGGCCGGCATCCAGGATCGGCTGCACCGCGTCGAGCGCGCGGGCATCGGCGGCCAGGCGGGCGCGGTAGAGCCGGGTCAGGCTGCCGCCACCGGCCGGGGCGGCGGCGCAGAAATACAGCTCGCGGGTGGTGGCGAAATCGGGGGCCAGCTGGATGTCCAGCAGCCCGCCCTGGCCGGAGGCGGCGACAGCAGGGACATTCGAGATCGGCGGGGAGACGCGGCCCTCGGGCGAGACCAGGCGCAGGCGGCCGGGGCGCTCGGTGACCAGCAGGCTGCCATCGGGCAGGAAGGCGGCGCCCCAGGGGTGCTCCAGGCCCTGCGCGAAGGGCTGCAGGCGGAAGCGGGCAGCCTCGCTCTGCACCGGACCCGGCGGCAGCGGCGACGACATCGAAGGCGCCTGGGCACAGGCCGCCACCGGCGGCCCCAGGCCCAGGAGAAGCGCGAGGCCGGCCGCGCGCAGCGACCGGCCCCGAACAGACAAAAGGATCAGGCCAGGGCCCCGGCGATCCAGTCCTTCATCTGGCTGCGCGGCATGGCGCCGACCTTGGTCTCGACCGGCTTGCCGTCCTTGAACAGGATCATGGTCGGGATGCCGCGGACCGCGAAGTCGTTGGGGGTCATCGGGTTCTCGTCGATATTGACCTTGGCCACGGTCAGCTTGCCGGCATATTCGGCGGCGATCTCGTCGAGGATCGGCGCCACCATCCGGCAGGGGCCGCACCACTCGGCCCAGAAATCGACCAGCACGGGGCCAGAGGCCTCCAGCACGTCCTGCTTGAAGCTCTCGTCGCTGACAGCCTTGGTGAGTTCGCTCATGCTTCAGGTTCCTGGCGCGCCCGGCCGGGAGCGGCCCGCGCGCATTGCGTCGCCCGCTAGAGTCGGGATGCCGGGCCGCGCGGTCAAGCGTCGCGGCGGCGATGGCGGGAATGCGGGCGGCGGGGATGTCAGCGGCCGAAGCCGGCCATGCCGCGCGCCAGGGCATCGGCGCGGCCGTCGCGGGTGACCTCCCAGAGCGGGTTGTCGACCGAGAGAAGCTGGCCGCCATCGCGCTGCACGGGGCGGATCAGCGCGGTGCCGCGGGCCCAGCTGGCGCGGCCGAACAGGTCGAGTGGGATGCGGACATAGATCCCCTTGTCGAAGGAGCCCTCGCCGAAACGTGCAGCGGAGACGTCGGTGAAGGTGGCGAAGCCGCCGACCTCGATGCCCGAATCGAAGCGGCGGCCGAGCTCCACCGTCACCCCCCAGTCGCCGGCGAGATACCGCCCGGCGCGGAGAATGCCGTAGAGGTTCCACCAGGGCAGCTCGGCATAGAGGCTGGCATGGCCGGTCACGACCGAATAGTCGCGCAGGCCCAGCTTCTGGTCGAAGGCACGCTGCGTCACCCAGTTCAGGTCGAGGCCGAGCGCATAGGGCTTGTCCTGCGGCCGCCACAGGATCTCCGAGGAAAACCCGGCGAACATCGGCTCCAGATAGCCGGCGCTGGCGCGGGCGAAGAGGTCGGGGCCGGCGTTCCAGAGCCGCTCGGCATAGAGGGTGGAGAGCGCGGTGCCGCCCTCGCGGGCATAGCGGGCATAGTCGCTGCGGACATGCGGCAGCCGGCTGTCGGAGGGCAG
Organism: Roseomonas sp. USHLN139; assembly: GCF_037145735.1. NCBI lineage: Bacteria > Pseudomonadati > Pseudomonadota > Alphaproteobacteria > Acetobacterales > Roseomonadaceae > Roseomonas > Roseomonas sp. USHLN139. The sequence continues at coordinate 403,063 of NZ_JBBCWY010000001.1, read as the reverse complement.
GCCGCCCTCCAGATTGCCCAGCAGCGCCTGCTGCAGCGATCCCGCCAGCGCCCAGCCAGCGCCGAGCTCGATCCGCCCGCCCAGCGCCACGCCCGCCTGCCAGCGGAGCGTCCGCGACGGGTCGCCGAGCGCAAGGTTCACCCGCGGCCCGGCCTGCCAGCTCCAGAACGGGCCTTCGTTCTCCACCGCCCCCGGGGTGATGGCGCCGGTCGCGGGCAGCAGGCGGGCGGTGGCCCAGGCTTCCTCGGGCGCGGCGCGGTGGCGGGCGACGGATTCCAGGGCGGCGCGGGGGATTTCCAGCACGGCGACCTCGACGCCGGCCTGCCACCAGCGCAGCCGCAGCATCTCGATGTCGCGCGGCAGGGCCGGCTGCACCGCCCGCAGCACGCGCGACGCCACCTGCGACAGCGCGCGATAGTCGCCGCCGGCAAGCGCCAGTTCCGCGGTGCCGCCCTCCTCCGCATAGGCCAGCGGCAGGAAGCCGGCCTCCTGCAGGGCCGCGAAGACGGCCTCGGCGGTGGCGGCCTCGTCGCGCGGCGCGGCGGGGGCGCGGGCGGGCATCGGCGGCGCCGGCGGCAGGGGCGCGGCGGGCGGGTCGGCCGGGTTCAGCCGGAAGGACAGCCGGAACAGGAAGTCGGTGCCGTGCAGCCAGGCGATGCCGGCCTCGATATGCTCATTGGCCCAGTGCAGGCCGTAATTCACCCGGCTGTCGACCTCGCCACGCAGATGGGCGCGGCGGGCGGGATAGCCGCCGCGCTCGTCGCGCAGGGTGTCGCCGCTCCATTCGACCTTGGCCCTCAGCCCGTCGAGAGCGCCCCAGGGGGTCGGGATGGCTGGGACCGAGTATTCGACACCGAAGAACGGAGAAACATCCTCGCCGCGGAACAGGCCGGTCTGCAGGCTGCCGCCGCGGCCGACATCGCGCGGGCGGGTGCGGAAGCGGCTGTCGCCCAGCGCCAGCGGGCTGGTCCATTCGCCGCCCGTCCCCAGCCGCCCCCAGCCCAGGCCGGCGGTCAGGTCGAAGCCGTGCCAGCGCTTCGAGGCGACGATGTATTCGCCGGCATAGAGGCCGGTGCCGATGAAATCCTGCAGCCCGATGGCGATGGCGGGCCAGGTCTCGCTTTCCTCGACCAGGCGCAGCTTCAGGTCGAAGGCGCGGTCGGTGGTCATGCCCTGGCCGGTGGTGCCGTCCAGGCGCTCGGTCAGGCGGAAGGTGGTCTCCAGGAAGGGCAGCGCCTGGAAATTGACGAACCAGAAGCGGCGCTGGTGGCGCAGCGCGCCGCCGACCTCCAGCGTGCCGTCCTCGCGGAATCGGGCATTGCGCATCTCCAGCAGGCCGGCGCCGCCGAAATCGCTGCCGCTGGCCGGGATCTCCTCCGACCGGGCCGACGCCACCCCCAGCAGGGCGGCGATCGCCAGGCCCCACTTCCATCCCCCCCGCGGCATGATCCCCCCGGATCGATCATCACCACCGTGCAACGATGCTGGCATGGGGCGACAGCCGCCGCCAGGGCAAAGCCGGGTCAGCGGATGGACAAGCCGGCGCCGCGGCCCTTGAATGCCGCGCCATGACCTTCTCCCTGATCGGCCGTTGCGCGCGCACCGGCCAGTTCGGCGCCGTGGCCACCACCTCCGGCCTGTCCATCGGCTCCCGCGTTCCCTTCCTGGCGCCCAAGGTGGGCGGGGTGCTGACGCAGCACCGCACCGATCCGCGGCTCGGGCCGCGCGGGGTGGAGCTGCTGCGCAGCGGCTGCAGCGCGCAGGAGACGATCGCGGCGCTGGAGGCCAGCACGCCCTATCACGGCTATCGCCAGCTGGCGGCGATCGATGCCGCCGGCCGCACCGCGCATTTCCACGGCGCGCGGGTGAAGCCGGCGCATAATGACGCGCATGGGGCGGATTGCGTGGCGATCGGCAATATCCTGGTCAGCGACCAGATCCCCGCCGCCATGGTCGCCGCCTTCGTGGCCGAGCCGGAGCGCCATCTGGGCGACCGCCTGCTGGCCGCCCTGAAGGCCGGCGAGGCGGCCGGCGGCGAGGGCCGGCCGCTGGTCTCCGCCGTGCTGCTGATCGTGCACGAGGAGTCGTTTCCCTATGCCGACCTGCGGATCGACAACGACCCCGACCCGATCGGCGCGCTGTCGCGGCTGTGGGACCTGTATTCGCCGAACCTGGATGAATACGTGTTGCGGGCCGTCGACCCTGACCATGCCCGCGGTGGCTGACTGACGGCGGGGTCCGGGGGGATACCATCCCCCCGGCGGGGGTTCGGGGGCGGCGCCCCCGAGCTTTACTGTGTCAGCGCCCCGGTAACGCCCATGGCCCGCTGAGCGAAGGCCCGCTTCAGCGTTGGCATCCGGTCGACCGCCGCCATGCCGAGGCGCCGCGCCAGCCGCAGCGGCGGGAAGCGGTTGCCGAAGAGTTTTTCCAGCGCGTGGGTGGCGCCCATCATCACCAGGGCGTCCGGTCGCCGCGCCGCCTGATACTGCGCCAGCAACTCCGGCGAGCCCGGATCGGCGCCCGAGCCCAGCAGCAGGTCGGCCAGCGCCGAGACATCGCGGAAGCCGAGGTTGAGCCCCTGCCCGGCGATCGGATGGATGCCGTGCGCCGCGTCGCCGATCAGGGCCAGGCGCGTGTCGGTGTAGCGCAGCGCGTGCATGGCCGAGAGCGGGTAGGACCAGCGGCGGCCGATCGGCGTCACCTTGCCCAGGTGGTCGCCCATGCGGCGCTGGATCTCGCGGCCGTATTCCTCGTCGGGCAGGGCCAGCATGCGCTCGGCGATGCCGCGCTTCTCCGACCAGACGATGGCCGAGGCGTTGGGGTGCTCGGGCGTCGGCGCCAGCGGCAGCTGGGCGAAGGGGCCGTGGGGGAGGAAATGCTCCAGCGCCATCATCCCGTGCGGCAGCTCGTGGGCGACGGCGCCGACCAGGCCGAGCTGGCCATAGTCATGCGTGGCGATGCCGATGCCGGCCTGCTCCCGCAGCCGGCTGCGGCGGCCCTCGGCGGCGACCACCAGGCGGGCGCGGATCAGCTCGCCGGTGGAGAGGCGGATCTCGGCGCCCTCCGGCGTGCGGGTGACCTCGGCCTTCGCCGGGGCGCGGACGGTCAGATGCGCCAGCGACTGCATCCGCGCGTTCAGCGCCATCCGCAGGGCGCGGGCCTCGACCATCCAGCCGAAGGCCTCGGTGCCGGTTTCCGCGGCATCGAAATGCAGGCGGAGCCGGCTCGCGGCCTCGCCCGGCGCGCCGTCGGTGCAGCGGATGCGGGTGATCGGGCCCGGCGCCCAGGGCAGCCGGTCCCAGATTCCGGCGGCATCGAGCAGGCGGCGGCTGGACAGCGCGATGGCATAGGCGCGGCCGTCGAATTCCGGCAGCTCCATCGGCGGCAGGCCAGCATGGTCCACCACGGCGGTGGGCAGGCCGGCGCTGGCCAGGCGGGCGGCGAGCGTCGCCCCCACCGGGCCGGCGCCGATGATGCAGACCGCCACCTCGATCAGGGTGGCAGGGGACGGGGTCTCGGCGGCTTCGGTCATGCCGCCATTGTGGCGCCTGGGGCGCCTCGCCGGAAGGCCGCGCGCGCCCAGGGCAGCACTGCCTGAAATTTGAGCATGCATCCGCCGCAACGGCAGGCGGGCCAGGTGATCCGCCCGCGGAATCACCGTGTAACCGCCTGTGGCACGGCGCTCGCATCAGAAGCGGCAGCTACGCGGAATAACTTGAGGGGACCGCAGCGCATGAAGCTGGTGATGGCCGTCATCAAGCCTTTCAAGCTGGACGAGGTGCGCGAGGCGCTCACCCCGCTCGGCGTGCAGGGGCTGACCGTGACCGAGGTGAAGGGGTTTGGCCGGCAGAAGGGCCAGACCGAGATCTACCGCGGCGCGGAGTACCACGTGTCCTTCCTGCCCAAGCTGAAGATCGAGGTGGCGGTGCCCGCCGACCTGGTCGACGCGGTGGTGGAAGCGATCGCGTCCACCGCCCGCACGGGCAAGATCGGCGACGGCAAGATCTTCGTGCTGGACGTGGAGCGCGCGCTGCGCATCCGCACCGGCGAGACCGACGACTCAGCGCTGTGATGCCGCTCCCCAACCAGAAGACGATGGAACCGAGGAATATGCGAATCCTGGCGCGCGGCGCGGCTGCGCTGCTCCCCACCCTGCTGATGGCGGCGCCCGCCTTCGCGCAGGAGGAAGCGACGGTGAATGCGGGCGACACCGCCTGGATGCTGACCAGCACCGCCCTGGTGCTGATGATGACCATCCCGGGCCTGGCGCTGTTCTATGCGGGCATGGTCCGCAAGAAGAACGTGCTGGCCACGATGATGCAGTCCTTCTTCCTGGCCGCGCTGTGCAGCGTGATCTGGATGGTGGCCGGCTACAGCCTCGCCTTCGGCGAGGGTGGCGCCTATATCGGCGACCTGTCGAAGATCTTCCTCTCGGGCATCGCCGAGAACTGGGACAAGCCCTTCACGCTGGGCAGCGGCGACGGCGCGGTGGCCTTCACGGTGCCCGAGACGATCTTCGTCATGTTCCAGATGACGTTCGCGATCATCACCCCGGCGCTGGCCACCGGCGCGGTCGCCGACCGCATGAAGTTCAGCGCGCTGGCGCTGTTCACCGTGCTGTGGTCGCTGCTGATCTACAGCCCGGTCGCCCACTGGGTCTGGCACCCGAATGGCTGGATCTTCGCCCTGGGCGCGCTCGACTTCGCGGGCGGCACCGTGGTCCACATCAATGCCGGCGTCGCCGGCCTGGTCGCCGCCCTGGTGCTGGGCAAGCGCACCGGCCTCGGCACCGAGAACATGTCGCCCTTCAACCTGGGCCTGGCCGTGATCGGCGCGGCGCTGCTGTGGGTGGGCTGGTTCGGCTTCAACGCCGGCTCCGCCGCGACCGCCGGCGGCCGCGCCGGCATGGCCATGCTGGTGACGCAGATCGCCGCCGCCGGCGCGACGCTGGCCTGGGTCGCCGCCGAATGGCTGACCAAGGGCAAGCCCTCGGTGCTCGGCGCCATCTCCGGCGCGGTGGCCGGCCTGGTCGCCATCACCCCGGCCGCCGGCTTCGTGCTGCCGGTGCCGGCGCTGATCATCGGCCTGATCGCCGGCCTGGCCGGCTTCTGGGGCGCCACCGCGCTGAAGCACTGGTGCGGCTATGATGACAGCCTGGACGCCTTCGGCGTGCACGGCATCTGCGGCATCGTCGGCGCGCTGCTGACCGGCATCTTCGCCTATGGGCCGCTCTCGGCGACGCCGGCCCTGCCGGAGGGCATCGTCGGCTCCTTCGACCAGTTCCTACTGCAGGTCTACGCGGTGGTGGCGACCTTCGTCTTCACGGCGATCGGCAGCTGGATCCTGCTGAAGGTGGTCGACCTGATCGTCGGCCTGCGCGTGACGGAAGAGGAAGAGCGCGAAGGCCTGGACGTCTCGCTGCATGGCGAGCGTCTCGGCTGAGGCGAGACCAGGAAAAGGCTGGGGGAAGAATTCCCCCAGACCCCCTTCTTCTTTCTGCCAGACTGCCGTGTCCAGGTGGCGGCCACGGGCGAAACGGCCAGACAGCAGCGCGACCTTCCGGGTCGCGCTGCTTTTATGTGCGGCACCGGGCGGGATCCCGGCCAGCCTTTCGGAACGCGCTGTCCTAGGGCCGCGGGCGGACCCAGACCTGCTCGGTGACCACCCGGCCCCATTGGTCGCCCTGGAATTCCTCCGCCAGGGAGAAGCCCGCGGCCTCGTAGAGGCGGCGGGCGGCGTCCAGGCCGCGCAGCGTCCAGAGGCGGGTCTCCGAAAAGCCTTCCGCATCGACGAAGGCCAGGGCCTCGGCGAGCAGCCGCTGGCCGGTGCCGCTGCCGCGCGCCGCCTCGGCCAGGATGAACCAGCGCAGATGCGCGCGGCCCTCGCCCAGATCCTCGCCATCGATGGCGATGCCGCCCAGCGCCTCGGGCAGGCCCGGCTGCCAGGCGCCCCAGAGCTGGCACCGCCCCGATCCCAGCCGGCCGCAGAAATCCGCCATGCCGCGGCCGACGACGCTTTCGAAGGCAGCGCCGAAGCCGTGATGGCGGGCATAGAAGGCGGCCTGCAGCGACAGCATCCGGCCCAGCAGCCCGGGCTGCCAGCCGGCGCGGATCTCTGTCGGGGCCGGCCGGAGGCGCTCGGCGCCGAGGGCTTCGGCATAGCGCGACAGCCCCTGCAGCACCGTGTCGCCCGCGCCCTCCGGCAGCCGCGCCAGGGCGGCGGCCACCTGGCGGCGGGCGAAGCCATGGATCGCCGCCAGCCGCGCCGCGCCCTCGGCGGTCAACGCCAGCCGCTTGGCGCGGGCATCGGCCGGATCGGGCGTCTCGGCGACCAGCCCGGCGGCGACCAGCTTGCCCAGCATCCGGCTGATGCTGGACTTCTCCAGCCCCAGCCGGCCGGCCAGGCGCTGGGCGGTCAGCCCCTCGCCCCGGCCCAGCTCGATCAGCGCATGCACCGCCGAAGGCGGCAGCGCGGTGCCGGCCAGGCCAGGGCGCAGGAAGCCGAGCTCCCGCACAAGCTGGCGCGAGGCGGCGCGAATCGGCTCGATGAAAGGCTCCACGGCGCGGCATCTCCCAGGCATTTGGTTGCTTCATACAACCAAATGCCTGAGAAAAACATCAGGAAGGCTCGCGCAGCTGCGGGTTGTCGAAGACCGGCTCGCGGTAGCGGCGCAGCACCTCGCGCAGCGTCGCCGCCAGGTCCTGCTGCTCCTCCTCGGAGAGGAAGCGGCCGATGGCGACGCGGCGGCCGCGCTGCACCAGCGCCAGCCCCTGCCGCTCGTCCCAGGCGACGCGGGTCCAGTAGGGATCGAGGGCGGCTTCCTCGCGCCGGCCGCGGGCATCGGTGCGGCGGACGCGGATCCGGCCGGCGGAGAGCGAGACCACCTCGCGGGCGCGGGCCGAGGCGCGGTGGTGCAGCACCACCAGGGCCAGCACGCCAATGATCTCCAGCCCGAGGAAGGGCACCACCGGCCAGGCGCCGAGCGTCAGGAAGACCACGCCGCCGCCGATCGCCCAGGCCAGCGCCAGTCCGGCCAGGACCAGGAAGCCGCGCGGGCGGAAGCTGCGATGCGGGGTGCTGACCGCCTCGAAGAGGATGGGCTCGGGCTGCGGCACGGGCTCGGGCCCGGGGAGTGGCACGGCGGACATCGCCGGCTAACATAGGATGGCGCCCCGCCCGGCGAGCCGTTTTTTCGGAGGCCCCTGCCATGCGCCGAGTGAGTTGATGACGCTGCCCCCGAAACAGCCGGCCCCGCTGCCGCGCGCTGCCGCCGCCGACCCGGTGGCGCCGGCGCCGAAGCCGGCCCGAGTCGCGAAGAAACCGCTGCATGGCACGGCCGAGGCGCCGCGCCGTGCCCGGCGGATGAACGCCCAGCAGGCGGCGGCCTTCGTGCGCGCCCTGGCCGCGGCCAATCCGGCGCCGGAGACGGAGCTGGCATTCTCCTCGCCCTATACGCTGCTGGTGGCGGTGGCGCTCTCCGCCCAGGCGACCGACGTCTCGGTCAACAAGGCCACGGCCACGCTGTTCCCGGTGGCCGACACGCCGGAGAAGATGGTGGCGCTGGGCGAGGAGGGCGTGGCCGAGCACATCCGCCGCATCGGCTTGTGGAAGTCGAAGGCGAAGAACGTGGTGGCGTTGTCGCGGCTGCTGCTGGAGCGGCATGGCGGCGCGGTGCCGGCCGACCGCGCCGCGCTGGAGGCGCTGCCCGGGGTCGGGCGGAAGACCGCCAACGTGGTGTTGAACGTGGCCTTCGGCGAGGAGGCGATGGCGGTCGACACCCATATCTTCCGCCTGGGCAACCGCACCGGCCTCGCCCCCGGCCGCACCCCGCGGGCGGTCGAGGATGCGCTGATGCAGCGCGTGCCGGCCGAGCTGCTGCGCGACGCGCATCACTGGCTGATCCTGCACGGGCGCTACATCTGCAAGGCGCGCGCGCCGGAATGCTGGCACTGCGTGGCGCGCGAGCTGTGCAACTACCGCGACAAGGTGCTGTGGCCGCCGGCCCGGTAGCCCCGGGCGATACCGGCGCCTGACAACGGAAGGCGCCATCTGACAAAAATGCAGGCCGGACAGGGGAATTGCGCGGTTGCAGCATCCGGGGCCGAAGCCTTATGTGACGCGCATGACCCGGCTTCCCGCTCCCCTGCTGTCGCTCGGCGTCGCGCTCGGCCTGATGGCCGGCCTCGCCGCCCCTGCCCATGCCCAGCAGCGCCCGCAGGCGCTCGGCACCTTCCAGGAATGGACGGCGGCGACCTACATGGAGGGCGGCCGCAAGGTCTGCTACGCCTTCACCCGCGCTTCCAAGTCGGAAGGCGCCGGTTCCCGGCAGAATGTCATGCTGACGGTGACGCACCGCCCGCAGGGCCGCGACCAGGTCGCGCTGCGCGCCGGCTACACCTATGCCCGCAACGCCGATGTCTCGGTGTCGGTGGGCAGCACCGAGATCGACTTCTACACCGCCCAGGACAATGCCTTCGCCCGCGAGGGCGCCAAGGCGGTGGCCAGCTTCCGCGGCGGCGCGCAGGCGGTGGCCAAGGGCCAGGGGCCGCAGGGCCGCGGCACGGCGACCGACACCTTCTCGCTGTCGGGCTTCAGCGCCGCCTATGACGCCATCAGCAAGGAATGCCCGGCCGGCCGCCGCTGATCCGCCGCCGCCCCTCCGCCGCCGGGCCCAGGGATTTTTTCAGGACGCCATGAACCAGATCAGCCCCGCTGCCGCGCCTGCTGCCGGCCCGGACCTCAACGAGGCCGAGCGCGCCCGCATCATGGCCAAGGCCGCGCTGTTCGCGCCGCCGCCGGCGACCCTGCCGGACGGCCGGCGCGAGCTGGTCGGTCTGTCGCGCGAGGAGCTGGTCGCCGAGATGCTGGCGATCGGCGAGAAGGCCTTCCGCGCCAAGCAGCTCTGGCACTGGATCTACCACCAGGGCGCCACCGACTTCTCGAAGATGTCGACCATCGCGCGGCCGCTGCAGAACAAGCTGGCCGAGCGCTTCGTCATCGGCCGCCCCGGCGTCAACCTGGAGCAGACCAGCACCGACGGCACGCGGAAATGGCTGTTCGGCTTCCGCGACAACCAGCAGGTCGAGACCGTCTATATCCCCGACCCGGAGGAGGATCGCGGCGCCGTCTGCATCTCCACCCAGGTCGGCTGCACGCTCTCCTGCAAGTTCTGCCACACCGGCACGCAGAAGCTGGTGCGCAACCTGGGCGCCGCCGAAATCGTCGGCCAGTTCATGGCGGCGCGCGATTCCTACGGCGAATGGCCGAGCCCGACCGACGGCACGCCGCGGCTGCTGTCGACCATCGTCATCATGGGCATGGGCGAGCCGCTCTATAACTACGAGAACGTCGCCAAGGCGATGCGCATCATCATGGATGGCGAGGGCATCGGCCTGTCGCGCCGGCGCATCACCCTCTCCACCTCCGGCGTGGTGCCGATGATGGACCGCTGCGGCGAGGAGCTGGGCGTCGGCCTGGCGGTGTCGCTGCACGCGGTGCGCGACGAGATCCGCGACGAGATCGTGCCGCTGAACCGGAAATACCCGATCGAGGAGCTGATGGCGGCCTGCCGCCGCTATCCCGGCGCCTCCAACGCGCGGCGGATCACCTTCGAATACGTCATGCTGAAGGGCATCAACGACTCGGAGGCCGATGCGCGGGAGCTGGTCCGCCTGCTCCACGGCCTGCCCGCCAAGGTCAACCTGATCCCCTTCAACCCCTGGCCCGGCAGCCCCTACGAGACCTCGTCCAACAACGCGATCCACCGCTTCGCGCGGATCGTGCAGGATGCCGGCTATGCCTCGCCGATCCGCACCCCGCGCGGGCGCGACATCCTGGCCGCCTGCGGCCAGCTGAAGACCGAGAGCGAGCGGGCGAAGCGCAGCCGCGGCAATTCCGATGCCGCCGCCGAGATGCCGGCGCTGGCCGCCCACCTCAAGCCCGCGGCCGACGCGGCGTGATCCCGCGCGGCGGGACGGCCCCCACCCGTCACGGCACCGCGCGCCGCCGGGTGGCGGGATGAGCGCCCCCGCCGCCACCGAGGCTTCCGCCGTCCGCATCCTGCCGCTGCTCGCCGCGGCGGCCTTCGCCACCGGCTGCGGCATGCGCCTGCTCGACCCGGTGCTGCCGCTGATCGCCGCCGAGCTGCGCGTCACGGTGGCCGAGGTCGCGGTGCTGATCACCGCCTTCGCCCTGCCCTATGGGCTGTGCCAGGTGATCCTGGGCCCGCTCGGCGACCGCTTCGGCAAGCTGCGCGTGCTGACCATCGGCCTGACCCTCTACGGGCTGATGATGGCCTCCTGCGCGCTGGCCGGCGCCATGACGCCGCTGATCGCGCTGCGCGCCGCGACGGGCGCCGCCGGCGGCGCCATCATCCCGCTGGCCATGGCCTGGATCGGCGACAATGTCCCCTATGCGCAGCGCCAGGCGACGCTCAGCCGCTTCATGACCGGCATGGTGATGGCGCAGCTGCTGACCGGCCCGATCTCCGGCAGCATCGGCCAGGTCTTCGGCTGGCGCGCCGTCTTCATCCTGGTCGGCGGCGTGGCGCTGACGGCGGCGGCGGCCATCTTCTTCAAGCTGGGCCGGCGGCTGTGGCAGACCGGGGTGGCCGGCACCACCGGCTCGGGCTTCGCCAACTACGCCCTGCTGCTGCGGCGGCAGACCGGGCGGCGGCTGCTGCTGGCCGCCTTCCTGGACGGGCTGCTGCTGTTCGGCGGCGCCTTTCCGTTCATCGGCTCCTACCTGATCCAGTCCTTCCACCTGGAGCCCTGGCATGCCGGCCTCGTCGTCGCCGGCTTCGGGCTGGGGTCGCTGCTCTATACCCGCATCGCGCGCCTGCTGATCCCGCGCCTCGGCGAGGCGCTGCTGGCGCTGCTCGGCGGGCTGCTGGTGGCGCTGTCGCTGCTGCTGCTGGCCATCGCGCCGAGCTGGCAGGCGGTGGCGGCGATCCAGGCGGCCACCGGCCTGTTCTTCTTCATGTTCCACGGCGTGCTGCAGGCCCGCGCCACCGAGGCGCTGCCGGAAGCCCGCGCCACCTCGGTCTCGGCCTTCGCCATGGCGCTGTTCCTCGGCCAGGGGCTGGGCTCGGTCTGCTTCGGCGCGCTGCTGGCGCGCGGCGGCTATGGCCTGGCCTTCGGCGTCGCCGGCCTGCTGATGGCGGCGCTGGCCATCTGGTGCCGCGTCGCGGTCACCGCGCCCCGACCGGCCCCCGCTTCCTGAAGAGCTGACCCGCGCCGGCCGCCCTTGGCCGGGCGCCGCATCCGGTCCACACCTTGCCGAAAGACGGGTGGGGAAACGGTCGATGAACACGCGCGAGGCCTCGGCGGCCTTCGTGGCGCCGCTGCTGGCGCTGGCCTGCGGCCATATGCTGTCCAATCTGCTGCGCACCCTGCCGGCGATCTCGGCCGACCTGCTGGCCGGTGATCTGGGCGTCTCCGCCGAGGGGCTGGCCAGCCTGACCGGCGCCTATCACTTCGCCTTCGCTGCCGGGCAGATCCCGCTCGGCGTCGCACTCGACCGCTTCGGCGTGCGGCCGGTCTCCCTGACCTTGCTGGCGACGGTGGGCATCGGCGCGGTGATCGCGGCGCTGGTCGGTGGGCCGGGCGGCTTCCTGCTGGCCCAGGTGGTGCTGGGGATCGGCAGCTGCGGCATGCTGCTCTGCCCGATGACCCTGGCGGCGCGGCTGCTCACCCCGGCGAAGTTCGGGCTGTGGTCCGGGCTGATCCAGGCGGTGGGCAATCTCGGCATGCTGCTCTCGGCGAGCCCCCTGGCCTGGCTGGTCGAGCATCACGGCTGGCGCGCCGGCTTCTGGGCCTCGGCGGCGATGGCGGTGGCCGTCGCGGCGCTGGTCGCCTGGCTGGTGCCGCGCCCCGCCCCCTCGCCCGGCCCGAAGCCGACACTGGCCGAGGACACGCGAGCGGTGCTGCGCCTCGGCCGCAGCCGGGCGTTGCGCGGCAGCATGCTGCTGGCCTTCGCCTCCTTCGCGGTGATCATCGGCGTGCGCGGCCTCTGGGGCGGGCCCTGGCTGATGGAGGTGAAGCACCTGCCCCGCATCGAGGCGGGCAATCTTCTGTTCATTGCCACCCTGGCGCTGATCGTGGGTCCCGCGCTGGCGGGGGTGCTGGACCGGCGGGTCGGGCACCGGCGGGTGCTGCTGGCGCTCGGCCATGGGATGGCCGGGCTGCTGCTGCTGGCGGTGGCCGGCGGGGGCCCCGAGGGCTGGCTCAGCCGCCTGCTGGGCGTGCCGATGCTGCCGCCGGCCGGGGATGCCGTGCTGCTGTTCGGCTTCGGCCTGTCGATCGCCATCCAGCCGCTGATCTTCGCCGTGGCGCGGGCCGCGGTGCGGCCGGAGGAAACCGGCAAGGCCCTGGCCGCCGCCAATTTTTCCTTCTTCTTCGGCGGCGCGGTGCTGCAGACGGCGAGCGGCTGGATGGGCGGCCCGGGCCCCGCCATGGCCTTCCTGGCGGTGGCCGTGCTGCTGGGCACCGCGCTGTTCGTCCTCGCCGAGCGGCGGCGCGCCGGCGGCGCTCCCAACTGACAGAAATAGAAGGGGGCCGCGGGGGAATACCTTCCCCCGCCCTTGCTGGCTTACTGCTGCGGAATATCGACCGCGAGGATGCTGCCGCTCTCGCTCTCGGTGATCAGCAGGGTGGTCCCATCCGGCCCGAAGCAGAGGTTGGTCGGCAGCCGCCCGAAGGATGTGCAGTCGATGGCGAAGACGGGCCGTCCGTGCGGATCCGTCCCCCAGACCATGCCATGCCCCGGATTGGCGACGAAGAGCCGGTCCCGGGCGTCCAGCGCCAGCCCATCCGGCCCCATGGTGCCGCCCGGCAGCCGCACGAAGCACTGCGCCTTGCCGACGAAGGGTTCCTGGCGGAGCGCGAAGCGCCAGACCTCGCAGGAACGGGTCATGGCGACATAGGCATGGGTGCCGGCGCGGTCGAGGGCGATGCCGTTCGGGCTGGGCCCGTTGCCGATCAGCTTCTCGACGCGGCCATCCGGCCAGAGCCGCCACAGCCGCCCCGAGGGGTCCTGCAGCCCGGTCTGGCCCTGGTCGGTGAAGAGGATCTGCCCCTCGGGGCCCACGGCCACGTCGTTCAGCCCCTTGAAGCCCTCGGAATGCACCGTCTCCAGCAGCGGCGCGATGCTGCCGGTCGCCGGGTCCAGGCTGAGCAGCCCGTGCCGGTGGTCGGCCAGCAGCAGGCTGCCGGCGCTGCCCGCGGCCAGGCCATTGGGCCAGCCGTCATATTCGGCGACCAGGTCCCATTCGCGCGGGCCGACGCGGAACACCCGGCCGTTCGGGATGTCGACCACCAGCAGCGCGCCGGTGGCGTCGAAGCAGGGGCCTTCGAGGAAGCTGTGCAGCAGGGCGCCGCCGCGATTGGCATCCGACCAGGCGGTGCGGCGCGGCGTGCGGTGGCGGTCGGGCAGGCGGCTGAGCAGCCGCGGCGTCAGCGGGCGGGGGGCAGGGAACCACATGGCGGCGGAAGCTGAACCCGGCGGCGCCGCAGGGCAATCCCCCGTTTTGTCCCGGCCGGGTCATCGCCTTGCCGCTTGCGGGCCTGCCCCGGGCCACCCCATGATCATCCCGGGACGGTCGTGAAACATCCAAGGGAGAACAGCCATGGCCAAATTCGGCCTGAGCCAGGCGGTCCGCCGCATCGAGGATCCTCGCCTGCTGCAGGGGCGCGGCCGCTACACCGATGACATCGCGGTGGCCGGCCAGCTGCACGGCTATGTGCTGCGCAGCCCGCATGCCCATGCCACCATCCTGTCGATCGACACCGCCGAGGCGCGCGCCCTGCCCGGCGTGCATGCGGTGCTGACCGGCCAGGACTGGCTGGATGAGGGGCTGGGCGAGATCCCCTGCGCCATCCCGATGAAGAACCGCGACGGCTCGCCGCGCGCCAACACGCCGCGCTACGGGCTGGCGACCGGCAAGGTGCGGCATGTCGGCGACCCGGTGGCCTTCATCGTCGCCGAGAGCATGGGCCAGGCGCGCGACGCGGCCGAGGCGGTGATGATCGACTATGACATCCTGCCCGCCTGCACCGAGCTGGCGCGGGCCACCGACCCCGGCCAGCCGCAGGTCTGGGACACCGCGCCGAACAACCTGTGCTTCGACTGGGAGACCGGCGACAAGGCGGCGACCGACGCGCTCTTCGCGCAGGCCGCGCATGTGACGAAGCTCGAGGTGGTGAACAACCGCGTCGTCGTCGCCAGCATGGAGGGCCGCGCGGCACTGGCAGAATACGACGCGGGCGCGGAAAAATTCACGCTGCATGCCGGGACCCAGGGCTCCTGGCTGGTGAAGAACCTGCTGGCCAGCAGCGTCTTCCACCTGCCGCCCGAGAAGTTTCGCGTCATCACCCCCGATGTCGGCGGCGGCTTCGGCATGAAGCTGTATCTCTATGCCGAATACGCGCTGTGCTGCTGGGCGGCGCGCAAGCTGGGCCGCCCGGTGAAATGGGCCGCCGAGCGGATGGAAGCCTTCCAGTCCGACACCCAGGGCCGCGCCAACCTGACGCTGGGCGAGATCGCCCTCGACGCCGACGGGAAGTTCCTGGCGCTGCGCACCCGCAACATCGCCGATATGGGCGGCTATCTCTCGACCTTCGCGCCCTATATCCCGACCGGCGCCGGCACCAAGGTGCTGGCCAGCGTCTATGGCTTCCAGGCGATCCACGCGCATGTGCTGGGCGTGCTGACCAACACCGTGCCCGTCGACGCCTATCGCGGCGCCGGCCGGCCGGAGAGCAACTACCTGGTCGAGCGGCTGATCGACGCCGCCGCGCAGGAGCTGAAGATCGACCGCATCGAGCTGCGCCGCCGCAACATGGTGCCGGCCTCGGCCATGCCGCACCGCACGCCGGTCGGGCAGAACTATGATTCCGGCGAATTCGCCACCGTGCTCGACGCCGCCCTGAAGAAGGCCGACTGGGCCGGGTTCGAGGCGCGCCGGGCCGAGGCGGCGGCGCGCGGCCTGCAGCGCGGCATCGGCATGGCCTATTACCTGGAAGCCACCGGCGGCGATGATTCCGAGCGCGCCGAGCTGCGCTTCGCCGCCGACGGCATGGTGGAAGTGCTGGTCGGCACCCAGTCCACCGGCCAGGGCCATGAGACCGCCTATGCCATGATCACCAGCCACCAGCTGGGCATCCCGCTGGAGAAGATCCGCGTCGTCCAGGGCGATTCGGACGCCATCCCGACCGGCGGCGGCACCGGCGGCGCGCGCAGCCTCTATTCCGAAGGCACCGCCCTGCTCGCCACCGCCACCACCGTCATCGAGAAGGGCAAGCAGGCCGCCGGCGAGGCGCTGGAAGCCGCCGCCGCCGATATCGAGTTCGCCGCCGGCCGCTTTGGCATCGCCGGCACCGACCGCGGCATCGGCATCCTCGAGCTCGCCGCGGCGCAGCGGGAGAAGGCCGCCGCCGGGCAGAGCGTCACCCTGCTCGACGCCGCGGAAGTGGCGCCGATCCCGGCCCACACCTTCCCCAATGGCTGCCACATCGCCGAGGTGGAAGTGGACCCCGACACCGGCCACGTCACCGTCGCCCGCTACATCGTCGTCGACGATGTTGGCCATGCGCTGAACCCGATGATCGTGCGCGGCCAGGTGCATGGCGGCGTCGCCCAGGGCATCGGCCAGGCGGTGATGGAGCGCACCGCCTATGACCCCGAGACCGGCCAGCTGCTCTCGGCCAGCCTGAACGACTACGCCCTGCCGCGCGCGGGCGACCTGCCGGATATCGAGGTCGAGCTGATGGAAATTCCCTGCGAGACCAACCCGCTGGGCGTGAAGGGCGCCGGCGAGGCGGGCGCGGTGGGATCGCCGCCGGCGATCATGAACGCGCTGGTCGACGCGCTGCGCTCGCGCGGCGTGACGCATCTGGACATGCCGGCGACGCCGGAGGTGATCTGGAAGGCTTTGGCGAAGGCAGCCTGAAGATTTAAAAGGTCGGGGGAATGAATTCCCCCGAACCCCCATCTTCTTCCTGATCACCGGCTGTTTTCAGACCAGCGCCTTCACCACGGGTGACACCAGGGCATCAAGGCGGGGCGCCGGATATGAAAACAGCACGACCCTGAAGGTCGCGCTGCTGCTGGGCCGTTTCACGGACCGTCGTCACGTGGACACGGCAGTCTGACAGAAAAAAGAAGGGGTCCAGGGGAATTCATTCCCCTGGCCTGCCTCTGTCTTTTCTTACTTAAAGCTGACTTCGTTCATCTCACAGAGATTCACGTCCCGGCGTTCGTCGGAGCGCCCGTTGCTCCACACCACGCGCAGGTCGTACTGGCAGGGCCCGTTCGGCAGGCGGATGTGCAGGCGGTCGCCCGGCTCCACCACGTCCTGGCCCAGCCGGTCCTCGCCCCAGTCGTCGCTGGTGGTCGGCGAGGCGAAGAACTCGCGGATCTGCCGGTTGCCGTCGTTGACCAGCTCGAAGCTCGGGTTGCCGCGCGGCGTCACCGGCTTGCCGCTGGCGTCGCGCTGCAGCGTGCCGGTGCGCGCCGGCGTGCCGATCACCACGTCGCGGTCGAAGCAGGTGTCGACGTCGCGCTTCTCCTCGGTCAGGCCGCCCTCGAAGACCATGCGCAGGTCGGTGCGGCAGCCGCCCGTCGGGGGCATGCGCACCGCGAAATCCGCCCCGTTGGCCAGGCCGTTGCCGGTCAGCCGGTTCTCGCCCCAGTTCCGCGAACGCTGCGGCGAGGCATAGAGCCGCTCGATGGTGCGGCCGCTGCGATTGGTCAGGTTGAAGGAGCCGTCCTGCTCCGACTGGGCCATCGCCGCAGGGCCGGCGAAGGTCAGGCCGGCCAGGGTCAGGGCGGCGGCTGCCAGGGTGATCCGCATGCTAGGGCTCCTCAAGGAAAGCGCACCGCCGGGCGGGCGCAGAGATCCAGGCCGCGCGCTTCCTGCGCGGCCCCGTCGGCGAAGACCACTTTGATGTCGTAGAGGCAGGGGCCGGGCGGCAGGGCCAGGCTCTGGCGGGCGCCAGCGCGCAGCATCCGGCCCAGCAGCAGGTCCTGGCCCCAGTCCGGCTGGCCCGAGGGCGTGGCGAAGGCCAGGGCAATCGGCCGCCCGCCGCGATTCTCCAGGCGCAGCGTCAGCGGCGGCTGCGGCGCGTAGCCCGGCGCCATCTTGCCCGGCATCGGGGCGGGCGTCGGGGCATAGGATGGCGCGCCCAGCACGAGCTGGCGCTGGGCACAGGTGTCGATGTCGCGCAGGTCCTGCACGCTGCCGTCGCGCCAGACCAGCCGCAGGTCCTGGCGGCAGCCACCGCGCGGGTCCAGCCGCACGACATGCCGCGCACCGGGCGGCACCCATTGCGCGCCGAGCCGGTCATGGCCCCAGTCGCGCAGCCCGACCGGATTGGCGAAGAGCTGCTCGATGCCGCGATCGGTGTTGTTGACGATCTCGAAGGACGGGTCCGGATAGCCCATCGGGCCAGGCTGCGCCGCGGCCGGCAGGCTGCCGGCGGCGGCGAAAAACGACAGAGCAAGCGCAGCCTGGGGGGCGAGCTGCCGTGGCATGGGGGATCTGCCTCTTCTCATCCGAACGCTGAACGGCGCAGCCATGGCTGGGTTGCGACGCCCTGGCAACCGGTTCCCCGATCACGCTATCGGGCGTGCCCCGGCCAGGCCGGCGGCGCACCGGAGTGTGATGCCGACAGCGATCAGCCGGAACGGTGCCAGCCGTCCAGCGCCTGCTGCGCGCGGCCTTCCTCGGCCAGCTTGATCAGATGCGCCAGCAGGCTGCGCGCCGCGGCCGGGCGCAGCCGGGGCTCCAGCGCAGGGCCATAGAGCGGCGGCACCAGCGCCTCGACCGGCGCCGGCCGGTCGGTAAGCGCTGCGAGAAGCGCCGCCTCGCGCGCCTCGCGATGCGCCAGCAGCGCGCGGGTGAAGGCCGCGGGCTGCGGCAGCGGCGCGCCATGGCCGGGGAAGAACACCGTCTCGCCGCGCGCGGCCAGGCGCGCGAGCCCGGCCATGTACTGCGCCATGTCGCCATCGGGCGGGCTGACCACGCTGGTCGACCAGCTCATCACATGGTCGGCCGAGAACAGCGCCTCGCCGCCCTCGAGCGCGAAGCACAGATGGTTGGCGCAATGGCCCGGCGTGTGCAGCGCGGTCAGGCGCCAGCCCTCGCCGTCCAGCACGTCCCCGTCCGCCAGGACGATGTCGGGACTGAAGGAAAAGTCGCCGCCCTCGCCGCCGGCCTCGCGCGGGGTCTGGTGCGGGCCGAAGCCGGCGGTGCGCGCGCCGGTCGCGGCGGCCAGCGGCGCCGCACCCGGCGAATGGTCGCGATGCGTGTGGCTGACCAGGATGTGGCTGACCGTCTCGCCGTCCAGCGCCGCCAGGATCGCCGAATGATGCGCCTCGTCGACCGGGCCGGGATCGAGCACGGCGACGCCCTGCCCCTCGCCGATCAGATAGGTGTTGGTGCCGAGGAAGGTGAAGGCGCCGGGATTGCCGCAGCGGATCCGCCGGAGCCGGGTGCCGCCGAAGCGGCCGAGCTCCTCCACGGCGCCGGTGGGCAGCGGGTCGTCGCGCAGGAAGGGGATGCTCATGGCCTCGGGCCTCCGGGCGGCAGCGGGCGGGGGTCGCAGTCGGTGGCGACCGGCGCAGCCTGCAATGCGCGGGCGGCGAAGTCGAGCGCGTCGCGCCGCGCGGCCTGGAAGGCGCCGCCATGGTCCATCCCGGCATAGAGCCGCCCCTGCACCCGGCTGCCGGCGGCGCAGGCATCGCGCAGCAGGGCGAGCTGGCCGGATGCCGCCACGTCGCGATCGGCCTCGCCGATGCCGAGGAAGACCGGCATGGCGAAGCGCAGCGTCGGGTAGGCGACGCGCGGCAGGATGACCGGCTCGACCCGCGCCTCGACGCCGGGGCGCAGGGCGGCGGCCCGCGTCAGCCCGGCGGCGATCACCTGCCCGGCCAGCTCGCCGATGCAGAGCTCGGCGGCGCGCCCGGCCAGCGGCAGGGCATCGTCGGTGAACAGGGTCGCGGGGTCGAGGGAGGGCGCGTGCAGCCGCGCCGTCAGCGCCAAGTAGAAGGCATAGGCCAGGCCGGGATCGGGCCGGTCGGGCGGCACGCCGGTCGCCTGCAGCGCGCCGGGCCGCAGATAGGGGGCGCCGGTGGCGATGACAGCCGCGACCGCGAGATCGGGGGCATAGGACGGCGCCAGCCCGGCCGCGGCCAGCGCGGCGCCGCCGCCCTGCGACTGGCCGGCGATGACCACGCGGTTGGCGATGCGGCCGGGCTCGGCGGCGAGTGCCGCGCGGGCGGCGTCCAGCACCCCCTGCCCTTCGGCGCGCTTGTCCAGATAGGGGTGCAGCCCGGGCGTGCCGAGCCCCTCATAGTCGCTGGCCACCACCGCGTAGCCGGCGGCCAGCCAGCCGCCGACATCCTGCCGCCCGCCGCCGCGCCAGGAGGGGGCGCAGCGATCCGCCACCCCCACCGTGCCATGCGCCCAGGCGAGCAGCGGCCAGCCGCCCGCGGGCGGCGCGCCGGCCGGCAGGAAGAGCTGGCCGGAGACGGCGATCGGCCTTCCGTCGATCCCGCTGGCCGAGCCGTAGAGGATCCTTCTGCCGGTTGCCGCGCCCTCGATCCGCTGGGCGGCCGGCAGGTCCTCCTGGCGCAGCATCCGGCCGGGGACCGGCGTATCGCCCTCCCAGCGGTAGAAGCCGGAAACCCCGCCATCGCCGCTCGGCGGCGGCGCGGCGAAGGCCGGGGCGGCAAAGGCTGGGGCGGCGACCAGGCAGGCGGCCAGGAGCCGGGCGAAGCATTGCATCGGGAAGAACTGCCGGCGGTTGCCCGGCTGAGGTGGGGCGCCCGGCCGCGCCCGTCCAGTCACGCCGTGGCGGGCTGCGCCGCCGGGCGCGGCGCCGGGCGGCGATGCGCGGCGATGCAGGACAGCACGCTGAGCACCACCAGGACGAAGGCCAGCGCCTCCAGCAGGCCGGGCCAGCGCCGCTCCCAGAGGAAGCCGTAGAGCAGGGCGAAGAGCGTCTCGAACAGGATCATCTGGCCGACCAGCGTCAGCGGCAGCAGCCGGCTCATCCGGTTCCACAGCGCATTGCCCAGCACCGAGGCCAGCACCGCGACGCCGGCCGAGACCGCGCCGAAGCGCGCCCAGGCGGCGCCACCGGGGCTGTCGCCGGCGAGGATCAGCGCCAGCGGCACCAGCAGCAGCGCCTGCGCCCCGGTCATCACCCCGGTCAGCAGGTTCCAGTCATGCGGCGAGACCTGGTCGAGCCGGGCCAGCCAGCGGCTGTTGCCCACCGCATAGCTGGTCCAGGAGGCCAGCGCGCCGAGGGCGCAGAGCAGGCCGGCCAGCTGCGTGCCGGCGTCCTCCGCCGCCGGCGCGGCGATCGCCTGCCAGCCGATGCAGACGGCGCCGGCCGCGCCGAGCAGCAGCGAGGGCAGCAGCCGCCGCAGCGGCACGGCGCCCCGGTCGCGGCTGCCGATTAGGGTCACCGCCACCGGCAGGAAGCCGATCACCAGCGAGGTCATGGCGATGCCGCCGAGCTGCACCGCGCTGGCCAGCAGCACGTAGTAGAGGGTGTTCCCGGCGAGCGCCAACCAGGCCAGGGCGCGCCATTCCCGCCCTCCCAGCGGCGCCGCCAGCCGCCGCCAGCGCGGCGCGGCGAGGCCTGCCGCGACCAGCCCGAAGCAGAGATACCGCCCCACCGTCAGCTGCAGCGGGGAGAAATCACGCGCCAGCTCGGGGGCCAGGAAGACCAGCCCCCACAGCGCCCCCGCCCCCATGCCACACAGAATGCCGGTCACGGCCTGCCTGCGATCCGCCATGCGCCCTCTCCTCTGGCCGGGGCCATAGGGCGGCAGCGGGCCTGCGGTCTTGGCTAGGGCTCCTGCGGCCTGGACCGGGACTCCTGCGCCTGCCGCCGGTAGGCCGCCGGAGTCAGGCCGGTGGCCTTGCGCAGCGCCCGGGTCAGCGCGCTCTGGTCGGCATA
This sequence comes from Roseomonas sp. USHLN139, assembly GCF_037145735.1. Classification (NCBI taxonomy): domain Bacteria; kingdom Pseudomonadati; phylum Pseudomonadota; class Alphaproteobacteria; order Acetobacterales; family Roseomonadaceae; genus Roseomonas; species Roseomonas sp. USHLN139. Next base: position 382,097 of record NZ_JBBCWY010000001.1, on the reverse strand, counting down.
GCCGCCGCGGCAAGCGAGCTCGGCGATGGGGGTCTCGCCCTCGGCCAGCCAGCGCTGCACATGCGCCAGCCGCAGCCCGGCCAGATAGGCGCGCGGCGTGGCGGAGAGCTCGGCCCGGAAGACGGCGTGCAGGCGGCTGGTGCTCAGCCCGGCCGCGGCGGCCATGGCCGCCGTGGTCCAGGGCCGGAAGGGCTCCTGGCGCAGCGCGGCCAGCAGGCCGGCCAGGCGCGGCGCCTCGGCCGCCGCCGCCCCGCCGCCCAGCGCCTCGATCAGCAGCGGCATCCAATGCGCCAGCCGCGCCGGGCTCGCCGGGCCGCGCGCCAGGCTCTGGCCCATGTAGTCGACCAGGCTGCGCGCCTCCGGCGGCAGGACGATCAGCGGGCGGGCGGCCAGCCGGTCGGCCAGGCCGCCGCCCAGGGCCTGCCGGTCCAGGTCGAGGATGACGGCGCGGTTGCGCTGCGGGCTGGCCTGGTCGTGCCGGACGCCCTGGTCGACATAGGCGGCGGTGCGGCGGTCCAGCACGGCGCCACGGCCGCCGATCTCCATCTCCAGCGAGCCCTCCAGCGGCAGCACCAGCTGGGCGAAGTCGTGGCAATGGGGGGTGCTCGGCGCGCCATAGGAGCGCAGCCAGACCGCGGCGGAAGCAGGGAGAGGCATGGCGGCCTTGTCGAGCCGGTGGCGGAGCGGCCCAGCCTAGCAGGAAGGCGGCGCCGTGTCGCGGCGCTGGCCGGCCGGGCCAAGCCGGCCCAGCCGGAACGGCTTCCTGTCTTTACGGAAAGAAAGAATCAACGCCCCCGCCGCCGCATCTCGCGGTGCAGGATGTAGAGCCCGGCGAAGATGATCAGCCCCGCCCCGGCCAGCATGGTCAGCGAGGGCGCCTCGCCCCAGACGATCCAGCCGATGACGATCGCCCAGATCAGCGCGGTGTAGGAATAGGGCCCGAGCGAGGAAACCTGGGCGCTGGCATAGGCCTCGGTCAGCAGCACCTGCGCCAGCCCGCCGAGCAGGCCGATGCCGAGCAGCAGGACCAGCTGCCACAGGCTCGGCGTCACCCAGACGAAGGGCAGCGCCAGCAGGCTGAAGCCGGTCATCAGCAGCGACTGCCAGAGCACAATGGTGGCGCTGCTCTCGGTGTCGGAGAGCTGGCGCACCAGCATCGTCGTCAGGCCGGAGAAGACGCCGTTGCAGGCCGCCGCCCCCAGCGCCACCCACATCATCCAGTCCGGCATCCCCGCCGGCAGCGCGCGGCTGGAGCCGAAGGCGCCCTGCCCCACCGCGATCACCACGATGCCGAGGAAGCCGATCAGCACCGCCGCCCAGCGATGCGGCCCCGGCCGCTCGCCCAGGAAGGGGATCGATAGGATGATCACGAAGATCGGCGTGGTGTAGCTGAGCGCGGTCTGCTCGGCGAGCGGCAGGATCGTCAGGGCGAAGAAGGAACAACTCATCGCCGAGATGCCGGTCAACGCCCGCATCACATGGCCGCTGAAGCGCCGCGTCTGCAGCGTCACATGCCGCCGCAGGCCGATCGCCAGCACCACCGGCAGCGCGAAGGCATTGCGGAAGAACATCAGCTCGGGAAAGGGGATGTGGCTGCCGAGCTCCTTCACCAGCGCGCTCATCAGCGCGAAGAGGGCGGTGGCGCCGAGCATCATCAGCGCGCCGCGCTTCATGTCGTGGCGGAGCGTCATGCGCGGTGCCTCGCCTGGCGGGCGCGCAGCCGCTCGCGATAGAGGTTGTAGAGGCCGGCGGCGATGACGATGGCCGCCCCCGCCAGCGTCGCGGTCGCCGGGAACTCGCCCCAGATCAGCAGCCCCAGCAGCAGGCCCCAGACCAGGGTGGAATATTCGAAGGGCGCGAGGACCGAGACCGGCGCCACCGCGAAGGCGCGGGCGAAGAGGAAATGCGCCACGCCATTGGCGCAGCCGAGGAAGACCAGCGCGGCGATGGTCACCGGATCGGGCAGCAAAGCGGGCGGCGGGAAGACCGGCAGCAGGGCCAGGCCGATCGGCACATGGGCGGCCAGCAGCCAGAAGGCGATGGTCGCCGGCGCGTCGGTGCGCGCCAGCATGCGGGTCCAGATCCGGGTCAGCGCCATCAGCGCGATGCCGGCGAGCAGCATGGCACTTTCCCAGCGCCACAGCGCGCCGCCCGGGTTCAGCATGACCAGCACGCCACCGAAGCCGACCATGGTGCTGGTCCAGCGCCGCCAGCCGACCTGCTCGCCGAGCAGCGGGATGGCCAGCAGCGTCATCAGCAGCGGCGCCGCGGCGGCCACCGCATAGGTCTCGGCCAGCGGCATGGCGCGCGCCCAGGCCACGTAATAGGCGACGGTGACGATGCAGTGCAGCGTGCTGCGCCAGCCGATCAGCCGCAGGTTGACCGGCTTCAGCGAGGCGCCGCGCGCCAGGATCCAGATCGCCAGCGCGCCGAAGACGCCGCGCCAGACCATGGCGCCGGCCGGTCCCACCTGCGGCAGCGCCCATTTCACCGCCGCATCGGCGCAGGCGATGATGGCATAGCCGGTGGCGATATAGCCGATGCCGCGGACCGCATCGTCGATCCGCGGCCGGAGCGGGGCAGCCACCGCGCCCAGGGGCGACGCCGGCGCGCTGGCGCCGGGCAATCGACCGGGCGCGGCGCCGTCAGACAAGGTCGGCCTCGGCGACCTGGCAGGTGGCGCCCTCATGGTCGCGGGTCTCGAGCTTCACCTTCTGCCCGTCCCGCTCGCCGAACAGGTGCAGCGCATGGCCGCCGATCGCCGGCCGCTGGCCGCGATAGCTGAACCTCGCCAGCCTCGCCCCCGGCCCGGCGACGTCCAGCGCATGCTGCGCCAGCCAGGTCGCCTGCAGCGGGCCATGCACCACCAGGCCCGGATAGCCCTCGACCCCGGTGACATAGGGGAAGTCGTAATGGATGCGGTGGCCATTGCCGGTCAGCGCCGAGTAGCGGAACAGCTGCACCGCGTCGGGCAGCAGCTCGACGGTGGTGGCCCCCGGCCAGGCCTCGGCCGGTGCCGCCGCGCGCATCGCCGCCCCGCCGGTGCCGCGATAGACGATGTCCTGCTCCTCCTGCAGCACCGGGCCGCGCGGGCCTTCCAGCACATGGCCGACGGTGACGAAGACCAGCTCGCCGCTGCCGCCTTTCTTTTCCGAGATCTTCAGGATGGTGCTGGTGCGCTTCAGCACATCGCCGGTGCGGATATCGCCGCTGAAGGACACGCGGCCGCCGGCCCACATGCGGCGCTCCAGATGGTGGACGGGGGGCAGGAAGCCGCCGCGCCGGGGGTGGCCGTCGGGGCCCAGCCCCTCGGCCGGCTTCCAGTCCTGGAACAGCAGCCAGTGCCAGAGCGGCGGCAATGCCTCGCCGGTCACCGGGTGGGCAGTCCCTGGGCGGGCGATGGTGGCGGCCATGCCCTCCACCAGGCGGGGGTCCATCCGGTCCTCGCGCGTCTCGCTGCGCCCGACGAATTCCTCATAGGCCATTTTTGTCAGTCCTCCCGGATGTAGAGAAAGAAGCCGTCGATCTCGCCGGCCGGGCGCATGCGGGCCCAGCTGGCCGCGAAGCGCGGGTCGCGGCGGAAATATTCCAGAAAATCGAAGCGCTGCCCGGCGCAGTCGGGGATCGCCGTCCAGCGCTGGATCACCGCCGCCGCCGGCGGCTCGGCGACGACGCGCTCCACCACCTCGTCCCAGACGAAGCGCTCGGCGGCCGGCATGGCGGCGGGGTCGCGGTAGCGCGCGCCGCCGGCCGGGCATTGCTGATAGACCGCCTGCAGCAGCCAGGTGGACATGAAGGGCAGCTGCAGCCGCGCCTCCGCCTCGTTCACCGCCGGATAGACCACCGGGATGTCGGGCGAGAGCAGCAGCAGCGGCTTCTCCCGCGCATGGACCTGCAGCCAGGCGGAGAGGCGGCCGCCGGTGCTGTCGGGATAGCGCAGCTCCATCCAGGGGGCGTCGCCGCCGCGCAGCGTGAACAGGCCGAAGGCAAGGGCCGTGCCGGCGCCGAGCAGTGGCGCGGCGCGGCGGGCATCCCCGGGCCGCAGCCCGCGATCGGCACCGCGCGCCAGCAGCAGCCCGCCGGCCAGCCCGCCCCACATCCAGACCGGCACCAGGTGGTAGGACCAGCCCTTGTGCTGCACCAGGGCGGCGGCCATGCCGCCCATGACGGCGGCCGTCAGCAGCCGCGGCAGCCAGCCAAAGCGGGCGGCGCCGGCGAAGCCCAGCAGGGCCAGCGCCAGGATGGCGGCGCTGCCGGTCAGGTCGGTCAGCAGCACCCGCCACCAGGGGGTGCCGCCCAGGTCGAGGTACCAATCGAAGACCAGCGGCACGACCCGGCCGAAATAATCCGGGAAGAACAGGACAATGCCGGCCAGGTAGGCGGCCCAGAAGCCGGCCATCAGCCAGGGCACCGGGTCGCGCAGCGCCACCGCCAGCCCCGGCCGCCGCAGCCGGGCCAGCAGCACCAGTGCCTCCACCAAAGTGGGCACCGCCAGGAAATGCGGCTTCAGCGCGAAGCCCAGCCCGGCGATCAGCGTCACCGCCAGCCCCAGCGGGCGGGGCGTCGCCAGCCCCTCGATCCGCCGCTCGGCCATGAACAGATAGGGGAAGGCCAGCATCGCCATGATCTGCTCGCGCTGGCCGAAATCATGGCCGGAGGCGACCAGCAGCAGCGGCATCAGGAAGAACAGCGTGGCGCGCTCGACCGGCCCGGTGTGGCGGCCCGGCAGCCGCAGCAGCGCCGCGACCAGCGCCAGCACGGCGGCGCAGGCGGCCATTAGGCAGATCAGCAGCGCCTCGGGCGGGGTCAGCGCCGAATGCCGCGCCATCCACGCCGCCGGCAGGTTCAGCAGGAAGATCAGCGGCGGGTTGACGTCGATCAGGTCGCTGTAGAGCCGCTCGCCCCCCAGCATCCGGCTGGCGAAGTCGAGCACCGCGGCGACGTCGTGGTTGAGCGGCGGCGCCAGCACCGCCGCCAGGAAGATCAGGCTGGGCGCCAGCCCGCCCAGCCGCAGCAGCCAGCCCCGCCAGGCGGGGGCAGACGGACCGGTTCCGGTCCGGATCAGGTCAGGCGTCATGGAGGCGGGACGGTTCCTTCAGCCCGGTCATCCTTCCGCCGCGCGGGCGGTTGCGCAATCCCATCGCAGCCCATTGCGGCGAGATGCGGGCGCTGCCACAAGCTTGACCTGTGGACGCCGCTGAATATGCCCTGATGGACCGGGCCGAGGCCGGGATGTGGTGGTACCGCGCCTTGCGCAACCGGGCCGAGGCGGAACTGCGCGCCAACGCCGCGCATGGTCCCCTGGCCGGCCCCTGGCTCGATTGCGGCTGCGGCACCGGCGGGCTGCTGCACCACCTCGCGCGCGCCTTCCCGTCGCAGCCGCTGGTCGGGCTGGAATACAACCCCGATGCCGCCTTCCGGGCCGCCGAGAAATCCGGCGCCGTGGTCGCCGCCGGCGATGCTGCGCGCCTGCCCTTCGCGGACGAATCCTTCGCGGCGGTGGCCAGCATGGACGTGCTCTGCCACGCCGCGGTGGACCAGGCGGCGGCGCTGACAGAAATGCGCCGCGTGCTGCGCCCCGGCGGGCTGCTGCTGCTGAACCTGCCGGCCTTTTCCTGGCTGCATTCGGCGCATGACCGCCGCGTCCACAATGCCCGCCGCTACACGGCGCGCCAGGCCCGCGCCCTGGTCGAGGCCGCCGGCTTCGAGGCGGTGCGCGGCCGCTACTGGAACGCCCTGCTGCTGCCGCTGATGGTGCTCCAGAGAAAGGTGCTGGCGCGCGACGAGGACGCCGCCAGCGACGTCGCCCCCTTCCCGCCATGGTTGGACGCCAGCCTCTATGCCGCCACCCGGGCCGAGGCGGCCCTGGCCGGCCTCGGCCTGCGCTACCCGGCCGGGGGCTCGGTGCTGGTCACCGCCCGCCGCCCCGCCTGACCTCCGCCTTTCTCTCTTTGCCGGAACCGACCGCCATGACCCCCGCCGCCGCCTCGCCCAGCCTCGGCCTCTCGATCGTCGTGCCGGTCTATCGCGGCGCCGACACGGTGGGCCGGCTGGTCGCCGCCCTCTCGGCCCTCGCCCCCGAGGGCGGCATCGAGATCGTGCTGGTCAATGACGGCAGCCCGGACAACAGCGGCGAGGTCTGCCGCGCCCTCGCGGCGACCGCCAGCGTGCCGCTCACCTATGTCGAGCACGCCCGCAATTTCGGCGAGCACAACGCGGTCATGACCGGGCTGCGCCACGCCCGCGGCCGCTACGTCATCACCATGGACGACGACCTGCAGAACCCGCCCGAGGAGGTGCTGCGGCTCTACGACCATGCCCGCCTCGGCAACTGGGACGTGGTCTACACGCGCTACGCCAAGAAGGAGCATGAGGGCTGGCGCAACCTCGGCTCGCGCTTCGCCAACTGGGTGGCCGACCAGCTGATGGACAAGCCGCGCGGGCTCTACCTCTCCTCCTTCCGCTGCATGTCGCATCTGGTGGTGCGCGAGATCGCCCGCTACCGCGGCCCCTATCCCTATATCGACGGGCTGATCATGCAGGTCACCCAGCGGATCGACAGCATCGAGGTCAAGCACCTGGCCCGCATGGAGGGCCGCAGCAACTACACGCTGCGCCGGCTGATCCGGCTCTGGCTGAACCTGGCCACCAACTTCTCGCTGATGCCGCTGCGCCTGGCCATGTTCGCCGGCCTGGCCATGGGCGTGCTCGGCGTCATCGGCGCCGTCTTCACCATCATCGAGGCGCTGACGGCGGAAACCCCCTCGGGCTGGGCCTCGGTGATGACCACCACCCTGCTGGTCGCCGGGGTGCAGTTCTTCGTGCTCGGCGTCATGGGCGAGTATCTCGGCCGCGCCTTCCTCTCGGCCAATGGCAAGCCGCAGGGCGTCGTCCGCGAGGTCATCACGGCGCGGGACCCCTCCTGATGATGGCCTATTGGCTGGTGCTCGCGGCGGCGATCTGCACCTCCCTCGTGGGCCAGGTGCTGCTGAAGGCCGGCGCCACCGACGAAGGCAGCTTCATCGCCCAGCTGTTCCGGCCGCAGACCATGATCGGCTTGGTCTGCTACGGCGGCGCCGCCATGCTCTACATCGTGGCGCTGCGGAAGATCCCGATGAGCGTGGCGCTGCCCTGCACCGCCGCCTCCTACGTCGTCATCGCCCTGGTCGGCTACTTCGTCTTCGGCGAAAGCCTGGGCAGCCAGAAGATCGCGGCGATCGGGCTCATCTCGATCGGGGTGGCGCTGCTGGCGACGGCGTAAAGCCAGAAAGCGCCGGGGGCATTGAAGGCCCCCGGACCCCCACCTCAGAAAGGCTGCGTCGCGCGCACCGGGGTATTGGGGATCTGCCTCACCAGGCGCACCTCGACTTGGCGGGCGGACATCTGCGTCTCCAGCCGCATCAGCACCTCGGGGCGCGGGCCGGGGACCGGGCGGGCCCAGGCCAGCGTGTTCCGGCTGTTGGCCGGCGCCATGCCCACCTCGCCGCGCAGCGGGCCACGGCCCTCGGCCTCCACCCAGCGCCGCAGATTCTCCTGGTAGACCGCCTCATAGCCCGGCACCGACGGGTAGTTGCGGCGCACGGCGCAGGCGAAATAGGGCGGCGCCTCCACCGTGACGGCATAGGTGCCGAAGGGCGTCTGGTACCACCACCCCACCCCCGGATCGTCATGCAGGAACTGCCGCACCTGCTGCGGCGTCATCGCCGCCGAGCTCGTCCCCGGCGGCATCTCCCCCGACATCAGCGGGCGCGCGGGAAACCGCTCCAGGCAGAACATCTTGAAGACGGTGGCGATGTCCGTCCCGTCCGGATCCTGCCGCATCGCCTGCAGCAGCGGGGAGCCGCCGCCGCTCGAAACCGGCCCGCTGACCGCGGCGCCGGCCCCGGCACCGGAGCCGGTCTTCGACAGCACCGGGTCGCCCACGACATCGGAAGGCTGCGGCGCGCAGGCGGCCAGCAGCGCGGCGGCCATCAGGGGAAGAGCGGTTCGGATCACGGGGGGCACCTCATCGGGTCAGCGGCCCTGATCCTTTCACACCGGCCTTCCTGCCCGTCCACCGGCCTGCCCCGCGCATTCCCTTGAGCTTAAGCGGTTGTGAACCAAGCGCGCTGCAATGCAGCATGGCGCTTGCCCCGCCGCGGGCCGCGGCCTAGGCCTGGGCGCTGGAGACCGCCCCGCATGCCGCCTGCCGCCACCGCCGCCCCCCGCCAGGGCCCCGCCACCCGCCTGGCGCTCCGCCTCTGGGCCGCGCCCTTCCTGCTGCTGCCGCTGGCGGCGCTGTTCTGGTCGGGCAATTTCATCGTCGGCCGCGCGGTCAGCGGCCTCGCCGCGCCCTTCTTCCTGGCCTTCTGGCGCTGGCTGCTGGCCTTCGCCCTGCTGCTGCCCTTCGCCTGGCCGCATCTGCGGCGCGACTGGCCGGTGCTGAAGCGCCACCCGCTGGCGCTGCTGGGCTACGCCATCACCGGCATCGCCGCCTTCAGCGTCATGGTCTACCAGGGGCTGCGCTCGACCCAGGCGGTGAACGGGCTGCTGCTGCAATCGGTCATCCCGGTGGCCATCCTGGCCTGTTCCTTCGCCCTCTTCGGCGAGCGCCCGCGGCCGCGCCAGGTCATCGGCGTGGCGCTCTCCATCGCCGGCGTCGCCGCCATCGCCGGCCATGGCTCGATGGCCGACCTGCTGCGGCTGCGGCTGCATCCGGGCGACCTCTGGGTGCTCGGCGCCGTGCTCTGCTACGCCGTCTATTCCGCCTGCCTGAAGCGGCGCCCGCGCCTGCATCCGCTGAGCTTCATGGCCGCCGGCATCTTCCTGACCCTGCTCGCCCTGCTGCCGGGCTTTCTCTACGAGGTCGCCCGGGGCGGCCCTGTCGCGCCCCGCGGCACGGCGCTGGCGGCCATCGCCTATCTGGCGGTGTTTCCCTCGCTGCTCTCCTACCTGTTCTTCACCCGCGGCGTGGAGCTGATCGGCGCCAACCGGGCCGGCCAGTTCATCCACCTGATGCCGCTCTTCGGCAGCATCCTCGCCGTCGCCTTCCTGGGCGAGCGGCTGCAGCCCTTCCACGCCGCCGGCCTGGCGCTGATCGGCGGCGGCATCCTCTTCACCCTGTCGGAGCGCCGCGCCCCGCGCTAGGCCACGCAGGGGAAGCGCAGGGTGATGCTGGCGCCGCGCGCCACCGGGTCCTGCTCGATCTCGCCGCCGATCTGCCGCGCCAGGTAGCGCACCAGCTCGGAACCCTGGCCACCGGCCGCCCGCCGCGCCGCCACCGCGGCCGGGTCCATGCCGCGGCCCTCGTCGGCGATGGTCAGCATCCCCTCGGCCCGGTCGCTGTCCAGGCGCAGGCTGGCCCGCACCACCCCCGATTCGCCCTCCGGATAGGCGTGCTTGGCCGCGTTGGTCACCAGCTCGTTGACCATCAGCCCGATCGCCACCGTCGTGTCGAAGGGCAGCAGGCAGGGCTCCAGCGCCACCTCGAAGCGGATCCGCCCCTCGAAGCTGAGCTCGAGGCTGCCCAGCAGGCTGCGCAGATAGCCGGCCAGGTCGGTCGCCCCCCCCTCGCCGGCCCCGCCTTCCTCGGTCAGGGCCAGGCGGCCCTGCGCCAGGCCGATGGCATTGACCTGCTGCATCAGCCGGCCCAGCCGCAGGACGCCCTCCGCCTCCTGCGCCCGCGCCGCGGCACGGCGCTCGCGCGACATCATCGCCGAGATCAGCGCCAGGTTGTTCTTCGCCCGGTGCTGCAGCTCGGCCAGCAGCAAGCCGCGCCGCTCCGCCCGCCGCGCCGCCGCCACCGCCGCCTGCTGCGCCCGGTCCATCGTCTCGCGCCGGTACAGCGCCACCGCCAGCAGGCAGGACAGGGTCTCGAGGAACTCGACGTCCAGCGCGTCGAAATGGCCCGGCCGCTGGCTGTCCACCTCGAAGACGCCCCAGGGCTGGCCGTCGAAGGAGATGCAGACATTCAGCAGCGCCACCAGCCCGTGCTCGGCCAGCACCGGCTCGACGCGGTATTCCGGATGGCCGCGCACATCCTCGATCACCACCGCGTCGCCGGTCTGCAGCGCCCGCCCGGCCGGCGAGGCCGGGTCGGTGCCGAGCCGGCTGCGCCCGACCACGCCGGGCTTCCACCCCACCCCGGCCTCGGTCAGCAGGTCGCCCTGCTCCGGCCGGTGGCGCAGGATCTTGGTATGGGCGACGCCGGTGGCGCGCGCCGCCTGCGCCGCCGCCCGCTGCAGCAGCGGGCCGATCTCGAGCTCCTCCAGCGCCAGCCGCCCGAAGTCGCGCAGGATGCACTGGTGCAGCCGCAGCCGCTGCGCCAGGGCGGCGGCATCGGGGCTGCGCATCTCGTCGCGGTCGGGGGTGAAAGGCATTCGCCCTCAACACCGCGCCGCGGCGATCGTTTCGCCGGCTCTCAGCCCGGCCTGCCGCGCGCCGCGCGCAGATGGTCCACCAGCGCCCGCAGCTTGGGCGCCAGGTTCCGGCGCGAGGGGAAGTACAGGAAGAAGCCCGGGAAGCTGCCGGAGAACTCCTGCAGCACCTCGACCAGCTCCCCCCGCGCGAGGGGCGTGGAGAAGGTGTCGGCCATGCCGAAGGTGATGCCGCCGCCGGCGACCGCCAGGCGGATCATCAGCCCCATGTCGTTGGTGGTCACCTCCGGCGCCACCGCGACGTCGAACTCGCGGCCGCCCTCGCAGAACTCCCAGCGATAGGGCGGCAGGTGCGGCGCCGGCCGCCAGCCGATGCAGCGATGCGCCGGCAGCTCGCGCGGATGCGCCGGCACCCCCCGCCGCGCCAGATAGGCCGGCGAGGCCACCGCCATCTGCCGCTGCGGCCCGGAGACGGGGACGGCCACCATGTCCTGCTCGATCACCTCGCCCAGCCGGACGCCGGCGTCGTAGCCGGCGGCGACGATGTCGAATTCCTCGTCGGTCAGGGTGACGTCGAGCTGCACCTCCGGGAATGTCTCGAGGAACCCGGCCAGCAGCGGTCCTGACAGAAAACTCTCGGCAATGGTGGAGACGGCGAGGCGCAGCCGGCCGCGCGGCGCGCCCTGGCTTTCCTGCGCCGCCTGCGCCGCCGCGCGGATCTCCGCCAACGCCGGCGCCAGCGTCGCCAGCAGCGCCGCCCCCGCCTCGGTCGGCGCCACGCTGCGGGTGGTCCGCTGCAGCAGGGCGACGCCGAGCGACTGCTCCAGCCGGCGCACCGCCTGGCTGACCGCCGGGCGGGTGACGCCGAGCGATTCGGCCGCGGCGCGGAAGCTGCGCGCCTCGGCCACGGCGGCGAAGACGGCGAAGGCATTCAGGTCCATTCGTGCATCCTGCTTACCAGCCCGGTCAGCATTGGGCGGATTTTCTTACTCCTGTCGGCTCTCTACCTCATCGCCATCGCCAACAGGAGGGAGATTCCCATGGACAAGGTCGTTCTGGTCACCGGCGCTTCCAGCGGCATCGGCCAGGCCATCGCCCGCGAGCTGGCCGCGTCCGGCGCCCGCGTCATGCTCGGCGCCCGCCGCCTCGACCGCGTCGAGGCCCTGGCCGCCGCGTTGCGCGCCGAGGGCCACCAGGCGCTGGCGCAGCGGCTGGATGTCACCGACCGCGCCGATGTCGCCCGCTTCGCCGAGGCCGCCCGCGCCGCCTGGGGCCGCGTCGACGTCATCGTCAACAATGCCGGCGTCATGCCGCTCTCGCCGATGGCCTCGCTGCTGGTCGAGGAATGGGACCGCATGATCGACGTCAACATCCGCGGCGTGCTGCACGGCATCGCCGCGGTGCTGCCGGAGATGACGGCGCGCGGCAGCGGCCATGTGGTGAACATCGCCTCGATCGGCGCGCTGTCGGTGGTGCCGACCGCCGCGGTCTATTGCGCCACCAAGTTCGCGGTGCGCGCCCTCTCCGAGGGGCTGCGCCAGGAGAACCGGCGGATCCGCGTCACCTGCCTCCATCCCGGCGTGGTCGAGAGCGAGCTGGCCGACAGCATCACCGATCCCACGGCGGCGGCGGCGATGCGCGACTACCGCGCCATCGCGCTGCAGCCCTCGGCCATCGCGCGGGCGGTGCGCTATGCGCTGGCGCAGCCCGAGGAGGTCGATGTCAGCGAGATGGTCATCCGCCCGACTGCGGCCGCCTGACGCCTCACCCCGCCGCGCGGTCGTCGAAGGCGCGGCGGGCTTCCTCCACCGCGGCCAGGTTCTCCTCGGCCCAGATCCAGACGCCGCAAAAGGCGGCGCCCAGCCCCTCGCCCAGCCCGGTCAGCCGGTACTCGACGCGCGGCGGCACCACCGGATGGACGATGCGGGTGATCAGCCCGTCGCGCTCCATCTGCCGCAGCGTCTGGGTCAGCATCTTCTGGCTGACCCCCGGCACGGCGCGGGCGAGCGCGGTGAAGCGCAGCAGCCCGTGCTCGGCCAGCGCCTCCAGCACCAGCATGGTCCATTTGTCGGCGACCCGGCCGATCAGCTGGTTCACCAGCGCCTCGACCCGCGGGTCGATCTCGGCCGGCGGCGTGGTGGCGCGGGCGGCCTCGGCGCGGGCGATGGCCTCGGGCGAGAAGGGCAGCCGCGGCATCGACACTCTCCATGCGGTAAGTATGGAACTTTCGGGTGCCTTCTTCCCATTGGAGAGCGAAAGGCGCAAGTCACCGCCATCCCGTTCCCCTCGGAAGGAAGACCCCCATGCAGACCACCGGCAACACCCTCCTGGTCACCGGCGGCGGCTCCGGCATCGGCCGGGCGCTCGCGCAGCGCTGGCACGACCGCGGCAACCGCGTCATCGTCGCCGGCCGCCGCCTGGCCGCGCTGGAGGAGACCATCGCCGGCCGTCCCGGCATGGCGGCGCTGGCCTTCGACGCCGACGATGCCGCCGGCCTCCGCGCCTTCGCCGCCGAGGCGATCCGCCGCCATCCGGCGATCAACGTGCTGGTCAACAATGCCGGCATCATGCGGCGCGAGAACCTGACCGCGCCGCGCGACCTCGCGGATGCCGAGGCGACGCTGACCACCAACCTGCTCGGCCCGATCCGGCTGATCGACGCCTTCATCGCGCATCTCTCGGCGCAGCCGGCGGCGGCGGTGGTCAATGTCACCTCCGGCCTGGCCTTCGTGCCGCTGCCGTCGACGCCGACCTATTCGGCGACCAAGGCGGCGCTGCATTCCTACAGCGTCGCGCTGCGCGAGCAGCTGCGCGGCGGCCCGGTCGAGGTGATCGAGATCGCGCCGCCCGCGGTGCAGACCGAGCTCACCCCCGGCCAGTCGACGCGCGAGGGTTACCTGCCGCTCGACGCCTTCGCCGACGAGGTGATGGACCTGCTGGCCGCCACCCCGACGCCGGAGGAGATCCTGGTCGAGCGCGTCGGAATGCTGCGCCATGCCGAGGCGCAGGGCCGCTTCGCCGAGGTCCTCGGCATGCTGAAGGCCTACGGCTGAAGCACCACCGGCCGGGACCTCACCCGTCCCGGTGCGATCCGCCGAAGGACAGATCGCGCGCCGAGGCCGCCAGCGACCGGGCCATCTCCTCCAGCGCCGCCAGCTGGGCGATGCGGCCCTCGGCGCGGGCGGCCTCCTCGGGCGAGAGCAGCAGCGGGACCAGCCCGGTGATGCGGCACAGCCCGATCAGCATGGCATCCCGCGGCTCGGGGATCTCGTCGGCCAGGATGACGCCGCGCAGCCGGGCGCGCACCTCCCGGGTCTGGCGGTCATCCCGCTTGGGATAGCGGTGGTCGGGGAAGACCCAGAGCACCCGGCCCTTCTCGCGCTTCAGGATGCCGCGGCCGACCAGCCGCTCCAGCCAGGCGGCGCGCAGCTTCGCGGCCTCCCTGGCCAGCGTCTCCATCCACCAGCGGCTGCGCTGCGGCGGCTGCTGCGCGCCGATCCGCGCCAGCAGCGCGTCCAGCGGCGCCTCGCCCAGCGGCGCCGCGTCGGTCTGGTAGAGCTGGTCCGGGTCGCTGTCGATCCGCCCGGCCAGCGCCAGCTCCATCAGCATGGCGCCGGCCATGGCCAGGTCCGCCGCCATCCCGGCGGCGCCGACCGGCCGGCCGGTGGCGTCGTCCAGCGTCAGCAGCAGGATCTCCTCCGGCATGGTGACCGGCATGGCGGCGGCCGGGGCAACAAGCGGGGCGACGGGCGGGGCGCCCTCGGTCATCGGCCTTCCCTCAATGCGCGGCGAGGGCGGCCGACCAGGGCGTCATCACGTCGCTGACGCCGGCGAAGCTGTCGCCTTCCCTGCGGATGAAGTTGGGGCAGGCGAAGTTCACCGGCAGCACGGCATGCTCGACCGTGGTCAGCCCGCCCTGCGCCTGCAGCGCCGCCAGCACGTCGGCCGGCAGCCGGCGGTCGGCGGTGGCGCCGTCGGGGCCCGAGACATCGATGCGCGGATGGTGCGCCGCCGCCTCGGGGTCCATGCCGAAATCCAGGCTGAAGGCCAGCGCCTGGTAGACGGCGGCCAGGATCCGCCGGCCGCCCGAGGCGCCGCCGGCCAGGATCGGGCCGGAGGCATCGGCCACGGTCACCGGGCACATGTTGCAGAGCGGCCGCGCGCCGGGCCGGATCGCATTGGCCGAGCCGGGGCGCGGGTCGAACCACATCATGCCGTTGTTCATCAGCACGCCGCTGCCCGGCAGCACCACGCGGCTGCCCATCGAGGAGAGCAGCGTCGTGGTCATCGCCACCATGTTGCCTTCGGCATCGACCACGGTCAGGTGGGTGGTGCAGGTCTCCGACGGCTCGGCGCCGACCAGCTCCGACCCCGTCGCTTCAGCACCGGCGCCCAGGCCGGTCAGCCGCTCGGCATAGGCCTCCCGCATGGCGCGGGCGAGCGCGCTGAACCAGGCGGCATCCGGCGTGGCGCCGGGGTCGAGCTTCGCCATCTCGGCGACGACGCGGGCGAGCGTCGGCGCCGCGGTCAGCCCGCCGGCCCCCTGCAGCGTCAGCCCGCCGCGCCAGGGGATGGAGAGCGCCGGCCGCACCACGGCCTTGCAGCCCTTCAGGTCGGCCTCCGAGATCCGCCCGCCCAGCGTCTTCATGTCGGCCAGGATCGAGGCGGCGACATCGCCCTCGTAGAAGTCGCGCCAGCCGGCCGCGGCCAGCCGCTCCAGCGTCTCCGGCAGCCGGCCGAGCCGGAAGAAGCCGGGCGAGCCCTGGTAGGGCGCCACCGGTGGCAGCCCGTCCGGCAGGTAGATCCGCGCGCTTTCCGGATAGAGCCGCAGCACCTTGGCGGAATTGGCGATCTTCAGCGTGGTGTACCAGTCCTGCGGCAGGCCGCGCTTCGCCAGCGCCACCGCCGGCGCCAGCAGCTCGGCGATCCCCATGCCGCTGCCGAAGCGCTCCGCCATGGTGCCATAGCCGGCGACCGAGGAGGGGATGACGAAGGAGAGCGGCCCGTGGATGTTGCGGTCGCCCTCGACCTCCGGCCAGGAGAACAGGTCCTGCTTCATCTTGCCGGTCAGCGGATAGTCGGCCGGGTCGCTGGCGCCCGGCGCGACAGGGCCGAAATCCAGCAGCTCGGCGGTCGGGCTGCCGGCCTTGTGGAACAGCGCGAAGCCGATGCCGCCGAGGCCGGAATTCCACGGCTCCATCGCCGCCAGGGCGAAGGCGGTGGCGACCGCCGCATCGGCCGCGTTGCCGCCGGCCTCCAGCACCGCGACGCCGGCCTCGGCCGCCGCCCGGCTCTGGCTGGCCACCATGCCCCGCTTGCCCCGCGCCACAGGCTTGGTCACCTGCCAGTGCTGGGTGGTGAAAACCGGCGGCTCGGTGGAAAGGGTCATGGCGCAGCGCATCCTGTTGGGTGGGCCGGAGCTTCTTGCCTTCCCGCAGGACTGTCCAGCCATCCCACGGCCCGCCCGGCCTTCCCATCGGCCTGGCGCCCACGCCCCTGCCGGGCTGTATAAATTTTAATCAATTGGTCCCGCATTGGTTCATGGCACGGACAATTGATCAAAATTGTTGCAAACCCCGCGACATCGTGATGGTTTCGAAACGAATTCAAAGCATGGAGAACTGGAGTGAGCGCGCCGCTGCTGACTGTGGGGATTCCTGTCTTTAACGAACAGCTGGCCATCACCCGCGCGATCTCGTCGGTGCTGAACCAGACATGGAACGGCGACTTTGAAATACTCATCGTCGATGACGGATCGACCGATGAGACCTGCCAGGTCATTCAGAAGATTTCGAACAGAGTCAACAACATAAGACTGGTTCGGCATGAGACGAACCGGGGACGCCCGGCCGCCCGGAACACCCTGCTGCGGGAAGCCAGGGGGCGTTACTTCGCCATGCTGGACGCGGACGACCAATGGTATCCCGACAAGCTCGCCCGGCAATTCGCCCATCTGGACGTGGTGTCGTCGGAGGAAAGCGTCCGGAAGACGATGGTCTGCGGCAATATCAACCACATCGACCTCGCTTCCGGAAAGAGTCGGATCAAGCGCTTCTCGGAAGGCTACGGCAAGAATTACAGCCTTCCCGAAGTACTGTGCGGCAAGAATACGCCGATCAGCCAGCTGGCACTGCTCAGCACTGACTTCTTCCGGGAGGTCGGCGAGTTCGACGACCGGCTGCGCCGCGCCCAGGACTGGGACTTCCTGATCCGCTTTTTCGCGGCCGGCGGGGAGATGAGCTTCGTCGGCGGCAACCCGCTCGCGGCCTTCTTTTTTGAGCCGAAAGGCAGGGATCCGGACGAGATCCAGACCTGCATGGACCTCGTCGTCGACAAGCATGCGCCTCTCTACGAAAGCCACGGGATCGACCGGGAGCAGGTCAAGCAGTCCTACCTCCCCTACATCGAGAGCTTTCGGGCGATCTGAGCCGGAGGAACAACGCCGTGACCCACCGAGTCGCCCTCGTCATCAAGTATCTGGCCGGCGTGGCCGGAGGCGCCGAGCGTGTCGTCGTCGACCTGGCCAATGCGCTGCATCAGCGCGGCCATACGGTCCGCATCTTCACGCAGGAAAAATCCGACGCCCTGCCCTTCTTCCCGCTGCTCCCCGGCGTGGAATACGAGAACACGGCCATCAGCCAGGCACGGATCGAACCGAGCCCCCGGGAGAGGGCGGAGGAGGAGCGGCGGATCGCGCGCTTCTCCGGTGATCCGGAAACGCTGCAATGGTTCAGCGGCTCCGCATCCATGCGGCTCCGGTGGGAACGGGCGATCCTCAACTTCCGGGCCGAGGTGGCGATCACCTTCATGCCGCACACCAACACACCGGTCCTGCAGCAGCTTGGCGCCCAGCTGCCGGTGATCGTCGCCAACCAGAACAGCCCGTCGCAGGATTACTTCAATCCCGGGCGGCACGACCCCAGCGAGGTTGATCGACGGCTCCGGCTGGAAAGCCTCGACCTCGCCGCCCGCATCCAGGTTCTGATCCCGAACTTCGTCGACGAGCTGCCCGCCCGGCTGCGGCCACGGCTCTGCGTCATCCCCAACTGCGTGCGCCCCGCCGACGGCCCGCCGGCCTCGCCTGCCGATAACGGCCGGATCATTGCCGTGGGGCGGCTGGTCCCGCAGAAGGGCTTCGACATCCTGCTGCGCGCCATGGCGCATGTCGTCCGCGATCATCCCGGATGGCAGCTCTCGCTGTTCGGCAGCGGTCCCGAGGAAGCCGCCCTGCGCCAGATCGTGCGGGAGAACTTCCTGCAGAAGAACGTGCTCTTTCACGGCACCAGCAACGCCATCGCTCAGGAGATGGCGCGCTCGACGATCTTCGTCATTCCTTCGCTCTACGAAGGCTGGGGCCTGACCCTGACGGAGGCGATGTCTGCCGGCCTGCCCTGCATCGGCTTCGCCGACTGCTCGGGAGTCAACTGGCTGCTGCAGGACCCCGAGGTCGGGCAGCTGGTGCCTGAGCGCAGCGCCGCGGCGCTGGCGCGGGCGATCGGAGGGCTGATCGAGGCGCCGGAGCGCCGCGCGGCCATGGGCCAGCAGGCGCGCGCCTCTATCGCCCGCTTCTCCCCCGAGGCGGTCTATGGCCTGTGGGACGACACCATTCGAGAGATCTGCGCGAGGAGGATGTCGGCATGACCGAGGTCACGATCGGGATCGCGGCCTACAATGCCGAGAACACCCTGGAACGCGCCATCGACAGCGCGCTGGGCCAGAGCTTCGGCGGCCGCTACGAGATCGTCGTGGCGGATGACGGCTCGACCGACCTCACGCCGAACATCGCGCGCTCCTACGCGCTGCAGTTTCCCGACATCGTCCGCTTCTTCCGCTTCGAGAACCGTGGCGTCGCCACGACCCGGAACTCGATCCTGAAGCGGGCGCGGGGGACCTACATGACCTGGCTCGACGCCGACGATTATTACTTTCCCAATAAGATTGATGTTCAGTACCGATCGGTGACTTCCCAGGAGAAGCTCAGCAACGAGAAGATCTCGGTCTTCTCCAACTTCCTCATGGGCCACGAGACCTATGATTTCTCC
This sequence comes from Roseomonas sp. USHLN139, assembly GCF_037145735.1. Taxonomy (NCBI): domain Bacteria; kingdom Pseudomonadati; phylum Pseudomonadota; class Alphaproteobacteria; order Acetobacterales; family Roseomonadaceae; genus Roseomonas; species Roseomonas sp. USHLN139. The sequence continues at coordinate 363,700 of NZ_JBBCWY010000001.1, read as the reverse complement.
CAGTATGAGGGCGATGCGGTCGCCGCGATCCTGCGCGGAGAACTCAGGGCCTATCTCTGGTCATCGATGATGCGGACCAGCCATTATCGAGCCCTCAACGGCTTCACCGAAAGCCTGCACCGCAGCGAGGACCAGGACCTCCTGATCCGCTTCCTGCTGTCGGGCGGCAAGCTGCACGCGATCGGCGGCGACGCCGCGATGGTCTATCATTTCAGCACCATGCGACCGGGCCGGCATGTCGAGGCGAGCCTGGACTTCATCGTCGAGAAATACGGCGACCTGATGAAGTCGCTGGGCATCTACGACGAATACGTGCCCCGCCGCTATTGGGAGATCGCCGGCTTCTACCGCGCCAACAAGGATTGGGACGACATGTGGCGCTGCCGCGGCATGGCGGTGAAACTGGACCATGAGCGCTACTTCCCGAGGCTGATGGCCACCATCTTCCAGGAGGTGGACGGCCGGGTCAGGACCATCATGGACGCCACGTTGCGAAAGACGGGCTGAAGGCCGCCGCCAGCCCGCGCCGCCCTCGGGCTGCCTCCTCGCCCAGCCCCCCTTCCCCCTCCCCGCGGTTGCAGGTTAACTCCCCGCGAAGGTTCAAAAGCGGAGGGATGCCATGGCGCAGGTCGGATCGTTGCAGGTAGCGCAGCCGCTGAAGGATTTCGTCGAGGCCGAGGCGCTGCCCGGCACCGGCCTGCAGCCGGCCGCCTTCTGGGAGGCCTATGCCGGCATCCTGGCCGATCTCGCGCCGCGCAATGCCGAACTCCTGGCCGAGCGCGACGCGCTGCAGGCGAAGCTCGACGCCTGGCACCGCGCCAACCCGGCCCGCCCGGTTGATGCCGCGGCCTATACTGGCTTCCTGCGCGAGATCGGCTACCTGCTGCCCGATCCCGGCCCGGTCAGCGTCACCACCGACAAGGTCGACCCGGAGATCGCCAGCATCGCCGGGCCGCAGCTGGTCGTGCCGGTGAACAACCCGCGCTATGCGCTGAACGCCGGCAATGCGCGCTGGGGCAGCCTCTACGACGCGCTCTACGGCACCGACGCCATCCCGCAGGAGGGCGCGCTCGCGGCCGGGCGCGGCTTCAACCGCGCCCGCGGCGAGAAGGTGATCGCCCGGGCGCGGGCCGTGCTGGACCAGGCCGCGCCGCTGCTGGGCGGCTCCTGGGCCGATGTTGCTTCCCTTTCCATCGTCGGCGGCGTGCTGGTCGTGGGCCTGGCCGAGGGCGGCGCCACCGCGCTGCGCCACTCGGCCCAGTTTGTCGGCTACCGCGGCACGGCCGAGGCGCCGGAGGCCATCCTGCTGGCCAATCACGGCCTGCATCTCGAGCTGAAGCTCGATCGCGCCCATCCGATCGGCAAGGACGACCCGGCCGGCATCGCCGATGTCATCCTGGAATCCGCCGTCTCCACCATCATGGATTGCGAGGACTCGGTCGCCGCCGTCGATGCCGAGGACAAGGTCGCCGTCTATCGCGCCTGGCTCGGCCTGATGAAGGGCGACCTGGAGGCGAAGCTCGAGAAGGACGGCCACACCATCACCCGCCGGCTGAACCCGGACCGCGACTACACCACCCCCTCGGGCGGCACGCTGACCCTGCATGGCCGCAGCCTGATGCTGGTGCGCAATGTCGGCCACCACATGATGACCGACGCGGTGACGCTGGACGGCGCCGAGACGCCGGAGACCATCCTGGACGCCATGGTCACCGTCGCCATCGCGCTGCACGACATCCGCGGCAAGCGGCTGAACTCCCGCGCCGGCTCGGTCTATATCGTCAAGCCGAAGATGCACGGGCCGAAGGAAGTGGCCTGGGCCAATGAGCTGTTCGGCCGCGTCGAGGCCGCCTTCGGCCTGGAGCCCAACACGCTGAAGATGGGCATCATGGACGAGGAGCGCCGCACCACGGTGAACCTCCGCGCCTGCATCGGCGCCGCCTCCGGCCGGGTCGCCTTCATCAACACCGGCTTCCTGGATCGCACCGGCGACGAGATCCACACCGCGATGGAAGCCGGCCCGGTGCTGCGCAAGGGCGACATGAAGGGCGCCGCCTGGATCAAGGCCTACGAGGATTGGAACGTCGACACCGGCCTGGCCTGCGGGCTGCGTGGCCGCTCGCAGATCGGCAAGGGCATGTGGGCCATGCCGGACCGGATGGCCGACATGCTGGCGCAGAAGTCGGGCCACCCCAAGGCCGGCGCCAACACCGCCTGGGTGCCCTCGCCGACGGCCGCCACCCTGCACGCGCTGCACTACCATGAGACCGACGTGGCGGCGCGGCAGGAGGCGCTTCTCGCCGGTGGCGCCCGCGCGGAACTGAAAGAAATCCTGACGATTCCGCTGTCGCCCTCCAACTGGGCGCCGGCCGATGTGCAGGCGGAGCTCGACAACAACGCCCAGGGCATCCTCGGCTATGTCGTGCGCTGGATCGACCAGGGGGTGGGCTGCTCCAAGGTGCCGGACATCAACGATGTCGGGCTGATGGAGGACCGCGCGACCTTGCGCATCTCCGCCCAGCACATCGCCAACTGGCTGCGCCACGGCGTGGTCAGCCGCGGCCAGGTCGAGGACACGCTGAAGCGCATGGCTGCCGTGGTCGACCAGCAGAATGCCGGCGACCCGGCCTATCGCCCGATGGCGCCCGGCTATGACGGCCCCGCCTGGAAGGCCGCCTGCGACCTGGTCTTCGAGGGCACGACCCAGCCCAACGGCTATACCGAGTTCGTGCTGCACCGCCGCCGCCGCGAGGCCAAGGCGGCCGTCCAGGCGGCGGGCTGACGCGCCGGTGGACGCCGCCGCGCGGCTCGCCGCCATCGCCGGCGGCGACCGCGCGGCGCTGCGCGCCCTCTACGATGCCGAGGCGCCACGGCTCTACGGCATCGCCCTCGCCTTGCTGCGCGACCGCGACCGTGCCGCCGACGCGCTGCATGACGGCTTCCTGAACATCGCCCGCCGGGCCGGGCAGTTCGACCCGGCGCGCGGCGCGGCCAGCGCCTGGACCGGCGCGGTGGTGCGGCATGCCGCCCTCGACATCGCCCGCCGCCAGGGGCGCGAGATCCCGACCGACGACCCGGCGCTCGGCGACCTGCCCGTCGAGCCCGAGGCCCTGGCCCAGGTCGCCGCCGAGGCGGACGGCCGCCGCCTGCGCGACTGCCTCCTCGCCCTCGAGGAAAGCCGCCGCCGCGGCATCCTGCTGGCCTTCGTGCACGGGTTGTCGCATGCGCAGATCGCCGCGAAGCTGGAACTGCCGCTCGGCACCGTGAAGGCCTGGATCCGCCGCGGCCTGGTGCAGCTGCGGGGCTGCCTGGCATGACGCCCGCCCCCCGCACACCCGAGGAGACCGAGGCGCTGGCCGGCGAATACGTGCTCGGCACGCTGGAGGCCGGCGCCGCCCGCGCGGTGGCCGCCGATCCCGACCCGGCGCTGCGCGCCGCCATCGCCCGCTGGGAGGCGCGGCTGGCGCCGCTGTTCTCTCTCGCGCCGCCCGCGGCGCCGCCGGCCGGCCTGTGGCAACGGATCGAGGGATCGCTGGCCCCCGCGGTGGTGGTGCCGCTGCCTCGTGGAAGAAGCTGGCTCTGGCCGGCCTGGGCGGCCGGGGCCAGCGCGGTCGCCGCCGGGCTGGCGCTGTTCCTCTGGCGGCAGCCGGCGCCGCCGCCGCAGCTGATGACCGTGCTGCTGTCGCGCCAGGACCAGCCGGCCTGGCTGGTGCAGGCGGAAGGCGGCAGCCTGCGGCTGGCGGCGCTGAACCCGCAGCCGGCGCCCGAGGGCCGCGTGCTGCAGCTCTGGGCGCTGCCGCAGGGCGCGACGGCGCCGGTCTCGCTCGGGCTGATCCCGCCCTCGGGCGCGGTCAGCATCGCCCCCGGCCGGGTGGCGCCGGGCCCGGGCATGCTGATCGAGATCACCCTGGAGCCGCCCGGCGGCTCGCCCAACCCGCGGCCGAGCGGACCGATCCTGTTCATCGGCCGGCTGACGGCGGCAGGGCAGAGCTGAGCTGGGCACCGCCTTCCTGAACGGAACATTCATGTCCGCCCTGCCATTCTCCGGCCGGCCGGCGGCGGCCGGCTTTTTTTTCGCCTCCCCTGCGTCCAGCCGGCGCGCCGCTCCGTAAGGCCGGCAGGGGGGCATCCCGCCCCTGCCCGTGTCCAAGGAGCTTCCGATGTCCCTGCGACCCCTGCTGCTGACGGCCTCTGCCCTGATCGGCCTCGGCGCCGCCCCGCTCAGCGCCGCCACCCTGCTGGGCCTGACCGCCGACAACCAGCTGGTCCGCATCGACAGCGAGACCCGCCAGGCCGCCCGCCCCCTCGCCATCCGCGGTGTCGAGGGCCGGCTGCTCGGCATCGACCAGCGCCCGGCGGATGGCCGGCTCTATGGCGTCAGCGATGCCGGGCAGATCGTCACCATCGACCCGGCGACCGGCCGCGCCACCCAGGTCGCCCGGCTGTCCGAGGCCTTCGCCGCCGGCGGCCGCGCCGTGGTCGACTTCAACCCGGTGGCCGACCGGCTGCGGCTGATGGGCATGAACGGCGTCAATTTCCGCGTCCATCCCGACACCGGCGCCGTCACCCGCGACGGCACGCTGAAATACCAGGCCGGCCCGCTGGCCGAGACCACCCCGCGCATCGCCGCCGGCGCCTATACCAGCAGCGTCAAGGGCGCGACGGCGACGCAGCTCTTCACCATCGACACGCTGCTGCGCCAGATGAACCTGCAGGCGCCGCCGAATGACGGGGTGCAGCAGCCGAAGGGCGAGGTCGCCGCCTCGCTGCCGGCCGGCGTCGCCTTCGACATCCTGACCGCTTCGGGTGGCGGCGACACCGCCTTCCTGCTGGCCGGCGGCACGCTGCACAGCCTGTCGCTGGAGACCGGCCGCGCCACCATGCTCGGCCCGGTCGCCCGGCTGCCCGCGGCCGAGGTGATCGACATCGCCGCCTGGCGCTGAGGGAGCGGTTGCGCGGGACGCGTTTTCCCGCGCAACAGCCCGCCGCCTGCGGCATTCTCCCGGCATCGCCGCCGAGAAAGGATGCCGCCATGACCCCCGAGCTGACCCTGCTGGGCTGGACCCTGGTCCTGGCGCTGGTCCAGGTGCTGCTGCCCGCCATGGCGCGCAACCGCGAGACCGGCATCGCCTACAATGCCGGGCCGCGCGACGAGCCGGGGCCACCGGTCGGCCGGGTCACCGCGCGCCTGCGCCGCGCCCAGGCCAATCTCTTCGAGACGCTGCCGCTCTTCGCCGCCGCCATCCTGATCGCCCACCTGGCCGGCCGGGAGGGCGCGCTGACCTTCTGGGGTGCCTGGGCCTTCCTGATCGGCCGCCTGCTGCACCTGCCGCTCTATGCCGCCGGCGTGCCCTATCTGCGCAGCCTGGCCTGGACGCTGTCGCTGGCCGGGCTGATCGCCATCCTCGTCGCCATCCTGCTGCCGGGCTGAGCCTCGTCCCTAGCCCCCGGGCGCCGGCCGCTCGTCCAGCAGCTTCTGCATCAGCACCAGGTCGAGCCAGCGGCCGAACTTGCAGCCGACCTGGGGCAGCCGGCCGACCTCGCGGAAGCCCAGCCGCGCATGCAGCGCCAGCGAGGCGGCATTGCCCGAATCGATCGAGGCCATCATCGCGTGCCGGCCCTGCGCCCGCGCCTCGGCCAGCAGCGCCTCCAGCAGCCGCCGGCCCAGCCCCTGGCCGCGCGCCTCCGGCCGCAGATGCACCGAATGCTCGGCGGTGTGGCGGAAGCCGGCGAAGCAGGGGCGGAAATCGGTGAAGCTGGCGAAGCCCAGCACGCCGCCATCGGCCGCCTCGGCCACCAGCACCGGATGGCCGGCCGCCTGGCGCTGCGCCAGCCAGGCGGCGCGCTGCTCGGCGCTTTCCGGCAGGTCGGCATAGACCGCGGTGCTGCCGGCCACGATCTCGTTGAACAGCATCCGCATGCCCGCCAGATGCTGCGGCCCGGCGGCGACGATCGCCGGCGGCGGCGGCGCCGTGGTGACCGGCAGCGGGCCGAACAGCGCCTGCTGCAGCACCTGCCCGGCGATCAGCCCCTCGGGCAAGCCGGCGGCCACGGCCGGCGCCGGCTCCAGCCCGCTCAGCGGCGACATGCGGGGCGCCCCGGCGGCGAGAGCGGGGCGGCGGCGGCTCGGGGGGAGGACATCGGGCGGTCTCGATCTGGCAACGACCCAGGGTTGCATTTCGCAATGGTTAAAGGAAATCACAGCCTTGAAAGTCAGCCGGTACCGGCGTCCGCGAGACGATACGCATAGCTTCTGACCCAAGCCGCAGGGCTGACGGGCTGCGGCCGCCGCCGCGCCCGTGGGGCCGGGCTCCGGGCCGCTCCGGCGGCGGCGATCCGGCCGGGCCGCCGCCGGCCGATTCGCGCGATCCGGGCCGCCGCCGCCCCCCGCCCCCCTTGGCGCCGCGCCGCCCGCCCCCCATAAGCCAGCCCATGAAGCGTTTCTGGGACCAGGCCGTCGCGACCCCCACCGCCGAAGGCCATGCCGTGCTGCTCGATGGACGCCCGCTGCGCCTGCCCGGCGCCGGGCCGCTGAACCTGCCCTCGGCGCCGCTGGCCGAGGCGGTCGCCGCCGAATGGCAGGCCGCCGGCGGGCAGAAGGGCGCCGAGTTCCGCATGGAGGACGTGCCGCTGACGCGCGTCGTCGCCACCGCCCTCGAGCGCATCGCCCCCGACACCGAGCCCTCGATCCTGGCGCTGGCCGAGTATGGCGGCACCGACCTGCTCTGCTACCGCGCCGCCGAGCCGAAGCTGGCCGCCCGCCAGCGCCAGGCATGGCAGCCGCTGCTGGAATGGGCCGCCGAGGCCTATGGCGCGCCGCTCGGCGTCACCACCGGCATCATGCCGATCAGCCAGCCCGCCGCCTCGCGCGCGGCGCTCGCCGCGGCGCTCGCCCGCCGCAACGCGCTGGAGCTGGCGGCGCTCGGCGTCGCCATCCCGGCGCTGGGCAGCCTGGTGCTGGGCCTGGCGCTGGCCGAGGGCCGCCTCGACGCCGACGAGGCCACCCGCCTCGCCTTCCTCGACGAGGATTTCCAGCAGGAGCTCTGGGGCACCGACGCCGAGGCCGCCGAACGCCGCCGCAATGTCGCGGCCGAGGTGGCGCTCGCCGCCCGCCTCTTGGCCCTGGCGCGGCGCTGACGCAGGCTAATCCTAGCAACAGGAGCGCGACCAGGATGGACGCCAAGCGGGTGCGGATCGAGGGCCGGGTGCAGGGGGTCGGCTATCGCGACTGGATGATCGCCGAGGCCAACCGCCTCGGCGTGCAGGGCTGGGTGCGCAACCGCGCCGATGGCAGCGTCGAGGCGCTGGTGGCCGGCGACGCCGCCGCCGTCGGCGCCCTGCTGACCGCCTGCCGCGCCGGCCCGCGCCTGGCCCGCGTCGACGTCATCACCGAGGAATTCGCCGAGCCGCCGGAGCTGCCCGGCTTCCACCGCGGGCCCTCGCTGTGAGCGGGACGCCGCCCCCGATCGACACGCCGATCATCCTCTATGCCTTCGACCGGCCGGACTACCTGGACCGCGTCGCCGCCTCGCTGACGGCGCAGCGCGGCGTGACCCTCGACCCGCGGCGTGTCTTCCTGCTGCAGGACGCCGCCGTCTCGCCGCGCACCGGCAAACGTTTCGCGAAGGACGAGGACATCGCCGCCTCGATCGCCGCCTTCCGCCGCCACTTCCCCGACAGCCCGGTGCTGGCCGCGCCGCACAACCTGGGCGTCGCCCGCAACATCCTGCGCGGCGAGCGCCTGGTCTTCGACGAGCTGAACGCCGAGCTGGGCTATTTCTTCGAGGACGACCTCGAGCTCGGCCCCTGGTATCTCTTCGCGCTCGAACGCCTGAAGGAGCTCACCGCCCCCTTCGAGCGGGTCGCCTATTTCGGCGCCTATGGCGACCACCGCCGCGACTATCCGGGGCCGGTGGTGAAATACATCCCGCTCGAGCACCACTGGGGCTTCGCGCTGCGCCGCCACGCCTGGCGCCGCATGATGCGCTGGCTGGAACCCTATTACGCGCTGCTCGAGGGGCGCGACTACAATGCCCGCGACCACGCGGCGATCTACGAGCTGTTCCGCCCGCTGGCCATCGCCTCCGAGGCCTCCTCGCAGGACGCCGCCAAGTCGATCGCCTGCCTCGAGCTCGACATGACCCGCGTGCTGACCACCGTCTCCTTCGGCCGCTACATCGGCGAGCGCGGCAATTCCTTCTCGCCGGAGCATTTCCGCGCCATGGGCTTCGACCGGATGAGCATCGCCCGGAGCGAGACCTATGACTTCCAGCCGATGACCGAGGCCAAGCTGCTCGAGGTCGACGGGTTCCACCGGCGGCATTACGAGCGGCTGCGGCGCGAACGGTTCGACGAGATCGTCGAGCGGCACAGGAAGAAGTAAGTTCCGGGGGAAGGAATTCCCCCGGACCCCCCTCTTTTTCTGTCGGGGCCGATGGACGCTGTCCATCGGCGGGACACGCGCCGATGCTTCGCAGACGCACCATCGACTCGCCGGTCGGACCGCTCACCCTCTACGCCAGCGGCGAGGCCCTGCACGCCATCCTCTGGCCCGGCGAGAACCCCCGCCGCGTCCGCCTGGGCGAGAGCGTCGATGCCACCAGCCCCTTGCTGGACGAGGCGATCCGCCAGCTGGGCCAGTATTTCGCCGGCACCCGCCAGGCCTTCGACCTGCCGCTGCAGGAGGACGGCACCGATTTCCAGCGCCGCCACTGGGCCGCGCTGCGCGCCATCCCCTATGGCGAGACCCGCAGCTACGCGGGCCTGGCCGCCCAGCTCGGCACGCCGCGCGCCAGCCGGGCGGTCGGCGCCGCCAATGGCCGCAACCCGCTCTCCATCGTCACCCCCTGCCACCGCGCCCTCGGCAGCGGCGGGTCGCTCACCGGCTTCGCCGGCGGGCTGGCGGCCAAGCGCTGGCTGCTCGACCACGAGGCCCGCCATCGCGCCCCGGCCGGGCCCGGCTGAGCCGGCCGCCGGCGGCGGTATCCGGGATGTCACCGCCCGCCCCCTTCCCGCGCGGCGCGAAGCGGGCAGACTGTCCCGGCAGGGCGCCTCCTGCGACGACAGGAGCCAGCAGCATGGCCCAGCCCGACCTGTTCGCGCCGCCGCCGCCGGCACGGGAGAGCCTCTCCCCCGGCGCCCTGCTGCTGCGCGGCTTCGCCCTCGAGGCCGCGCCTGACCTGCTGGCCGGCATCGCCGCCATCGCCGCCGCCGCGCCCTTCCGCCACATGGTCACCCCCGGCGGCTTCACCATGTCGGTGGCGATGACCAGCTGCGGCGCGCTCGGCTGGGTCACCGACCGCCGCGGCTATCGCTACACCCCCCGCGACCCCGACAGCGGCGCCGCCTGGCCGGCCATGCCGGAAGCCTTCCGCGCCCTGGCGGAACGCGCCGCCGCCGAGGCCGGCTTCCCGGGCTTCGCCCCCGATACCTGCCTGATCAACCGCTACCTCCCCGGGGCGAAGCTCGCCCTGCACCAGGACAAGGACGAGCGCGACACCGGGGCGCCGATCGTCTCGGTCTCGCTCGGCCTGCCGGCCACGTTCCAATGGGGCGGGCTGCAGCGCGGCGACCCGGTGCGCCGCCTGGGGCTCGACCATGGCGACGTGCTGGCCTGGGGCGGGCCGTCCCGCCTGTTCCACCACGGCATCCTGGCGCTGAAGCCGGGCCGGCACCCGGCGACCGGCGCCGCGCGGCTGAACCTGACCTTCCGCCGGGCGGGCTAGCCTTCCGGCGCCGCCGCCAGCATCGCCGCCCCCAGCGCCGGCGCGCCGTGCTCGGCCAGTCCCCGGGCAGCGCCCTCGATGTCGCGGCGCTCCTTGTTCTGGCTGAGCTTCGACTTGCCCTCCAGCCGCGTCACCACGATCTCCAGCCCGACGATGTCCTTCATCCGCGCGTCGAGATAGCTGCGCTCGGCATCGGCCATCTTCCAGGGCTTTTCCAGCGGCGCCTCGTGCACCCGGGTCAGCCGCGCCAGCAGCGGGCGCAGGAAGCGCTCGTCATCGCGCAGCACGGCGCGGCCATGCGCATGCACCACGCGGTAGTTCCAGGTCGGCACCTGGCGATGCGCCTCGTGCTTGCTGGGGTACCAGCTGGGCGAGACATAGGCCTGCTCGGCGCGGAAGATCACCAGCACCTCGGCGCCCGCGCCGATCGCCGCCAGCGCCGGGTTGGCGCGCGCCAGATGCGCCTCCAGCCGGTCCGGCGCGCCGTCCTTGCCGGGCGTGATCAGGAAGGGGATGTGGTTGGCGTCCAGCCCCTCGGGCCCCTGCGTCACCAGGGCGCCCAACGGATGGGCGGCGACCAGGGCGTGCAGCGCCGCGCGGTCGGGCTCGGAGAAATGCGGCGGCAGGTACATGGCGGGGCTTCTTCGCGCGGGAACGGGGATCATGCCGCTTTGCCGCAAGCCGCCCGGCCTGCGCAGGACCAGTTGGCGCCGATCCGGCTGGTCCAGTAGTGCTTGGCGGCCGCCCCGCCGCGCGCGACACTGGCCGGGCAGGCTTCAGGATTCCGACGACAGATGGTGGTCCAGCCACGCCCGGGCGGGCGCGCGATCTATGCGACGCTGAAGCAGCAGATCCTGGCCGGCGCCTATGGCAGCCAGGGGCTGCTGCCCTCGTCGCGGGCGCTGGCGACGGAGCTCGGCGTCTCCCGCACCACCGTCACCGCCGCCTATGAGCAGCTCGCCGCCGAAGGCTTCGTGGCCATCCGCCAGGGCGCGCGGCCGCAGGTGGCGGGGCTGGCGCCCGCCCCCGCCGCGCCGCCGACCGCCACGGCCCCGCCGGGGCCACGGCTGTCGGCCTATGCGGCGCGGCTGCCCTCGGGGCCCGTGCGCTGGCAGGCCCCGGCGCCGCGGCTGCTGGCCGATTTCCGCTATGGCGACCTGGCCGCCGGCGATTTCCCGACCCTGCTGTGGAAGCGCGCGGTGGATGCCGCCATCGCCCGCCGCCCCGACCGCCTGGCCTATGGCGACCCGCAGGGCGCGCCGGAGCTGCGCGCGGCGCTGCAGGCCTATCTATGGCGCGCCCGCGGCCTGCGCTGCGAGCCTGGCCAGATCGTCGTGGTCAATGGCTCGCAGCAGGGGCTGGATCTCTGCGCCCGGCTGCTGCTGGACCCGGGCGACCGCTTCGTCATGGAGAACCCGGGCTACGCCATGGCCCGCCATATCTTTTCCAGTGTCGGCGCGGAGGCGATCCCCGTCCCCGTCGACGCCGAGGGGCTGCGCACGGAGGAACTGACAGGAATCGCGGCGCGGCTGGCCTATGTGACGCCCTCGCACCAGTTCCCGCTGGGCGGCGTGCTGCCGGTGGCGCGCCGCCGCGCCCTGCTGGACTGGGCCCGCCGCCAGGCCGCCTTCGTCATCGAGGACGATTACGACAGCGAGTTCCGCTACGACATCGCGCCGGTCCCGCCGCTGCACGCGCTGGCGGAGGAAGGCGAGGCCGCCGCCCCGGTGATCTACCTGGGCACGGTCTCCAAGACGCTCTCGCCGACGCTGCGCCTCGGCTATCTGGTGCTGCCGCGGGCGCTGACGGAAAGCTTCGCGGTGGCGAAGCAGGTGACGGACCGCCACACCGCGGCGCTGGAGCAGGCGGCGCTGGCCGCCCTGCTGGAGAGCGGCGCCTATGAGCGGCATATCCGCCGCCTGCGCCGCCGCAACGCCGAGCGCCGCGCCACGCTGATCGAGGCGCTGCAGCGCCATTTCGGCGCGGCGATCCGCATCGAGGGCGATGCCGCCGGGCTGCACCTGCTGGCCTGGCTGGACGCCCTGCCCGCCACGGCTGCCGGGGCGCTGCGCGCGGCGGCGCTGCGGCGCCAGATCGGCCTCCATCCGGTGGCGCCGCTCTACGCCCCCGGCGCGCCGCAACCCGGAAGCCTCGGGCTGATGATGGGCTATGGCGCGCTGGAGCCCAGGCGGATCGAGCGCGCCGTGGCGGCGCTGGCGGCCGCGGTGGCGGCGGTGGCGGCCGGGTGACGCGGCGGGCCGGCCATTGCCGTCAGGCGGCCGCCTCCCCCCGTCGCAGCGTCAGCACCTCGACCCCCGCCGCCGTCACCGCCACCGTATGCTCGAACTGGGCGGACAGCTTGCCGTCCACCGTCACCACGGTCCAGCCATCCGGCTCGGTGGCGACCTGGCGGCGGCCCTGGTTGATCATCGGCTCGATGGTGAAGACCATGCCCGGCCGCAGCCGCAGCCCGGCGCCGGGGCGGCCGGTGTTCATCACCTGCGGTTCCTCGTGCATGGCGCGGCCGATGCCGTGGCCGCAATATTCCCGCACCACCGAGCAGCCATGGCGCCTGGCATGGCGCTCGATGGCATGGCCGATATCGCCCAGATGCGCGCCGGGCCGCACCTGGCGGATGCCCTGCCACATCGCGGCCTCGGCCACCTGGACCAGCCGGCGGGCGGCGGGCGCCACCTCGCCCACCAGGTAGGTCTTGCTGGAATCGGCGATGAAGCCATCCTTCTCCAGCGTGATGTCCAGGTTGACGATGTCGCCCTCGCGCAGGATCCGCGCCGCCTCCGGCACGCCGTGGCAGACCACCTGGTTGACCGAGGCGTTCAGCACGAAGCCGAAGCCGTATTGCCCCTTGCTGGCCGGGCGGGCCTGCAGCTCGCCGGTGATGAAGCGCTCGACCAGGTCGTTGACCTGCAGCGTCGACATCCCCGCCAGCGCCAGCCCGTCCAGCATCTCGAAGACCCGCGCCAGCAGCCGGCCGGAGACGCGCATCAGGGCCAGCTCGTCCGGCGTCTTGACCATGTCAGGCGGCCGGACGGTCGGCCGAGGCGGGCGCGGCCTGGGCGGCGGCCAGCTCGCGGCGGACGATCTCGGTGAAGGAGAGCGTCGGATGTGCCTCGGCCAGCATGCCGATCTTCATCCAGAACTCGGCCTGGGCATTGATCGAGCGGCACATCACCGTGCTGGCGCGGCGGATCTCCTCATGCAGCGCGTCGTCGATCTTCACGAGACCCATGGCGGTAGTTCCTCCTGCCTCTCAATATACGAATTGTATATGGTTCGTATATGAAGACGGTCAATGGCGGAAGTTAAGCCTCAGGGCAGCACCTGCCCCAGCGTCAGGATCTCCAGATACGGCCGGCCCTGGTGGCTCTGCACCTTTCCCTGCACACAGAGGAAGCGACCGACACGCAGATCCAGCGCCGCCGCGCCGGCCGCCAGGACTGCAGGCAGCACCAGGCTGACCCCGGCCGCCGGTGCCGGACGGTCGAGATCCAGGACCACGGCCTCCGTGGTGTGGCGCAGCGCCACCACCTGCCCGCAGAGCGTCCCCGCGCTACCGACCAGGGCGCCGGCCTGACTGGCGGGCAGAAAGCGGGCGCCCGCCCCGTCCTGGCCGGAGATCCGCCCGACGTCGCGCAGCGCCGGTACGGCCGGCGGCTCGGGCCGGGCGAGACCAAAGGCCAGTCCGGCCAGAAGGACCGCCACACTGCCGGCCACCAGGGCAGGTCCGCGCCAGCGGCGGCCAGGCCACAACGCTGGCGGCACGGATGGGGCAGGCCGGAGCGGGACAGATTGCGGCGGACCAGATGGCGGCCGGGCGGACTGCGGCGCGGCCTCCACGGGCGGTGGAGCGGCGACGGGGCGGGCCGCCCCTCCGGGGGTCGGCCCCGCCGGGGTCAGCAGCGGTCCGAGGATTGTGCCCAGCGCCGTCCCCCCCGCTGTCACCGCAGCCGGCCTGGGCGACGGCTCCACCGACGACGGTGCCGGCAGGCGGAGAACCTTGTTCACCGAGGGCACCGTGGACGACAACCGGGGGCTTGGCGCCACGCCGGGCGGCCTGGCCGGGGGCGTCTCGGCGGCCGCTCGCGCCCCTTGCAGGGTGATCAGCCGTTCCATGAGGCTGCCCGGGACCAAACGGCGCTGCGGCACCTGCGCCGAGGTCGGCTCGGCGACCGGCGGCCGCGGTTTGGATGGCGGCGGGGCTTCCCCGACACCGCCATAGCGCCGGAGATAGGCGGCCCGGCGACCATCCTTGCGGTCGGCCGCCTGCTCCGCCAGGACCTCGTCAATGGTGTCGACGACCTGCCGCGTCTCGTTGAACATCTGGTCGTTGGTGAAGCGCAGGATCGTACCGAAGGTCCGGATGATCTGATTCTGGCGGAACAGGAAGTCGTTCCACTGGTTCTTGACCTCGCCCTTGTCTTTGCCATCGAGCTCGATCGGCAGCAGGTATCCCTTGGCCGGGGAGATGATCATGAAGTCGACGCGACGCTGCCGGCGCCTGGCGCAGGTGAAGGGGAACTGCGCCACAACGTCAGCCGGCTCGATCCGCGCGACGGCCTGCAGCACCCGCTCGACGAAGATCCGCTCGAAATCGGCGGGATGGTCCAGGTTGTGCCGGTTGCGGCGCTTCCAGGCCTCCCAGTCCTGGGTTCCGACAAGTTCCTCGAAGGAGATCGACATCGGCCGGCCCTGTTACGCTGCCAACACTATAATTGGCAACGAGGGGCCGACCAGTGGCAGCGTCAGCGCGGCGTTCCGGGCGTCCAGCGACCGCCCGGAACGCACAGAAGCTAGTCGCGCGGCTGGGCGACGACGCGCAGATAGGGCTTCAGTGTCTTCCAGCCGGCCGGATATTTCTGGGCGGCGGCCTCGTTGCTGACCGAGGGCGGGATGATGACGTCATCGCCCGGGCGCCAGTTCACCGGCGTGGCCACCGTGTGGCGGGCGGTCAGCTGGCAGGAATCGAGCAGCCGCAGCACCTCGTCGAAATTCCGCCCCGAGGTCATGGGGTAGGTCAGCATCGCCTTGATCTTCTTGTCCGGGCCGATGATGAAGACGGCGCGGACCGTCGCGTTGTCGGCGGCGGTGCGGCCTTCCGAGGTGGTGCCGGCGCTCTCGGGCAGCATGTCATAGGCGGTGGCCACCTTCAGCTCGGTGTCGCCGATCATCGGGAAGTTCACCGCATGGCCCTGGGTCTCCTCGATATCGGCGGCCCATTTGGCGTGGTTGTCCACCGGATCGACCGACAGGCCGATGACCTTGGTGTTGCGGCGGTCGAATTCCGGCTTCAGCCCGGCCATGGCGCCGAGCTCGGTGGTGCAGACCGGGGTGAAGTCCTTCGGGTGCGAGAACAGGATCGCCCAGCTGTCGCCGATCCATTCATGGAAGTCGATCAGGCCCTGGGTGGTCTGCGCCTGGAAGTTCGGCGCCGTGGCATTGATCCGCAGAGACATGTCTTTCCGGGCTCCTTGTGGCTTGGCGCGGGTGCGGCGGGCTGCCCACCCGGCCTTCGGACTCTTATCTGGGGACCGGCCTTCCGCGTGACCATGGACGTCCGGCACGAAGTGAAGACAGCGGGGATCGCCTGGGCGTGACCCTCGCCGGGCGGCCGCTCAGGCAGCGACGGCGCCGGCGGGCGCCAGCGCGGCCGCCGCGGCCAGCCGGAACCGCCCGCCACCGCAGCGCCGCTGCACCCCGCTCAGCACATCCTCGGCGCGCAGCTCCACCGCCACCCAGCAGGCGCCGCCGGCGCCGCCCTCGAGCCGCGGCACCAGCTCCATCACCTCGCCCGGGGCGATCGGCTGCTCCAGCACCACGTCGCGGGATTCGGCCAGCTGCAGCGCCTGCCGGGTGGCGCGGGTGGCGGCGATCCAGGCGGCGCGGGCCATGGCGTCGATGCTGCGCCCGGCCGCCATCCGCCCGCCCTGCCCGGTCAGGCCCGGCAGCACCAGGTCAACCATGCGGAGCTCTCCTTCCGGCTCGACCTCGTCCTCGACCAGCGCGGGGAAGACCGGCGCCGGCTCGCCGAGGGCGACCATCGAAAAAAGACCCCCGCCGCAATGACGGACCTCGCCGGTGAGCGGTGCCTCGGCCAGCAGCTTCACTGCCACGCCGAGCGAGCGGCGGCCGCGGCGCACCACCCGCCCCTCGACCGTGACGATGTCGCCCAGCCGGCAGGGGGCGGCGAAGTCGATGCGCTCGCAGCTGGCGGTGACGAAATCGGCGCGGCCGAAGCGTGCCGCGGCGATGAAGGCGACCTTGTCCATATGCGCCAGGCCGATGCCGCCGAAGAGGGTGCCATGGTGATTGGTGCTGCCGGGGGTCACGATGTCGAACAGCCGGACAGGGGAATTTGCGGGCATCGGGGATATCGCCTGGGAGGGTCGCGGAACACGGGCGCCGCCCTCCCCGGGGCCACGGCCTCTGCCGGGCCGCTGCCCCCGAGTATCGGCCGCCGGGGCCGGCCGCCGCAAGGGCCGCCCGGCCGCGCCTCCGGCCACCCGGCCACCCGGCCAGAGCAGATCCCGGTCTGGTGGAATCACCGGACCGGGTGAAGATGCCCGCAAGAACAAGCGGCCAGAGTGGCTGACCTGCGCCAGGGCGAAGGGAAACCGCCCTAGCGCAGCAGCGCCAGCAGCCCGGTGATCAGCGTGGCGCCGCCGATTGGCGCGACCAGCAGCAGCAGCACGTTCAGGCCGATGATCCAGAGCAGCAGCCGCTGGCGCTGCGGCGAGAGGCGCGGCGGCGGCGGCAGCTCCGGCGGCCGGGGCGGCCCGCCGCCCGGCAGATCGAGGAACATCGCCCTTCTCCCTCCTGGCCTGGCTGACCGGCATATCGTGTGCCGCGGCGGATCGGCCAGGGGGGCGCCCCGCAGGCGGAGACCGCCTTGCGTGCCGCCGGCGGTGCGGGCCGGGCCGCACCCCCAGGCGCGGCGGTCATGCCGCCGGCAGCTTGGCGCCGCCTGTCACCCCGCCGCGGGGCGGTGCACGGCGCAGAGCTTGTTGCCGTCCGGGTCGCGCACATAGGCCAGGTGGATCGTGCCCATCGGGCTCTCGCGCGGGCCCGGCGGCTCCTCGATCGAGGTGCCGCCATGCGCCACGGCGGCGTCATGGAAGGCCTTCAGCTGCTCGGGGCTGTCGCATTTGAAGCCGATGGTGCTGCCATTGCCGGCCGTCGCCGGGGCGTTGTCGATCGGCTGGCTGACGCCGAAGCTGCTGCCGGCATGGCGGTAGAACAGGCGCTGGTGGCCGCTGGCGGCGGTGTTGCGCACCGGCTCGCCGGCGCCGAGCGTGCCCAGCACGGCATCGTAGAAACGCTTCGATCGCTCGATATCGTTCGAGCCGACCATGACGTGGTTGAGCATGGCTTCCTCCGTATCCGCCGCCGCGAGGACCTGCCATCAGGACCGAATCGGGGCGGCGCGACGGGCCATGCTACCAGCCGCGGCGGGGCGCGCGCAGGCCCCCCGCCGCCTGCGGCGTCAGCGGCGCGGGATCATTCCCACTCGATCGTCCCGGGCGGCTTCGAGGTGATGTCGTAGGTCACCCGGTTGATGCCGCGCACCTCGTTGACGATGCGCCCCGCCACGCGGGTCAGGAAGTCCATGGTGAAGGGATAGACATCGGCCGTCATGCCATCGGTCGAGGTCACCGCCCGCAGCGCGCAGACATTGTCATAGGTGCGGCCGTCGCCCATCACGCCGACGCTCTTCACCGGCAGCAGCACGGTGAAGGCCTGCCAGATCGCGTCATAGAGGCCGGCGGCGCGGATCTCCTCCAGATAGATCAGGTCGGCCTTCTGCAGCACCTGCACCTTCTCGCGTGTCACCTCGCCGGGGATGCGGATCGCCAGGCCGGGCCCCGGGAAGGGGTGGCGGCCGACGATCTCCTCCGGCATGCCGAGCTCGCGGCCCAGCGCGCGGACCTCGTCCTTGAACAGGTCGCGCAGCGGCTCGACCAGCTGCATGCGCATGCCCTCGGGCAGGCCGCCGACATTGTGGTGCGACTTGATGGTGACCGAGGGCCCGCCGGTGGCCGAGACGCTCTCGATCACGTCCGGATAGAGCGTGCCCTGGGCCAGGAAGTCGGCGCCGCCCAGCTTCGCCTGCTCTTCCTCGAAGACCTCGATGAACAGCCGGCCGATGGTCTTGCGCTTCTTCTCCGGGTCGGTGACGCCGGCCAGCTGGCCGAGGAACAGGTCGGAGGCGTCGCGATGCACCAGCTTGATGTTGAAGCGGTCGCGGAAGGTGGCGACCACCTGCTCGGTCTCGCCGCCGCGCATCAGCCCGTGATCGACATAGATGCAGGTCAGCTGGTCGCCGATCGCCTCGTGGATCAGCACCGCCGCCACCGAGGAATCGACGCCGCCCGAGAGGCCGCAGATCACCTTGCCGGTGCCGACCTGGGCGCGGATGCGCGCCACCGCCTCGGCGCGGAAGGCGGCCATCGTCCAGTCGCCCTGGCAGCCGCAGACGCCATGGGTGAAGTTCTTCAGCAGCGCGGCGCCATGCGGCGTGTGCACCACCTCGGGGTGGAACTGGATGCCGTAGAAATGGCGGCTGTTATCGGCGACCATGGCGAAGGGCGCGCCCTCGGAGGTCGCGACGATGCGGAAGCCCTCGGGGAGCCGCGCGACGCGGTCGCCATGGCTCATCCAGACCTGCTCGCGGGCGCCGGCGGCCCAGACATCCTGGGTCAGCGCGCAGGCTTCCTGCACCTCGACATAGGCGCGGCCGTATTCCTGGTGGTCGCTCTTCTCGACCAGCCCGCCCAGCTGCATGCACATGGTCTGCTGGCCGTAGCAGATGCCGAGCAGCGGCACCCCCATCTCGAACACCGCCTGCGGCGCCCGCGGGCTGCCTTCGTCGACCGTGCTGGCCGGCCCGCCCGAGAGGATGATCCCCTTCGGCGCGAAGCCCCGGATGCGCTCGGCTTGGGCGGTGAAGGGCCACACCTCGCAATAGACGCCCGATTCCCGGACCCGGCGCGCAATGAGCTGCGTCACCTGGCTGCCGAAATCGAGGATGAGGATGCGGTCCTGGTGGAGGGCTTGGGAGGACAGGTCGGCCATGGGCGAGCTTGCACCACGTTCCCCTCCGCGACGCAAGACTTTCGAGCGGTGGCCAGGCGGCCGCCGCGGCGCGACAGGGTTGCAACGGTTGCGCTGCTCGCGGGGCGCATCCCGGCTTTCGCCTCACGCAACGGCGCTCGCCCGCCCCCTTGATCGGCGGCGCGCCCGCCGCCACGGTCAGGCGAACAGCGGTGAGGAGCCTTCCCGGATGACCTGGTCGATCGTGGCGCATGACCCTGCCAGCGGCGCCTTCGCCGTCGCCGTCACCACCTGCGCCTTCGCCGTCGGCGCCTCCTGCCCCTTCGTGCGGCCCGGCATCGGCGCCGTCTCCACCCAGTCCTTCACCAACCGCTACCTGGGCCCGGCGGTGCTGGACGGGCTGGCGCGCGGGCTGGCGCCGGCCGAGGCCATCCAGGGCGCGCTGGCCGGCGACCGCGGCGCGGCGCTGCGCCAGATCCACTGCGTCGACCGCCACGGCAACGCGGCCGCCTGGACCGGCGAGAGCTGCGTCGAATGGGCCGGCAGCACCAGCGGCCCCGGCTTCTCGGTCGCCGGCAACATGCTGGCCGGCGAGAGCGTGGTGACCGAGACCGCCGCCTGCTACGCCTCCGCCGCCGCCCTGCCGCTGCCGGAGCGGCTGATGCTGGCGCTCGATGCCGGCCAGGCCGCCGGCGGCGACCGCCGCGGCCGGCAATCGGCGGCGATGAAGCTGATCACCACGGAAGACTTCCCCGACCTCGACCTGCGGGTCGACGACCACCCCACCCCGCTCGACGAGATGCGCCGCCTGCTCGGCATCTGGCGGCGCGACCGGGCGCCCGGCCTGGCGACGGCGCCGCGCCGCGCCGATCCCTCCGGGCTGGTCGACAAGGCGGTCATCGAGGCGGGCTGGCGCGCGCGCGGGCTCGAGCTGCGGTTCTCCAAGAAGTAAGCCAGGCCAGGGGAAGGAATTCCCCTGGACCCCTTCTTTTTTCTGCCTGTTTTCAGCGCGGCGGGCGCTCCTGCTGTTGCGGGCGCGGGGGCGGATGGCCGCCGCCGCCCTGCGGCGGCCCCTGATGCATCGCCGGCGGCGGGCCGGCAGGCCGCGGCGCGGGCATCGGCGCCGGATGATTGACCGGTCCGGCCACCGGCCCCGGCCGCGGCGACGCGCCCGGCGGCATCCCCGGCGCATGCGGCGGCCCACCCGGCATCCCGCCGCCACCCGGCGGAGGCCCGCCCGGCCGCGGCCCCGGACCGCCGGCACCCGGCCCGATCGGCCCCGGACCACCACCCGGCCGCGGCCCGCCAGGACCCCCGGCGCCCGGTCCAGCGCCACCGCCCGGCCCACCGATCCCGGGACCCGGCCCGGCCGGCCCCGGGCCGCCACCCGGCCGCGGCCCGCCAGGACCCCCGGCGCCCGGCCCAGCGCCACCGCCCGGCCCACCGATCCCGGGACCCGGCCCGACCGGCCCCGGACCACCACCACCCGGCCGCGGCCCGCCAGGACCTCCAACGCCCGGCCCAGCGCCACCGCCCGGGCCGCCACCCGGCCGCGGCCCGCCGGAACCCCCAGCGCCCGGTCCAGCGCCACCGCCTGGCCCGCCGATCCCGGGACCTGGGCCGGTCGGCCCCGGACCTCCCGGGCCGACGCCCGGACCACCAGACCCCGGCCCCGGCGCTCCGCCTGGACCAGGGCCCGGGCGCGGCCCGGCCCATCCCGGTCCCGGACCACCCGTCGGCGGCCCGCCCCAGCCCGGCCCTGGCCCAGCCGGACCAGGGCCTGGCCCAGGGCCCGGTCCGCCCGACGGCGGCCCACCGCCCCAACCCGGCCCCGGCCCGCCCGATCCCGGTGGTCCGCCACCCCAGCCCGGCACCGGCGGCCCGCCCTGGCCAGGACCCGGACCCGGACCAGGTCCCGGACGGGGCCCAGGCCCCCAACCGGGGCGCGGAGGTCCGCCGCCCCAGCCTGGCGGCGGCGGGCCACCCCAGCCCGGGCCGTAGCCCGGCGGCGGCGGCGGGGCCGAGGCCCAGCGGTCGCGCTCCCGGTACCAGGGCTGGCCGCGGTAATAGGAATCCCAGTAGTGGCCGAGGCTGAACACCACGATCGGCAGGCCGACCGCGGGGCCGATCCCGGAGAGCGGCACGGGCGCCTGGGCAGGATACGGGCTCATCGCCAGGAAGCCGCCGCGCAGCCAGCCGCGCTGCGGCCCGACCAGGATGTCGCACCAGGTATAGCCCTGCAGGCAGCCGACCACCTCGACCGTCATGCCGCGCTCCAGCACGGCGATCATCGGGTATTCGGCGGCCGGGCCGGCATGCAGGCGGATGCGGTCGATCACCACCGCCGGTTCGGCCGCGGCCGCGCCGGCCATCAGCGGCAGGCCAAGGAGGGCGAGCCCCAGGCGGTAGCGTAAGGTCTTCCGCGTCATCGGCGATCCCTTCCCGGCAGGCGGCCCGGCCATCATTCCGGCAGGCTGCGACCCGATCCCGGCCGGCCGGCGGCCGAAGGGTGGCGGAATTGCGGCGCCCGCCGGCCTTCCCAGGATGCGGGCCCGCGCCTTACCACGCGGTACCGGAGACACCTGCCCGGCCGGCACGGCACAAAAAAAGCCGCCCGGCGAGGGGGCGGCTTCGGACGTTGGTTCGAACACCGGGGTTCAAACATCGGCTCGAACATTATCGGGGGCCCTGCGCCGGCCGGAGGAATTCCCCCGGCCCCGCAGGCCAGCGGGCGCTTATTTGGGCGCCAGCACCATGATCATCTGGCGGTTTTCCAGACGCGGCATCTGCTCGACCTTGGCCAGCTCGGCCAGCTCGGTGCGGATGCGCTCGAGAACCTTCACGCCCAGATCCTGGTGCGCCATTTCACGGCCGCGGAAGCGCAGGGTGACCTTCACCTTGTCGCCTTCCTCGATGAAGCCCTTGGCCGCGCGCATCTTGACGTCATAGTCATGGTCATCAATGTTCGGACGAACCTTGATTTCCTTGATCTCGACGATCTTCTGCTTCTTGCGGGCCTCGTTGGCCTTCTTCTGCTGCTCGTACTTGTACTTGCCGTAGTCGGTGATCTTGCAGACCGGCGGGACGGCGTTCGGGCTGATCTCAAGCAGATCCATGCCCAGCTCATAGGCGCGCAGCAGCGCTTCACGCGCGCTCATCACGCCGAGCATCTCGCCGTCCTGATCGATCAGGCGGACCTGCGGAACGCGGATATCCTCGTTGACGCGCGGGCCGTCGCGGGGCGGCAACTGATTCGGAATAGGGCCTCGGGCCAGAGTCGGCTCCTGTCGCTGTTGGAACGAAGTTCAACGGGTCTTATGCTGCAGCGGCAGGGCCGCTGCAACCTTTGCGCACCAAATGCTATGCGTCCGGTGACAGATCGGGTGGCGTGGCCTCCGCCGCAAGGGTGGCGACCGCTTCCTGCAGCGTCACCACCACCTGCTCGCGGCCCGGCAGGCGGCGCAGCACCACCTTGCCCTCCTCGGCCTCGCGCTTGCCGATCACCGCCAGCACGGGCACGCGCTGGTCGATATGGTCGACGACCTTGCGGTTGATCTTCTCGTTGCGCAGGTCGAGCTCCACCGCCAGCCCGGCCTTCTGCAGGGCGGCCGCCACCTCGCGGGCGAAGGGCGCCGCCTCGTCGACGATGGTGGCCACCGCCACCTGCACCGGGGCCAGCCAGAGCGGGAAGCGCCCGGCATGCTGCTCGATCAGGATGCCGAGGAAGCGCTCGAAGCTGCCCAGGATGGCGCGGTGCAGCATGACCGGGCGGTGCCGGTTGCCGTCCTCGCCGACATAGACCGCGTCCAGCCGCTCGGGCAGCACGAAGTCGACCTGCAGCGTGCCGCACTGCCAGTCGCGGCCAATCGCGTCGCGCAGGACGAATTCCAGCTTGGGGCCGTAGAAGGCGCCCTCCCCCGGGTTCAGCTCATACTCGACGCCGGCGGTCAGGCAGGCTTCCTTCAGCGCGCCCTCGGCCCGGTCCCAGGTGGCGTCGTCGCCGGCGCGCTTCTCCGGCCGGTCGGAGAACTTCACCCGGAAGCTCTCGAAGCCGAAATCCTTGTAGACGCGCGACAGCAGGGCAACGAACTCGACCGTCTCGGCGGCGATCTGCGCCTCGGTGCAGAAGATATGCGCGTCGTCCTGGGTGAAGCTGCGCACCCGCATGATGCCGTGCAGCGCGCCCGAGGGCTCGTAGCGGTGGCAGGCGCCGAACTCGGCCATGCGCATCGGCAGCTCCCGGTAGGAGCGCAAGCCATGGTTGAAGATCTGCACATGGCAGGGGCAGTTCATCGGCTTCAGCGCCAGGACGCGGTCCTTCTCCGACTCGTCGTCGACGGTCGCGAGGAACATGTTCTCCCGGTACTTCTCCCAATGGCCCGAGGCCTCCCACAGCCGGCGGTCGACCAGCTGCGGGGTCTTCACCTCCTGGTACTGGGTCGCGTCCAGCCGGCGGCGCATATAGTCCTGCACCCGGGTGTAGAGGCGCCAGCCCTTGGGGTGCCAGAAGATCGAGCCGACCGCCTCCTCCTGGAGGTGGAACAGGCCCATCTCCTTGCCGATCTTGCGGTGGTCGCGGCGCTCCGCCTCCTCCAGCTGGTGGAGATAGGCGTCGAGCTCCTTCTGGTCGCGCCAGGCGGTCGCGTAGATGCGGCTCAGCATGGCGTTGCGGTGGTCGCCGCGCCAATAGGCGCCGGCCACCTTCATCAGCTTGAAGGCCGCGCCGATGTCGCCCGTGGTCCGCATATGCGGCCCGCGGCAGAGGTCGAGCCACTCGCCCTGGCGGTAGATGCTGATCGGCACGTCCACCGGTAGGTCGCGGATCAGCTCCGCCTTGTAGCGCTCGCCCTTCGCCTCAAAGAAAGAAATGGCCTGCTCGCGCGGCCATTCCTCGCGCACGAAGGCGGCGTTGCGGGCGATGATCTCCCGCATCTTCTTCTCGATCGCCGGGAAATCCTCCGGCTTGAAGGGCTCGTTGCGGGCGAAATCGTAATAGAAGCCGTTCTCGATCGCCGGGCCGATGGTCACCTGGGTGCCGGGGAACAGCTCCTGCACCGCCTCGGCCAGGACATGGGCGGAGTCATGCCGGATCAGCTCCAGCGCCTCCGGGTCCTTGCGGGTGATGAAGCGCACCGCCGCATCGGCCTCGATGCGGTGCGACAGGTCGCGCAGCTGCCCGTCCACCTGCATGGCCAAGGCCGCCTTGGCCAGCCCCGGACCGATGGAGGCCGCCACGGTAGTGCCCGTCACCGCCTCGTCGAAGACGCGGACGGACTGGTCGGGCAACGTGATCGCAGGCATCGGTCAGGGATTTCCTGGCTTGAAAAAAGGGCGCCGGACCATGGGCGCGGTGCGGCGCTCCGTCAACGGAAGAAAGCAGGCCGGTTGAAGGTCGGGGGAATGAATTCCCCCGATTTTCTGCGGTGACTGCCGTGTCCAGGTGGCGACGAGGGGCGAAACGGCCCGGCCGAAGCGCGGCCTGCAGGGTGGCGCAGGCCTGAGCAGGGCCAAGAAATCAAAAAAAAGATGGGGTCCAGGGGAATTCCTTCTCCTGGCCTTCCCTTCAGGACTGATGGTCAGCCTCATCATAGGTCTTCTTGACCAGCCACAGCGCGAAGAAGGTCCCGAACAGGAACAGCGACAGCGCGAAGAAGGTCAGCGGCGCGTCGACCGAGGCGCCGGCCAGCAGCAGGCCGACCAGGGCCAGGATGGCGTTGAAGACCAGGAAGAAGATGCGGTTGGCGGTCATGGGCGGCCTCCGGGCGTGGGATCGTCGAACAGGATGCGGGACGCGGCGCCGTCCAGGTCGTCGTACTGGCGGGCGCGCAGCGTCCAGAGGAACAGGGCGAGGGCCAGCAGGCCGAGGAACAGGGCCAGCGGCACCAGCAGCAGCAGGGCGTTCATGCGGGGGCCTTTCCGGCGCGCAGCGCATTGAGGATGACGATGATCGAGGAGCTGGCCATGACCAGCGCCGCGATCAGCGGGGTCGCGTAACCCAGCACCGCGCAGGGGATGGCGACCATGTTGTAGATCAAGCTGAAAGCAATATTCTGCCGGGCCAGGCGCTGGGCGCGTCGGGCGACGCGGATGGCATAGGGCAGCGCCGAGAGGCCCTGGCCGCGCAGCAACAGGTCGGCCGCGGTCTGCGCCAGGTCGGTCGCCCCTTCCGGGGTGGCGGAGACATGCGCCAGGGCCAGCGCCGCCGCGTCGTTCAGGCCATCGCCCACCATCAGCGGCTTGTGGCCGGCGACGCTGAGCGCCGCGACGCGATCGGCCTTGTCGGCCGGGGTGGCGCGGGCCTGCCAGGGGCCGATGCCGGTGGCCTCGGCGACCGCCTCGACCGCCGGCCCCGCATCGC
The DNA here is from genome assembly GCF_037145735.1 of Roseomonas sp. USHLN139. Classification (NCBI taxonomy): domain Bacteria; kingdom Pseudomonadati; phylum Pseudomonadota; class Alphaproteobacteria; order Acetobacterales; family Roseomonadaceae; genus Roseomonas; species Roseomonas sp. USHLN139. The sequence goes on along the minus strand of NZ_JBBCWY010000001.1, from coordinate 338,548 downwards.
CGGACAGCAGCTCGGCGGGCAGGCCGAGACCGGCCAGCGCCGCGACGGTGGCCGCCGCATCGGGGCGCAGCCGGTCGGCGAAGCGGAAGGGCACCGGCGACAGGCCGGGCCGGGCGAGCCAGAGGGTCAGCCCCTCATCCTCCTGCGCCAGGCCGATGAAGGGCGCGCTGCCGAGCCGCACCGCGCCGGCGCGCAGCCCCTGGCCGGGGATCTCCTGCACGCCCTCGGGCGCGGCGGGGGCGTCGGGGCAGGCGGCGACCAGGGCGCGGGCCAGCGGGTGGCGGGAGGCGCGGGCGATCGAGGCTGCCTCGCGCAGGGCGGAGGCCGGGCGGCCGGGCGCCTCCAGCAGGGTCGGGCGGCCCTCGGTCAGGGTGCCGGTCTTGTCGAGCACGGCGCAGTCGGCGCTGGCCAGCCGCTCCAGCGCGCTGGCCGAGGCGACCAGCACGCCGCGGCGGAACAGCGCGCCCGAGGCCGCGACCTGCACGGCGGGCACGGCGATGGCCAGGCCGCAGGGGCAGGTGATGATCAGCGCGGCGACGGCCGGCACCAGCGCCTGCTGCCAGGGCAGGCCCATCCACAGCCACCAGCCGAGGAAGGTGGCCAGCGCCACCGCATGGGCGATGGGCACGTAGAAGCGGGCGGCGCGGTCGGCCAGCGTCACGAAGCGGCCGCGCGCCTGCTCGGCGCGTTCCAGCAGCCGCGCCATGGCGGCCAGCGACCCGTCGGCGGCGGCGGCGGTGACCCGCATCGCCACCGGGTTGCCCAGGTTGACGGCGCCGGCGGCGACCCCCTCGCCCTGCAGGACGCGGCACGGCAGGCTCTCGCCGGTGGTGGCGGCGGTGTCGAGCAGCGCCTCGGGCGCGTCGAGCGCGGCATCCAGCCGCAGCCGTTCGCCGCTGGCCAGCAGCAGGCGGTCGCCGGCGACCAGCTGGCCGGCCGGGGCATGGGTGACGCGCCCCCCGGCATCAATGCGCTGCACGGTGCCATCCTGCAGCGCCAGCAGCTCGGCCACCGCCTGGCGGGCACGGCGGCGGGCGGCGCGGTCCAGCACGCGCCCGGCCAGCAGCAGGGCCAGCAGGGCGGTGGCGCCGTCGAACCAGGTATAGGGGCCCTGGCGCAGGGTCTCCGACAGGCTCATCGCCGTGGTCGCCAGCACGCCGAGCGAGACCGCCAGGTCCATGTTCGGCCGCCCGGCCCGCAGGCCGCGCCAGGCCGAGCGGTAGAAGGGCATCCCCGCCACCAGCACCACCGGCAGGCCGATCAGCGCGGCCAGCCAGTGCATCAGCCCGCGCGTCGCCTCCCCCATGTCGGCCCCGGCCCAGACGGCGACCGAGACCAGCATGACGTTCATCATGCCGAAGGCAGCGATGCCCAGCGCCCGCAGCAGGGCGCGGCCCTCGGCATCCTCGGTGGCGCGCAGGCAGGCCGGCGACCAGGGCGCGGCGCGGAAGCCGAGCGAGGCGATCAGCGCCACCAGCGCATTGGCGCGCGCGGGCTCGCCGCGCCAGGCGATGGTCAGCCGCCGGGCGGAGAGGCTGGCGCGCGCCCGCAGCACGTCGGGCTCGGCGGCCAGCGCCTGCTCGACCAGCCAGACGCAGGCGCCGCAGGACAGGCCGGCCAGCATCAGCTCCAGCCGCTGCACGCCGCCCTTCTCGGCAATCGTCAGGGCCGCGAAATCGGTGTCCGGCAGCGCCTCGGCCGGGCGCAGCGTGCCGGCCGCCGTGCTCTGCCGCTGATAGAAGGCATCGAGGCCGAGCCCCGCCACCAGCCCCGCCGCCGCCTCGCAGCCGCGGCAGCAGAAGCGGCCGCCACCCGCCGGCAGCGCCGCGCCGCAATGCGCGCAGGCCAGGGCGGCCGGCCGCTCGGCGGGGGAGAGCAGGGTCACGGCAGCACCAGCCGCCGGCGCAGGTCGAATTCCTGGCCTTCCGGTCCGGTCAGCACCAGCCGCGCCTCCCACTGGCCGGGCTTGGGCACCGGCAGGGCGGCGCGGAAGCGGCCCTCGCCCTGCGGCGTGAAGGCCAGCGGCAGGGCGGTGGCCTCCAGCGGCCGCAGCAGCACGCCGCGCAGCGTGCCGGGGACAGGGCGGCCGTCGCGGTCGGTGACGCTGACCGCCAGGCTGCCATCCTCGGCCAGCCGCACCTCGCCCTGCCAGCCCAGCGCCGCCTGGCGGGCATTCTCGGCCAGCACGTCGTTGTAGGCGAGGCCGCGGTCATAGGCCTGGCCCTCGGTGACGCCGGTGAAGGTGGACAGCGCCGAGACGATCAGCACCCCGTTCACCGCGATCACCAGCAGCATGCCGCCGACGAAGACCCAGGGAATCCAGCTGCTGCGGCGGTCCGACGCGAGGGCGGTCATGGCGAGCCTCTTTCAGGAGCGAGGAAGACGCTGGATTCGTCGAGCCGCACCCGGCCGGCAGCGTCGCGCAGGCGGAAGCGGATCGGCGTGCTGGCGGCGACCGGCTGGCCGGCCGGCAGGCTGACCAGCGCGCGCCATTCGGTGATGCCGTCGGCGGCCAGGCGCAGGCGGGGATGGCCGCCCGCGTCCAGCGGCGCCTCCTGCACCACCAGCTGGAAGCCGGGCGGCGCGACCAGCTCCAGCAGCAGGGCCGGCTCGGCCAGCCGGCGGTTGGCCAGCTTCAGCGTGTAGCCGTTGCGGATGCCGCCATCGGAGAGGCGGACATAGAGCGGGGCGCGGTCGCGCAGCACGGCGAGCGTCGCGCTGTCGCGCAGCAGGAAGGCGCCGAGCATCACCGCGGCCACCAGCGCCAGCACGCCGGCATACATCAGGCTGCGCGGCCGGGCGAGGCGGACAGGGGCGCGCGCCTTCATGCCGCAGAGCTGCCGCACCGGCCCCGGCGGCATGCCGAGCGTCGCGGCATCGCTGGCGGCCAGGTTGGCCAGGGTCTCGAAGGCGACCAGGCCGTGCGGGCGCTGCAGCTTGTGCATCACCTCGTCGCAGGCATCGATGCAGAGGCCGCAGCCGATGCAGGCCAGCTGCTGCCCGTCGCGGATGTCGATGCCGGTCGGGCAGGCATGCAGGCAGGCGCGGCAGTCGACGCAGTCGCCGACGCCCTCGGCGCGCGCCTTGCCACGCGGCTCGCCGCGCCAGGCGCGATAGGTGACCACCAGCGACTGCTCGTCCAGCATGGCGGCCTGGAAGCGCGGCCAGGGGCACATGTAGGTGCAGACCTGCTCCCGCGCCCAGCCGGCCAGCAGGTAGGTGGTGCCGGTGAAGAGCGCGAAGAAGACATAGGTCTCGACCGAGGCGGTCCCGGCCGGGATGGCGCGGAGGGCAGCGCGCGCATCCTGGAAGTAGATGACGAAGGCGCCGCCGGTCGCCGCCGCGATGGCGATCCAGGCGGCGTGCTTCAGCACCTTGCGCAGCACCTTGTCGCGCGAGGCCGGGGCCGCGTCGCGCTTGATGCGCGCGTTGCGGTCGCCCTCGATCCAGCGCTCGACCAGCAGGAAGAGATCGGTCCAGACGGTCTGCGGGCAGGCGAAGCCGCACCAGACCCGGCCGAACAGGCTGGTGACGGCGAACAGCCCGATCGCCGCCAGCACCAGCAGCCCGGTGACGAAATAGATCTCCTGCGGCCAGATCTCGAGGTTGAACAGGAAGATGCGGGCATCGGCGACGTCGACCAGCACGGCCTGGTCCGGCAGGCCGGGACCACGGTCCCAGCGCAGCCAGGGCAACAGGTAGTAGATGGCCAGGCAGGCGGCCAGCATCACCCATTTGAGGCGCCGCACCGGGCCGCGCACCGCCTTGGGATAGACCTTCTGGTGCGCGGCGTAGAGCGAGGCGCCCTCCTCGCTCCCCGAGCCGCTGCGTGGCAGGGCGATGCGGCCCATGATGCGCTACTCCGCCTCGCCGCCGCCGAGGGCGTGGACATAGACGGCGAGCATCTTGATCACCGCCGGGTCCAGCCGCTGCCCCCAGGCCGGCATGACGCCGCCGCGGGCATAGGCGATGCTCTGCACGATGGCGCGCTTGTCGCCGCCATAGAGCCAGACCTGGTCGGCCAGGTTCGGCGCGCCCATCTCGCGGTTGCCGGTGCCGCGGTCGCCATGGCAGGCGGCGCAGTTCTCGGCGAACAGCGCGGCGCCGCGGGCGGCGGCCGCCGCGTCGGTGCCGCGGCCCGACAGCGCCAGCACATGCTCGGCCACGTCGTTCACCTGCGGCGCCTTCAGCAGGCCATCGGCCAGGAAGCGCGGCATCATGCTGCTGCGCGCCCGCTCGTCCTCGGCATTGCGGATGCCATGGGTGATGGTGGCCTGGATGGCGGCCAGGCTGCCGCCCCAGAGCCAGTCGTCATCGGCGAGCGACGGGAAGCCGCCCGGCGCCCCCTGCCCGCCGGCGCCATGGCAGGCGGCGCAGTTGTTGGCGAAGGCGACGCGGCCGCCAGCCAGGGCATAGGCGCGCAGGCCCGGCTCGCTGCGGATCTCCTCCAGCGAGGCCTGGCGGATGGCGGCCAGCCGCGGCTCCTGCTCGGCGGCATGGCGCGCCAGCTCCTCGCCGATGGCGCCGCGCGCGGTCCAGCCGGTCAGGCCGGTGCTGAAGGGCAGCGCCGGATAGAGCACCACCCAGAGCGCCGCGAAGGCGATGCAGGCGTAGAAGGTCCAGAGCCACCAGCGCGGCAGCGGGGTGTTCAGCTCGCGGATGCCGTCCCATTCATGGCCGGTGGTCTGCTGGCCGCTGACAGCGTCCTTCTCGATTTTCGAGGCCATGTCACAGGCTCCGCTTGGCAGGCGCCGGTGGCGCGTCCTGCAGGGGAATCTCGGCCATCGCCTGGTAGGCGCGGCGGCGGCCCGGCCGCAGCACCCAGACCAGGATGAAGCCGAAGAGGAGGAAGAACCACACGACCCAGGCGGCCTTCAGCACGGGATAGGCGGAGAGCAGATCCATGGTCCGTCCCGCCTCACTGCTGCCGCACGCGCTCGGGCGTGACGTCGCCGAAGCGCACCAGCGTGCCGAGCATCTGCAGATAGGCGACCAGCGCGTCCATCTCGGTCACCGTCCGGCCGTCGCCGTCGAAGGCCGCCTGCCGCGCATTGGCGTAGCGGCCCGCGAAGCCGGCCGGATCCATCTCGGGCCGCGCCTGCGCCTCGAGATCAGCCGCCGCATTGGCGATCATCGCATCCGTATAGGGCACGCCGACGGCGCGCTGGCCGCGCAGGGTGGCGGCGATGTCGCGATAGTCCAGCGGCCGGTCGAGGAAGGCATAGGGCGGCATGACGCTTTCCGGCACCAGGTCGCGCGGGCTGCGCAGATGCGCCGCCTGCCAGTCGTCGGAATAGCGGCCGCCGACGCGGGCCAGATCCGGCCCGGTGCGCTTGCTGCCCCACTGGAAGGGATGGTCGTAAAGGCTCTCCGCCGCCAGGCTGTAATGGCCGTAGCGCTCCGCCTCGTCGCGGAACGGACGGATCATCTGGCTGTGGCAGGTGTAGCAGCCCTCGCGCACATAGATGTCGCGGCCGGCCAGCTCCAGCGGCGTGTAGGGGCGGATGCCGTCGACGCGCTCGATCGTGGTCTCCACGGCGAAGAGCGGCACGATCTGCACCAGCCCGCCGATGGAGACGGTGATCAGCGACAGCACCCCCATCAGGATCAGGTTTTTTTCAATCAGCGCGTGGCTGAACTTCTTGAACATCTTTTTCGGTCCTCACTCGGCCGCGACGGGCTGGGAGGCGGGCAGCGCGGCGGGGGCGGGCCGCACGGTGCGCCACAGGTTGTAGGCCATCAGCAGCGCGCCGGAGAGGTAGAGCACCCCGCCCAGCATGCGGATGACGTAGTAGGGATGCATGGCGGCGACGGTCTCGACGAAGCTGTACTGCAGGAAGCCGAGCGCGTCGTAGCTGCGCCACATCAACCCCTGCATGATGCCGGAGACCCACATCGCGGTGATGTAGAGGACGATGCCGAGCGTCGCGATCCAGAAGTGCCACTCGGCCAGCTTCTTGGAATACAGCTCGGTCTTGCCCCACAGCCGCGGCACCAGCCAGTACAGCGCACCGAAGGTGATGAAGCCGTTCCAGCCGAGCGCGCCGGAATGCACATGGCCGATGGTCCAGTCGGTGTAGTGCGACAGGGCGTTGACCGCCTTGATCGACATCACCGGCCCCTCGAAGGTGGCCATGGCGTAGAAGCCGACGGCGGCGACCGAGAAGCGCAGGCCGGGATCGGTGCGCAGCTTGTCCCAGGCCCCCGACAGCGTCATCAGCCCGTTGATCATGCCGCCCCAGGACGGCATCCACAGCATGATCGAGAAGACCATGCCCAGCGTCTGCGCCCAGTCCGGCAGCGCCGTGTAGTGCAGGTGATGCGGGCCCGCCCAGATATACAGGAAGATGAGCGACCAGAAGTGGACGATGGAGAGGCGGTAGGAATAGACCGGCCGGTCCGCCTGCTTCGGGATGAAGTAGTACATGATGCCGAGGAAGCCGGCGGTCAGGAAGAAGCCCACCGCGTTGTGGCCGTACCACCACTGGATCATCGCATCCTGCACGCCGGACGCCACGCCATAGGACTTGGCATGGCCGATGGTCAGCGGCAGCGCCACGTTGTTGCCGATGTGCAGCAGGGCAACCGTGATGATGAAGGCGAGAAAGAACCAGTTGGCGACATAGATGTGCGGCTCGGATCGCCGCAGGATCGTCCCCCCGAAGGCGACAAGATAAGAAACCCAGACGACCACCAGCCAGAGGTCGACATACCATTCGGGCTCGGCATATTCCTTGCCCTGGGTGACGCCCAGCAGATAGCCGATGGCGGCCATGACGATGAAGAACTGGTAGCCCGCGAACAGGAACCAGCCCATCTCCTCGCCGCCGAACAGCCGCGCGCGGCAGGTGCGCTGCACGACATAGAGGCTGGTGCAGAGCAGCGCGTTGCCGCCGAAGGCGAAGATCACCGCGCTGGTGTGCAGCGGCCGCAGCCGGCCGAAGGTCGTCCATTCCAGGTCGAGGTTCAGCAGCGGGAAGGCCAGCTGCGAGGCCACCACCACCCCCACCAGGAATCCGACGATCCCCCAGAAGATCGTCGCCACCGCCATGGCGCGGATCGGGCCGTCCACATAGCTGTCCTGCCGCCAGCCGCCGCCGGCCGCGAGGCGCAAGGCCTGGCCTCCATCGGGCATCGCTTACTTTCTCCGGTCGCGGGGGGGAGCCGCCCCCCGGCGGGCGCGGCCGGGGCCCGGTGAAGACAACCAGGGCCGGTCTCGCGCAATTGCCCGGAAGGAAGCGCAACCGCACCGCGGCGTCCTTGATGCGCATCAAGTCGCCGGCCGCGCCCTGCGGCTAGCTTCGGGGCATCGGAGGGAAAGCCCATGATCTCAGCCACGGCACCGCGCCAGGTGGCGCATGACCGGCCCTGGGCCTGGCTCGCCGCCGGCTGGCGCGACCTCTGGGCCAGCCCCGTGGCGGGCCTCGCCCATGGGCTGGCCCTGGCCGCCGGCGGCTGGGCCATCGCCCTGCTGGCGCAGCGCGCCGCGACGCTCTGGGCCATCCTGCCCGCCACCGCGGGATTCCTCCTCATCGCCCCGCTGCTCGCCGCCGGGCTCTACGAGATCTCCCGGCGCCGCGCCCTGGGCCTGCCCACGGACGCCCGCGCCATCCTCGGCCGCCTCGCCCAGCGCGGCACCCAGCTCGGCCTGCTCGGCGGCGCGCTGCTGCTGCTGCACCTGTTCTGGCTGCGCCTGGCGACCCTGGTCTTCGCGCTGTGCCTGGGCACCGGATTCGCGCCGCCGATCGACGGCCTGCCGCTGGCCCTGCTGCGCGCCCCGGGCCTGGTGCCCTTCCTGGTGCTCGGCACCGGCGGCGGGCTGCTGATCGCCACCCTCGCCTTCTGCACCGCCGCCTTCGCCGCGCCGATGCTGCTGGACCGCGACATCTCGGCCGCCGAGGCGATCATCGCCTCCTGGCAGGCGGTGCTGCGCAACCCGCGGCCGATGGCGCTCTGGGCCGGGCTGATCGTGCTGTTCACCGGGCTGGCGCTGGTGCCGTTCTTCCTGGGGCTGGCCGTCGCCCTGCCGCTGGTCGGGCACGCGACCTGGCATGCCTATGCGGATGTGTTTCCGGTGGAGGGGAAGACAGGAGACAGGCCAGAGGGATAAGGCCAGGGGAATGAAGGCCAGGGGAATGAATTCCCCTGGACCCCTTCTTTTTTCTGTCTGTCGGCTGTTTGACGACCAGCACTCGAACGGCGCCGACGCCAGGGCATCCGCCAAAGGCACTGATCACGAAACGGCCGGTCGTCAGGAAAAAGATAGGGGTTCGGGGGAATTCATTCCCCCGACCTTCAGGAACTTCTCCTACCGCATCGGCGGCGCATACTGCAGCCCACCCTTGGTCCAGAGGTTGTTGATCCCGCGCTGCACGCCGAGCGGCGTGATGTTGCGGTCCCACACCTCGGCGAAATTGCCCTGCTGGGCGATCAGCTTCACCGCCCAGTCCGGCGCCAGGCCCAGCATCTTGCCCAGGTCGCCGCTGACGCCCATGAAGCGCTGGATGTCGGGATTGGTGTTGGTCGCGAAGCTCGCCACGTTCTGGCTGGTGATGCCCAGCTCCTCCGCCGTCAGCTGCGCGAAATGCGCCCAGCGGACGATGTCGAAGAATTTCCAGTCGCCCTTGCGCACCACGGCGCCCAGCGGCTCCTTCGAGATGATCTCCGGCAGCAACAGGAAATCGGCCGGCGTGGTCTGCGTCGCCCGGAACGAGGCCAGCGAGGAGGCGTCGTTGGTATAGGCGTCGCAGCGGCCGGCCAGGAAGGCGGTGCGGATTTCCTCCACGCTCTCGATGACGACGGGGGTGAACTTCATGCCCTGGGCGCGGAAGTAATCCGACAGGTTCAGCTCGGTGGTGGTACCGGGCTGGACGCAGACGGTGGCGCCGTCCAGCTGCTTGGCCGAGGTGACGTTGGAGGACTTCTTCACCATGAAGCCCTGGCCGTCATAGAAATTGATGGTCGCGAATTCGAAGCCCAGCGAGGCCTCGCGCGACAGGGTCCAGGTGGTGTTGCGCACCAGCATGTCCACCTCGCCCGACTGCAGCGCGGTGAAGCGGTTCTGCGAGGTGGTGTTGATGAAGCGCACCTTGTTGGCGTCGCCGAAGATGGCGGCGGCGACCGAGCGGCAGCTGTCGGCATCGATGCCGCGATAGACCCCGTTGGCATCCGGCAGGCTGAAGCCGGCGACATTGCCGGCGACGCCGCAGTTCAGCGCGCCGCGGGCGCGGATGGCGCCCACCGTGTCGGCGGCCGGCTGGGCGCTGGCGGGAGCGGCGCCCCCCAGGGCGGCCAGCGCCAGGCCGGCGGCCCCCAGGGCGGCCGAAAGCGCAAAACGAACCATGCTTGCTCTCCCTGTTCTGGCCCGGCGCGACAGGCCGGGGAGCGCAAGTGTCCGGGAGCGCATCGACCGCGCGCAAGCCATCGTCGATTAAGGATTCAGCACTTTGCGCCGCCTTCGCCCACCTTCCAAGCATCAGCGTTTATCAATGCCTATTTTGCAGGCAGAATCGCTACCACTGCCGCACAGGAAGATGATGCGGAGGGGCACGGCCCGGGGCTGGGGCCCGGCTTGTTGCGGTGCAATGCTGACCTGCCGCCGGTGGCGCTTGTCGTCCTGGCCCCGTCCCTGCATTGCCTGCCGCTCCCGGCGCCCCCGCCGCCCTTCCGGACCGCCCTTCCCATGCCTGCCTGGCTACCCCTGCTGCTCGGCTTCCTGACGGCCATCGGGCCGCTCTCGACCGACATGTACCTGCCCGCCTTCCCCGCCATCGAGCACGACTTCGCCGCGCCGCACGGCTCGGCCGAGCTGACGCTGGCCGCCTGGTTCCTCGGCCTGGCTGTCGGCCAGCTGGTGCAGGGCACGCTGGGCGACCGGCTCGGGCGGCGGCGGCCGCTGATCGCCGGCCTGCTGGTCTATCTGCTGGGCACGATCGGCTGCGCGCTGTCCTCCGACATCCAGAGCCTGGCGGTGTTCCGCTGCATCGCCGCCTTCGGCGGCTCGGCCAGCATGGTGCTGCCGCGCGCCGTGGTGCGCGACATCGCCGATGGCCATGCGGCGGCGCGGCTGATGTCGAAGCTGATGCTGGTGATGGGCGCCGCGCCGATCCTGGCGCCCAGCCTGGGCGGGCTGATGCTGGCCTTCGGCGGCTGGCGGCCGATCTTCTGGTTCGGCGCCTGCTATGCCGCGCTCTCGGCGACGCTGGTCTGGCGCTTCCTGCCGGAGACCCTGGCGCCCGAGCGCCGGCTGCGCCTCGGCCCCCAGGCGCAGCTGCTGCGCTACCTGCAGATCCTGCGCGACCGCAGCTTCACCAGCCATGTGGCGATGGGCTGCGCCAACATGTTCCTGATGTTCGCCTATGTCGGCGGCTCGGCGGCGGTCTTCGTCGGCATGTTCAAGCTGGACCCGTCGAGCTTCGGCATCCTCTTCGGGGTGAATGCCGCCGGCTTCATCCTGGGCTCGCAGCTCAACCCGCCGCTGCTGCTGCGGCTGGGCGCCGACCGGCTGCCGAGGATCGCGACAAGGGTGATCCTGGCCTCGGCCACGGCGCTGGCGGCGATCGCCTTCCTGGCGCCCTGGCACTGGGCGCTGCTGCTGCCGCCGATCTTCCTCTGCATGATGTTCAGCGCCTTCGTCATGCCCAATGCGGCGGTGGGCGCGCTGTCGCGGCAGGCGGCGCAGGCGGGCTCGGCCTCGGCGCTGATGGGCACGCTGCAGTTCAGCGTCGCCGGCACCAGCGGCGTGCTGCTCAGCCATTTCGCCGATGGCACGGCGCGGCCGATGGCGGTGCTGATGCTGCTCGGCGCCCTCGGCGCGGTGATCGCCGAGGGCTATCGCCGCCGCTAGCTTTTCGGGGCCGGCTTCACCGCGTCGAAGCTGGTCTTCACCACGACGAATTGCGGTCCCGGCGCCGCCAGGATCGCCGGGATCTTCGTCAGGTCCCCGGCGGTCCGGAGGTGGGTCACCGTCGCGCCATAGGCGGCGCCCATCGCCAGGAAGTCGGGATTCGAAAAACCCGTCCCGGTGGTGCGGCCCGGGAATTCCCGCTCCTGGTGGATGCGGATCGAGCCATAGACGCCGTTCTCCGCCAGGAACAGCTTGATCGGCAGGCGGCGTTCCAGCGCCACCGCCAGCTCCGAGCCGGTCATCAGGAAGCCGCCATCGCCGACGCAGCAGACCACGGTGCGGCCGGGCTCGCGCAGCGCCGCGGCGACGGCGGCCGGCACGCCGAAGCCCATGGCGCCCGAGATCGGCGCCAGCAGCCGCTGCGGCGGGGCGAAGGGGATGATGCGGTAGCAGGGCGCGGCGAAGCTGCCGGCATCCAGCGTCAGGATGCCGTCCTTCGGCAGCGCCGCGCCGATCGCCGCCGCTACCGCCTCGAAGGCCAGGCCGTCGCTGACCGCGGGCAGCCGTGGCGCCACGATCCTGGCCCGCTCCGCCGCCAGCCGCTCGACCCAGGCCCGGCGCGGCGCCGGCGGCGGGCGGTCCGGCAGGCCGACCGCATCGAGAAAGGCGCCGGCCGGGCAGGCCAGCGCCAGCGAAGCCGGGAAGATCGGCCCGATGGCATCCGGATCGGCATGGACATGCACCAGCCGCTGGCCCGCGACCGGGAAGCTGTATCCCTGGCTGTTGATGTCGGACAACCGGGCGCCGAGCGCCAGCACCAGGTCGGCCTGACCCAGCGCCTCCATCTGCGAGGCCGGGTTCGACAGCCCCATGTCGCCGGCATAGAGCCGGTGCCGGTTCGGCAGCAGGTCCTGGCGGCGGAAGCTGACGAGGGCCGGCAGCTCCCAGGCCTCGATGAAGCCGAGCAGCGCCTCGCGCTCGCCAGGCGCCGCGATGCCGCTGCCGGCCAGCAGCACCGGGCGCTCGGCGGCGGCCAGCCAGCCGCGCAGCCGGGCCAGCGCATCGGCGGGCGGCGCCGCCGCCACCGGCGCCTGGGGCCCGGGGACCGGGTTGGCGCAGGGCGCGTTCAGCACATCCTCCGGCACCGAGAGCACCACCGGGCCGGGCGTGCCGGTGGTCGCCACCTGCAGGGCGCGGCGCAGCGTCTCGGCGGTGCGCGATGGGTCGGTCAGCTCGGCCACCCACTTCGCCACGCTGCCGAACATCCGGCCGTAATCGATCTCCTGGAAGGCGTCGCGCCGCAGGTCGGCCGCCGCGACCTGGCCGATGATCAGCAGGAAGGGCACGCCGTCCTGCTGCGCGGTGTGCAGGGCGATGGCGGCGTTGCAGGCGCCGGGACCGCGGCTGACGGCGGCCACGCCCGGCCGGCCGGTCAGCCGCGCATCGGCCAGCGCCATGAAGCCGGCACCCGATTCATGCCGGCAGACCACCGTGTCCATGGCCGGCCGGTCGTGCAGCGCATCCAGCAGGCCGAGATAGCTCTCCCCCGGCACGCAGAACAGCCGGTCGATGCCCTGCGCCAGCAGGGCCTCCACGATCATCTCGCCCACGGTCATGCGCCGTTCCCTCCGTTTCCTGGAGGGCAGTCTGGCGCGGCCGTCCCGGCCCGCGAAGCGCCGGGGGGCGGAAAGCAGTTATCCGCCCGGCTTATGGCCCGCGCGGCGTCAGAGGTGCTTCGTCATGAACAGCAGGTCCAGCCACCGCCCGAATTTCTTCCCGGTTTCCTTCAGCACCCCGGCCTCGACGAACCCCTCCCGGCGGTGCAGGGCAACCGAGGCAAGGTTCCCCGCCTCGATGGCGGCGACCATGACATGCACGTCGCCGGCCTTCTCCGCGCGCGCGACCAGCGCCGCCAGCAGCAGCCGCCCCAGCCCTCGCCCCTGCGCCGCCGGGTCGACATAGACCGAATGCTCGACGGTGGCCGCGAAGCCGGCGAAGGGCCGGAACTCGCCGTAACTCGCGAAGCCCTGCACCACCCCGTCCAGCACGGCGACCAGCACCGGCCGCCCGGCGCCCTGGCGGTCGCGCAGCCAGCCGCGCCGCGCCTCCAGCGTCGTCTCCTGCACGTGCCAGACCGCGGTGGTCTCGCGGATCGCCTGGTTGATGATGGCCAGCAGCCGCGGCAGGTCGTCTTCCACGGCGTCGCGGATCAGGGCGGCTTCGGTCATGCGGCGGGCCTCGCAGGGGCAGTCTCGCCCCATTATCCACTATATTCGAAAATCGTCCAGACTTACCGGCTCGCGACCCGTTGACCGGTGCCGGCCGGCGCCTCAGTTTCGCCCCCCTGCGGCCGCGCGCCAAGCCAGAGGGAAAAAAACGCCATGCGCCAGGACATCCTGGAGGAGATCAAGGGCTTCGAGGCGGAGCTCATCGAGATCCGCCGCGACATCCACCGTCACCCCGAGACCCGCTTCGAGGAGGTGCGCACCGCCGGCATCGTCGCCGCCAAGCTGCGCGAATGGGGGCTCGACGTCGCCGAGGGCATCGGCGGCACCGGTGTGGTCGGCACGCTGAAGGGCAGCCGCCCGGGCCAGCGCGCCATCGGCCTGCGCGCCGACATGGATGCGCTGTTCATCCAGGAGGAGAACACCTTCGAGCACGCCTCGACCGTCCCCGGCAAGATGCATGCCTGCGGCCATGACGGCCACACGGCGATGCTGCTGGGGGCTGCGAAGTACCTGGCGCGCAAGCCGGATTTCGCCGGCACCGTGCAGTTCATCTTCCAGCCCGCCGAGGAGGCCGGCACCGGCGCCGCCGCCATGATCAAGGACGGGCTGTTCGACCGCTTCCCGGTCGACAGCGTCTACGGCATGCACAACACCCCTGGGCTGGCGGTCGGCCAGTTCGCCACGCGCCCCGGCCCGATCCTGGCCGGCGCCGATTTCTGGGGCGTCGAGTTCCACGGCACCGGCGGCCATGGCGGCGCGGCGCCGCACCTGGCGACCGATGTCACCGTGGTGCTGGGGCATTTCCTGCTGGCGGTGCACACCATCCTGCCGCGCAACCTGAAGCCCACCGAGAGCGCCGCGCTCTCCGTCGGCCATGTCGCGGGCGGCACCTTCGGCTCGCCCAACGTGATGCCGGCCAAGGCGGTGGTGCGCGGCACCGCCCGCTATTTCCGCCCCGAGGCGCAGGCGATGATCCGCCGCCGCCTGCAGGAGCTGGCCGAGACCCTGGCCAGCGCCCATGGCTGCACCGCCAGCTTCACCTATGACGTGCTCTGCCCGCCCACGGTGAACGCCGCCGAGAAGGTGCCGGTGGCCAATGCCGCCGCCGCCGCCCTGGTCGGCGAGGCCGCGGTCGGCGACTTCCCGATGAGCACCGGCGGCGAGGATTTCGCCTACATGCTGCAGAAGAAGCCGGGCGTGTTCATGCGCATCGGCAATGGCAGCAACCCGGACGGCAGCTTCCACAACGTCCACACGCCGCAATACGACTTCAACGACGAGGCCCTGGCGCTGGGCTCCGCCTATTGGGCGAGCCTGGTGCATGAGGAGCTGGGCCTGACCCAGGACGACCACGCATGACCCTTCTGTCCAAGATTGCCGGCCTTTCCAAGGTTGCCGGCCTGACGCTGGCGGCCACCCTGCTGGCCGGCACCGCCGGGGCGCAGACCCTGTCGATGGCGGTCTCCGCGCCGCCGGCCAGCATCGACCCGCAATACTACACGCTGACGCCGAGCATCATGCTCTCGGCGCACATGTTCGAAGGCCTGGTGCAGCGCGACGAGAATGCGCGGCTGCGGCCGGCGCTGGCCACCTCCTGGCGCCTGGTCGACGACCTCACCTGGGAGTTCAAGCTGCGCCCGGGGGCGACCTTCCACAACGGCGCCCCGGTCACCGCCGAGGACGTGGCCTATTCCATCGCCCGCGTCCCCACGGTGCAGAGCCCGAGCTCGTTTGCCGTCTACACCCGCGCCATCACCGGCATGGAGGTGGTCGATGCCGAGACCATCCGCTTCAAGACGGCCACGCCCTATCCGCTGCTGGCCACCGACCTGGCCACGGTCTTCATCATCCCGCGCAGCCTCGGCGCCAGCGTGGCCTCGGCCGCCTTCAACAGCGACAAGGTGGCGATCGGCAGCGGCCCCTTCCGCTTCGTCTCCTACGCGCCGAATGACCGCGTCGTCATGACGCGCAACGACAGCTACTGGGGTACCAAGCCGGAGTGGCAGCGGGTCGAGTACCGCATCATCACCAATTCGGGCGCGCGCGTCGCGGCGCTGCTCTCGGGCGATGTCGCGATGATCGACAACGTGCCCACCCAGGATCTGGGCAAGCTGCGCGGCGACAACCGCATCAGCATCGCCGAGGGCACCAGCCTGCGCCTGATCTTCCTGGGACTCGACGTGTTCCGCGACGGCGCCACGCCGGACGTGACGGGTCCCAATGGCGAGGCCCTGGACAAGAATCCGCTGCAGGACCGCCGCGTCCGCGAGGCGCTGTCGATCGCCATCAACCGCCAGGCGATCGCCCAGCGGGTGATGGAGAACGCCTCCGTCCCCACCGGCCAGTTCATGCCGGAAGGCGCCTTCGGCTACGATCCCTCGATCGCCGTG
Organism: Roseomonas sp. USHLN139; assembly: GCF_037145735.1. Lineage (NCBI taxonomy): Bacteria > Pseudomonadati > Pseudomonadota > Alphaproteobacteria > Acetobacterales > Roseomonadaceae > Roseomonas > Roseomonas sp. USHLN139. The sequence continues at coordinate 323,084 of NZ_JBBCWY010000001.1, read as the reverse complement.
CCGCGCTACGACGTCGACCGCGCCAAGAAGCTGCTGGCCGAGGCCGGCTATCCGAACGGGCTGACCATCACGCTGCGCGGCCCGAACGACCGCTATGTCAACGACGCGCAGATCCTGCAGGTGGTGGCGCAGATGTGGGCCCGCATCGGCGTGAAGACCTCAGTCGACGCGCAGCCGCTGGCCACCCTGATCGGCCGCCTCAACCGCTTCGATGCCTCGGCCTATCTGCTCGGCTGGTCGAACAGCACCGGCGAGCCCTCCACCTCGCTGCGCGCCATCCTGGGCGGGCGCGGGCCGAACAACGGGCTCGGCCTGTCCAATTACGGGCGCTACGCCAATCCCTCGGTCGACGAGATCACGGCGCGCGGCCTCGCCACCATGGAGGATGGCGCGCGCGAGAAGCTGCTGCAGGAAGCGATGCGCACCGCCATGCAGGATGTCGCCATCATCCCGATCCACACGCAGAAATCCGTCTGGGCCACCCGCCGCGGCCTGACCTACACGCCGCGCCTCGACGAGCAGACGCTGGCGCAGGAGGTGCGGACGGCGCGGTAGGACTCGCCGGGCCGGGGCGCGGCAGCGCCCCCCCCCCCCCCCCCCCCCGCCCCTTCCACCCGCGAAACCACTTGCCCCCTCCCGCGCCCTGCGGCACGACTCCGTGAACGGGTGAAGCAGCGGCCGTCCAGAGCCGCGCGCCCCGTCAGGAGGACCGTCCATGCCCATCATGCCTCGCCGCACCCTGCTCGGCGCCGCGGCCAGCCTGCCCTTCGCGCCCGGCCTCGCCATGGCCCAGACGCCCGCCACGACCTGGCCCACGCGCCCGGTCCGCGTCATCGTCCCCTTCGTCCCCGCCGGCACCACCGACATCGCCGCCCGCATCCTGGCCAACCGGCTGCAGCAGCGCCTCGGCCAGCCCTTCCCGGTGGAGAACCGCGCCGGCGCCGGCGGCAATATCGGCTCCGACGTCGTCGCCAAGGCCGAGCCGGACGGCTACACCTTCCTGATGCAGACGGTCTCCTCGGGCGCCATCAACTACGCGCTCTATGCCGGGCAGATCCCCTACAAGCCCGAGGACCTGGCCAATATCGGCCTGCTGATCCGCGTGCCCAACGTGATCTTCGTGCATCCCGAGCTGCCGGTGCGGACCCTGGCCGAGCTGGTCGCCCTGGCCAAGAAGCGCCCGGGCGAGCTGAACATCGGTTCCTCGGGCGCCGGCACCTCGCTGCACATGACCGGCGAGCTGCTGAAGCTCGAGGCCGGGGTGCAGCTGACCCATGTGCCCTTCCGCGGCGCCGGGCCGATGCTGGCCGAGATCATGGCCGGCCGCGTCGAGGTCGGCGTCGACAACCTGCCCTCGGCGATCGGCCATATCCGCGAGGGCCGGCTGCGCCCGCTGGCGGTGACCACGGCGACCCGCAGCGCCGCCCTGCCGCAGGTGCCGACCACCGCCGAGGCCGGCTTCCCCGGCGTCGAGGCCACCGGCTGGTTCGGCCTGCAGGGCCCGGCCCGCACGCCGCGCCCGATCGTCGAGAAGCTGGGCGCCGAGATCAATGCCATCGTCGCCGAGCCGGAGACCTGGGCGAAGCTCGCCGATCTCGGCGGCATGAAGCCCGACCTGATCCCGGGCGGCGGCACCAGCCCCGCCGCCTTCGAGAGCTTCGTCACCGCCGAGGTGACGAAATGGGCCGAGGTGGTGCGCCGCTCGGGGGCCAAGGTGGACTGACCGTCCGCCGCCGGGACGGCCTTCCCCAGGACAGGACCGGCCCCGGCGGCCTGGAACAGGCTTCCATTTTTGCCGAAGCGTCATCCGGCCGCGCCTTGCCGCGGCCGGGCCGAGCGTCTACCTGAGGGTGGAAACGTTCTCGAAGGATGGCGCAATGTCGCTTCCCCGCCGCCGGCTGCTGGCCGGCGCTGGCCTCCTGGCCCCCGCCCTCGCCACCCCCGCGCTGCTGGCGCCTGGTACCGCGCGGGCGCAGCCCGCCTGGCCGAACCGCCCGGTCCGCATGGTCGTGCCCTTCCCCGGCGGCGGCGCCACCGATGTCACCGCCCGCGTGGTCTGCGAGCGCCTCTCCGTGCTGCTCGGCCAGCCGGTGGTGGTCGACAACCGCCCGGGCGCCGGCGGCATCCTGGGCAGCGACATGGTCGCCAAGGCCGAGCCCGACGGCCACACCCTGCTGACCTGCACCATCGGCACCGCCAGCATCAACCAGTTCCTCTATTCCAAGCTGCCCTATGATCCGGCGAAGGACCTGACCAGCGTGGCGATGGCGAATTCCCTCGCCAATGTCGTCGTCGTGCCGGCCAGCAGCGAGATCCGCTCCCTGCCGCAGCTGCTCGAGGCCAGCAAGAAGACCGACATGAACTACGGCACGCCGGGCAACGGCACCTCGGGCCATATGTGCGCCGAGCTGCTGAAGTCGCGCACCGGCGCCAAGTTCATGCATGTCCCCTATCGCGGCAGCGCCACCGTCATCCCCGACCTGATCGCCGGCCGCATCGAGCTGGCCGTCGACAACATCCCGCCCTACCTGCCGCATATCCAGGAAGGCCGGCTGCGCGCCATCGCGGTGACCAGCAAGGCGCGCTGGTTCGCCCTGCCCGACGTGCCGACGGTGGCCGAGAGCGGCGTCGCCGGCTTCGAGGCCGAGGCCTGGTTCGGCTTCCAGGCGCCGTCGCGCACGCCGAAGCCCGTCCTGGACCGGCTGTCGGCGATGATCCTCGACATCCTGAAGGAGCCGGCGGTGATCGCCCGCCTGCGCGACGTCGGCAGCGAGCCGCGCCCGCTCGGCCCCACCGAGTTCCAGGCCTTCATCAAGGCCGAGGATGCCAAGTGGCAGGAAGTGATCCGCGTCTCGGGCGCCAGGCTGGACTGAGCGCCGTTCGGCGGAGAGGCCCTGCCCTCTCCGCCCGCTACCGGGCGAAGTGGCCCGGCGGCACGTGGCGGAAGGGCAGCGCCGCCAGGTCGAGCGCCGCCGGCCCTGCCGTGTCGCATTCCAGGATGGCGCTGCACTGGCCGGCGAAGGCCGCCCGGAAATGGTTCTTCGCCTTGTTCACCAGCAGCCGGGTCGCCGCCAGGTCGATGCCGTGCAGCGCGAAGAAGCCGGGATCGATCGCCGCCTCCTTGCGGCTGGTCACCACCACCTGGACCGCGCCGAGGCGCAGCAGCGCGGTCGGGCCGAGATCGACCGGGGCGCCGCGCTCCATCGGGCCGCTGTTGGTGAAGCGGCCCTCCGTCAGCTTTTCGACCACCGCCACCGCCGCCACCGGCGGGCCGAAGGCGCTGGTCACCTGGCCGCCCAGCGCCACCTCCAGCCTCGCCCCCATCCCGGCGGCGGCGGCGCGCGCCACCAGCGCCGCGTCATGCAGGAAGGCGAAGACGGTGGGCACCGTCAGCCCGGCGGCCAGCACCACCCGCAGCAGCCCCGGCGTGTCGCAGATGCCGCCCGAGAGCGGATTGTCCGCCGGGTCCAGCAGCGCCACCAGCCCTTCCGGCGCGGTCAAAGCGCTGGCCAGCGCGGCTTCTGGAGTGGGTAGCGAAACATCGAAACGCGCACGGCGCGCGGCGATCTGGTCGGCCAAGTGATCGGCGGTGGCTGCGGCCAAAGCCGGCGACGTGGAAAAAACCATCGCGCCCGGGCCGGCATGCGGGCTGTCGCCCCAGGCGAAGCCGCCCAGCAGCGAGGCATCCAGCACCGCGCCGCCCTCGCGCGAGGCCGCCTCCTCCCAGACCTCGGCCATCGGGCCGCCGGCATCGCGCATGTGGAAGCTGTGCAGCACCATCGGCCGCTTCGCCATCGCCCCATGCCCGCGCGGCGCGCCCTCCAGCATCCGCTCCAGCTGCGCCAGCGCCCGCCGCGCGGCGGCGTCCATGTCGACATGCGGATAGGTGCGGTAGATGCTGCCGCCATCCAGCAGCGCGGCCACCTCGGGCGAGAGATTGCCATGCGGGTCGAAGCTGGCGACCAGCGGCACCTCGCGCCCCAGCACGCCGCGGATGGCGCGCAGCAGGGTCAGGTCGGCTTCCGGGTCGCTCTCGGTGATGCAGGCGCCGTGCAGCGACAGGTAGACGCCGTCCCAGCCGCCCGGCCGCAGCCCTTCCAGCACCTCGTCCAGCCAGGCGGCGAAGACCGCGTCGCCCATCGGCCCGCCGGGCTGGGCGCTGGCGCAGCGCAGGATGGTCGCCTGCCAGCCCGGCCGCTCGTCGAAAAAGGCCGCCAGCGCGCCGAGCTCGGTCGCGGTGCCGCGATAGCGCGCCAGGGCTTGCGGCCCGGCATTCCATTCGCGGCTCTGGAAGGCGGCGAGGCCCGTCACGCCGGGGGTGAAGGAATTGCCCTCGAACCACAGCCGCGCCACGGCGATCCGCTGCGCGCTCATGCCGGGGCGCCCCCGAGCAGCGTGGCCAGCGCCGGCGACAGCCCCGTCGTCGCCCGGCCCGCGACCGGCGCCAGGCTGCCCGCCCGCGGCCGCGCGATGCCGAGCCCGGCCAGCGCCTCGGCCAGCCGCACGCCGCAGGCCATGCCGTCGAGCAGCGGCACCGAAGAGGCCAGCCGCCCGGCCATCCCCGCCAGCGCGGCGCCGCCCAGCACCACCGCCTCGGCGCCTTGCGCCACCAGGCGCGCGATGGCGGCCTCCAGCAGCGCCGCGGTGCCGTCGGGGTCGCGCAGGGCCTCCTGCGGGGTGGTGGCGATGCCCTCCAGCCCCGACAGGCGGGACGCCAGCCCGTGCCGGCCGATCAGCTCGCGATAGGTCTCGACCCCGCCCAGCGTCACCAGCCCGAAGCGCGTCGCCAGCATGCAGGCGGCGAAGCAGGCGGCCTCGGTCATGCCGACCACCGGGCAGGGCATCACCTGGCGGGCCGCCTCCAGCGCCGTGTCATGGCTGACCGCCAGCACCACGGCACCGACCTGCCCGGCATGCTCCGCCAGCAGCTCCAGCAGCGCATGGCCGGCGATCACGTTCTCCGCCCGGCTGGAGATCACCGCCGGGCCGAAGCGCGCGGTGGCCGGGACGATCTCGACGCCCGGGCTGGCGGCGGCGCGGGCGGCCTCGGCGCAAAGCGCGGTGATGGCGACGGTGGTATTGGCATTGGCGACCAGGATGCGCATCGACCTCAGCCCGCCGCGGCCAGCGCGGCGAAAGGCCCTTCCGCCACGCGCGACGGCTCGACCCGCAGCGGCAGCGCCGCCAGGCCGGGCGCGCAGCTGGCCCAGACGGTGAAGGGATTGACCGCCAGCAGGTCGCCGGCGCGCAGCGGCACCTTCAGCCCGATCCCCGGCCGCGCCACAATCTCGTCCAGGGCCGCCAGCGCCCCGCCGACCGCCGCCGGATCGATCGCGCTGCGGTCCAGCCGCGCCGCGAAGACGCCCCCCGTCACCGCGAAGACCGGCAGCTCGGCGCTGCCATCGGCCTGCGGCAGGGCGCGGTAGAACACCTCCAGCGCGGCGCGGTCGGCCTTCAGCAGCTCGTTGTGCAGCGCCGCCGCGGAATACAGCGTGACATCGGCCGGCTCGCGGCAGAGCAGCAGCAGCGCGTCGCAGGCCTCGCTGTGGAACGGGCCCGAGGGCGGTGGCGCATGCACCGCCTGGCCGATCCGGCTGCCCAGCAGCCCGAGCAGCACCGCCGCATCCGCCGGCAGCGGCAGCCCGCGCAGCAGCGAGAAGCCCAGCCCGTTCGACAGCCGCTCGGCCAGCCGCGCCAGCAGCGGGCCCAGCCGCGGCAGCGCCCCACCCGGGGTGGCCAGCGCGGCCTCGATCTCGGCCGCCTCCTCGGCGCCCAGCGGCAGCATCCAGTCGGCCGGGCTCAGGGCCGAACCGGTCCAGAGATGCGCGCCCGTCTGCGGGGCGATGCGGCGGGGGGGCGTGTGGTCTGTCATCAACGCCGATGATGACCCATGGCCGGCCGAAACGCACCACCCCGAATTCCACCCGCCGATTCCACCCGCCGATTCCACCCCCTGGCCCCCCTTGCCCTGCCCGGCCGCTGGTCGCAGGCTGCCGCCCTCCCCGAAGCCGCCCCCCCGCTTCCAAGACGCCATCCAAGAAGGACCGCCCGATGGACGCCGAGACCCTGCCCGATCAGCAGCCCGAAGCCCTGCGCGCGCTCGCCCTGCCCTTCGCGCCCGAGGCCCTGCTGGCCGGGCTGCGCCCCTGGGTGGAATGCGAAAGCCCGACCTTCGACGCCACCGCCGTCAACCGCATGATGTCGCTGGCCAGCCGGGATCTCGCCATCCTCGGCGCCCGCATCGAGCGCATCCCCGGCCGCATGGGCTTCGGCGACTGCATCCGCGCCCGCTTCCCGCACCCGGATGGCGAAATGGAAGGCGGCATCCTGGTCCTCGCCCATCTCGACACCGTCCACCCGGTGGGCACGCTCGGCGCGCTGCCGTATCGCGTCGAGGGCGACCGCGCCTTCGGCCCCGGCATCTGCGACATGAAGGGCGGCACCTTCATCGCGCTGCAGGCGATGGCCGCCATGGTCCAGGCCGGCATCGCCACCCGCCGCCCGGTGACCTTCCTGCTGACCTCGGACGAAGAGGTCGGCAGCCCCTCCACCCGCGACCTGATCGAGGCCGAGGCCGCCCGCCACGAGGTCGTCCTGGTGCCCGAGCCCGCCCGCCCCGATGGCGGCGTCGTCACCGGCCGCTACGCCATCGCCCGCTTCAACCTGCGCACCACCGGGCGCCCGAGCCATGCCGGCTCGGCGCTGGCCGACGGCCGCAGCGCCGTGCGCGAGATGTGCAAGCAGATCCTGGCGATCGAGGCGATGACGACGGAGGCCTGCACCTTCTCCGTCGGCGTCATCCATGGCGGCCAATGGGTCAACTGCGTCGCCACCCATTGCGACGCCGAGGCCCTGTCCATGGCGAAACGCCAGGACGACCTGGACCGCGCCGTCGAGCAGATGCTGGGCCTGGGGACGCAATCCGACGTCGGCCTGGAGGTGAAGCGCGGCGTCACCCGCCCGGTCTGGGAACCCGATGCCGGGACGATGCGCCTCTACGGGACCGCCAAGGCGCTCGCGGCGAAGCTCGGACTCGGCCTGCCGCATGCCAGCGCCGGCGGCGGGTCGGACGGGAACTTCACGGGGGCGATGGGGATCCCGACGCTCGACGGGTTGGGCGTCCAGGGCGCCGGCATCCACACCCTGCAGGAACACCTGCTGATCGAGAGCTTGGTGCCGCGGGCGCGGATGTTCGCGGGGCTGCTGGCGAGCGTTTGAGCTCGGCTTCAGGCTTTTCAGAAAAGCCTTGGTTGAAGGCTGGGGGAGAATGAATTCTCCCCCAGACCCCCTCATTCTCTTCTGCCAGTGCTCGGGCGCCGTTGGCGCCCTCCGCGGACGGGGATGGGCGGGGCGTTCAAAGTTGTCCTACCCCGGAACCCCACCCCGCCATGCCCGAGACCCTGACCGCCGCCGAGGCCGCCCGCCTGGCCGCCATCGCTCTTGGCCATGTCGAGCGCGAATACCCCAACAAGCCCGACCACACCCTGGCCGGCCCGGCGGATGCGCGCACGCCCGCGCAGCTGCATCCGGTCTTCTACGGCAGCTATGACTGGCATTCCTGCGTGCACAGCTATTGGCTGCTGGCCCGCCTGCTGCGCCTCTTCCCCGAGGGCGACAGGGCCCCGGCGATCCGCGCCCTCTTCGACCGCGCCTTCACCGCCGACAAGGTCGCGGCCGAATGCGCCTATCTCGAAGCCCCGACCGCGCGCGGCTTCAAGCGCCCCTATGGCTGGGCCTGGCTGCTGAAGCTGGCCGCCGAGCTGCATCGCCTGCCCGACCCGCGCTGGTCGCAGAGCTTGCAGCCACTCACAGAAATCTTCGCCCAGCGCTATCGCGACTTCCTGCCCATCGCCCCCTATCCGGTGCGGGTGGGGACGCATTTCAACACCGCCTTCGGCCTGCGCATGGCCGCCGACTATGCCGAGACTGCCGGCGGCGCCGCGCTGCTCGCCCTGCTGCGCGACACCGCACGCCGCTGGTATGGCGACGACACCGACTGCCCCGCCTGGGGCGAGCCCAGCGGCGACGACTTCTTGTCGTCTGCCCTGATCGAGGCGGAATGCATGCGGCGTCTTCTGCCGCCGGAAGACTTCGCGACCTGGTTCCCCCGCTTCCTGCCGCATCTCGCGGATAGGAAGCCCGAGACCCTCTTCACCCCGGCCCGCGTCACCGACCGCAGCGACGGCAAGATCGCGCATCTGGACGGGCTGAATCTCAGCCGCGCCTGGTGCTTCCGCGCCCTGGCCGCCGGCTTGCCCGACAACCAAGCCACCGCCGAATTGCTGCGCCAGGCGGCCGACGAACACGAGGCCGCCGCCCTGCCGCATCTCGAGGGCGACTATATGGGCGAGCACTGGCTGGCGACCTATGCCCTGCTCGCCCTCACCGTCGCCGAGGGCTGAGCCTCAGACCGCCCGCGTCAGCCCGCCATCGACCCGCAGGTTCTGCCCGGTGATGTAGCCCGCCCCGTCCGAGGCCAGGAAGGCAACGGTGGCGGCGATCTCCGCCGCGGTGCCGTAGCGCTGCATCGGCACGCTGGCGCGGCGCGCCTCGACGGCGGGCAGGCTGTCGATCCAGCCGGGCAGCACGTTGTTCATGCGGATCTTCTCCGCCGCATAGGTATCCGCGAAGATCTTGGTGAAGGAGGCCAGCCCCGCCCGGAACACCGCCGAGGTCGGGAACATGGCGCTCGGCTCGAAGGCCCAGGCGGTCGAGATATTGACGATGGCGCCGCCCCCGCCCTGCTGCATCACCGGCACCACCAGCCGGGTCGGGCGGATGACGTTCAGCAGATAGGTGTCCATGCCCTGGTGCCAGGCCTCGTCGGTGATCTCCAGGATCGGCGCGCGCGGGCCGTGGCCGGCGCTGTTCACCAGCACGTCGATCCGCCCCCAGTGCTGCACCACCGTCTCGACCAGCCGCGCCAGGTCGTCATTCGACTGGTTCGACCCGGTGACGCCGAGGCCGCCGAGTTCCTTCGCCAGCGCCTCGCCCTTGCCCGAGGACGACAGCACCGCCACCCGGAACCCGTCCGCCGCCAGCCTGCGCGCGCAGGCGGCGCCCATGCCGCTGCCGCCCGCCGTCACCACCGCCACCTTCGTCTCGGCCATGCTGGGCCCTCCCTTGCCACCGGTCCGGCATTCTTCGCCGCGGACCCTGCGGCGGCAACCCCGGGGCGCTGGCCGCGCCGCCCCGGGCATGGTCTAAGCCAGCGACCCTCGAGGAGGCACCCCATGCCGACCGCCCCATCCTTCCGTTCCGGCTCGATCGAGACCGTCCTGCTGCGCGACGGCCACTTCACCGCGCCGGCCGAGACGCTGACCCATATTGGCGGCGCGCCCGACCGCGCCCGCGCCATCGCGACCTGGGGCCGCCCGCAGATCGCCACCGACGTGAACTGTTTCCTGCTGCGCGGCCCGATGGGCGTCACCCTGATCGATGTCGGCGTCGGCACCGCCTGGGGAGACGGTTTTGGTCACGCCCGCGCCCAGCTGGCGGCGCTGGGCATCGCGCCGGCGGCGGTCGAGCGCGTGCTGCTCACCCATCTGCATGACGACCACCTGAACGGCCTCTACGAGGGCGACACGCCCTTCTTCCCGGCGGCCGAGATCTGGGCGCCGCAGGCCGACCTGGCCTTCTTCACCGACCCGCAGGCCCGCGCCCGCCTGCCCGAGGCCCGCCATGGCGGCTTCAAGATGGCCGAGAAGCTGCTGCGCGTCTTCGGCGACCGGGTCCGCGCCCTCCCCGCCGGCCCGGTGCTGCCGGGGATCGAGGCGGTGCCGCTGCCCGGCCACACCCCCGGCCACACCGGCTACCGGATCGAAGGGAGGCTGCTGGTCTGGGCCGACCTGCTGCACCTGCAGGCGCTGCAGCCGGCCGAGCCGGAGATCGGCCTGGTCTTCGACCTCGACCCCGCCCAGGCCGCCGCCACGCGCCGCGCCACCCTGGCGCGCGCCGCCGCCGAGGGGCTGGTGATCGCCGGCAGCCATGTCGAGGGCTTCCACCGCGTCACCGCCGCCGGCGCGGGCTTCGCCTTCACGGGGGCATGATCCCGGCGGGGCGGTGATCCGCCCTCACCCCGCCGCGCCGGGACTTTCGCCACCGGGGACAGGCGGCCTGCGCCGTTCCGCCTCGATCAGCATCGCCAGGAAGGCGGTGACCTTGGCCGGCCGGAAGCGCGCGGCGGGATAGACCGCATGGATGCCGCCGGCGGGCAGTTGCCAGGCCGGCAGGACATGCAGCAGCTGCCCGGCCGCCAGCAGGTCCCGCACCAGGAAATCCGGCAGGACCGAAAGGCCGCCACCGATCTGCACGGCGGCCAGCACGGCCGGTGTCGTGTCGATGGCGATGGTGGCCTGCAGGCGCACCGTCCGCCGCTCCCCGTCGCCGCGGGCGAACTGCCACAGCAGCGGCTCCTTCAGGGCCATGTTGGCGACGAAGGGCAGGCCGGCCAGATCCTCGGGCTGGCGCGCGGCGGCGATGCGCGCCGCCAGGGCCGGGCCGCCGACCAGCATCTGCCGGAAGCTGCCGATCCGGCGCGCCTGCAGGCTGGAATCCTCGAGCCAGCCCACGCGGATCGCCAGGTCGATCTCGCCGGTCAGCAGGTCGAGCGTCTGGTCGTGCAGCACCAGCTCGACCCGGCATTGCGGGTAGCGCGCCGAGAAGGCGGTGACGACGGGCACCAGCGTCACGATGCCATAGTCATTGGGCGCGGTGATGCGCAGGGTTCCGCTGGGTTGCGCCGCCCCCTGGGCCAGCTCGCCGAAGGCCTCTTCCGCCTCCCGCAGGATCGCGGTGCAGCGGGCATGGAACAGGCGCCCCGCCTCGGTCGGCTGCACCCGCCGCGTGGTCCGCAGCAGCAGGGTGGCACCGACCTCGCGCTCCAGCTCGGCGACCTGCTGGCTGACGACGGCCTTGCTGATCCGCAGCCTCTCCGCCGCCCGGGTGAAGGAGCCGGTATCGGCCACCGCCGCGAAATAGGCCAGCCGGTTCAGGTTCATGCGGTCATTGGGCCTTCGCTGCTCAGGAATTGTCAAACTTTAGCAGACACTCTGTTCCAGGCGTCGCTGTTTTCCTGACGGTTGCGGCATGCGATTCCTCGGGCCCGGCAGCAGGCAGAAGCCCCCGTCCCGCGAGGACCACCCGGCTACCCGCCTGCCTGGCCCCCGCTTCGCCCCGTCCCGACCTTTCACCGAAGAGCCCCGCCATGTTCACCCGGAGAGCGATCATGCAGACCACCCTTCTCGCCCCTGCGGCCGTCTTGGCGCCGTCCGGGCTGCGCGGCGCCGCTGCGGCGGCCCCCGGCTGGAAGGCCTTTCCGGCCGGTCCGAACGGCTTCTTCCGGGCGCCGGTGCTGCTGACCGGCGCGACCGAAGCCCTGCTGATCGATGGCGGCTTCACCCTGCCGGACGGGCGCGCCCTGGCGGAGGCCATCAAGGCGACCGGCAAACGGCTGACCACGATCTATGTCAGCCAGAGCGACCCCGATTACTATTTCGGCCTGCGCCCCGTCGCCGAGGCCTTCCCGCAGGCGCGGGTGATCGCGGCGCCGGAAACCGTCGAGGCCATCCGCGGCAATGTCGAGAAGAAGCTCGCCACCTGGGGCCCGCAGCTCAAGGAGAATGGCCCGCAGACGCTGGCCGATGTGGTGATGCCGGAGGCCTTCGCGGGCAGGACGCTGACCGTCGATGGCGAGGCGGTCGAGATCGTCGATGCCGAGGGGCTGGCCAACCGCCGCTACCTCTGGGTGCCGTCGCTGCGGGCGGTGTTCGGCGGCGTGCTGGTCTTCTCGGGCGTGCATGTCTGGACCGCCGACACCCAGACCAGGGAGGCGCGCGCCGCCTGGATCGCCACGCTGGAGAAGATGGCGGCACGCCAGCCCGCCATCGTGGTGCCCGGCCATATGGCGCCGGGGGCGGCGACCGATCCGTCCGGCATCCGGCACACGCTGGATTACCTGCGGGCCTTCGAGGAAGAGCTGGCCAGGGCCAGCGGCGCGGCGGCGCTGAACGCGGCGATGAAGGCCCGCTTCCCCGGCCTCGGCATGGAAGTGGCGGTGGATATCGGCGCCAAGGTGGCCACCGGCGAGATGAAGTGGGGCTGACGGTGGGCGCCAGTCTCGAGATCATCCGCGCCACCTACGAAGGCTCGTCGGAGGAGAACGGCCGCAACCTGCTGGCCGCCCTGGCCCCCGAGGCCGAATGGACGGAAGCCGAAGGCTTTCCCTATGCCGGCACCTATGTCGGGGCCGCCGCCATCATCGCCGGTGTCTTCCAGCGGCTGGGCAGCGAGTGGACCGGCTACCGCGCCGATGTGCACAGCTTCATGGAGGACGGCGACCGTGTCGCCGCCTTCGGGACCTATAGCGGCACCTACAAGGCAACCGGCCAGTCGATGCGCGCGGCGTTTGCGCATCTCTACGTGCTTCGGGACGGCAAGATCCTGCGGATGACGCAGTATGTCGACACCGCCATGGTGCGCGAGGCCCTGGCGCCTGCCGGCTGAAGCGTGATCGACAGCGCGGGGGAGACCGCGGTCTCCCCCGGTTGCCGGCCTACTTGCCGCCGTCGACGCTGAGGATCTGCCCCGAGATCCACTTCGCCTTGTCGCTGGCCAGGAAGGTCACCGCATCGGCGATGTCCTGCGCCTCGCCCACCCGGCGCAGCGCGATGCTGTCCAGCAGCCGCTTCTGCCCCTCTTCGCCATAGCTGGCGAACTGCGCGACCGAGGCCGGGTTGGAGGGGATGAAGCCCGGCGCCACCGAATTGACGTTGATGCCGTACTGGCCGAGCTCGCTGGCCAGCTGCCGGGTCAGCCCGACCAGCCCGTGCTTGGCCGAGCAATAGGCCTGGATGCCGGTCAGGCTGCGCTGCAGCCCGGCCCCCGAGGAGATGGTGACGATCTTGCCCCGGCCCGCCCGCTTCATCCCCGGCACCGCGGCGGCGCAGAGGTTGAAGCAGGCATGCAGGTTGATGTCGAAGATGCCGTGCCAGTCCTCCTCCGGCACGTCTTCCACCGGCCGCATCACCTGGCCGCGCACGCCGCCGGCATTGGCCACCAGCACACCGATCGGTCCGCCGGCGGCGGCCTCGACGCGGGCGATCCAGCCGCGCGCGGCGCCGGGGGCGGTCAGGTCGAAGGCCTCGGTCTGGATCGAGCTGCCCTGGGCGGTCCCGGCCAGTTCCTCGGCCGACAGGTCGCAGCCGAAGACCCGCGCGCCCATCGCCGCGAAGTCGCGGGCGATCAGCTGGCCGAAGCCGTGGCCGGCGCCGGTGACGGCCACCACCACCCCATCGAAGCGGATGTTCATGCGCCGAGCAGCTCCGTCAGGTTGCGGTCGTCCATCTTGCGGCGGCCAGCCTCGCAGTCATGGATGGCGGCGATCAGCGCGGTCAGCGCCGGGGCCGGGATGCCGTGCTTCGCCGCGAGCGCCGCCACCGGCGCCAGCTGCGCATCGACCTCGGTGCTGCGCTGCCGCACCCAGAGGTCGCGCCAGATGCCGGAATGCGTCTTGGCGTTGGGCCGGTTGAAGGCGACCATGGCGGCGACGCTGGCCGCCGCCGCCTCCGGCGCCGCGCCCGGCTGGAAGGCCGCCGGGTCGAAGCCGTTGAAGCCCTTGGGCGAGACGCCCTCGGCGGCTGCCACCTGCATCACCTCGGTACCCAGGGCGCGCCACAGCGGCAGCAGCTCGGGCCGCGCCAGCGCATCGGCGATGCCCTTCTCGCCCAGCGCCTGGGCGAAGAGCATGGCGCCATAGCCCAGCTTGCCCCAGAGATAGGCGCCGATGTCGCGGGTCAGCTCGGCGCGCGGCTCGAACAGCGACAGCAGCCGGTGCAGCGCCTCCAGCCGCGGCGTCACGCTGCCGTCCAGCTCGCCCACCACCACGGCGCCGCGGCCGCCATAGAGGATATGCCCCGGCGCCAGCCAGTCGGCGCTGAAATTGACGAAGGCGCCGATGGTGCGCTCGGGCCCGACGACGCCGGCGATGATCGCCTCGCACAGCCCGTTCTGCAGCGAGGCGACATGGCCGTCCTCGGCCAGGTGCGGCAGCAGGGCGCGCGCCGCGGCCTCGGTGTGCTGCGCCTTCACGCAGAGCAGGATGCGGCGGAACGTCCCGGTCAGCTCGCCGGGCAGGTGCGCCGGGGCGTGCACGGTGTAGTGCTCGACCGGCCCCTCGATCGCCAGGCCGCGCTTCGGGTCGCGGATCGCGGCGACATGCTCGGCCTCGATGTCGACGAAGACCACCGCATGGCCGGCGCGCACCAGCGCCGCCCCCACCGTGCCGCCGATCGCCCCCGCCCCCCAGACCAGGATGGGCCCCGCCATCCCCTCCGCCGCCGCGCTGTCAGCCTTGATCGCCATGCGTCATCATCTCTCTAGCCTGCAGCGGTGCTGTTTTGATGCATCGACTCTTGCCGGAATCCTGCACGCCCCGCACCCTCTGACGCGAGGGACGCTGAAAGATCGGGGAGTTTCCGTCAATGCTTCGCAGACTACTGCTCTCGGCCGCCGCCCTCCTGGCGCTGGCCGCTGCCGCCCCCATGTCCGCCGCCCAAGGGCAGGCCCAGGCCCAGGAGCTGCGCATCGGCGTGCGCGCCGGGCCGGAGGGCATCGACCCGCATTTCATGGCGCTCGGCAACCACGCCGCGGCGCTGCGCAACATCTTCGACAGCCTGGTCGCGGTCGACGAGAAGCTGCAGGTGACGCCGGCGCTCGCCACCGCCTGGCGCGCCGTCGACGACCTGACCTGGGAATTCCGGCTGCGCGAGGGCGTGAAGTTCCATGACGGCCGGCCCTTCACCGCCGCCGACGTCAAGTTCTCGGTCGAGCGGGTGAAGGACGCCGCCGGCCCGGATGGCGGGCTGGTCATCTACACCCGCAGCATCGTCGGCGTGGACATCATCGACGATCATACGGTGCGCATCCGCACCAACGTGCCCAACGCCGCCCTGCCGCAGGACATGACACGGCTGTTCATCGTCTCGGCCGGCATCGCGCCGACCGCCAAGGCGCCGGAATTCAACAGCGGCGCCGCCGCCATCGGCACCGGCCCCTTCAAGTTCGTCTCCTGGACGCCGCGCGGCGACCTGGTGATGGAGCGCGCCCCCGGCTACTGGGGCGGCGAGGCGCCCTGGTCGAAGGTCACCCTGGTCGAGATCAGCAACGACGCCGCCCGCGTCGCCGGGCTGCTGTCCAACCGCGTCGACTTCGCCAACTACATCCCCGTCTCCGACATCGCCCGGCTGAAGCGGGAGCGGAACCTTTCCCTCTATCAGGGCGAGAGCATCTATACCTTCCTGCTCTACCCCGACCTGCGCGAGGACATGGCGCTGCCCGCCCTGCGCGGCATCACCGACAAGGCCGGCCAGACCCTGCCGCGCAACCCGTTCCGCGACCTCCGCGTCCGCCAGGCGCTGTCGCTGGCGATCGACCGCCAGGCCATCGCCCAGTCGGTCTTCGAGGGCACCGCCACCCCGGCCTACCAGCTGATGCCCTCCGGCATGTTCGGCGCCAACCCGAACCCGCCCCGCCTGCCGACCGACGTCAACCGCGCCAAGGCCCTGCTCGCCGAGGCCGGCTATCCGAACGGCTTCCGCTTCCCGCTGTTCTGCTCCTCCGACCGGCTGCCCGGGGACGGGGCGACCTGCACCGCGCTCGGCCAGCTCTTCGCCCGCATCGGCCTCGACGTGCAGGTCAATGCCCAGCCGCGCACCATCTTCTTCGCCGCCCGCACCCGCGGCGACTACCCGATCACCATGGCCGGCTGGGGCACCCTGACCGGCGAGGCCGGCTACGCCCTCTCCTCCTTCGTGCACAGCAAGGAGGGCCCCGGCGGCCGCTACGGCGCCTTCAACGTCTCCGGCTACGCCAACCCGGAACTCGACAAGCTGATCGCCGAAGCCATGGGCACGCTGAACGACGACAAGCGCCGCGCCCTGTTCCAGGAGATCCAGGCCAAGGCGGTCGCCGATGCCGGCCAGATCCCGATCGTCATCCTGCCCACCGTCTGGGCCGGGCGGGCGAACCTGACCTTCACGCCGCGCACCGACGAGGAGACCTTGGCGTTCCATATTCGGGCTAAGTAAAAGTAAGTCAGAGGTAGGCCAGGGGAATGAATTCCCCTGGACCCCTTCTTTTTTCTGTCAGACTGCCGTGTCCACGTGATGACAGGACGTGAAACGGCCCAGCCACGGCGCGACCTGCAAAGGCGCGCTGCTTTTATATGAAAATGGCGTCCCGCCGGGACGCCCTGGTGCCGCCTGCGTTGCAGCGCTGGCCCGAAAACGGCCAACAGAATAGAAAGAAGAAGGGGTCGAGGGGAATTCATTCCCCTCGCCTACCCAAGCCCTTCTCTTCAGACCCCGTGCTGTTCCCGCAACGCCAGGAACTTCAGCTGCGGCCATTCTTCTTCGGAGCGCTTCCGCCCCCATTCGGAGTTGAAGAAGGCCACCGGCTCGTTGTCGTGGTCTTCGGCCATCTGGCTGGGGGCGGTGCGCAGGAAGCGGTCGAGGGCCACGCGGTCCTCGGTCGCGATCCAGCGCATGGTGGACCAGCTGGTCGCCTCGAAGCCGACCTGGACGCCGTATTCCGCCTGCAGCCGGCTGCTCAGCACGTCGAGCTGCAGCTGGCCGACCACGCCGACCACCGGCTGGCTGCCGTCCAGCGGGCGGAACACCTGGACCACGCCCTCGTCGGCCAGCTGGTCGAGCGCCTTGCGCAGCTTCTTGGCCAGCATCGGATCGTCGAGGCGGATGCGGCGCAGGATCTCGGGCGCGAAGGAGGGGACGCCGCGGAAGTTCAGCTCCTCGCCATCGGTCAGGGTGTCGCCGATGCGCAGCACGCCGTGGTTGGCGATGCCGACCACGTCGCCGGGCCAGGCTTCCTCGGCCACTTGGCGTTCCTTGGCGAAGAAGAACAGCGGCGCATTGACCGGGATCGACTTGCCGGTGCGCACCTGCTTCAGCCGCGCGCCCTTGCGCAGCTTGCCCGAGCAGATGCGCAGGAAGGCCACGCGGTCGCGGTGCTGCAGGTCGGTATTCGCCTGGATCTTGAAGACGAAGCCGGACAGCTTCTCCTCCTCCGGCTCGACCACGCGGGTATCGGCGCGGCGGGCGGAGGGCGGCGGCGCGAAGCGGGCCAGCCCGTCCAGCAGGTGCTTGACGCCGAAGCCGCGCAGCGCGCTGCCGAAATAGACCGGCGTCAGGTGGCCCTCGCGGAAGCTCTCGAGGGCGAAGTCGTTGTACATCGAGGCGACTTCGATGCCCTCGCGCAGCAGGTCGCCCTGGCCGAAAGGCAGCAGCCCGTCGATGCGCGGGTCTTCCGGCCCGTCCAGCTTCTCGTCGCGCTCGCCGCCCTCGGTCAGCAGGCGCAGCGTCGCGTCCTGCCGGTCATAGACGCCGGAGAACTGCTTGCCCGAGCCGATCGGCCAGGTGGCCGGGGTGACGTCGAGGGCCAGGGTCTTCTCGATCTCGTCGAGCAGCTCCAGCGGCTCCCGCGCCTCGCGGTCCATCTTGTTGATGAAGGTGACGATCGGGATGTCGCGCAGGCGGCAGACCTCGAACAGCTTGCGGGTCTGCGCCTCGATGCCCTTGGCGGCATCGATCACCATCACCGCGGCATCGACCGCCGAGAGGGTCCGGTAGGTGTCCTCGGAGAAGTCCTCGTGGCCCGGCGTGTCCAGCAGGTTGAAGATCTGCCCGGCATATTCGAAGGTCATGACGCTGGTCGCGACCGAGATGCCGCGGTCCTGCTCGATCTTCATCCAGTCGGAGCGGGTCCGCCGCCGCTCGCCCTTGGCCCGCACGGCCCCCGCGATCTGGATGGCGCCGCCCAGCAGCAGCAGCTGCTCGGTCAGGGTGGTCTTGCCGGCGTCCGGGTGGGCGATGATCGCGAAAGTCCGCCGACGCTGCGCCTCGGTCGCCGTCTGGGTGTCGGGGGTCGTCAACAGGGCTGCTCCGGGATCGTCGTCTTGCGGGGGTCGGGGGGTATAGCGCGCCGGGCCGCGGAAATCGACTCAGCCGCCCGGGAGGTTATCCGGGGGGGGTCATCCGGGGCCGCCCCCCGCCCCCCCGAAGTCGAAGCTGTGCTGGTGGGTGGAGAACGGGTCCTCGGCGGCGCGCGCCTCGTCGCGGTTCAGCCCCAGCCGGTCGAGCTGCTCGCCGGTGACGGCGGTGAACTCGACCCCCGCCTCGCGCAGCATCTCGATCGCCAGCAGCCCGACCTGGTCCCAGTAGCTGCCGGTGCCGCTGCGCGGCGCCGCGGCGACCACCCGCCGCACCCCGGACTGGATCAGCAGCGTCGCGCAGACATTGCAGACCGGCTTGCCGACCACATAGGCGTCGCAGTGCCGCGCCTCCCGCCCGGCATGCAGCAGGGCGTTCTGCTCGGCATGCAGGATCATCCGCAGCTTCTGCGCCTTGTCCTGCAGCCGCTCGGCCGAATCCTCGACATTGGCGGGGAAGCCGTTGAAGCCGGTGGCGACGATCCGGGCATGGCGCTGCTGCACCAGCACGGCGCCGACCTTGGCGCGCGGATCCTTCGACCACTGCGCGATATGATGGGCCAGGCCCAGATAGCGCTCGTCCCAGCGGGCCTGCTTCTCCGGATTGCCGGCGAAGCTGTTCGGGTTGGTCATGGCCTGCCTCGCGCCGCGATCCGTGTCGTCCACACCTGAGGGCACTGCCTGGTCAAAGCAAGAGATTGACCGCCGCCCCGCGCCGTGGCGCAATCCCGCCCGACGCAGGACGCCGGGAACAGGCGCCGCGAGGGATCGCAGCTTTCACATTCCGAGACTGGAGAGACGACCTTGGCTGATCAACTGCACCTGCGGCGCCGCGCGCTGTTCGCCCTGCCCGCCGCCGCCCTGCTGGCCGGCACCAGCCGGGCCGCGCGCGCCCAGGCCGCGGGCCAGAACCTGACCCTGGCGGTGGCGGCGCCGCCGACCTCGCTGGACCCGCACTACCACACGCTGTCGCCCAACAACGCGGTGGCGCAGCATTTCTTCGACAAGCTGGTGGAGCGCGACGCCGCCGCCAAGCTGCGGCCCGGCCTGGCGGAATCCTGGACGCTGGTCGACGACACCACCTGGGAGTTCAAGCTCCGCAAGGGCGTCAAGTTCTCCAACGGCCAGGAATTCACCGCCGAGGACGTGGTCTTCACCCTGAAGCGCGTGCCCAACGTGGTGAACAGCCCGGGCAGCTTCAGCATGTATTCCCGTGCGGTGGTCGAGACCGAGATCGTCGACCCCTACACGCTGCGGATGAAGACCGCCGAGATCTACCCGCTGCTGCCCTATGACATGAACAACATCTTCATCATCTGCAAGTCGGTGGGCGACAACGTGGCGACCGGCGACTTCAACAACGGCAAGGCGATGATCGGCACCGGGCCGTTCCGCCTGCAGAGCTACAGCCCCGACGACCGCATCGTCATGACGCGCAACGACAGCTACTGGGGCGAGAAGCCGGACTGGGCGCAGGTCACCTACCGCTTCATCACCAACAACGGCGTCCGCGTCGCGGCGCTGCTGTCGGGCGACGTGCAGATGATCGACGTGGTGCCGCCCTCCGACACGCCGCGGCTGCGCTCCACCCAGGGCATCTCCTTCTCCGAGATCCCGAGCCTGCGCTGCATCTACCTGAAGCTGGATGTGGAGCACGACGTCTCCCCCTACATCTTCGACAATGACGGCAAGCCGATGAACAAGAACCCGCTGCGCGACCTGCGGGTCCGCCGGGCGCTGAGCATGGGCATCAACCGCCAGGGCATCGTCGATCGCGTCATGCAGGGCGTCGGCACGCCGGCCGGGCAGATGATGCCGCCGGGCGCGCTGGGCTATAACCCCAACATCCCGGTGCAGGCGCTCGACGTCGACGGCGCCAAGAAGCTGCTGGCCGAGGCCGGCTATCCCAACGGCTTCAAGATCTCGCTGCTGGGGCCGAACAACCGCTACGTCAACGACGCGCAGATCATCCAGGCGATCGGCCAGATGTGGCAGCGCATCGGCGTCACCACCACGGTGGACGCGGTGCCCTTCTCGGTGCTGGCGCAGCGCCAGGCGAAGAACGACATGTCGGCGATGCTGATCGGCTGGGCGACCAGCGGCGAGCCGTCGACCGCGCTGAAGGGCGTGCTGACCACCCGCATCCCGGAGAAGGGCTTCGGCACCACCAACTTCAACGGCTTCTCCAACGCGAAGGTGGACGAGCTGACCATCGAGGGGCTGCGCACGGCCGACGACGCCAAGCGCGACCAGCTGTTCCAGGAAGCCATGAAGATCGCCATGGAGGATCTCGGCCTGGTGCCGCTGCACATGCAGAAGAACATCTGGGCGCTGCGCGGGCCGATCACCTACGAGGCGCGGGCCGACGAGCTGACGCTGGCGATGAGCGTCAAGAAGGCGGGGTAATTCTTGTCGGATGCCGCGCCCGGTGGGCGCGGCGGATGGGGCGCCGGGAGGGCTTCTTCCGGCGCCCCTTTTCGTTTGAGCTGAGGAAAGAAGAATGCGCATCCGCTGGCCCTCGGTGGCGGAAGGGCTGGTCCAGGCCGCCCTCACCGTGCTGGTCCTGCTCGACCTGCTGGTGGTGTCGACGCTGCCCTCGGCCGATGCATGCCACATGACGCCGATGCCGGCCGATTGCCTGACCTTTGGCGGCGAAGGTCCCTATCCCTGGCATTACGCCAGCCGCGACGTCTATCTCGCGACGCTGCTGGCGGGGCTGGGGATCGCGCTGCTGGGGCTGCTGGCGCCGTTCCTGACGCGACAGCCGCGGCATGGGCTGCCGATCGCCGGGATTACGCTAGGGCTGCGTCTGGCGGGGATCGCCGAGGGGCTGATGCGGGCCGGTTAGCTCCAGCGCCGGCGCCCGCGCCACGCCGTCCAGCCGAGGAAGCCGGCCGGCCCCAGCAGGCTGGTGGAGATCAGCGCCAGCCCGATCCAGGCTTCGACAGGGGTGACGTAGAAGACCGGCCCGCCGCGGCCGAAGGTCCAGCGCTCGGTCTGCCCGGTCGCGGCCGAAGGCGTCGTCGGCGAGGACAGGCCGAGGATGAAGCTCCATCCGAAGAAGAGGGCGAAGCCGGCAAGGAAGAGCAGGACGGTCATGATGACCTTGTGCTGCGTCGCCCTGCTCTCGGGCGGGCGGAACTGCCGGGCAAAGGCCTGGGCAGGCGTTTCCTCGGGCAGGCCGGTCCAGGAGGCGGAGGGCAAAGAGCGCGGCGGCGGAGCCTCGGTCATCTGTCCGAGTGTGCCACAAACCCGTGGCGGGGCCAGCCCAAGTGCCGCATTAGCCCACGACAGGCCCCTGAGGCCGAACTGTGCTGGTATGACTTGTCACCCGAACAACCCGTGGAACCGCCCCAAAAAGCTCCGCAACCGCTCGCTCTCCGGATTGCCAAACACCTCTTCCGGTGACCCGGCCTGCGCCACCTTCCCCTGGTCCATGAAGACCACATGATGGGAAACGTCGCGGACGAAGAGCATCTCGTGGCTGACCACCAGCATGGTCATGCCGCTCTCGGCCAGCGCCTTCATCACCTGCAGCACCTCGGCGACCAGCTCCGGGTCCAGGGCGGAGGTCACCTCGTCGAACAGGAGAAGACGCGGCTCCATCGCCACCGCCCGCGCCATCGCCACCCGCTGCTGCTGCCCGCCCGAGAGCTGGTAGGGGTAGTGCCCCCGCCGCTCCGCCAATCCGACGCGCCCCAGCCAGTGGCCGGCGATGTCGCGCGCCTCGTTCTTCGACTTGCCCAGGACCTTGGTCAGGCCCAGCATGACGTTCTCTTCCGCCGTCAGGTGCGGGAAGAGGTTGAACTGCTGGAACACCATGCCGATGCGGGCGCGCTGCGCGGAGACCGCCGTCTCGCTCATCCGCCGGCGCTTTCCCCCTTCGACGCGGTAGCCGATCGGCTCGCCATCGAGCAGGATGTCGCCGGAATCATGCTCCTCCAGCATGTTGACGCAGCGCAGGAAGGTGGTCTTGCCGGAGCCCGAGGCGCCGATCAGCGACACCACCTGGCCCTGGCGCACCGAGAGGTCGATGCCCTTCAGCACCTCCGTGGCACCGAAGCTCTTGCGCACGCCCTCCGCGCGCAGCAGCACCTGTTCGACCATGCCGTGCCGGCTCCTCAGTAGCGCAGATAGGAAAAGCGCCGCTCCAGCAGGCCGCCGAGCTGCGCGATGGCGAAGTTGATCACCAGGTAGAGCGCCCCGGCGAGCAGGTAGAAATCGATGATCAGGTAGTTGCGCGCCATCACCTGCTGGCTGGCCAGCAGCAGCTCCACCACCCCGATCACCGAGAGCAGGGTGGTGCCCTTGACCACCTCCAGCGCCGTGTTGACCCAGGGCGGCAGCATGCGGCGGAAGGCCTGCGGGATGATGACGTAGCGCAGCCGCTGGCCGAAGCGCAGCCCGATGGCCTTGGCCGCCTCCATCTGCCCGGCGGGGACCGACTGCACCGCCCCGCGCAGGTTCTCGGCCACATGCGCCGTGGCGAAGGCCGAGAGCGCGATGACCCCCGCCCAGAAGGCCGGGACGTTAATCCCGAACAGCGCCAGCCCGTAATAGGTGAAGAGGATCAGCACCAGCACCGGGATGCCGCGCATGAAGTCGACATAGAGCCGCGCCAGCAGCCGCAGCGGCCACCAGCCATAGGCCAGGGTGATGCCGACCAGGATGCCCAGCAGCGTCGCCAGCAGGATGGTCACCGCCGAGCTGGCGATGGTCACCGACACCCCGTTCAGCAGCGAGAAGCGGGCCTGCCAGGCCTCGAACAGGAAGGTGCCCGGCGTCATCGAGAAGTCCATGCCCTGCCCTCCTTCAGCGGATGCTGGCGTAGCGGCGCTCGAGCAGCCGCAGCAGCGTGGCGAGCAGATAGGCGGTGGTCAGGTAGAGCGCGCTGGCGGTCAGCCAGACCTCCATGACGCGGAAGGTGTTGGCATTGACCTGGCGGGCCAGGAAGGTCAGCTCGGGCACCGCGATGGCGGCGGCCAGCGAGGTGTCCTTGAACAGCGAGATCAGGTTGTTGCTGATCGCCGGCAGGGTGATGCGGAACATCACCGGCAGCACGACATAGCGCTGCCGCTGCCAGGGCCGCAGGCCGATCGCCTTGGCCGCCTCGACATACTGCTTCGGGATCGAGGCCAGCCCGGAGCGGAACACCTCGCTCATATAGGCGGCGGCGTACAGGGACAGGGTGAGGACGAAACTCTGGGTCTTGTCCATGAAGTAGATGCCGAATTCCGGCAGGCCGAAATAGATGAAGAAGATCAGCAGCAGCAGCGGCGTGCAGCGGATCAGCTCGACATAGAACCAGGCCGGCCCGGACAGCCATTTCCGCGGCGAGATCCGGGCATAGGCGACGGCCAGCCCCAGCACGCAGCCGATCAGCAGCGAGACCACGGCCAGGCCCAGCCCCAGCCCCAGCGCCGCCAGGAACCGGTCCATGTTCCGGGCGATGACGCTCCAGTCGAAATGGTAATCGATCATGCCGCCTCGGGGCTCGGGATGGCGGAACCGCGGCGGGAAGACACCTCCCCGCCGCGCGACGCTCGGATCAGGCGAATTCGCTCGGGAAGCCGACCTTCGGCGTCGGCAGCTCGATGCCGAACCACTTCTTGTAGGAGGCGGCGAAATAGTCGAAATCGACGCCCATCATCGCCTCCTTGTAGACGGTGTTGACCCAGTTCAGCCAGACCGGGTCGCCAGGCTTGACGGCGGATGCATAGGAATTGGGCATCCAGCCATAGCCGGCATCGACGAAGCGGCCGGGCGCCTGCTGCATCAGCCAGCGCATCGCCGACTGGTCGGCCATATAGGCGTCGATGCGCCGCGCGTTCAGCGCCTGCAGCACCGCATCCGGGCTCTCGAAGGCATCGACCTTGGCCTGCGGCAGCGCCTTGCGCACCCATTCCTCGAGGAAGACGTTCTGCATGCCGCCGACGGTGACCGAGGCGCCGGCCGCCTTCAGCTCGTCGAACTTGGCATACTTGCCGCCGCGCGCCAGCAGCATCAGGCTGACGCCCTCGCGGTAGTAGGGGATGGTGAATTCCACCTGCTGCGCGCGGCCCGGCGTCACCGTCATCCACTGGACGACGATGTCGACCTTGTCGGTGATCAGCGAGGGGATGCGGGCATCCGAGCCCTGCAGCACGAACTCGACCTTGTTGGGGTCGTCGAACAGCGACTTGGCCAGCAGCCGGGCCAGGTCGATATCCATGCCCTGCAGCTTGCCGTCGGCGCCCTCGAAGTGCCAGGGCGGGTTGGTGCTGCCGGTGCCGACGATCAGCTTGCCGCGCTCCTTGATGGTCTGCAGCTTGCTGCGGGTCACCGTCTGCGCCATGGCGCCGCGCGGCGCGAAAAGGGCGGCCGCCCCGCCCAGCGCGGCACCGGCCGCGCCGATGCCGAACAGGCCGCGCCGCTCCAGGCTGGCCTTGTCCTCGTTCTGGTCCATCCGTCAGTCCCCCTGCTTGCCTCGGCATGTCTGATGGGCATGCCTGGAATGCACCTTAGCTAGGCATGGTTCTCGGCGCGCCGCCAGACCCCGTTGATCGAGCCAGCAAGAAGCCGGCCAGGGTGGCTCAGGCGACCGCCGCCGGCGCATTGGCGCGCGTCGCGAAAACCTCGGCCAGGCGCCGGCCGGAGCCCGCCGCCATGGTCCAGCCGGTATGGCCATGCCCGCTGTTCAGGTAGAGGCCCGGGATGCGCGTGGCGCCGATGCGCGGCCGCCCGTCCGGCACCATCGGCCTGAGCCCGGCCCATTGCACCGCGCCCGGCGCCTCATGCGCCTGGGCCAGCTGCGGGAACATCCTGCCGACATTGCGCATCAGCGCGCCGATCCGCGCCGGCGAGGGCGTGGTGTCGTAATCCGCCACCTCGGCCGAGCCGACGATGCGGTAGCGGTCGCCCAGCGGGGTGAGGGCGAATTTATGCGCATCATCCAGGATGGCGTGGCGCGGCCCCTCCGGCCAGACGCTGCGCGGCGCGGTGACCGACAGGCCCTTCACCGGATAGATCGGCACGTCGATCCCGTGCTTCCTCAGCATCGCCGGGGTGTGGCTGCCGAGCGCCACCACCACCGCATCCGCCTCGACCGTACCCTGGTCGGTCTCGACGCCGACCACCCGGCCGCCGCGCAGCACCAGGTCGCGCACGGTGACGCCGAAGCGGAAATCGGCGCCGCGCGCCGCGCACCAGGCGGCCAGGCCCTGGCTGAACTTGTTGCAGTCGCCGACCTCGTCCTGCGGGAAATAGAGGCCGCCGGCCAGCGCCTCGGGACCGACGCTGCCCAGCACCGGCTCGCGCGCGATGCAGGCCGCCCGGTCCAGCCGCTCGGTCACCAGGCCGAAGGGGGCGAGCTGCTCATGCGCCAGCGCCGCCGCCTCCAGCGTCGCCGCATCGGCGAAGGTCTTCATCACGCATTGCCCGGCATAGTCGTACTGCACGCCGGTGGCGTCGCGGATCTCGGCCATGCTGCGGGCCGAGAGCAGCGCCAGCTCCAGGTTGGACAGCGCCCCCGCCTTGTGCCGCCCGGCGCCGGAGGCCAGCAGGAAGCCCAGGCCCCAGCGCCACATCCGCGGCAGGGCAGAGGGGCGCAGCAGCATCGGCGCATCCTCCTGCCCCAGCCATTTCAGCACCTTCATCGGCACGCCCGGCGCCGCCCAGGGCTGCACCGAGCTGACATGGATGATCGCGCCATTGCCCCAGCTGGTCTCCAGCCCGGCACCCTCGCGCCGCTCCAGCACCGTCACCTGATGGCCCTGCTGCTGCAGCCAATAGGCGCTGGCGACGCCGATCACGCCGCCGCCCAGGATGGTGATCCGCATTCGTCGTCAGCCCCTCGCCCGGCCCTGTTCCCCGATCGCAGAGGAACAGAGCCGGGCCACCGCCGCAAGGTCGTCCGGATCGTCGACCAGATGGCTGCGCGCCGGCATTGCCTGCCAGACCCGCATATCCTTGAAGCCATGCCCGGTGATCATGCAGACGGCGACCGCCCGGGCGTCGAGCCGCCCCTCCGCCCAGAGCTTCTTCAGCGCCGCGACGGGGCTGGCGCCGGTCGGCTCGGCATAGAGCCCCTCCTGCTGCGCCAGGGTCTCCATGGCGTCGCGCAGCTGCCCGTCGGTCACCGCGACCGCCAGCCCGCCGCTGTCGCGCACCAGCTTCAGCGTGTAGCTGCCATCGCCCTCATAGCCGATCAGCGGGTCGCTGATGCCGGAGGCGATGGTCGTCGGCATGCCCCAGGCGGTGACCGCCGCCGCCCCCGCCTCGAAGGCCCGGACGATGGGGGCGCAGCCCTCGGCCTGCACGGCGACCAGCTGCGGCGGGCGTTCCGCCGCGGCGAAGCCCTGGGCGACGCCCTTGACCAGCGGGCCGCTGCCGGTCGGCACCAGCACATGGCTGGGGGTGCGGCCGCCGAGCTGCGCGGTGATCTCGGCGCCGACCAGCTTCAGCGCATCGACGCCATAGGGGTTGAGGAAGGTGGTGGTCAGGTTGGCGAAGCCCTCGCGCTCCGCCAGCGCCAAGGCCAGGTCGTAGGCGCGGCTGTAATGCCCCGGCACCTTCAGCAGCACCGCGCCATGCGCCGCGATCTGCGTCACCTTGCCGTCCGGCGTCGCCGCCGGCACCACGATCAGCGCTGGCATCCCGGCCCGCGCCGCATAGGCGGCGACCGAGGCCCCGGCATTGCCCGAGGAGGCGCAGACCACCCCGCGCGCGCCGAGCTCGATCGCCTTGGAGAGGGCGGCGCTGACCAGCCGGTCCTTGAAGGAGCCGGAGGGATTGCGCGTCTCGTCCTTCAGCCAGATTTCCCCCTGGAAGCCGGGCAGCTGCGCCTCGACCCGGCGGGCCCGCAGCAGCGGCGTCTCCCCCTCGCCCATCGAGACGATGGCGGCCGGGTCGGCGATGCTGAGCCGGTCGGCCTGGCGCCACATGCCGAGCGCGCCGGGCGGCGGCGCCAGGCCGCTTTCGCCCACCACCTCCAGCAACCCGCCACAGGCGGCGCAGGCATAGCGAAGCTCAGGCGGATGCGCGGTGGCGCAGAGGACGCAGCGGAGCAGCATGGCGGGCAGGGCCTCCCGGAGCCGGACGCGGGCGTCGAGCATGCGCCGGGAGCGCGCATAAAAAAAGCCGGCGGATCCAGGGGATCCGCCGGCCCGCTGTCACGGCCCCGCAGGGCCGTGCGGGGTATCAGACCGGGCCGAAGAGGAAGTGATCGGCGGTCAGGTTCGCGACGGTGATGTTCGCGAAGGTCAGGACGTCGCCGTTGCCGGCATTGACCACCACATTGGCGCCGCTCTGCTGGAACAGGGCGGAGACCTCGGCGTAGCTGTCGAGGCTGGCGCCGAAGCCGGTCCACTCGACCTTGTCGTTCTGGGCGGCCGAGAAGTCCAGGATGCTGTCGGCGCCCGAGCCCTTGGTGAAGACGAAGGTATCGGCCCCGGTGCCACCGGTCAGCTGGTCGCTGCCCGTGCCACCGACCAGACGGTCGTTGCCGCCGCCGCCGAACAGCTGGTCGTTGCCGGCCCCGCCCGTCAGCACGTTGGAGCCCGAGTCGCCGGTCAGGATGTCGGCGTAGGACGAACCCTCCAGGTTCTCCACCTGGAAGAAGATGTCGCCCCGCGCCTCACCGGTGTTGACCAGCAGGGAGGTCTCGCGCACCGCCACGCTGAGATCCACCGTCACGCCGGCACCGGCGTTGCGGTAGGTCGCGGTGTCGATGCCGTCGCCACCCGTCAGGGTATCGGCCCCGACGCCACCCTCGAGGATGTCGTCGCCGGCGAAGCCCTGCAGGTCGTCATCGCCCAGCCCGCCGACCAGCACGTTGGCCACCGAGTTGCCGCGGATGAAGTCGTTGCCGGTCGAGCCGATGACGTTCTCGATGTTGATGAGCTGGTCGCCCTCCGCACCACCGATACCCTGCACCAGATCCTGCAGGTTGACCGAGACGGCCAGCTGGCTGCCGCTGTAGTCGGCCGTGTCGATACCGTCACCGCCGTCGAGGATGTCGGCGCCCTCGCCGCCGGCCAGGATGTCGTTCCCCGCGCCGCCGTAGAGGGTGTCGTTGCCGGCGCCACCGCTCAGCGTGTCGGCCAGGTCGCCGCCATGCAGGATGTCGTTGCCGCCGCCGCCGAGCAGCGTGTTCACGCCGTCATTGTTGCCCCAGAGCTCGTTGGCACCGTCATTGCCGACCAGCTTGATGCCCCAGCCGGCGCTCAGGCCGCGGGCATCGACATTGATCGCCAGCGTGCCGGTGGTCAGGCCGTTGGCATCGGAGATCTGCAGCTCCTCGACCGAGGTGACCAGGCTGGTGAGCGTCAGGGTCTCCGCGGTCGTGGTGGCGAAGCGGATGGTGTCGTAGTCGCTGCCGCCGCTGATGATCTCGCCGACCGCGAACTCCGCCGCCGAGTTGAGGATGAAGATATCGTCACCCTTCTCGCCGTAGAGCGCATCGGCGCCGAGGCCACCGGTGATGATGTCGTTGCCCGAGCCGGCGGTGATGCGGTTGGCGCCGCTGTTGCCGATCAGGATGTCGTCGCGCCGGCCGGCATTGATGTTCTCGATGTTGGTCAGCGTGTCGTTGACGCCGCCACCGCTGGAGAAGCCAAGCGCCAGGTCAACGGTGCGACCCGACTTGAAGGCGCTGTAGTCGACGGTGTCGATACCTTCGCCGCCATCGAGCAGGTTGTCGCCGCCGCCGCCGAACAGCACGTCGTCGCCGGCCCCGCCGGCCAGGATGTCATTGCCGTCGCCGCCGTCCAGGCTGTCGTTGCCGAGGCCGCCGTCCAGGACGTCGTTGCCGGCGCCGCCAAGCAGGACGTCGTTGCCGTCCTGGCCCTGCAGGAAGTCGTTACCGTCCAGGCCGCTGATCTGATCGTTGCCACCACCGCCGAGCAGGGTGTTGTTGGCGGCGCTGCCGATGATCTCGTCCGCCAGGGCACCACCATGGACGTTCTCGAAGCCGGTCACCGACATAGTCGCCGCGCCGGTCAGCGCCAGCGTGCCCGTCGTGAGATTGACTTTGAGGGCGCGCGTCGTCTCGTAGCTCGCGTTGATCTCGTCTGCCAGGTTGTTCGTCCCGACCAGCCGCTCGATCGAGATCAGCGTGTCGGTGCCCATGAGGTTGGGAGCCGAGTCGTAGCGCTGGAGGGTCGAGTCCGTGGTCACGAAGGTCACCCGCGTGGCCGCGCTGTTCGCGTAGCTGACCAGATCGTTGCCGGTGCCGCCGTTCAGGATGTTGTCGCCCGCGCCGCCATCCAGGGTGTCGTCACCCTTGTTGCCGTGCAGGACATCGTTGCCGTCGCCACCGCGAAGGACGTTGTTGAAGCGGTCACCGATGATCGTGTCGTCGAAGTTGGTGCCGTTGACATTCTCGATCGCCACCAGCGTGTCGCCGTTCGAGATGCCGTTCTGCAGGTCGATGGTGCGACCGGCACTGGCCTGCGAGTAATCGACCGTGTCGTTGCCCGCGCCACCGTTCAGCGTGTTCTGGCCGAGCCCGGCATAGAGCAGGTCGTTGCCGGCGCCGCCTTCCAGGATGTTCACGCCGAGCCGGCCGTCGAGGATGTCGTCGCCCGCGCCGCCCTGCAGCTTGTTGTCGGCCCCGTCGCCCAGCAGCGTGTCGTTGCCCGAGCCGCCGATCAGGTTCTCGACGCTGGTCAGCATCTCGCCCTGCGCCGCGCCGGTCGCCAGGTTCTGGTTCTGCAGGTCCAGCTGGAAGCCGGCGGTATCGGAGGCATAGGAGACCGTATCGGACCCCTCGCCACCGTCGAAGAAGTCGATGCCGGCGCCGCCGATCATCAGGTCGTCGCCATCGGCACCGAACAGCTTGTTGTTGCCGCTGTCGCCGATCAGGGTGTCGTCGCCATAGGAGCCGACGACATTCTCGATACGAACCAGCGTGTCGCGCGTGCCGACACCGGTGGCGACGCCGGTCTGCAGGTTGACGTTCATCGCGACATTGCTGTCGAGGTAGATGACCGTATCCTCGCCGGCACCGCCGTCGATGGCGTCATTGCCGGCACCACCGATGATCACGTCGTCGCCGGTGCCACCGTCAATGGTGTCATTGCCGGCGCCACCGATGATCAGGTCGTTGCCATCGCCACCGTTGAGGGTGTCGTTGCCCTCGCCGCCATCGATGTAGTCGTTGCCCGCGCCGCCATTGATGCGGTCGTCGCCGGCCAGGCCCTGCAGGACGTTGTCGCCGTCGTTGCCGGTCAGGATGTCGTTGTAGACGGAGCCACGCAGGCCCTCGATCGACACATAGGTGTCGCCCGAGGCCTCGTTGTTCGTGGTGATCGTGGTCGGCGCGTTCTTGCGCGCCACCAGCGAGGCTTCCACGGCCGAGGCAGCGTTCTCGTAGCTGGCGATGTCGAGGCCGTCGCCGCCGTTCAGCGCATCGGCATCCAGGCCGCCTTCCAGCACGTCGTCGCCGGCATTGCCGTAGAGCGCGTCCTTCCCGGCCAGGCCGTAGAGGTGGTTGCTCTCCGAGTTGCCGTAGAGCGCGTCGGCGAACTTCGAGCCTTCGAGGTTCTCGATGCTGACGTAGATGTCGCCGGCCGCGTCGCCGGTGTTGATCGACGGACGCGGGGAGAAGACGGTGAAGACTTCCGCCAGCGACGCGGTCACACCGCTGGTGGCATTGGCGTAAGAAGCGGTATCGATGCCCTCGCCGCCGTCGATGAAGTCGGCGCCGGCGCCGCCCTCGATCTTGTCGTCGCCGTCGTCGCCGTACAGCTCGTTGTCCTGCGCGTCGCCGATGATGAGGTCGTCGTACTCGGTGCCGTTGACGTTCTCGATCGAGACTAGCTCGTCGCGCTCGGCCGTGGCGTCACCGGTCACCCGGGTCTCGGCATAGCCCTTGTCGAGGCGCACCTCGACCCCGACGTCGAGATCCCCGAAGTCCGCGGTGTCACGGCCAGCGCCGCCCAGCAGCACGTCGTTGCCGGCGCCGCCGACCAGCACGTCGTCGCCGTAGCCGCCATCGAGGATGTCGTCGCCGTCACGACCCTCCAGCTTGTTGTCGACGCCGTCGTCCCAGCCAGCGTTGCTGACGTCGCCGATCACCCAGTCGTCGCCCGCGCCGGCGATGACGTTCTCGATGTTGGTCAGCTTGTGGCCGGCGGCGATGCCGTCGCTCGGGATATTGCTGTCAAGCGAGATCGTCAGCCCGCTCTGCGCCTCGGTGGCCGAGCTGTAGTCGACGCGGTCGACGCCTTCGCCACCATCGATCTCGATGGCGCCGTTCCCCATGATGATCCGGTCGTCACCGTCGGTCGCGATGATCTTCTCGATACCATCGATGCTGTCGTAGTCGCTCACATCGTCGCCATGCTTGCGCACGGTGCCGCTGATCAGGTCGATGTGGAGGTGGAAGTCGTCATCGACATTGTTGAGGCTGGCGTAGCTCAGCGTGTCGTTGCCGCTGCCGCCGCTGATCGTGTCATCGCCGAGGCTGGCATAGATCGTGTCGTTGCCGCTGCCGCCGTCGATGAGGTCGCTGCCCTCGCCGCCGGTCAGGATGTCGTCGCCGCCATTGCCCAGCAGCGTCAGGTCGTCCGTGCTGATCCCGCCGGTGATGGTGTCGGCCAGGTTCGAGCCCTTGACCTCCTCGAAGCCGTGGACCGTGTAGCTCACGCTGCTGGTCGAGAGGCCGCCATAGCCGGAGGTGCCGAAGAGGACCTGCATCGTGCCGGTGCCGAGATCGACGTTCAGGCTGGCATCGGCGCCGGTCAGCGTGTCCAGCGTGGCGCCGTCGATGACGTCGCCGGTCCCCATGCTGCCCTGGATCGTCTCGAAGCCGTTCACCTTGTCGGCATCATTGCCCGACTTCTCGACGGTCATCGTGACAACGCCCGAGGTGACGTTGTCCAGGCCGAGCGAGACGCCCCCGCTGCCGGTGGCGGCGCTGGTGTAGCTCAGGATGTCGTCGCCCGCCCCGGCCTCGAGCGTGTAGGAGCCGGCGGTCACCTTGAAGAGGTCGTTGCCGTCGGTGCCGATGATCGTCTCGACATCGGCAATGGTATCGGTGCTGACGTTCGGGGGCAGACCCACGAACTTCATCACCGTGTCGGCGGTGCCACCCAGCGAGGCACTGATGAAGCTGTTCGCGCCAAGATTCGCGTAGCTCAGCGTGTCGTTGCCGCTGCCGCCGCTGATCGTGTCGTCACCGAGGCTGGCGAGCAGCATGTCGTTGCCGGCACCGCCATCGATGATGTCGCTGGCCTGGCCGCCGGTGATGGTGTCGTCGCCGTCATTGCCGTTCAGCGTCAGGCTGGCCGAGGCGGTGCCGCCGGTGATGGTATCGCCCAGCGACGAGCCCTCGACCTTCTCGAAGCGGGTGACGGAATAGGTCACGCTGCTGGTCGAGAGGCCGCCATAGCCGGAGGTGCCGAAGAGGACCTCGACCGTGCCGGAGCCGAGATCGACATTCAGGCTGGCATTGGCGCCGCTCAGCGTGTCGAGCGTGGAGCCGTCGATGACGTCGCCGGTTCCCGTGCTGCCGTTGATCGTCTCGAAGCCGGTCACCGTGTCGGATTCACTGCCCGGCTTCTCGACGGTCAGCGTAACGACGCCGGAGGTGACGTCGGTCAGGCCGACGGAGACACCTTCGGTGCCGGTAGCGCCGCTGATGTAGTCCAGGATGTCGTTCCCGGCGCCGGCGTCGATCTTGTGCGAACCGGCGATCACACTGACGAGATCGTTGCCGTCGGTCCCGATGACCGTCTCGATATCGGCGATGGTGTCGGTGCTCTGGAGCACGTTCTGATCGTACTTGCGCACCGTGCCGGTATCGGCCTCCAGCGTGACAAGGACAGAGGCGCCCGCACCAAGATTCGCGTAGCTCAGCGTATCGTTGCCGGCACCGCCGCTGATCACGTCGTTGCCGGCACCACCGAACAGCGTGTCGTTGCCGGCGCCGCCGTCGATGCTGTCGTCGTTGGCACCACCGGTGATGGTGTCATCGCCGTCATTGCCGTTCAGCGTCAGGCTGGCCGAAGCGGTGCCGCCGCTGATCACGTCGTCCAGCGCCGAGCCCTCGACATTCTCGAAGCTGCTGACGGTGTAGGACAGGGTGGGGTAGTTGGTGTTGCCGAACCGGACTTCCACCGAATTGGCGCCCAGGTCGACGTTCAGGCTGGCCTCGGCGCCGCTCAGCACGTCGAGCGTGGCACCGTTGATGACGTCATGGGCGTCGTTGGTGCCGATGATCGTCTCGACGCCGGTGGCGTTGTCGATGCTGCCGTCCTGCTTCTCGACCTGCAGGGTGGTGCCGCCGGAGACGACGCCCAGGCCGGCCGAGATCGGGCCGGTAACGCCGCTATAGGTCAGCGTGTCGGTGCCGCTGCCGCCCGTGAAGGTGTCGTTGCCCTGGCCGCCCCGCAGCTCGTCATCGCCGGCGCCGCCATCGATGAGGTCGTTGCCCAGGCCGCCCTGCAGGACGTCGTCGCCGCCATTGCCGTTCAGCGTCAGGTCGGCCGCGCTGCTGCCGCCGATGATGGTGTCGCCCCTGGCCGTGCCTTCGACGGCCTCGAAATTCTCGACGTCCAGCCTCAGCACGCCGCTGGTGTACTGCTCGGCATAGTTGAAGTTCGTGAAGCTGATCGCGACCGTGCCGGAGCCGAGGTCGACCTCCATGCTGGCGCCGACCGGGACGCTGCTCAGGTCGGTCAGCAGATCCAGCGTGCGACCGTCGATGACGTCATTGCCGTTATCGGTGGCAATGACCTTCTCGATCCCGATCGCGGTATCGACGCCCTGGTTCTCGCCCTTCGCGATCTGCAGGACAGCGACGCCCGACTGGTTGTTGAAGCCGAGGGAAATGAAATCGTCGGTCGTATAGTCGCCGGAGCCATCGGTGCCGTAGTCGATGGTGTCGTAGCCGGAAGCGACATCGAGGAAGCCGGCCATGGTGCCGCCGACGATGGTGTCGTTGCCGCCCATCTGGCCGCGGAAGGTGTCGTTGCCGAGGCCACCCGACATCACGTCGTTGCCGACGCCGCCCCGCAACGTGTCGTCGCCGAGGCCACCGTAGAGGGTGTCGTCGCCGAGGCCACCGTCCAGGGTGTCGTTGCCATTGCCGCCGTCCAGCACGTCGTTGCCGTCGCCGCCCTCCAGCCGGTCGTCGCCAGCGCCGCCGGACAGCACGTCGTCACCGGCATTGCCCTGCAGGGTATTGGCCCCGGCGTCGCCGATGATGGTGTCATTGACGCTGGTGCCGGCGACATTGGTCACGCCGTAGACGGCGAGGCTCTTGTAATCCACCGGGATCCCGGCATCGGTAACCGAGTACACGACCTCGGTATAGCCGCTGGTTGCGCCGAGCTCGATCGTGGTGGAGAGCGTCACGCCGGCCGGCACGCTCCCCATCTCCACCTTGAGGTCGTGCTGGACGCCCGAGGCCGAAATCGCCTCGATGTCGACGAGCTGGTCGGTGCCGAGCGGGGTGTTCCCCGCCCCCAGCTTCTCGACGGTCACGCCCTGCGTCACGATGTGGGCGTCGTTGATCGTCAGGCTGAGCTCGGTGACGAGGGCGGCGAGGCCGGAGACGTTCGTGCTGTCATAGACAACCGTGTCGTAGCCCTCCGCGCCACTGATGACATCGTTGCCGAGGGAGCCGCTGATTACGTCATTGCCCTCCCCGCCAAGGATCTCATCGTTACCGGGCGTTGCGCCACCGATAGCACCCATTTCCCAAATCCCCTCGCGCCGTGCTGGCCGTCGGCGAAACTACACAGGGCGTAACGGTGCCGCAATCGTGAGAATCGCTTCCAAAGCCCTTCAACTTCATCCAGCGATCCATAAGCCGTTAATAAATGGCGGCCTTAACTCAGGGAGGACGCAGCGCCGGGAGTCGGCAGCGCCCGGGCTATTTTCATCGCCCCGGCGTTTTGCGTAATTTTTTCAAAACAAAGAAGCTTTTCCGATATTTTATTGCAGCGCGGAAAGATCCTTCTGCACTGCACTTCGGATACGGGCGCTCAACGCCTCTAGGCGGCGCTTCGCCCCGGCCATGGCCTGTCGACCCGCACGAAATCCTCGCGCTTCGGCCGCCCGCCCCAGTCGATTTGGTCGGTCTCGATGATGTGAATGTCGAAGGGGTGGCCCAGCACCGTCTGCAGCAGGTCGGTGATGCCCGCCCGCTCCACCGCCTGCAGCGGCGTGGCGCAGCGCAGGAAGGCCTCGATGACGCCGTCGCCGTACTGCACCAGGCGGAATTCCTGCACCATTGGGAAGGCGTGCCAATGGGGGCCCGCCAGCCGCGCCAGCCGCTCGCTGCCATCCGGCAGGCGCAGGAAGTTGCGCCGCCGGCCCAGGATGCGGCGGATCACCGGCAGGGTGATGCCGCAGTCGCAGGGCGCCCCCCATTCGGCCACATCGCCGATGGCATAGCGGATCAGCGGCGCGGCATAGGACTGCAGCCCGGTCAGCAGCACCTCGCCCGGCTGCCCGACGGCGCAGGGCCGCCCCTGGCCGTCGACGATCTCCAGATGCACCAGCGAGGAGAGCAGGTGCAGGTGGTCGTGCTTCGGGCATTGCAGCGCCACCCAGCCG
Source organism: Roseomonas sp. USHLN139 (assembly GCF_037145735.1). Classification (NCBI taxonomy): domain Bacteria; kingdom Pseudomonadati; phylum Pseudomonadota; class Alphaproteobacteria; order Acetobacterales; family Roseomonadaceae; genus Roseomonas; species Roseomonas sp. USHLN139. The sequence goes on along the minus strand of NZ_JBBCWY010000001.1, from coordinate 287,539 downwards.
AATTCCTCGCAGGAATAGCGGTCGATCAGCCGGGCGCCGAAGGCCTCGGCACAGAGCTGGCGGGTCTCGGGCGGCACCGCCTCGCCCACCGTCAGCACCTTGCCGATGCGCGGCCCGCCGCCCTCGGCGATCGCCAGCCGGGCCAGGCGCGCGGCCACGCTGGGCAGGGTGATCAGGGAGTCCGGCGCCACCTCGCGCAGCCAGGCCAGCAGCGCCTCCGGCGCATGCTTCATCGGGCTGCGCACCAGCACCCTCCCGGTCTCCAGGCCGAGGCCGGTCTGCCGGTGCTCACCCTCCGGCAGGTCGCGGATCACCGCGCGGGTGGAGCGCGGATCGATGCCGTGCCAGCGCTTCTCCAGCGCCGACACCGCCCGGTAGATCGGCCGGTAGACCGGGTTCAGCCGCTCGACCGTGACCGGCAGGCCGGTGGAGCCGGATGTATGCGCCTTGCCGATGTCGAGCGGCATCCGGGCCGGGTCATAGGCGCGGATGGCCTCGCCCGCCGCCTGCAGCGCGGGGCGGCGCAGCACCGGCACCGCCTGCCATTGCGCCGGCTGCCGCGGCAGGTCGATCTCCGGCAGCCGTTCCCGCCAGAAGGCCGAGTGCCGCCGCGCATGGGTCAGCAGCAATTGCCGCTGCTGCAGCGACAGCGCCTCCTGCTCGGCCGGGCGCAGCCGGGCATGCTGGCCGAGCTGGCGGCAGATATGGGCGGCGATGGCGGTGTCGGGCGGCAGGATGGTGGGAAAGCCGCGCTGCGACAGCCTGGCGATGTCGTCGCCGCCCACGCCGGTTTCCACGCTCACGGTCTTTTGGTCCATCCCCTGGCCTGTCGCCTGAATATCAGGTTTCTCGCCCAGCAAAAGCCCTTCCGGCGCGGTTCTCCGGGCGAGGCGCCGGTCGGGGCCGCCGCCGGGCCGGGAGCGGGACGCCGTTGCCCCGGCGCCGCTTCGCCTCTATCGACCGATGACCGATCCGCTGGCTTCCCCTGTCTCCGTGGTGCGGGCCGCGGCGACCGCGCGGGGGCTGGTGGCGCTGGGCCGCTTCCACCCGATCGACCGGCCGCTGACCGGAGAGAGCCGCGCATGACCCCCGAACGCTTCGACGCCCTCCTGATCGGCGGTGGCCTGGTGGGCGCCGCCATCGGCTACGGCCTGCAGCGGCTCGGCCTGAACTGCCTGCTGCTGGACGAGGGCGACATCGCCTTCCGCGCCAGCCGCGGCAATTTCGGCCTGGTCTGGGTGCAGTCCAAGGGGCTGGGCGCGCCGCATTACCAGCGCTGGACCCGCGGCTCGGCCGAGGAATGGCCGTCGCTGGCCGCCGATCTGCTGGCGCGGACGGGGATCGGCACCGGGCTGCAGCAGCCCGGCGGCGTCAGCCTCTGCCTGTCGGAGGCGGAGTTCGAGGCGCGCTCGTCCCATATGGCGCAGCTGCAGCGGGAGGCCGGGAATTTCGGCCTGGACTACCGCATGGTCCGCGGCGCGGAGGCGCGCGACATGCTGCCCGGCCTGGGCCCGAAGGTGGTCGGGCTGAGCTGGACGCCCTATGACGGCCATGCCAGCCCACTCTATCTATTGCGGGCGCTGCATCGCGGCTTCACCGATCTCGGCGGCACCTACCGCCCGAACAGCCGTCTGACCGGCAGCCGCGCCGCGCCGAACGACTTCCGCGTCGAGGCCGGCGACTATGTCGCCGAGGCGCCACGCATCGTGCTGACCGCCGGCCTCGGCAATGCCGAACTGGCCCCGCGCTTCGGGCTCTCGGCGCCGGTGCGGCCGGAGCGCGGCCAGATCCTGGTCACCGAGCGTGCCCGCCATCTCCTGCCGATGCCCACCGTCAGCCTGCGCCAGACCGAGGAGGGCAGCCTGCTGATCGGCGACAGCAAGGAGGATGCCGGCTTCGATGTCAGCCAGCAGCCCGAGGTGATGCGCCGCATGGCGCAGCGCGCGGTGCAGTGCTTCCCCTGGATCGCCGATCTGAACCTGGTGCGCGCCTGGTCGGCGCTGCGGGTGATGGCGCCCGACGGCCTGCCGATCTACGACCAGTCGGCGCGCTTCCCCGGCGCCTTCACCGCCAATTGCCATTCCGGCGTGACGCTGGCCGGCACCCATGCCAACCGCCTGGCGCCGATGATCGCCGCCGGCGCGCTGGACCCTGCCCTCGACCTCTTCTCTGCGGGACGCTTCGATGTTCGCCACGCGGCCTGACGCGCGCCCTGCCGGCGCCCCCACCGTGGAAGTCCTGGTCGAGGGCCGCGCCATCGCCGTCCCCGAGGGCGCCACTGCCGCCGCCGCCCTGCTGCTGGCCGGCCTGCCCGCCAGCCGCACCACCCCGGTGAGCGGCGCGCCAAGGCTGCCCTTCTGCATGATGGGCGTCTGCTTCGACTGCCTGGCGGTGATCGACGGCGTGGCCAACCGCCAGGCCTGCATGGTCGCCATCCGCCCCGGCATGCGCATCGCCCGGCAGGACGGCGCCCGCCTGGCCCAAGCGGACGACCTGGCATGAGCGCCCTGCCCTTCGACCTGGCGATCATCGGCGCCGGCCCGGCGGGGATGAGCGCGGCGCTGCAGGCCGCCGGCCTCGGCCTCGCCGTCATCGTCCTCGACGAGCAGCCCGCCCCCGGCGGCCAGATTTTCCGGAATGTCGAGCGCGCCGCCGGCGACCCGGCGCTGCGCGGCGAGTATGCCGAGGCGGGCGCGGCCCTGGTGCGCCGCTTCCGCGCCATGCCGAATGTCGACTACCGGCCGGAGACCACGCTCTGGCACGCCGATACCGGGACCGGCCTGCTCTCGGTCAAGGCGCCCGCCGGTCCGGGCGAGATCACCGCCCGCCGCCTGCTGCTGGCCACCGGCGCGCAGGAACGGCCGGTGCCGATCCCCGGCTGGACCCTGCCCGGCGTCATGGGCGCGGGCGCGGCGCAGATCCTGCTGAAGCAGGCCGGCGCCGTGCCGCGCGGCCGCACCGTGCTGGCCGGCCAGGGCCCGCTGCTCTGGCTGCTGGCGGTGCAGCTGGCGCGCGCCGGGGCGCCGCCCGTGGCGCTGCTGGAGACCACGCGGCCGGGCTCGCTGCGCGCCGCCCTGTCGCGCGGCGGGCTCTGGGCCGGGCGCGCCGCGCTGGCCAAGGGGGCGGCGCTGATGCTGGAAGCCCGCGCCTCCGGCATGCGCATCCTCCGCGACGTGCAGCAGCTGCGCGCCGAGGGCGAGGGCCGCGTGCAGCGCGTCCACTGGCAGGATGGCGGCGCCGTCGATGCCGACACGCTGCTGCTGCACGAGGGCGTCATCCCCGGCACGCACATCTCCCGCGCCATGGGGCTCGAGCATGAATGGGACGCGGCGCAGCGCTGCTGGCGCCCGGTGCTGGACGCCTGGGGCGCCAGCAGCGACGGCTTCGTGGCGGTCGCCGGCGATGGCGGCGGCATCGGCGGCTGGCAGGCGGCGATGGCCTCGGGCGCGCTGGCCGCGCTGGACGCGGCGCATCGCCTGGGGCGGATCGACACCGCGGCGCGCGACGCCCGCGCGGCCCAGCCACGGGCCGAGCTGAGGGCGGCGCTCGCCCTGCGGCCCTTCCTCGACCGGCTCTATCGCCCCTCCAACGCGGTACTGGCGCCGCCCGACGACGCCACCCTGGTCTGCCGCTGCGAGGAGGTCACCGCCGGCGCGGTGCGCCAGGCCGCCCGGATGGGGGCGACCGGCCCGAACCAGGCCAAGGCCTATCTGCGCGCCGGCATGGGCCCCTGCCAGGGCCGCTTCTGCGGCACCACCGTGGCCGCGCTGATCGCCGAGACCCGCGGCATTCCCATCGCCGAGGCCGGGGCGCTGCGCCCGCGCGCGCCCTACAAGCCGATCACCATCGGCGAGCTGGCGGATCTTCCGCAGGACGTGACCTAGCCGCCCGGCGACGCCGGCCGCGCTTCATGCCACCAGGAAGGCCTCTGTCCCGCCGCGAGGATTCCCTGGCCCATGCCGCTCCGCCGCCTGCTGCTCGCCGGTTTCTGCCTGGTCTCGCTCGGCGCCCGGGCGGAAGACCCCGCCACGGAGGACCCCGCCAGCCTGGCGCCGGCGGCGCGCAAGGCCTGGTTCCTGACCCAGCTGGCCGGGCTGCTGCGCGACGGGCTGGACGACCCGCAGGCGGTCGGCCAGCGGCTGGCGCTGGACCTGTCCGGCACCCCGGTGCAGCGCGTGGCGCCGGGGCAGGACTGCCGCAACCCCTATGACGCGCGCTCGCAGTGGCAGCTGGCGCTGACGCCGGCCAGCGCCTGGTATGTGGCGATGCCGGGCGGGATGCAGGGCCGGACCATCCCGGGCTTCACCATCAACCCGCCATCCGTGATCGGCGCGCCGGCGGTGGCCTATCGCCGCGACGACATCGCGCATTGCAGCGGCCGCGACAAGCCGATGGCCTGGCGCGAATCCGAGCTCAGCTTCGGCAATCTTCCCGCCTTCGCCTGCGTCACCGCCGACGACATCCGCGCCCGCCTGCCCGGGGCCGGCTTCACCCTGGCGACCGACGGCGTCTCGCTCTGGACCGCGACGGCCGAGGCCGCCGACGGCGCCGCCACCCGGCTGAGCTTCACCTACCGCGCCGGCATGCCTTGCGCGGTGGCGGCACGGATGCAGACCTCGCCGCTGCTCGGCGCGCGCTTCGCCCGCGCCGGCAATGCCTTCCGCCGCTGCCGGATCGCCTCCGACCGCGCCTTCTGCGCCGGGCGGCCCGCCTTCGGCTGGGGCGATGGCGAGGTCATCGACCAGATGGACGACGCCGCCACCGCCGCCTGCGGCACCATCGCCAGCCTCTACGCGCGCAACCTGCCCGAGGGGCCGGAGACGGCACCGCTGGAACGCACGAGCCGCGCCACCCCCTGCGACGGGCTGTGACCCGTCAGGACAGCATCCGCGTATCGCCATCCACGCTGATCGCCTGGCCCGAGATGGTCCGCCCGCGCGGCGAGCACAGGAAGAGAATCTGGTCGGCCAGCTGCTGCGGCGTGACGTATTCCTTGATCGAGGTGAAGGAGAAGGCCTGGCGCTCCATCTCGGCGAAGCCGATGCCGCGCTGCTGCGCCTTGGCCTCCAGCACGCGGCGCTGGCGGTCGCCGGCGACCAGGCCGGGCAGGATGGCATTGACCCGGATGCCGTCATCGCCGAGCTCGATGGCCAGCGACTTGGTCAGCCCGATCACCCCCCATTTCGCCGCCGCATAGGGGCTGCGCAGCCCGAAGCCATGTTTGCCGGCGGCCGAGGACAGGTTGACGATGCTGGCATTGGCCGAGCGCCGCAGATGCGGGATGGCCAGCCGCGTGCAGTTGAACTGGCTGGACAGGCAGACCTCGAGGCAGCGGTCCCAGTCCTCCGGGTTGATCTCCTCCAGCCGCCCGGTGGGGCCGGCGATGCCGGCATTGTTCACCAGCACGTCGAGCCCGCCGAGCTCCTCCAGCGCCGCCTCGAACAGCGCCGCCACCTGGGTGCGGTCGGCGACATCGGCGCGGCAATGCCCGACCCCGGGCGGCAGCGTCGCCAGCCCGGCCGCGTCGACGTCGCAGGTGAAGACCCGCGCGCCCTCGGCCAGGAAGCCCTCCACCACCGCGCGGCCGATGCCATTGGCGCCGGCGGTGACCAGCACCCGCGCGCCCTGCAGACCCATGTCCATTTTTCTTTTCCTCCCCATGCAGCAAACGAAAGAACCCTAGCCCGCCGGCAGCCCGCCCTTGTCGATGATGAAGTCGGCGGCGCGGGTGATGTCCTCGGCGATGGCGGCGCGCGCGGCCTCGGCATCGCCGAGCCGGATGGCGGCCAGCGCCGCGGCATGGCAGCGCAGCGCATGCCCCGTCGTCAGCCGGTCGCGCGAATGCCGCAGGTCCAGGTTGATCACCGGCCCGGCCTTCAGCCAGAGCCCGCCGATCACGTCGACCAGAATCGGCAGCCCCGCCGCGCCATAGATGGCGAAATGGAAGTCGCGGTTCAGCTGCACCGCATGGCCGAGATCGGACGCCCCCGGCGCGGCGCGCAGCGCGGCCTCGGCGGCGGCGATGTCTTCCAGCTGCGCCGCGCTGCGCGTGGTGGCGGCCAGGCTGGCGGCCCAGCCCTCGATCCCGGCGCGCACATCGGCCAGCTCGCGGAACTGGCGGCAGTTCATCACCGGAACCCGCACGGCGCGGTTCGGCGCCACCTCCAGCGCGCCATCGGCGGTCAGCCGGCTGACCGCCTCCCGCACCGGCATGACGGAAACTCCGAGAGCCTCCGACAGGTCTCTGAGAGAAAGCTTCTCCCCCGGCGCGACGCGGCCGGAGGCCAGCAGGTCGCGCAGATGGGCATAGGCCGATTCCGCCAGGGTGCGGCGTTCCAGCAGCGGCAGGGTGGCGATGGCGAGGGTCACGCATTCCCTCTGGACAATCCGGCGCGGATAGGCAAGCCTGACCGTGATCACAGATCACATTTTTCATGGTGATCGCGGCGATCGGCAAGCGGACCCGAAGAAACCCGCTGCCCGTACGAGGAGAGGACCCCGAGGATGACCGAGCTTCCCCGCATCACGCGGCGGGGGGCGATGCTCAGCGCTGCCGCGCTGCTGGCCGCCCCTGCCATTTCCTACGCGCAGTCCGATGTGATCCGCATCGGCCACCTGACGCCGCGCACCGGCTTTCTTGGCCCGCTGGGCGAGTTCGCCGTGCAGGCCGCGCAGCTGGCCTCGGACGAGATCAACGCGGCCGGCGGCATCAACGGCCGCAAGCTGGAGATGCTGTTCGAGGACAGCGTCAACCCGCAGACGGCGAGCGCCAAGGCCGAGCGCTACATCCAGCGCGACAAGGTCTCCTGCATCGTCGGCGAGATCAATTCCGCCTCGGCGCTGGCGATAGGCCAGGTGGTGCAGCGCGAGCGCGCGCTGTTCATCAACACCGGCGCCAATTCGGACGCGCTGCGCAGCACCGACTGCCGCAAGTTCATGTTCCACATCGAGGGCCAGAACTCGATGTATGTGAAGGCGGTGGGCCGCGCCCTGGTCCAGCAGGGTCTGATCAAGGGCAAGAAGATCTATGCCCTGACCGCCGATTATGCCTTCGGCCATGACCTGCTGCGCGTCGCCAAGAAGTTCATCGGCGAGAATGGCGGCAATGTCACCAACGAGGACCTGATCCCGACCGAGCTGACGGATTTCTCCCCGTTCCTGCTGAAGCTGCGCCAGGCGCGGCCGGACGTGATCGTCGCCAACCTGGCCGGCGCGCAGATCACCAACTTCCTGAAGCAGTATTCGGAATTCGGCCTGCGCTTCCCGGTCGCCGGCTTCGGCTTCGACACGGCGCTGGCCTGGGGCGCCGGGCAGGGCAACTTCCTCGGCACCTGGCCGACCATGTGGCACCACCGCCTGGACAACCCCTCGGCGAAGAAGTTCACCGCCGATTTCCGCGGCCGCTTCGGCCGGCCGCCGGAGAACCAGGCCTGGGGCGACTACAACGCCGTCAAGATCCTGGCCCGCGCCATGGCCGAGACCAAGGGCACCGACGGCCCGCGCATCGTCGAATACCTGGAGAGCGGCGCCAAGTTCGACGTGCAGAAGTCGCGCGAGGCCTATTTCCGCGCCCGTGACCACCAGATCATGACCGAGATGTACGCGATCACCGCCCTGCCGCCGGCCGAGCAGAAGGATCGCTACGACCTCTTCACCTCCTCGGCGCCGCTGCCCGGGCCGGAGGAGAGCCTGGAGGCCATCGCCTCCACCCCGGAAGAGGCCAGCTGCACCTTCCCGACCTGACAGCCCGCGCCGGCGCGCAGATCCGCGCTGCCGGCGCCCTTCCCGGCGCAGGAGCCCCGCCTTGGAAATCGTCTTCCTTCTCGAGCAGGTGCTGAACGGCCTGCTGATCGGCGCCTATTACCTGCTGATCGCCCTCGGCCTGTCGCTGATCTTCAGCCTGGGCGGCATCGTCAACCTGGCGCATGGCGCCTTCTATGCCATCGGCGCCTATCTGACCGTCGCGCTGGCCCCGCATATCGGCTTCGGCGGCGCCTTCGTGGCCGCGCCCGTGCTGGTCGGCCTGCTCGGCCTGGTGATCGAGCGCTTCCTGCTGCGCCGCTTCTACCGCGCCGACCCGATCCTGTCGCTGCTGCTGACCTTCGGCCTGGCCATGGTCGCCGAGCAGAGCCTGCGCATGATCTTCGGCGCGCCGCCGCTGCCCTTCTCGATCCCGCCCGAGCTGCGCGGCCAGGTCTTCATCGGCGAGTTCATCTACTCGCGCTATCGCCTGCTGATCCTGCTGGTCGCGGCGCTCTGTGTCGCCGGGCTCTGGCTGCTGCTGCAGCGGACGCATTTCGGCCGCGTGGTGCGCGCCGGCGTGCAGAACCCGGACATGGTCGGCGCGCTCGGCATCTCGCTGAAGCCCTACATGTCCGCGGTGGTGATGATCGCAGTGGGCCTCGCCGCGCTGGCCGGCGTCATGCTGGCGCCGGTGATCGGCGTGCATCCGGCGATGGGCGCCGAGATCCTGACCTTCGCCTTCGTCGTCGTCGTCATCGGCGGGCTCGGCTCCTTCTGGGGCGTGGTCGTCGCCGCGCTGATCGTCGGCGTGGTGCGCGGCATCGCGGCCTATGCCTGGCCGCCGGCAACCGAGGCCTCGGTCTATCTCCTCATGCTGCTGGTCCTGCTGCTGCGCCCGCGCGGGCTCTTCGGCGAACGCATCGCGAAGTTCGAGTGAGGCGCCCCATCCATGCTCCGTGACCTCCGCCCGCTGGCGATCGCCGCCGCGGCCCTGATCGCCCTGCCGCTGCTGCTGCCCGTCCTCGGCCTGACCATGAAGTCGGCGACCGATGTCGTCGTCTTCGCCATCGCCGTGATGGGGCTGAACATCCTGGTCGGGCATACCGGCCTGGTCTCCTTCGGCCATGGTGCCTGGTTCGGCATCGGCGCCTATGCCGCCGGCATCCTGCAGCGCCATTTCTTCCCCGGCGACATGATCCTGCCGGTGATCCTCGGCATGGGGCTGGTGCTGGCGCTGGCCACGCTGGCCGGCCTGCTGATCCTGCGCCGCTCCGGCGTCTATTTCTCGCTGCTGACGCTGGCGCTCACCGCGATGCTGTTCACCACGGCCTTCCGCTGGACCGCGCTGACCGGCGGCGAGGACGGCTTCGGCGGCATCACCCGCTATGCCTTCCTCGAGGACGCCGGCAGCTACTATGCCGTGGTCGCGGTCATCGCCATGCTGGTGGTGCTGGGCCTCTGGCGCTTCCACCACGCGCCGGCCGGCACCGTGCTGGTCGCCATCCGCGAGAACGAGCAGCGCGCCCGTTTCGTCGGCTACGACACCAACCACTACAAGATCCTGGCCTTCGTGCTCTCGGCCGGGGTCACCGCGCTGGCCGGCATGCTCTCGGCCTATAACCACCGCTTCGCCTCGGCCGAGCCGATCGCCATCGCCTTCTCCGGCGAGCTGCTGGCCATGGTCGTGATCGGCGGCATGCGCAGCTTCCTGGGCCCGGCCCTCGGCGCGCTCTTCTACATCCTGTTCCGCGAATTCCTGTCCATCTACACGGCGAACTGGCTGCTGGTCTTCGGCCTGCTCTTCGTCGGCTTCATCGTCTTCTCGCCGGACGGTCTGGTCGGCGTCGGCAAGCGGCTGGTCGCGCCCTTCCTGAAGAAGACCGTGGAAGACGCGGCCATGTCGGCCCGCCGCACGGCAACCCCCGAACCCGTGCCGCCGCGCTTCATCCGGCCGGGCACGGCGAACGGCCCGGTGCTGGCGGCGCAGGATCTCAAGAAGGCCTTCGGCAGGATCCAGGCGGTGAAGGGGGTCAGCTTCGCGGTCGGCGACCGCCAGCTGCATGCGCTGATCGGCCCGAACGGCGCCGGCAAGACCAGCGCCTTCAACCTGCTCTCCGGCATGTTCCCGCCGGATTCAGGCAAGGTCATGCTGGACGGGCGCGACGCCACCGGCCTCAGCCCGCAGGCGATCACCCGGGCGGGCATCGGCCGTTCCTTCCAGATCACCAACCTCTTCCCTGGCCTGTCGATCGCCGAGAACCTGCGCCTCGCCATCCAGGCGCGGCACCCGAAGCGCTTCGGCCTGTGGCGCAACGCCGCCGATTATGACGACATGGCGGAGGATACGCGCGTGCTGCTGGGCTGGATGGGCCTGGCCGGCATCGAGCGTGCCGAGGCCGGCGCGCTCTCCTATGGCGGCCAGCGCCTGGTCGACATGGCGGTCGCCGTCGCCACCCGCCCGCGGATTCTTCTTCTGGACGAGCCTCTCGCGGGTCTCGCCACGGCGGAACGTGCGCGCGTCGGAGAGCTGATCAAGCGCGTCTCCACCGACATCCCCGTGCTGCTGGTGGAGCACGACATCGACCGCGTCTTCGCCCTGGCCGACCGCGTCACCGTGATGAATGACGGCGAGGTGCTGGTCGATGGCAGCGTCGAGGACGCCCGCACCGATCCGCGGGTGCAGGCGGTCTATCTCGGTTCCGGCACCGCGGCCATCGCCGCCCGGCCGCGCCCCTCGGCCGCCATCGCCGAGCCGCTGCTGGAGGTGGAAGGCATCAACACCTTCTACGGCAAGAGCCACATCCTGCAGGGCGTCTCCTTCGGCCTGCACCGCAACGAGATCCTGGCGCTGCTGGGGCGCAACGGCGCCGGCAAGTCGACGCTGCTGAAGTCGATCATCGGCATCACCCGCCCCGCCAGCGGCAGCATGAAGCTGGCCGGGCGCGAGATCGCCGGGCTGGGGGCGGACCGCATCGCCCGCCTCGGCGTCAGCTTCGTGCCCCAGGGCCGCGGCCTCTTCGCCGGCATGTCGGTGGCGGAGAACCTGACGCTGGGCCGCCTCAAGCGCCTGACCGGCGAGGGCGACCACTGGCCGGAGGAGAAGGTGCTGGAGGTCTTCCCGCGCCTGAAGCAGCGCTGGCGGACGCCGGCCGACGCCCTCTCCGGCGGCGAGCAGCAGATGGTCGCCGTCGCCCGCGCCCTGTCCGGCGACACCCGCCTGCTGCTGCTGGACGAGCCTTTCGAGGGTCTCTCCCCCGCCGTGACGGAAGAGCTGTTCGAGGCCTTCGACAAGCTGCGGCAGGAACTGTCCATCATCATCGTCGACCACAATCTGGATCTCGCGCTGGCGCTGTCGGACAGCACCGTGGCGCTGGAGCGCGGCGCCGTGACCTGGCGCGGCGCCTCCGCCCTGCTGCGCGACGATCCCGAGCTGCGCAGGAAGGTTCTCTGGCTGTGACCCACACCGTCGCGATCGTCGGCAGCGGCCTGATCGGCCGCGCCTGGGCGATGATCTTTTCCAGAGCCGGCTGGGAAGTGGCCTTGCACGACACGGCCCCCGGCGTCGCGGAGGGCGCGATTTCCCTCTGCGCCGAGGGGCTGAAGGACCTGGCGGCCCAAGGCCTCTGCGACGACCCGGTCGCCGCGGCGTCGCGCATCCGCGCGGCGTCGAGCCTGGCCGATGCGGTGAGCAACGCCGACCTCGTCCAGGAAAACGGCCCGGAGACGCTGGAAATCAAGCAGGCCCTCTTCGCCGAGCTCGACCGCCTGGCGCCGCCGGGCTGCATCCTGGCGTCGTCGTCCTCGGCGATCCGCACCTCGCTCTTCACCGAGGCGCTGCCCGGCCGCCATCGCTGCCTGGTGGCGCATCCGGTCAACCCGCCGCACCTGATCCCGCTGGTGGAGCTCTCCGGCGCCGACTGGACTGCGCCGGAGACCATCGCCCGCGCCCGCGAGATCTATGCCAGCATCGGCCAGGTACCGATCGCGGTGCTGAAGGAGGTCGAGGGCTTCGTCCTGAACCGCCTGCAGGGCGCGCTGCTGGCCGAAGCCTTCCGCCTGGTGTCGGAAGGCTATGTCACGCCGCAGGACCTGGACCACACGGTGAAGGACGGGCTCGGCCTGCGCTGGTCCTTCATGGGGCCCTTCGAGACCATCGAGCTGAATGCGCCCGGCGGCATCGCCGATTACTGCGCGCGCTACACCGGCTTCTACAAGCGGCTCGCCGCCGATCCGGCGAAGCCCGAGGTCTATGGCGAGGCCGCCACCGCGACGATTCTGTCGCAATGGGGCCCAACCGAGGGCCTTCCGGAAAAGATGCGGGCCCGCGACCGCCGCCTGGCGGCGCTGCGCGCCCACAAGCAGTCACAGGAAAGCTGAGGAACACGACATGGCCAGCCGCAAGGTCATCATCACCTGCGCCGTGACGGGCGCCATCCACACGCCGAGCATGTCGGCCGCCCTGCCGGTGACCGCCGAGCAGATCGCCGATGCCGCCATCGGCGCCGCCGAGGCCGGGGCCGCCATCGTCCACCTGCATGCCCGCAACCCGGTCGACGGCCGCCCCGACCAGACGCCGGAGGGCTTCTCGCCGTTCCTGCAGGTGATCAAGCAGCGCAGCGACTGCGTGGTGAACATCACCACCGGCGGCGCGCCGACCATGACCATCGAGGAACGCGTCCGCCCCGCCGCCACCCACAAGCCCGAAGTCGCCAGCCTGAACATGGGCAGCATGAATTTCGGCCTGTTCGGCATGCTGAACCGCTTCAAGGACTTCAAGCACCAGTGGGAGAAGGACTACCTCTCCGACAAGGGCATCATCTTCCGCAACAGCTTTGCGGACATCGAATACATTCTCACCACCTGCGCGGAGAACGGCACCCGCTTCGAGTTCGAGTGTTACGACACCTCGCACCTGTACAACCTGAAGTATTTCCTCGACCAGGGCATCGTGAAGGGGCCGCTCTTCGTCCAGACGGTGTTCGGGCTGCAGGGCGGCATCGGCGCCCATCCGGAAGACGTGCTGCACATGAAGCGCACCGCCGACCGGCTGTTCGGCGACAATTACCGCTGGTCGGTGCTGGGCGCCGGGCGCAACCAGCTGCCGATCGCCGCCATGGCGGCGGCCATGGGCGGCAATATCCGCGTCGGCCTGGAGGACAGCCTCTGGGCCGGGCCGGGCAAGTTCGCCGAATCCAACGCCCAGCAGGTGCGGCTGGCGCGGCAGATCATCGAGGGGCTCGGGCTGGAAGTGGCCACGCCGGACGAGGCGCGCGAGATCCTCGAACTCAAGGGGGCGGACAAGGTCGGGTTTTGATCCGGCCGTAGAATAAGCCGGGGGAAGGAATTCCCCCGGACCCCCCTTCTTTTCTTTCTGTTCTTTGGCCGTGGGAACGGCAGCGCTTAAGCTGGCGCATGCTCTCCGGCCGCTCCTGCCAGCTCTCCACCCTCATCGTGCGGATCACCTGGTCCGTCATGCTCGGCACCATCGGACTGGTCGTCTGGTTCGTCGGGCCGATCGCCGTGTCGCGCGCCGACCGCTACATCGAACGGACCGAAGCCCAGCTCACCACCGCCTTCGAGCGGCCGGTCAAGAACGGCACCATGCTGGTGCTGCGCTTCCGCATCGACCGGCCGGACGGCACCAGCGTGCTGGCCGACTGGCCCGCCGACCGGGACTTCGCCAGCCGCCTGACCCTGGGCCAGCGCATGCCCGTCCTCTACCGCGCCCTGCCCCCGGTCTCGGTCACCCCGGACCATCCCGACCTGGCCGGACGATCCCTCGCCACCTGGCGCAGCATCGGCCTGCTCCTGCTGGGCATGGCCGGGGCCATGCTGCTCTTCACCCTGTTCGGCTGGCTGCGCCCGCGCTAGCCCCCCCTTGCCGCCCCCGCGGCGCAGCGTCACCTTGGCCCGCATGGCCGGCCTCGATTTCCACCTGCTCTTCTTCGGCATCCTCGCGATCAGCATCGGCACCACGCTCTGGCGCGCCTGGACCACCTGGCAGGCGGCGGGCCGGCTGCGCCAGCCGCCGCCGGGCACGGTGCTGGTCGAGGGCACCACGGCGCCGCTGGGCGCGCTGCGGCCGGCGACGCTCTCCGGCAATTCCTGTCTCTGGGAAGCCTGGACGGTCGAGGCCTGGCAGGCCGGCAGCAGCCTGCCGAACGGCCGCCGCGGCCGCTGGGAGATCGCGGAATCCGGCGCCAGCCGCGATCCCTTCCTGCTGGTGACGCCGCAGGGCCATCGCATCCTGCTCTGCCCCGATCCGGTCGACACCCGCCTGCTGCGCGCCAGGGCCTGGACCGGCGGCGCCCCTCGCCCGGATGGCGAGCCCGGCCTGCTGGCCGAATGGACCGGCGGGCTGCTCGGCCGCCGCTACCGCTATGCCGAGCAGCTGGTGCTGCCCTCGCAGCCGCTCTTCGCGCTCGGCCTGCCGGCGCCGGCCGCGCCGGGCGATCCCCCCGGCCTCGACGGCCGGCTGCTGCCCGGGCCCGGCGGGCTGCTGCTCGGCCAGGAACCGCCCGCCGAGGCCGCCGCCCGCGCCCGCCGCGGCGTGCTGCGCGGCCTGGCCCTGGGGCTGCTGGCGCAGCTCTTCGGCCTGGCCGTGGTGCTGGCGCTGCTGCTGGGCGGGCCCTGGGTGCTGTTCTCGGCCGGGATCCTGGGGCGCTAATCCACCCAGAGCCCGCGCGACCGGTGCCAGGCCTCGATCGATTCGCCGGGGTATTCGTCGAAGACGGCATCGCCCTCGGCGATCTGCGGCACCACCCAGGCGGGCTTGTAGAGCAGCATCAGGTGGGTCGTGCTCGGCGGCACCGGCAGCGGCGTGTCGATCGCCGAGGCGAAGGGATGCACCAGCGCCGGCCACTCCGGATCGGCCAGCCAGAGCGCGCTGGCGCAGGCCGGGCAGAAATGCCGCTGTCCGCTGCTGGTCCGGCAGGAGCCGTCATCGGCGCGCAGCGTCGCGCGGTAGATGGCAGGGCGCCTGGTCACCGCCAGGCTGGCGGCGGTGCCCATGATGTTGATGGCATAGCCGCCGCCCCCCGCCGTCTTGCGGCAGATGCTGCAGTAGCAGCGCTGGTAGGGATGCGGCGTGTGGCTGTCGAGCGTGAAGCGCACGGCGCCGCAGCGGCAGGAGCCTTCGAGCGCGATCGGCATGGGCGGTCCTCCGGATGACACGCCGGCGCAACCCGGCGGCCGGCCGGCGGTTGCGCCGCCAAACCTATTGCCCCCCGCCGCCCCGCTGCCTATTGCTGGGGCGGAAAGGCTCCGCGGAGAGAGGGAACCCCATGGCCGAGGCGACGCATCAGATCGACTACGTGGAAGTGAAGGCGGACGACATCATCGCCGAGCGCACCCATGGCTGGGAGGCCTTCACCAAGGCCACCACCTGGGGCATCGGCGCCACCATTCTCATCCTGGCGCTGCTCTACCTCTTCGCCGGCTGAGCCTTCGTTCCCGCCGGAACGGCAAAAGGCGGCGTCCGGGGTGAACCCGGGCGCCGCCTTTTTTGTCGCGCGCCGCCGGGGCCGGCCATCGGCCGGCCCCCACGTCGAAAATCAGCCGACGATCTCGGTGCCGGCGAAGAAGAAGGAGACCTCGCGGGCGGCGGCCTCGGGGCCGTCCGAGCCGTGCACGGAGTTCGCCTCGATGCTCTCGGCGAATTCCTTGCGGATGGTGCCCTCGGCGGCGTTCGCCGGGTTGGTGGCGCCCATGATCTCGCGGTTCTTGGCGATCGCGCCCTCACCCTCGAGGACCTGCACCACCACCGGGCCGCTGGTCATGAAGGAGACCAGGTCGCCATAGAAGGGGCGCGCCTTGTGCTCGGCATAGAAGGCGCCGGCCTGGGCGTCGGAGAGCTGGACGCGCTTCTGCGCGACGATGCGCAGGCCGGCATCCTCGAACTTGGCGTTGATCTTGCCGGTCAGGTTGCGGCGGGTCGCATCGGGCTTGATGATCGACAGGGTGCGCTCGACGGCCATGGGCGTGTTCCTTCGCAGGGGGGGACAAGGGTCTTGCCGCCGCCGGATAGGCGGGGTTGCCCGCTGGCGCAAGGGGCTTGCCCCGGCTTTGCCCCCGCCCTGCCCCGAATCCGGCCGCGCGCCGGCGGATTCCCGCGCTTTGTCATGCGCCTGTCGTGGCGGCCGCGCGACCACGGCCGGCATCCTCCCGCGTATTTTCGAGCGCAACCTTCGCCGTGCGGGGGCGTTGTCCCGGCAACCGTGCCCGCGCAAGCGGCGCGGCAAGGTCGGCGCCAGAAGGGCGCCGAACCCCCACCAGGCGGTTGCAGCACGGAACGGATTGGGGGTCCGGGGGAGCAGCTCCCCCGGCCTTTGCCTTCCGTGCGCGCTGGGCTGTCGGGGGAGGTCGCGCATGTCGCGCCGGGGTGTTTCGCTGATCGTGCTGTCCGTGGTGCTGGGGCTGCTGCTCTGGCTCTTGCCGGAAGTGCCGCTGCTGGTCTTCGCCGCCACGCTGCTCGGCGTCTTCCTGTTCTCGGGCAGCATGCTGCTGCGCCGGGTGCTGCCGGTCTCCAACGGCGTGGGCGTCGGGCTGTTCATCCTGCTGCTGCTGCTGCTGAGCGCCGCCACCGGCCTGCTGGCCGCCCGCCCGATCGCCGACCAGCTGAACGAGCTGTGGCAGCAGGTGCCCGCCGCCGCCGCCAGCCTGTCCGAGCGGCTGTCGCATTACCGCTGGGGCCAGGAGCTGCTGTCCCGCCTGCAATCCGGCAATATTTCGCTGCCCGCCGGCGGCGGGACCACCGCCTTCAGCGCGCTGAACAGCACCCTCGGCGCCCTGGCCAACCTGGTGCTGGTGGTCTTCCTGGGGCTGTATTTCGCGCTCGACCCTGCCCTCTACCGCCGCGGCATCGAGGCGCTGCTGGCGCCCTCGCTGCGCCCGCGCGCCCGGGCGCTGGCCGAGGAGGCGGCGGCGACGCTGCGCGGCTGGCTGGGCGCCCAGCTGATCTGCATGGCGGTGGTGGGCAGCCTGACCGGCCTCGGCCTCTGGCTGGTCGGCGTGCCGCTGGCCCCCGTCCTCGGGCTGATCGCCGCGCTGCTGGCCTTCATCCCGACGGTGGGGCCGGTGCTCTCGGCGGTGCCCGGCGTGCTGCTGGGCCTGGCCCAGGGGCCGCAGGAGGCGCTGGCCGTGGTCGGCGTCTACCTGGCCGTGCAGTCGGTCGAGAGCTACCTGGTCACCCCCTATGTCCAGCGCCGCAATGTCGACCTGCCGGAAGCGGTGACCATCGTCGCCCTGCTGGGCTTCGGCCTGGTCTACGGCTTTTTGGGCATGCTGCTGGCGACGCCGCTGGCCGCGGTGCTGCTGATGCTGGTACGGCGGATCTATGTGGAAGGCTATCTGGAGGCAGAGCCGGAGGGGGAGAAGGGGATGATTTTGAGGGGGTGACCGTTCAACTCGGCGAGCTCAAAAACGATATCGATACGGTGGTTAATTTAACCCTCAATCACTCTACCCGATCTTGATTTCCCTGCGCGGAATGTTCGTTAATGCGATCAATCCAACTAGGGAGAAAGATTTTGGTCGATTGGAAAGCTCGCCGAGACCCAATTGCCTTGGATGATGGCAGAGACGACTTCGATCGCGACTATGCTCGCATAATCCACTCCGCTTCGTTTAGGAGACTCCAGTCAAAAACGCAGGTCCTTGGACTTGGCGATAGTGACTTCTATCGAACCCGGCTTACCCACTCCCTTGAAGTCAGCCAAATTGGAGAGGGTATCGCTCGAGATTTACAAAATAAATATGGAAAAGAATTAGGTGAAGACCTATTCCCAGGATCATCTTTAATTAGATCAGTTTGCTTGGCTCATGATCTTGGCCATCCGCCATTCGGTCACGGGGGCGAAGTCGCACTCAATCGATGCATGAGGAATCATGGTGGCTTCGAAGGCAACGGCCAAACGTTGCGGATACTGACTCAATTAGAATCTTATCATCCTGATTTTGGAATGAACTTAACCCGACGAACTATACTTGGGATTTTAAAGTACCCATCGCCCTATAGCAAATCAGTCAACGTGAATTTTTACCCAAATGACGACTCAGAGGCTTTGAATCCTTTATTCAATTCCAAATCACAAAAACCGCCAAAGTGCTATTTGGATAACGAAGAAAAGTTCGTGAATGAATGGCTCGCGGCGGAATTCTCTTCAGAAGACTGGAGTAAATTTACTGAAACATTCTCAGAAAACGAGCAAGATAAAAATGGAAATGTTGTTGAGAAGCATAGAAAGACAAAATACAAATCTTTAGACACCTCTATTATGGAGATAGCGGATGATATAGCTTACGGAATTCATGATCTCGAGGATGCTATAGCGCTAAATTTCCTCTCTAGGGACAATTTTGTTAAAAACATTTGCGAGTCTGACTTTGAATGTTTTAAGAAATCGCCAAAGGGTATGAATTTTGATGAATTAATTAACTCCCTGTTTTCGCAATCGACGCATCTCCGAAAAAAAGCTATCGGCGCTCTAGTCAATTTTTGCATCATCAGCGTTGATTTGGATAAAACAAACAGCTCTTTATTCTCAGAGAGAAATCTTGGCCTAAATGCAAAAATGGGTCCTTCTGCAGCCAAGATGCGAGAGAACCTCCATAAGCTTGTGGAAAAGTTTGTCATCAAGTCAACAGCTGTTCAGAATCTAGAATTCAAGGGGCAAAAAATAATCACTGATCTTTTTAACGCATTCATGACAGATCCGGAGCGCCTTCTACCGAACAGTGACAGGCAGCGCTTGGAAAAAGCAGGAAGTGAGGGCGATAGAGCGAGAGTTATATGCGACTACATTGCCGGAATGACTGATGAATACGCAGCAAAACGCTATCAGCAGTTATTTCTGCCGAAAGTCGGATCCGCCTTCGACAAAATATAGTTTTCTTACTGAGGATAAAACCACGCCTAACGCATAATCAGATGGTAGTGGAGAGTAAACCGCACCTGGGTCGTCTCTCCCTGCATCTCCCAGGTGAAGGCCGGCCCCACCTGGTCCCGGAACAAGGAGATCGACGCCGCATCCAGCCAGCGCGACCCTGACCGGTCGGAAATCCGGGCCCAGAGGATGCGGCCGTCGCGCGCCACTTCCATGTCCACCACCGTCGTCCCGTCCTCCCCCGCCTGGGCGGCCTGCGGCGGGTAGAAGCCGCGGCGCTGCACCCAGGACTGGAAGGCGCGGACCCAGCCCTGCCCCGGCGTCGCCCCGCCCAGATGGCTGAACGAGCCCGAGGAGCCCGGCGCCGGCGCCCCGCGCGGCATGGCCGGCGCCGGCACCGAGCCCAGCGCCAGGTCCAGCGTCCCCGGCCGGCCCGGCGCCGGGCGCGGGCGTGGCGGCGCGCTGGCCAGCGGCCGCGTCGCCTCGCGGCCCAGCTGCGTCGTCCCGGCAAAGGGGTTGCGCTCCGGCGCCTGCGGCCGCGGCGCCGGGCGCGGCGGCGCCTCCTGGCGCTGCGGCTGCAGCCGGAAGGGCGTCGGCGGCGACAGCTCGGCCGAGAAATCCGGCAGCGGCGGCGCGGGCGGCGGCGGCGTCGGCAGCGCCTCGGCCTGGGTCTGCGGGGTCGGCGGCGGCAGCAGCACCGTGTCGGGCGGCGCCTGCGGCGGTGGCGGCGGCAGGGCCAGCGGCTGCGGTCGCGGCGGCGCCGTCGCCTCCGAGGGCGGCGCGGGGGGGGGTGGCGGCGCCGCCTGCTCGACCGGCGGCGCGGGGGGCGCGGGCGGCGGCGGGGCGGCGGCCATCGGCGGCGGGGGCGGCGGCGGCGGGACCGAGGGCAGCGGCGGCGCGTCGGGCTCCGGCGCCTCCAGCGGCGCGGGCGCGCCGGCGGCGGGCGGCGCCCCCACAGGCTGCTGCGTCTGCGGCAGCGGCGGGCCGTCTTCCTGCGGCTGGAACACCACCTCGACCCCCTCGCCGCCGAAGGGTTCCGGGAGCTGCTTCGGCTGCGGCCAGAGCAGCAGCGCCAGGCCGATCGCCAAATGCAGCGCCAGCGAGATGGCGGCCGCCCAGCCCAGCCGCCGGCGCGCCTTGGCGCCGCGCGGTCCCAGCAGCGGCAGGGCGGCGGTCAGGCTCATGCGGCGCGGGGGCTCTCGGGCAAGGCGACACCTGGAAGGGAAACTCGCCTGACTCTAGGGCGCCACCCCGCCCGCCACCAGGGCCACCCCCGCAGGGCGCGCATGACGAAGCGTGACGACACGCTTTCCGACCGGGCGGCATCTGCTCTAAACGACCGCGCATGACCGTTCTCGCCATCCGTGACCTGACCATCCGCATCGCCGGCCGCCCCCTGCTGGAGGGTGCCGACCTGATGGTCGATCCCGGCCGCAAGATCGGCCTGGTCGGCCGCAACGGCGCCGGCAAGTCGACCATGCTGCGCGCCATCACCGGCCAGCTGGCGCCCGATGGCGGCGAGATCCGGCTCGCCGCCCGCGCCCGCATGACCCATGTGGCGCAGGAGGCGCCGGGCGGCCCGACCAGCCTGATCGACACCGTGCTGGCCGCCGACACCGAGCGCCACGCCCTGCTGCAGGAGGTAGAGAGCCAGCAGGACGCCACCCGCATCGGCGAGATCCATGACCGGCTGATCGCCATCCGCGCCGACAGCGCGCCGGCCCGCGCCGCCACCGTGCTCTCGGGCCTGGGCTTCGACGCGGCGGCGCAGCTGCGCCCGGTGAGCGAATTCTCCGGTGGCTGGCGGATGCGCGTGGCGCTGGCCAGCGCGCTGTTCCTCGAGCCCGACCTGCTGCTGCTGGACGAGCCGACCAACCACCTCGACCTGGAAGCCACCATCTGGCTGGAGGGGTGGCTGGCCCGCTTCCCCGGCGCCGCCCTGGTGGTCAGCCATGATCGCGGCCTGCTGGAGCGCGGGGTGGACGCCATCGCCCATCTCGACCAGCGCAAGATCACGCTCTATCCGGGCAACTACAACAACTTCGTCCGCATCCGGACGGAGCGCGCCGCCCAGCAGGTCGCGCAGAACGAAAAAATCGCGGCGCAGCGGGCGCATATGCAGTCCTTCGTCGACCGCTTCCGCGCCAAGGCGACCAAGGCCCGCCAGGCGCAGTCCCGCCTGAAGGCGCTGGAGAAGCTGCCCGCCATCGAGGCGGTGGTCGAGGACCACGTCACCCGCTTCGCCTTCCCCGAGCCGGCCGAGCTGCCGCCGCCGATCCTGGCCCTCGCCCGCGCCGATGTCGGCTATGACAACCGCACCATCCTGGGCAATCTCGACCTGCGCCTCGACCAGGAGGACCGCATCGCGCTGCTCGGCGCCAATGGCAACGGCAAGTCGACCCTGGCCAAGCTGATCGCCGGCCGGCTCGAGCCCTTCCGCGGCGAGGTCAAGCGCGCCCCGCGGCTGAAGGTCGGCTATTTCGCCCAGCACCAGGCGGAGGAGCTGAACCTCGCCGGCACCCCGCTCAGCCACATGCAGGACGCGCTCGGCCCCAAGGCGACCGAGACCCAGTGCCGCGCCCAGCTCGCCCGCTTCGGCCTGGATGAGGAGCGCGCGACCACCATCATCTCCTCGCTCTCCGGCGGCGAGAAGGGGCGGCTGCTGCTGGCGCTCTGCACCCGCGAGGCGCCGCAGCTGCTGATCCTCGACGAGCCGACCAACCATCTCGACATCGACGCGCGCGAGGCGCTGGTGCGGGCGCTGGCCGACTACCGCGGTGCCGTGGTGCTGATCACCCACGACCCGCATCTGGTGGAGCTCGCCGCCGACAAGCTCTGGCTGGTCGGCGAGGGCAAGGTCACCCCCTTCGACGGCGACCTCGACGACTACCGCCAGTACCTGACCGAGCGCGCCCGTGCCGCCCGCCAGGCCGGCTCGCCGCAGAAGGAAAAGCCGCGCGACGACCGCCGCGAGCGCGCCGAGGCCCGCGCGGCCCTCGCCCCCCTCCGCGAGCGCGTCACCCAGATCGAGGCCGACATGGCCCGCATGCAGCGCGAGGCCGAGCTGATCGCCAGCAAGCTGGCCGATCCGGCGACGCATGAGCGCTTCAAGCCCTCCGAGATCGCCAAGGTCACCCAGAAGCACGGCTTCCTCACCAAGCAGATCGCGACGCTGGAGGAAGAGTGGCTGGAATTGCAGGAGAAGCTGGAGGCGGCCTGAAGCAAGCGAAGACTCCGGGGGGATAGTATCCCCCCGGACCCCGCCTTCTGTTGGCGCCACAACGCAGAGGCGGGACTCTGCTTGACCTCCCCGCCACATCGGGCGACCTAGACGCCTCACGATCCCGAGGGTGCCCCATGCTCACGCGCCGCCTTGCCATGGCCGCAGGCCTCGCCATGCCGGCAGCAGCGCGCGCCCAGGCCTCCCCGCTGCGCATCATCGTCCCCGCGCCCCCCGGCGGCTCCACCGACATCCTGGCGCGCGCACTGGGCGAGCGGGCGGCCGCCGCCCTCGGCCAGCCGGTCGCCATCGACAACCGCGCCGGCGGCGGCGGCGTGGTCGGCGCCGAGGCCGCGGCCAAGGCGGCGCCGGACGGCAACACCCTGGTGCTCGGCCACAACCAGACGCATGCCAGCAACCAGGCGATGATGCCCCGCCTGCCCTACCAGGTGATCGACAGCTTCACCCCCGTCGCCCGCCTGGCCACCGTGCCGCACGCCCTGGTGGTGGCCCCGGACTCGCCGGACGCGACGCTGGCCGCCCTCATCGCCCGCGGCCGCGGCGGCGCGACGCTGACCTACGCCTCCTCCCAGGCCGGCTCGGCCAGCCATATCCTGGGCGAGACGCTGGTGCGGCGCGCGCATCTCAAGGCGCAGCACGCCCCCTATCGCGGCGCCGGCGCGGCGGCCGACGACACCGCCGCCGGCTATGTCGACTTCTATGTCGCGACCTACCCTTCCGTGGCGCCGCTGGTGCGCGAGGGCAAGCTGCGCATCCTCGCCATCGGCACGCCCGAGCGCCTGGCCGAGATCCCCGAGGTGCCCACCGCCGCCGAGGCCGGCGCCCCCTATCTGGCGGTCGACGCCTGGTTCGGCCTCTTCGCCCCCGCCGGCACCGCCCCCGGCCGGGTCGAGCGCATCGCCCAGGCCGTGCTCGCCGCCCTGGCCGAGCCGCCGATGCAGGCCCGCCTGACCGCCGCCGGCTTCACCCCGGCGCCGCTTGGCCCTGCCCCCTTCGCCGGCTTCCAGCGCCAGGAGGTCGCCCGCTGGGCCGAACTGGTCGCGCTGACCGGCGTCACCCTCGACGGCTGAGCCCCTGGCATGGGCGGCCTGCAGCCATCGGCGGTGGCGAGCCGCCCCCCCTCCTGCTATACGGCCCCGCGAACGCCGCCGGCCCTCGTCCCGGCGGCCAGAGGGATTCCTGGATCATGGCGCGTCGCCGGCAACTCTATGAAGGTAAGGCCAAGGTCCTGTTCGAAGGCCCCGAGCCCGGCACCCTGGTCCAGTACTTCAAGGATGACGCCACCGCCCGCAACGGCGCCAAGAAGGGCATCATCACCGGCAAGGGCGTGCTGAACAACCGCATCAGCGAATACCTGATGACGCGGCTGTCCGAGATCGGCGTGCCGACCCATTTCATCCGCCGCCTGAACATGCGCGAGCAGCTGATCCGCGAGGTCGAGATCATCCCGCTCGAGGTCGTGGTGCGCAACGTCGCCGCTGGTTCGCTGGCCACCCGCCTCGGGCTGCAGGAAGGCACCCGCCTGCCGCGCTCGATCGTCGAATACTACTACAAGAACGACGCGCTGCAGGACCCGATGGTCTCCGAGGAGCACATCACCTGCTTCGGCTGGGCCTCGACCCAGGACCTGGACGACATGGTCGCCCTGACGCTCCGCATCAACGACTTCCTCTGCGGGTTGTTCCTCGGCGTCGGCATCGTCCTGGTCGACTTCAAGATCGAGTTCGGCCGGCTGTATGAGAATGACGAGATGCGCATCGTCCTGGCCGACGAGATCAGCCCGGACAATTGCCGCCTCTGGGACGTCAAGACCGGCGAGAAGATGGACAAGGACCGCTTCCGCCGCGACCTCGGCAAGGTCGAGGAAGGCTACCAGGAAGTCGCCCGCCGCCTCGGCATCCTGCCCGAGGCCGGGGTGCGCGACATGAAGGGGCCGGAGATGATGCAGTGACCGCCGCCCGCCCCACCGATACCCGCCCCAGCCCGAGCCCGGAGCAGAAAATGAAGGCCATCGTCACCGTCATGCCCAAGGCCGGCGTGCTCGACCCCCAGGGCAAGGCGATCGAGCACGCGCTCGGCACGCTCGGCTTCGGCGGCGTGGGCGAGGTCCGCACCGGCAAGATCATCGAGCTGGAGCTGGCCGAGACCGACCCCGCCGCCGCCCGCGCGGCCGCCGAGGCCATGGCGAAGAAGCTCCTGGCCAACACGGTCATCGAGAGCTTCCGCATCGAGCTGGCCTGAGGCCCGGAGAGCGGCCGGGAACCGCCCCGCATGATCAAGGCCTCGCTGCTGATCATGCTGCTGCTGACCGTCATGGTCGGCATGGGGCTGCGCTGGCGCCAGGCGCGGATGGAGGCATCCCGCCAGGCCGCCGCGCCCCCTGCCCCGCGCGGCCGCCGCGCTGCCCCCCGCCCGGGCTTCCTGGCCCGCGGCAAGGCGGGCATCGACCTCTGGATCACCGCCGCTGCCATCGCCTCCGTCGCCACCATCCTGCTGATGGGCGGGCTGCACTGGATCAAGGTCTGGCTGCAGTGACCCGCCGCCCCCTCCCCTCTCCCTTCCCTGCCGCCGAGGCCGCCGCATGAACGCCGTCATCATCCTCTTCCCCGGCACCAACCGCGAGCGCGACATGGCCATCGCGCTCGAGAAGGCGACGGGGCGGAAGCCGACCATCCTGTTCCACCGCGAGACCCAGCTTCCCGCCGGCACCGACCTGGTCGTGCTGCCCGGCGGCTTCTCGCATGGCGACTACCTGCGCTGCGGCGCCATGGCGGCGCGCTCGCCGATCATGCCCGCCATCGCCGATTTCGCGGCCAAGGGCGGCCATATCCTGGGCGTCTGCAACGGCTTTCAGATCCTGACCGAGGCCGGGCTGCTGCCGGGCGCCCTGCTGCGCAACGCCGGGCTGCGCTTCCTGTCGATGGACTGCCACCTGCGCGTCGAGACGGCGGACAGCCCCTTCACCAGCCGCTGGCAAAAGGCCGAGACGTACCGGGCGCCGATGGCGCATGGCGACGGCAATTTCTTCTGCGATGCCGAGACCCTGGCCCGCCTCAAGGGCGAGGACTGCGTCGCCTTCCGCTATGTCACACCCGCCGGCGAGGCGACCCCGGAAGCCAACCGCAACGGCGCCATCGACAACATCGCCGGCATCCTGAGCGAGAACCGCCGCATCCTGGGCATGATGCCACACCCGGAAGACCTGGTGGACCCGCTGATGGGCGGGACGGACGGGCTTCCTCTCTTTGAAAGCATCGCTGGGGTTTTTGCGACGGCTTGAAGTAGGGCTGGTTAGCCAGCCAGTCAGCTGATGAGGCGCGAGGTCAGAAAGCTTCGCGCCTTAATGCAATCAAGACGATATTTCAGTAAGTAAGATCTAGGAATTTTCTGAGATTTTCGTCAGATAATCGAGATCTGAGATTCTCTTGGACTGGGGCAGGAAAATCACTCCAAGATCCCCTGAAATAACAAGAGTAATTGTCTGAGATAAATTCATCAGAAAATTTACAAATACTTATGAAACCCAAATCTCTCGGACTAGATATTGCTAAATTCTCGATTGGAATGGAGAAATGAACAAATCCAGGGTGTGCATGGACAAAATTTGAAATTATTGAATAGTAATAATCATAATCTCTAGATTTAGAAGTCGACAAAATTTTGTACGCAATGTCAAATTTTTTGTCTATTTCTTTCATATATTTTTGAGTATCTTTCGGGAGGCAAAGATCATCTTCCCTTCTTTCAACATTTCTATACTCAAGAGGATGATCTTTATAATATAGCCAAGCTACTGCATTCTCCATAAAGACCCGCAGAGCGGAAGCGGCGCCCCTGTTGGAGCCTATCAACCACGCGGTTCCAGCCTCAAGAAGAGATACTTTTGCTCCTAGTATTAGAGCCCGAGCCGGCACATTTTCTGAAACCTGCCACTCTCTCTGAATCCAGCTTGTGGACAAAGGCATCGACTGTAAGAATATTGGGAAACCTTCCGAGAAATCGGCCATATTCCCACTTATTCGAGAATGGAGATTTGATGTTTGATTCATCAAGAAAGTCTCCAATCTTCTTCGCTCTTTTTATCTTTTTTACTAACAGCCTGGATGGACGCATTTAGCACTGCGGATGGACCTAGATGCCGAATGAGCCGTTCAACCCAGCGAAGAAACCCTTCCTTTTTGTTGAAAGGAGGGATGTCTTTATAATTTGCTCCATACATTGAATGGATTTCGCCGCTAAGCAAAACGGCGGCTTCTGCCGAAAGCATTCCCGTCGGCTGAAATAAATTCACAATATCTTGACGGACTGACCTCAATCTTACCGCTTCGAGATCCACCTCGTCGGCCTCTCTCGGCGCATCAAAACCTCTAATATTTTTCCGAATTTCGCGAAATTTAGCTTCCAAATCTTCAGGGTTTGTTCCGTTAATCCTTTCAAATATTTCCCGCATTTCTGCCGGTGAGAAATCAGCAACCGCTGCGAGCAAAAGTAGGCGGGTTAGACGGTCCATTGTCAGATTCCGATACGTCTGCACAACTCTAACCCAACTTGGCGCAGGTCACCAGCAACCTGCTTCTTATTAGAAACCTTACGGTCTGAGGCAAATCCAGTGTAATCGGATCGAGCTGTTAATACGCCTGAGTTATAGACCCGAGACACAAGAATCCTTGATCCAAAGTAGGGTGAGAGGCGAATTTCTTTCTCAGTATCTGTTATAACAGAACGCCTGACACCATTCATAACAACATGGATTTTCGGCTTCGGAAGTATTTGTGGATGGTCGATAAGCTGGCGAACGAGCTCAAGCCCAAGCATCGAAAATTTATCGGGTCGAACTGGCGATAGGATGTCTGTGGCTACCGATAAACCACAGAATGTCAAAAAAGACGAACTTGGATTCATATCCAAAACAATCAAATCGTATTCATTCCTAGCTTGACTAATTGTTCTCTTAAAAAAATCCCTCGCATGAGATAATTTTGCTCCGTCAGAAATGAAGCTGTATTTTGTTAACTCAAACGTACCTGCAATAATTGAAATTCTTATCTTATTGTCGATTAAAAGATACCTAAGTCCACGAGCAATGTCATCTATATTTGAAGTCACTTGGCTGGAAACATTAATATCAAAAAAATTGGCGGACGGCGCCGGCTCAAACAATCTAAGAACAGTTTTCCCCGCAGAAGCTATTTCATCGTATTGGCTTTTCTGCAATAATTGTTGGCTAAGGTTAAATTGTGGATCTAAATCTATTAGCAAAACTCTTATTTTTTTACTTGCAAATACTTCACGAAACAAATTGGAGGCGAGAGTGGTTTTTCCCACTCCTCCCTTCATATTCAGCACAGCGACGACGGGCGCAGCCATAAAAACCTCTATCAAAATAATTGCGTTTCGCGAAAAATTATCTGATTTCCTGTTATTTTCAAGCCCCCTCGAAGAGAAGGTTTTCTCCGCACCTCTTGCTCGCGCTCTGCGAGATCACGTGGCTGCGACTAATCATTCACGATCGCCCACAAGAATCTTTTTCATAAGGAACCCTGCGAAGCCAATTTACTTTAGGAAAATAGGAAAACTTGCCTAATCCGTTTTTTCCATGCTACGCTCCCAAAATGACCCACCCCGCCCGGCTGCCCCTCCCCTCTGCCTCCCCCAGCCGCCCGCGGATCTCTGACCAGGCCTGGCACGCCCTCCTGCCCTATCTGCTGCACCGCTCCCCCCAGGGCCGCCCCCTGCGGGAGCTGCGCACCCGGATGGAGGGCATCTTTTTCATTGCCACCACCCACCGCCCCTGGCGCGACCTGCCGGCCGAGTATGGCAAGGCGGACACCGTCGCCCGCTACTTCCGCCGCCTGACCCATGCGGGCCTGTGGCAGCGCCTGCTGCAGGCCATCGCCGACACCGCGCCGGCGCATCCGCTGCGCCAGGTCGCCCCCCTCATCCTCCATGCCTGCCGCCGCGCCCATCGCCTGCTCGGCCCGGCCTTCAACCGGCTGGCGCGGGTGCTGAACCTGCGCGGCGCCCTGCCCGGCCCGCCCTGGCTGCTGCCCGACCCGCTTTTGTCCGAAACCCTGGCCGGCATCGAAATTCCCGACCCGCGCGCCGCCCCCTGGGGCCAGCGTGGGGCGCTGGCCGAGCGGCTGCGCAGCCTCCGCCGCCTCTGGCGCGACGCCGCCGGCCGCGCCTCGATCAGCCGTGCAACCCGGATGGGTTGGCCATGACGACGGTTCCACTGGACAAGAGGCGCGCCGCTGCCGAAAAGCCGTCCATGTCCAGCACGACCCCCGCCCTCCTCGCCCCCGAACGCGCCCAGCAGCTCGCCGCCGAATTCGGCCTGAAGCCGGACGAGTATGACCGCGTGCTGGCCATCCTCGGCCGGGCGCCCTCCCTCACCGAGCTCGGCATCTTCTCGGTGATGTGGTCGGAGCATTGCTCCTACAAGTCGTCCAAGGTCTGGCTGCGCCAGCTGCCGACCAAGGCGCCCTGGGTCATCCACGGCCCGGGCGAGAATGCCGGCGTCATCGACATCGGCGAGGGCCTGGCCGCCATCTTCAAGATGGAAAGCCACAACCACCCGAGCTTCATCGAGCCCTACCAGGGCGCGGCGACCGGGGTGGGCGGCATTCTGCGCGACGTCTTCACCATGGGCGCGCGGCCCATCGCCAACCTGAACGCGCTGCGCTTCGGCAATCCGGCGCTGCCCAAGACCCGCCAGGTGCTGGACGGCGTGGTGCGCGGCATCGGCGGCTACGGCAATTGCGTGGGCGTCCCCACCGTGGGCGGCGAGGTCAATTTCCACCCCGCCTACAACGGCAACCCGCTGGTCAATGCCATGACCGTCGGCATCGCCCGCACCGACAAGATCTTTCTGTCGGCGGCGGCGGGCGTGGGCAACCCCGTTGTCTATGTCGGCTCCAAGACCGGCCGTGACGGCATCCATGGCGCCACCATGTCCTCGGCCGAGTTCAGCGCGGATTCGGAAGAGAAGCGCCCGACCGTCCAGGTCGGCGACCCCTACGCCGAAAAGCTGCTGATCGAGGCCTGCATGGAGCTGATGGCGACCGACGTCATCGTCGCCATCCAGGACATGGGCGCGGCCGGCCTCACCTCCTCCAGCGTCGAGATGGCCGGCAAGGGCGGCGTCGGCATCGAGCTGAACATGGAGAAGGTCCCGCAGCGCGAGACCGGCATGACCGCCTATGAGATGATGCTCTCCGAGTCCCAGGAGCGCATGCTGATGGTGCTCAAGCCCGGCCAGGAGCATGTGGCCGAGGCCATCTTCACCAAGTGGGAGCTGGACTTCGCCGTCATCGGCCACCTGACCGACACCGGCCATATCGTCATCCGCCACCACGGCGAGATCGAGGCCGATATCCCGCTCGCGCCCCTGGAGAGCGAGGCCCCGCTCTACCACCGCCCCACCGCCGAGACCCCGAAGCAGCCGGTGCTCGACGCCGCGACCATCGCCGACCCGGTCGGCCTGCAGGCGGCGCTGGAGAAGCTGATCGGCTCGCCCGACCTCTGCTCGCGCCGCTGGATCTGGGACCAGTATGACAGCACCGTCGGCGGCCAGACGGTCAAGCGCCCGGGCGCGGCCGATGCCGCCATCGTCCGCCTCGAGGACAGCCAGCGCGCGCTGGCCATGACCACCGACTGCACGCCCCGCTACTGCGCCGCCGACCCGGAAGAGGGCGGCAAGCAGGCGGTCGCCGAGGCCTGGCGCAACATCACCGCGACCGGCGCCCTGCCGCTGGCGGTGACCGACAACATGAATTTCGGCAATCCCGAGAAGCCGGAGATCATGGGCCAGTTCGCCGCCGCCGTCCGCGGCATGGCCGCCGCCTGCACCGCGCTCGACTTCCCGGTCGTCTCGGGGAATGTCTCTCTCTACAACGAGACCGAGGGCAAGGGCATCCTGCCCACCCCGGCGATCGGCGCCGTCGGCGTGATCGAGGATGCGGCGAAGGCCATCGGCTATGGCCTGGCCCCCGGCCTGGAGCTGGTCCTGCTCGGCGAGACCCGGGGCTGGCTCGGCCAGTCGCTCTGGCTGCGCGAGATCGCCGGCCAGGAAGCCGGCGCCCCCCCGCCGGTCGACCTCGTCGCCGAGCGCCGCAACGGCGATTTCGTCCGCGCCCAGATCCAGGCCGGCAAGCTGGCGGCCTGCCATGACCTGGCCGATGGCGGCCTCCTAGTCGCCGCCGCCGAGATGGCGATGGAAGGCACGGCCGGCGCGACGCTGGCCGCCGCCCCCGCCGGCATCCCCGCCCATGCCTGGTTCTTCGGCGAGGACCAGGGCCGCTACCTGGTCGCCACCGCCGATGCCCTGTCCCTGCTCGAGGCGGCGCGCGCCGCCGGCGTGCCCGCCCAGCGGATCGGCCGCTCGGGCGGGGGGGACTTGGTTGTCGAGGGTGGCCTTGCCATATCGGTGGGCGATCTGCGGGCGGCGCATGAGCGCTTCCTGCCGGCGCTGATGGCCCAGTAGAGACGAGACGGACAGGAGAGCCCCGCATGGCAATGCCCGCTGGCGAGATCGAGGCCCTGATCAAGGCGGCCCTGCCCGACGCCCAGGTCACCATCGAGGACCTGGCCGGGGATGGCGACCACTACGCCGCCACCGTCGTCTCCGAGGCCTTCCGCGGGCGCTCGCGGGTGCAGCAGCACCAGCTGGTCTATGCCGCCCTGCAGGGTCGCATGGGCGGCGCGCTGCACGCCCTCGCCCTGCAGACCTCCGCCCCCCCTGCCGGTACCGTTTAGGAACAGCCGCGATGAGCAACCCCACCTTCGACCGCATCCAGGCCGAGATCACCGAGAACGCCGTGGTCCTCTACATGAAGGGCACCCCGGTCTTTCCGCAGTGCGGCTTCTCGGCCCGCGCCGTGCAGATCCTCAGTCACGTCGGCGTGCCCTTCAAGGGCGTCAACGTGCTCGAGGATGGCGAGCTGCGCGAGGGCATCAAGTCCTTCACCAACTGGCCGACCATCCCGCAGCTCTACGTCAAGGGCGAGTTCGTCGGCGGCTGCGACATCCTGATGGAGATGTTCCAGAACGGCGAGCTGACCGCCCTGCTCGACGAGAAGGGCGTGCCGCACCAGGCCGCCGCCTGATGCTGACCCGGGCAGGGGTGGCGCCACGCCAACCCTGCCCGCCGTCACGGGTTACGTCACCAGTTCCGGAAAGGCGCCGATGACCCGCAACGACCTGCGTACCCTGCTGAATATCGCCCTCCCCCTGGCCCAGCCCCTGGTCGGCGCCATGGCCTCGGTCTTCGGCATCGGCCACACCCAGGCCGAGATGTCCGCCCGCAGCCAGACCCCGGTGGTCCCGGCGGGCTATGCCTTCTCGATCTGGGGCCTGCTCTTCGCGCTCAGCATCGCCTGGGGCATCTGGCAGCTCCTCCCCTCCATGGGCCGCGATTCCGAGCCCGCCCGCCGCCTCGGCTGGCCGCTGGCCGCGACCTTCGCCGGCTCGATCCTGTGGATGGTGCTCAGCCAGCTGACCGAGAATGGCTGGCACCTGGTCGCGGTGATGCTGCTGGTGCTCGCCGGCAGCCTGACCGCCTTCCTGGCCAACCGCCGCCTCGACCACCGCACCGGCGCCTCGCCCGGGGTGCAGCGCTGGCTGATCCGGCCGCTGGTCGGGCTGCTGGCCGGCTGGGTCTCGGTCGCGACCTTCGCCAATATCGCCGGCGCTGCCCTGGTCAGCGGCTTCTTCCCCGGCCAGGGCGCCGGGCTGACCGTCGCCGCCGTGCTGATCCTGCTGGCCTGCGGCGGGCTGGTGCTGACGGTGCTGTGGATCGCCCGCGGCTCGCCCTGGTATGCCGCCGCCGTGGCCTGGGCGCTGGTCGCCATCCTCTATGCCAACACGGCCGGGCGCGACCTGAACATCGGCGTGGCGATCACCGCCGTGGCGCTGCTCGCGGTGGTGCTGGCGATGGCCTGGCAGCGGGCGCGGATGCCGCTGCCGGCGCAGGCCCGATAAGGCGGCTCGGCGACGCCGGGCTCAGGAGGTAGCGGCCGCTCGCTCCTGCCACACCCCGGCCCGCACCGAGGCCGCCGTCACCAGCCCATAGGCGGTGATCCCCAGCGCCACGGCGAGGAAATACCCCTCCATCCCCATGCCGGCGCCGGCCAGCAGCCAGCCGCCGCCGACCGCGATGCCGAAGCGCGACAGGGCGGCGACCAGCGGCCAGCGCATCTTCCCCGCCCCCATCGAGGCGAAGTAGAGCGCCATGCCCAGGCCGAAGCCGCCGAAGGCCGGGCCAGTGAAGGACAGGGCGCGGGCCGCCAGCGCCTGCACCGCCGGATCCGGCGTGAACAGCCCGGCGAAGAGCGCCGGCATCAGCCCGACCGACAGGCCGAGCGCGCTGGCCACCAGCAGCGCCATGCCGCCGCCGGTCCAGGCGATGCGCCGCGCGAGGGGCCAGTCCCCTGCCCCGGCCGCCCGCCCGACCAGCGCCGTCAGCGCCGAGCCGACGCCGAAGACCAGCGGCACGGTCAGGAATTCCAGCCGGGCCGAGATGCCATAGGCGGCGACCGCCACCGGGCCATAGGCCGAGAGCTGCAGGGTCACCAGGACGGTGGTCAGGTTGGCGATCGCCGCCAGGCCGCAGGCGACCAGGCCGACCGAGAGGATGCGGGAGAACAGCGCCCGCTGCGGCCGCATCCGCAGGCTCGGCATGAAGCCGGCGCCGCCGCGCAGCACCACCACCGCCATGGCCAGGGCCGCGCCCCAGAAGACCAGGGCGAAGCCGATGCCGAGCCCGGCCAGGCCCAGCCCCAGCGGCTCGGCCAGGGCCCAGCCGAGCAGCGGGAAGCCCAGCCAGGCGACGGTCAGCACACGGGCGGCCAGGGCATGGCGGCCGCCGCCGCGCAGCACCGAGGCCAGGGTATTGGCCAGCCAGGCCGGCAGCGCCCCGGCGCCGAACAGCCACATGGCATAGGGCGCGGCGGCCTCGGCCACCGCGGCGCCGCCGACCAGGCCGAGCAGCGCCCGCGGGAAGCCGGCCAGCAGGAGGGCGAAGAGCAGCCCGGCGGCGATGGCGATCAGCAGCGCATGCAGCACCAGGGAAGAAGCCTCCTCGTGCCGGCCGGCACCGAGGGCGCGCGCGATGGCCGATGCGACGCCGCCGCCCATGGCGCCGGCCGACATCTGCTGCAGCAGCAGGGAGAAGGGCAGGACGACAGCCCAGCCGGCCAGGGCGGCGGTGCCCTGGCGGGCGGCCAGCACCGTCTCGACCAGCTGCGCCCCGGCCTGCAGCACCGCGATCAGCGTCGTCGGCGCGGCCAGCGCGCCGATCCGCCGCAGCAGCTCGCCGCGGCCAGGCTGTTCACCCATGCATCCGTCTCCCATCCCCGGCCGCGACTATCGGGCCAGAAGGGGAGACGGGCCAGAGGGTCAGTTCAGCAGCGGCGCCGGCGGCACATGCACCGGATGCGAGACGTTCAGCGGGTTGCGCAGCACCAGCCCCGGATCCGGGTAGTAGTCGACGAAAAGGTTGATCCGGTTGGCGCGGCCCTTGTTCTTCACCGAGTGCCGCACCCGGTTGTTGAAGTCATAGGCGTGGCCCTTCAGCATGGTGAACTTGCGGCCGTCGATCTTGTACTCGACCGAGGGCGTGCTGCTCAGCGAGATGTGGATGCGGTGCGCGCGCGCCGCCATTGGCTGGCCGTCGACATGCGGCGCGATGCTGCCGCCGCCCTTCAGCCGGACCAGGGCCAGACGCGTCACCACGCCGCCCGGCCGGTAGAGCGGGGCGATCGCCTGGTCGATCACCGGCTGCAGCACGTCGCGGAATTCCAGCCAGTCCGGCATGGTGTAGACCGGCCAGAGGTCGGTGTCCTCGCGGCCGATCGGCATGAAGGGGGCGTGGTCGACGCCGCGCTGCCGGGCCCAGACCCAGACCAGGTCCTCGAAATGGCCGAGGCCGGTGGCGCTGGCGGAAGGGTGCCACTCGGTCTTCATCAGGATGTTGTCCGTCGCCGAATGCACGCCCGAGGCGAGCACGTCGCGGCGGAAATTGTTCCCTGTCCAGTCCTGCTCGGTCAGGGTCGCGATGCGGTCGAGCAGCCCGGCCACCTCGACGGTGCCGAGGTCGCGCAAGGGCACACCGATATCCATGACGTTCTTTCCCCACCCCCGTGGCGGTCCCGGCCGGCGTTGTCGCGGCACCGGCGGAACCGTTGCTGTCACAAGATCTTCAAGAATTCAGACCAGTCACCGCCCAGGAGAATCCGAGTATTCGGCCATGGCGGATTTTCGCGAGCCAAGCGCTCCGCCGCGAAAACCTCGAATCAAATTACTGTTCTAAAAGGAATTTCATTCACTTCCACCCGCCGCCAGGCATGCGGCAGGGCTCCGTGGCACCGCCACGGATTTACATAGGTTTAAGAATCGGATTCTTCGAACGGCGCTGATTTTCTTGCGATCGCCTGCTTGGCCGAAAGCAGCGCGACGAGACAGCCCGGTTTGGCCGATAGTCGGTATCAGCCTGGATGATGGTTGGCCGAGCGACCCATGACGGACCGGTTTCCCGGCGTGACCAGGGGCCTTCCGGTCAGCCCCAGACCAGCATGATCAGCGGCGTGGCAATGCCGAGGCAGAGCAGCGCCAGCGGCGCGCCGAAGCGGGGATAGTCGGCGAAGCGGTAGCCGCCGGGCTCCATCACCAGGGTATTCGACTGGTGGCCGATCGGGCTGAGGAAGGTGCAGGAGGTGCCGAGGCAGACCGCCATCAGCATGGCATCCGGCGCGACGCCCGCCGCCTCGCCGAGGCCGAGCGCCAGCGGCGCCATCAGCAGCACGGTCGCGTTGTTGGCCATGATCTCGGAGAGCAGCATGCAGGCCAGCATGGTGGCGCCGACCAGCGCCCAGCCCGGCAGCGCCGCCGCCGGGCCGGCCAGGCTGTCGACCAGCAGCTTCAGCGTGCCGCTGCCCTCCATCGCCTGGGCCAGCGGGAACAGCGCGCCCAGCAGCACGATCACCGGCCAGTCGATCGCGCCATAGGCGGCCTCCGGCGTCACCACGCGGCAGACCAGCATGGCGGCCAGCACCATCGGAAAGGCGATATGCGCCGGCACCAGGTCGAACAGCACCAGGCCGATGCCGGCGAGGAAGAGGAACCCGGCCAGCAGCGCCTGGGAGGGGCGGCCCAGGGTCAGGCCGCGCTCGGCCAGCGGCAGCAGCGACAGCGCCTGGAAGGCGGCGGCGCGGCGGTCGCGCGCCACCTGCAGCAGCAGCACGTCGCCGCTGCGCAGCCGGATCTCGGCCATGCGCTCGGCGACGCGGCGGCCCTGGCGCGAGACCGCCAGCAGGTTCACCCCGTGCTGGCTGCGCAGCCGCAGCGCCGCCGGCGACTGGCCGATCAGCGCCGAGCCGGGGCGCAGCACCGCCTCGACCGCCTCCAGATCCTCGGCGACCAGGGCGCGCAGGCCGGCCAGCGCCGTGTCCTCCTCCGGCTTCGCCCCCTCGGCCAGCGACAGCGCGGCGGCCTCGACCAGGCTCTTCAGCGCCTCGGGCGCGCCCTGCAGCAGCAGCACGTCGCCTTCCTGCAGCCGGATATCGCCGGACGGCGCCAGGCTGCGGGCCTCGCCGCGGAACAGGCCGACCACGGTGACGTCGCCCTCCCCCATCTCCTCCAGCAGCCGCAGCGGCAGGCCGACGGCGCGGCTCTTCGGGCCGAGCCGCGCCTCGGCCACGTAGTCGCCGGCGGCCACCTCGGGCTGGCCGCCGTCGCGGCGGCGCAGCAGGCGGGAGGCGAAGACAAGATAGGCCAGGCCGACCAGCGCCACCGGCAGCCCGACCCAGGCGAAGTCGAACAGGGCATAGGGGCCGAGCTCGGTGCGCTCGCGGCGGATCGCCGAGATGATCAGGTTGGGCGGCGTGCCGATCAGCGTCACCAGCCCGCCCAGCACCGAGCCGAAGGCCAGCGGCATCAGCGCCCGCGAGGCGCCATAGCCCTCGCGCCAGGCATTGCGCAGGGCGACCGGCATGAACAGCGCCAGCGCGCCGACATTGTTCATGAAGGAGGAGAAGCCGGCGCAGAGCCCGGTCTGCACCGCCACCTGCAGCCGGGGCCGGCCGCGCATGCCGCCCAGGTGGCGCAGCAGCAGGTCAACGGTGCCGGCCGATTGCAGCGCCTTGCTGATCGCCAGCACGGCGGCCACGGTGATCACCGCCGGCTCGGCGAAGCCCAGGAAGGCCTGCTCGGCATCGGCCTGGCCGGTCAGGACCAGGGCCAGCAGCAGCAGCAGCGCGACGAGGTCGTAGCGTAGCCAGGGCGTCATGAAGCCGGCCAGGGCCAGCAGGGTGAGGCCCGAGACGATCAGCTGGTCGGTGGTCAAGGCAGGCTTTCCCCGGCGGATGCGGCGCCGGCATAAGCTGGCTGCCCCACCGACAGTTGCGGCACGTTGCGCGGAGCAGGCCCGCCGTTCAGCGGCCCTTGCGGATCATCAGCCCGATCGAGGTGGAGACGAAGCGCCGCAGCTCCAGCTTCAGATGCGGCTTGCCCTCGGCCGCCAGGAAGGGCGGCAGGTCGATCACCGCGTCCAGCTCGCTCTCGCCCGGGTGCAGGTTCAGCGGGAAGACCTCGTGCCCGGCGGCATGCATCCGCGCCAGGAAGCCCTCGATATCCGGCTTGCGGTAGATCGAGCAGCCGGGATGCTCGAAGGTCGCCGTCTCCGAGCTCAGGTTGAACTCGGTGGTGTGCACGGCCAGGCCGCCGGGACGCAGGCAGCCGAGGCTGGCCTCGATGAAGTCCAGCCCGTGCCGGAGCGAGCCCAGATGCTCCAGCGCGCAGGCCGACCAGGCGATGTCGAAGCCGGCGAGGTCCCCGGGGATGGCGTTCATGTCGACGCCGCGATGCGACACCCGCTGGATGAACTGCGCCTTCGGCAGCAGCTTCGGCCGGTGCAGCGTCATGACGTCGGCGCTGTGCTGGCCGCCCTGCGCCCAGCCCTGCGCCACCTGCAGCTCCAGCGGCGCGTCGGTGGCCAGCACCTGCAGCCCGGCGGCGGCCAGCGCCGCGGGCAGCGGCTCCCGACCGGTGCCGAAGCCGATGGCGCGCAGCCCCGGCTGCAGCAGTCCGGCCTCCTCGATGGCGGCCAGGATGTAGCAGAACTCCCAGTTCTTGCGGTGCCGCCGGCCGACCTGCTGCATGCCGAGGCGGGTCGCCAGCCGGGCATAGGCCGGCTCCTCGAACTGCGCCGCGGTGCAGAGCTGCGACACCGGCCGCGCGATGGAGGGCGGCGCGAAACGGTGCGGCAGCGCCGGGTCGGCCGGCGGCCGCAGCAGGAAGAGCGGCATGCGGAAATGGCTGCGCTCGGTGTCGGGCGGCGGCGCCGGCTCGGCGAAACGGGCCACCGGCAGGTCGGGGAGCGCGACCGGCTCGGCGGCCGCGGCGGCCGGGGCGGACGGCGCCGCGGCGGCGCGCGGCAGCAGCCCGCCGGCGCGGCCGCTCAGCCGGCGCCAGAGCTTCGCCCAGCCGGGCTCGGGCCGGCCGGCCTCGGCGGCCAAAGCGCGCAGCCGCGCGGCATAGGCGCGGCCATGCGGCGTGCCGGCGAGATCCGCCCTGCCCGTCGCCGGCTTCGCCTGCCAGACGACGAAGACGGCATTGGCGAAGACCGCGACCGCCGCGGCCGGCAGCCGCTGCCAGAAGTCCAGATGCTCGACGCGCAGCCGGCCCTTGTGCGCCACCACCCAGTCGTAGCGGGCGGCGGCCTCCGGCAGGTCGGCCAGGCCGGCACCGCCCAGCAGGCCGCTCCACAGCGCGCGCGGCGCCAGGACGCGGTCGCCGGGGCGGATGCGGCCGGCCAGGAAGGCGGCCACCTCGGTCCAGGCCGGGTCGTCGGCGGGCGGGCGGAAGCGGGCGCCGGCCGGGAAGGCGGGCCGCAGGCCGAGCCGGGCCGAGGCCTCCCAGAGCGAATCGAGCTCGGCTTCGGCGAGGTCGGCGGTGGCGGTGCTCGAGGACATGGCGGCGCCTTTCGGATCGCGCAGCAGATCGGCGGCGGGGCCGCGCTGGCCCCGCTCCAGCAGGGCATGGGCCAGCTCCAGCCGCAGCAGGCCGGAGCGCTGCCCCTCGGCCAGCGCCTGGCCGAGCAGGCGCAGCGCCGCCTCGGGCCGGCCGCGGCCGCGCAGCCGCGCCGCCATGCCGGCCAGGTAGTCGGCGCTGCGGCGGCGGCCCTGGCGGCGCAGCCGGCGGGCGGAGGCGGCGTCCGCCGTGGCGCTGCGGAGCGCCCGGGCCAGCAGCCCCTCCAGCAGGCCGGACTGCCGGGCGAAGCGCAGCGTGTCGGCGCCGGCGGCCGGACAGGGCACGGCGCGGCAATCGCCGCTGGCCTCGATCAGCGCGGCCTGGCGGCGGTCCTCGGCCAGCAGCGGGTCGAAGAACAGCAGGACGCGGCCCTGCAGCTCCTCCGGCCGGACGCGGACGCCGCGATGCAGCCAGGCCTGGTAGTGGCGGCGCAGCTGGTGGCCCTGCAGCCCGCCCAGCATCTCGGGATCCATCGAATAGGGGGCGGAGAAGGCCAGCGTCAGGTCGGCGCGCAGCGCGGCGGCATGGCGCAGCGCCGCATGGCCGCCCATGCCGGCGCCGAGCAGCACGACGCGGCGGTGCTGCGCCGCCAGCGCGCGCAGCGCCGGCAGCAGCTGCGCCATCTCCTCGGCGCGGTACCAGCAGCCGCGATAATCGACCAGCGTCACCAGGCTGGCGCCGAAGCCGGCCAGGAAGGCCTCGTCCCAGGGGCCGCGGCGGGCGCCGAGCGGGGCGAAGGCGATCAGCAGCACGCCCTCGCCCTCAGGCTGGGCGGCCGGGCGGTGGAAGGCGGCGATGCGCCCGGTATCGCCGAGCAGCCTCGGCTTGGGCGTTGCGTCGAGCAGTCGGGTCTCGGCCATCATGTCCGGGCGGGCGGTCGGGGTGACGCACAGGCTATAACGGCCGCGCAACCTTGCCCAGGCGGCCAGGCCACTGAAATCCCAAATCAAGCCGAAGCGTGGCCTTTGAGGCACAGGCAAAAAAAGGGGGAGAGCCGATGGCCCTCCCCCCCAGATATCGAGCGCGGCGGGTGACCCCGCCGGCGTCGGTCAGCGCGAGTAGAACTCGGGAATTACCGCGAGTAGAACTCGACGACCAGGTTCGGTTCCATCTGCACCGGGTAGGGCACGTCCGACAGCTTCGGGGCGCGCAGGAAGCGGCCCTTCATCTGGCGGTGGTCGACCTCGAGATACTCGGGGACCTCGCGCTCGCCGGACTGGGCGGCGTCGAGCACCGCGACCAGCTGCTTCGACTTCTCCTTGACCTCGATGACGTCGTTGTCACGCACCAGGTAGGAGGGGATGTTCACCTTCTTACCATTGACCGTGATGTGGCCATGGTTGACGAACTGGCGCGCGGCGAACGGGGTGATCGCCAGCTTCAGGCGATAGACCACGGCGTCCAGGCGGCGCTCCAGGATCTCGATCAGGTTCTCGGAGGTGTCGCCCTTGCGGCGCACGGCCTCCTCGTAATACTTGCGGAACTGCTTCTCGCCGATGTTGCCGTAGTAGCCCTTGAGCTTCTGCTTGGCCATCAGCTGCACGCCGAAGTCGGTCGGCTTCTGCTTGCGGCGCTGGCCGTGCTGGCCGGGGCCGTACTCGCGCTTGGCGACCGGGGACTTGGCGCGGCCCCACAGGTTCACGCCGAGGCGGCGATTGATCTTGTACTTGCTTTCCGCGCGCTTCGTCATGCGGCGGGCTCCTTCTTGTTATGACCCGCTCTTTGAACGGTGTCGCTGATGTCCCGGTAGTCCCGAGGCGGGCAGCCAAGGGCGGGACGCAGGACGGGCCTGCATCCGCTTTCCCGGAAGGGAGCGCGCCTTTAGCGGCAGCGGCCGACGCTTGTCAAACTTTCGCGCCTGTCAGACCGTCACACCTGCCGGGCGCTGGCGTTTTGTCGAAGCCCGGCGCTTGTCAAAGGCTCGGCCCAGGCCCTACTGCGAATCCCATGGTGACACGCTCGGACATCCTGATCCTGGGGCTGACCGCCGGGGTGACCGGCAGCCTGGTCGGCGGCCTCATGCTCGGCATCGGCCTCGGCCTGGTGGTGAACTCGGTGCATGCCGGCTGGGTCCTGGTCCTGCCGGCGGCCCCCGTCAGCGGGCTGCTGGGCTACTGGATGGCGCGGCGGCTCGCCCGCAGGCTGCCGCCCCTGGCCTGAGCGGCGCCGGCACGGCTCGCCGCCTGTTGTGCGGGAAGAAATTCCCAGCCCTTAACGTGGCGCTTCCCGCCCGCTATGGTCCGCGCCGCTTTTCACGCCGCCTTGGAGCTGGAACCGGACCTTGCCGGATATCTTTGACGAAGTGCAGGAAGAGCTGCGGGCCGAGCGCGCGCGGCGCTTGGGCGTCCGCTACGGCGGCCTGCTGGCCGGCATCGCCCTGGTCGCGCTGATCGGCATCGGCGGCTGGCAGGGCTGGCGCTGGCACCAGGAGCGCCAGGCGCTGGCCGCGGCCGGCACCTATCTCGAGCTCAACCGCACCACCGAGGCCCCGGGCGCCGACCTGAAGGCCGCCGGCGTCGCCTTCGCCACGCTCGGCGAGCAGGGTCCGGCCGGTTACAAGCTGCTGGGCGACCTGCGCGCCGCCGCGCTGCGCGCCGAGACCGGCGACCGCGACGGCGCCCTGGCGCTGTGGAACCGGGTCTCGGCCGACACGGCCGTGCCGCAGCTCTATCGCGATCTGGCCAGCCTGATGTGGGCGCTGCACGGCATCGACACGCAGGATCCGGCGGTGCTCGCCGCGCGGCTGGGCCCGCTGGCGCAGCCGGGCAATGCCTGGCGCGCCTCGGCGCGCGAGCTGCAGGCGCTGCTGGCGCTGCGCCAGGGCAACAAGGCGGAGGCGAAGCGCGACCTCGAGGCGCTCGCCGCCGATGTCACCGCGCCGCGCGGCCTGCGCGACCGCGCCGGCCGTCTGGCCGCAGGATTGGGGGTCTGATGCAGGGCAGGAAAGTCTGGACACGCCGCGCCACATTGCTGGGCGCGTCGGGTCTGCTGAGCGGCTGCGGCCTGCTCGACATCTTCGGCGAGAGCAAGGACCGCCTGCCGGGCGTCCGCCACTCGATCCTGGCGGCGCAGCGCACGCTGGTGGCCGATGATTCGCTGGCCAGCCAGCCGCTGACCCTGCCGGCGCCGAGCGCGCGCACGGAATGGCCGCAGCCCGGCGGCGGCGCCGCGCATGACGCCGGCCACAACGCCCTGGGCACTTCGCTGCGCGAGGCCTGGCGCTCGTCGGTCGGCACCGGCAGCTCCTATCGCCGCCGCATCACCGCCGGTCCCGTCATCGCCCAGGGCACGGTCTTCGCCGCCGATGCCTATGGCGTGGTCTCGGCCTATGACCTGGCGAGCGGCGGCCGCCGCTGGCGCTTCGACACCCG
Source organism: Roseomonas sp. USHLN139 (assembly GCF_037145735.1). Classification (NCBI taxonomy): domain Bacteria; kingdom Pseudomonadati; phylum Pseudomonadota; class Alphaproteobacteria; order Acetobacterales; family Roseomonadaceae; genus Roseomonas; species Roseomonas sp. USHLN139. The sequence goes on along the minus strand of NZ_JBBCWY010000001.1, from coordinate 246,278 downwards.
CCCCGAGGATGACAGCACCGGCGCGGTCGGCGCCGGCTGCGCCTTCGCCGACGGCACGCTGTATGTCGCCACCGGCATGGCCGAGATGCTGGCGCTCGACCCGGCCACCGGCAAGCCGCGCTGGCGCGTCAAGCTGCCCGGCCCCACCCGCGGCGCGCCGACCGTCGCCAATGGCCGCGTCTTCGTCCCCGGCATCGAGAACCAGCTCTTCGCGGTCTCGGCGGCGGACGGCAAGCGGCTGTGGAACCACCGCGCGCAGACCGCCTCGGCCGTGCCGCTCGGCCTGCCGGGCCCGGCGGTGTCGGAGGACTTCCTGGTCGCCGGCTTCCCCTCGGGCGAGCTGCTGGCGATGCGCCCCGAGGATGGCCGCGTGCTGTGGAGCGAGAGCCTGGCCGGCCAGGGCCGCGGCGGGCTCGGCGACATCGCCGGCATCCGCGGCCTGCCGGTGATCCATGACGGGCGGGTCTATGCCATGGGCATGGGCGGCACCTCGATGGCGGTCGACCTGCGCTCCGGCCGGCGGCTGTGGGAGCGCGAGGTCGGCGGCACCGAGACGCCGGTGGCCGCCGGCGACTGGCTGTTCCTGATCGGCGCCAATGGCGACCTGATCGCCCTGGCGCGCGAGACCGGGCGGATCCGCTGGATCTCCGAGCTCAACGCGCCGCCCGAGGGCAAGGAGAAGAACGAGAATCCGGCGACCTTCGGCACCCCCGTGCTCGCCGGCGGCCAGATCATCCTGCCCTCCAGCAAGGGCGAGGCGCTGCTGATCGACCTGCAGACCGGCAGGCCCGCCGGCCGGCTGCGGCTGCCCGGCAGCACCACGCTGCCGGCGGCGGTGGCCGAGGGCGTCCTGGTCTTCCTGACCGATGACGGCGACCTGGTCGCCTTCCGCGGCGCCTGATTCCGACCCGTTCCGCCCCGGCCAGCGGCCGGGGCGGCGCAAGCTGGTCTTCCATGCGCGACATTCTGTTTCGCGCCAGCGCGTTCTGCTTTAAAGCCCGCGCATCATGCTCCCCCGTATCGCCATCATCGGCCGCCCCAATGTGGGCAAGTCCACGCTGTTCAACCGCCTGGCCGGCCGCAAGCTCGCCATCGTGGACGACACGCCCGGCGTCACCCGCGACCGCAAGGAGACCGAGGCCCGGCTCGGCGGCCGCAACGTGCTGCTGCTGGACACGGCGGGGCTCGAGGAAGCGCCGCCCGACACCATCGCCGGCCGCATGCGCGCCAGCTCGGAGATCGCGGCGCGCCAGGCCGACCTGGTGCTCTTCGTCATCGACGCGCGCAGCGGCATCACCCCCTCCGACCGCGCCTTCGCCGCCTGGCTGCGCCGCCAGCCCGCCCCCGTCCTGCTGGTCGCCAACAAGACCGAGGGCCGCGGCGGCGGCATGGCCGCCTACGAGGCCTATGAGCTCGGCCTCGGCGACCCGGTCGCCATCTCGGCCGAGCATGGCGAGGGCATCGCCGACCTGCACACCACCGCGGCCGAGCTGCTGCCGGAGGAGGAGGACGAGGATGCCCGCGGCCGCGACAACCGGCCGCTGCGCATGGCCATCGTCGGCCGGCCGAATGCCGGCAAGTCGACCCTGCTGAACGCGCTGCTCGGCGAGGAGCGGATGATCACCGGCCCCGAGCCCGGCCTGACCCGCGACGCGGTGGCGGTCGAATGGACCGACGAGCATGGCCGCATCCGCCTGGTCGACACCGCCGGGCTGCGCAAGAAGGCCCGCATCATCGAGAATCTCGAGCAGATGTCGGTGGGCTCGACCATCGCCGCGCTGAAGGAGGCGGAGGTCGCCATCCTGGTGCTCGACGCCCTGCTCGGCCTCGAGGAGCAGGACCTGCGCATCGCCCGCCTGGCCGAGCGCGAGGGCCGCGCCGTGGTGATCGCGCTGAACAAGTGGGATGCGGTCGAGGACCGGCCGGCCACCCGCCGCGCGCTGGACGACGTGCTGACCGCCTCGCTGGCGCAGCTCAAGGGGGTCAGCGTCGTCCCCCTCTCGGCGCTGACCGGCAAGGGCGTCGACCGGCTGATGCCGGTGGTGCGCCAGACCATGGAGCGCTGGAACAAGCGCGTGCCCACCGGCGAGCTGAACCGCTGGTTCGAGGCGGCGGTGGCCAAGCACACCCCGCCGCTGGCCGATGGCCGCCGCATCAAGCTGCGCTACGCCACCATGCCGAAGGCGCGGCCGCCGACGATCGCCATCTTCGGCCCGCGCGCCGAGGACCTGCCGGAGGATTATCGCCGCTACCTAGTGAACAGCTTCCGCGAGGCCTTCGACATGCCCGGCGTGCCGATCCGCCTGCATGGCCGCGGCGGCAAGAATCCCTTCGCCGAGGAGTGATCCTGCCCATCGCGTCCGAAGCCCCCTCGCCTTCCGGCCGCCAGGCACCAGGATGCCGGGCACCAGGATGCCGGACGCCGGGATGCCGGCGCCGGATGGCGCGCGGCCTGGCCACCGCCCTGGCGGCGCTGGCCATGGCCGGGCTGGCGCTGGGCTCGGCCAAGGCGCAGCGCCTGCTGCTGGCGGGCAGCGGGCATGACATCGGCACCAGCCTGCTGATCGGTATGCCGGCGGCGGTGGCGGTGCTGGCGCTGATCGGGCTGGGCCCGGGGCGCTCGCCGCGCCGGCACGGCGCCCTGCTGCTGGCGGCCAGCCTGCTGGCGGTGCTGGCCTGCGGGCCGATGATGCTGTTCATCACCTCGATCGGCGCGCTGCTGGCCTGGGACGAGGCGCGCGACAGCTGGGCGATGCTGCAGGAGGACCCGCTGACGGCGCCGGCCGCCGCGCTGCTGGCCGGCTCGCTGGGCGGGCTGCCGGGCGACCTGCTCAGCCTGGTGCTCTATCTGGGCGTCAGCGGCTTCGGCCTGGGCTTCTTCGGCTTCAACGGCTGGGCGGCGCTGCGCGGGCTGCGGCTGGCGCTGCGCGGCCGGGTCGGCTGGGCGTGAGCGCCGACCACCGCCTCGCCTGCTACGGCACCCTGGCCCCTGGCCAGGCGAACCACCACGAGCTGGACGGGCTGGCCGGGCATTGGCGCGCGGGCATCGTGCGCGGCTGGCGGCTGGCCGAGGGCCAGGGCGCGGCGCTCGGCTATCCGGTGCTGCTGCCCGACCCGGCCGGCGGCACGGTCGCCGTGCAGCTGTTCGAATCGGCCGGGCTGCCGGCGCAGTGGGCGCGGCTCGACGCCTTCGAGGGCGAGGGCTACCGCCGGATCGAGATCCCGGTGGAGACCGCCGGGGGCCCCCTCCCCGCCTGGATCTACGTCGCCGCCTGAGGCCCGCTCAGCGCGCCGCCAGGTAGGAGAAGGTGTCGGCGCCGTCCGGCAGCACGCCCTCGACATGGCGGCGGTGCCAGAGCGCGTAGAACAGCAGGTGCCAGGCGGCGAAGCCCTCGCGCTTGCCGCTCGCCGCCTTGAACAGCGCCACCACCTTCTCCGGCCGCGCCACCTCCATCACCCCGGGCTGCGCCGCCACCAGCGCGCCCAGCCGCTCGCCCTGCGCGCCGATCCAGGCGCCGACCGGCACGGTGAAGCCCTGCTTCGGGCGGTGCGGCTCGGCGGCGGGGAAGTGCCGCGCCAGCCATTCGCGCAGCAGCCACTTGCCGGCGCCCTTGCGCACCTTCAGCGCGTCCGGCAGGCGGAAGCCGGCCTCGGCCACGGCGCTGTCGAGGAAGGGCGTGCGGCCCTCGACGCCATGCGCCATCAGGCAGCGGTCGAGCTTCAGCAGCAGGTCGTTGGGCAGCCAGTCGGCGACATCCAGCGCCTGCGCCGCCATCAGCCGGGTGCGGCCCGGCAGGGCGACGGCGGCCTCGGCGGCGGCGATGCCGTCGCGCCAGCCGGTCGGTGGCTGGCGCAGCACGTCTTCCAGCCGGTCGAAGGCGCCGCGGGTGCGCGGCGCCTTGCCGCCCAGCCACCAGGGCCGCATGGCGGCGCGGTAGCGGCCATAGCCGCCCAGGATCTCGTCGCCGCCCTCGCCGGACAGCACCACCTTGACCTCCTGGCGGGCGCGGCGGGCCAGGAACCAGGTGGGGATGATGGCATAGTCGGCGGCCGGGTCGTCCATACCGGCGACGATCTCGGGCAGGTTCCGCCAGACCTCGGCCTCGGTGACGGTGATGGTCTCGTGCCGGGCGCCGGCGGCCCTGGCGAGGGCGGCCGCGCGCTCGCGCTCGTCGGCGGCGCCGGGCACGTCGAAGCCGGCGGTATAGGCGCGCACCGGCGCGTCGTTCAGCCGCCGCATCATCGCCAGGACGGCCGCGCTGTCGGTGCCCCCCGACAGGAACATGCCATAGGGCACGTCGCTGCGCTGGTGCAGGTCGACGCTGTCCTGCAGCGCGGCGTCAAAGGCAGAAAGCGCCTCGGCCTCGGTGGTCGGGCGCGGGCCGCCCTCGGGCAGCGCGTGGCGGCGGCGGCGCTCCAGCACGCGGCCATCGGCGATGGCGATGGTCTCGCCGGGCAGGACGCGGCTGATGCCCTCGAAGATGGTCTCGGCGCCGGTGGTGAACTGCATCTGCAGCAATTCGCTGCGGCTCTCGGCGCGCACCCGCGGCGCCACCAGCCCGGCGGCGATCAGCGCCTGCGGCTCGGAGGCGAAGGCGATGCCCTGGCGCAGCTCGGCGATGTAGAGCGGCTTGATGCCGAAGGGGTCGCGCGCCAGCACGATCTGCCGCGCCGAGCGGTCATGGATGGCCAGCGCATACATGCCGCGCAGCCGGTCGGCGAAGCCCAGCCCGTCGCGGCGGAACAGGTGCAGCGGCGGCTCGCAGTCGCTGCCGGTGGCGCAGGCCAGCTGGTTGTCCTGGCGCAGCTCGCGGTAGTTGTAGACCTCGCCATTGCCGACCAGGGCGGCCGGGCCGGCGAACAGCGGCTGGTCGCCGGTGGCCAGGTCGATGATCGCCAGCCGCGTATGCGCCAGCGCCACCGAGCCCGCCACGTGATGCCCGGCGCCGTCCGGCCCGCGATGGGCGAGCGCCGCGGTCAGCCGCTGCAGGGTCAGCGGATCCGGGGAGGCATCCGGGCTGGCGCCCTGCTTCAGGATCAGTCCGGCGATGCCGCACATGCGGGGTTCAGACCTGTCCGCCCGGAAGGGGCGCGTTGAGAGGGGCAGGGGTGGCGGGCGCCGGCACGATCGCCGGCTGCGGCGCGACCTGGTGGAGAAAGGCCTGCCAGCGGGCCAGCACCGGCGCCTCGGCATAATCGGCAAGGTAGCCGGCGCGGCCGGCGGCGGCCAGGGAGGCGGCGCGCGCCGGCGCATCGATCAGCTGCGCGATGGCGGCGGCCAGCGCCTCGGGCGCCTCCTGCGGCACCAAGAGCCCGTTCTCGCCGTCGCGGATCAGCTCGGTCGGGCCCTGGGCGGCGACGGCGACCACCGGCTTGCCGGCGCTCCAGGCTTCCAGGACCATGTTGCCCAGCGGCTCATGCCGCGACGAGCAGACGAAGATGTCGCAGGCAGCCAGCAGCGCCCCGGCATCCTGGCGCCAGCCGAGGAAGCGGACGCGCCCGGCGACGCCCAGCTCGGCCGCCAGCGCCTCCAGCGCGGCGCGCTCCGGCCCCTCGCCGGCGATGGCCAGCACCGCGCCCGGCAGGCCCGGCAGGGCGCGCAGCAGGGTATCGAAACCCTTGTTGCGGTGCAGCCGCCCCAGCGCCAGCAGCCGGGTGCCGCCGCCCTGGAAGATCTCCAGCTCGGCCGGCAGCACGCCGCCCATCTCGTCGACGAAGTTCGGCAGGTAGTGGACCCGCTCGGCCGGGAAGCCCTGCGCCGCGATCCAGCGCGCCAGGTCGCGGGTATTGCCGACCAGGTGGTCGCAATGGCGGTAGTATTTGAGGTCGTAATAGCCGCCCAGCCGCCCGACCAGCGTCCAGGGACCGCGCGGGGTGAAGCGGGTGCCGCGGTTCATCCAGGAGACCACGACCTGCGGCCCGAAGCGCTTCAGCGCCGCGTTCAGCCGCGGCCGGGTCATCCAGTCGAGCCACCAGCTGCCGAAGGAGAGCTGCAACGGCGTCAGCCCGCGCACCGAGAGCCGCGCGGCGCGGCCGGGATCCTGGCGGATCACCGGCAGCACCGCCTCGCCCGCGCCGTGCAGCGCGCAGGTCAGCCGCTCGTAGAACCCCTCGGCACCGCCCATCCGGGCGCCCGCCATGACCTGCGCCACCCGCATCAGCCCTGCCCCTTCGCGCACCTGTCCGGAGAATGCCCGCCTGTCGCGCCGGTTGCGCCGGTCATGGCGCCGGCTGGTCCAGCAGGGCGATGGCGGCGGCCAGCGCGTCCTCGACCGGCAGGGCCTGCATCGGCGCCTGGCCCGGGGCGCCGCGCGCCAGCACCGCCCGGGCGCGCGGGCCCATCGGCGCGTACTCGGTGGCCGGCGTCGGGCCGAACAGTCCGAGCGTCGGCGTCCCCGCCGCGGCCGAGAGATGCATCAGCCCGGAATCATTGCCGAGGAACAGGGCGCAGCGCGCCATGACGGCGGCGGCCTCCGGCAGTTCCAGCCGGCCGACCAGGTCGATGGCATCGGGCAGCGCCGCCAGCACGGGGGCGGCCATGGCGGCCTCGACCGCACCGGGCCCGGCCAGCACCACGGCGCGCGCGCCCGCCAGCCGCCCGCCGGGCGCGGTCAGCTGCTGGAACAACGCCGAAAAACGCTCGGGGGGCCAGACCTTGCCGGCCCAGTTGGCGCTGGGGCCGAGGGCGATGAAGGGCCCCTCGCCCGGCAGCAGCGCGGCGGCGCGCGCGGCGTCCTGCGGGCCCCACCAGGCGGCCGGGCGCGGCGCCGGGTCGAGGCCCAGCACGGCGGCCAGCTGCTGCAGCTTGTGGCCGGTGCGCCGGCCGCCATGCATCACCGCGCGGCGCTTGGTCAGCACCAGCCAGGACAGCGCCGAGCCGCGCAGGTCGACCACCAGGTCCCAGCGGCGCCGCGCCACCTCGGCCCAGAGCGACAGCCAGTGGCCGGCGAAGCGCCGCTTGCTCAGCACGATGGTGGCGTCGCGCCGCGGCATGCGCGCGAAGATGCCCTCCGCCACCGGGCCACAGGCGATGGTGAACCGCGCCTGGGGATAGGTCCGCAGCAGATGGTCGATCAGGCCGGTGGAGAGCACCGCATCCCCGATGCGGGTGGCGGTCACGAACAGGATGCGCATGCTGGCCGCGCGCTTAGCACGGATCGCGCCGGAAGCGCAGCCGCGCTCTGGTCGCCCGGCTTCCACCCTTGCCCTGGCCCTTGCCCTGACCCTTGCCCTTCTGGCACGGCCGCGCCACTTCTTCGCCCATGCCGATCGCCCCCCTTCCCGACCGCGCCGTGATCGAGATCGCCGGCGAGGACCGCATCGCCTTCCTGCAGGGGCTGGTCTCCAACGACGTGGCCGCCGTCGCGCCGGGCCGCGCCGTCTGGGCCGCGCTGCTGACGCCGCAGGGCAAATGGCTGGCCGACTTCTTCTTCATGGACAGCGATGACGCGCTGCTGATGGATTGCGTGGCCGACCAGGCGCCGTCGCTGGTGCTGCGGCTGTCGCGCTTCCGGCTGCGCTCCCGCGTCACGCTGACGCCGCGGCCGGAGCTCGGCGTGCTGGCCGGCTGGGATGGCGCCACCCCGCCGGAGGGCGCCGTCGCCGCCCCCGACCCGCGCTTGGCCGAGGCCGGCTGGCGCGCCATCCTGCCGCACGACTCGATGCCGGACGCCAGCGGCGACTATGCCCGCCACCGCCTGTCGCTCGGCCTGCCGGACGGCGCCCCGGACATGGAGGCAGAGAAGACCGTGCTGCTGGAGGCCGGCTTCGACGAGCTCGCCGGCGTCTCCTGGAGCAAGGGCTGCTACATGGGGCAGGAGCTGACGGCGCGGACCAAGTATCGCGGCCTGCTGAAGAAGCGCCTGGTCCCGGTCGCCGTCGAAGGCCCGCTGCCCGAGCCCGGCACCCCGGTGCTGCGCGATGGCGCCGAGATCGGCGAGATGCGCTCCGGCCATGCCGGGGGTCTCGGCCTCGCCTTGCTGCGCCTGCCGCTGACCCCGGGCGAGGCGCTGGCCTGTGGCGAGGCGCTGCTGCGGCCGCGGATTCCGGCCTGGATGCGCCTGCCCGAGCCGCGGCCGGCCGCCCCACCGGGCTGACCGCCGCAGAAAAGCCATGCTGAAAAGAGCTTGTCGCGGCACCCCCGATCCGCGCTAAAGCCAGGGTCGGAAATCCTTCCTTAGGGAGGGCAGAGCAGTCTGCCGCGCGCTATGGATATTCCATCGATCGCCAGGACCCCCTCCCCCAAGCCGGATCAGGCGCCCGCAGCGGGCAGCCCGGATCCCGCCAGCCAGGGAGCGGGCGCCCGATTGACCGGCGGCCGGCTGACACCCGGCGGGGCCTTCAAGTCGCTGCTCGACCAGGCGATGGACGGCAAGGGCGAGGATTCCAAGCTCGCCGATTCGAAGCGCGCCCTGGCCCGGCTGCCGCAGGCCCCGGCCAGCGCCGCCCAGGCCAATGCCCTGCTGGCCGAGCCGCTGGACAAGACCGGCATGGCCGCCCGCAAGGCCGCCGCCCGCGCCGCGCAATACGGCACCACGCCTCCCACCCCGCCCGCCGCCTTCGCCGCCGATGCCGCCGTCGAATCCGGCGAGCTGCAGGCCGGCGCTCCCCGCCTGCCGCTGCAGCCGGGCGTCAACGAGCCTGTCGCCGACCCGCGCGCCGCCCTGCTGGCCAGCACCGCGCTGGATGGCGGCGACAAGGCCGCCCTGCCCCAGCTGTTCATCGCTGGGCGTCCCGGCACCACCCCCGCCGCCAATGCCGCGCCCGCCGCGCCGCCCGCGGCCACCACCGTCGCCACCCAGGCCGGCCGCAACGCCTATGCCCGTGCCGCCCAGCCCCAGGCGCCGGCCGCCGGCGCGCTGCGCGACGGGCTGGCCGCCGCCGAAGGCACCGCCGGCGAGCCCTGCCGCGGCTATACCGTGCGCAACCACCGCTCCGGCGCGCTCGGCCGCTACCAGCTGCTGCCGGTGGCGCTGACCGATATCGGCTGGAAGGATGGCGCCGGCCGCTGGACCGAGCGCGCCGCCGCCGCGGGCGTGCAGAGCGAGGCCGATTTCCTGGCCCGCCCCGCCGCCCAGGAGGCCGCCATGGCCGCCTATCTGCAGCGCACCAACCAGCAGCTGAAAGCGAATGGCGCCCTGTCCCAGGCCGGCCGCAGCCTGACCGGCATCGACGGACGGCCGGTCACCCTGACCGAAAGCGGCCTGGTCGCCGCCGCCCACCGCCAGGGCGCCGGCGCGGTGGCCCGCTGGCTGGAACACCGCACCGAACGGCCGGACGCGCCGCTGACGCCCGCCCAGCGCAGCCTGTTCCAGACGATCGAAGCCCGGCTGCGGAACTTCGCCGCCGTGCCGGTCAGTGGGAATCGGGTGGCCTAGGAGAAGGCAGGGACAGGCCAGGGGAATGAATTCCCCTGGAACCCCTTCTTTTTTCTGTCAGTGCTGCCGCGCGCGGGTGTCCAGGCGGGACGCTGCCCTGATGAGGGGCCTGGGGGGAAGAATTCATTCTTCCCCCCAGCCTTCAAAGCCTGCTCTTCAGGCCGTCCGATCCGTTCCACCGGCGAGGGCCGCCTGGGCTGCCGCCAGCCGGGCGACGGGGACGCGGTAGGGCGAGCAGGAGACGTAGTCGAGGCCGGTCTGCTCGCAGAACTGGATCGAGGACGGGTCGCCGCCATGCTCGCCGCAGATGCCCAGCTTCAGCTCGGGCTTGACGCCGCGGCCCTTCTCCTTGGCGATCTGCACCAGGGCGCCGACGCCCTCCGGGTCGATCGAGACGAAGGGGTCCTTCGGCAGGATGCCCTTCTCCACGTAATAGGGCAGGAACTTGCCGGCATCGTCGCGCGACAGGCCGAAGGTGGTCTGCGTCAGGTCGTTGGTGCCGAAGGAGAAGAAGTCGGCGACCCCGGCGATCGAATCCGCGGTCAGGCAGGCGCGCGGCAGCTCGATCATGGTGCCGACCAGGTATTCGATCTCCTGGCCCGCCTCGGCGAAAACCTCCTTGGCGACCTTGTCGATCTGCGCCCGGGTGATCTCCAGCTCGCGCTTGGCGGCGACCAGCGGGATCATGATCTCCGGCACCGGGGCCTTGCCGGTCTCCTGGGCGATGGCGACGGCGGCCTCGAAGATGGCGCGCGCCTGCATCTCGTAGATCTCGGGATAGGTCACGCCCAGGCGGCAGCCGCGATGGCCAAGCATCGGGTTGGCTTCCGACAGGTCGGCGGCGCGGCGCTGCATGGTGGCGAGATCCGCCCCCAGGCTCTGCGCCACCTCGGCCAGCTCCTCCTCCTTGTGCGGGAGGAATTCATGCAGCGGCGGATCGAGCAGGCGGATCGTCACCGGCAGGCCGGCCATGATCCGGAACAACTCCGAAAAATCCTCGCGCTGGAAGGGCAGCAGCTTGGCCAGGGCGTCGCGGCGGCCGCCTTCCGACTCGGACATGATCATCTGGCGCACGGCGCCGATGCGCGCTGGGTCGAAGAACATGTGCTCGGTGCGGCAGAGGCCGATGCCCTCGGCGCCGAATTTTTTTGCGGTGTCGGCATCGAGGGGGGTTTCCGCGTTCGCCCGCACCTTCAGGCGGCGGACCTTGTCGGCCCAGCCCATCAGGGTGGCGAAGTCGCCGGACAGCTTCGGCTCCACCATGGCAACGGCGCCGAGGAAGATCTCGCCGGTCGCGCCGTCGAGGGTGATGGTCTCGCCGGCCTGCACGGTCTTGCCGCCGGCGCGCAGCTGCTGGCTGTTGTAGTCGACGACGACGCCGCCGGCGCCGGCGACGCAGGGCCGGCCCATGCCGCGGGCGACCACCGCCGCGTGGCTGGTCATGCCGCCGCGGGTGGTCAGGATGCCCTTGGCGGCATGCATGCCGTGGATGTCCTCGGGGCTGGTCTCGATGCGGACCAGGATGACGCTCTCGCCCTTGGCGGCGCGGGTCTCGGCCTCGTCGGCGGAGAAGACCACGGTGCCGCAGGCGGCGCCCGGCGAGGCCGGCAGGCCCTTGGAGAGCGCGGTGCGCGGCGCCTTGGGGTCCAGCGTCGGATGCAGCAGCTGGTCGAGCGAGCCGGGGGCGACGCGCTTGACCGCCTCGCGCTCGTCGATCAGGCCCTCGCGCGCCATGTCGACGGCGATCTTCAGGCTGGCGGCGGCGGTGCGCTTCCCGTTGCGGGTCTGCAGCATGTACAGCTTGTTCTGCTGCACGGTGAACTCGATGTCCTGCATGTCCGTGTAGTGCTTCTCGAGCGTCTCACGGACCTTGACCAGCTCGGCATAGGCGGCGGGCATGGCCGCCTCCATGCTGCGCTCGCCCGGCTTGGCGCGGCCCTCGGACATCGGCTGCGGCGTGCGGATGCCCGCCACCACGTCCTCGCCCTGCGCGTTGATCAGGTACTCGCCGTAGAAGATGTTCTCGCCGGTCGAGGGGTCGCGGGTGAAGCAGACGCCGGTGGCGCAGTCATCGCCCATATTGCCGAAGACCATGGCCTGGACATTGACCGCGGTGCCCCAGCTGGCCGGGATGTCGTGCAGCCGGCGATAGGTATTGGCGCGCTGGTTCATCCAGCTGCCGAAGACCGCGCCGATGGCGCCCCAGAGCTGGCCCTCGGGCTCCTGCGGGAAGGGGCTGCCCAGCACCTCCTGCACCATCGCCTTGTACTGGGTGACCACCTGCTTCCAGTCATCGGCGGTCAGCGCCGTGTCCTCGGAGACGCCACGGTCCAGCTTGGCGTCCTCGATGATCTCCTCGAAGCGGTGATGGTCGACGCCGAGCACCACCGAGCCGTACATCTGGATGAAGCGGCGGTAGCTGTCCCAGGCGAAGCGCGGATCGCCGGAGGCGGCGGACAGCCCCTCCACCGTGCGGTCGTTCAGGCCGAGGTTAAGGACGGTGTCCATCATGCCCGGCATCGAGACGCGGGCGCCGGAGCGGACCGAGACCAGCAGCGGCTTGGCCTCGTCACCGAATTTCAGGCCGACCGCCTGCTCGATGCGGGCCAGGCCCTCGGCGACCTGCGCCTGCAGCTCGGCCGGGTACTGCTTGCCGTTGTCGTAGTAGTAGGTGCAGACCTCGGTGGTGATGGTGAAGCCCGGCGGCACCGGCAGGCCGATGGAGGCCATCTCCGCCAGGTTGGCGCCCTTGCCCCCCAGGAGGTTGCGCATCTCCGCCTTGCCGTCGTTGCGGCCGGCCCCGAAGCCATACACCCACTTCTGCATGTTGCGTCCCCTCAGCCTTCGATCTTGGAGAAATCCGCCACCTGGTCGATCGCCGCGCGCAGCCGGGCGAGCAGGCCCAGCCGGTTGCGGCGCAGGGCCGGATCCGCGTCATTGACCACGGTGTCGACGAAGAAGGCGTCGACCGGCGCGCGCAGCCGGGCCAGCGCCGCCATGGCCGTAGTGTCGTCTTCCGCCGCCAGGGCCGCGCGGGCCTCCGGCAGGGCGATGTCGAGCGCCGCCGACAGAGCCTGCTCCGGCGCCGTCTTCAGCAGGGCCGCGTCGGTCGCGGCCGCGTGCGGCCCGTCCTTCTTGTCCTCGATGCGCAGGATATTGGCGGCGCGGCGGGAGGCGGCCAGCAGGTTGGCGCCGTCCTCGCCTTCCAGGAAGGCGCGCAGCGCCGAGGCGCGGGCCAGCAGGCGGACCAGGTCGGCGCCGCCGCCCGGCAGGACAGCAGCCAGAACATCATGCCGCTCGCCCTCGGCGCGCAGCTGCACGCGCAGGCGGTCGGCCAGGAAGTCGAGCAGCCCGGCGGCGAAGGCGGCGACCATCGGCGGGTGGTCGGATTTCGGGTCGGGCTGGAAGCCGGCCTTCATCGCCTCCTGCGCCACGGCCAAGCCGAATTCCGGATTGGCGGTGCTGCCCACCGCCTGCGGATAGCCGAAGAAGGCCTCGGCCAGGGCGTCGGACAGGTCGAGGCGCAGCCCGTTCTCGCGCAGGATGCGGATGACGCCCAGCGCCGCGCGGCGCAGCGCGAAGGGATCGCCCGAGCCGGTCGGCCGCTCGTCGGCGGCGAAGAAGCCGGCCAGCTGGTCCAGCTTGTCGGCCAGCGCCACGGCGATCGCCACCGGCTCCGACGGCACCGCGTCGCCCGGGCCGGCCGGGCGGTAATGCGCGGCGATCGCCTCGGCGACGCGCGGGTCCTCGCCGTCCTTCACCGCGTAGTAGCGGCCGATGATGCCCTGCAGCTCGGGGAACTCGCCGACCAGGCCGGTGGCGAGGTCGGCCTTGGCCAGCTTCGCCGCGCGCGCCGCCAGCCCGGCATCGGCGCCGAGCTTCTGCGCCAGGAAGCGCGCCAGCCGCTCCAGCCGGGCGACGCGCTGGCCCTGGGTGCCCAGCTTGGCGTGGAAGACCACGCTCTCCAGCTTCGGCAGGAAGGCTTCGAGCGGCTGCTTGCGGTCGAGGTCCCAGAAGAAGCGGGCATCCGACAGGCGGGCGCGCAGCACCCGCTCATTGCCGGCGGCGACGGCCTTGCCGCCATCGATGGCGGCGATGTTGGAAGCCAGCGCGAAATAGGGGGCGGCGCTGCCATCGGGGCGGCGCAGGGCGAAATAGCGCTGGTTGACGCGCATGGTGGTGCGCATCAGCTCGGGCGGCAGGTCCATGAAGGCATCGTCGATGCGGCCGAGCAGCGGCACCGGCCATTCGACCAGCCCGGCAACCTCGGCCACGAGCCCTTCATCCGGCACCACCTCGACCCCCTCCGCCGCGGCCAGCGCGGCCACGCCCTCGCGCACCCGGCGGGCGCGCTCGACCGGATCGATAACCACGTGCTTGGCCGCGAGTTGCGTCGCGTAATCGCTAAAATTGTGCACTGCAAAATCACCCGGAGAGAGAATCCGGTGGCCCTCGGTGCGGTCGGAGGAGGCCAGCCCATGGCCATTGTCGTCGCCCAGCGCGAGCGAGAAGGGCACGACCGCGCCGTCGAACAGGCAGAGAATCCGCTTCAGCGGCCGCACCCAGACGAAGTTGCTGGTGCCGCCCCAGCGCATCGACTTCGGCCAGGGCATCTTCCTGAGAATGTCGGGCAGGTGCCTGGCCAGCAGTTCGCCGGTCGGCACCGAGGGCTTCACGACGCGGGCGAAAAGCTTCTCGCCCTTCTTCTCGCGCTTCAGCACCAGGGTGACGCTGTCCGCCGCATGCACCGCGAGGTCGGCGCCCGCCTCGGCCTTGCCCGCCGCCGCCCGGATCGCCGGCAGCACCGCCTCGTCCAGCCCGACCTTGCCCAGGAAGCCGGTGAGCGCGCGCTCGGGCGCCTCGGGGGCGGGGCCGGCCAGCTCCTCCTCGACCGGAGCGGTGGCCGCCGGCAGCCCGGCCACCAGGGTCAGGCGCCGCGGGCCGTAGAGGGTCTTCAGCCCCTCGGCCTGCAGACCGGCCGCCTTCAGCGCCTCGCCCACCAGCCGCGCCAGGTCCTCCGCCGCGCGCGCCTGCATGCGGGCGGGGATTTCCTCGGAGAAGAGTTCAAGCAGAAGTTCGGGCATCAGCGGGGGCCTTGCGGGAAGAAGGGCCGGACGGAAGCTTGGGCGTGGATCAAGGCGGCAGCGTGGCGGTGGGCCAGGCCGGCCGGCGGGGCGTCAGACGCCCGCCAGCCAGGTCTCGCAGCAGCGCTTGGCGAGCGCCCGGACGCGGCCGATATAGGCGGCGCGCTCGGTCACGCTGATGGCGCCGCGGGCGTCGAGCAGGTTGAAGGCGTGGCTGGCCTTGATGCACTGGTCATAGGCCGGCAGGGCCAGGTTCTTCTCGACCAGGGCAGCGCATTCGCCCTCGGCGTCCTTGAAGTGCTGGAACAGCAGCGCCGTGTCGGCATGCTCGAAGTTGAAGGCCGAGAATTCCTTCTCGGCGCGCAGGAAGACGTCGCCATAGGTGACGCCCTGGCCGTTGAAATCCAGGTCGTAGACGTTCTCGACGCCCTGGATGTACATGGCCAGCCGCTCCAGGCCGTAGGTCAGCTCGGCGCAGGGCTTCTCCACCGGGATGCCGCCGACCTGCTGGAAATAGGTGAACTGGGTCACCTCCATGCCGTCGCACCAGACCTCCCAGCCGAGGCCCCAGGCGCCCAGCGTCGGGCTTTCCCAGTCATCCTCGACGAAGCGGATGTCGTGCAGGGTCGGGTCGATGCCGAGCGCCTTGTAGCTCTCGATCAGCAGCGCCTGCGGATCGGCCGGGCTCGGCTTCAGGATCACTTGGTACTGGTAGTAGTGCTGCAGGCGGTTCGGATTCTCGCCGTAGCGGCCGTCCGAGGGGCGGCGCGAGGGCTGCACATAGGCCGCCTTCCAGTCCTTCGGCCCCAGCGCGCGCAGCGTGGTGGCCGGGTGGAAGGTGCCGGCGCCCATCTCCATGTCGTAAGGCTGCAGGATCACGCAGCCCTGCGCGCTCCAGAAACGGTGCAGCGTCAGGATGATGTCCTGGAAGCTGAGGGGTTTGGTCTGGGTCAGCGTCTCGGTCATGATGTCTTGGGCTTGCAGCCGTGTTGCGCGGCGCACCATAAGACCCGCCCCACCCCCCGGCAAGGAAGGGCACACTGCACATGGCCGCCACCGAAACCCTGATCCGCTCCTACTACGCCGCCTTCAATGCCGGGGATGCCGAGGCCATGCTGGCCCTGCTGACCGAGGATGTGGCGCATGACATCAACCAGGGCGCGCGCGAGACCGGCAAGGCCGCCTTCCGCAGCTTCCTGGCGCGGATGAACACCCATTACCGGGAAGAGCTGCGCGACATCGTGGTGCTGACCGATGGCAGCGGCCAGCGCGCGGCGGCCGAGTTCACCGTGCACGGCACCTATCTGGCGACCGATGCCGGCCTGCCGGAAGCCGTGGGCCAGCGCTATGTCCTGCCGGTCGGCGCCTTCTTCGAGATCCGCGACGGGCTGATCGCCCGGGTGACCAACTACTACAACCTCGAGGACTGGGTGGCCCAGGTCAGCTAGCCACCCCCCCTTCAGGCGGCTTGGTCGTCGCGGGCGTCATAGTGCCGCTGGGCGGCTAGCACGGCGCCGATATGGCGCTCCGACCACAGGCGCAGCCCTTCCAGGGTCTGCGCCAGGTCGGCCCCGAGCGGGGTGATCGCGTATTCGACCGTCACCGGCACGGTCGGGAAGACCGCGCGACTCGCGAAGCCGTCGCGCTCCAGCCGCTTCAGAGTCTGGGCCAGCACCTTCTGCGAGATGCCGGTGGCCCGCCGCAGCGCGCTGAAGCGCATCGGCCCCTGCGACAGCAGCACCAGCAGCATCACCGTCCATTTGTCGGCAATCCGGTCCAGCACCAGCCGGGTCGGGCAATCAGGGTTGAACAGGTCGCCGCATTCCATCGCCTGGTTTCCTCGAGCATACCTGATAGGGAAAAAGTGCCTTCTTCGCAGCCCGGCCAAGCCGGACTAGATGGTTTCCCAAGGTAACCTACATTCCAAGGGAATACAGCCCATGAAGATCGCCCTGATTGGCGCCTCCGGCCAGGTCGGCAGCCGGATCCTCGCCGAGCTGACCCGCCGCGGCCATCCGGTCACCGCCATCGCGCGCGACACCTCGAAGATCGCCACGCTGCCGCTGGTCACCAAGGCGGTCGGCGATGCCGACAAGCCGGAGGCGCTGGCCCTGCTGCTGGCCGGGCATGACGTGGTGATCAGCAGCATCCACTTCCTGGCCAGCGACGTGGAGAAGCTGCTGGCGGCGGTGAAGCAGGCGGGCGTCGCGCGCTACCTGGTGGTCGGCGGCGCCGGCAGCCTGGAGGGCGCGCCGGGCCAGAAGATCTTCGACAGCCCGGGCTTCCCGGCGATCTACCTGGCCGAGGCCAAAGCCGGCGGCGCCTTCCTGGAGCGGCTGAAGCAGGAGACGGCGCTGGACTGGACCTTCCTCTCCCCCTCGGCCGAGTTCCATCCCGGCGAGCGGACGGGACAGTTCCGCCTGGGCACCGAGCAGCTGCTGGTCTCCGACGCCGGCCGCAGCCATATCTCCTACGAGGATTATGCCGTGGCGCTGGCCGACGAGATCGAGACGCCGCGGCACAGCCGCCGCCGCTTCACGGTCGGGTATTGATGCCGACGCTTCACTACATCCACGATCCGCTCTGCGGCTGGTGCTACGCGGCCTCCCCTCTGGTGGCGGCGGCGGCGGCGCTACCGGGGATGATTGTCGCGCTGCATGGCGGCGGCTTGTGGGACCCGCCAACCGGGCTGCCGCCGGCGAAGCGGTCGATGATCGCCGCGGCCGATGCGCGGATCGCGCAGCTGTCGGGGCAGGTTTTCGGGGCGGCCTATCTGGAGGGGCTGCTGCAGGATCCGGCGACGGTCTTCGATTCGCGCCCCGTGACCGCGGCGCTGCTGGCGGCGGGCGAGCAGGCGCTGCCGATGCTGCGGCTGATCCAGACGGCGCATTATGTCGAGGGTCTGCGCGTGGTCGAGCCCGAGGTGCTGGCCGGGCTGGCGGCTCGCCTGGGGGTCGACGGCTTTGCCGCACGGCTTTCGGCCGTCGATGTCGACGGGCATATTGCGGCGACGCGGCGGCTGATGCAGCGGATCGGGGCAGGTGGCTTTCCCACTTTCCTGCTGGAGAGCGAAGCCGGCCTCCGCCCCGTGCCGCACAGCGACTGCTACGGGGACGTTCCGCGTTTCGTGCAGCGCCTGGCCTGACTGATGTGGGGGTCCGGGGGCATTCAATGCCCCCGGATTCTTGCTTTCTTTACGCCCACTCCCCCTTGCGCATCACCGGGGTCCTGGCGCCGTCGAACCCGATCCCATCGACGTCCACCTCCGCCGAGCCGATCATCCAGTCGACATGGATCAGGCTGGAATTGCCGCCGCGCGCCTTGAAGTCCTCGTCCGACATCGTCTCCGAATCGGTGAAGCACTTCTTGTAGGCCTGGCCGAGGGCGATGTGGCTGGCGGCGTTCTCGTCGAACAGGGTGTTGAAGAAGAGCAGCCCGCTCTGCGCGATCGGCGAGGAGTGCGGCACGAGGGCGACCTCGCCGAGCTGGCGGGCGCCTTCGTCGGTGGCGATCATCTTCTGCAGCAGGGTCTCGCCGGTGGCGGCATGGGCCTCGACGATGCGGCCGCCCTCGAAGCGGACGCGGATGTCGCGGATCAGCGTGCCCTGGTGCGCCAGCGGCTTGGTGGCCGAGACCGTGCCCGAGGTCATGCCGGCATGCGGGGTGGTGAAGACCTCCTCGGTCGGGATGTTGGGATTGCCGGTGATGCCGTTGCGCGCCTTCGACGACCCGCCCATCCAGCTGTGCTGGTCGGCGAGGCCCACGGTCAGGTCGGTGCCGGGCCCCTTGAAGTGCAGCGCGCGGAAGCGGCGCTCGTCGAGCTGGCGGCGGCGCTGCATCAGGGCGGCGTTGTGCGCGGCCCAGGCCGCCTTCGGATCGGCCTGGTCGACGCGGGTGGAGGCGTAGAGGGCGTCCCAGAGCTTCGCCACCGCCTGCTCCTCGGCGACGTCCGGGAAGACGGTGCGGGCCCAGGCGGCGGAAGCGAAGGGCACCAGGGTCCAGTTGATGGCGGATGCCGTGATCAGCTCCAGCGCCGGGCGATAGGCCTGGGAGCGGGCGCGGTTGGCGCGCGAGACCTTCTCGACATCCTGGCCGGCCAGCAGGTTGGGGTCCTCGCCGACCACGGCCAGCCGCGCGGCGCCATTGGCGAAGGCGCGGGCCATGCCGTCATAGAGCCAGCCGGCGGCGGTGTCGAAGCTGCCCTCGGCGGCGAAGCGGTAGCGGGCCAGCGCGGTCTCGTCGTCGGAGAAGATCGGCGTGACCAGCGAGGCGCCGGCCTTGTAGGCGTGCTCGACGATGCGGCGGACCAGCGGCAGGGCCTCGATCGAGGCGGTCAGCACCAGCTCCTGGCCCGGCTTCATCCCGCCGAGACCGACATGGACGGCGATCTCGGCCAGGCGGTCGAGGCGGGGGTCGATCGGCATGGGGCACTCCTTCTTCTTTCCGGGGGTCATTTGGCCCCGCGGCGGCGGGCGGCCCAAGGGGCTGGCGCCGCCGGGGCCGCATTTTTTCGGCATCAGCCCCGCGCCCCGGCAGATTTCACGCTTCTCGGAACGGGGACGACCTAAATTCCGCGGCCGGCGCCGCCCCTCTTCCCGGGCTGCGCGATGACGGAAGGAAGCGATGGACGGGGCGGCCCTGGACAATGTGGCGCGAGACGCGGCGATGGCCACGATCTGGCAGGCGGGCAGCCTGCGGCGGGTGCGGCGGTCGCTGCGCGCCTTCACGCCCTGGACCGACCTGTGGTCGCGCTCCGGCTGGCTGGTGCAGTCGCATTGCGCGACCGGCCAGGCGCGGCTGCTCGATCCCTTCGGCGCGGTGCTGGCCAGCGGCACGGCCGCGGACTGCATCGCGCTGGCCGCCCGGGTCGCGCGACCGGCCGGCTGCCGCCGCGCCGTGGTGCTGCTGCACGGGCTCGGCCACCATACCGGCGGGCTGGCGCGCGTCGCCGCGGCGCTGGCCGATCACGGCTTCGCGGTGGCCAATCTCGGCTATGCCAGCCTGCGCCAGCCGCTGGCGGCGCATGCCCGCGCCGCCAGCAGCGCCGCCCGCGCGCTGTCCGAGGATGGCGCGGCCGAGGTCGCCTTCGTCGGCCACAGCCTGGGCGGGCTGGTGGCGCGCGCCGCCATGGCGCGCGCCGCGGAGGATGGCTGGCGCGCCGGGCGGCTGCTGCTGCTGGGCTCACCGGCGCGGGGGGCGGGGATCGCGCGGGCGGTCGCCGCCCTGCCGCCCTATCGCGCGCTGACCGGGGAGTGCGGCCAGGCGGTGACGCCGGCCGGCGCCGCGCGGGTGCCGGTGCCCGAATGCCGCGGCATCGGCGTGGTGGCGGGCGGCACCGGCGGGCGCGGCTACAACCCGCTGCTGCCCGGCGACAATGACGGGATCGTCACGGTGGCCGAGACGCGGCTCCCCGAACGCGAAGAGGGGTTCGCGCTGGTGCGCGCCCGGCACACACCGCTGGCCGCCAGCGACGGCGCCATCCGCGCCGCCCTCGGCTTCCTGGAGCTGGGCCGGCTGGCAGCCTAGAGCGGATGGCCTGCGGAAGGACGCCGGCCATCCGCTCCAGCCCTTCGTTGGATCGCGCGATCCAGGCTTTTCGGTGACTCCCCCTCAAGCCATCGCGCTTCAGGCCGCCCGGATCCCCTGCAGGAAGCTGCCGACCTGGCTGCGCAGCGCCGCGGCGCGCTGGTTCAGCGCCTCCGAGGCGGCATGGACGCGGCCGGCGGCCTCGCCGGTGCGGGCCGAGCCCTCGCGCACGCCACCGGCATGGCGCGAGGCCTCGTCGGTGCCGAGCGCCGCCTCGGCGACCGCGCGGCCGATCTCGCGGGTGGCGCTGGCCTGTTCCTCGGTGGCGGCGGCGACGGCGGCGGTGCTGGCATCGATGGTCTCGATGGTGCGCGCGATGCCGGCGATGGCGTCGACCGTGCGCTGCGTCTCGCCCTGCATGGCGGCGATCTGCGCGCTGATTTCTTCCGTGGCGCGGGCGGTCTGGCTGGCCAGGTTCTTCACCTCGGAAGCGACGACGGCAAAGCCCTTGCCCGCTTCGCCCGCGCGGGCGGCCTCGATGGTCGCGTTCAGCGCCAGGAGATTGGTCTGGCCGGCGATGTCGCTGATCAGCTTCACCACATCGCCGATGCGGTTGGCGGCGGCGGCCAGGCCCTGGACGGTGGCATCCGTCCCGCGCGCCTCCTCGGCGGCGCGGCGGGCGACCTCGGCGCCGCCGGTGACCTGGCGGGCCACCTCGGCGATGCTGGCGGCGAGTTCATCGGCGGAGGCCGCCACGGTCTGCACATTGCCGCTGGCCTGCTGCGCGGCGGCGGCGACGGAAGCCGCGCGCTCGCTGCCCTGGCGGGCGGTGTCGCTCAGCTCGCCGGCGGTGGCGTTCAGCTCGGCGGCGGCGCCGGAGACGGCCTGCAGCAGCTCGGTCGATTCCGCCTCGAAACCGCGGATCAGCGCGGCGACGCGGGCGGTCTCGGCATCCTTGGCGGCCTGCCCAGCGCGCTGCTGCTCGGCCAGGTCGTCGGCGCGGCGCAGGCCCAGGCGGCATTCGTCGACGGCGCGCGACATGTCGCCGATCTCGTCGGCCCGCGCCGCGTCGGGCAGCGCGAAGCCGTAGTCGAGCCGCGCCAGCCGGCGCAGCGCCTCGCTCAGCCGCCCCAGCGGCAGCAGCACACGCCAGCGGACCAGCAGCACGGCGCCGAGGCCCAGCGCGGCGATGGCCAGCGCGCCGGCGACCAGCATCCACAGGCTGCGTCCGGCGGCAGCGGCCTCGGCGCGGGCGCCGGCGCCGATATCGGCCAGCGCGGTGTCGGCGACGGCGACCAGCGCGCCGGTCGCCTCGTCGATGCCGCGGTTGATGCCGGCGGCGTCGACGGCGGCGGGGCGCTTGGCGGCCAGGGCCTGCTCCAGCCCGGTGCGCAGGGCGACGAAGCGGCCGAAATAGCTGGCCTGGGCGGCGGCGATGGCGGCCTGGGTGGCGGGCGGCGCCTCGCGCGCGACACTCGTGACCAGCGCCCAGGTGGCGCCGGCCCGCGCCCGCAGCGCCGCCACCGCCAGGCGTTCCTCGGCCCCGAAGCCGCCGTCGCGCAGCGCATTGATCAGGAAGTCGCGCTCCAGACCGGCGGCGTCGCGGGTGGCGTAGGCGGCGTCCTTGATCTGGGCGAGCGTAGCGCTCTGGCCGTCGCGGGCGCGGACCTGGGCGGTCAGGGTGGCGCTGAATTCCTCCAGCAGGTCGACCAGGGCGGTGATGGTGGCG
Source organism: Roseomonas sp. USHLN139 (assembly GCF_037145735.1). NCBI lineage: Bacteria > Pseudomonadati > Pseudomonadota > Alphaproteobacteria > Acetobacterales > Roseomonadaceae > Roseomonas > Roseomonas sp. USHLN139. Next base: position 224,562 of record NZ_JBBCWY010000001.1, on the reverse strand, counting down.
TTGTAGCGGTCGGCCATGCCGGCCGGGCGCTGCGCCAGCGGCAGCAGGGCGGCGCGATCGGCCTCGGGGCGCAGCGCGTCGAGCGCGCGGCGCGCCTGGCGCAGCCGGCCGGCGCCATCCTCGGCAGCGCAGCGCAGCCGGGCGCAGGCCTCGGCCAGGCTGTCCAGGGCCGGGCCGGCGAGCGCGCGGGCCGGCTCGACCGTGCCGCGCAGCCCGGCATCGGCGGGCCCGGCGCCGCGCAGCGCCAGGCGCAGCGGGCCGCGCTCGACCCGGGTGTTCTGCAGGGCGATGAAGGCGGCACGGGTGGTGTCGGCCAGCTCGATGGCCTGCTCCGCCCGCTGCAGCCCGCCCCAGGCGCCATAGATGAAATAGCCGGCGCCGCCGGCCAGCGGGGCGCAGAGCAGGCCGACCAGGGCGGTGACCTGGGTGGCGATGGAGAATTGGCGGCGCATCGGTTCCGTTCCCGTCGGGTGCCGCCTCGCGAGGGGCGGCTTGGTCACCGCCTTATCGCCGCCATCCGTGAATCACTTCTGAATGGTTAACATTTTTTCCGGATCGCCGCCGCTGGCCTCACAGCCCGATCCGCCCCCAGGCCAGCCGTTCCTCGACCACCGCCAGGGCGCCGCGCAGCAGGCGGATCGGCAGCGGCGGGCGCTTGGCGCCGAGTCGCACCACCTGCACCTTCTCGCCGAAGCGGCGGCGGATCTCTTCCTCCGCATGGCCCAGCCCGTCGACCAGGCCGAGCGGCAGCGCCTCCCGCCCGGTCCAGAAACGGCCGTTGAAGATTTCTTCTTCACTCACCTTGAAGCGGGTGCCGCGGCGGCTGCGCACCCAGGCCTTGAACTCGCCATGCAGCGCGCCCAGCAGTTCTTCCAATCGCGCCTGCTGCCAGGGCTCCACCGGCCGGAACGGGTCGAGGAAGGATTTCTGGTCGCCGGCAGTGGCCAGGCGGCGTTCCACGCCCAGCTTCGCGGCCAGCTCCTCCAGGCCGAAGCTCGCGGAAATCACGCCGATCGAGCCGACGATGCTGGAAGGATCGGCGATGATCTCATCCGCCGCGCAGGCCAGCCAGTAGCCGCCGGAGGCCGCCGCATCCTCGCAGCAGGCGATCACCGGCACCTGCTTCGCCTCGGCCAGCTGGCGGATGCGGGCGGCGATCAGGCTGGACTGCACCGGCGAGCCGCCCGGCGAGTTCAGCACCAGCACCACCGCCTGCAGCCGCTTCAGGGCGAAGGCGCGCTCCAGCAGGGGCCCGACGCTCTGCAGGCTGAGGCTGCCGCCGGGGCCGAGGCCACCGCTGGCGGCGATGACACCGGAGAGGCGGAGCAGCGCGACCCGGGGCCGGCGCGTCAGGAAGGGGATTCGCATGCGGCACAGATGACCACCCTTCCCCCTCGGGACAAGAAGTGCGACGAAGCCGCGACCTGACCATGGCCCGAGGAGAGAGCCCGATGAAGACCCGCGCCGCCGTCGCCTGGGAAGCCGGCAAGCCGCTGTCGATCGAGGAGGTGGATCTCGAGGGTCCGCGCGACGGCGAGGTCCTGGTCGAGATCAAGGCCACCGGCCTGTGCCACACCGACAAGTACACCCTGTCGGGGGCCGATCCCGAGGGCATCTTCCCCGCCATCCTGGGGCATGAGGGCGCCGGCGTGGTGCTGGAGGTCGGCCGCGGCGTGACCTCGCTGAAGCCCGGCGACCATGTCATTCCGCTCTACACGCCGGAATGCCGCGAATGCGACTACTGCCTCAGCCGCAAGACCAACCTGTGCCAGAAGATCCGCGTGACGCAAGGCCGCGGCCAGATGCCCGACGGCACCAGCCGCTTCTCCTGCCGCGGCAAGCCGATCCACCACTACATGGGCACGAGCACCTTCGCGAACCACACCGTGGTTCCCGAGATCGCATTGGCAAAAATCCGCTCCGACGCGCCGTTCGAGAAGGTCTGCTACATCGGCTGCGGCGTGACCACGGGGCTCGGCGCCGTGCTGTTCACCGCCAAGGTCGAGGCCGGCGCCACGGTCGTGGTCTTCGGCCTGGGCGGCATCGGGCTGAACGTCATCCAGGGCGCCCGGATGGTGGGCGCCGACATGATCGTCGGCGTCGACATCAACCCCGAGCGCGAGGCGATGGCCCGCCGCTTCGGCATGACGCACTTCGTCAACCCGAAGGAGGTGCAGGGCGACCTGGTCGGCCATCTGGTCGAGCTGACCCGGGGCGGCGCCGACTATTCCTTCGAATGCGTCGGCAACACCACGCTGATGCGCCAGGCGCTGGAATGCTGCCACAAGGGCTGGGGCGTCTCGACCATCATCGGCGTCGCCGCGGCGGGGCAGGAGATCTCCACCCGTCCGTTCCAGCTGGTCACCGGCCGGCGCTGGATCGGCTCGGCCTTCGGCGGCGCGCGCGGCCGCAGCGACGTGCCGAAGATCGTCGACTGGTACATGGACAAGAAGATCAACATCGACGAGCTGATCACCCACACCATGCCGCTCGAGCAGATCAACGAGGGCTTCGACCTGATGACCCGCGGCGAGAGCATCCGCGGCGTCGTCGTCTACTGATCCGGGTCCGGACAGGCCAGGCCGGGGCGGCGCCCGCCGCCCCGGCGGCGACGGAACCACCTTCCCCGGCCATGCGTTGGCCAGGGATGCAGCGAAGGAGCAGCCCGATGTCCGTCTTCCGCCATCTGCTCGCCGCGGCGCTCCTGGCGCCGGGCCTGGCCCTGGCCCAGCCTGCCGCCGACCGGCCACCGACCGGGGCCGAGCGGGACCGGATCGAGCAGGCGCTGCGCGCCCAGGGCTATCGCGACTGGGGCCGGATCGAGCTGGAGCGCGGCATCTGGGAGGTCGACGACGCCATGGACGGCCAGGGCGGCCGGCACGATCTGCGGCTGACCCAGGGCGAGCTGCGCATCGTCGCCACCGATGTCGACGACCGCCTGGCCAGCACCGAGGAGACGGCGCGCATCGAGGCCACGCTGCGCCGGCTCGGCTACCAGGCCTTCGGCCGCATCAAGCTGGATGACGGGTTGTGGAACGTCGACGGGGCGGTGGCGGCCGATGGCCAGCGCTATGCGCTGACGCTGGAGCGTGAGACGCTGCGCGTCCTCTATCGTGAGCGGGAAGGCTGACCGGCATGAGCATCGACGGCTTAAGCGACGACGAGATCCGCGCCATCCTGCTGAACACCGGGCGCATCGCCGTGGTCGGCGCCTCGGCCAATCCGGCGCGTCCCTCGCATGAGGTGACCGGCTTCCTGGTCGGCCGCGGCTTCGCGGTCACCCCGGTCAATCCGGGCCTGGCCGGCCAGCAGATCCATGGCGCGACGGTGGCCGCCTCGCTGGCCGAGGCCGGCAGGCTGGAGATGGTGGACATCTTCCGCCGCAGCGAAGAGGCCGGCGCGGTGGTCGACGAGGCCATCCGGCTGGGCGCGAAAGTGGTCTGGATGCAGCTTGGCGTCATTGACCAGGCAGCGGCGGAGCGGGCGCGCGCCGCCGGCGTCACCGCCGTGATGGACCGCTGCCCGGTGATCGAATGGTCCCGGCTGGGGCTGGCCCGAGGGGCGTGAGGTGGGGTGGCGGCGTTCCTCGTGAATTTCATGTCCGTTTTGTAATCTAACGCTTGAAAGCCGGTCACGGCTGAGCCAGATGCCCATCGCGTCGCCTGCGCCTGGCCCCTGCCCGGCGGCCGGCGGCGGTGACAACCAGTCTGGGAAGGACCCCCCTGGGGGGAACGAGATGACCGAAGAAGAACGCCGCATCATTTCCGCCTTCGTGGAGCGCATGGCCGGGGTCCAGGCCCCGCAGCCGGCGGCCTCTCCCTGGGGCGGCAGCAGCGTGCCGGCCACCCAGTCGCGCCCGCCTCTGCCTCCCGTCGATCCCGAGGCCGACCGGCTGATCGGCGACCTCTTCGCCCGCTATCCGGAGGCGCGCTACCGCCTGACGCAGACCGCCTTCGTGCAGGAGCACGCGCTGGTCCAGGCGCAGAACCGCATCCAGGAGCTGGAGTGGCAGCTGGAGAACGCGCAGCGCCAGGCGCAGGCCCAGGCGAGCGCCCCGCGCAGCGGCGGGCTGTTCGGCGGCATGTTCGGCGGCGGCCAGCAGCAGCAGCGCCCGGTGCCGGTGGCGCCGCCGCCGCAGCCGATCCAGCCGCCCGGTGGCTATCCGCAGCAGGCGATGATGCAGCAGGGCCGCGGCTCGGGCTTCCTGGGCTCGGCGCTGACCACGGCGGCCGGCGTCGCCGGCGGCATGGTGCTGGGCAACATGCTGATGAACGCCTTCTCCGGCGGCGGCGCGGCCGAGGCGGCCCAGGCCACCGGCATGGCGGATGCGGCGGGCGGCTTCGGCCAGGAGGCAGTGCCGACCAGCAGCCCCTGGACCGATCCGGGCGCCGGCCAGCAGGATGCCATGCCGGTCGACAACAGCTTCGGCAATGACAGCTTCGGCAATGACGACGGCTTCGCCGATGATGGCGGCTTCGACGACGAGATCTGAGCTGTCGCCGATCTGAGCGGGGGCCAGGGCGGTGCGATCCGCCCTGGCCCTTTTTTCATGCGGCACCCCGGCGTTTCTCGCCGGGACGGCCTGGTTTTGTCGCCGCAGCCCACTGCGATCCGGCGCCGCCCTGCCTGGCCGGCAGCCGCCGCCGCCTCCCGCCCGCGCCGGGAAAACCAGCGCGATGCGCATCAATATACCGCATGATGAAAAAAGTTTTCTCTGAAGTAATTCTTGAAATCCCCGCGATAATTCAGAGAAATCGCCGCTCTTCTTCAAAAAATTCTTGCTGTCCTTTCATTAATCGCTCAGGCTTGGGGCATGAACACCTTGTCCCAGAGCGTGCGGCTGAGCCCGCCATAGAGATCAGGCCCCCGTGGCCGGCGCTGGCCTGTTCCCCTCCGGGGGACGGGTGGCAGCGGCCACGCGCCTGATCCCAGCGCCCCCTTCCGGGGGCGGCCGTCGGCGCATGCCGGCCCGGCCGCCTGCCGCGACGGAGGCGCCCGCTCTGCAAGGCTGGGGCCGTGCCGCGCGCCGCGTGGCCGGCCGCCTGCCCCGATCGTCAAGGTTTCCCCATGTCCTGGATGACAAGCGCCGCCGCGCGCCAGCTCCGCAGCGGCCTGCGCCGCACCGGCCTGATCCGTCTCGCCATGCTCCTGCTGCGGCGGCTGGGCTATGAGCAGCTGTTCACCCGCGCCCTCGCCCGCGTCATCCGGCCGGGCCACTGCGTCTGGGATGTGGGCGCCAATCTCGGCGTCTATTCGGCGATGTTCGGCCGGCTGGCCGGGCCGCAGGGCATGGTCTATGCCTTCGAGCCGCTGCCGGAGACGGTGGCGCGGCTGCGCCGCAACCTCGGCGGCGCGCCCGGCATCCGGGTGATGCCCTTCGCGCTGTCCGACAGCAGCGGCCTGGCCGTCCTCGAGCGCGGCGACGATGCCGAGGCGGCGACCGCCCGGCTGGTCGACGACGCGGCCGCAATGGCCGGCACCGGCGGCATCGCCGTGCCGCTGCGCCCCGGCGATACCCTGGTCGAAACCGGCGAGGCCCGACCGCCCAATGTGGTCAAGATCGACGTCGAGGGGCATGAGCTGGCCGTGCTGCAGGGCATGCGCCAGCAGCTGGCCGACCCGGCGCTGCAGCATGTCTTCATCGAGGTGCATTTCGCCCTGCTGCACGCCGAGGGCCGCGGCGACGTCCCGCGCCAGATCGAGGCGCTGCTGCGCGACGCCGGCTTCGCGCTGCGCTGGATCGACCAGTCCCACCTGCACGCGGCCCGGGGGTGAGCGCCATGCAGACCCCGCAGATCCAGAACCCCGGCGTGCTCAGCCCCGATGGCCGCCGCTTCTTCGTCACCCTCGACGGGCTGCGCGGCGCCGCGGCGCTGGCGGTCGTCATCCTGCACGATCCCGGCTTCGTGCTGCCGCTGCTGATGCCCAGCGCCTATCTGGCGGTGGATTTCTTCTTCCTGCTGAGCGGCTTCGTCGTGGCGCATGCCTATGGCTCGCGGCTGGCCGGCGGGCTGTCGATCGGCCGCTTCCTGCGCGACCGGCTGATCCGCTTCTACCCGCTCTACTTCCTCGGCCTGCTGGTCGGCGCGCTCAGCGGCGTGGTGGCGCTGGCGCTCGGCGGCGGCTCGATGGACACATGGGAGGGGCTGCTGATCGCCTTCGGCACCGGCCTTGCCTTCCTCCCCTCGCCCACCGCGCATGAGACGCCGGGCACCTTCCCGCTGAACGGCCCGGCCTGGTCGCTGTTCTTCGAGCTGCTGATCAACATCGTCTTCGCCTGCCTGCTGCCCTTCCTCAGCCTGCGCCGGCTGGTCGCCATCACCCTGCTCGCCGCCGTGGCGCTGGTCTGGTCGGTGCTGGAATACGGCAACCTCGACACCGGCTCGGCCTGGTTCAGCGTCTGGGGCGGCTTCGCCCGCGTCGGCTTCTCGTTCTTCGCCGGCGTGCTGCTCTACCGGCTGCACCGCCAGGGTTTCCTGACCTCGCGCCTCGCCTGGATGTTCCCGCTGCTGCTGGTCGCGCTGCTGATGGTGGACGCGCCGCCGGAATACCGCGCCGTCTTCGACCTGGGCTGCGTGCTGCTGGCCTTCCCGGCGCTGCTGCTGGCCGCCTCGATGGTCGAGCCGGGGCGCTGGCTGGCGCCGCTCTTCGTCAATCTCGGCGCCATCTCCTTCCCGATCTACGCGCTGCACTTCCCGGCGCAGGAGCTGCTGCGCCGCTCGGTCCGCTTCCTCGGCGTCGATCCGGGCGACCTCGCCCCCTGGGCCGGCTTCGTCGTCGTCCCGGCGATGATGCTGGGCAGCCTCTGGCTGGCCCGCCACTACGACCGGCCGCTGCAGCGGCGGCTGCGCCAGCGCCGCGGCGGGCTGAAGCTCGGCCTGGCCAGCGTGCGCGTCACCGACCCGCCGCTGCGGGAGCCGTCGTGACGGCGGCTACCGCTCGTCCGGATAGTCGCGGCCCGGTCGCGGCCTGTAGGCCGGCAGCGACCAGCCGCGCAGCAGCGCCGCCGCGCGCACCGCGAAGGCCGCCGCCATCCCGGCACAGACCGCGGTGCCGCGGTCGAGCGCCAGGCCGGTGAGGGCGACGAACAGCGCCGCCCCCAGCGCGGCGGCGGTGGCATAGATCTCCTTGCGCAGGATCAGCGGCATCTCGCCGCAGATCACGTCGCGCAGCGCGCCGCCGAAGGTCGCGGTGATCATGCCCATCAGGATGGCGGCCCAGGGGCTGGCGCCCTCGGCCAGCGCGGCCTCCGCCCCCAGCACGGCGAACAGCGCCATGCCGACGGCATCCGCCCAGAGCAGCACGGCGAAGCGCTTCTCCAGCCGGTGCGCGGCGAAGAACACCAGCAGCGCGACCAGGGCGGCCAGCAGCACCAGCCCCGGCGTGCCCAGCCAGGCGACCGGGCGCCCCAGCAGCAGGTCGCGCAGCGTGCCGCCGCCGAAGGCCGTGGTCGCGGCGATCAGCACGAAGCCCACCGGGTCCAGCTGCTTGCGGGACGCCACCAGCGCGCCGGACGCGGCGAAGGTCGCCGAACCGATCCAGTTCAGCGCCTCCAGGAACCAGCCGAGGGAGAGCATTATTCCGCCGGCTGGGTCCGGGCGACCGCGGCCCGCGCCGCCCGGCTGGCCCCCGCCGCCGTGCCCATGCAGAGCAGCGACAGGCCGAGCAGGCAGGCCACCAGCGGCAGCACCAGCTCGGGCCGGCCGGCATCCAGCAGCATGCCGACCGCCGGCGTCAGCGCGCCGCCCAGCGGCAGGCCGGCGGAGATGAAGCCGAAGACCTTGCCGATCTGCCCCGGCGGCGCGGCATCCTTGACCATGACGTCGCGCGGCGTGCGGCTGGCGCCGAGCGCCAGGCCCGCCAGCGCCGCGACGCCGATGGCGCCGAGGCCCGGCAGCGGCACCATGCCGAGGACCAGGATCAGCGCCATCGCCACCAGCGTCAGCACCACGACGAAGACGCCATGCTGCTTCCACCGGTCGGCGAACCAGCCGCCGACCAGCACGCCCAGGATATTGCCGGAGAAATAGCCGGTCAGCAGCACCGACCCCATGGCCAGCGGCAGGCCCCAGAGCTTGTTCATCACCGGGATGGCGAAGGCCTGGATCGCCGACCCCGCCATCGCCGACAGCAGGAAGAAGGTGAAAAAAAGCAGCATCGGCCGGGTCATCAGCATGGCGACGCCGCCCTCGCCCGGCTTGGCCTCGCGCGCCTTCGGCTGGTCGGCCAGGATGCGGCTCTGCCACAGGATGGCGCCCACCACCGGCACGCCCAGGAGTCCCACCAGCAGCAGCGCCTCGCGCCAGCCGAGCAGCAGGGCGAGTGCTGCGATCGCCGGCGGCGCCGCGGCGAAGCCCAGATTGCCGGTCAGCGTGTGCATGGCAAACGCCCGGCCCATCCGCGACTTGTTGATGCTGCCGGCCAGGATGGCGTAGTCGGCCGGGTGGATCACGCTGTTGCCGATGCCCGAGAGCACCGCCAGCAGCAGGATGGTCGGGTAGTTCGGCGCGAACGCCATGGCCGAGATCGACAGCGCCATCAGCAGCGTGCCGCCCACCAGGAAGCGCCGCGCCCCATGCCGGTCGACCAGGAAGCCCACCGGCGTCTGCAGCACCGCGGTCACCACCCCCATCGCCGCGATCGACAAGCCGAGCGCGGTGTAGGAGACGCCGAACTCCTCCCGCCACAGCGGGAACAGCGGCGCCAGGCACAGCATGTAGAAATGCGACAGGAAATGCCCGGTGCCGATCAGGCCGATGATGCGCCAGTCTTTGGAGGGCGGGGGCGCGGCCTCGGTGCCGATGCTGCTCATGTCGCTGCGTCCATTCTGTGGGCGAAAGGCTGCGCCCGGCCCCGCCACCCTGTCAAACCGGTGTCACTGCAGGCTTTCGCGGATCATCTCGATCAGCGGCTCGACGATCGAGGTCTGGTTGGTGGCGTCGCCGAACACCGCCATCTCGGCGGTGCCGAGCCCGGGCAGGCTGGCATGCTCGACCAGCCCGGCCGGCAGCCCCGACCGCCCCAGCACGGTGGCCGCCAGCCCGGCCTGCGCCGCCGCCGCGACACCCAGCAGGCTGGCCGAGGTATAGACCACCTCGAAGGCCAGCCCCGCCCGGGCGAGGGCCGCCAGCGCCCGGTCGCGGAACATGCAGCCCTGCGGCAGCATCGCCACCGGCAGCGCGCGGCCCGTGGGCGGCGCCCAGCCCGGCGGCGCCACCCAGACGATCGGCTCGGTCCAGATCGGCCGGCCCTCGGTCTCGCCATCCCGCCGCTTGCCCAGCACCAGGTCGAGCAGCCCGCGCTCCTGCGCCGCGCGCAGCTCGTGGCTGCGGCCGACCTCGACCTCCAGCCGCAACTCCGGGAAATGCGCGGCGAAGCGGGCCAGGATCGGCGCCAGGTTGCGCGGCACGAAATGATCGGCGACGCCAAGCCGCAGCCGCCCCGTCACCGGCGGCGCCACCATCCGCCGCACCGCCTCGTCGTTCAGCGCCAGCATCCGCCGGGCATAGGCCAGCAGCGTCTCGCCTTCGCGGGTCAGGGCCACGCTGCGGCTGCTGCGCTCGAGGACGCGCTTCTGCAGCAGCTCCTCCAGCCGCTTCACCTTCAGGCTGACCGCGGATTGCGTCAGGCCCAAGGCGGCGGCGCCGGCGGTGAAGCCGCCACGCTCGGCCACCTGCACGAAGCAGCGCAGCAGGTCGAGATCCAGGTCAGGGATCCGCATGGCACCCCCCAAAAAGTAAGGCCGGGGGAAGGAATTCCCCCGGACCCCCATCTTTCTTCTGTCAGTTAAGCGGCCAGACGACGCCGGCATCCAACGGCAGGACAGGGCGCGGCAGCTTGGTCCACGCGAACCGATCCAGGACCGGCGAGGTCAGGCCCGGCGCATCCACCTCGACGACGCGGCCAGGCGAGAAGAACTCGTCGAACCCGCCCCGGAAATGGCCGCGCGACTTCACCACCACCACCCGCGCGGCGCCGATGTCCAACCCCAGATGCTCCAGGAAGACCGGATCGGCGCATTGCGTCCGCTCGCTGATCACCACCGCCACGATGCCGCCCATCCGCAGCGCCACCGTCGGGCCGAGCGCCATCGCCATGCCGGCGAAAATGCCACGCCGCCCCGTCACCCGGCCATCCGACACCGCGACCACCTCGGCCTCGGCGGCGAAGGGATGCGCGAAGGCGTCGCGCGGCACCCGGTTGAAGCGGGCGGTGAACCGCGCGCCGACGCCCAGCGCCTGCGCCTCCGCGACCAGCGACGGGTCGTGGATGACGCCCAGCAGCGCCCCCTGCACGCCCGCCTTCAGGAAGGCCTGCAGGATGAACATGGTGTTGCCGCCACCGCCGCCGCCCGGATTGTCGGCGACATCGGCGAAGATCAGCGGCACCTCGCTGGTCAGCGCCCGCTCGGTCGCCTCGGCCAGCGGCGTCAGTTGCGCCACGAAGCGGTCGCGCCGCTCCCAGGCGGCCTCGGCCAGTTCCCCGGCCAGCGCCTCGCAGGCGGCGCGATCCGGGCCGGTGACGACGATGGCCAGCCCGTTATACGGCGTGTCGCTATAGGGAAAGCCGCCCATCACCGAGACATTGGCGACCTTCGCCGGTCCCAGATAGCGCGCCCGCGCCTGGCCCAGCTCGATCACCTCGGCATAGGGCCCCTTGGCGGTCAGCAGGCTGACCGTCGGCGCCACGATCGGCAGCCGGCGGCAGGCGCGGTGGAACCGCTCGCCCGCCATCAGCCGGCGCAGCAGACCGGCCGATTCCGCGCCGCGCTCGCGCATGTCCAGATGCGGGTTGGTGCGATAGCCGACGAAGGCGTCGCACTCCCGCACCATGGCGTCCGAGACATTGCCATGCAGGTCGTAGCTGCAGACCAGCGGCACCGCCTCGCCCAGCACCGCGCGCACAAGCCCCTGCACCGCGCCCTCGGGATCGTCGAGCCCGGTGGTCAGCCCGGCGCCGTGCAGCACGCAATAGACACCGTCCACCTGGCCGCGCAGCGCCTCGAGGCCGTCGCGCCACACCGCCAGCATGGAATCGAAGACCGGCTGGTCGACCGGCCCGTTCGGCTCGGCCGAGGTCAGCAGGATCGGCCGCGGCTGCCAGTCGCCGGCGGCGTCCATGGCGGCGACGAAGCCCGGCATTTCCGCCAGCTGCCTCGGCGCCTCGCTGCGGGCATCCGCCAACAGGGCGTCGCCCTGCAGCCACACCCGGAAATCCTCCCGCTTCGCCACCGGGGCGAAGCGGTTGCATTCGATGGAAAAGCCCAGCAGCGCGACCCGCGGGCCGCTCACAGCGCCACTCCGGCGAGCTCCGCATGCCGCTGCGTCGCCTTCAGCCCGCTGCCGGTCAGCACCACCACCGTGGTCTCGTCGCGGCGGATCTGCCCGTCCTCCAGCAGCCGGCCGAAGGCGGCCGCCGCCTGGGCGCAGGTCGGCTCGACATACAAGCCGCGCTGCGCCAGGCCGCGGGTGGCGCGGACGATCTCGCTCTCGCTCAGCAGCACGGCGCCGCCGGCCGAGGCGCGCAGCACCTCCAGCACCTCGGCCATGCGCAGCGGCTGGGCGATGGCGGTGCCCTCGGCGATGGTGGGCATCGGGTCGGCGGCATCCTCGCCCAGCCAGTCGCGGGCGATCGGGCCGCAATTCTCCGGCTGCGCGGCGAAGATCCGCGGCATGCGGCGGATCTGCCCGGCGCGCAGCAGCTCGGCGAAGCCGATGCCGCAGCCCAGCACGTTGGAGCCGGCGCCGCAGGGCACGATGACATTGTCCGGCGCCCGGAAGCCCAGGTCTTCCCACAGCTCGTAGGCGAGCGTCTTGGTGCCCTGCAGGAAGAAGGGGTGCCAGTTGTGGCTGGCATAGAAGATGCGGTCGGACTGGGCCAGCGCCGCATCGGCGCAATCCTGCCGGCTGCCGGGCACCAGCTCGATCTCGGCGCCGAGGCTGCGCGACTGCACCGTCTTGGCCGGGCTGGTCGAGGCCGGCACCATGATCTTGGCCCGCATGCCCCCGGCCGCCGCATAGGTGGCGATCGCCGCGCCGCCATTGCCGGAGGAATCCTCCAGCACCGCCTTGATCCCCTGGTCGCGCAGCAGCGACAGCATCACCGAGGCGCCGCGGTCCTTGAAGCTGCCGCTCGGCATGAACCATTCGCATTTGAAGCGGACCGGGGTGCCGGACCACTCGCCCTTGACGAGCGGCGTGCAGCCCTCGCCCAGGCTGATCCGTTCCACCGGCTGGAAGGGCAGCGCGGCGGCATAGCGCCACAGGCTGCGCTCGGCCGCGACGATCTGGCCGCGCTCGATGCCGGGCAGGTCGGTCAGCAGCAGCGGCTGGCCCTCGGGGCCGCACCAGCGGGGTTCGGAAAGCGACCAGGTCTGGCCGGAGCGGGGGTCGAGATAGGCGATGTCTTGCATGGCCCGCCACCCTGGCTTGCCGGGGGCGCCCCGGCAAGATACCCCCTTGGGCCATGCCGCACACCGACGCCGTCGCCCGCCTCGCCGCCGACCTGGTCCGCCTGGACAGCCGCAGCTTCGTCTCCAACCTGGCCGTCGCCGACCGCATTGCGGCCGAGCTCGCGGGCTTCGAGCTGGAGCGGCTGGATTATGCCGACGCCGCCGGCGTGCCGAAGCAGGTGATCGTCGCGCATCGCGGGCCTTCCGGCGGCGTGGCGCTGTCCGGCCACATGGACACCGTGCCCGACACCGGCTGGACCACCGACCCCTTCTCCGGCGCCATCGACGGCAAGGGCGTGCTGCATGGCCTCGGCGCCGCAGACATGAAGGGCCCGCTGGCCGCCTGCATCATCGCGGCAAGAACCCTGCCGGCGCATCTGCCCGCCACCCTGCTGATCACCACCGACGAGGAGACCACCAAGCAGGGCGCCCGGCTGATCGCCGACAAGTCCGCCCTCGCCCGCCGCGCCGCGCCGCGCGGCATCCTCGTGGCCGAGCCGACGGGGATGCTCCCCGTCCGCGGCCACCGCAGCAACATCGACTTCATCGCCGAGGCCGAGGGCGTGCAGGCGCATTCCTCGCTCGGCATCGGCCGCAATGCCAACTGGGCGCTGGTCCCCTTCCTGGCCGAGATGCAGGCCCTGGCCGAGCGCCTCAGGACCGATGTCACCCTGCACGACACCGCCTACGACCCGCCCTTCAGCGACTTCAACCCGGTGATCGACAACCATGGCGCGGCGGTCAACGTCACCGTCCCCCGGGCGACCATCCGCATCAAGTTCCGCTACAGCCGCCGCATCGACCCGGCCCCCGTGGTCGCCGCCGTCGAGGCGGCCGCGGCGCGCGCCGGCCTCGGCCTGCGCATCCTGCGCCAGGGCCTGCCGCCGGAGACGCCGGCCGACCACCCCTTCATCCGCGCCATCGAGGCGGCGACCGGCCACCCGGCGGAAACCCGCCCCTTCGGCACCGACGCCTCCGAGCTGCAGGAAGTCGCCCCCTGCGCCATCCTTGGCCCCGAGGTGATGGACACCGCCCACAGCCCGGTCGAGCGCGCCCGCCTGGCGCTGCTCGGCGCCGCCGTGCCGGTGTTCCAGCGGATCATGGGGGTCTGAGCAAAAAGCCGCGCCGGATATTCAATTTATAGGCGAAATGATCGCGGATCTGTGATTGCATTCTGCTGTCGAGCAAGAGGCTCCCCGGCATGCGCGTCCTGACCATCGGTCCCCTGCCCCTGCACCGGCGTCCCGCCCCGTCGCTGGCGCCGCCCCCCGGCGCCTTCCTGCTGCTGGCCTGGATCGTCGAGCTGCTGGCCGTCGCCGCCGGCGGCCTGATGGCGATGCAGGCCTGGCAGGAGGGCGCCGGGCTGCAGGACGCGCCGATTCTGCTGCTGCTGCCTTTCGCCGCGCTGGCCGCGGCGGAGCTGGCAAAAATCCCGCTGGTGGCGCTGGCCTTCCGCCAGGCCTCGCCCTTCGCCACACTGCTGGCCGGCCTCGCCGTGCTGGCCGTCGCCGCCGTCACCTTCGAGAACTACGCCTTCGGCATGAATGCCGGCTTCGCCGCCCGCACCCGCGCCGTGCTGGCGGCGGAGGAGCAGCTGGCCCGCCGCGAGGCCGCCCTGCCGCTGCTCGAGGCGCGGCTGCCGCCGCTGGAATTCGCCCAGCTGCACCAGGCTGGCCTGCTCGCCGCCCAGGACCGGCAGGCCGAGGCGATCCGCGCCGCCGCCGACCAGGCCATGGCGCAGCTGCGGCTGACCGAGCTGCGGCCGATGCTGCTGGACGAGCGCCAGCGCCTGGCCGAGGCCGCCGCGGCCCTCGCCCGCCGCCAGGAGGCCGAGCTCGCCGCCGAGCGCCGCCGCTGCGTCAAGCAGGAGCCCACCGCCTGCCACGCCGCCGAGATGATGAAGACCCAGGCCCGCCAGGCCGAGACCCTGGCCGCCGAGCAGGCCGCGGTCGAGCGGCGGATCGAGGCCGAGGCCGGCCGCCTGCAGCAGGGCCTGGCCGCGCTGCGCCAGGAACGCGACACGGCCCTGGCCGCGGCCGAGCCCGCCACCGCCGCCGCGCGCGCGGCCCTGCTGGCGCTGTCGGGGCAGATCCGCGACACCCGGCTGGCGCTGCTGCAGGCCGCCGAGGAGGCCGGCGCCGCCCGCGCCGCCCTCGACGCCGCGCGCGACCGCTCCCAGCCGCACCACATCGCCGGGACGCTGTTCGACGCGGTGACGCCGGCGCGGCTGGAGGGCGTGCGCATCGCCCTCGTCGCCGCCCTGGCCGGTGCCGTCGCCCTGACCGGGCCGCTGCTGGCCAGCCTGCACTACGCCGCCCCGCCGCCGCTGGCCGAGCGCGGCATCCCGCAGGGCAGCGCGCTGCGCCAGGCCTGGCTGCGGCTGCTGCGCGCCCGCCGCCGCTACTACCTGCGCCGGGCGCGGGCCGCCGTGCCGCCGCCGCCGGTGGTGGTCGAAGTGCCGAAGGAGGTTCCCGTCGACCGGGTGAAGCTGGTCTTCCTGCCCGCCGAATACCCGGAGACCGAGCTGATCCGCGTGCGCGGAGAGCACCAATGAAACGGCAGCCCGAGGAGAACTGGGACTTCTTCAACCTGGCGATGCTGCTGCGCGCCATGGCCCGCACCGCCGGGCAGCAGGGCGCCACCGCCGATGCCCTGATGCGCGCTGCCATGGCCGGCGAGATGGCGCGGCACAGCCTGGTCTCGCCCACCGACAAGCGCGCTGGCACGCCGCCGCTGCCCGGCCAGGCGCCGCCGCCGCTCGTGCTGCCGCCGCGCGGCACCCGGCTGCTGCTGCTGGCCTGCCTGCTGACCCTGGCCGGCGTCTGGGCCACGCTGCTGCTGCGCCCCGCCGGCGCCGTCGGGCCGGCCGAGGCGCCGGAGCCCGCCCCGTGGTCCGAGAGCCGCGCCCCGCAGCCCGCCGCCACGGCACCCGCCACCCTCTACTCGACCATCCACCGCAGCCCCTACCTGGCCGGCGAGGTGGTCACCACCTGGCTCTTCGCCGCCGTCGACGACGCCTATCCGCGGCAGCAGGCCTGCGCTTTCACCCTGCCCGCCGATGGCCTGGACCCGGCGCGCAGCTTCGCGCTCGGCCAGGCGCCGGGGCAGCGCCAGCCCAATCCGGGCTATGCCGCGACCCGCCTGACCCTGACCGAATGGAACCGCGCCGCGGAACTCTGCCGCTGGCACGCCGAGCCGGAGCCGGTGCTGCGGAAGGTTCCTTTCCGGCACAGGACCTGAGGCCAGGCCGGCAGCAGGCCAGCGGCATCTTCTGCCAGACTGCCGTGTCCCGGGGGCGACAGCCGGCGAAACCGCCGGTCCGGCGCGCCGCCTGCCAGACCGCGCCGCCCGGGTCGCCGGCTACTCCGCCGCCTTCGCCATCCGCGGCGGCGTCAGCGGCTCCGGCCCCACGAAGAGGCCGCCGATCTGCTGCGCGGCCAGGCGCTCGCGGTCGCGCAGGCGGACCTCCTGCTCGACGGCTTCCGCCTCCTCGCGCGGCACGCCCAGCGCCAGCAGCGCCTCGCGGCCCAGGGCCAGCGCCGATTCCACCGTCTCGCGCACCGGGTTGCCGATGCCGCGCTCCAGCAGCGACAGGGCGTGGCGGCGGTCGAAGGCGCGCACCACCAGGGCGGTGTCGGGGAAGGCCTCCTGCACCAGGGTGACGACGCGGTTGGTGACCTCGGGGCGGTCGGTGCAGACCACGATCAGCCGCACCCTTCCACCGCCGGCGGCGCGCAGCACGTCGAGCCGCGTGCCGTCGCCGTAATGCACGCGGGCGCCGAAGCGCGCGGCGTCCTGGATGCGCTGCACATCGGTGTCGATCAGCACCGGCTGCACGCCGTGGCGCTGCAGCACCTGGGTGACCAGCTGGCCCATGCGGCCGAAGCCCACCACCATGACGCTGCCGCGGGCGTCGGAGAAATCCTCCTCCGGCATCGGCCGGCCGCAGCGGCTGAGGATCTTCGGCGCGAGACGCAGCAGCGGCGGCGTCACCGCCATGGACAGCGTCACCAGCGCGACGAGAAGGCTGGCGAGGTCACCGCCCATCACGCCGGCGGCGGCCGCGGCGGAGTAGAGCACGAAGCCGAACTCGCCGCCCTGCGCCAGGAT
Source organism: Roseomonas sp. USHLN139 (assembly GCF_037145735.1). Classification (NCBI taxonomy): domain Bacteria; kingdom Pseudomonadati; phylum Pseudomonadota; class Alphaproteobacteria; order Acetobacterales; family Roseomonadaceae; genus Roseomonas; species Roseomonas sp. USHLN139. The sequence goes on along the minus strand of NZ_JBBCWY010000001.1, from coordinate 208,001 downwards.
CAGCGCGCTGCGCAGCGCGGTCGCCGGCGGATGGCCGAAGATCCTGGCCAGGCCGTAGGTGGCCGCCGACTTCAGCGCAACCAGCAGAAACACGCCGGCCAGCAGCAGCGGCGCCCGGGCCCAGACCACCTCCAAATCGACGCTCATGCCGACGGACAGGAAGAACAGCCCGAGCAGCAACCCGCGGAAGGGCTCGATATCGGCTTCCAGCTCGTGCCGGTAGTTCGATTCGGCCAGCAGCACCCCGGCCAGGAAGGCGCCCATCGCCATCGACAGGCCCGCCACCGCCATCAGCCCGGCCGCACCCAGGACCACCAGCAGGGCGGCCGCCGTCATGATCTCGCGCGCGCCGGAGCGGGCCAGCAGGCCGAAGAAGGGATTGAGCAGGAAGCGGCCGGCCAGCACCACGGCGGCGACGGCGCCGACGCCGATCGCCACCGACATCCACATCGGATGCTCGGCCACCATCATCCGCGGCGACAGGAAGGCGACCAGCGCCAGCAGCGGCACGATCGCCAGATCCTGCAGCAGCAGCACGGCGAAGGCGGTGCGGCCATAGGGCGCCTCCAGCTCGCCGCGCTCGGCCAGCAGCTGCATCACCAGCGCGGTGGAGGACAGCGCCAGGCCGAGGCCGGCGACGCTGGCCGCCCCCCAGCCGGCGCCGGCCAGCCAGACGCAGGGTGCGAGCAAAGCGCCGCAGACCAGGACCTGCGCGGTGCCAAGTCCCAGAATATCCTTCCGCAGCGCCCAGAGCCGGCCGAGATTCAGCTCCAGCCCGATGATGAACAGCAGCAGCACGATGCCGAGCTCGGCGATGCCGGCGATGCGCTCGGGCGTGTCGATCAGCCTGAGGCCGAAGGGGCCGATGACGATGCCGGCGGCGATATAGCCCAGCACCGAGCCAAGGCCGATGCGCTTGGCCAGCGGCACGGCGACGACGGCGGCCGCCAGGAAGACCATGGGCGTCAGGATCGGCGCCAGGTGGCTCGCCTCGGCCATTTTTCTGTCCATCAAAAAGGGATCGACAGGATAGGCAACCGGGCCGGCGAAAGAGACCCCGGCGGCGGCTGGCCGCCGGGGTCAGGGCATTAAACTTCGGACAGGGTTTCCATCAGCCCGCAGAGCGTCGCGCAGCGCGGCGCCAGCTCGCGCCACAGCACATGCTCGAAGATCGCATGCGCGCCGGCGCCGGAGCAGCCCAGACCGTCCAGCGTCGGGATGCCGAGCGCCGCGGTAAAATTGCCGTCCGAACCGCCACCGCGATGCTGCTTCGGCAGGTCGTAGCCGACCTCGGCGGCGATGGCGCGGGCCTTGGCATAGAGCGCCAGGTTGCCCGGGCCTTCCTCCAGCGGCGGGCGGTTCATGCCGCCGGTGATCTCGACCGTGGTGCCCTCGGGCTGCGGCCCGGCCATGGCCTTCACCGCCGCCTCGATGCGGGCGCCGTCGGCGGCGGTGGCGACGCGGAAATCGACCTCGCAGCCGGCCTCGGCGGCGATGACGTTGGGCCGCGTGCCGCCCCAGATCGGGGCGCAGTTGGTGGTGGTGCCGCCGGGCAGGTCGACCAGGGCGTGGATCTGGGTGATCAGCCGGGCCAGCGTCACCACCGCGCTGGCGCCATCCGGCCAGTTGCCGCCGGCATGGGCGCTGGTGCCGCGCACCGTGACGACGAAGCGCCCGACGCCCTTGCGCGCGGTGACGGCGCATTTGTCCGGGCCGCCGGCCGGCTCGGGGATCAGCACGGCGCAGGAGGCCAGCGCCTCGCGCTCGATCAGCGCGCGGCTGGTCGGGCTGCCCACCTCCTCGTCCGAGGTCAGCAGCAGGGTGATCGGGCTCATCGGCCGCACCTTCTGCCGCAGCATCTCGCGCAGCGCATGGAAGGCGAAGAAGCTGCCGGCCTTCATGTCATAGATGCCGGGGCCGAAAGCCTTCTCGCCCTCGACGCGGAAGGGGATGGTCTTCTCCAGCGTGCCGTGGTCCCAGACGGTGTCCAGGTGGCCGGAGACCAGCACCGGCTTGCCGTTGCCCTTGGCAAAACCCTCGGGCGTCTTCGCCATCAGCTGATCACCGAAACCGTCGCGGCCGGGGATGCGCTCGACCACGGCGCCGACGGCGCGCAGCTCGGCCTCGGCCTTGTCCAGCAGGCGGTTGATGGCGGCGGGATCGGTGGTCGGCGTCTCCAGCTCCACCCAGCCGCGCAGTTCTTCCAGCAGCGCCTCGCTGCTGCCGATCCTGGTTTCAGGCATGGTGGGAGACTCCTTGGACTGGTCTTGGACAACAGGGGGGCGCGGTTGTCACCCTGCCGGCGCGGCTTGTCCATGGCGCCGCCCCGCCCCTGCTTGTCCCTCCCTGCCCGCCCGGCTAAGCCGGAGGGCGGGGGCGGGCCGGCAGCAGCGGCCGCCGTCCCGGCCTGACGGGATATCGCCACGATGAAGCGTGCCGACATGAAACGTATCTGTGTGTTCTGCGGCTCCAACCCCGGCGGCAACCCGGCCTATGCCGAGGCCGCCCGCGCGCTCGGCCGCGCCATCGCCGATCGCGGCCTCGGCCTGGTCTATGGCGGCGGCCATGTCGGGCTGATGGGCATCGTGGCGGATGCCGCCATGCGCCAGGGCGCCGAGGTGATCGGCATCATCCCCGAGACGCTGATGCGGCGCGAGGTCGGCCATGGCGCCATCACCGATCTGCGCGTCGTCGGCACCATGCATGAGCGCAAGGCGATGATGGCCGACCTGTCGGACGGCTTCGTCGTGCTGCCCGGCGGCATCGGCACGCTGGAGGAGGCGGTCGAGGCGCTCACCTGGACCCAGCTCGGCATCCACGACAAGGGCCTCGCCTTCCTCGACACCGAGGGCTACTGGCAGCGCATGGGCGCGGTCTTCGACCACATGGTGGGCGAGGGCTTCCTCAGCGCCGCGCACCGCGCCCTGGTCCGCTTCGAGCGGACGCCGGAGGCCGCGCTCGACGCCCTGGCCGGCTTCCGGCCGGTCGCCGTCGACAAATGGGCGGTCCCCTCCGCGCGATGACCGGCGATGCGACGCGGCCGGCCGCCCAGGTGATCCAGGATTGGCGCGGCGTGCCCGAGGCGGCGCGCGGCGCCACCCTGGCGCTGGGCAATTTCGACGGGGTGCATCGCGGCCACCGCGCCGTGCTGCGCGCCGCCCATGCCGCGCGGCCGGAGCTGCCGCTCGCCGCCCTGACCTTCGAGCCGCATCCCCGCGAGCATTTCCGCCCCGACGATCCGCCCTTCCGGCTGACGCTGGCGGCCGGCAAGGCCGCCGCCCTGCGCGCCGCGGGCGCCGGGCTGGTCATCGCGCTGCCCTTCGACGCTGGCTTCGCCGCCATGTCGGCGGAGGATTTCGTCACCGAGGTGCTGCATCGCGGGCTGGGCGCCAAGCACCTGGCCTGCGGCGCCGACTTCGCCTTCGGCCACCGCCGCGGCGGCGATGTCGGCTTCCTGGCCGCGCAGGCCGAGAAGCTCGGCATGGGCCTGACCATCGTCCCGCCGGTCACCGACGAGACCGGGCCGATCTCCTCCTCGCGCATCCGCCGGGCGCTGCAGGACGGCTATCCGGAGCGCGCCGCAGCGGCGCTTGGCCGGCCCTGGACCATCCAGGGCCCGGTCAGCCATGGCGACAAGCGCGGCCGCACCATCGGCTTCCCCACCGCCAACGTCCCGCTCGGCCGCCACCTGGAGCCGGCGCGCGGCGTCTATGCCGTCGAGGTGACGCTGGCCGATGGCCGGGTGGTGCCCGGCGTCGCCAATATCGGCCTGCGCCCGACCGTCGGCGGCAGCGAGAGCCGGGTCGAGGCGCATCTCTTCGACTTTTCGGGCGACCTCTATGGCCAGGAGGTCGCGGTCGGGCTGCGCCATTTCCTGCGGCCGGAGCAGAAATTCGCCGGATTGCCGGCGCTGGTCGCGCAGATCGGCGCCGATGCCGCCGCCGCGCGCCGCCTGCTCGGCCTGGCGCCGGCGGGCTGAGCGGCATGGCCGGCTTCGCAGGGCGGCTGCTGGTGATGCTCGGCGCCACCGTGCTCGGGCTGGTGCTGAGCCATCTGCTGGCCAGCAATCTGGAATGGGTCGACCGCGCCGGCGGGTTCCAGCGGGCGGTGGAGCGGGCGCTGATCGTGCTGGTGGCCGTGGTGTCGTCCTGCTGGCTGGCCGGGCTGTTCCTCGCCAGCCGGCTGCCGCCGGTGCCGCATCGCGGGCGCGACAGCCTGCTGGCCGGGCTGCTGGCGCTGGCGCTGGTGGCCGGCGGCTTCGGCCTGTGGCTGCTCACCGGCTGAGCACCACGCCAACGGGATGCCGGCGGAATGTTGCACGCGCGGTTTTGAACCGGCCTGCCATCATCGCGGCGCGTCTCCCCTGCAGCATGGGCCCCGCCGCCCGCTTGCCTGGCCCGCCGGAGAAGGAGTCCCGATGCCCCGCCCCGCCCGATCGCGCCTGACGCCCGCCGCCCTGCCGCCGGCCCGCTTGGCCCTCGCCGCCCTGCTGGCGCTGGCGTCCGGCGAGGCCGCCGCCCAGGCCGGGGCGCAGATCAGCCCGCCGGTCCCGCTGCAGGCCCCGGCGCCGCGCCCGGCGCCCGCCCCGCCCGCCGCGCCGCCCCCACCCTCCGCCCCGGTGCCGCGCAGCGTCATGCCGCAGGATCTGGAGGAATATGCCCGCCGCCTGCCGGACAGCCTGCTGCGGATGGAGCGGCTGCACCGCCAGGCGCCCGAGGGCGGCGAGGCGCTCAGCGCCATCTACAGCGGGCCGACCGGCCGTGCCCTGGTGCGGGTCGGCCGGCTGCCCGGCCCGCCGGCTGCCGATGGCGTCACCGAGCGGTCGCGCGCCGAGGCGCTGGTCGCCATGGCCGAGGACCTGCGCGAGGGCACCCGGGCGCTGGGCAGCCGCTACTACACCGCGCCGCTGACCACGCATTCGCTCAGCGTGCGCAACGGCCCGGTGCTGACCTGCGGCCAGCTCGAGCGCCGCGCCAATGAGGAGCGGGTGACGCCGGAGCAGCCGCGGCTGATGAACCGGCGCTGCGTCACCGTGGCCAATGGCTTCCTGGTCTCGGTCTATGTCAGCACGCCCTTCAAGACCGAGACCGAGGCGCTGGCGAACCGCGCGCAGATCGCCTTCATCGCCGGCATGGCCGACCGGCTGGTGCGCGGCGCGGCGCCGGGCGCCGGCGGCCCGGCCGCGCCGCCTGCGGGCGGCGGCACCACCCAGCCCTTCGGCCCCGCCGCGCGCGAGCCGGGCCCCGGCGGCCAGGCCGCCCCGCCGCCCGCCGCGCCGCCAGCCCCGGGGCGCGAGCCGCCGACCCCGCAGCGGCCGGCCCCGGTCTCGCCGATCCAGCCGGCGCCGGGCCTGCCGCCGGCGCCGGCCACGCCGGATTCCGGCGCCGGCCGCGAGCCGCCGACGCCGCAGCGCCCGGCGCCGGTCTCGCCGATCCGGCCGGCGCCGGAGGGGGCGCCCAGCCCGGGGCCCACACCCGGCCCGCGGCCACTGCCCTCGCCGGGCACGCCGCCCTCGGGCAGCATCGGCGGCGGCGCCGGCCCGGGCATGCCGATGGTGCCGCGCGCGCCGCGCCCGGGCGTGGAGAAGGGCGGCTCGGAAATCTGACGGCGCCCGGTCCCCGCCGGGCTTTCGCCTGGGCGCTTGACCCTGGACGCGGCGGGTCGCAAAAACCCGCCATGTTCCGGATGCTCCGCCGCGCAGGGTCGCGGTCTCTGCTGCGCAGGCCAGCGGCGCGAATTACCCGCCCGGTCCTCTGACGAGGGCCGGGATCCCTGGCTTGCGCACCCCTTCCCTGCCTGATGAAGCCCGCCCCCGGCGGCATGGACGCCCGAATGACCGATACCCCGGCCCCGAACGCTGCGGCCTCCGACACGCCGGCCGCCCGCGATTACCGCGGCACCGTCTTCCTGCCGCAGACCCCCTTCCCGATGAAGGGCGACCTGCCGAAGCGCGAGCCGGGCTGGCTGGCCCGCTGGGAGAAGATCGGGCTGTGGGACCGCATCCGCGCGCAGTCCGCGGACCGGCCGAAATTCGTGCTGCATGACGGCCCGCCCTATGCCAATGGCGGGCTGCATATCGGCCACGCCCTCAACAAGATCCTGAAGGACGTGATCAACCGCGCGGCGCAGATGGCCGGGCGGGATGCCGACTACATCCCCGGCTGGGACTGCCACGGCCTGCCGATCGAGTGGAAGGTCGAGGAGGAGTACCGCAACCCGAAGGGCAAGCATCAGGGCGGCATCGACAAGGATTCGGTCCCGGTCCTCGATTTCCGTGCCGAGTGCCGCGCCTATGCCGCCCACTGGCTGGACGTGCAGCGTGAGGAGTTCAAGCGCCTCGGCGTCGCCGGCGACTGGGCCGGCCGCTACGCCACCATGGACTTCGCCTCCGAGGCCTCGATCGCCGCCGAGATCGGCAAGTTCCTGATGAACGGCTCGCTCTACCGCGGCCTGCGGCCGGTGATGTGGAGCCCGGTCGAGAAGACCGCGCTGGCCGAGGCGGAGGTCGAGTATCACGACCACAAGTCGGCCATCCTCTACACCGGCTTCCCGATCGTGAAGGCGGCGTCCGAGGACCTGATCGGCGCCGAGGCGGTGATCTGGACCACCACCCCCTGGACCATCCCGGCCAACCGGGCGATGGCCTATGGCGCCGAGATCGACTACGCGCTGCTGACCGTCGATGGGGTCGCCGAGGGCAACGCGCTGATCCGCCCCGGCCAGCGCTTCATCCTGGCCGAGGCGCTGATCGGCGCCTTCGCCAAGGAGGTCGGCCTCGCCGCCTTCAGCGTCTCCCGCATCTTCAAGGGCGCCGAGCTGGAAGGCGCGCTGGCCGCCCACCCGCTGCGCGGCTGGGCGAAGGGAGAAGGCGGATACGGTTTCGACGTGCCGCTGCTGGCCGGCGACTATGTCACCACCGAGGCCGGCACCGGCCTGGTGCATATCGCCCCCTCGCATGGCGAGGAGGATTTCCACCTCGCCCGCGCGCATGGCATCGCCGTGCCGGAATGCGTGGCCGATGACGGCACCTACACCGTGCAGGCGCCGGGCTTCACCGGCATCCATGTCTTCAAGGCGCATGAGCCGGTCTGGGCCGCGCTGACCGAGATGGGGCATCTGGCGGGCAAGGGCTTCATCACCCACAGCTATCCGCATAGCTGGCGCTCGAAGAAGCCGATCATCTACCGCGCGACGCCCCAATGGTTCATCGCCATGGACGATGCCAACCAGATCCGCGCCAAGTCGCTGCAGGCCATCGCCGAGACGCATTTCGTCCCCGACCAGGGCCGCAACCGCATCGGCTCGATGGTGGCGGCGCGGCCGGACTGGTGCATCAGCCGGCAGCGCGCCTGGGGCGTGCCGATCGCCATCTTCGTCGACAAGCGCAATGGCGAGCCGCTGCGCGACCAGGCGGTGCTCGACCGGATCGACGCCGCCTTCCGCGCCGAGGGGGCGGATGCCTGGTACCAGCCGGGGGCGGCCGCCCGCTTCCTCGGCAACGAGCGGAACCCGGACGATTACGAGCAGGTGATGGACATCGTCGATGTCTGGTTCGAATCCGGCTCTACCCATGCCTTCGTGCTGCGCGACCGCGGCCTGCCGGTGCCGGCCGACCTCTATCTGGAAGGCTCCGACCAGCATCGCGGCTGGTTCCACTCTTCGCTGCTCGAGAGCGTCGGCTCCAACGGTTTTGCTCCGTTCAAGGCCATTCTGACCCACGGCTTCGTCCTCGACGAAACGGGTCGGAAGATGTCGAAGTCGCTGGGCAATGTGACGGCCCCGCAGGAGGTCACCCAGCAATATGGCGCCGATATCCTGCGCCTCTGGGTGATGAATTCCGACACCGCCGACGATCTGCGCATCGGCAAGGGCATCCTGGCGCAGCAGGCCGAGCTCTACCGCCGCATCCGCAACACGCTGCGCTGGCTGCTCGGCAACCTGGCCGAGTTCGACGCGGCCGAGACGCTGCCCCTGGCCGAAATGCCGGAGCTGGAGCGCTGGGTGCTGCACCGGCTGACCGAGCTCGATGCCCGCATCCGCAAGGCGGCGGCCGATTACGACTGGAACGGCGTCTATCCGGAGATCCACGCCTTCTGCGCGACGGATCTTTCCGCCTTCTATTTCGACATCCGCAAGGACAGCCTCTATTGCGACGCGCGCGACAGCCTGCGCCGCCGCGCCTCGCGCACCGTGCTCGACGCGCTGCACCGCTGCCTGACCGCCTGGCTGGCCCCGGCCCTGCCCTTCACCGCGGAGGAGGCCTGGCTGGCCCGCTTCCCGTCGGAGACGGATTCCATCCACCTGCACGACTTCCCCGTGCTGCCGGCGGAATGGAAGAACGACGCGCTGGCGGCGAAGTGGGAGAATGTCCGGAACATCCGCCGCGTGGTCACCGGCGCGCTGGAAAAGGCGCGCGCCGCCGGCACCATCGGCGCCTCGCTGCAGGCCGCGCCCAGCCTGCACCTGCCGGCCGAGGCCCTGTCGCTGCTGCCGGCCGAGACCTGGGCGGAGCTCTGCATCACCTCCGGCCTGACGCTGTCGGAGGCCCCGCCCCCGGCTGAGGCCTTTACCGTCGAGGGGCTGGACGGCATCGCGACGGTCTTTGCCACGGCGCCCGGCCATAAATGCGACCGCTGCTGGCGGGTGCTGGAAGAGGTCGGGAAATCGGCGGCGCATCCGACGCTGTGCCGCCGCTGCGAGGCGGTGGTCGGGCAGCGGGACGCGGCATGAGCCTGAAGCTCGGCCTGCCCGTCGCTGCCGGGCTGCTGGTCGCCGACCAGGCCAGCAAGTGGTGGATCCTGAACGTGCTGCGCCTGCCCGAGGTGGGCCAGGTGAAGCTGCTCGACCTGGGCGGCGCCGGCTTCGACCTCACCATGGTCTGGAACCGCGGCGTCACCTTCGGCCTGCTGGCCGGCGACACGCTGTGGCACCGGCTGATCCTGGCCGGCATCGCGCTCGCCGTCGTCGCCTTCCTGGTCCGCTGGATCGCCCGCGCCGAGAACCGGCTGACCACGCTGGCGCTGGGCGGCATCGTCGGCGGCGCCATCGGCAACGTGATCGACCGGCTGCGCTTCGGCGCGGTGGTCGATTTCGCCGATGCCTGGGTGGGCGATTTCCACTGGTACGTCTTCAACCTGGCCGATGCCGCCATCGTCATCGGCGTCGTCGTGCTGTTTGCCGATGCCTTGTTCCGGCCACGCCAGGCCGCTAAGGAAACGCCATGAGGCAGCTTCCCATCCGGATTCCGGCGCGCATCCTCCTGCCGATCGCCTGCGGGCTGATGCTCGCCGGCTGCGGCTCGGACACGGCGCGCACCCTCGGCTTCACCCGTGACGCGCCGGACGAGTTCTCGGTGGTCACCCGGGCGCCGCTCTCGCTGCCGCCGACGCTGGGCAACCTGCCCGCGCCGCGGCCGGGCATGCAGCGCCCGCAGGAGCTGCGCGGCCGCGCCGCCGGCGAGGCGGTGCTGGCCCCCGGCGCCGCCTTCGGCGTGGGTGCCGCCCGCAGCGCCTCGCAGGGCGAATCGGCCCTGCTCGCCCAGGCCGGCCAGGCCTCGGGCGTCGGTGCCGCCCCGGGCGGCGACATCCGCCAGCGCGTCGATGCCGAGGCCACAAGGCTGGAGCAGCCCGACCGCAGCGTGGTCGACCGGCTGATGTTCTGGCGCGACACGCCGCCGCCCGGCACCGCGCTCGACCCGCAGCGCGAGGCGCAGCGGCTGCGCGAGAACGCCGCCCTCGGCCGCAGCGTGGAGGACGGCGAGACGCCGGTCGTCCAGCGCCGCCGCCAGGGCCTGTTCCAGAGCATTTTCTGACCTGCCCGGAACCCGGCGCGGCGGCCTGTCCCGAGGCCGCCCGCCCGCCTTTCCCGGCCCTTCCCGACGATGACGGGGGGGCTGGCGCGGACGCGGCCGCCGCCCCATGTGAGGCGGACATGTCGCCCTTGTCCCGCCGCGCCGCGCTCGGCGCCGCCGCCGCCCTTCCCGCCCTCGCCCTGCTGCCGACCGCCCCGGCGGCCGAGCCCGTGGCCGCGCCCGCGCCGCCGCCGGCCGGCGCGCCGCCGCTGCCGGCCGACCGGCCGCTGTTCGGCGCCAGCCTCTGGACCCTGCCGAACGGGCTGACCGTGGTGCATGCCGAGAACCGGCGGGCGCCGGTTGTCGCGCATTACGTCTTCTACTCGACCGGCGCCGGCGAGGACCCGGCGGGCAAGTCGGGGCTGGCGCATTTCCTCGAGCACATGATGTTCAAGGGCAGCCCGAAGGTGCCCTCCGGCGCCTTCTCGCGGCTGGTGGCGCGCGAGGGCGGGCAGGACAATGCCTTCACCTCGCGCGATGTCACCGCCTACCACCAGCATGTCGAGGCCAGCCGCCTGGCCCTCGTCGCCGGGATGGAGGCCGACCGCATGGGCGCCGCGCTATTCCCGGCCGACGAGATCGAGGCCGAGCGCCAGGTGGTGCAGGAGGAGCGCCGCCAGCGCACCGAGAGCACCCCGCGCGGCCGCTTCCGCGAGCAGTGGGACGCCGCCTTCTGGGGCCGCCAGCACTGGCGCGGCCGGCCGCTGATCGGCTGGCCGGAGGATATCGCCGCCCTCACCCGCGACGACATGCTGGAATTCTTTCGCGCCTACTACACCCCCGCCAATGCGACGCTGGTGGTGACCGGCGCGATCGACCGCGACGCGCTGGCGAAGCTGGCCGAGCAGGATTACGGCGGCATCCAGGGCCGCCCTGCCCCCTATGACAAGGCCATCCGCGCCCGCGCGCCGGCGCCATCCCAGCCGCAGGACGAGCGGCTGGTGGTGCGCGACCCCACGGTGCGCGAGGCGGTGTTCCTGCGCGGCTGGGTCGCCCCCTTCCTGCCCGGCGGCGGCGAGCAGGCGCAGCATGCCTATCCGCTGGAGGTGCTGGCGCATCTGCTGGGCGGCGGCCAGGGCTCGCGGCTGCACCGGGCGCTGGTGGTGAGCGGCCTCGCCGTCTCGGCCGGCTGTTCCTATGACGGCGATTCGGTCGGCTGCGGCAGTTTCGAGATCTTCGTCACCCCGCGCCGCGAGACGCCGACCGCCGCCATCGAGGCCGCCGTCACCGCCGAGGTGGAGAAGCTGCTGGCCGATGGCGTGACCGAGGCCGAGGCCGCCCGCGCCATCCGCCAGCTGACCGCGGGCACGCTGCTGGCGCTGGACAGCCTGGGCTCGGCGCCGCGGCTGCTGGGCGGCGCGCTGGCCGTCGGCCTGCCGCTCGATGCGGTGGAGCACTGGCCGGCCCGCATCCGCGCCGTCACCCGGCCGCAGCTCGAGGCCGCCGCGCGGCTGGTCTTCGGCAAGCCCGCCATGTCGGGCTGGCTGCTGCCGGAGGGTGCGGCATGAGCGGGTCCGCCACGGTGCCGATGCCTGCCCCCACCGGCTTCTCCCTGCCGATCCAGGTCGTCGAAGGCGGTGGCTTCACCGCCTGGCTGGCCGAGGATCATTCGGTCCCGGTGGTCAGCCTGGCCTGGTCCTGGCCGGGCGGCGCCGCGCTCGACCCCGAGGGGCAGGAAGGCACCGCCGCCCTGGCCGCCGCGCTGCTGACCGAGGGCGCCGGCGAGTTCGACGCCCTGGCCTTCGCCGATGCCGCCCGCGACGAGGGCATCGGCCTCGATTTCGGCGTCGACCGCGACGGCTTCGCCGGCAGCCTGCGCGCGCTGAGCCCGGCGCTGCCGCAGGCGGTGCGCCTGGCCCGCCTCGCCATGACCGCGCCGCGCTTCGCCGAGGCCGATGTGGCGCGGCTGCGGGCGCGGGCCATCGCCCGCGCCCGGCAGTCGCTGGAGGGCCCGCCGGGCCGCGCCAGCCGCGCCTTCTGGGCCGCCGCCTTCCCGACGCATCCGGCCGGCCGGCCCTCCTCGGGGACCGAGGAGAGCCTGGCCCGCATCACCGTGGAGCAGATGCGCGCGGCGCTGGCCCGCCAGCTGCATCGCGGTCCCGGCCTGCTGATCGCCGCCTCAGGCGCCATCTCGGCCGCTGAGCTGGCGGCGCTGCTGCCGCAGCTGTTCGACGGGCTGGCCGAGGGCGCCGCCCCGGCCGCGCCGCCGCTGCCGGCGATGACCGGCTTCGGCACCGCCGTGGTGCCGGTGGCAGCACCCCAATCGACCATCATCTTCGGCCAGCCCGGCCTGCCGGTGCGCGACCCGGACTGGGAGACGGCGCAGGTGGTGCTGCGTATCCTCTCCGGCGGCGGCTTCACCGCGCGGCTGACCAAGAGCCTGCGCGAGGCGCGCGGCCTGACCTATGGCATCGGCGCCGGGCTCGACAGCATCTTCGGCGAGAGCGTGCTGATCGGCCATTTCGCCACCGCCAATGCCCGGGTCGGCGAGGCGCTGACCCTGCTGCGCAGCGAATGGCGCCGCATGGCCGAGGGCGGCCCGACGCCCGAGGAGATGGAGGAGGCGGTCGCCTATCTGACCGGCAGCCAGCCGCTGCAGTTCACCGACAGCCGGCGGATCGCGGCGACCCTGCTGGCGATGCGGCGCAACGACCGGCCGCTGGACTGGCTGGAGAAGCGCCCCGCCCGGCTGGCCGCCATCGACCGCGACGCGGCGGCGAAACTCGCGGGCCGGTTGCTCGTTCCCGATCAGCTTTCCGTGACGGTCGCCGGGCAGCCCGAGGGGATCTAGCCCCCGGCGCCCGCCCCGGCCGGACGGGATTTGACAGGCTTCGGCAAGGCTCTAGCCTGCCTGCCGGATCGACCGGGGGATGTGACCAGTTATGACGCTGACCGTGCGCGAGGCTGCCTGGACCCGGATCGCAGAACTGGCGGGCCGCCCGGGTGCCGGCGCGATCCGCGCCCTGTTCGAGGCCGATCCGCAGCGGTTTGAGACGTTCCACCGCCAGGCGGTGGGCATCCTGCTCGACTTCTCCAAGACCTCGGTGGATGCGGCGGCGCTCGATGGGCTGCTGGCGCTGGCCCAGGCCTGCGACGTGCTGCCGCGGCGCGACGCCATGGCCGCCGGCGAGGAGATCAACACCACCGAGAAGCGCGCCGTGCTGCACATGGCGCTGCGCGCGCCGCGCGGCGCCGGCTATCGCGCGCGCCTGCCGAGCGGCGAGACCGAGGACGCCTCGGCCTCGGTCGACGAGACGCTGGCGGCGATGAAGCGCTTCACCCGCGCCATCCATCGCGGCGAGATCCGCGGCGCCACCGGCGAGACCTTCACCGACGTCATCAATATCGGCATCGGCGGCTCCGACCTCGGCCCCTACATGATCGGCCGGGCGCTGTGGAACGCCCGCTCGCCGATGCGGCCGCTCTACCTGGCCAATGCCGACGCCCACAACTGGGAGGCGATCCGGCCGCGGCTGAACCCGCACCGCACCCTGGTGCTGATCGCGTCCAAGACCTTCACCACCGCCGAGACCATGGCCAATGCCCGCATCGTGCGCGGCTGGCTGGAGCAGAATCTCGGCGAGGTCGGCGCCCGCCGCCACCTGGTGGCGCTGTCCACCAACCAGGAGGCGACGGCGGCCTTCGGCGTGGCGCCGGAGCGGGTCTTCGGTTTCCACGACTGGGTCGGCGGCCGCTTCTCGCTGTGGTCGGCGATCGGCCTCTCCATCGCGCTGTCCTGCGGCTGGACCGCCTTCTCCCAGCTGCTGGCCGGGGCGCGGGCGATGGACGAGCATTTCCTGACCGCCGCGCCGGAGCAGAACCTGCCGCTGCTGCTGGCGCTGCTGACCATCTGGCACGTCAACGGCCTCGGCCTACGCAGCCAGGCGATCCTGCCCTATGACCATCGCCTCTCCCGCTTCCCGGCGCATCTGCAGCAGCTGGAGATGGAAAGCCTGGGCAAGAGCGTGACCCTGGAGGGCCATCCGGTCGGGCGCGAGACCGGGCCGGTGATCTTCGGCGAGCCCGGCACCAATGCGCAGCATTCCTTCATGCAGCTGCTGCACCAGGGTACCACCCCGGTGCCGGCGGATTTCGTCCTCGTCGCCAATCCCGACCACCCCTTCGCCGAGAACCACCGGCTGCTGCTGTCCAACGGGTTGGCGCAGGCGGAGGCGCTGCTGCGCGGCCGCACCCCGGCCGAGGTCGAGGCCGAGATGGCCCAGGCCGGCACCGCGCCCGAGGAGATCGCGCGCCTGCTGCCGCACCGCCTCTTCCCCGGCGACCGGCCGAGCACGACGCTGCTGCTCGACAAGCTCGACCCCTATTCGCTGGGCGCGCTGGTCGCGCTCTACGAGCACAAGGTGTTCTGCCTGGGCGCGCTCTGGGACATCGACGCCTTCGACCAATGGGGCGTCGAGCTCGGCAAGAAGCTGGCGACCTCGATCCTGCCGGAGCTGGCGCCCGAGGGCAGGCCCGGCCGCCACGATCCCTCCACCGGCGGGCTGATCGCCCGCATCCGCGAGCTGCAGGCCGCCGCCGAGGAATAGCCGGGTGGCTGGGCGGATGATCGACGCCGGCGGCCTGACGGCCGGCGGCGATCATGCGCCCGCCGCCCCCGCCGCCCTGTTTCCAGGGCGGCGCCGGCGCTAGATTGGCGGCATGGACCGCATCCGCCTGCTCTCCGCCACCACCGCCGACCGCATCGCGGCCGGCGAGGTGGTGGAACGCCCCGCCGCCGCCGTGAAGGAGCTGGTGGAGAACGCGCTGGATGCCGGCGCCACGCGCATCGCGGTCAGCCTCGAAGGCGGCGGCGTCACCCGCATCCTGGTGATCGATGACGGGCATGGCATGGGCCCGGCCGACCTGGCGCTCTGTGTCGAGCGCCACGCCACCTCCAAGCTGCCGGAAGAGGCGGCGCTGTTCCGCATCGCGACGCTGGGCTTCCGCGGCGAGGCGCTGCCCTCGATCGGCGCGGTGGCGCGGCTCTCCATCACCAGCCGGCCGCCCGAGGGCGAGGCCTGGCGGATCGAGATCGAGGGCGGCGCCAAGGCCCCGCCGCGCCCGGCCTCCGGCGCGCCCGGCACGCGGATCGAGGTACGCGACCTGTTCTTCGCCACCCCCGCCCGCCGCAAATTCCTGAAATCGCCCGCCACCGAGGCCGGCCATGCGGTGGAGGCGGTGAAGCGCCTGGCGCTGGCCTGGCCGCAGGTCGGCTTCCAGATGGAGGTGGAGGGGCGCATCGCCCTCAACCTGGCGCCCGCCGACCGCGCCGGGCGGCTGGCCGCCCTGCTGGGGCCGGATTTCGCCGCCGCGCATGTGCCGGTCAGCGGCGAATGGCCTGACCTGCGGCTCGACGGCTTCGCCGCGCTGCCGACCCTGACCCGCGCGACGGCGGCCGAGCAGCATCTGGTGGTCAACCGCCGCCCCGTGCGCGACCCGCTGCTGCGCGCCGCCCTGCGGGTCGCCTATCGCGACCTGATCGCGCCGATGCGGCACCCGGTGGCCGCCCTGTTCCTCGAACTGCCGCCCGAGCTGGTCGACGTCAATGTCCACCCGATGAAGACCGAGCTGCGCTTCCGCGACGCCGCCCAGGTGCGCGGCGCGCTGATTTCGGCGCTGCGCCGCGGGCTGGCGGTCGGCGCCGGCGAGGGCGCGGCCGTGGAGGACGAGGCCCCTGCCCTCGCCGCCCCGGCGCCGGGCCTGCGCGACTGGTCGGTGCCCGGCTGGCGGCCGCCGACCAGCGGCTTCGCGCCCGGCCAGCGCTTCGCCAATCCGGGCTTCTATGACGACCGCGCCGGCGGTTTCGCCGAGACCCTGGCGCCGCTGACCCCGCCGCCCGGCCCGGCGCCGCACCAGCCCAGCCTGCACCTGCCGCGCCTCCCCGGCCCGGCCGCCGGCCCTGAGCATCCGCTGCTGGCCGCCGCGCCGCTGGACGAGATCGCCGAAGGCCCGCTCGGCCGGCCACTGGCCCAGCTGATGGAGACCTATATCCTGGCCGAGGCGCCGGATGGCGGGCTGATCCTGGTCGACCAGCACGCCGCCCACGAGCGCCTGACCCATGAGGCTTTCAAGGCGCAGCTGGTCGATGGCGGGGTGCGCAGCCAGCCGCTGCTGCTGCCCGCCGTGGTCGAGCTGCCGGCTTTGCAGGCCGCCCGCCTGCTGGAACAGGCTGAGACACTGGCGCGCCTCGGCCTGGAGATCGAGGATTTCGGCGGCGCCCTGCTGGTGCGCGCGCTGCCCGCTTTGCTCGGCAATCCCGACCCGGCGCCGCTGCTGCGGGATCTCGCCGCCGAGCTCGCCGAATGGGAGGAGACCACGGCGCTGGAGCGGCGGCTGGACGCCGCCGTGGCGCGGCTGGCCTGCCATGGCTCGATCCGCGCCGGCCGCCGGCTGGCGCCTGCCGAGATGGCCGCCCTGCTGCGCCAGATGGAGGCGACGCCGCGCGCCCATACCTGCAGCCATGGCCGCCCGACCTGGCTGCGCTTCGGCAAGAACGAATTCGAGAAGCTGTTCGGGCGGAAATGAGCGCGATCGCCTGAGGCGGAAGCGCCGAAAGGCGTCAATCGCGCGATCCAGCACGAAAAAGGGCCGGGAGGCGTCAGCCCCCCGGCCCTTCATTCATCACGCCCGCGCCGGGATCACCCGCGCAGCGTGGCGCCCGTCGCCTTGGTGACGGCGGCGACGATCTTGCCGCCGACCGCCTCGATCTCGGCGTCCGTCAGGCTCTTCTCGCGCGGCTGCAGGGTGACCTGCAGGGCCAGCGACACCTTGCCCTCGGGCAGCTTGTCGCCGGCATAGCGGTCGAACAGCGCCACCTCGGTGATCAGCGCCCGCTCCGCGCCGCGGGCAGCCCGCAGCAGGGCCTCGGCCGGCACCGAGGCATCCACCAGGAAGGCGAAGTCGCGCTGCAGCGGCTGGAAGGCCGGCAGGTCGGGCACCGCCTTCTTGCGCTTCTTCGGCTCGGCCACCGCGTCGAGGAAGATCTCGCAGGCGACGGCGGGGACAGCGAGGCCCATCGCCTCGCGCAGCTTCGGATGGATCTCGCCGAAGATGGCCAGCACCGTCTTCGGCCCCTGGCGCAGCACGCCGGAGCGGCCGGGATGGTAGTAGCCCGGCGCATCGGTGGTGACGCTGAGCGCCGCCTGCGGCACGCCGAGCGCCGCCAGCACCGCCAGCGCATCGCCCTTGGCGTCCATCGCATCGACGCCGCGCGCCGCCTCGGCCCAGTGGCGCGGGGTCTCGCCGGTGCGGAGCCCGACGACGACGCTCAGCTGCCCCTCGGGGGTGATGTCGCGATAGGCGGCGCCCAGCTCGGCCAGGGCCAGGTCGGGATAGCCGCGCGCCGCGTTGCGCGACGCCGCCTGCAGCAGGCTGGCCAGCGGGGTCGGGCGCATCTGGTCCAGATCGGCGGCGATCGGGTTCTCCAGCCGCAGCGCAGCCGGCGGCGTCCAGCCAGCAGGCGCGCCCAGCGGCGGGAAGCTGGCCGCCACCTTGCCGTCGAGGAAGCCGAAGGAGACGCAGTCCAGCATCCCCCGCGCCGCCAGCACCCGGCGGGCCAGCGTGGCGCGCGCCTGCTTCGGCGTCAGCGAGGCGGGCGGCACCGGCGAGGCCACCGGCAGCGAGACCGGCGGAATGCGGTCCAGCCCCTGGATGCGCAGCACCTCTTCCAGCAGGTCGCATTCCGGCTCGACCAGGGCGCAGCCCTCGGCGGCGCGCGCCGCGCGGCCGGCTTCCAGGGTCGGTGCCTGGGCGAGGCGGCCGGCGCCGGCGATGTCGTTGCGCCAGCTCGGCACGGCGACGGTGACCTTCTCCGCATCCTGCGCGACGGGGGCGAAGCCCAGCCGCTCGAGGATGCCGGTGGCGGTGGCCGCGTCCATGTCGCTGCCGCCGAGGCCGGCGATGCGCGCGAAGCGCAGGCTGGCCTGGCGCTGCCAGGCCGGCTCGGCGCCAGCGGCGCTGACCTCGGAAGCCTCGCCGCCGCAGAGCTCGATGATCATCGCGGTGGCCGCGTCGAGGGCGGCGGGCAGCAGCGCCGGGTCGATGCCGCGCTCGAAGCGGGCGCGGGCATCGGAGCGCAGCTCATGCCGCCGGCCGGACAGCGCGATGCGCACCGGGTCGAAGAGGGCGCATTCGATGAAGACTTCCTTGGTCGTCTCATCGGAGCCGGAATGCTCGCCGCCCATGATGCCGGCGAGGCTTTCCACCGCCTCGGCATCGGCGATGACCAAATCCTCGGTCGTGACGGTCACTTCCTTGCCGTTCAGCGCCAGGAAGCTTTCGCCCTCCCGCCCACGGCGCAGGAACAGATCGGCCCCCTTCACCTTGGCGACGTCGAAGACGTGCAGCGGGCGCCCGAGGTCATAGGTGAAGAAATTGGTGACATCGACCAGGGCGTTGATCGGGCGCAGGCCGATCGAGACCAGCCGGTCCTGCAGCCATTTCGGCGAGGGCCCGTTGGTGACGCCCCGCACGGCGCGGCCGACCACCCAGGGGCAGGACTCCGCATCCTCCAGCACCCAGCGCAGCGGCGACGGGTAGACGCCCGCGATCTTCGCCGGGGCGAAGGGCTTCAGCGTGCCCAGGCCGGCGGCGGCCAGGTCGCGGGCGATGCCGCGGATCGACAGGGCGTCGCCGCGGTTCGGCGTCACCGAGATCTCGACCACCGCCTCGTCCAGCCCGGCCCAGCGGGCATAGACCTCGCCCACCGGGGCATCGGCCGGCAGGTCGATGATGCCGTCATGATCCTCGCCGAGGCCGAGCTCGCGGGCGGAGCACATCATGCCCTCGCTCTTCACGCCGCGGATTTCTCCCACTTTCAGCACCATGCCGTTGGCGGGGACGACCGCGCCGGGCAGGCCGAGCACGGCCTTCATGCCGGTCCGCGCATTCGGCGCACCGCAGACGACGGAGCGGATCACGCCGTCGCCCACATCCACCTTGCAGGCGCGCAGCCGGTCGGCATTCGGGTGCTGCACCGCCTCGATGACATGGGCGATGCGGAAGGGGGCCAGCGCCGCGCCGCGATCCTCGACGCCCTCGACCTCGAGGCCGATGGTGTTCAGCGCCGCGGTGATCTGGTCGAGGCTCGCCTCGGTATCCAGATGCTGCTTCAGCCAGCTGACAGAAAACTTCATCGCCTCAGACCCCTTCGGCCAGGGTGGCGGGGGAGAGCACCGGCGCGCCGTAATGGCGCAGCCAGCGGACATCGCTGTCATAGAAGGGGCGGAGATCGGGGATGCCGTGCTTCAGCATGGTGATGCGCTCGATCCCCATGCCGAAGGCGAAGCCCTGCCACTCGCGCGGGTCGATGCCGCAATTGGCCAGCACCTTCGGATGCACCATGCCGCTGCCCAGGATCTCCAGCCAGTCGCCGCCGCGGCCCAGCTCGCCGGTCCTGCGGTTCCAGCCGATATCGACCTCCATCGAGGGCTCGGTGAAGGGGAAGTAGCTGGCGCGGAAGCGCACGGGGAGGTCGCTGATGCCGAAGAAGGCGCGCAGGAAGTCGATCAGGCAGCCCTTGAGATGGCCGAGATGGATGCCGCGGTCGATGACCAGCCCCTCGACCTGGTGAAACATCGGGCTGTGCGTCGCGTCATGATCGGCGCGGTAGGTGCGGCCGGGCACGATGACGCGGATCGGCGGCTCCTGGTTCAGCATGGTGCGGATCTGCACCGGCGAGGTGTGGGTGCGCAGCACCGGACGGCGGCCATCGGCGCCGGCGGGAACATAGAAGGTATCGTGGTCCTGCCGCGCCGGGTGGTGGTCGGGAATGTTCAGCGCGCCGAAATTGAACCAGTCGCCCTCGATATCCGGCCCTTCGGCGACGCCGAAGCCCATGGCGCCGAAGAGGGCGGTCAGCTCCTCCATGGTGCGGGCGATCGGGTGGATGGCGCCGGATTCGGCGCCGGCCGGCGGGAAGGGGCGCGGCGGCAGGCTGACATCGAGCCGCTCGGCGGCCAGGCGGGCATCGAGGGCGGCGGCGTCGAGTGCGGCGCGGCGGGTCTCGATGGCGGCCTCGATGGCGCCCTTCAGCCGGTTGACGGCGGCGCCCCGCTCCTTGCGCTGCTCGGCGGGCACGGCGCCCAGCCCCTTCAGCAGCGCGGTCAGCTGGCCGCTCTTGCCCAGCATGCCCACCCGGACGGCATCCAGCGCGCGCAGATCGGCGCAGGCCGCCAGCGCGGCCTCGGTCTCGGCCTGCAGGGTGGCAAGGTCATCGGTCATCGGTTCGGTCCCGTGCGATGTCGCCGCCCCAGCGGGCGGGCCTTACGAAAAAAGCCGCCGGACGCCAGGGTGACCCCTGGCGGCGGCGGCTCCGTTCTCAGCAGCCCCGCGAGAATGCGGGACGCGGGAGATTACGCCTCGGCCGAAGCCGGCAGCGCCGCCTTGGCCTTCTCGACCAGGGCGCCAAAGGCAGCGGCGTCATCGAAGGCGATGGCGGCCAGGACCTTGCGGTCGAGGTCGATCTGCGCGGCCTTCAGGCCGGCGATGAACTTCGAATAGGTCAGGCCATGCTCGCGGACGGCCGCGTTGATGCGCTGGATCCACAGGCCGCGGAACTCGCGCTTCTTAACGCGACGGTCGCGATAGGCATACTGGAGGGCCTTCTCGACGCGCTCGAGCGCGGGACGATAGGCCTTGGAGGAACGGCCGACATAGCCCTTGGCGAGCTTGAGGACCTTCTTGTGACGGGCGTGGGCGGTAACGCCGCGCTTAACACGAGCCATACTGCGCTACTCCTTACCGATCCAGCCCATAGGGCAGCCACTGCATGACGGTCAGGCCGTCCTGGTGGCGCAGCACCTGCGAACCGCGGTTCTGGCGCTTGGCCTTCTGGCTGCGGGCGGAGAGGCAGTGGCGCTTCTTGCCCGGACCGGCGAGCACCTTGCCCGTCGCCGTGATCTTGAAGCGCTTCTTGGCGCTCGACTTCGTCTTCATCTTGGGCATTTCGATCTCCTGATCATCGGGTCCCCTGCCTTGCGGAAGGGTCGAAACCACGGCCGGGCATGCCCTACAGGCCCGGACGCGCGGGAAGAGGCGGGGGTATAGCCAGACTCGCCCGGGGGAACAAGGGGAATGCGGCCGCGCGGCAGCCCTGCGCCGGCCAACGAGATATATCTTGAATCGAGATATATCGCGATCTATATCGGCATCCATGCACAACGGCATCGAGGGCGCGTCCGGCGCCCATGGCCGGGAGGGCCCGCATCGCGGGCGCCGCCACGGCCACCACCCCCATCACCACCACCACTGCCGCCACCGCCATGACGGCGAGCGCTTCTGGTCGCTGGAAGGCCATCGCCATGGCGGCGGCCACGGGCGCGGCGAAGGCCATGGCCGCGAAGGCCGAGGCGAAGGCCGGCGGGGCGGCCGGATGTTCGACCATGGCGAGCTGCGGCTGCTGGCGCTCGCCATGCTGGCCGAGGCGCCGCGCCATGGCTACGAGCTGATCAAGGCGATCGAGGAGCGGATGGGCGGCAGCTACAGCCCGAGTCCCGGCGTCATCTACCCGCTGCTCGCCTGGCTGGAGGATATGGGCTTCGCCAATGTCGAGGCCGAGGCCGGCCCGCGCAAACGCTATGCCCTGACGCCCGAGGGGCAGGAATTCCTGGCCGGCAACCGGGCGGCGGCCGAGGCGCTGTTCGCCCGCATCGGCGGCGCCACCCCGCGGGGGCGCGAGGGCGTGCCCGACCCGGTGATCCGCGCCATGGAGAACCTGAAGCTCGCCCTGCGGCTGAAGCTGCGCGCCGGCCCGGTCGAGCCGGCGGTGGCGGAGAGCATCGCCGCGGCGCTGGACGCCGCGGCGCAGGCGATCGAGAAGGCCTAGCGGCCGGCGCCGGCCAGCGCCGGCCGCCGCGCCAGCAGCCGCTGCAGCAGGGCGGCATAGCCCAGCGCATCGTCCAGCGCGCAGTGGTTATGGGCATGCCCGCCGAACCAGTCCTCGGGGTAGGGCTTCTTCATCGCCTGGTCGATCTCCAGGCCGAGGACGCCCGCCGCCAGGGTCGGGATGTCGAGGGCAGCATCCAGAAAAATGCGCTCGCCGTCATAGGGCCCCTTCATCAGCCGGTGGCCGGTGAAGCGGCGCAGATACCAGTCGATCCAGTAGCCGTCGAAGGCCACCGGATGCCCGGCGAAGACCGGCATCGCCGGCAGGGCGCGCAGCCAGTCGACGAAGCGCGCCATGGCCTCGGCCGCCGGCAGCGGGTCGCGGGTGGCGGCGGCCCAGGCCTCGGGCTCGGTCGCCCACCAGGCCATGGTGCGCGGCTCGGCCGCCGCCCCGGGCAGCGGCATCAGGTTGACGGCGAAGCGGGCCAGCGGCGCGCCTGCCGCCCGGCAGGCCACGGCGCCGAAGCTCAGCAGCGAATGGCTGCCCGGGTTGGGTCCGTCGGTCTCGATATCGACCACGACATACAGGGTCATCCGCCTCTCCGCCGGCTGGGGCGGCCAGTCTGCGGAGAAAGCGGCGCCGGCGCAAAGCCGGAGGGCGCGGCCGGGCGGTCTCCCCCCTTTATAGAGCAGGCGTAACGGGGCATATGGCGAGGCATGGTCCCCTTCCGGAAGATGCACGGCCTGGGCAACGACTTCGTCGTGGTCGATGCCCGCCCCGCCCCGCTGCCGCTGACCCCCGCCCGCATCGCGCGGCTGGCGGACCGCCATCGCGGCATCGGCTGCGACCAGTTCATCACGCTGGAGCCCGGCGAGGGCGCGGCCGATGTCTTCATGCGCATCCACAACCCGGACGGGTCGGAGGCCGGCGCCTGCGGCAATGCCACCCGCTGCATCGCCAGCCTGGTGATGGCCGAGACCGGGCGCGACCGCGTCGTGGTCCGCACCATCAGCGGCGACCTGCCCAGCGAGTTGCTGCCGGACGGCACCGTGCGGGTGGACATGGGGGCGCCTCGCCTAGGCTGGCAGGAGGTGCCGCTGGCGGAGGCCCTGGACACCACCGAGCTGCCGCTGACGGTCGGGCCCTTCTCCACGCCGGCCGCCTGCTCGATGGGCAATCCGCACGCGACCTTCTTCGTCGAGGACCTCGACACCGCGCCCTGGCAGGAATTCGGCCGGCAGCTGGAGCACCACCCACTGTTCCCCGACCGCGCCAATATCGGCTTCGCCCAGGTGATCGATCCCGACCATCTCCGCCTGGCGGTGTGGGAGCGCGGCGCCGGGCCGACGCTGGCCTGCGGCTCCGGCGCCTGCGCCACGCTGGTCAATGCGCATCGCCGGGGCTTCTCCGGCCGCCGCGCCCGCATCGACCTGCCCGGCGGCACGCTGCAGCTGGAATGGCGCCTCGACGGCCATGTGCTGATGGCGGGGCCGGTCGCCACCGCCTTCACCGGCGAGCTCGATCCGCTGGCCGACGCGGCGGCCGCCGCGGGATGACCGGCGGCGAAAGCCTCCAGGTCCTGACCTTCGGCTGCCGGCTGAACGCCTATGAAAGTGCCGCCATGCGCGACCTGGCCGCGCAGGCCGGGCAGCGGGCGGCCATCCTGGTCAATACCTGCGCCGTCACCGCCGAGGCCGAGCAGCAGGCGCGCAAGGCGATCCGCCGCGCCGCGCGGGAGAATCCGGGCCGGCCGATCCTGGTCACCGGCTGCGCCGCGCAAATTGCGCCCGAGTCCTGGGCGGCGCTGCCCGGCGTCACCCGGGTCATCGGCAATGCCGACAAGCTGAAGCCCGAGGCCTGGGCACTGGATGCCCCCCTCGCCCCGGTCACCGACATCATGGCGGCGACCGAGACGGCGGCCCACCTGGTCACCGATTTCGCCGGCCGGGCGCGCGCCTTCGTCCAGGTGCAGCAGGGCTGCGACCACCGCTGCACCTTCTGCGTCATCCCCTATGGCCGCGGGCCCTCGCGCTCGGTGCCGGTCGGCGCCGTGGTGCAGCAGGTGCGCGCCCTGGTCGAGGCCGGCTACCGCGAGGTGGTGCTGACCGGGGTCGACATCACCAGCTACGGCCCCGACCTGCCGGGCCGGCCCAGCCTCGGGCAGATGGTGCGCCGGCTGCTGGCGCTGGTGCCCGAGCTGCCGCGGCTGCGGCTCTCCTCGATCGACCCGGCCGCCATCGACGACGACCTCTGGCGCCTGCTGGAGACCGAGCCGCGGCTGATGCCGCATCTGCACCTGTCGCTGCAGCACGGCGCCGACCTGATGCTGAAGCGGATGAAGCGCCGGCACGGCCGCGCCGAGGCCCTGGCCTGCGCCCGCCGCGCCCGCGCGCTGCGCCCCGGCCTGGCGCTCGGCGCCGACCTGATCGCCGGCTTCCCGACCGAGACCGAGGCGCATTTCGCCGAGATGCTCGCCCTGGTGGAGGAGGCGGAGCTCAGCTTCCTGCACGTCTTCCCCTATTCCGAGCGCCCGGGCACGCCGGCGGCGCGCATGCCGCCCGTGCCGGTGCCGCTGCGCCGGGAGCGCGCCGCCCGGCTGCGCGCCGCCGGTGCGGCCGCCGCGCAACGCTTCTACGACGCCCGGCTGGGCCAGGAGGAAACCGTGCTGCTGGAACGCGGCCATCGCGGCCATACCGAGCATTTCTGCCCGGTCCGCCTGCCCGAAACATTCGACTATGAGGTCGGCGCCCTGGCGCGGCTGCGGGTCACCGCGGCCGGCCCCGAGGGGCTGATGGTGGAGGCCGCCTGAATGGCGCTGCGCAATCTCTGGGCCCGGCTGACGGGTCGCGACAAGGACAAGCCGGCCGAGGCCGAGCTGGACCAGGCCATCGGCAGCATCCCGCCGGCCGAATCGGCAGCCCCGGCGCCGGACGAGAATCCGGCCGCCGCCATCCCCGAGCAGCACGCGCTGCACCCCGAGCCGGAACGCCCGGCGCCGGAGTCGGAGCCGGCGCCGCCGCCCGCTTTGGCCAATCCCGCCGCCATGGCGCCGGCCCCGGAAGACACCCGCAGCCCGCCGCCCGAGCCCGTCCCCGACGTGCCGGACAGCCTGCCGGCCCCGCCGCTGCTGAGCGTCGCGCCGCCGGAGACCCGCTCGGACGCGCCGGCGCCCGAAATCCCGGTCGAAGCTCCCGTCGAATCTCCGGTCGAGCCCCCGGCCGAACCGCGGCGCGAGACCCCGCCCGGTCCGGGCGACCTGCCCCAGGTCCCGCCGGAGACCCCTGCCCGCCCGACGGAGAACCCGCCGCCGGCCACGCCCGAGCTGCCTCCCCCGGCACCCCCGGTCGAAATCCCCCTCCCGGCCCTGCCGCCGGAGCAGCCGGCGCCGCCGCCGGTGCCGGGCCTGCCGGGCTGGCAGCCCTCCCCGGCCGAGATCCCGCCGCCGGCCCCCGTCCCCGCGGCGCCCGCCCCGGTCGAGCTGCCGCCGCTGGCCCCGCCGGCGCCGCCCGCCCCGCCGCCCGAGGTGCCGCCGCCCTTCCGCGACGCGGCGGCGGAGCAGCCCGTCGCGGGCGCGGAGGAGCCGGCCCGCGGCGGCTTCTTCTCCCGGCTGCGCAGCGGGCTGCAGCGCTCCACCGCCAAGCTGACCGAGGGGCTGACCGGCCTCTTCACCAAGCGCAAGCTGGACGAGGCGGCGCTGGAGGAGCTGGAGGAGGCGCTGATCACCGCCGATCTCGGCGTCGCCGCCGCCCAGCGCATCGTGCAGACCTTCCGCAAGACCCGCTTCGGCAAGGAAGTGACCGATGTCGAGGTGAAGGAGGCGCTGGCGGAAGAGATCGCCGCCATCCTGGCCCCGGTCGCCCAGCCGCTGACCATCGACACGGCCAGGAAGCCGCATGTCGTGCTGGTGGTCGGCGTCAACGGCACCGGCAAGACCACCACCATCGCCAAGCTGGGCCAGCAATATGGCGAACAGGGAAAAAAGGTGGCCTTCGTCGCCGGCGACACCTTCCGCGCCGCCGCCGTCGAGCAGCTGCAGATCTGGGGCGGCCGCACAGGCGCGCTGGTGCACGCCCCGGCCAAGCAGGGGGCGGATGCCGCGGGCCTGGCCTTCGACGCGCTGAAGGCGGCGCAGGCGGACGGCACCGAGATCCTGCTGGTCGACACCGCCGGCCGCCTGCACAACAAGGCCGCGCTGATGGAGGAGCTGCGCAAGGTGGTCCGCGTCATGCAGCGCGTCGACCCGACCGCGCCGCATTCGGTGCTGCTGGTGCTGGACGCCACCACCGGCCAGAACGCCACCCAGCAGTGCAAGGTCTTTTCTGAACTGGTCAACGTCACCGGGCTGGTGGTCACCAAGCTGGACGGCTCGGCCAAGGGCGGCATCGTCGTGGCGCTGGCCCAGGAATTCGGCCTGCCCGTCCATGCCGTCGGCGTCGGCGAGAAGGCCGCCGACCTGCGCCCCTTCGCCGCCCGCGACTTCGCCCGCTCGCTGCTCGGACTGCAGTGAGGCAGGCGCCCCGCTTCATGCCGCGGGCGCAAGGCAGGCGGCGCGAGGCGCCCGCCCTGCTTGGAAACCCGGCCCCGGCCTCCTAGGTTCCAGCTGTCGTGGCATCGATGCCACGCGTGCAAACCGTGGCGTCGAGCCACGCGGAACGGAAGGCGGAGCTGCGGCGTGATGCCCCCGAAGGATGGTCCCGGCCTCAACCCCGGATCCCGGCATGCCCGGGCCTGAGACGCCCCAGGGCAGCCTGGCGGCGCTGCGGCAGGCGCATGGCATCCCCGCCCTGCCCGCCGTCCCGCCGGACCCCGTCAGCCAGGCGCCGGTCACCGTCGCCTCCTACAACGTGCACAAATGCGTCGGCACCGACCGCCGCTTCGACCCGGCGCGCATCGCCCGCGTCATCGGCGAGATCGCCCCCGACATCATCGCCATCCAGGAGGCCGACCGCCGCTTCGGCCGCCGCACCGGCCTGCTCGACACCGCCGCGCTGCAGGAGGCCGGGCTCAAGCTGCTGCCGATCTCCCGCCTGCCGGACGGGCATGGTTGGCACGGCAATGCGCTGGCGGTGCGCGCCGGCACGCCGCTGTCGCTGCAGCGCATCGCGCTGCCCGGCGCCGAGCCGCGCGGCGCGGTGATCGCCGAGCTCGAGCTGCCGGCGGGAAAGCTGCGCGTCATCGCCGCGCATTTCGGCCTGCTGCGCCGCTGCCGCACCCGCCAGGGCGCCGCCATCCTGGAGGCGATCGCCCAGGGCGAGGCGATGCCGACCCTGATGATGGGCGACCTGAACGAATGGCGGCCGGGGCGGCGCTCCTCGCTGCGGGTGCTGGAAAGCTTCTTCGGCCCGGCCGGCTTCGGCCCCGCCAGCTTCCCGGCGCGCATGCCGGTCTTCGCGCTGGACCGCATCCTCGGCTGGCCGCAGGGCGTGGTCAGCGAGGTCAGGGTGCATGACACGCCGCTGGCCCGCACCGCCTCCGACCATCTGCCGCTGAAGGCCAAGCTGGTGCTGCATGCCCGCGCCGCCGGCCAGGGCGCGGCGATTCCGGGCGTCCAGGCCGCGGCATGACGGACCGCCTGCTGGCGGAGCCCCCCGCCATCCCGCCTCCTGCCGTCCTGCTGCCGGCCATGGCGCCGATCCGCGCCGGTGCCCGGCCGGCGCCCTCGAAGGCCGACGAGGTGGTCGAGATGCTGCTGCACGATGCCGAAGGCGCCGAGAGCGCCACCAGCGGGGTCAACCTGCTGCCCGGCGGGCTGGAGGCCTTCATGGTGCGCGCCGCCTCGGCCCGCGCCGCCGGCCGCACGCTGGACCTGCAATACTACCGCTGGTCGGACGACGTCACCGGCGGGCTGCTGGCGCGCGAGGTGCTGCGCGCCGCCGACCGCGGCGTGCGGGTGCGGATGCTGCTGGACGACAGCTACGCGCTCGGCGTCGAGCGCCGCATCACCCTGCTCTCGGCGCATCCGCGCATCGAGGTGCGGCTGTTCAACACCGCCCGCCTGCGCTGGCTGGGGCAGCTCGGGCTGGGGCTGGAATTCGCCCTCGGCGGCTGGCACCTGAACCACCGGATGCACAACAAGTCCTGGGTGGTGGATGGCCGGCTGGCTTTGGTCGGCGGCCGCAACATCGCCGATGCCTATTTCGACGCCTCGGGCGGCGAGTTCAATTTCCGCGACCTGGACCTGCTGATCGCCGGCCAGGCCGCCCGCCAGGCGCAGGACATCTTCGACAATTACTGGGCCAGCAGCCTGGCCAAGCCGGTGGAAAGCTTCGCCGGCACGCGAGGGCTGTCGACCGAGGCGCTGCAGGGCTTCCGCCAGGAGCTGGAGGACATCCCCGATTCGGGCAAGGCCAAGCCCTATATCGAGGCGCTGGCGCGCCAGCGCCGCGTGCTGCTCGACCCCGGCAACCACCTGCTGCCGGCCGAGGCGACGGTGCGCATCCTCGCCGACCCGCCGGCCAAGGCGCAGGGCCGCGGCGTCGCCGGCAGCCTCTACCCGGCGATCGAGGCGATGCTGCGCACGGCGCAGCGCGAGGCGGTGCTGATCAGCCCCTATTTCGTCCCCGGCCGCGCCGGGCTGCGGCTGATCGGCCAGCTGCGCCGCCGCGGCGTGAAGGTCACCGTCATCACCAATTCGCTGGCCGCCACCGACGTGGTCGCCGTCCATGCCGGCTATGCGCGCTACCGCCCGCGGCTGCTGCGGCTCGGCGTCGAGCTCTACGAGCTGAAGCGCAGCGGCGCGCATGGAAGCGGCGTCTTCGGCTCGCGCGGCGCCAGCCTGCACACCAAGGCGGTGATGGTGGATGGCGAGCAGGTCTTCGTCGGCTCCTTCAACCTCGACCCGCGCTCGGCCAACCTGAACACCGAGATGGGCGCCTTCGCCCGCCATCCCGGCCTGGCGCGCCAGCTGGAGCATGAGCGCCAGCGCCTGAGCGATCCGCACCGCAGCTTCAGGGTCAGCTACCTGGCGCCGCTGCGCCGCCTGGCCTGGACCGACGAGACCGGCACCATCCGCCACGAGCCGATCGCGCCGCTCGGCCGCCGGATCCTGGCGCGGCTGGTGCGCTGGCTGCCGATCGAGGCGCAGCTCTAGCATCGTGGGCGGCGGCCGGGACCCTCCGCTGCCGGGTTCCCCCGGCGAAGCGGTGCGGCAGGCCTGCCCGGACTCCGCCTGGAGCGGCGGCGCCCTCCCCCGGGACGGCGCGGCAGTCGCCATGGCCCGGCCGCGCCTGCCACCCCCCAGCCCGGCGCCATCGCCTTGAACCCGCGGCCTTTCCCAGGATCGCGCGCGGCGCACCCCTTCGCAACGGCGCAGTAACGATCGTCTGAATTTCCGGGAAATTGCACTTCCTGAAAAATAGAACTTGCCGGAACCAATTTGCCTGTGGCGGGATGCGGGCTGCCGGCTCACCTTTTCGTGATTCAACGCAGGAAGCCTCCCATGCGCCTCCGCAGCCCGCCGCTGTTGACCTTCGGTATCGCCGCGCTGCTGGGCGGGATGGCGCTGGTGCTGCTGCGCGCGGCCTCGGGCGATCACGTGCAGGAACTGACCGCCGCCATGCTGCGCCATGCCGCCGGCAGCGCCCTGCAGCAGCTCGAGCAGCGGCTGCGCCAGGAGGTGGAGATCGCTGCCCTCCTCCTCCCGGCCGCCGGCGCCGAGGAGGAGCAGGAGGAGGGGCCCGCCGCCCTTACCCCGCTCGCCGCCGGGCTGCTGCGGCAGCGCGGCTGGCTCGGGCTGCAGCGGGGCGATGCCGCCCTGGCCGGGCCGCTGGCCGCCGACGGCCCCGCCTGGCCGGCCGATGCTGAGGGGCTGGCCCGCGCCCGGGGCTTCCAGCAGATGGTGCTCAGCCCGCTGCGCCCGGCAGCGCCGGGGCTGCCGGCGCATCTGCTGCTGCAGGCGCCGCTGCCGGTGCAGCAGGGCGGCGATGTGCTGACCCTGGTGCTGCCGGCCGATTTCCTGGCGCAGCGGCTGCGCGAGCAGGCGCATCCGGCCGGGCTGCGGCTGCGGCTGATCGACCGCGCCGGCGCCGAGATCGGCCGCCGCACGGTCCCCGGCGACGCCGTCGCCGATGTCGCCGCCACGGCGGCGCCCGCCGCGGCGGGCGCCCCGGCCGAATGGCTGTCGAGCGACATCCAGGGGCTGCAGCTCGCCGCCGACCTGGCCGGGCCGGTGCCGGACTGGCTGCCGCAGCCCTCGCGGCTGACGCTGGCCATGGGGCTGGCGCTGGGCCTGGCGCTGATCCTGGTCTGCATCCTCGGCTACAAGACCCGGCGCGGCCAGGCGGCGCAGCGGGCGCTGGACGCCGCCCTGGCCGAGGCGGAGGCCGAGCGGC
Source organism: Roseomonas sp. USHLN139 (assembly GCF_037145735.1). Taxonomy (NCBI): domain Bacteria; kingdom Pseudomonadati; phylum Pseudomonadota; class Alphaproteobacteria; order Acetobacterales; family Roseomonadaceae; genus Roseomonas; species Roseomonas sp. USHLN139. The sequence goes on along the minus strand of NZ_JBBCWY010000001.1, from coordinate 177,997 downwards.
GCCTCTCCGACATCGCCGCCAACCTGCCCGGCGCCATCTACCGCCTGGTGCGAAGCCCGGACGGCGTGGTCGCCTGCACCTACATGAGCGAGGGCGTCAACCTGCTGCTCGCCGAGCCCGCCGGCAGCTCGCCGCGGCATTCGCTGATGCGCGGGCTGACGCCGGAGACGCGGCAGAAGCTGGAGGCGGCGCTGCGGCACTCGGCCGAGACGCTGCAGCCGATGCAGGTGGAAGGCAATGTGCTGGCCGCCGACGGCCGCCGCCTCTGGCTGCGCAGCCAGGCCAGCGTGCATCCGCTGCCGGATGGCGGCATGCTGTGGGACGGGGTGCTGCTGGACAGCACCGAGCAGCGCCAGGCCGAGGAACGGGCGACGCTGCTGGCGCGCGAGGTCGACCACCGCGCCAAGAACATCATGGCGGTGGTGCGCTCGCTGCTGCTGCTGACGCCGCGCGACGTGCCGCCGGCGCAGTTCGTGGCCAATCTGGACGGCCGGCTCTGCGCCCTGGCCCGCGCGCACGACCTGCTGGCCGGCCAGGGCTGGGCGGGCGCCGATCTGGCCCAGGTGGTGCAGCGCGAGCTCGCCACCTACGACCAGATCGCCGGCCATGCGCAGATCGCCTGGAGCGGGCCGGCCGCGCGCCTCGCCTCCGGCAGCGTGCAGCCGGTGGAGATGATCCTGCACGAGCTCTCGACCAATGCCGCCAAGCATGGCGCGCTGTCGCGGCCCGGCGGGCTGGTCGAGCTGCGCTGGACGGCCGCCCCGCAGGGCGGGCTGCTGATCGACTGGCGCGAGAGCGGCGGCCCGCCGGTGCGCGGCGAACCCGGCCGGCACGGCTTCGGCTTCCGCCTGATCCACACCCTGGCGCGGCACCAGCTGTCCGGCGGCGCCACCTTCCTGTGGTCGGAGGAAGGGTTGCAATGCCGCATCCGGCTGGGCGCCGCGAGCGTCGCGGCGGTGGAGGCGCCGCCCGTGCCGGCGGCCGCCGACTCGCCGCTCGACATCCCGGCGCCCCCGGTGGCGCGGCAGGCCTGAGGCCGCGGCCGCGCGCTTCAGGCCTGCCGGGGATGCCCTGCCGGCCCGTCACGCCCCAAGCGGCCTGCCTTCGCCCCGGCTCCCGTCAACCATTCCAGGCTCGGGTTTCCGCGAGCCTCGTCACCCGATCCGGCGATTCCCTTGACCCGGCCTGGCGCTAGCTGAAATGCGCCTGCCGTGGCCCGGCGCCGGCCACCTGGTCGAGCAGGGCATCGTCCAGCTCGCCCTCCGCGGGCGGCGGGGCGGCCGGGCCGGTGACCGGCGCGGGCGACGGTGCAGAGGAGGACGGTGCAGAGGAGGACGGGGGGGCGGGCTCGGGCTTCGGCGCATCGGCCATGGCGGCAGGTCCTGTCGGCGGTGGGCGGCGCGCCGGCAAGGCGGCCGCCCGACCCGGTGTAGCGCAAGGCCGGCGGCGCTGCCCATCGGCCGTTCCTATGGCGGCGATAGCCCGGTGCCGCGTGGCGTCAGGCCTTCTTCTCCCAGCCGCGCGCCCCCTGCTGCCAATAGGTCAGGCTGTGCCCGGCCGCCTTGGCGGCGGTCCAGCGGGCACGGGCGGCCTGCACCGCCGTCTCGTCCTGGCCGTCGAACAGGTCGAAGACCCGGTCGTACTCGCCCAGCTTCCCGCTCTCCGCCCCGTCGACCAGGAACAGGAACCGCGCGCCGTTCGGCGCCGCGTCCTCCAGCGTCAGGAAGATCGGCTGCAGCGCCGGCTCGGTGGTGCCATGCGGCAGCCAGTCGGGGTCCGGGCAGAGCCAGAGCGAGGCATCCAGGCTGGCCAGCCGGGCAGGATCGCTGAGCCGCACCACGGCGCGGCCGCCGGCCGCCAGCACCCGGCCCAGCAGCTTCGGCAGGGCGGCGTCCATCGGGGTGCGGGTCAGGTGGTAGAAGCCGATCTCGCTCATCCGCCATGCCCCCTCAAAGCCGGTGCGGGTCCTCGAAGCGCTGCCGCGCCAGGCGGTCCAGCAGCCGGACGCCGAAGCCGCCGGTGGTGTGACCGTCCGGCGCGCCGCTGTCCAGGGTGCCGCCTTCGGGCTCGCTGCCTTCGGGAGCGGCGTCTTCCGCCGTCAGGTCCAGCAGCGTCCAGGGCTGCCCGCCCATCACGCGCCCGAGGAAACCGGCGGCGCGGCCGGCCTCGCCCGGGCCGGCGGCGGCGGGCGTCTCGCCGGCCAGCGGCGGCAGCGGCCAGACCGGCTCGCCGGTGGCGGCGCCGGCGGCGGCCAGGGCGGCTTCCAGCGGCGGGTCGGCGCCGAACAGCGCGGCGCCGGGGCCGGCCGCCCCCTCGGGCCGCGCGCTGCCCAGCGCCGCCCCCGCCCCCGCGGTCAGCCGGCCCAGCCCGACCAGCCCGCCGGGGCGGAAGGCCAGCGCGGCATAGGTCATCGCCTCGGCCAAAGCGAGCTGGCCGGGACAGAAGGCCGCCGCGGCCGGCAGGGCCTGGCCGCCCAGCAGGGTCACCGGCCGGCCGGACGCCGCCGCCGGGGCCCCCTCCCCCGGCGCGCAGAGGGCGAGCACCGCGGCCGCCGGGGCCGGGCTGTCGCGCAGCGCCAGCGCCAGCAGCGCCCCGGCGCAGGCGGCGGCCCCGGCCAGCCCGCCCGGCCCGGCGCCGGCCAGGCCGAGCCCGGCAAAGACCAGCGGCGGGGCGGCGATCCGCCCGGCCCAGCGCATCACCACCAGCCGCGGCGCGGTGGCGCCGGAGGCCGCCAGCAGCCCGCCGAAGCCGGCCGCCGCCAGCCGCCGCCGCTTCAGCCGCTGCACCGCGATCCCCTGTTGCTCCAGCCCGCGCAGCCGGCGGGCGATGTCGCGCGGGGTCGCGGCCGCCATCGCCTCCAGGCTGCGCGCCAGGGCGACGCCGCGGCGCACCGCCAGGGCCTCCGCCAGCAGCGGGCGCAGCGCGGCGGCGGCCGGATGCCACAGCTCGACCATCGCGCCGGGCGGCGCCGCCAGGGCCAGACAGAGAGAAAGCTCGGCGGCCTCCCCGGCGCGCAGCAGCCGGGCGTCGAGCAGCACGCGGCCGCCATCGGCGGGCAGCAGCGCCCAGGCGGCGCGGCCGAGCGCCGGCCAGTCGCGGCCGGGCAGCTCGATCACGCCGTCCACCGGCATGACCCGGGCATCGGCCGGCGCCTCGGGGAAGGCGCGCAGCCGCGGCCGCGCCAGCGCCCGCGCGCCGGGCGCGGGGCGCAGCCGGATCAGCCCCATGGCGACGTCACCGCCCGGCGGCGGCTCAGCCCTCGTAATGCTCAGCCACCAGCCGGTCGAGCAGGCGGACGCCATAGGCGGTGGCGCCCTTGGGGGTGATGGCACTGTCCTTGGTGGCCCAGGCAGTGCCGGCGATGTCGAGATGCGCCCAGGGCAGCGGCCCGTCGCGGGTGTCGATGAAGCGCTGGATGAACTGCGCCGCGGTGATCGAGCCGCCCTGCCGGCCGCCGCCGACATTCTTCATGTCGGCGATGTCGGACTTGATCTGCTTGTCATAGGCCTCGCCCAGCGGCATCCGCCAGACAGCCTCGCCGGTCGCGGCGCCGGCGGCGGCGAGCTGCTGCGCCAGGGTGTCGTCATTGGCGAACATCCCGGCATGCTCGTGGCCGAGCGCCACGATGATGGCGCCGGTCAGCGTCGCCAGGTCGATCATGAAGCGCGGCTTGAAGCGCTCGCGGGCGTACCAGAGCACATCGGCCAGCACGAGCCGTCCCTCGGCATCGGTGTTGATCACCTCGATGGTCTGGCCGGAATAGGACTTCACCACGTCGCCGGGGCGCTGCGCGGTGCCCGAGGGCATGTTCTCGACCAGCCCGACCAGGCCGACCGCGTCGACCTTCGCCTTGCGCCCGGCCAGCGCCGCCATCAGCCCGATCACCGCGCCGGCGCCGGCCATGTCGAACTTCATGTCCTCCATGCCGCCGGCCGGCTTGATCGAGATGCCGCCGGTGTCGAAGGTCACGCCCTTGCCGATGAAGGCGACCGGGGCCTCGGCCGAGCCGGCCGGGGCGCCCTTCCACTGCATCACCACGACGCGCGGCGCGCGGGCGCTGCCCTGCGACACGCCAAGCAGCGCGCCGAAGCCAAGCTTCTCCAGCTCGGGCTGGCCGAGGATTTCCACCGAGACGCCGAGCTTCTCCAGCCCCTTGCAGCGCTCGGCCATCTCCTCGGGGAACAGGACATTGGGCGGCTCGCTGACCAGGTCGCGGGCCAGGAAGACGCCGTCGGCCACCGCCGAGAGCGGCTGCCAGGCGGCGCGGGCGGCCTCGGCCTCGGCAGCCGCCAGCGACAGCCGCACCAGCTTCGGCTTGTCCTCGGCCGCCTCCCTGGTGCGGTAGCGGTCGAAGCGGTAGCCGCGCAGCCGGGCGCCGGAGGCGAAGGCCGCCACCAGCGCCGGCGCCAGCCCGTCGGTCGCGACGAAGGCCTCCGTCTCGCCGGCGATCAGCGGCAGGGCGCTGCCGCCGGCCGCCTCCAGGCTGCGCGCATCGGCCGTGCCGCCGAGGCCCACGGCGACCACCTTCGACAGATGCGCGCCCGGCGACCACAGGGTGCAGCTCTGCCCCTTCTTGCCCTTGAAACTGGCCGCCGCCAGGCCGCGGGCGATGGCGCCGCCACAGGCCGCATCGGCCTCCCCGGCGATGCCGGCCAGGGAAAAACCCTCGGCCAGCGGCAGCACCAGCGCGCCGGCCCGCGGCAGCGAGGGGGAGACGAAGAGGAAATCGGTCATGCGGCGGGCTCCGTCGGCGGCTGGGCCGAGGACGATAGCACCGCGCGCCGGTCACGCCAGGGGCGCGGGAAGCCCCTCCCGCCAGGCGCGCCGCTTCGTGCTATGGACAGAAGGATGAACGACGCCGAACTCCTTGCCCTTGCCGCGCGGCTGGCCCAGAGCGCCGCCGCTGCCATCCTCACCATCCGCGATGCCGGCTTCGCCGTGGAGCGCAAGGAGGATCTGAGCCCGGTCACCGCCGCCGACCGGCTGGCCGAGGCGATCATCACCGAGGGGCTGCGCCAGGCCGCCCCGGAGATCCCGGTGGTCGGCGAGGAGGCGGTCTCCGACGGCGCCGAGCTGGCCGCAGCCCCGCGCTACTGGCTGGTCGACCCGCTGGACGGCACCCGCGAATTCGCCGCCGGCCGGCCAGAATTCACCGTCAATATCGGCCTGATCGTCGACGGGCGCCCGCGTCTCGGCGCCGTTGCCCTGCCGGCCTATGGCGAGCTCTTCACCGGCATCGTCGGCCAGGGCGCCTGGAAGCAGGATGCCGCCGGCCATCGCCGCATCCAGGCGCGGCGGGTGCCCGAGGAGGGCCTGACCGTCATGGCCAGCCGGCATTACGCCGACGACCCGCGCCTGCCGGAGTTCCTGGCCGGGCGGAAGGTGCATCGCATCGTGCAGATCGGCTCCGCCACCAAGTTCTGCCGCCTGGCCGAGGGCGTCGCCGACCTCTATCCGCGCTTCGGCCGCACCATGGAGTGGGACACCGCCGCCCCCGAGGCGGTGCTGGTCGCCGCCGGCGGCAGGGTCACCGGCTTCGACGGTGCTCCGCTCGGCTACGGCAAGCCGGGCTGGGAAAACCTGCCCTTCGTCTGCCACGGGGCGGAGTGATCAGGCGGTGACCGAGCGCCTTGCCGCCGACCAGGTCGAGCGCGCCGCCGAGCTGCTGCGCGCCGGCCGGCTAGTCGCCTTCCCGACCGAGACGGTCTATGGGCTGGGCGGCGCCTCGCGCGACGCGGCGGCGGTGGCCGGCATCTTCGCCGCCAAGGGCCGCCCCCGCTTCAACCCGCTGATCAGCCATTTCCCCGACGCCGAATCGGCCTTCGCCGAGGCGGTCGCCGATGAGCGCGCCCACGCCCTGGCCCGCGCCTTCTGGCCCGGGCCGCTGACCCTGGTCCTGCCGCGCGCGCCGGACAGCCGCATCGCGCTGCTCGCCTCGGCCGGGCTGCCCAGCCTGGCGCTGCGGGTGCCTGCCCATCCGCTGGCCCGGGCGCTGCTGCGCGCCGTCGGCCAGCCGGTCGCCGCCCCCTCGGCCAACCGCTCGGGCGGGGTGTCGCCGACCACCGCCGAGCATGTGCTGGACGGGCTGTCCGGCCGCATCGACGCCGTGCTGGATGGCGGCCCCTGCGCGGTCGGGCTGGAGAGCACCGTGCTCGACCTGACCGGGCCCGAGCCGCGGCTGCTGCGCCCCGGCGGCATCGCCGAGGCGGAGCTGGAAAAAATCCTGGGCCCGATCGGCCGCGCCGCGCCGGCGGCGGCCGAGGACGAGGCGCGGCCGGCGCCGGGGATGCTGACCTCGCACTACGCCCCGGGCCTGCCGGTCCGGCTGGAGGCGGCCTCGGTCGCGTCCTCCGAGGCGCTGCTCGCCTTTGGCCGGCCGCTGCCCGGCGCCGGCGCCATTTGGCAGCTTAGCGAATCGGGCGACCTGGTGCAGGCGGCCGCCCGCCTCTTCGCCGGGCTGCGCGCCCTGGACGCGCTGGGCCAGCGGCTCGGCCTGACGGCCATCGCCGTGCAGCCGGTGCCGATGGAGGGGCTGGGCGCCGCCATCAACGACCGCCTGTCCCGCGCCGCCGCGCCACGCGGTTAGCCCCCCCCTGTCAGGCGGGGACGGCCGGGGCTATCCTGCCGGCATGGCCGCGCTCTCCCTCCTGCGGCCGGCCGCCCTGCTCCTGCTGCCGCTGCTCGCCGGCTGCGCCGGCTCGGCCCCGCCGGCCGAACGCCCCGCCGCCGAGCCGGTCGCCGCCCGCCCCGTGCTGCCGCCGGCGGCCAGCGTCCTGGCCGGGCTGCGCAGCGAGCTCGGCCCCGCCTGCTTCGCCACCGGCGCCGCCATCCATCTCGGCCATGGCCGCTTCGTGACGGCGGCGCATCTGCTGGATGGCAGCCAGGGCATGCTGCGCCGCTGCCCCGGCCTCGATTCCAGCCTGGGCAAGCCGGCCCAGCTCAGCTTCCAGGGCCGCGAGCAGCGCGCCCGGCTGATCCGGCTGGGCCGCGCCGACCTGCGCTTCGGCCTCGGCACCTATTATGTCGGCGGGCGCGACCTGGCGCTGCTGCAGCTCGACACCCCGCCACCGGGCGCGGCCGGCCTGTCGCTCTGCGCCCAGGGGCCGCGCCCCGGCGAGCGCGTGCTGGTGCTCACCCCCTATCGCGAGCAGCTGGCCGAGATCAGCGGGCTGATGCGCGAGGCCAATCCGCTGCACGGCGGCTATGCCGAGATGACGCTGCGGCTGGAGGCGGGCGAATCCGGCGGCGCGGTGCTGGATGCCGCCGCCGGCTGCCTGCTCGGCCTGGTCAGCCACCGCCAGGAGGGCCCGCCCGGCGAGCGCACCCGCATCGTCCCCGCCCCCGTGCTCGAAGCCTTCCTGCTGGGGCAGTGATCCGGGGGAGCATGGCGGCCGGTTGCCGGGTGAAACCCGGCCCGTGCTTGGCGGCCCCGCCTGCCCGGCCTACATGACCCCGATCATGCGCCCGACCAACCCCGCCTGCGGCCTGCCGACCCAGAGGTGTTTCGCATCCCGATGACCCGTCTCGACCGCTACCTGTTCCGCCAGCTGGGCATCGGCCTGCTGGCGGTGACCGTGGGCCTGGCCGCCCTGGTCTGGCTGACGCAGAGCCTGCGCTTCATCGAGCTGGTGCTGGACCGCGGCCTGTCGCTGGCGGTCTTCGTCGAGCTGACCGGGCTGCTGCTGCCGAGCTTCTTCGCCGTCATCCTGCCGATCACCACCTTCGTCGTGGTGCTGTTCAGCTATGTCCGGCTGAATGGCGACCGCGAGCTGGTGGTGATGCGCGCCGCCGGCCTGTCCGACTGGCAGCTGTCGCGCCCGGCGCTGCTGCTGGCGACGCTGGCCACCGGCTTCTGCCTGTTCCTGCAGCTCTGGCTGGTGCCGGTCAGCCATGCCGCCTTCCGCGCCTGGCAGTTCGAGATCCGCAACGAGATGGCCGCCATCCTGGTGCAGGAGGGCGTCTTCTCCAGCCTGGGCGACGAGCTGACGGTCTATGCCCGCCGGCGCGAGGCCGATGGCACGCTGCGCGGCATCCTGGTGCACGACACCCGCGAGGCCGGCGCGCCGGTCACCATCATGGCCGAGGAGGGAAGGCTGGTGGCGACGCCGAACGGGCCGCGCGTCATCCTGCTGAACGGCGTCCGCCAGCAGATGGACCCGGCGCATGAGAACCGCCCCGCCCGCCTCTCGGTGCTGACCTTCGCCGAGAACAGCGTCGACCTGGCCAGCTCGTCCCGCAGCCAGGTCGATGGCGCGCGCAACCGCGATTCGCGCGAGCGCTTCGTGGGCGAGCTGCTGAACCCCGACCCGGCCGAGAACCTGCCGGAGCGCGACATCCGCAAGTTCCGCGCCGAGGGCCACCAGCGCCTGGCCTCGCCCTTCACCACCCTGGCCTTCGCCATGGTCGGGCTGGCCACCGCCCTGGCCAGCGGCTTCCGCCGGCATGGCGACTGGCGGCCGGGCGCCATCGGCGTCGCCCTCGTCGTCACCCTGCTGGCCATCGGCCTGTCGATCGGCAACCTGGCCGCCCGCGACAATGCCTTCATCCCGCTGATCTGGATCCATGCCTTGGGACCCTGCCTGATCGCCGCCTGGGTGCTGGGGGGCCGCTTTGGCCTGCCGCGCCGCCGCCCCGGCCCGGCGGAGGGCTGAGCGCATGGCCTTCTCCTGGACGCTGACCGCCTATATCGCCCGCCGCTTCGCCGCCATGGCGCTGGCCATGACCCTGGCGCTGGCCTGCCTGGTGGCGCTGTTCGACTTCATCGAGCTGCTGCGCCGCGCCGCCACCCGGGCGGATGCCGGCTTCGGCCTGGTCGCCACCATCGCCGGGCTGCGGCTGCCCTTCGTGGTGCTGCAGATCCTGCCCTTCGCCGTGCTGCTGGGCGGCATCATCGCCTTCTGGCGCCTCGCCCGCGCCTCCGAGCTGGTGGTGGCGCGCGCCGCCGGCGTCTCGGTCTGGTCCTTCCTGATGGGGCCGGTGGCGGTGGCGCTCTGCCTCGGCACGCTGGCCATCACCGTGGTCTCGCCGCTCTCGGCCGCCATGCTGGCGCGCGCCGAGCGGCTCGACGCCACCTATCTGCGCAACGCCACCGGCCTGTCCTCGCTGGCCGGCGGCCGGCTCTGGCTGCGCCAGGCCGATCCCGGGCTGGAGCCCAATGGCATCGCCATCCTGGCCGGCGTGCCCGAGGTCGGCCGCGACGGCTTCCTGCTGCGTGGCGTCTCGGTCTGGCGGCTCTCGGCCCAGGACAAGCCGCTGGCCCGCGTCGAGGCACCGCGCGCGCGGCTCGCCGATGGCGCCTGGAACCTGGAGGAGGCGGTGACCTTCGGCACCAACCGCCAGCCCTCCGCCCCCGGCCCGCTGCGCCTGCCCACCCCGCTCACCCGTGACCGCATCGAGGAGACCTTCGCCAGCCCGGACACCCTGTCCTTCTGGGCGCTGCCCTCCTTCATCGCGGTGCTGGAGAGCAGCGGCTTCTCGGCCATGCGGCACCGGCTGCACTACCACTCGCTGCTGTCGCTGCCGCTGCTGACCGCGGCCATGGCGCTGCTGGCGGCCGGATTCTCGATGCGGCAGTCGCGCCGCGGCGGCGTGGCGCAGATGATCGGCGCCGGCATCGCCGCCGGATTCGCCCTCTTCCTGCTCGACAAGGTGGCCGAGGAATTCGGCCAAGCCGGCACCCTGCCGGTGGCGCTGGCCGCCTGGGCGCCCTCGGTCGCCGGCCTGCTGCTGGCGCTGACCCTCCTGCTGTATCTCGAGGACGGCTGAGAAGCCCTTGGCGGGGGTCGGCTTTTCAAGCCTCTCGCCGCGCCGCGCCAATGCGGCTATGGAAGCGGCATGGACCGAGCCATGCGTGACGCCGGCAACCGCCGCGCAGCGAGAGGGATTGCCGCCAGGATGGAGCCCGCTTCCCCGCCGGACGCCCGCCGCCGCCGGCCTGCCGCCTGGCCTGCCGCTTGGCCTGCCTCCTGGCGCGCCACCCTGCTGGGCGGCACCGCCCTGCTGGCCGCCAGCCTGCCGGCCGGCCTCGGCCGTGCCCAGGGCAGCGGGCCGGCGAGCAGCCCGCCCGCCCCCGCCGCCACCCCGGCCGCCCCCGCGACTCCCGCCGCGACTCCGGCCGCCGCCGCCCCGGCCGCGGGCAACAACGCGCCGGTGACCTTCACCGCCGAGGAGGTGGAATACGACCAGGAGCGCAACCTGGTCACCGCCCGCGGCGCCGTCGAGGCCTGGCAGAACGAGCGCATCCTGCGCGCCGACCGCTTCACCTTCGACCGCCAGACCGGCATCGCCACGGCCGAGGGCAATGTCCAACTGCTCGAGGCCGATGGCCAGGTGCTCTTCGCCGACCGCGCCGAGCTGACCGGCAACATGCGCGACGGCGTGGTCGAGGGGCTGAAGGCCCGCCTCGCCCAGAATGGCCGGCTGGTCGCCAATGGCGCGCGGCGGACCGACGGCAAGATCCTCGACATGTCGCGGGTGCTCTATTCCTCCTGCGACCTCTGCGTGAACGACCCGACGGCGCCGCCGCTCTGGCAGCTGCGCGCCCGGCTGGCCACCTCCGACCAGGAGGCGAAGCGGCTGCGCTACCGCGACGCCTCGCTGCTGCTGGCCGGCGTGCCGGTGCTCTACACCCCCTATCTGTCGCATCCCGACCCCTCGGTGCCGCGGCAGTCGGGCTTCCTGACGCCGACGGTCGGCAGCTCGAGCTTCCTCGGCGGCTTCGTCGAGACGCCCTACTACTGGGCGATCGACCCGAGCTCGGACCTGACCATTACGCCGACGCTGTCGACCAAGCAGAACCCGGCGCTCGGCTTCGACTACCGCCGCCGCTTCAACTTCGGCCAGATCGAGGCGGCCGGCTCGGTCGGCGAGCGCGCCGGCGCCACCAGCGAGGACGGCCTCGGCGGCCATATCTACAGCCGTGGCCAGTTCTCGCTCGACGAGCACTGGCGCACCGGCTTCAACCTGAACCGCGCCAGCAGCGAGGCCTATCTGCGGGCCTGGCGCTATCCGGCGCCGCGCCAGCTCTCCTCGGATGCCTATCTCGAGGGCTTCTGGGGCATCAACGACTATGTCCGCGTCGATGCCCGCGCCTATCAGGGCCTGTCGGAGGTCGACGACACCGGGCAGATCCCGGTGGTGCTGCCGAACTTCTTCGGCGACCATTTCCGCGGCCGCGACGCGCTCGGCGGCTATTTCACCGTCGATGCCGGCGCCTTCTCGCTCTACCGCGACCAGGGCACCGACACCCGCCGCATCGCCAGCCGCGTCACCTACGAGCTGCCGCGCATCGACCGCTACGGCTCGGTCTGGACCTTCCGCGCCCAGGGCGACGCCCTGGCCCGCTGGGTCGACGACCTCGACCGCGCGCCCAACTATGCCAGCCAGGGCACTGCCACCGACGCCACGGTCAATGTCCGCGCCGCCGTCGACTGGCGCATGCCCTTCGTCCGCCAGGCCGGCGAATACGGCGCGCAGATCTTCGAGCCCCGGGTGCAGCTGGTCACCGGCCCCTCGACCGGCCGGCAGACGCTCGTCGCCAACGAGGACAGCCTCGACTTCGAATTCTCCGACGCCAACCTCTTCGCGCTGAACCGCTTCCCCGGCCGCGACCGGCAGGAGGGCGGCAGCCGCGTCGACACCGCCTTCCGCAGCGCCTGGATGTTCCCCAATGGCGGCCAGCTGGAGGGCCTGGTCGGCCGCTCCTTCCGCGCCAGCAGCGAGAGCGTCTTCGAGGAGGATTCCGGCCTCGAGGGCCGCTCCTCCGACTGGGTCGGCCGCGTCCGCCTCTCGCCCACCCCCTGGCTCGACCTGACCGCCCGCACCCGGCTCGACAAGGAAGGGCTGGATGCGCGCATGGTCGAGACCTCGGCCCGCATCGGCCTCGGCCCGGTCTCGCTCGGCGGCGGCTACCTCTACACCATCCCCTCCAGCGCGCTGATCTCGACCCGCGAGCGGCGCGAGGTCTCCGGCAATGTCCAGGCGCGGATCGGCCAGTACTGGCGGGCCGGCACCTATGGCCGCTACGACCTCGAGCTGGAGCGCGCCGTCTCCGCCGGCGTCAACCTGACCTATGAGGACGAGTGCCTGATCTTCGACACCCGCTTCGCCAAGACCTATGCGGAGCCGTCGAACCGCAGCTCCTACTACCCGTCCTCGACCGTGCTGCTGTTCCGCGTCTCCTTCAAGACGATCGGCGACTTCGGCTTCCGCGCGATCTGATGGGCTGCCCGGCCGCCGCCCCGCGATTGGGGCTGGCGGCCGGGCCGCGCCCGGCCTAGGAAAACCGCCATGCGACGTGCTCTCGCCCAGCTCGGGCTCCAGACCCGCCTCCCGGCCCGCGCCCTCCTCTCCGCTTGCGCGGCGACGCAGGCCCTGGCGGCCGTCCTGCTGCTGGCGCATCCCGCCGCGGCCCAGCCCCGCCGCCCGGCGCCCACGCCCGAGGCCCAGGCCAGCGCGCCGTCGCAGACCAACCGCATCGTCGCGGTGGTCAATGGCGACGTCGTCACCGCGACCGAGGTCGCCGGCCGTGCCCGGCTCTTCGCGCTGAACGCCAACATGGGCGATGCCGGCGACGTGGTCGAGCGGCTGCGCCCGCAGGTCACCCGCCTGCTGGTCGATGAGCGGCTGCGCATGCAGGAGGTGCAGCGCCGCGGCATCCCCGTCACCGACGAGGACGTGGCAGACGCGGTTCGCGAGATCGAGGGCCGCAACGGCCTGCCCGCCGGCGCCCTGGCCGGCCAGCTGCGCGCCTCCGGCATCGCGCCGCGCGCCCTCTACGACCAGATCCGCAACCAGATCGGCTGGTCGCGGCTGATCCGCCAGCAGCTCGGCCAGCAGGGCCAGATCTCGAATGCCGAGATCGAGGAATTCATCGCCGCCCACAAGGCGCGCACCGGCGAGCCGGAATACCTGGTCTCCGAGATCTTCATCCCGGTCGACGACCCCGCCGCCGAGCCCGAGGTGCGCCGCTTCGTCGACGACGTCGTCGGCCAGCTGCGCCGCGGCGTGCCCTTCCCCGCCGCCGCCACCCAGTTCAGCCAGAGCCAGACCGCGCTGCAGGGCGGCGACATGGGCTGGACCCGCCCCGACGAGTTCGACCCGGCGGTCGGCGGCATCGTCAGCCAGATGCCGCCCGGTGCCATCGCCAACCCGGTGCGCGTCCCCGGCGGCTTCCAGATCGTGGCGCTGCGCCAGAAGCGCGAGACCGGCCGCGAGATGGCGACCCTCGTCACCCTGCGCCAGGCCTTCTTCCCCTTCACCGCCGCGCTGAACCCGCAGGCGCCGACCGACCAGCAGCGCCAGGCGGTCGAGCGCGCCCGCGCCCTCGAGGGCCGCGCCTGCCCGGCGGTGGAAGCCGCGGCGCGCGGCGGCGACCGCCCCTCCGACCCGGGCGGCGCGCTGCGCCTCGACACCATGCAGCCGGCGGCGCTGCGCAACATCGTGGCCGGCCTGCCGGTCGGCCGCGCCAGCCAGCCGCTGGTCACGCCCGAGGGCGTGCTGGTGCTCGCCGTCTGCACCCGCGAGACCCGCAACCTCGCCGAGCTCTCGCCCGACGCGGCGCGCGGCCAGATCCTGCGCGACCGCATCGAGCTGACCTCGCGCCAGCTGCAGCGCGACCTGCGCCGCCGCGCGCAGATCGACATGCGGAGCTGAGGGCGCCATTTCCGCCGCCGCCCTCCCCTCGCTCGCCGAGACGATCCAGAAGCACGGGCTGGCCGCGCGCAAGGCGCTCGGCCAGCACTTCCTGCTCGACGCCACCCTCTGCGGCCGCATCGCCTCGATCGCGGCCCCGCTGGAGGGCCGCCAGGTCCTCGAGATCGGCCCCGGCCCCGGCGGCCTGACCCGCGCCCTGCTGGCCAGCGCCGCCGAGCATGTCACCGCCGTCGAGCTCGACCGCCGCGCCCTCGGCGCGCTGGAGGAGCTCTCGGCCGCCTATCCCGGCAAGCTGACCATCGTCGAGGGCGATGCGCTGCGCATCGATGCCGAGACCCTGCTGCCTAGCCCCCGCCGCATCGTCGCCAACCTGCCCTACAATGTCGGCACGCCGCTGCTGATCGGCTGGCTGCACCAGGCCGCGCTCTTCGAGAGCATGACCCTGATGTTCCAGCAGGAAGTCGCCGAGCGCATCGTCGCCGCGCCCGATACCGAGCATTACGGGCGGCTCGCCGTGCTGTCGCAGTGGCGCTGCCAGTGCCGCATGATGCTGCGCCTGCCACCCGGCGCCTTCAGCCCGCCGCCCAAGGTGTGGTCGGCGGTGGTGCACCTGGTGCCCCACCCCGAGGACCCGGACCCGGCACTGATGAAGTCGCTGGAAAAAGTCACCGCGGCGGCCTTCGGGCAACGGAGAAAAATGCTGCGGTCGAGCCTGAAGACCCTGGGCAACGCCGAGGCCATCCTCAGGGACGCCGATATCGACGGGACACGACGGGCGGAAACGCTCACCGTCGCGGAATTCGAGAGGCTTGCCATCAACGAATTGAAGAAGGCAGGGGGCTCTGCCCCCTGACCCCCGCCGGGGGGATGGTATCCCCCCGGACCCCGCCATCTATCTGAAGTTCCGGCCCTGGAACTCGCGGCTGCTCATCAGGGCATGGCGCATCGTCGCCACGGTCTTCTTGTCGACCCAGGCCTCGTAGACCTGCTCGCCCTCGGGCAGCCGGTCCAGGAACAGCCGGTAGAAATCGCTGACATCCTGGCGGGTCACCAGCCGGTCAGGGTCCCAGTGCCGGGCGCTGTAGCGCTCCAGGAAGCGGTCGAATTCCTGCTGGCGGAACGCCAGGAACCGCTGCTGCTGCCCGGCCAGGACCGCCGCCACGCGCCCCGCCGTGAAGCCCTCCAGCGGCAGGTCCGCGACCCCGGTCGCCTGCATCCGGTCATAGCCCATCTCCCGGAACCGCTGCTCGCTGAAGGAGGCGCCCTGGGCACCGATATAGCGGGCGAAGCACAGGTCGGTCATCACGCGGGCGATGCCGAGCTTCGCCGCCGCCAGCGCCTTCAGCGCATCCTGCGACGACTTGTCGATCGCCATGTCCTGCTGCGCCAGGAAGCGATAGACGCCGAGATGATTGCGGTTCGGATAGTCGGTCTGGCCGATGATGGCGTAGTAGGGCTTCAGCCATTCGGCGATCCGCTTCCAGGCCGACCGCCGCAGCCCGAAGCCCCAGTGATGGTCCAGCGGCACCATGCGGACCTTGTCCGGCTTCGGCGTCTGCCGGTGGTCGCCATAGGCGGCGAAATAGCCGACCTCCGGAAAGGCCGAGAGCGCCTCCCGCATCCGCTCCATCATCACCAGATAGGCCGGCCCCAGCTCCAGGTCGTCCTCGAAGAAATAGGCGGTCTCGGCCTCCAGCGTCTCGAAGGCCATCCGCTCGCCGCGCGCGATATTGCCGGCGATGCCGAGATTCTCCGGGCTCGCCACCACCTGCCCGGCGGGGAAGACGCTGCGGAAGGCGGTGACGCTCTCCGCCATCGCCGCATCGGTCGCGTAGCGCACCCCCGACCGCCGCGACACCGCCCCGTC
Source organism: Roseomonas sp. USHLN139 (assembly GCF_037145735.1). Classification (NCBI taxonomy): domain Bacteria; kingdom Pseudomonadati; phylum Pseudomonadota; class Alphaproteobacteria; order Acetobacterales; family Roseomonadaceae; genus Roseomonas; species Roseomonas sp. USHLN139. The sequence continues at coordinate 162,477 of NZ_JBBCWY010000001.1, read as the reverse complement.
CTGCAGCAGGAAGATGCGCCGCTCATCGAGGGCGATGCCCTCCTGCGCCCGCAGCGACAGGCAGAAGCGGCGCAGATAGGCGCCCCGGTCGAAGGCGAAGATGATGATCGGCGCTTCCAGGCGGCGCGGGCTCTCGGCCATCGGGCGGGCTCTCCTTGCAGTCCGCAGGGCGGCGTTGTCGGGCTCGCGGAAAACTCCCCCGAAGCCCGGGCGGAGGCAAGGCGCTCAGCCCTGCGCCTCGCGCATCTCCAGCGCCCGCGCATAGACCTGCTTGCGCGGCAGGCCGGTCGCCGCGGCGACCAGGGCGGCGGCATCGCGCAGGCTCTCGCCGCCGGCCAGCGCGGCGCGCAGCCGGTCGTCCAGGCTGGCCTCGGCCTCCGGCACCGCGTCGCCGGGCGGGCCGACCAGCAGCACGATCTCGCCGCGCGCCTGGTGCTCGGCGTAATGCGCGGCGAGCTCGGCCAGCGGGCCGCGCCGCACCTCCTCGAAGCGCTTGGTCAGCTCGCGCGCCACGGCGGCCGGGCGGTCGGGGCCCAGCACCTCGGCCATCCCCGCCAGCGTCTCGGCCAGCCGGTGCGGCGCCTCGTAGAAGATCAGCGTGGCCGACAGCCCGGCCCGTTCCATGGCGCGGAAGCGGGCGAGCTCGGCGGCGCGCGCCGCATCGCGCGGCGGCAGGAAGCCGTGGAACAGATGCGGATGCGGCGGCAGCCCGGACAGCGTCAGCGCCATGACGGAAGCATTCGGCCCCGGCACCGCCGAGACCTCGATGCCCTCGGCGATGGCGGCGCGCACCAGGCGGTAGCCGGGATCGCTCATCAGCGGCGTGCCTGCATCCGAAACCAGCGCCAGGCGTTGCCCCCCCGCCATCCGCGCGACCAGCTTCGGCGTCGCCGCATCCTCGTTGTGTTCGTGGAGCGGCAGCAGACTCACCGAAACGCCATGTCGCGCGAGCATTGGTGCGGTTACTCTGGTGTCCTCGCACAAAACCACGTCCGCCGCGCGCAGCACGGCGAGCGCCCGGGGAGCGAGGTCGCCGAGATTGCCGATCGGCGTCGCCACCAGCGTCAGGCCGGGCCCCTTGCCCGGCGGAGGGGAGGTTTCACGTGTCGTCTCGTCTGTCCCGGTTTCGTCTGGCTGCACTGAAACCCGCTCTCCCGCAGTCCCGCCGGGGCCTGGCCGGCTCCGCGCTGATCGCTGCCCTTGTGGCCCTCTCCGCCTGCGCCCCGCAAGCCTCGCGCACAACGGGCGGCTATGCGCCGCAGCCGATGGCCGGCCAGATCGCGCCGCCGCCGCCGCCGCGCGCCAAGGTCGCCGTGCTGCTGCCGATGACCGGGCCGCAGGCCGGCCTGGGCCAGCCGCTGCTCAACGCCGCCCAGCTGGCGCTGTTCGAGCAGGGCGACGCCTCCTTCGAATTCCTGCCGCGCGACACCGGCGGCAGCCCGGCCGGCGCCGCCTCCGCCGCCCGCACCGCCATCCAGGATGGCGCCCGCATCATCGTCGGCCCGCTGACCGCGCAGGAGACGGCCGCCGTCGCCACCGTCGCCCGCGGCGCCGCCATCCCGGTGCTGCCCTTCACCAACGACGCCAACCAGGCCGGCACCCAGGTCTGGCCGCTGGGCATCACCCCGGTGCAGCAGGTCCGCCGCCTGGTCGTCGCCGGCCAGGCGCAGGGCGTGCAGCGCTTCGCCCTCGCCGGGCCCGATGGCGCGCTGGGCCGGCAGATGGCCACCGCGCTGCGGGCGGCCACCGCCGAGCTCGGCCTGCCGCAGCCGCAGGTGGAATTCTACCCCGGCGCCGCGCAGCCCTCGCTGGTCGCCAGGGAGGTCGCGCAGAAGCTCGGCCTGATGCCGGACGCCCCCGCCGACCAGCGCCCGGGCCTGCTGCTGCTGGCCGAGAGCGGCGTGCGCGCCCGCGACTTCGCCGGCGCCCTGACCCAGGCCGGCATCGCCATGCCGCCGCTGCGGCTCGCCGGCCATGCGCTCTGGGGCATGGACGAGGCGATGGGCCAGCAGCTGGCGCTGTCCGGCGCCTGGTTCCCCGGCGCCGACCCGGTGGCGCGCAGCCAGTTCGAGAGTCGCTACGAGGCCGCCTTCGGCGAGAAGCCCTCGCGTATCGTCGGCGTCGCCTATGACGCGGCGGCCATCGCGGCGCGCGCCATCCGCGGCCAGGGCCCGGGCGGCACGGCGCAGATCCCGCTGGGCGAGACGGTGCTCGGCGCCGACGGCCAGCTGCGGCTGAACCCGGGCGGCATGGTGCAGCGCGGCCTCGCCGTCTATGCCATCGCCCCCGGCAGCCAGCCCGGCGTCGTCGCCCCGGCCGAACTGCCCGGCAGCGTCGGCTTCTGATCCCGGCCCGCGCCCGGCACCGGCGCCGGGCGCGGCGTTTCTTCGTTTTGTCGGTTGAATCTGTCCCGCGGCGGCGGAACCCTGCACAGCCTGCAACCGCCGTGACCAGTTTCGGGAAGATCCTCGCGTGACAGACCAGGACCTCGTGTCCCCCGGCCCCACCCTCGGGCGCTGGCTCAGCTCGGCCGCGCTGGTCGGCGGCGTCCCGGCCCTCCTCTTCGTCCTGCTGCTGCTCACCGGCCGGATCGAGCCCGGCGTTGGGCTGCCCGCCCTGTTCCTCACCCTGCTGGCGGCGCTGGCCGTCTCCCGCCTCTGGCTCGGCAACCTGGCACGGCTGGCCGCCGTGCTGCGGCGCGCCACCGATGGCGAGGGCGACTGGCCGGCGGCCGAGCCGCCCCGGCTGCCGGCGCTGGCCGAGGTCTCCGACGGCGTCGCCCGCCTCGCCCGCAGCCTGGCCGAGCGCGGCGAGCTGGTCGGCCGCATGAAGCGCGCCGACGCCGCCATCCTGGAGAGCCTGCCTGACCCGCTCCTCGTGCTCGGCGCCGACCGCGGCGCGCTGCGCACCAATGCCGCCGCCCGCGCGCTGTTCGGTGCCCGCGCCGCCGAGGCCGGGCCGCTGGCCGGCGACGCCGCCGCCCTGCTGCGCCACCCGGCGCTGGCCGGCGCCGTCGACCGCGCGCTTGCCGAGGGGCAGCGCCAGGCGGTCGACATCGTGCTGCCGGTGCCGGTGCCGCGCGAGCTGGCCGTCCAGGTGATCCCGCTCGACCCGCCGCTGGCCGATGGCGGCCGGCTGGTGGTGATGCTCTCCGACCGCACCCGGGAACGCGCCGTCGAGCGGATGCGCGCCGATTTCGTGGCCAATGCCAGCCATGAGCTGCGCACCCCGCTGGCCAGCCTGATGGGCTTCATCGAGACGCTGCGCGGCCCGGCCCGGGACGACCCCGAGGCGCAGGACCGCTTCCTGACCATCATGTCCGAGCAGTCGGAGCGGATGCGCCGGCTGATCGAGGACCTGCTCGGCCTGTCGCGCATCGAGCTGGCCGAGCACCAGGCGCCGACCGAGCGCGTGCCGCTGGCCGAGCTCGCCCGCCGCGAGGCCGAGGCGATGGCGCCGATCCTGGCCAGCCGCCGCGTCCGGCTGGAGATGGCGCTGGCCGAGGATGCCATCGCCGCCCCCGCCGACGAGGAGCAGCTGTCCCAGGTGCTGCGCAACCTGCTCGAGAATGCGGTACGGCACGGCCAGCCGGACGGACTGGTAAAGCTGGAGGTCGCGAAGGTCTCCGGTTCCCGCCCCGGCGTGACGCTGAGCGTCATCGATGACGGCCCCGGCATCGCCCGCGAGCACATCCCCCGCCTGACCGAACGCTTCTACCGGGTGGACAAGGGCCGCGCCCGCAACGCCGGCGGCACGGGCCTCGGCCTCGCCATCGTCAAGCACATCGTCAACCGCCACCGCGGCCAGCTGCTGATCGACAGCAAGGAAGGCGAAGGGGCGACGTTCAAGGTGTGGCTGCCGGCGGGGTGAAGGCAAGCAAGGGTCTGGGGTAGGGAAGACAGGAAAAGGCTGGGGGAATGAATTCCCCCAGACCCCCATCTTCTTTCTGATCACCGGCCGTTTGGGGACCTGCTCATCACCTGTGCCGTCGTCAGGGCATCTCGGTGGGGTACCGTTTTATATAACATTGCTCGATCGAAGGTCGCGCTGCCGCGGGGCCGTTTCACGTCCTGTCGCCATGTGGACACGGCAGTCTGACAGAAAAAAGATGGGGTCCAGGGGAATTCATTCCCCTGGCCTTCATCCTTCCTGCCTGTGACTTCCCCTTTGCTTCCGCCCTTCCACGAATTCCTGCCCCATCATCACCTTCACTCTGCCCGACGCCCCCTGCATGAGTTGCGGGATGATCGAGGCCTCCGGCAGGTTCTTCCAGTATTTCTTGGGCATCTCGGCGCGCATGGCCTCGGGCTTCAGCCGGGCCGGGTTGAAGATGCTGGCGAAGTAGGTGCGCCACAGGTCTTCCGCCGCGTCGAAGGCCGGGGCGTCGGCGCGGCGGGCGCCGGGGGCGAAGGTGACGGCCTCGCCGTCCCAGTGGGCGCAGCGGCGGGGCGTCAGGATCGACCAGCGCAGGATGGCGAAGCGGCGGACGAAGAAGCCGGCCTCGGCCTCCAGGATGTGGTGCTCGGGCTCGAACCAGGCGATCGAGCGCGGGCCTTCGGCCGTGTCGATCTCGCGGAAGCGCAGGAAGGCGTGCAGCTTGTGGGCGTCGCGCTTCACGGCGCGGGCCATGGCGGAGAGGCGCTGCATGCGCGGCTCGGTCGGGCGGCGCAGCAGGCCGGGCTCGGCGCGGGCGTCCCAGAGCAGCGCATAGAGCAGGGCGAAGCGCTCGGGGTCGCTGTGGCGGATGCCGCGCTCGGCCATGGCCAGCCAGTCGCGCGGGACCGCGAGGGCCGGGGCCCCGGCCGGGGCCGGCGGCGGCGGGCCGGCGAAGAGACCGGCCGGCGTGTCGGGCGGGTGCCAGGTGACGGCCTCGGGCGGGATGCCAGCGGCCAGCAGGTGGCGGGCGGCCCGGCGCCAGCCCACCCAATCCGCCTCGTCCTCGAGGGCGACGCTATACATCGAGGCTGAGCTGCGCCGGCCGGGCGGCGCGGGCGAAGCGGCTGCCGGGGCGCAGCTGCTCGCGGAGATTCATGCTGTCGAGCTGGCCGGGGGCCGGGCGGTGGTCGGGGGCGGTGACGAAGGGTGCCACCTTCTTCAGCGGCACCCGCAGGCCGGCCAGCTCGCCCAGCCGCACCGGCCCCTCGGCGCGGGCGGCCAGGATGCGGTCGACATTGCGGGCGCCGAGGCCGGGGACGCGCAGCAGCATCTCGCGCGGGGCGCGGTTGAGGTCGAGCGGGAAGAGGCCGCGATGCTTCAGCGCCCAGGCCAGCTTGGGATCGATGTCGAGGGCGAGCATGCCGGCCTCGCCGCCCTCCATGATTTCCTCGGTGCCGAAGCCGTAGAAGCGCAGCAGCCAGTCGGCCTGGTAGAGGCGGTGTTCGCGCAGCAGGGGTGGCGCGGCGGGGGGCAGCAGGGACGAGGCCGCCGGGATCGGGGAATAGGCCGAATAATAGACCCGCCGCATCTTGTAGCGGCCATAGAGCGCGGCGCCGGTGGTCAGGATGCGGCGGTCGTCGCTGTCATCGGCGCCGACGATCATCTGGGTCGACTGCCCCGCCGGGGCGAAGCGCGGCGGCGTGGCGCGGCGGGCGGTCTTCTGGGCGTCCTTGGCCTCGGCGATGCGGGTGGCGAGGCCGGCCATGGCGCCGCGGATGGCGGGGAGGTCCTTCTCGGGCGCCAGGCGCTGCAGGCTGGCATCCTGCGGCAGCTCGACATTGATCGACAGGCGGTCGGCCCAGCGCCCGGCCTCGGCCAGCAGGCCGGGCGCCGCGTCGGGGATGGTCTTCAGGTGGATATAGCCGTGGAAGCCGTGCTCCTCGCGCAGCGTCCGGGCGACGCGGTTCATCTGCTCCATCGTGTAGTCGGGCGAGCGGATGATGCCGGAGCTGAGGAAAAGCCCCTCGATGTAGTTGCGGCGGTAGAAGGCCAGCGTCAGCCGGACCAGCTCGTCCACGGTGAAGCGCGCCCGTGGCACGTTCGAGCTGGCGCGGTTGATGCAGTAGACGCAGTCGAAATGGCAGGCATTGGTCAGCAGCACCTTCAGCAGCGAGATGCAGCGGCCATCCGGCGCATAGGCGTGGCAGATCCCCATCCCCTCGGTGCTGCCGAGCCCGCCCTTGCGCGAATCGCGTTTCGAGGTGCCGGAGGAAGCGCAGGAGGCATCGTATTTGGCGGCATCCGCCAGCAGGGCGAGCTTGGCGCGGAGATCCATGGCACAGGGCAATCCGGAGCGTTCGTTCTATATTTGTTCCAGAAAGCCTTTCCCGCAAGCGGGGCCTTTCGGCTTTTCAGCGCAGCAGCGCCGGCAGCAGCGCGTCGAGCCTGAGCCGCCCTTCCCAGGTCGCGGCCAGGCGGCCGTCTGCGGTCCAGCGCAGATAATCCTCCTCCAGGCAGGCGGCCAGGATGCCAGGATCGACCGCCTCGGCGAGCGTCAGGCCGGTGCGGGCCTCGATGCGGGCGGGGTCGACGCCTTCCGACAGGCGCAGGCCCATCAGCATCGCCTCCCGCGCGCGGTCGGTGGCGGAGAGGGTCTCGGCATGGGTGATGGCGTGGCCCTGGGCCTCGACGCGCGCCAGCCATTCCTCGGGGCCGCGGTGGCGGCGGCTGGCCACCAGCCCCTCGCGCAGCAGCAGCCGCTGGTGGGCGCCGGCGCCGATGCCGAGATAGTCGCCATAGCGCCAATAGGCCAGGTTGTGGCGGCTCTCCGCCCCCGGCCTGGCGTAGTTGGAGACCTCGTAGGGCAGCAGGCCGAAATGCCCGGCCTCCTCGCCGGTGGCGAAATAGAGCGCCGCCGCCTCCTCGCCCTCCGGCAGGGCGAAGGCGCCGCGGGCATGTTCGGTCGCGAAGCGTGTCCCCGGCTCGATGGTCAGCTGGTAGAGGGACAGGTGGTCGGCGGCCAGCGTCAGGGCCTGGCGCAGCTCGGCGCGCCACTCGGCCTCCTGCTGGCCCGGGCGGGCATAGATCAGGTCGAAGGACAGGCGCGGGAAGAGCGAGCGCGCCGCCTCCAGCGCGGCGATCGCCTGGCCGGCATCGTGCTTGCGGCCGAGGAAGCCCAGCGCCTGGTTGTTCAGCGCCTGCACGCCCAGGCTGGCGCGGTTGACGCCGGCGGCGCGCAGCTCGGCCAGCTTGGCGATCTCGACGCTGGTCGGATTGGCCTCCAGCGTGATCTCGATATCGGGCGTCGGGTCGAAGAAGCGGCAGGCATCGGCGATGATGTCGGCCACCGCCTGGGTCGGCATCAGGCTGGGGGTGCCGCCGCCGAAGAAGATCGAGGCCAGCTTGCGCCGCTCCTGCCCCTGCTGCGCCAGCCGGGCAGCCTCATGGGCCAGCTCGCGGCGCAGCGCCTCGCCGTAGCGCATCCCGTCGACCCGCTCGCGGACATGGCTGTTGAAGTCGCAATAGGGGCATTTGGCCGCGCAGAACGGCCAATGGACATAGAGGGCCAGGGGGTCGCTGGCCGGCTCGGTCGGGGCGAGGGACGGCGGGAGGTCGGCGGCGGCGGGCATGCGCGGCATATGGCGCGCGGCACCCCCGCAGGTCCAGCATCGCGGAACCGGCGCAGGGCAGCCCCGCGCCCCGCCCGCCCGAGTCGCGACACGAAAGCATCATGCGATTCGCCCTCGGGCCGGGCCGGTTTGCCTTGACCCGGCGCGGCGCCATCCGCGACCATGCTCCGGCATGATGCGCCCAGGATCGGCGGCCCTTTCCGCGGTCTCGGGCGGCCTGTCCGCTTGACCCGCGGCCGCGCCGCCCGCACATCCGCCCGCGATGCTACCCCGAGCCGGGGTGGCCCCGGCCGGCCTGTGCCGCTGGCCCCCGCAGTTCCGGACCCCCGCGCGCCATGACCTCTGCCGCCTCTTTCCCTGCCGCCCCTCTGCCTGGCGCCCCTCTCCCTGCACAGGCCGCCTCGCCCGAGACCGCCGTCGACAGCCAGGCCCCGGCCGATGGCAGCACGCCCCGCAAGAAGCTGTTCATCCGCACCTGGGGCTGCCAGATGAACGTCTATGACAGCGGCCGCATGGCCGATGTCCTGGCCCCGCTCGGCTATGGCCCGGCCGAGACGCCGGAGGAGGCCGACATGGTCATCCTCAACACCTGCCATATCCGCGAGAAGGCCTCCGAGAAGGTGTTCTCCGATCTCGGCCGGCTGCGGCAGATGAAGGAGGCGCGCGCCGAGGCCGGGCAGAAGATGGTGCTGGCCGTCGCCGGCTGCGTCGCCCAGGCCGAGGGCAAGGAGATCACCAGCCGCGCCCCCTGGGTCGATATCGTGCTCGGCCCGCAGACCTATCACCGCCTGCCGGAGATGGTGGCCCGCGCGGCGCGCGCCGCCGGCGCGCAGATCGACACCGACTTCCCGGTCGAGCAGAAATTCGACCTGCTGCCGCAGCCGCGCGCCGAGCAGGGGCCGATCGCCTTCCTCACCATCCAGGAAGGCTGCGACAAGTTCTGCTCGTTCTGCGTGGTGCCCTACACCCGCGGGGCGGAATTCTCGCGCCCCGTCGCGGCGATCGTGGCGGAAGCGAAGCGGCTGGTCGCCGGCGGCGCGCGGGAAATCGCGCTGCTCGGCCAGAACGTCAACGCCTGGCATGGCGAGGCGCCGGACGGCACCACCTGGAACCTGTCCCGCCTGCTCTACGAGCTGGCCGAGATCGAGGGGCTGGAGCGGCTGCGCTACACCACCAGCCACCCGCGCGACATGGATGACGCGCTGATCCAGGCGCATGGCAGGATTCCGCAGCTGATGCCCTTCCTGCACCTCCCCGTGCAGAGCGGCTCGGACAAGGTGCTGGCGGCGATGAACCGTGGCCACACGGCCGAGCTGTTCTACCGCATCGCCGACCAGCTGCGCGAAGCCCGGCCCGACATGGCGCTGTCCTCCGACTTCATCGTCGGCCATCCCGGCGAGAGCGCCGCCGACCACGCCGCCACCATGGCGCTGGTCGAAAAGGTCGGCTTCGCCCTGGCCTATTCCTTCAAGTATTCCGCCCGCCCCGGCACGCCCGCCGCCGGCCAGCCCTTCCAGGTGGCCGAGGCCGAGAAGGATGCCCGGCTGCAGGAGCTGCAGGCCCTGCTGCGGCAGCAGCAGGACGAATTCAACCGCGCCTGCGTCGGCCGCGAATGCGACATCCTGTTCACCGGCCCGGGCCGCCATCCGGGCCAGATGGCCGGCCGCAGCCCCTGGCTGCAGCCGGTGCACGCGCTGGGCCCGGCGACGCTCGCCGGACGCTCGGCCCGGGTGAAAATCGCCGCCGCCCACCCCAATTCCCTGTCCGCCATCCTGCTGGATGTGAAGGAGCTGGCCCCCGCTTGAGCAACCCCGCCACCGACGCGCTCCGCGCCGAACCCCGCGGCATGGCCCGTCCGGTCATCGCCGACACCGTCTCGGCCGCCCGGACGGTGACCCTGCAATTCGACGACAATGCCCTGCTGCCGATCCTCTATGGCGAGCATGACCGGCACCTGGCGCGGATCGAGCAGGTGCTGGAGGTGCGGCTGTCCAGCCGCGGCAACCGCCTGGCGATCACCGGATCGGGCAGCGCGGCCGAGGTGGCGGAGGTGGCGCTGCGGCGCCTGTGGCGGCAGGTGGAACGAGGAGAGGTGATCGGCATGTCCGAAGTCGATGCGGCGCTGCGCCTGGCCGATGGGCCCTCCCCCCCGGTGCCGGCGGCGCGGGCGGGCGGCGAAGGGCGGGAGCCGCGCCTGCCGCTGGCCGACCTGCCGGCGATCCGCACCCGCAAGGGCGCCATCGCCCCGCGCAGCCACGCCCAGGCCGCCTATATGGACCAGCTGGCGCGGCACGACATGGTCTTCGGCATCGGCCCGGCCGGCACCGGCAAGACCTACCTCGCCGTGGCGCAGGGCGTCGCCCTGCTGCTGGCCGGCCGGGTCGACCGCATCGTGCTGTCGCGCCCGGCGGTCGAGGCCGGCGAGCGGCTGGGCTTCCTGCCCGGCGACATGAAGGAGAAGGTCGATCCCTATCTCCGCCCGCTCTACGACGCGCTGCACGACATGATGCCGGCCGACCAGGTGCAGCGCCGCATCGTCTCCGGCGAGATCGAGATCGCGCCGCTGGCCTTCATGCGCGGCCGCACCCTCGCCCACTGCTACGCCATCCTGGACGAGGCGCAGAACACCACCCCGGCCCAGATCAAGATGTTCCTGACCCGCATGGGCGAGGGCTCGCACATGGTGGTCACCGGCGATCCGACCCAGGTCGACCTGCCGCCGGGGCAGAAATCCGGCCTGGTGGAGGCGCTTTCCATCCTCGACGGGGTGCCGGGCATCGCCGTGTCCCGCTTCGCTGAACAGGATGTGGTGCGGCATCCGCTGGTGGCGCGGATCGTCGCCGCGTATAACCGCGCCGACGAATCGGCCGGCCAGTCCTCCCCGCGCTTCCAGGCGGGCATGGGCGGACGGCGCCGCGATGGGAACGGTCCCCCGCGGCAGGAAGGAGAGTGATGGAACCGGGAAGTCGTACGCCCGCCCACGGTGACGTGGACGGGCAACCCACGCCGGAGATCGTCGTCGTCATCGACGACCCGGCCTGGCGGGCGGCAGTGCCGCGCGCCGAAGACCTGGCGCGCCGCGCCGCCGCCGCCGCCTGGGCCGAGATGGCCAGCGACGGCTTCAGCCTGGACACCGCGCCACCCGGCGCGCCCCAGGGCGCCATGACCATCCTGCTGACCGACGACCGGGCGGTGAAACGCCTGAACGGCGAGCATCGCGGCAAGGTCAAGCCCACCAACGTGCTGTCCTTCCCCGGCGAGGGCTTCGGCCATCTCGGCGACATCGCCCTCGCCCTCGGCGTGGTGCGGCGGGAAGCGCGCGGGGCGCAGCGCCGCGTCGCCGCGCATCTGGCGCATCTGGTGGCGCATGGCACGCTGCATCTCGGCGGCCACGACCATGTCCAGGCCGGCGAGGCCCGCCGCATGGAGCGCGCCGAGGCGCGGATCATGCGCCGCCTGGCCCTGCCCAACCCGTGGCGGGGCGTGCTGTGAGCGAGACCCAGATCCGCGACGGCATCCTCTGGCGGCTGCAGGGCCTGCTGCGCCGCAAATCCGCCGAGAGCGTGCGCGACCAGGTCGAGGCCCTGGTCGAGGGCCGCGAGCACCATGAGCACCACGAGCATGTCGGCCCGCCGCGGCCGGAGCTCGACGCCCAGGAACGCGCGCTGCTGACCAATGTGCTGAAGCTGCGCGGCAAGACCGCCAGCGACGTCATGGTGCCGCGCGCCGATATCGTCGCCATGCCGGAGGACCTCACCCTCGACCAGGCGATCCGCCTGATCCAGCGCGAGGGCCACAGCCGCTTTCCGATCTATCGCGGCCAGCTCGACGAGATCGTGGGCATGGTCCACATCAAGGACGTCTTCGCCAGCGTCGGCCGCGAGGCGCCCTTCAGCATGGCGGCGGTGCTGCGCAAGCCGCTCTTCGTGGTGCCCTCGGTGCCGGTGCTCGACCTGCTGCTGCAGATGCGCCAGGCGCGGATGCACCTGGCCCTCGTCGTCGACGAATATGGCGGCATCGACGGGCTGGTGACCATCGAGGACCTGGTGGAGACCATCACCGGCGACATCTCGGACGAGCATGACGAGGTCGCCGCCCCCCAGCTGGTCGAGCGGACCGACGGGCTGATCGACCTCGACGCCCGCACGCCGATCGAGCTCTTCGAGGAGAAGCTCGGCGCCGTGCTGACCGAGGACGAGCGCGAGCAGGACATCGACACCGTGGGCGGCCTGGTCTTCACCCTGGCCGGCCGCGTGCCGGCCAAGGGCGAGCTGGTCTCGCACGCCTCGGGCCTGGAGTTCCGCGTGCTCGAGGCCGATCCGCGGCGCATCCGCCGGCTGCGGGTGCGGCGTCCCGGGGTGACCGCGGCGAAGGCCGCGGCCGAGTAAAAGAAGACAGGGTTCAGGCCAGGGGGAATGAATTCCCCCTGGACCCCCTTCTTCTTTCTGCGGTGGCTGCCGCATCCACGTGGCGACAGCAGGCGAAACGGCCCCGTGGCTGCGCGACCTTCGCGGTTGCAACAGTTTTATGAAATCTGCGTCCCGCCGCGCTGCCTGGGTGTCGCCCGAGGCCAGGCGCAGGTCCCGTGACGGCCGTTCATCAAAAAAAGATGGGGTCCAGGGGAATTCATTCCCCTGGCCTACCCTTGTTGCTGACTGCAATTTGCCCCTGCCTTCTCTTGGGAGGATACTCGGCGTCCTCCCGGAAAAGGCTGGCCACCGCTTTGCTTTCCAAGCTTTCCGCCCTCACGGGCCGTTCCGCCTTGCTGGCTGCCTTCGGCCTCGGGGTGATCGCGGCGCTGGCCTTGCCGCCCCTGTATGCCGTGCCGGCGCTGCTGGTGGCGGTGCCCGGCCTGCTGGCGCTGCTGGGGGGCGCGGCCAGCTGGAAGCGGGCCGGGTGGATCGGCTTCGCCTTCGGCTGGGGCCATCATGTCGCGGGTCTCTACTGGATCAGCCATGCGCTGCTGACCGATCCCTGGCGCTGGGGCTGGCTGGTGCCGATCGCGGTGCCGGGGCTGGCGCTGCCGCTGGCGGTCTATGCCGCGCTGGCCGCCATCATCGCCTGGCGGGCGGCGCCGGGCTGGCCGCGCTGGCTGGCGCTCGCGGGCGCCTGGACGCTGCTGGAATGGGCGCGCGGGCTGATCCTGACCGGCTTCCCCTGGAACGCCCTGGGCACCGTCTGGGCCTTCGACGCGCTGCCGCTGCAGGGCGCCGCCTATGTCGGCGTCTATGGGCTGTCCCTCGTCACGCTGCTGGTCGCCGGCACGCCCTATCTGGGGCGGCGGGCGATGGCGGCGGGCGCGGCCGGGCTGGCGCTGCTCGGCGGGCTCGGCTTCGCCCGCCTGGCGCAGCCGCTGCCGGAGGGCCCCGGCGTCGACGTCATGCTGGTGCAGGGCAATGTCCAGCAGGAGGCCAAGTGGCGCGAGGACCAGCGCTGGCCGATCTTCCGCCGCTACCTGGAGCTGACGCGGCAGGGCGTCGGCCAGCGCGGCCCCGCCGAGCGGCCGCTGGCGGTGATCTGGCCGGAGACCGCCAGCCCCTTCCTGCTGCCGCAGGACGAGGCGGCGCGCGGCTATGTGGCGCAGGTGCTGCCCGCCCGGGGCATGCTGCTGGGCGGCTCGGTGCGGGTCGACTGGACGCCGGAGGGCAAGGTCGACCATCTCTACAACAGCCTCTCGGCGGTGGACGCCCAGGGGCAGCTGCGCGCGGTCTATGACAAGGCGCATCTGGTGCCCTTCGGCGAGTACATGCCGCTGCGCGGGCTGATCCCGATTCGCATCGTCGAGGGGGCGGGCGAATTCGCCGCCGGGCCCGGGCCGGTGGCCCTGGCCCCGGGCGGCGGCATCCCGCCCTTCAGCCCGCTGATCTGCTACGAGGTGATCTTCCCGGCGGCGGTCAGCCCGGCGGAGCGGCCGGCCTGGCTGGTCAACATCACCAACGATGCCTGGTTCGGCTTCTCGGCCGGTCCCTTCCAGCATCTGGCCGCCGCCCGGCTGCGCGCGGTGGAGGAAGGCCTGCCACTGGCCCGCGCCGCGCAGACCGGCGTTTCCGCGCTGTTCGATGCAAGAGGCAGCTTGGCAGGGCACATCAGACTGGGCGATATGGCCACGCTCAAGCTTTCGCTGCCCGGCTCGCTCCCCGCGACGATCTTCGCCCGCTTCGGCAATTGGGGGGCGATCCTGCTGGGCCTTCTGGCCCTGGCGGTTGCAGCGGCGGGAAGCTTCTCCACGCTGAGGCGACAGAAGGCGGTCGCTTCGTCGAATAATTGAGAATTCTCGAAAGAGTTGACAACTTCCTACTACCGGGTTTAGGGACATTGCGCCTATGCAAGGCGGGGGGTTGCGGCACGGCGGCCCTCGCAAGAGACGCAAGCCAGGCCTCTGCTGGGGCGGCGGAATTCTGCGGTCGGTGGCGGAGGTTGGACCATGCCCAGCGATGACGTGATGGAGAAGACCGAGCGCGAGCATCGGCCAAGCCCCATCGATGTGCATGTCGGCAGCCGGGTGCGCCTGCGCCGCACGCTGCTGGGCATGAGCCAGGAGAAGCTGGGCGAGGCGCTCGGCCTGACCTTCCAGCAGGTGCAGAAATACGAGCGCGGCGTGAACCGCATCGGCGCCAGCCGGCTGTTCGACCTGGCCCGCGTGCTCGACGTGCCGATCGGCTTCTTCTTCGACGACATGCCGGATGCGATGGGCGGCCAGACCGCGCTGCGCGCCCGCATGGGCGGCTTCGCCGAGCAGCAGGAAGGCTTTGAGGACGACACGCTGCACAAGCGCGAGACGCTGGAGCTGGTGCGCGCCTATTACCGCATCACCGAGCCCGCCGTGCGCAAGCGGGTCTTCGACCTGATCAAGAGCCTGGCGCCGACGGATTGACCGTCTTCCGGTTGCCGGCGCTGCCGGCGCCCCGAAACGACAAAGGCCGGGTCTTCCCCGGCCTTTTTCCTGTCCGGAGCTCGGCCCGGCTCAGTTCTGCCCCGGCTTCAGTTCTGCACGGCCAGCGCCCGGCGCGGCAGGGCGATGCGGTTCTGCCGCAGCTCGGCGGCGCCCTCGGCCACGGTGCGCTCGACCGCGGCGGTCAGCGTCTTGCGGTTGGCGAAGTCGCGCGGGTCGACCGGCTCGTGCAGCAGCACGGTGACGCGGCCGCCCGGACGGCGCGCCAGCCGCCAGAAATGGCTGCCGATATCCATGTCGCCATACCAGGCGAAGAGCGGCCGGTCGCGCCGGCAGGCCGGCAGGCCGCCCAGCCGGTCATAGACCACCGAGACCGGCTGCACCTCGGCCGCCGCATCGGCCACCGCCAGGAAGGAGGAGCGGAACGGCAGCACCCGCGTGCCGTCGTTGCTGGTGCCTTCCGGGAACAGGATCATGCTGTCGCCGGCGCGCAGCCGTTCGCGCATCGCATCCGCCTCGCTGCCGGTCCGCCCGCGGGAGCGGCTGACGAAGACGGTGCGGCCGAGACGGGCCACGGTGCGCACCAGCGGCCAGGTGCCGACCTCGGCCTTGGCGACGAAGACCGCGTCCAGCGTGCCGCCGAGCACCAGCACGTCGAGCCAGGAGGAATGGTTGGCCAGGTACATCACCGGCCGGGCCGTGCTGCGCTGGCCGACCACCTGCACCCGCAGCCCGATCAGCCGGCAGAGCACCGCGTGGTAAAGCCGGGCGAAGCGGCGCTTGCCCTCGCCGGGCAGCGCCAGCAGCAGCGTCTGGACGGGGATGCAGAGCAGCGTCCAGAGCAGCACCGAGGCCAGCCGCCGCACCGCGCGCAGCCGTCCGGCCAGCGGGCGCGGATTGTCCCCCAGGATCTCGCCGAAGCTGCCCGGCGAGGGGCGGAGGCGGGGCACGCTGGCCCGGCGGCGCTGCGGCGGCGCGGCGGGCTGGGCGGCATCCAGGGAGGTTCGGGCTGTGGCCTGCATGCTGACGGCGATAGCTTAGCCACCGCGGCACCACAATGACGCTACCGTTTCGGCGTCATGACATCCGCGGCAGCGCGACGGCGGCGGCGCGCCGCCGCCGCCGCGTCACTCGTGGCCGCCGCTGCGGTGCCGCTCGTAGTGGCGGGAGTATTTCTGGGTCACCAGGTCGGTCTTCACCACGATGCAGACATCGGTGGTGTTGAACTGGGTGTCGACCACCGCGCCGTCGCCGACGAAGCCGCCGAGGCGCAGATAGCCCTTCACCAGCGGCGCCAGCTCGGCCAGGGCCTGGCGCTGGTCAATCGCCGCCGGGTCCATGCGGTCCATCGCCACGAAGCGTTCCGGCAGGGCGCGCGGCCGCATCGCCTCGGGCGCCAGGTGGAAGCTGTGCAGGTAGGAGAGCTGCAGCGCCAGCGCGTCCAGGTCGGTGCCCGGCAGGCTGGCGCAGCCGAACATCAGGTCGATGCCATGCACCGAGACATAGGCGGCGATGCCCGACCAGAGCAGCTGCATCGCCGCCCGGTTGCGGTATTGCGCATCGACGCAGGAGCGGCCCAGCTCCAGCACCTTGCCCTGGGCCAGCAGCGGCCGGATGTCGTATTCCGAGGCCGAATAAAAGCCGCCGGCCCGCGCCGCGGCGGATTCGCGGATCAGCCGGTAGGTGGCGACCACGCCTTCCGGCCCGTCGCCCAGATTGTGGTCGACCACCAGCAGGTGGTCGGCGACGGCGTCGAAGGCGTCGCGGTCACGCTCGGCGGCGGCGGTCGCGGGATCGGGATGCGCGCCCATCTCGCCGTAGAAGATGCGGTAGCGCAGCGCCTGCGCCGCATCGACCTCCCCGGGCGTCGTGGCGACGCGGACCCCGAGATTGCCGCTGCGCAGCTCGCCGAAGCCGGCCTCTCTCATGCACCCTCTCCGCTGCGGCGCTTCGGCGCGCGGCGCGGCGGGGTGGCGGCCTCGGGCGCGGCGCGGCGGCCGAACAGCTCCAGCCGGTGGCCGACCAAGCGGAAGCCGAGCCGGGCGGCGATCGCCTCGGCCAGCGCCTCGTGCTGGCTGTCGGAGAATTCGATGACCTTGCCGGTCTCGATGTCGATCAGGTGGTAGTGGTGGCCATGATCGGTGGCCTCGTAGCGGGCGCGGCCGCCGCCGAAATCGTGCCGCTCCAGGATGCCCTTCTCCTCCAGCAGCCGGACGGTGCGATAGACCGTGGCGATGGAGACGCGGGAATCGAGAGCCAGCGCCCGGCGGTAGAGCTCCTCCACATCCGGATGGTCGACCGCCTCGGAGAGCACGCGCGCGATCAGACGGCGCTGCCCGGTCATCTTCAGCCCGCGCTCGATGCACAGACGCTCGATCCGCATCGGATCCGGCTTGGCCTCGGCGGGTTGGTGCGTGTCGGTGCGCGTGTCCATGGGCGGGGTCGGTTGCTCTCCAATGCGCGGCCGCGCGGGAATCCTCGGCCGCGACGACTGCCGGCGGGGCAGCCCCGGCAGCCTTTATGACACGACGGCCCGGCGCGCCATATGCAGCATAGGCCACATTCTGCGCCAGACGGGATGCCGCTTGCCATCAACCGCGCGGCAAGGCAAGGGCCGCGTCAGGGCGGCCCGGCCCGGCAGCCGGGTGCCGGAGAGGGCGGGCTTTCCCGGCTCAGCCCCCCTGCCCATGCCCCCTGCCCATGCCCCCTGCCCGCGCTTCCTGCCTCTCCCTGGCCTCAGGCGGCCACGGCGGCTCCCCGGCGCGGCCGGCCGCCACGCGGCTTGGTGCCCAGGCCGATCTTCTTCGCCAGCGAGGAGCGGTGCTTGGCGTAGTTCGGCGCCACCATCGGGTAGTCCTGCGGCAGGCCCCAGCGTTCCCGGTACTGCTCCGGCGTCATGTCATAGGCGGTCTTCAGGTGGCGCTTCAGCATCTTCAGCTTCTTGCCGTCCTCGAGGCACACCAGATATTCGTCGGTGACCGACTTCTTCACCGGCACCGCCGGCTGCGGCCGCTCCGCCGGGGCGGCAACGGCCACCGGGGCGGCGCCGAGGCCGGACAGCGTGCGGTGCACCTGCTCGATCAGGGACGACACATCCGTCAGCGGCACCGAGTTGTTGGATACATGGGCTGCGACAATCTGCGCGGTCAGGCCCAGTAGTTCACGCCCACCCTGTTCTTCGGACATTTTTAATCCTTATGGAAACGGCCGGTCGAGCGGCCACCGATGCGCCGCCATGACTTGCCGAACCCTATCGCTGATCGGCGCTGTCCTGCAACGGCAAACGCAACCGAAGTGGTGAAAGACCAAGTGATGACCGCCAATACAGGGCTCCAAGAAAATGTCTTCGACCGTTCGGTCGATATAACCGGCGAGACTTGCCCGATGACCTTCGTCCGCACCCGGCTGGCGTTGGACCGCATGCAGCCCGGCGAAATTCTGCTGGTGCTTCTCAAGGGTGACGAGCCGCGCGCCAATATCCCGCGCACCGCAACGGAACAGGGACATGCGGTGATCGACCAGCAGGAGGCGGAAGGCGGCGTGCTGCGCCTGCGGCTGCGCAAGGGCGGCGCCTGACGGCCGGACCGGACACGGGCCGCCTTTGAAGTGGTCTCCCGGGGGTCGTCTCGGGGGGCCGCCTCAGGCGGCGGCCAGGTCCAGCTTCAGCACCAGCGCGTCGCTGCCATCGGGGTAGTAGCGGCGGCGACGCCCGACCTCGGCGAAGCCGGCCGCGGCATAGAGCGCCTGCGCCGCCGCATTGCCGGCCGAGACCTCGAGGAACAGCGCCGCCGCGCCGCGCGCCGCGGCGGCCAGGGCGGTGGTCTCCAGCAGGGCCATGGCCAGCCCTTGGCGGCGCGCCGCGGGATGCACCGCCAGCGTCAGGATCTCGGCCTCGTCGGCGGCGACGCGGGCCAGGATGAAGCCGGCCTCGGCCGCCAGCAGGCCGAAGGCGCCGCGCATCTCCAGCATCAGCCGCAGCGCGTCCGGCCCCCAGGCATCCTGCGGCGGGAAGCTGGCGCCGTGCAGCGCGGCCAGCAGCTCGGCCGCCTCCGGCCCGATCTGCCGCAGCACGGGGCTCAGCCCTGGCCGGCCTGGCGCGCGGCGGGCGGCGTCACCGCCGGCGGCTCGACATAGAGCGGCAGGCAGGCGCGCGGCGGCAGTTTTCCCTGCAGCCGCAGCGCGGCGACGGCGGCCACGGCGGCGGCATCGGGCAGCAGGGCCCCGGTCAGCAGGGCGCGGTCGCCGAGTTGCGCGGCCAGCAGCGGCGCGGCGTCGCCGACCAGGGCCACCACCCCCTCCGGCACCGGCAGGGCGTCGAGCGGGAAGGGTTCGGGCGGGCCGAGCGGGGTCAGCGAACCCGGCGCGAATCGCTCGAGCAGGATCCGCCCGCGCCTGGTGTCGGTGGCCGACCAGACGGCATGGGCGGCGCGGAGCTCCTCCGGCAGCGACGCGGCCAGGGCCTCGCCGGTGCTGACGCCGATCGCCGGGCGGCCGGCGGCCAGCGCCACGCCCTGCGCCAGGGCCAGGGCCGCGCGGATGCCGGTGAAGCCGCCCGGGCCGACCACGGCGGCCACCGCGTCGAGGCTGGCCGCCGCCACCCCCGCCTCGGCCAGCACCGCGGCCACCATCGGCGGCAGCGCCACGGCCTGGCCGCGCGCGCCCTCGGCCGCGCGCGCCGCCAGCACGCGCCCCTCCGCCCAAACCGCCGCCGAGGCGCGCGCCAGCGCGCCGTCCAATGCCAGGATCCGCATGGCCCGCTGCATAGGGCAGAAAGCGGTGGCGTGAAACAGGCGCGGGCGTATCGCGGCGCGGCCGGCGGTGGCAGGATGCCGGCCATGCTGCTCCCCGTCACCGCGGCCGATGGCTTTGTCCTCGACCTCCGCTACGCCACGCCGGACAACCTGACCGGCGCGCCGATCTACAGCCGCCCGGTCGCCCTGCTGCTGCCCGAGGCGCGCGATTGCCTGTTCGCCGCGCGCGACCAGGCCGCCCGGCTGGGGCTACAGATCAAGATCTTCGACGCCTTCCGGCCGCTGGAGGCGCAATGGGCGCTGTGGCACGCGGTGACCGACAAGCGCTTCGTCGCCGACCCCAGGCTGGGCGGCGTGCATCCGCGGGGTGCGGCGGTCGACCTGACGCTGCTCGACGCCGCGACGGGGGAGGCGTTGCCGATGGGCACCGGCTTCGACGCGGTGCAGCCGGAAAGCGCGCATGGCCATGCCGGGGTGCCGGTCGCCGACCAGCGCCACCGTGCCCTGCTGCTCGGGCTGATGACGGCGGCCGGCTTCGACCACTACAAGCTGGAATGGTGGCACTACCAGCTGCCGCAGGCGCGGCGCTTCCCGCCGCTGAGCGCCTCCGCCGTGGCCGGCGGCCCTATGTGACAAACGATACCGCCACCAACCCAGCCTGGGCCCGGGCGTTGAACCGGGCGACACGCACTGCCAGATAGGCCGCCATGCTCCGCCGCTCGCTCCTTGCCGCCCTGCCCCTCCTGCCGCTGGTCCCGCTCGCACGGCCCGCTCTGGCGCAGGGAACCGCCGCCGCCAGCCAGGCCGTGGTGGCCCGCGCCGAGGCCTATCTGAACGGCATCACCACGCTGCGCGCCCGCTTCCTGCAGATCGCGCACAATGGCGGCACGGCCGAGGGCAATGCCTATATCTCCCGCCCCGGGCGGATGCGCTTCGACTACGACCCGCCGGAGCAGCTGCTGCTGGTCGCCTCCGACGGCCAGTTTCTCTACTACGACCGCGAGCTGCGGCAGCCTTCGATCGTCCCGGTCGGCTCGACCCCGCTGGGCTTCCTGCTGCGCGCGCAGATCCGCTTCGCGGGCGACATCGAGGTGATGAATGTCGACCGCCGCAACGGCCTGGCCAGCATCACCGCCCGCCGCCGCGACGCCCCCGCCGAGGGCCGCATCACCCTGGTCTTCGCCGAGGAGCCGATGGAGCTGCGGCAATGGATCGTGGTGGACAGCCAGCAGCGCGAGACCCGCGTCACGCTGAACGCCATGGAGCGTGGCATGCCGCTGCCGCGCGGCATGTTCACCTTCAACGACCCGACCTTCTTCGAGCGCGAGGAGCAGCGGCGCTGAGCCAGCCCGGCACCAGCGTCTGGGCTGGGCCGCGAGGCATGCGGGAATAAGGCCTTGATTGCGCCGCACGGCGGCGCGACCTTTCAGCCATGCGTCCGCTCATCGGCATCCCCTGCTGCATGAAGGCCTTCGGGGCCTTCGCCATGCCCAACCACGCCGTCTCCGACCATTACATCAAGGTCGTGCTGGGGCCGATCGGCGGCATGCCGGTGCTGCTGCCGGCCGCCGGCGACAGCGTGGCGGCGGAAATGCTGCCGCGCCTCGACGGGCTGATGCTGACCGGCAGCCGCTCCAACGTGCATCCCGACCTCTATGCCGGGCCGCCGCATCTGGAGGGCACGCCCGAGGATTGCGAGCGCGATTCCACCACCCTGCCGCTGATCCGCGGCGCGCTGGCGCGCGGCCTGCCGCTGCTGGCGATCTGCCGCGGCTTCCAGGAGCTGAACGTGGCGCTGGGCGGGACGCTGGACCAGCGGGTGCAGGACCTGCCGGGCCGCCTGGACCATTCGACCCCGGTCGACCAGGCGCTGCCCCGGGTGCGGACCGGCAAGGCGCATGCGGTGCGCATCGCCCAGGACGGGGCGCTGGCCCGGCTATGGTCCGGCCTCGACTTCGACCCCGATGCGGTGCCGGTGAACTCGCTGCACAACCAGGCGGTGCGCGACGCGGCGCCGCGGCTGGTGCCGGAAGGCTGGGCGCCGGATGGCACCATCGAGGCCGCCCATGTCCGCGACTCGCAGGGCTTCGCCGTCGGCGTGCAGTGGCATCCGGAATACGACTGGGCCGGGGACGCGCTTTCTCGCCGGCTTTTCGAAGCCTTCGGGGCCGCCGCGACGGCGCATGCCCGCGCCAGGGCCGCCACGCCCGCGCTTGCGGCCGAATAGACACAGCTTGCGCCGATCTGCACCGTTCAAACGTTTTTGAGTTGCGGCGGATATCGCTTATAATCCGCCGTGGAGCTGCCACATTAGGCGGCGGTGGTCCGGTACCCCCCCGGCTCACCCGACCATTCCCCCCAGGAATGTCATCCCCCCCGAGGCGCCCGGTCTCCCCCAGACCGGGCGCCGTTCGTTTGCGCGGGGCGCAAACCGGCGGCCGCCCCCGCCAGAGCCCCTGGCAAGCGCCGCGCTGTCTCTCTAATGCTGGCGCATGCCCAACCTTCGCCTGCTGACCTGGAACATCAACTCCGTCCGCCTGCGCCTGCCGCTGCTGGCCGAGGTGGCGCGCGAGCTCGCCCCCGACGTCATCTGCCTGCAGGAGACGAAATGCCCGGACGAGCTTTTCCCGCACGAGGCCATCGCGGCGCTCGGCTATGCCCACCGGGCGGTGCGCGGGATGAAGGGCTACAACGGCACCGCCATCCTCTCGAAGCTGCCCTTCGCCGAGCGGGTCGCCGACCCCAACTGGTGCGAGCGGGGCGACTGCCGGCATCTCGGCGTCGACCTCGACGTGCCCGGCGGGCTGGAGCTGCATGATTTCTATGTCCCCGCCGGCGGCGACATCCCCGACCGCGACCTGAACCCGAAATTCGCCCACAAGCTGGATTTCCTCGCCGAGGTCACCGCCTGGAACGCGGCGCGCGGGCCGGCGAAGCGCGCCGTGCTGGTGGGCGACCTGAACATCGCGCCGCTCGAGGACGATGTCTGGAGCCACAAGCAGCTGCTGAAGGTGGTCTCGCACACCCCGGTCGAGGTGGCGGCGCTGAACGCCTGGGCCGCCGCCGGCGAATGGCACGACGCCATCCGCCATTTCGTGCCGCCGCCGGAGAAGCTCTACACCTGGTGGTCCTACCGGGCGAAGGACTGGCTGGCGGCCGATCGCGGCCGGCGCCTCGACCATGTCTGGTGCAGCCAGGACCTGGCCGGCAACCTGGCCCGGCACCATATCCACAAGGCGGCGCGCGGCTGGACCCAGGCCAGCGACCATGTTCCGGTGCTGCTGGAGCTGGCGCTCTGATCATAGGTGCGTGAGCATGACAGGGGTGCGCTCACCTCGCGCTTACGCTGCGATAAATTCTTGATTCGGGTGGCCTTTGCCGCCAAAGCCCTGCCGCCGGAAGGGGATGCAATTTTTCCCCTGCCGCAGCCGGGGCCCGGCCGGGCCTCCCGAAATCGGGGGATGCGGCCGGCGGCGCGGCCCGGCAGACTGCGAGAAACACTCCCCTGAGGAAGTTTGATGGCGCGTTTTCTGGTGACGGGCGGGGCTGGCTATGTGGGCAGCCATGTGGTGCTGGCGCTCGTCGAGCGCGGCGACGAGGTCGTCGTCATTGACGACCTGCGCCAGGGGCATCGCGCCGCCGTGCCCGCCGGCGTGCCGCTGGTCGAGATGGACCTGGCCGACCGCCGGCAGCTGGCGGAGGTCTTCGCCGGCTGGAAGTTCGACGGGGTGCTGCATTTCGCCGCCCTCTCCCTGGTCGGCGAGAGCATGCGCGACCCGCTGCGCTACCTCTCGGAGAACCTGACCAACACGCTGGGCCTGGCGGATGCGGCGGTGAAGGCCGGCTGCCTGCGCTTCGTGCTCTCCTCCACCGCGGCGCTGTTCGGCTTCCCCGAGACGCTGCCGATCGACGAGACGGCGACGCTGCTGCCCGCCTCGGCCTATGGCGAGAGCAAGCTGATGGCCGAGCGCGGCCTGGACTGGGCCGACCGGGTGCACGGGCTGCGCTCCACCGCGCTGCGCTACTTCAACGCCGCTGGCGCCGATCCCAAGGGCCGGCTGGGCGAGGACCATGACCCCGAGAGCCACCTGATCCCGCTGGCGATCAACGCGGCGCTGGGCCTCGGGCCGGAGCTGACCGTCTTCGGCACCGACTACCCGACCGCCGACGGCACCTGCCTGCGCGACTATGTCCATGTCACCGACCTGGCGGATGCGCATCTGCGGGTGATGGACCGGCTGGTCGCCGGCGGGCCGAGCCGGCGCTACAATGTGGGCAATGGCAGCGGCTATTCGGTGCGCCAGGTGATCGAGGCGGTGGAGCGCGTCGCCGGCCGCCCCGTGCCGCACCGCATCGGCCCGCGCCGCGCCGGCGACCCGGCGGTGCTGGTGGCGAGCAATGCCCTGCTGCGGCAGGAGACCGGCTGGGCGCCGCGCTTCGACGCGCTGGACGACATTGTCCGCACCGCCTTCCAGTGGCGCGTCGCGCATCCGCGCGGCTATGGCGACCGCGCCCCGCCCGCCCAGGCCGCCTGAGCCGGCGCGGCCGACCGGTCCTGCCCGGCGGGGCGGATCAGCAGGTCGGATCGGCGGGGCGGACAGAAGTTGCCGGCGGCCGCAAAAATAAAGCCGGGCCGGCGGGGCTTGGCGAAGCCGCCGTCGGGGTCATCTCCCAACGATGGCGCCATCCCGTCCCGCTCCCGCTTCCGCTCCCCATGTGATCGTCATCGGCGCCGGCCCGGGCGGCCTGGCGGCCGCCATGCTGCTGGCGGCACGCGGCGCCCGCGTCTCGCTCTACGAGAAGGACGGCGTGGTCGGCGGCCGCAGCCGCCGGCTGGAGACGCCGGAAGGCTACCGCTTCGACCTCGGTCCCACCTTCTTCCTTTATCCGCGCATCCTGGAGGAGATCTTCGCCGAATGCGGCGAGCGGCTGGCCGACCATGTCCGGCTGACCCGGCTCGACCCGCAATACCGGCTGGTCTTCGGCGGCGGCGCCGGGCCGGTGATCGACGCCACCCCGGACCCGCTGCGCATGGCCGAGGCGCTGACCGCCATCGACCCGGTCGATGCCGCCGCCCTGCCGCGCTTCCTGGCCGAGAACCGCCGCAAGCTGGAGATCTTCCGCCCCGTGCTGGAGCGCGGCTTCAGCTCGGCGGCCGACCTGCTGGCGCCGCCGGTGCTGCGGGCGCTGCCGCATCTGCGGCCGCATCTGTCGCTGGATGACGAGCTGAAGCGGCATTTCCGCGACCCGCGCACCCGGCTGCTGTTCTCCTTCCAGAGCAAGTATCTGGGCATGAGCCCGTTCCGCTGCCCCGGCCTGTTCAGCATCCTCTCCTTCCTGGAATACGAGCACGGCGTCTTCCATCCCGAGGGCGGCTGCAACGCGGTGGCCGGCGCCATGGCGCGGGTCGCGCAGCAGAAGGGCGTCGCGATCCATCTCGGCCAGGCGGTGGACCGCATCACCTTCCAGGGCCGCCGCGCCAATGGCGTCATCGTCGACGGCGAGAAGATCGAGGCCGATGCGGTGGTGATGAATGCCGACCTGGCGCATGCCCTGCCGAAGCTGGTGCCGGAGGCGCTGCGCCCGCGCTGGAACGACCGCAAGCTGGAAACCGCGCGCTATTCCTGCTCGACCGTCATGCTCTATCTTGGCGTCGAGGGACGTTTTCCGCAGTTGCCGCACCACACCATCCTGCTGGCCGAGCAGTACCGCCAGGGCCTGGAACAGATCGGCCGGGGCGAGATCCCGGACGAGCCCTCGCTCTATGTGCACAACCCGGTGGCCACCGACCCCTCCATGGCGCCGGAGGGGCATTCCTCGCTCTACGTGCTGATGCCGGTGGGCAATCTGCGCGACGGCGACACCGACTGGACGGCCGAGCGGCCGCGGCTGCGCGCCGCCATGCTGGACCGGCTGGTGGCGCTGGGCATTCCCGATATCGAGGCGCGCATCCGGCATGAGCGGATGGTGACGCCGCTGGACTGGCAGGAGGATTTTGCGGTGGGCTATGGCGCGACCTTCAACCTGGCGCACGACCTGGGGCAGATCCTGCACCGGCGCCCGGGCAACCGCTTCGGCGACACCCAGCACCTCTACCTGGTCGGCGGCGGCACCCATCCGGGCAGTGGCCTGCCGGTGATCTACGAGGGGGCGCGGATCAGCGCCGCGCTGCTGGCGCGCGACCTCGGCCTGCCCGGCCAGGCCATGCCCCACCTCCCCGGCGGGGGGCTCGCGGCATGAGCCGGCTGGTCGTCATCGGCGCCGGCCTGGGCGGGCTCGCCGCCGCCGTCACCGCCGCCGCGCGCGGCCACCGCGTGACGCTGCTGGAGAAGAACGAGTGGCTCGGCGGCAAGGCCGCGGTGCTGGAGCTGCCGGTGCCGGGCGGCAATGGCAGCTTCCGCTTCGACATGGGCCCGACCATCCTGACCATGCCGCGGGTGCTGAAGAAGATCTTCGCCGAGGCCGGGCGGCCGCTGGAGCAGGCGCTGCCGATGACCCGGCTCGACCCGCAATGGCGCTGCTTCTTCGCCGATGGCCGCCGCATCGACCTGCAGGAAGACATCGGCGCCATGGCCGCCAGCATGGAGGCCTTCGCGGCGGGCAGCGGCGAGGGCTACCGCCGCTTCCAGGCGATCGCCCGCCAGCTGCACGAGATCTCCGAGCGCTTCTTCTTCTGGAAGCCGGTGGGCGGCGTGGTCGACACCATGGACTGGCGCGCCCAGTTCAGCGGCCGCGCGCTCAGCGACCTGAAGGCGCTGCGCATGGGCCAGAGCATGGCCGGCGTGGTGCGCAAGGAGGTGCCGGACCCGCAGCTGGCGCAGATGCTCGACCATTTCTGCCAGTATGTCGGCTCCTCGCCCTATCTGGCGCCGGCGGTGCTGGCCGGCATCGGCGACATGCAGGTCTCCGAGGGCATCTGGTACCCGCAGGGCGGTACCCGCGGCGTCGCCACCGCCCTGGAGAGCCTGGCCGGCGAGCTCGGCGTCGAGCTGCGCCCCGGCTGCGCCGCCACCGGCATCGAGCTGGAGGGCGGCCGCGTCGTCGCGGTGAAGGCCGGCGCCGAGCGGATCGCCTGCGATGCCGTGGTCTCCAACGCGGATGCCATCCGCACCATGGTCGAGCTGCTGCCGCAGGGCGCCATCCGCGCGCCGAAGCACGAGCCGGCCTGCTCGGGCGTGGTGCTCTATCTCGGCCTCGACCGGCGCTATCCGCAGCTGGCGCATCACAGCTTCGTCTTCTCGGCCGATCCGGAAGCCGAGTTCGACGCCATCTACCGCCAGGGTGTCCCCGCCCCCGATCCCAGCGCCTATCTGGCGGCGCCCTCGGTCACCGACCCCACGGTCGCGCCGCAGGGTGGCGAGGCGCTCTACGTCCTGGTGCACACCCCCTATATCCGCCCCGGCCAGGACTGGCAGCAGATGCTGCCGGGCTACCGCCGCGTCATCCTCGACAAGCTGGCCCGCACCGCCGGCCTCGAGGACATCGAGAAGCACATCGTCGTCGAGCGCCACCTGACGCCGCCCGACATCCGCGACCGCTACGCGACGCTGGACGGCGCCATCTACGGCATCGCCAGCCATGGCCGCTTCGCCGGCGCCTTCAAGCCGAGCAACCGGGTCAAGCGCATCCCCGGCCTCTATCTGGCGGGGGGTGCCGCGCATCCGGGCCCGGGCATGCCGATGGTGCTGATGTCGGGCTGGATCGCGGCCGACGCGCTGCATCATGACCTCGGCACCCGCGGGGCGGCCTGACGCACACGGCCCGGCGATGACGCAGCGCGAGACAGGGGGGATACATCCCTGTGCGCTTGTCCTCTAGCCTGGGTGCCGTGGATCCGCTCGCCCTGCATTCGCCGACGCTGCTGCGCCTGGCCGCCGCCGCCTTCGCCCTGACGGCGCAGCGGCGGATGCGGGCGCTGCGCCTCGCCCGCTGGGGCACGCCGGCGGTCACCACCGGGCCGATCATCGTCTTCGCCAGCCATGCGAGCTGGTGGGACGGGATCTTCTTCATGCTGCTGGCGCGCCGGCTCTTCCCGGAGCGGCGCGGCTTCGTGCCGATGCAGGCGGCGGCCCTCGGACACTATTCGCTGTTCCGCCGGCTGGGCGCCTTCCCGGTCGACCCGCGCGCCCCGGCCGGGGCCTTCCTCGACACCGCTTCGCGCATCCTGGCGCGCGACATGCTGTGGATGAACGCGCCGGGCCGCTTCGCCGATCCTCGGCTGCGGCCGCAGCCGGTCGCCGCCGGCCTGGTCCGCCTGGCCGAGCGCATCCCCGAGGCGCAGTTCCTGCCGCTCGCCATGGAATACCCCTTCTGGAGCGCCCGGCGGCCCGAGATGCTCGCCGCCTTCGGCCCGCCCTTGCCAGGAACGGCGTTGCGCGCCATGCCTCGACCGGCACGCCGCGCCGCGCTGGCGGGGGCGCTCGGCGCCACGCTGGACCGGCTGGCCGGCGACGCCATGGCGCGCGACCCCGCGCGCTTCTTCCTGTTGGAGCGAGAGCGGAACGGCATGGGCGGCTTCTTCCACCGGCGGCGCGACGCGGCCTCCGCCGCCGGCATGGATCCGGAACTCGGCCAATGACGATGCTGCCCGTGACCGGCCTGGCGGCGCTGTCCTGCCTGCTGGCCGCGCTGCCGGCGGTGCTGGCGGCGCGCAACATCCTGCGCCAGCCGCGCCCGCACGGCACGCCCCCGGGCCCGGTGCTGGTCTCCATCCTGGTCCCGGCGCGCGACGAGGAGGCCAACCTGCCTTCCTGCCTGGCCGCCGCCCTGGCCAGCGAGGGCGTCGCCATCGAGCTGCTGGTGATGGATGACGGCAGCACCGACGGCACCGCTGGCCTGGTCCGCGCCGCCGCCGCCCGGGACGAGCGGGTGCGGCTGCTCGCCGCGCCGCCGCTGCCGCCCGGCTGGACCGGCAAGGTGCATGCCTGCGCCCGCCTGGCCGAGGCCGCCCGCGGCACGCATCTGCTGTTCATCGACGCCGATGTGCGGCTGGCCCCGCAGGCCGCCGCGGCGATGGCCGCCCATGCCGAGGATCACGGCCTGGCGCTGGTCACCGGCGTGCCGCGGCAGCGCCTGGGCAGCCTGGGCGAGGCGCTGACGGTGCCGGCCATCAACCTGCTGATGCTGGGCTACCTGCCCGGCGGCGGCCGCGCCGAGGGCTTCGCCGGCCGCCGCGATGCCAGCCTGGCCGCCGCCTGCGGCCAGCTGCTGCTGGTCGAGGCCACCGCCTATCGCGCCGCCGGCGGCCATGCCGCGGCGCCGGGCATCCTGCACGAGGCCCTGGCCCTGGCCCGCCGGCTGCGCGCCGCCGGCCACCGCACCGAGGTGGTCGATGGCAGCCGCCTGGCCGGCTGCCGCATGTATCACGACCTGCCCGGCGCCTGGGCCGGCTTCGCCCGCAACGCGCGCGAGGGCATGGCGACGCCGCGCGCCCTGCCGGTCTGGACCGCGCTGCTGGCGGGCGGCCACCTGCTGCCCTGGCTGGCGCTGGCGGGCGGCGGCGGCGCGCTGGCGCTGCTCGCCCTGCTGCTGTCCTTCGCCACCCGCGCCGCCATCACCTGGCATGCCCGCGAGCCCTGGTGGAGCGTACCGCTGCATCCGCTGACCGTCGCCACCGCGCTGGCCATCCAGTGGCGCGCCCTGCTCGGCCGCCCGCCCGGCTGGAAGGGCCGCCACTATGGCGCGGGGGGCGCTGCGTGAGCGCGCCGCCGCTGCCGCTGCCGGAGCACGAGCTCCCGGAAGACGGGATCCTGGCCGGGCCGCCCAGCCGCAGCCCGACCACGGAGAACTTTCCCGTCGCCTCGCGGCTGCTGGCGCCGGCGCTGCGCGGCCGGGTGCTGGCCTTCTACCATGTGGTCCGCGCGGCGGATGACATCGCCGACCATCCCGGCCTGTCGCCGGCGCAGAAGCTGGCGCGGCTCGACCGGCTGGCGGCGGCGCTGGAGGACCCCGCCAGCGGCCTGGCGATCGCCCGCGCGCTGCAGCGCAGCGGCGACGGCCTGGCCGAGGCGCGCGTCATGCTGACCGCCTTCCGCCAGGACGCGGCGCAGAGCCGCTATCCGGACTGGGCCGCGCTCGAGGATTACTGCGCCCGCTCCGCCGTGCCGGTCGGCCGGCTGCTGCTGCGGCTGCATGGCGAGGTCGATGCCGGCGCGCTGGAAGGCAGCGACGCGCTCTGCATGGCGCTGCAGATCCTCAACCACCTCCAGGACCTGGGCGACGACCGGCGGCTGCTCGACCGCGTCTACCTGCCGCAGGACTGGCTGGCGCTCGCCGGCGGCGAGGCGCGCTTCTTCGCCGATCCGGCCGCCCGCGCCCCGGTGCTGGCCTCGGCGCTCGACCGGGTGGAGGCGCTGCTCGACCGCGCCGCCCAGCTGCCGCGCCGCATCAACACCCGCCGCCTGGCGCTGGAGGCGGCGGTCACCCTGCATCTGGCGCGCCGCCTGCTGGCGCGGCTGCGCGACGGCGACCCGCTGGCCGCCCGCATCGCGCTGACGCGCGCCGATGTGGCGCGCGCCATCGTCGCCGCCCCGCGCCGCGGCGCCGGCGATGCGCGGCTGGTGCGCCAGCGGGTGCTGCGCGCCCGCTCCTCCTTCGGCGGCGGCATGGCGGCGGCGCGCGGCGAGGCGCGGCGCGCCCTCTTCGCGGTCTATGCCTTCTGCCGCGCGGTCGACGACATCGCCGACGGCGCCATGCCGGAGGCCGAGAAGCGCGCTTTGCTGGCGCAGTGGCGGCGCAAGCTGGAACTGCCCGACTGCCCGGTCTCGCGCGAGCTGGCCTGGGCGCGCATCGCCTTCACCCTGCCGCTGGCCGAGTGCCACGCCATGCTCGACGGCATGGAGGCGGATGCCGGGCCGAGCCGCCGCATCGCCGATGCGGCCGCGCTCGACGCCTATTGCCGGCAGGTGGCGGGCAGCGTCGGCGCGCTGGCGGTGCGCATCTTCGGCGCCGCCGAGGCCGAGCCCTTCGGCATCGCCCTCGGCCGCGCGCTGCAGCTGGTCAATGTGCTGCGCGACATCGACGAGGATGCGGCGCGCGACCGGCTCTACCTGCCGCAGGACGCGCTGCGCGCGGCCGGCCTGGCCGAGGCGCCGGCGCTCCGGCTCGCCGCCGACGACCGGCTGGCCGGGGTGGCGGCGCGCCTGGCGGACACGGCGGAGGCCGCCTTCGCCGAGGCCGAGGCGCTGCTGCCGCGCCACCGCCGCGCCGCGCTGCGCCCGGCGCTGCTGATGCTGGACGGCTATCGCCGGCTGCTGGCGCAGATGCGGGCGCGCGGCTTCGCCCCGCCGCGGCCGCGACAGCGGCTCGGCACCGGCGCGCGGCTGGCCGTGCTGCTGCGCGGTTGGGGCCGGTGAAGAGCTGGGGCCGGTGAAAGCGGAGACCGACGAGAGCGGCCCGGGCCCGGCCGCGTCGCTGCATGTCGTCGGCGCCGGCCTGGCCGGGCTGGCCGCGGCGCTGGAGGCGGCGGCGCGCGGCCATGCCGTCACCCTGCACGAGGCGACCGGCTTTGCCGGCGGCCGCGCCCGCGCCCTGCCGGATGGCGGCGACAACGGCACCCATGTGCTGCTCGGCGCCAATACCGCGGCGCTGGATTTCCTCGACGCCATCGGCGCCCGGTCCGGCTGGGTCGAGCCGGAGCCGGCCGGCCTGCCGGTCTTCGACCTGGAGAGCGGCGCGCTGCGCCAGGTGGCGCTGGATGCGCGGCACTGGCGCGACCCGGCGCGGCGCCCGCCCGGCCTGACCGGCGCCGGCTTCCTGGCCTTGGCGCGGGCCGGGCTGCCGTTCCGCGACGGCACGGTGGCGCAAGCCTTCCGCGGCCATCCGGCGCTGCTGCGCGGCTTCGTCGAGCCGCTGGTGCTGGCGGCGCTGAACACGCCGGTCGCCGAGGCCGGGCTGTCCTGGCTGGGCCCGGTGCTGCGCCGCCTGGCCGCGCCCGGCGCCGGCCGGCTGTTCGTGGCGCGCGCGGGGCTAGGGCCCGATCTGGTGCAGCCGGCGCTGGCCGCCCTCGGCCGCCAAGGGGTGCGGCTGCGGCTCGGCCACAGGCTGCGCGGCATCGAGCGGCAGGGCCGCCACGCCACCGCCCTGGTGTTCGGCGACGGCGCCGTGCCGCTGGGCCGCGGCAGTGCCGCCATCCTGGCCCTGCCACCCTGGGAGGCGGCGCGGCTGCTGCCCGGCCTCGCCGTGCCGCCGATGCATGCCCCGATCATGAACATGCATTTCCAGCATGACGGAGCCGACAGTCTGCGGTTTGTCGGCCTGCTCGGCGGCGCCGCGCAATGGCTGCTGCTGCGGCCCGGCACCGCTTCGGTGACGATCAGCGCTGCGCTGCGCCAGAGCGGCGAGTCGCTGGTGCCGCAGGTCTGGGCGGAGATCCGCCGCGCCGCCCTGGCCGCCGCGCTGCCCGGCGAATGGCCCGAGGCGCCGCCGCCCTGCCGTCTGGTGCGCGAGCAGCGCGCCACGCCGCTGCATGGTGTCGAGCGGAGCGGCCCGCCGCCGCTGCGGCCGCTGCATCACCTGGCGCTGGCCGGCGACTGGATGGGACCGCCCCTGCCCGCGACGCTGGAAGCCGCGGTGCGCTCCGGCCGCCGCGCAGCCCGGGCCTTCGGCCACGCGTAGGACGCATGGCTGGAAAGCCATGCATTAGCCCATGCTGCACCTGCGAAATGCGCAGCGGTGCCGGCCCCCCGGCCACCCTACATTCGGTCTGCGGCCGCAGCATCGCGGCGCCCGAAAGGATCAAGGGGCCTACCCATGTCCGACATGATTTTCGTCTTCGTTCTCGCCGCCCTGGTTGGGGGTGGACTCTATGCCCGCTCGCTGATGGAGCTGTCCTGGCCGAAGGGCCTGCCGCGCCTGCACGGCGCCGACTGACCACCTTCCCCGCTGCCGGGGATTGCGGGCGGCGGGTCTCGAACCCGCACTCCCCGGGGGGAAGCAGATTTTAAGTCTGCTGCGTCTACCGTTTCGCCACGCCCGCCTGCGGCCTCTCTGCCACAGGGCCGGCGGGCGCGGAAGAGGTAGCCGGCTCAGCGCGCCCGCCGCACCAGCCCCTCGCAGCGATTGTCCTCGCCGATGCCGAAGCGGATCGTCGGCAGGATCGCCAGCGGCAGGGCGATGATGCCCAGCCCCACCGCCGCCCCCGCCCGCGCGCCCAGTTCCAGCATCTCGGGCCGCACCGAGGGGTCGCGGAAGCTGCCGCCGATCTCGATATCTGTGGTCAGCGCCCCGATGGTGAAATGCTTCGCCTCGGTGCGCAGGGCATAGTCCAGCCGCTCGCGCCGCAGGTCGATCGTGCCGGTGCCCGAGATCAGCGAGCTGTCGGTGTCGATCAGCACGGTGCGGGTGTTCAGCACGCCGCGGCGCAGGCCGAGATCGGCGATGAAGCATTCCACCTTGGTGCGGCTGGGCAGGCCCAGCGCCGAGAGGATGGCATTGCCCAGCTGCAGCCCCGACAGATCGACCAGCAGCGAGGACAGGTTGCCGCCGGCCATGCCGAGCGTCACCGCGCCATCGCCCTGGCCGAGCATCTCGGCGATGCTGCGGCCGCGCGTGTCAATGCGGGCCGAGCCGCCGATGGCGCCCTGCCCCTCGCCCAGCGGCGTCACCCCCATCAGCCGCGACAGGTCGACGCGCTGGAAGCGCACCTCGCCCTTGGCCGTCAGGCCGCCGCCCTCGACCGGGGCGAAATCGAAATTGCCCTCGATGCGGCCGCGCCCGACGCCGAAGCGCAGCGGCTTCAGGGCGATCGCGCCGTCGACGATGTCGAGCTTGGCATGCAGGTCGTCCAGCGGCATGGCGCTGCCCAGGATGCTGCCGCCGTCATAGGTCAGCCGGATATCGGCGGCTTCCAGCTTCGGCAGGTTGACCGGCGTGTCGGGCAGCACCCGGCCGCGCGCCGCCTGGCGGCGGTCGCCCCCCTCGCCCGGCTTGGCGCCGATGAAGCCGCCGAGGTCGTCAAGATCGACCCGGCGCGAGCGCAGCGTCGCCTCCACCAGCGGGCGGGTATCGGGGCGCGGCGTGACGGCGATGTCGCCATTCAGGTCGCTGCGGCCGACGGTGCCTTCCATGTTGGTGAAGCGGATCGCCCGGTCGGCGTAGTCCAGCCGGCCGGCGATGCGATAGGGCGGGGTGGGCGGGATCGGCACGCCGGTCAGCGGCGTCAGCCGCGCCATGTCCGGCCCCTCCAGCCGCAGCCGGATATTCGCCCCGGCGAAGCGCAGCGGATCGGACAGCGTCCCTTCCAGCGCCACCTTGGTCGGGCCATTGGCCAGGTCCAGCTTGATCGGCCAGGGGTCCTCGGCATTGCGCAGCGACAGCACGGCGCCGCCGGTCAGCTCGCCGGTGATCGGCTGCCGCGCATAGGTGCCCTCGGCGGTGGCGCGGATGCGGGCGGGCTGGCCCTCGGGCTCCTCGGTGGCGATCGCCACCTGCATCTCGGATTGCAGCTGCGCCAGGCTGACCTGGGCGCGGCCATCGCGGATGCGCAGCGCGCCCAGCTGCGGCTGCTCCTCGGGCGGGGTCGGCGGCGCGTCAGGGTCGCCGGCCAGGGCGGGGAAGGAATAGTTGTTCCTGCCGTCCGGGTTCTGGATCAGCCGCAGCGCCGGCTGTTCCAGCGCGATATCGGGAATGACGATCCGGCGGTGGCGGATGAATTCCATGACGTCGAGCCGCACCGCCAGCTGCTGCACGGCGGCGAAGGGCGGCTCCTCGGGGAAGCCCTCGGGATTGGCGATGCGCACCCCGCCCAGCCGGATCTCGGTCACCCGGCCGAGATCGACATCCAGATCGGCGATGCTGACGGCGCGGCCGAGCCGGGCGGAGGCCTGCCGCTCGGCCAGCGGGATGAACCAGGCCCAGGACCAGAGCAGGACCAGCAGCAGCACCGCCAGCACCGGGATGCCGGTCCAGATCAGGATGCGCCGCAATGCCATGGCCGGTTCCTTCCGCTGCGTCTCCCGCGCTGACGCCGTTGCAGGGGGAAACCGGAAGGAGGCGGAAAAAGTTTCGGCCAGGGGTGTTCCCCTGGCCGCGATCAGGCGCCGGAAAGGCCGGTGGGCTCAGCCCCCCCGGCCGGCGTCGAAGCCCAGGAAGCCGCGATCCGGCTGCGGCGCGCCGCCATCGGCGGCGCCGTAGCGCGGCGCCGGGGCCGGCGGGGTGGCGCGCTGGGTGGCCGCGGCGCGGGCGGGGCGCGGCGGCGCCTCGGCAGCCGGGGCCGGCGCCGGGCGCGGGCGGCCGCTGCCGCCGGCCATGGCGTTGGGCGGCGGCGGCGGCGCCGTGGACTCGCTGCTGGCCACGGTGCCGCGCGCGGCGAGCAGGAAGAAGGCGATCTCGGTGCGGTTCTGGTCGACCGCCGAATCGATCGGCGACAAGCCCAGCACGTTGCGGGCGTTCAGGTCGGCGCCGCGCGCCATGGCGTCGCGGGCGGCCGCCATGTCGCCGCGGTTGATGGCGTCGAACAGCGCCTCGTTGGGGCCGAGCGAGCTCTGGTTCGGCTCGGCCGGGATCACCGGGGCGCGGCTGCGGCCGGCCAGGCCGGGCAGGGCCGGTGCCTCCTGGCGCGGGCGGCCGGTGGGCAGGTTGTCCGGCACCATCGGTCCGCGCAGCGACTGGGCCGCGGCCGGCGTGGCGGCGGCGGCCAGGAGGGCGGCGCAGACGAGGGGCAGCGGGGCGAGCTTCAGGAGACGGCGCATGGCGACCTCTCTAGACCATTTTCGGCGCGGGGCGAAGCGGGGTTAGCCGCAGCCCTCGCCGCGGAAGGAAAAGCTTTCGACAATGCCCTGGCGGGTGGCGAAGGTCATGTCGCAGCGCACCACGATATAACCCGGCGAGCTCATCCAGGGCCGCCGCATGCCCCAATAGCCATAGGGGTAGTAGGGATAGGGCTCGGGCGGCGCCATCGCGGTGGACTGGCTCTCGAACTGCAGGAAGCGCCGGCCATCCGCCTCATAGGTGCGGGTCGGCACGCCGAGCGCGGCCACCAGCTCGCCCTCGGGGCGGTTGATGAAGGCCGAGAGGCGCTGGTCCAGGGTCGGCCCGGGCGCGGCGCAGCCGGCCAGCAGCCCGAGTCCGGCGGTCAGCGCGGCGGCGGTGCAAAGACGCATGGCGGACACTCCTCCAGATCGCAGATAGGGCGGCAGGAAGATGTTCACAACGTGGCAACGCAGCGGAGGGTTCACCGCCCCTCGCGCCGCCAAGCGACCAGTGCCAGGCCGAGCACCAGCGGCAGCGCCAGCCAGGGCGGCAGCAGCGGCAGCGCGGCGATGCCGGTCACCAGATGGTCCTGGTTGCGCCGCAGCCCGATCCAGCTCGACCCCGAGGCGTCGCGGCCCGCGGCGACCCGGCGCAGCTCCGGCACCTGCGGCCGCTCGCCACGGCCGAGCCAGTGGCTGCCGCCGCCACTGGCCTCGGCCAGCGGCTGGATCCGGCCGGCCTCGGCGCGCAGATCGGCGATCTCCAGCGGATTGGCCGCGGCGGCGGCGGCGAAGGCCTGGCGCCGGCCGTCGCTGGCCTGCCAGACGCCGGGCATGGCGGCCGGCAGCTCCAGCACCGTCTGCCCGCCGGTACCGCCCGAGGCCGTCGGCCGGCCGCGCGTCACCGTGCCGTCCGGGGCGGTCACCGTGATCTCCGGCGGCGGCCCGGCCTCGACGCTGCGGCGGGTGACGGTGAGCTGGCCACCCTCGATCCGCGCGACCAGATCCTCCTCCTCCAGCTCCGGCTCGCGCATCAGCCAATGCGCGGCGCGGCGCAGCAGCTCGGCCTGCGGGCCGCCGCCATCATGGCCTCTAGACCACAGCCAGATCTGGTCGGAGAGCAGCAGCGCCACCCGCCCCTCCCCCACCCGGTCGAGCTGCAGCAGCGGATCGCCCTCCGGCGTGTCCATCACCGAGAGGCCGCTGGTCGGCTCGGCGCGCAGGTAGCGGTACCAGTGGCCCCAGCCGGGCTCGGCATTGCCGAGATTGGCCCCGGCCAGGCCCTGGGTCACCGGATGGCGCGCGCCCTGATCGGTGACGCGCGGGCGGAATGCGCCCTCGGCCAGGGCGCCGCGCCCGGCCAGCGGCCGCGCCGGCAGGATGCTGCCCAGCGGCGTCGCCGCCAGGCTGGTGGCGCCGGTGAATTCCGGCCCAACCGACAGCAGCAGCGCGCCGCCGCCGCGGACATAGTCGGCGATGTTGCGCAGATACATCGGCGGCAGGATGCCGCGGTTGGAAAAGCGGTCGAAGACGATCAGGTCGAATTCGCGCAGCTTGACCTGGAACAGCTCGCGCACCGGGAAGGCGATCAGCGCCAGCTCGTTCAGCGGCGTCAGGTCGTCCTTCTCCGGCGGCCGCAGGATGGTGAAATGCACCAGGTCGACATTCGGGTCGGCCTTCAGCAGGCGGCGCCAGGTGCGCTCGCCCGAATGCGGCTCGCCCGAGACCAGCAGCACCCGCAGCCGGTCGCGCACGCCGTTGATGGTGACCACCGCCCGGTTGTTCAGCGTCGAGACCTCGCCCGGCCGCTCCTCGGCGGTAAGCTCGACGACGCTGGGGCCGCCGCGCTCGATCGGCAGGGTGATGCGGTGCTCGCGCCCGAGCGGCACGCTCTCCACCCGCGGCGCCGCGCCATCGCGCCGCAAGGTCAGTCGCACCGCGCCGCCCTGCGGCTGCTCGGCGCCCAGATCCTCGACCGCGACGCGCAGCTCGACGCTGCGGCCGACGATGCCGTAGCCCGGCGCCTCGATCACCCGGATGCGGCGGTCGACCTCCCCCGGCCTTCCCGGCAGCACGACATGCAGCGGCGCCGGGAAGCCAAGCTGTCCCGGCACGTCATGCGCCTGCCCATCCGTCAGCGCGATCACCCCGGCCAGCCGCGCCCGCGGGATATCGGCCAGCGCCCGGTCGATGGCGGTGAACAGCCGCGTGCCCTGCCGCCCGCCCTCCGGCAGGTCGACGCTGCGCAGTTCCAGATCCGGGAAGCGCGCCGCCGCCGCCTCCAGCGCCGCCCGCGCCGCATCCATCTGCGCGCCGCGACCGCCGATGCGGGCCGAATCGCTGCGGTCCTGCACCAGCAAAGCAATGTCTGGCCGCGTCTCCCGCGTCTCCTCGACCAGCCGCGGATTGGCGAGCGCCAGCAGCAGCACGGCGAAGGACAGGCCGCGCCAGGCCGCACCACGGGCGCGACGCCACACCGCAGGGGCCAGCGCGGCCAAGGCCAGCGCCGCCAGGGCGATCAGCAGCCACCAGGGCAGGATCGGCGCGAAGTCGAGACCGGAAATGGCCTGGCGCATAAGGTCAGATCCTTTCCGGGGAGAAGGTCAGGGGCAGGTCGGGGGAATGAATTCCCCCGAACCCCCTTCTTTTTTCTGTCAGGCTGCCGCTGCCTTGTTCAAAGGCGGGATGCGATACGTCGCAGGTCGCGCTGCTGCTGGGCCATTTCGCGTACTGTCCACACGTGGACACGGCAGTCCGAAAAAAAATCAATTCCCCAGCCTTTCGAGAATGGCCGGCACATGGACCTGGTCGCCTTTGTAGTTCCCGGTCAGCGCGTACATCACCAGGTTCACCCCGAAGCGATAGGCCAGCGTCCGCTGCCGCGCGCCGCCGGGCGTGGTGGCATAGGGGTTCTGGCCGCGGGCATCGACGGCCCAGGCGCCGGCCCAGTCATGGCCGCCGATGATGACGGGCGTGACGCTGTCATTGGCGCGGTCCTCCTCGCGCGAGACCCAGACCTGGCCGCCGGCGAAGCGGCCCGGGAGCTCGGGGGGCAACAGATAAAAACTGCGGGTCAGGACGTGCTCGGGGGAGACCGGGACCAGCGGTGGGATGGCCAGGCCGCGGGTCAGGCGCTGCAGGGCAGCGCGGGCGCCGGGGGCATAGCCTTCGCCCGAGCCCTCGTCGCGGGTATCGAACAGGATGATGCCGCCATTGCGCATGTATTCGTTCAGCGCCGCCAGCGCCGCCGCGTCGGGGTCGGGGCTGTCGCCGGTCACCGCCCAGTAGAGCAGCGGCACGAAGGACAGGTCGTCCTGGCCGGGGCGCAGCGCCAGCGGCTCGCCCAGCGCCGCGGCAGTGCGGCGGTTGACGTAGTCGGACAGGCCGGCCAGGCCCTGGCGCACCACCTCGTCCACCGCGCCATCGCCGGTGGCGACATAGCCGATGCGGGTGGCCAGCGGCATCTCGGCGGCGGGGCCGCGCGGGGCGGGTGGCGGGGCCTGGGCCTGCGCGGCGGGGGCCAGCGGCAGCGCCAGCACGGCAAGAACCATGGCCAGGCCGGCGCGCGCCAGCAGGCGGCGGCCGAGCAGCCCGCGCTGCACCAGCGACAGCAGCAGGTCGGCGGCCAGCAGCAGCAGGGCCAGCGCCAGCAGCCAGGGGCCGAGGTCGCGCTCGGCCGGCAGCCCGCCGATGGATTGCGTCGCGGTGCCGGGCGGCGGTGCGGCCAGGGCGCGCGGCGGCGGCAGGCTGGCCGAGAGGTTGAGCGCGCGGCGCTCGCCGCCCTCGCCCGGCACGCCATACCAGCCCGGCGGATGGCGCGGGCCGGGGCGAATCTCGGCAAAACGGTTGGCGGGGATGGCGCCGGCATAGCCGGGGGCGGGGCCGAGCCGGCCGAACCCGTCCAGCGTCTCCAGCGGGGCGAGCGGCGTCTCGCCCTCGGCCCCGGCGACGCCGGAGGAGAGCGCGATCACCCGCTGCAGCATGGCGATGTAGAGGCCGGACAGCGGCAGGTTCGACCATTCGGCATTGGCGGTGACGTGGAACAGCACGACGCGCCCGGCGCCACGGGTCGCTGCCGTGACCAGCGGTGTGCCATCGGCCAGCCGCGCCCAGGTGCGGTCGGAGAGCAGCGGGCCGGGCTCGGCCAGGACCTGGGTGGCGACGGTGACCTCGGCCGGGACGGCAAGCCCCGCGAAGGGCGAGCTGTCGGCGAAGGGCGCCAGCGGCTGCGGCTTCTCCCAGGACAGCGCGCCGCCCAGCTGCCGCTCGCCGGCGCGCAGCCGCACCGGCAGCAGCGGGTCCGGGTTCTCGGCCAGGCGGGGGCCGGCGAAGCGGATCAGCGTGCCGCCGTCCTCGACCCAGCGGGTCAGCGCCGCACGCTCCTCGCCCTCGGCCAGCGGGCGGTCGGCCAGCACCAGCACGGCCAGCTGGCGCGACAGCAGCTGGCTGACGCTGCCCTGGCGCAGCTCGGCGAAGGGGCTCAGCGCCCTGTCGAGATAGTAGAGCGGGCCGAGCAGCGGCGTGGTGGCGCCCTGCTCGGCCGGGCCGAGCAGGCCGACGGGGCGGCGGCGGAACCGCTCGTCCAGCAGCACGGCGGCGCCGGGGCTTTCCTCGCCCTCGATCTCCAGCCGGGTGATCTGGTTGCGGATCTCGATCGGCAGGTCGAGCGCGGCCTCGCCGGCATCGGCGCCGGCGGCGACCGGGATCTCGGCCCGGGCCAGGGCGCGGCCATCGCCGGTGCGGGCGAGGATGGCGACGGTGGCCGGCAGCGCCGCCGGGGTCTGGCGCAGCGCCAAATGCAGCCGGTCGGGCTCGGCGCGCGGCGGCAGCAGCAGGCGGGCGGGGCGGCCGGGCGCCTGGGCCAGCGTCAGCGGCCCGCCCTGCGCCAGGGCCGTGGCCAGGGGCGTGAAGCCGTCGCCCTGCGCCTGATGTTCGGTGTTGTCAGCCACGTAGAAAGCCGAGAAAGAATCGCCGTTGAGCAGGCGCCAGTCGGCCAGGCCGGCCAGCGCGGCGGCACGGTCGGGCGCCCAGGGCTTCGGGCGCAGCGCCGCCAGGCGGGCGCGCAGCTCCTCGGCCGGCATCAGCGCGGTGGGGCGCGGCGGGTTGCCATCCTCGGCCGGCGCGGTCGCCAGCAGGGCAGCGCGGCGGCCGGCGCGGGCGGCACCTTCCAGCGCGCCTTGCGCCGCCGCCATGCGGGCCGGCCAGTCGGGGCCGCTGGCCCAACCGTCATCGACCACCAGCAGCAGCGGCCCATCGCCCGGGCTCGCCGCCCCCGGCCCCCAGACCGGCCGCGCCAGGCCGATGACGATCAGCGCGGCGGCGGCCAGCCGCAGCAGCAGCAGCCACCAGGGGGTGCGGGCGGGCGTCTCCTCCGGCGCCGGCAGGTCGCGCAGCAGGCGCAGCGGCGGGAAGGCCTGGCGGCGCGGTGCCGGCGGGGTGACGCGCAGCAGCCACCAGATCAGCGGCAGGGCCGGCAGCGCCAGCAGCAGCCATGGCACGACGAAGCCGATCGGACCCAGGCTGGTCATGCGCCGCCCCTCCTCATGCTATGCGGGTGCCAGGGCCTGCCACAGCGCCAGCAGCGCCGCCTCGGGCGGCGTGTCGGTGCGGTGGGTGGCAAAGGACCAGCCGGCGGCGCCGGCGATGGCGGCCAGCCCGGCGCGGTGCGCCGCCAGCCGCTCGGCATAGAGGGCGCGGACGCCCTCGACGCGGGGCAGCAGCAAGGCGGGTTCCGCCGTGCCGGCAGCCTCGAAGCGGACGCGGCCGGCATAGGGCAGCGTCTCCTCCGCCGGGTCCAGCACCTGCAGCAGATGGCCGCGCACGCCGCGCCCGGCCAGCGCCGCCACCGCCGCGCGGGTGTCTTCCAGGGGCGCCAGGAAGTCGCCGATCAGCACGGCGCGGGCATGGCGGGGCAGCGCATCATCGGCCGGGCCAGGCTGGTGGCGGCCCAGCAGGTCGGCCAGCGCCGGCAGCGCGCCGCGGCCGGCGAAGGCGCGGCGGGCGCCGAGCAGCCGCACCCGCTCGCCGCCACGAAGGAGAAGACTGGCCAGCGCCAGCAGCAGCAGCTCGGCCCGCTCGCCCTTCTCCGGGCGATCGGTGCCGCCGCGCCAGGCCATACCCGGCCCGGCATCGCGCCACAGGGCGACGCTCTGCGCCGCCTCCCACTCGGTCTCGCGGACATAGAGCCGGTCCGACTTGGCGCTCTGCCGCCAGTCGATGCGGCTGGCGGCATCGCCCGGCAGATAGGGGCGGAACTGCCAGAAGGCGTCGCCCTGGCCGGCACGGCGGCGGCCATGGACGCCCTGCATGACGGTGGCGGCGACCCGCTCGGCGGCGACCACCAGCGGCGGCAGGCGGCTGCCCAGCGCCGTCGCGCGCAGCGCCGCCGTGGCGGGCGACAGGGCGGGCGGGATGCCGGCGGCGGGCGGCGAGCCCCCCGGCCTAGCCAAGGCTCGCCTTCAGCGCGTCGATCACATCGGCCAGCTTCACCCCGTCGGCACGGGCGGAAAAATTCAGCGCCATGCGGTGACGCAGCACCGGCTCGGCCAGGGCGATCACATCCTCGACACTCGGCGCCAGCCTGCCGTCCAGCACGGCGCGGGCGCGGCAGGCCAGCATCAGCGCCTGGGCAGCACGCGGCCCGGGGCCCCAGGCC
This sequence comes from Roseomonas sp. USHLN139, assembly GCF_037145735.1. Taxonomy (NCBI): domain Bacteria; kingdom Pseudomonadati; phylum Pseudomonadota; class Alphaproteobacteria; order Acetobacterales; family Roseomonadaceae; genus Roseomonas; species Roseomonas sp. USHLN139. The sequence continues at coordinate 120,985 of NZ_JBBCWY010000001.1, read as the reverse complement.
AGGTGCTGGCGCACGGCGGGCAGGCTGGCGGTCTCCGGCCGGGCGCCACGCACCAGCGCCAGGATGGCGTCCAGCACCTGCTCGCCCACCGGGATGCGGCGGATCAGCGCCTGGGCCGCGAGCAGCTCGCTGGCGGTCAGCGCCGGCTCGGCGCGGGCTTCGGCGGCGCCGGTGGTGGCCAGCAGCATGGCGCGCTCGGCCGCCGCATCCGGGTAGGTGACCTCGACCTCCAGCAGGAAGCGGTCGAGCTGCGCCTCGGGCAGCGGATAGGTGCCCTCCTGCTCGATCGGATTCTGCGTCGCCAGCACGTGGAAGGGGGCGGGCAGCGGATGCACCTGGCCGGCCATCGCCACCTTGCGCTCCTGCATCGCCTGCAGCAGGGCGGATTGGGTGCGCGGCGAGGCGCGGTTGATCTCGTCGGCCATCAGCAGCTGGCAGAAGACCGGGCCCTTGATGAAGCGGAAGGCACGCTTGCCGTCGGCGCCCTCCTCCAGCACCTCGCTGCCCAGGATATCGGCCGGCATCAGGTCGGGGGTGAACTGCACCCGGCTCTCGGCCAGGCCGAGCACGGTGCCCAGCGTCTCCACCAGCTTGGTCTTGCCGAGGCCCGGCACGCCCACCAGCAGCACATGGCCGCCAGAGAGGATGGTGATCAGCACCTGCTCGACCACCTCGGGCTGGCCGAAGATGACGCGCCCCACCGCCTGCCGCACCCGGGCCAGCCGCAGGCCCAGCGCCTCGACCTCGGCCACCAGCAAGTTCGGATCCGTGGGGTCTGCCACTTCAACCATGCCTCTGCGCCTCCTTATATAGACCGGATATGGGAAGCCGGCCTGCCATGGCCAGCCCGCCCCCTTCTGCCAGGAGCGAGACTTGGTGAAGCCTATGACCACCGGGCGCATGGACGAAGCACTGAAACAATCGGCGATGGAAAAGGCCGCCTGCCTGCGCACGCAGGAAGGCGCCCCCCCGCCGAAACCCCGGAGCAAGCCCGGCGGGCCGCCTCGACCGCGGCACGAATGCGGCGCGCTCGACATGCGCATCGCCCGCGATGGCACCTGGCACTACCAGGGCAGCCCGATCGGCCGGAAGGAGCTCGTCTGCCTGTTCGCCTCGGTGCTGCAACGCGCCGAGGATGGCAGCTACTGGCTGGAGACCCCCGCCGAGCGCGGCTCGATCGTGGTCGAGGACGCGCCCTTCATCGCCGTCGAGGTGTTCTGGCGGCGCTGCGAGGGGCGGCAATGCCTGACCTTCCGCACCAACCTGGACGAGATGGTGACGGCCGATGCCGACCACCCGATCCGCGTCACCATCGACCGCCGCTCGCGCGAGCCGCGGCCCTATGTGATGGTGCGCCCCGGCCTCGAGGCCCGCATCAACCGCGCCACCTTCTACGAGCTCGTCGCCCTGGCCGAGCCGGAGACGGTCGAGGGGCGCGAGGTGCTGGGCGTCTGGAGCGAGGGCGTGTTCTTCCCGATCGACGAGGTGCCCGGCAAGGCAGCCCTGGCGCAGTGACCGCTGGTCTTCCCGTGCCGCTGGCCGCGCCGCTGGACGCGGCCGAGGTCGAGCGGCGGCTCTCCGACCCGGTGCGCCTGGCCCGCGCCGCGGCGCAGCGCGTCGCGCCGCAGGGCCGCCCCGCCGCCGTGCTGGTGCCGGTCGTGCTGCATCCGCAGCCCACCCTGCTGCTGACGCTGCGCGCCGCCCGCCTGTCCAGCCATGCCGGCCAGGTCGCCTTCCCCGGCGGCCGCATCGAGCCGGGCGAGAATCCCGAGCAGGCCGCGCTGCGCGAGGCGGCCGAGGAGGTCGGGCTGGACCCCCGCCTGCCGCGCATCCTCGGCCGCCTGCCGGAGCACCTGACCGGCACCGGCTATCACGTCACGCCGGTGCTGGCGCTGCTGGAGCCGCCGCTGAACCTGGTCAATGCGCCGGACGAGGTGGAGCAGGCCTTCGAATACGACCTGGCGCCGCTGCTGGACCCGGCCCTGCCGGAACGCCGCAGCGCGATCTGGAAGGGCGAGCGCCGCCACTTCTTCGTCTGGCCGCATGCCGAGCATTACGTCTGGGGCGCGACGGCGGCGATCATGCAGAGCCTGGCCGCCCTGCTGCGCGAGGCCTGACGGCACCGCTTCCGTTCGCATGATGTTCTTGACTTCCGGGCGACCCTGGCGAATGAGTCGGGGCGCGAACGGAAGGGGAACCGGATCATGCCGGATGGCAGCATCCGCGCCCAGGCCAGCAGCATGCTGGAGGGCGCGCGCAAGGGACGGGGCGCCACCGGCAACCCGGCCGTGCGCTTCGACCGGCTGGCGCTGGAAGCCTTCGACGATGGCTGGCAGACCCTGGAAGACGCCTTCGCCGAGCTGCCGCCGCTGCCCACCACCCTGACTCGCGATGCCAGCCGCTCGGCCATCGCCTGGAACAGCTCGCCCGATGTCGGCTTCGACCGCGCGGTGAACCCCTATCGCGGCTGCGAGCATGGCTGCGTCTATTGCTATGCCCGGCCGAGCCACGCCTATCTTGGCCTCTCCCCCGGCCTCGACTTCGAGACCCGGCTGCTGTTCAAGCCGGATGTCGGCGCGCTGCTGGAGAAGGAGCTGCGCAAGCCCGGCTACACGCCGCGCCCGATCGCGCTGGGTTCCAACACCGATCCTTACCAGCCGGTCGAGCGGCGGATGAAGCTGACCCGCACCATCCTGGAGGTGCTGGAACGCTTCGGCCATCCGGTGACCATCGTCACCAAGTCGGCCGGCGTGCTGCGCGACCGCGACATCCTGCAGCGGCTGGCCGAGCGCCGGCTGGTGCGCGTCTGCCTCTCCGTCACCACCCTCGACCCGAAGCTGGCCCGCATCCTGGAGCCGCGCGCCGCCTCCCCCGAGCGGCGGCTGGCCGCCCTGCGCGAACTGTCCGACTTCGGCATCCCGACCGCCCTGCTGGCCGCGCCGATGATCCCGGCGGTCAACGACATGGAGCTGGAGCGCATCCTGGAACGCGCCGCCGCCTGCGGCGTCACCCGCGCCGGCTATGTGCTGCTGCGGCTGCCGCTGGAAATCGCCGGCCTGTTCGAGGACTGGCTGCGCGAGCACATGCCCGACCGCGCCGACAAGGTTCTCTCCCTGGTCCGGCAGACCCGCGGCGGCCGCGTCTATGACAGCGACTTCGCCCAGCGCATGTCGGGCACCGGGCCCTATGCCGAGATGCTCGCCACCCGCTTCCGCATCGCCGCGCGCCGCCTGGGGCTGGAGAAGCGCGACGGGGGGGAGCTGGATTGCTCGCAGTTCGCGCCGCCTCTCCTTCCCGGAGAGGGGAGGCAGCTGGCTCTATTTTAGAGAGGCGATTTTAGAGAGAAGGATCTGGGGGCATTGAATGCCCCCAGGCCCCCACATTCATTTTGCGTCACGCACCGAAGCAACGCGGGACGCCGGTGGCGGCCCGCCTCGGGCCTCGTGGCGCCAACTGACGGCGGGGGTGCAGGGGGCAGAGCCCCCTGCCCGCCTGCCTTACTTCAGGTGCTCCTGCAGCCGCGGCATCAGCTCCACCAGGTTGCACGGCTTGTGCCGGGCATCGAGCTGGAAGCGCAGGATATCGTCCCAGCCATCCTTCACCGCCCCCGACGACCCCGGCAGCGCGAAAAGGTAGGTCCCGCCCGCGACCCCGCCGATGGCGCGCGACTGGATCGTCGAGGTGCCGATCTTCTGGTAGCTCAGCATGCGGAACAGCTCGCCGAAGCCGGTGATCTCCTTCTCCAGCACGCGGGCGAAGGCTTCCGGCGTCACGTCGCGGCCGGTGATGCCGGTGCCGCCGGTGGTGATGCCGACATCCACCTCGCCATCGGCGATCCAGCCGCGCAGCACCGCCTCGATCGCATCGGCCTCGTCGCGGACGATCTGGCGGCTGTGCAGGCGGTGGCCGGCGCCCCCGATGCGCTCCGCCAGGATCGCGCCCGACTTGTCGCTGGCCAGGTCGCGGCTGTCGGAGACGGTCAGGATGGCGATCGAGACCGGCAGGAAGGGCAGCGATTCGTCGATCGGCATGGGCTTCTCCTCAGGGGGCCGCGGTGTCGGGCGCCAGCGTCACCCGGTTGCGGCCGGCGCGCTTCGCGGCATAGAGGGCCGCATCGGCGGCGGAGATCAAGGCCTCGCCCGATGATGGCGCCGGCGCGCCGGCGTCGAGGCCCGCCACCCCGGCGCTGAAGCGCGAGAAGAAATGCCCGCCGGCGGTCTCGAAGGGGGTCTCGGCGAAGCGCGCGCGGATGCCGTCGATGATGCCGGCGGCCTCGGCGGGGGCGGTGTTCAGCAGCAGGATGGCGAATTCCTCACCGCCATAGCGGCCGATCACGTCGGTGCGGCGCAGCCGCTTCTGCAGGCTGCGCGACAGGCCGCGGATCACCCGGTCGCCGACCAGATGGCCGTGGCTGTCATTGACCGCCTTGAAATGGTCGATGTCCAGGATGACCAGGGACAGCGCCATGCCGTGGCGCTGCGCCCGCTCCAGCTCCAGGCCCAGCCGCTCCTTGAAGCGGGCGTGGTTCAGCAGGCCGGTCAGGCTGTCGGTCTCCATCACCGCGCGCAGCGCGCGGGCCCGCTCGGCGCGCAGCCGCACCAGGTCGACCAGCCGGTCCAGGTCGACCGGCTTCGGGATGAAGTCGTCGCCGCCCAGGCGGCGCGCCAGCATCTGCTTCTGCGGGTCCTGCTCGGCCGAGAGGAAGAGGATCGGCAGCGACAGGTTGCGGCGGGTCTGGCGGATCAGCCGGGCCATCTCGATGCCGTCGGTCTCGGGCATCTGCATGTCCATCAGCACCAGGTCCGGTGCCGCGGCGGCGATGGCGGCGAGCGCCCGGGCCGGGTCGGACAGGGCGGTGGCCTGCATCCCCGCCTGGCGCAGCGCCAGCGCATAGGCCTCGGCCAGCAGGGCGTCGTCATCGACCACCAGGATCGACAGCGCGGCCTCGGCGCGGCTGCCGGCGAAATGGTCCAGCCAGTCGGCCAGCTCGTTGACGTCGAGCGGCTTTGGCACCACCGCCTCGACGCCGGCGCGGGCGGCCCGCAGCCGGGCCTCGAAGCCGCTCTCGCCGGCCAGCAGCACCAGCGGCGCGCGGTCGGCCAGCTGGCGGCAGAGCGCCAGCGCGCCGGGCAGTGCATCATCCACCACGGCCGCGGCGATGCGCGGCGGCGCCCCGGCGGCGGGGTCCTCCCCCGCCTCCGGCAGCCGGGTCACCGCATAGCCGAGATTGGCGATGACGGCGGAGAGCATCGCCCGCTCGCGGGGCTCGGCGAAGAGGAAGACCGGGTCGGCGGCCTCGCCGGGGTGGCGGGCGGCGACCGGGCCGGCGGCGCTGTCCCGGCCGTCCGGCCCGGCTTCCCAGGCGGCGGCGACGGCGCCGATCAGCAGCGTCGCCTGGCGCAGATGGGCGGGATTCGGGCCCGCCTCGTCGCGCAGGCCGAGCAGGATCAGCTCGAGCGGCGCCGCGGCCGCCGACAGCGCCGGGAAGCCGAAGGTACCGCCGGCGCCGGCCAGCCGGTGGACGGAGGCGGCGAGCTCCCCCACCGCCGCCTGCGCCGCCGCGTCCCAGGGCGGGCGGCGGGCCTGCAGCGCGCTCCAGCCGGCCTCGAGGGCGCGCACCCGCTCGCCCAGCCGCTGCACCCCCTCCGCCCGCAGCCGGCGCAGCGCGTCGCGCATCTCGAGCGCGCCGGCCCCGCCAGCCGCCTCAACCATCCCGGCGGCTCCAGATGTCCTGCACCTGGGCGGAGAGGCTCATCGGGTCGAAGGGCTTGGAGATGACGTCGATGCTGCCGAGCGCCCGGTAGCGCGCCACCTCCTGCGGCTGCACCTTGGCGGTCATGAAGATGGCCGGGGTGGCCCGCGTCGCCTCGAGCAGGCGCAGCCGCTCCAGCGTGGTCGGCCCGTCCATGCCCGGCATCATGACGTCGAGCAGCAGCAGCTGCGGCGCGAAGCCGGCCGCCTTCTGCAGCGCCTCGGCCCCGGAGGCGCAGGCCTCGACGGTGAAGCCGCCGATCGCCTGCAGGGTCAGCGCGGCCAGGCGGCGCACGTCGTCATCGTCCTCGACATAGAGGATGCGGGTCAGCGGCTCGGTCATGGCGGATCAGGCCTCGGTCGCGGGGACCGAGGGTGCGCCCTCGATCAGGTTCAGGATGGTGCCCTGCAGGGCGCGGTTGTCGGTGCGGCTCTTCACCAGGGAGGCGGCGACGCTGCGCGTGGTGCTGGCATCCATGTCGCTGGCGGAGAAGATCAGCACCGGCGGCGGCGGCTGCAGCGCCCGGATGTCCTGCAGCAGGTCGAGGCCACTGCCATCGGGCAGGCCGACATCGATGATCACCAGCGCGAAGGGCTCGGGCTGGGCCAGCGCGGCGCGCGCCTCGGCGAGGCTGCCGGCCGGCACCATCCGTGCCGCGTCGCCCATCACGGCGGAGACGACGCGGGTGATGTCGGCATCATCCTCGACATGCAGGATGCTGGCCGGGCCGCCGTGATGCTGCAGCGCGTGGCGCAGCGCGGCGCGCAGCCGGGCGGGATCGACCGGCTTGTCCAGCCAGTCGACGACGCCGACCGCATCGCCGTTCAGCACCTGCCGCCCCTGCTCGGCGATGGCCGAGACCACCACCACCGGCAGGGCGCGGCCATCCTCGCGCCGGCGCAGGCGGCGGAACAGCGACAGCCCGTCCTCGTCCGGCAGCATCAGGTCCAGGGTCATGGCGTCGAACCGGCCGCGGTCGAGCCAATCCATCGCCTCCGCCGCATCGCGCGCCAGCTCGCTGTCCCAGCCATACTGGCTCAGCATCCGCTGCAGCAGCGGGCCGACATCGGGATCGTCCTCGACCACCAGGGCGCGGCGGCGGCGGCCCGGCGCGCCGGAGAGCGGCGGCGGCACGCTGCGGTCGACCAGCCGCGGCAGCGAGAAGAAGAAGCGGGTGCCGCCGCCCTCGGCATCCTCGAAGCCGATCGTGCCGGCATGGTGCTCGATGATCGCCTTGCTGATCGACAACCCCAGCCCGGTGCCGCCCTTCTGCCGCGCGTCGGAGGAATCCGCCTGGGCGAAGCGCTGGAAGATGCGGCCGCGGAACGCCTCCGGGATGCCGCGGCCGAAATCGCGCACGCTGAAGGTGACGTTGCCGGCATCGACGGCCAGGCCGACCACCACCTTGCCGTCGCGCGGCGAGAACTTCGCCGCGTTGGACAGCAAATTCGCCAGCACCTGCTGGATGCGCTGCACATCGGCATAGATCTGCGCGTCCGGCCCTTCCTCCTCCAGCAGGAACTCGACGCCGAACTGGCTGCCATAGGCGCGGTTGGCGGCGACCGCCTGCGCCAGCAGCTGGCGCGCCGAGGTCCGCTCCCGCTGGAAGTCGAGCCGGCCGCTGCCGATCTTCTCGATGTCGAGGATGTCGTTGACCAGCAGCACCAGCCGCTCGGAATTCTTGTGGGCGATGTCGAGCAGGTCGCGCGCCTGGGGCGGCAGCTGGCCGACCACGCCGCCCATCACCAGGCCGAGCGAGGCGCGGATCGAGGTCAGCGGCGTGCGCAGCTCATGGCTGACGGTGGAGACGAATTCGCTCTTCAGCGCGTCCAGCCGGTGCCGCTCGGTGACGTCGCGCAGCACGCAGACGGCGCTGCCCTCGGCGTAGCGGCCGACCGAGAGCTCGGCCGGGAACAGGCTGCCATCGGCGCGGCGCGCCTGCACCTCGCCCTCGCGCACGCCGAAGCCGGGGATCAGCGCGCGGATGCGGCTGCCGGCCAGTTCGTCCGGGGGCAGCTGGAACTGCCCGGAGGCGGCCAGGTTGGCGACCTGCACCCGCTCCTCGGCATCGACCAGCAGGATGGCGTCGCGGGCATGGTCGAGGATGGATTGCAGCCGGCCACGGCTCTCGGCCAGCGCCGCATTGGCGGCGTCCGTCGCCTGCTTGGTGGCTTCCAGCTCGGCATAGCGGAGGGCGGAGGCCGACAGGTGGCGGTGCAGCCCCCAGACCGCGGCGATCGCCAGGATCGCCGCGCTCAGCAGCAGCAGCATGAAGACGGCGCGCAGCTGCTCGACCCGGTGCAGATAGCCCTGGTTGAACCGGGCCAGCTCGGTCTGTTCCCGGTCGATCATCTCGTCGATCAGGCTGGTCAGGCGGACGCGCTCGCGGCTGGCCTCGCGCAGCAGCAGCGGCAGGTTCACCTCGGTGCCGGACAGCTGCAGGGTCTGCCGCAGCCGGTCGGTCAGCACCTCCAGCCCCCGCGCCAGGACCGCCGCCGACCCGGCCAGCGGGTCGTCCGCCGCCACCATCTTCGCCAGCGCCGCCTGACGCTGCCGCAACTGCTCCACCGCCGCCTCGAAGGCCTGGCGGGGCGCCTCTCCGCCCGGGCCGGACAGCACCAGGTTGCGCTGCACCAGGGTATCGTAGGTGGCATTGCGCAGCTCCAGCAGGCTCCGGGTGGTCTGCTGGCTGGAATCGACCGCCAGGCGCTGCTGCCGCCCGTCCTCCAGCACGCGCCAGGCGGCCAGGCCGCCGGCGGTGAAGATCAGCAGCAGGGTGGCGGCGACGATCAGCGTGGCGAGGCTGACCCGGCGGGCGGCGGCGAACTGGACCATGCGGGGGACCATCCTGGCCGGAGAGAGGCGGCGGCGCGGCGACACGGCATCGCACGACCGGCCCGGCCGGACCACCCGGCGCGACCAGCGCCGGGGCCCGGATGGCATGCGCCGCACAACCGCGCAACAGCGGTCTTTTTTGACAGGTTGGGCCAGGAAAAGAGAATGAAGCCCTTACGGCGACCGCTCGCCGCGGGCGCGGGAGGCCAGGGCGGAAGGCGGGGGCGGGAGGCCGGGGCGGCAAGCCCCGGCCGCCGCTCAGCGCAGCCGCGCGGCCGGCTGCTCGGCCACTTCCAGCACCTGGTTGCCGAAGCGCGGGAAATTGCCCGCCGCCAGCGCGTCCAGGCTGGGCGAGGGCAGGCCCAGCCGGCTGGCATAGATCCAGGAATAGGTCAGCACGCGCTGCACGAAGACCCGCGTCTCGCCGACCGGGATCGATTCGACGAACAGGAAGGGATCGTCCTGGTGCCGCACATTGGGCGCCCAGCGCCCGACATTGCCGGGGCCGTTGTTGTAGGCCGCCAGCATGCGGATCAGGTCGCCATCGACCACCTCGCGCGAGGTCAGCAGGTGCAGGTAGCGCTGCGCCAGCTCCATCGAGAAGGCCGGATCGTGCAGCCGGCCGGCCGCCCCGCCGCGCAGCCCGGATTCCTTGGCGATATAGGCTGCCGTCGCCGGCATGATCTGCATCAGCCCGCGGGCGCCGGCCGGCGAGACGGCGCGGGCGTCGAAGCGGCTCTCCTGCAGCGCTAGGCCGTAGAGCAGCGCCGGGTCGACGCGGAAGCCGGTCAGCGGCTCCAGCCGCGGCAGCGGGAAGCGGTCATAGTCGCGCGGCCGGCCGTCGCTGGTCTGGGCCAGGGCCGCGACCTGCGCCGCCAGCTCGGTCATGCCGGCCTGGCTGGCCACCGCCAGCATGGCGCGCGACAGGCCCGGATTGCCCTGCGCCACCGGCCAGAGCCGGCGCAGCTCGGATTCGGCCCGCTCGCCCTGGCCGATCTGCAGCAGCGCCAGCGCCCGCCAGCCCGAGGCGGTCTCGGCCAGCGCCGCGCCCTCGGCCTCGCCGGCCACCTCGCGCTCCCAGGCGAAGCCGGGGGCGAGGCCCAGGATGCGCCGGGCGATCATGCCGTAGAAGGCGCGCGGCTCCTGCGCCGCCTGCAGCATCCAGGGCACATACAATTGCGGCCGGCGGGTGCGGATCGCCGCCCGCGCGGTCCAGAAGGCGGCCGCCGCGCGCAGCGCCGGGGCGGCGCTGTCGGCCCGCGCCGCCGCCTCGAACTGGGCGAGCGCCAGGTCGGCCTTGCCCATGCCCCAGGCCGAGAGGCCGGCGACGAAGGCGGGATAGGCCAGGCCGGGCTGGGCACGCGCCGCCTCGGCGGCGATGCGGTAGCCTTCCTCGTCGCGGCCCTTCTGGAACAAAGCGAGCGCCACCTCGGCGCGCAGCAGCGCGGCATAGCTGCCGCTGGCGCCGCGGCTGACCGCGGCCAGCGCGCCCTCGGCATCGCCATCGCCGGCGGCCGAGCGCACCGTGCGGTCCAGCCGCGCGTCACGGCTGACGGCGCGGTTGGGCGGCTCGCGCTCCTCCGGCACCGCCTCGGCCTCGGGGGCCAGGAACTCGTCGGGCGGGGCCGGCGGATGCGGCGCGTTGCGCGGCAGGCGGCGGCGCAGCACGCTGTGCAGATAGGCCGCGTCCGGATGGTCGGCATATTCGGCGAGCCAGGCATAGAGCTCGGGCACCGAAGGCTCCGGCGCGCCGGCCCGGCGCCAGCGATCGGCCAGCACATGGCCCATCAGCCGCCGGTCCTCCAGACGCTCGGCCTCGGCCTGGGCCGCGGCGAAGTCGCCCTGCTTCTGCAGGGCGAAGACGCGCGACAGCCGCGCCGCGTCGGAAGGGGCAAGGGGTTGCGGTAGTCCCGCCACGCCTGCGGACAGGGTGGGGTTCGGGACGCTCATCATAGCCCGCTCAAGGGGGGCGGTCTCTCCGGCCCGTTGCGCCTGGGCGGTGACCTGAGCCCCCCCCACAAGCGACGCCGCGCAGCCCAGGCCAAAGGCCAGGAGGCGCGGACGCAGGGCCATGGTGCAGAACGCTCGCATGGCAGGGATGGCGTTAACGGCCCGGTGCCGGGGGGGCAATGCCTGATGTCGGGACAAATCTCACCGAATGAGACGTCCTTTAGGAAATCCAGCAGCTTGGGGCCGTAGGTTTCATCAAATTCTGTTTATTCTGGCGTCGACTTATTCACATTTTCCGAGTCGATGCTGCGCCGCAACAGCAGCAGATCGGCCCAGGCCTCGCGCTTCGCCGCCGGGTTGCGCAGCAGATAGGCGGGGTGCAGCGTCGGCAGCGCCGGCAGCTCGGCCTCGCCCACGGCCAGCCGGTGCCAGCGGCCGCGCAGCCGGGTGATGCCCTCTTTCGCCCGCAGCAGCGCCTTGGCCGAGGTGCCGCCCAGCATCACCACGTGGCGCGGCTTCACCAGCTCGATATGCCGCAGCACCAGCGGCAGGAACTGGCTGATCTCGGCATCCGTCGGCGTCCGGTTCCCCGGCGGCCGCCAGGGCAGGATATTGGTGATATAGAAGCCCTGGCCCGGCGCCGGATTGGTCCGGTCCAGCCCGATGCTGGCCAGCATCCGGTCCAGCAGCTGGCCGGAGACGCCGACGAAGGGCCGGCCCAGCCGGTCCTCGTCGCCGCCCGGCGCCTCGCCCACGAACATCAGCCCGGCCCCAGGCTCGCCCTCGCCGAAGACCAGGTTGGTCGCGGTGTCGCGCAGCGGCGATTCGATGCTGGCGATCGCCTCGCGCAGCGCCTCCAGGCTCTGCGCGCCGGCGGCGAGCGCGGCGGCGCCCTCCGCCGCCGGCGTGGTCACCGCGCGGGCCAGCGGCAGCACCGCCGCGGGACGCTTCAGCGGCGCGCGCGGCGCCGGCTCCGCGCCGCGTTCCGCGCCAAGGGCCGGCGACGCGGCCGGGGCAGCGGCGGGCGAGGCGGCGGCGGGCGAGGCAGCGGCGGGCAGCGGGGTGGGCGCGGCACGCAGCGCCAGCCGGTCGACCGGCACCTCGCCCAGCGCCTCGTCGGCGCCCCAGTCGAGCTGCAGCCGCAGCGCCGCCAGCAGCTCGGCCGCGCTCACGGCGGCGTCGGTCGGATCGGAGGAAGCGGCGTTCATACACGGGCATATCGCGCCGCCGCGGGGTTCCGCGCAACCCGCGATCGGGCTAAGGCAATCCAGCGGGACCAAGGGAGAATGGCAAGGTGTCTGAACGCGAGAGCATGGAATTCGACGTCCTGATCGTCGGCGCCGGCCCTGCCGGCCTGGCCGCGGCGATCCGGCTGAAACAGCTCTCCCCCGACGCCTCGGTCTGCGTGGTGGAGAAGGGCAGCGAGGTCGGCGCCCATATCCTGTCCGGCGCGGTGCTGGAGCCGCGGGCGCTGGACGAGCTGATCCCCGACTGGCGCGACGATCCGCCGGGCCTGGCGACGCCGGCCAGCGAGGACGCCTTCCTCTACCTGACCGAGACCAAGGCCTATCGGCTGCCGACGCCGCCGCAGATGCACAACCATGGCAATTACGTGGTCAGCCTGGGCAATGTCTGCCGCTGGCTCGGCGCCAAGGCCGAGGCGCTGGGCATCGAGATCTATCCGGGCTTCGCCGCCTCCGAGACGATCATCGAGGAGGGCGTGGTCAAGGGCGTCGTCGCCGGCGTCATGGGCATCACCCGCGAGGGCGAGGAAGGCCCGAACTACCAGCCCGGCATGGAGCTGCGCGCCCGCTACACCCTGTTCGGCGAGGGCTGCCGCGGCTCGCTGACCAAGAAGCTCGAGGCGCTCTACAACCTGCGCGAGGGCGTGCAGCCGCAGACCTACGGCCTCGGCATCAAGGAGCTGTGGGAGATCCCCAAGGAGCGCCACGTGCCGGGCAAGATCTGGCACACCACCGGCTGGCCGCTGACCACCGACACCTATGGCGGCACCTGGATCTACATGCTGGGCGAGAACCTGGTCTCGATCGGCATGGTGGTCGGGCTGGACTATCCCAACACCTGGCTGTCGCCCTTCGACGAGATGCAGCGCTTCAAGACGCATCCGGAGATCCGCAAGATCCTGGAGGGCGGCAAGCGCATCGCCTATGGCGCCCGCGCGCTGAACGAGGGCGGCTTCCAGTCGATCCCGAAGCTGGTCTTCCCCGGCGGCGCGCTGATCGGCGACACCGCGGGCTTCCTGAACGTGCCGAAGATCAAGGGCACCCATACCGCGATGAAGTCCGGCATGCTGGCGGCCGAGGCCCTGGCCGAGGCGCTGAAGTCGGAGGCCGCCAGCCCGGTGCTGGACGCCTATCCCGAGGCGCTGAAGAACAGCTGGGTCTGGTCGGAGCTGCAGGGGGTGCGCAACATCCGCCCGGGCTTCGCCAAATGGGGCTTCTACGGCGGCATGGTCAACGCGGCGCTGGAGACCTACGTCTTCCGCGGCAAGGCGCCCTGGACCCTGGCCCACCATGCCGACCACCGCGCGACCAGGCCGGCCGAGCAGAGCCCGAAGATCGCCTACCCCAAGCCGGATGGAAAGCTGACCTTCGACCGGCTGTCCTCGGTGTTCCTGTCGAACACCAACCACGAGGAAGACCAGCCGGCCCACCTCAAGCTGAAGGACCCGTCGAAGTGGAAGGGCGTCAACTGGGACACCTACCGCTCGCCGGAAAGCCGCTACTGCCCGGCCGGGGTCTATGAGGCGGTGGGCGTCGAGGAAGGCGCGCCACGCCTGGTGATCAACGCGCAGAACTGCGTCCACTGCAAGACCTGCGACATCAAGGACCCGACGCAGAACATCGACTGGTGCACGCCGGAAGGCGCGGGCGGGCCTAACTACATCGGCGGGATGTAAGAGAAGACAGATTGAAGGCCAGGGGGAATGAATTCCCCCTGGACCCCCTTTCTTTTCTGCGGTGACTGCCGTGTCCAGGTGGACACAGTACGTGAAACGGCCCATCGGCAGCGCGACCTGTGAGGGCGCGCTGTTTTTGCATGATGGCGTCCCGCCGCGAGGCCCTGGTGTCGCCGGTGGTTGCGCGCTGGTGTTCAAACGGCCGGTGAACAGAAAAAAGAAGGGGTCCAGGGGAATTCATTCCCCTGGCCTGCCTCTGTTTTACGCTGCCAAAGCCTTCCCAACCTCGACGCCGAACGGCCGGATCTCCACCGCCGCGTCCGGCTTCGCCACCAGCACCGCATTGGGGGGGATCAGCTGCCACCCCGCCCCGCGTTCGTCGACCGGCTCGGAGACCACCATCACGCCGCAGCTGCCCTGCCGCCAGTAGAGCGAGGGCGGCCGGCTGTCGGAGGACCAGCGGAAGCAGGTCAGCGTCTCGCCGTCGCTCTGCGCCGCGGCGAAGCGCAGCGGCTGGCGGGTGCCGGCCTCGGCCATCAGCCCCAGCACGCGGCCCAGGGTGCGGGCCATGGCGCCCACCGGATCTTCCGCCAGCCCCTCGGCCAGGGCGGCGAGGAACAGCGCCTCGGTGTCGCCGGTGCCCTGGCGGTGGGTATAGAGCGCGTCGGGGATCAGCGCCTCGATGCGGCGCTTGATCAGGGCATAGTCGCCGACCTGGCCATTGTGCATGAACAGTTGCCGGCCATGCGCGAAGGGGTGGCAATTGGCCCGCGTCGTCGAGGTGCCGGTGGAAGCCCGCACATGCGCGAAGAACAGCCGCGAGCGCACCTGGCTGCAGAGCGAGCGCAGGTTCTCGTCCGACCAGGCCGGGCGGATCTCGCGGTAGAGGCCGGGCTCCTCCCGCTCGCCATACCAGCCGAGGCCGAAGCCGTCGCCATTGGTGACGGTCTTGCCCTCATCGGCATGCATCGACTGGTGGATCAGCGAATGCGCCGGCGCGCAGACCATGTCGGACAGGAAGATCGGGTCGCCGCGATAGGCGAGGAAACGGCACATCGGCAGGGCTTCTCTACGACCCGGCCATTCTTCGTCACCCGCGCCCCGGCCGCAACCGGATCGTCATGAATCCTGCGCCATGCCCGGCTCAGCGCAGCCAGAGCAGCCGGGCCGGCCGCCGCGGCGCCACCAGCAGCACGGCATTCTGCCGGAAGGCGCGGCCGATCCGCGCCGCCCGCGCCGGCCGCAGCGGGAAGGCCAGCAGCATCGGCTCGCCGGGATGGCCGTCATCCGGCTGGCCGAGGCCCTCGGCGACGCGCAGCCTTTGGCCGCGCAGCAGGGCGCGCAGCCGGGCCTGGGCGCGGCGATTGGCGGCCGGCGACAGCGGCGCCGAGCGCGGGTTCCAGGCGGTGACGAAGGCCCCCTGCCCCGCCCATGCCGGCCCGCGCCGGCCGAGCCGGACCGCCGCCACCCGCCCCCGCCACAGGGCGCGGTAGGTGGTGGCGGCATAGGCGGCCAGCCAGGGATGGCGGGCCGCGAACATTCAGCCGGTGACGAAGCGGGCGCGGCTGCCGCGCGGGCCGGGGATGACCTCCAGGCGGGCGGGGATGCGGGCGCGCAGCTCCGCCACATGGCTGATGATGCCGACCAGCCGGTCGCCGGCGGGCAGGCTGGCCAGGATGTCCATGGCGCGGTCCAGCGCCTCCTCGTCCAGCGTGCCGAAGCCCTCGTCGATGAACAGCGCGTCGATCCGCCGGGCGCCGGCATGCGCCTGCACCGTGTCGGCCAGGCCCAGCGCCAGCGCCAGCGCGGCGCAGAAGCCCTCGCCGCCGGACAGCGTCGCGGCCGGGCGCGGCTGGCCGGTCCATTCGTCCAGCACCTCGATGTCCAGGCCGATGGCGCGGCCCGGCTCCTCCCGCCGGCGCAGGCTGAAGCGGCCGCCCAGCATCGCCTGCAGCCGCTGGTTGGCGGCCGACAGCGCCTCGTCCAGCAGCCCGGCCAGCACGAAGCCCTGCAGCGACAGCTTGCGGTCGTTCTTGCCGCGGGCGGTCTCGGCCAGGTCGCTGACCAGCAGATGCGCGGCGCGGGCGGCGTCCAGCGCCGCCTCCGCCGCGCGGATGTTCTGCAGGCGCTGCGCGGTGGCGGCCAGCCGCTCGGCCAGGCGCCCGGCGGCGTCGCGCGCCTGGCGCAGCGCGTCCCGCGCCGCGGCCTCGGCGGCGGTCAGCGCCTCGATCGCGGGCGGCGCCTGGCCGGCGATTTCGGCCGTGGCGCGGGCGGCGGCGAGCTCCGCCTGGTGCAGCGCGCGGCCGAATGTTTCCACATCCTCCTTCAGCGCAGCCAACATGGCGGGGGCGCGCTGCGCGGCACGGGCGGCGGCGGCATCGGCGAAGCCGGCGGCGTGGGCGGCCGCCTCCAGCGCGGCGATGGCGGCCTGGCGCCGGGCGGCGGCGTCGGCGGCACGGCCGGCGGCCTCGCTGGCGGCCTGGATCGCCGCCTGCAGCGCGGCCTCGGCGGCAGAATCCTCGCGCTCGGCGGCGCGGATCCGGTCCTCGAGGGCGGCGATGGCGGTCTCGGCCTGATGCAGGCGCCGGGCCAGGATCGCCGGGTCGCGGGCCTCCTCGGGGATCTGGCGGCGGCGCGCGGCGGCCTCGTGCCGGGCCTCTGCCTCTTCGGTCGTCGCCGCGGCCAGGGCGGCATCGGCCGTGGCCAGCTCCGCCACCGCCGCGGCCAGCGCGGATTCGGCTTGCGCCAGCGCGCGGGCGGTGGCGGGGGCCTGCTGCGCCAGGGCCTCGGCGACGGCGAGGGCGGCGTCGGCCTCGCGCGCCGCGGCGGTGGCGGCGGTCGCGGAGAACCCCTCGGGCAGGCGCTGGCGCAGGTCGGCGGCGCGGTCGCGGCTGCGCGACAGCGCCTGTTCCGCCTGGGACAGGGCGCGCTGGCGATCGGCCAGCGCCGTCGCCGCGTCTTCCTCGGCGGCCCGCGCGGTCTCGGGATCGGCGGGCGCGCCCGCCGGCGCCGCGGCCGGGGCCGGATGGTCGAGCGCGCCGCAGACCGGGCAGGCCTCGCCGGGGCGCAGCCGGGCCGACCAATGCGCGGCGGCGGCCGCCAGCGCGGCGCGCTCCGCCTGCTGCCGGGCGGTGCGGGCTTCTTCCAGGACGGCGCGCGCCGTGGCCTCGGCGGCGGTCGCCTTGGCCAGGGCAGCTTCCTGGCGGGTGATCTCCGGTCCCAGGGCGGCCAGGGCGGCGGCGTCCTTCGCCTGACCGGCGGCATGGTCGCGCGCCGCCTGCAGGCCGGGGCGCTGCTGCGCGGCGGCGGCGGCGGCGTGCTGGGCGGCTTCGGCGGCGATTCGGGCCTCGCGTCGGCGGGTTTCCGTCAGCGCCGCCGTCGCGCGGGTGGCGCCGGCGGCGGCGAGGCGGCGGGCGGCCTCGGCGGCGCTGTTCTCCAGCGCGGCCAGGGCCTCGGCGGCGCGCTGCGCCTCGGCGAGCGCGGCGACGCCCTGGCGCAGCGTGGCGGCCTCGGCGCGACCTGGCGCGGCCTCGGCCTGGGCGAGGGCCGCCTGCTCCCGCCGGGTGCGGGCGGCGGCCTCGGCGCTGGCGGCGCGGGTCGCGGCCTCGGCGGTCTCGCGCGCGGCCTCGTCGGCGGCGGCGAGGGTCGCGGACTGCGGCGCGGTGGCCAGGGCGCGCTCGGCGGCGGCGGCCTCGTCGCGCTTCGCCGCCATGCCGGCCGCCTGCGCCTGCAGCGCGGCCAGGGCTTCCGTGGCGCGGCGGGCCTCGGCATGGCGCTCGGCGGCGCGGCGGCCGGCTTCCAGGGCGGCTTGCGCGGCGGTGGCGGCGGCCTCGGCCTCGCCGGCGGCGGTGGCGGCCCGGGCGACCTCGGCCTGCAGCCCCTCCAGCGCGGCGGCGGCCTCCTCCGGCGAGGCCGCGCCGGCCTCGCCCAGCAGGCTGCGGCGGTGCTGCTCGGCCTGCTGCGCGGCGGCCAGGGCGGATTTCGCCTGCAAGGCCAGCGCCTCTTCCAGCCGCGCGTAGAGCTGCGTGCGGAACAGGCTTGCAAGAATCCGCTGGCGGTCGCCGGGCGGCGCGGTCAGCAGCTCGCGGAAGCGGCCCTGCGGCAGCAGCACGACCTGGCGGAACTCCTCGACGCGGTAGCCGAGCAGCGCCTCCACCTGCTCGGCGACGCGCGGCACCTGGTCGGCGATGACCAGCGGCGGGCCGGCTTCCGGCAGGCGCCACAGCACCGCCTCGCCGCCGCGCTGGACCAGCTTGCCGCCGCGCCCCGGCGCCTCCTGCTTCGGCGCGCGGCGGATCCGGTAGCGGGTCTCGCCGAGCGCGAAGTCGAGCTCGACCCAGGTTGGCTGCGCGGGCGCGGCGTGATGGCTGCGCAGATGGCCGGCCTCGCGCTCGTCGCCGCTGCTCTGGCCGAAGAAGGCAAAGCAGAGCGCGTCCAGCAGCGTCGTCTTGCCGGCGCCGGTGGGCCCGTGGATCAGGAACAGCCGCTGCTGGCCGAGGACGGAGAAGTCGAATTCCTGCTCGCCGGCATAGGCGCCGAAGGCGGCAAGGCGGAGGACGAGCGGGCGCATCAGCCTTCCTCCCCCAGCCCGGTGATGGCGGCGATGGCGGGCGGGCGGGCGGCCGGCGGCAGGGCCTCGCCGCGCACCGCCTGCCAGAAGGCGTCGAGCACCTCGAGCGGGCCGTGCCGGGCGCCGGCGCGGGTCAGCGGCGTCGCGGCGGCCAGGGCGCGTGACTGGAAGCGCAGGTCGAGGACATTCGGAAACACCTCGCGCAGCCGGGCCATGGCGTCGAAGGGGCGGTCGGTCAGGGTGACCTGCAGCCAGTCCTCGCGGCCGGGGCCGCCGGCGGAGGCCAGGATCTCGGCCAGGCTGCCGCTGGCCAGGCGCAGCGGGCGCCGCGCCGGCAGCGGGACTTCTGTCAGTGTCACCGCGCCGGTGGCGTCGATCTCCAGCAGGGTGGCGGATTTCTGCTGCCCGGCTTCCGAGAAGGAATAGGCCAGCGGCGAGCCCGAATAGCGGATGCGGCCGCCCGCCATGGATTGCGGCCGGTGCAGATGGCCGAGCGCGACATAGTCGAAGCCTTCCAGATGCGCCGCCGAGACGGCACCGCTGCCGCCCACCTGCAGCAGCCGCTCGCTGTCGGATTCGAGCCCGCCCTGGACGAAGCCATGCGCCATGACGATGGCGCGCGCCGAGGGATCGCGCAGCCCGCGCAGATGGCCCATCACCGCGGCGAAGCCGGCCTCGTGGTCGGTAATGCCGGCCTCCGGGAAATGGCCGGCCAGCTGCTCCGGCGAGGCATAGTCGGCGGCCAGGATCTGCAGCGGCCCGTGCCGGTCCTCGAAGCGGATCAGGCGGCCCTGCGCAGAGCCGGCGATATGCAGCCCGGCCGCGCCCAGCAGCGGCGCGGCGAAGCCCAGGCGGCGGGCATCGTCATGATTGCCGGCGATCAGCGCCACCGGGATGCCGAGGCCCCGGACGATCTCGTCCAGCACCGCGCCCAGCAGCTCGACCGCCGCGGCGGGCGGGCTGGCGCGGTCATAGACATCGCCGGCCAGCAGCAGCAGGTCGGGGCGGGTCTGCCGCAGCATCTCCAGGAAAGGCCCGGTCAGCAGCCATTCCTGCTCGGGCAGGAAGGGCTGGCCATGCAGCGAACGGCCCAGATGCCAGTCCGCGGTGTGCAGGATCCGCATGGGCGCAGGCTTAGCCCGCCCCCCGCCGCATTCCAAGCGCGGACTAGAGCGCGATGGCTTGAGGTGGAATCACCGAAAAGCCTGAATCGCGCGATCCAACAGAATTCTAGAGCGCCCAGAAATTATAGCTGGCCAGGCTGGTCACCCCGGTCAGCGCGATCTCGAAATCCGGCGCGAGATCGGCATCGACATTGCCGTAGAGAATGCCATCGCCGAAGACCAGCTGCCCGGCCGCGGTGATGCTGCCGGTGGGCGACAGGATGAAGGCCTGGTCGCCCGGCGTGGTCAGGTCGGCATCGATGCCGGACAGGTCGAGCTGGTCGGCATAGGCGGCGGCGTTGAAGTCGGTGATGACGTCGCGCGCGCTGCCGCGCCCGACATCGCCCTCGCTGAAGATGAAGCGGTCATTGCCCGCCCCGCCGGTCAGGGTATCGGTGCCGGCGCCGCCCACCAGCCGGTCGTTGCCCTCGCCGCCCAGCAGCATGTCGTTGCCGGTGCCGCCGAGCAGCAGGTCATCGCCGCCACCGCCGGCCAGGATGTCGTTGCCCGCCAGCCCGCTGATCGTGTCGGCATTGCCGCGGCCGGTCAGCAGGTCGGCGGCCTCGGTGCCCACCAGGTTCAGCGCCGCGGGCAGCTGCAACAGGCCGGGCGCGGTCTCCTCCAGCAGCCCGGCCAGGCCGGTCACCTGGATGGCGCCATCGGTGAAGCCGTCGCCGTTCCAGTCGACCAGCAGGCTGGCGCCATTCTGGCGGATCTCCGCCTCGCCGGCGGCGGAGAAGGCCGTGGCGCCGATGAAGCGGCCGCCGAGCGCCGAGAGGTCGATGCCGTCGCCGACCGCCAGATCGGTGATGGTGTCGGTGAAGGAGGCCTCCAGCTCCTCCCGGCTCCAGAGGAAGATGTCATTGCCGGCGCCGCCGGTCAGGCTGTCGCTGCCGGGGCCGCCATTCAGCGTGTCGTTGCCGGCGCCGCCATCGAGGATGTCGTTGCCGCCGGCGCCGAGCAGCAGGTCGTCGCCCGCCGCCCCGGCCAGGATGTCGTTGCCCGCCTGGCCCTGCAGCGTCTCGTCGGCGGCGGTGCCGGTCAGCACCAGGTCGGCGACGCGGCGATAGAGGCCAGTGCCGCTGGCGGTCTCCTCCAGCGTCATCAGGCCGCTCAGGCTGAGCGTCGCATCGGCCCGGCCGTCGCCGTCGCTGTCCACCGCCACCCAGGTGACGCCGAGCTGCCAGCTCCGCAGTTGCGCCGTGCCATCGGCGGTGAAGGCGCCATCGCCCAGGAAGCGCGCCCCCAGCGCCGCCAGGTCCAGCAGGTCGCCGGCGGCGAAATCGGCGATGCTGTCGCCGGCCAGCTCGGCGGCGGCGAGATAGCGGAAGATGTCGTTGCCGGCGCCGCCGCTCAGCAGGTCGGCGCCCCGCCCGCCGATCAACGTGTCGTTGCCGGCGCCGCCGCGCAGCGTGTCATTGCCCTCGCCGCCATTCAGCGTGTCGTTGCCGTCGTCGCCCTGCAGCACGTCCTGGCCCAGCCCGCCCAGCAGCGTGTCATTGCCGGCGCCGCCGCGCAGCACATCGTCGCCGGCATTGCCGTTCAGCATGTCGTTGCCGTCCAGGCCGGAGAGGGTGTCGCGCCCGGCGCGGCCGGTCAGCGCGTCATTGCCGGCGCCCCCCTGCAGCACCAGTTCGGCGACGCGGCGCAGCACCTCGGTGCCGGCGGTGGCCTCCTCCAGCGCGAAATCGCCGTCCATCGAGAGCACGGCATCGGCCTGGCCGTCGCCATCCGCATCGATCGCCAGGAAGGTCCAGCCGAGGTCGCGGCCCTGCCAGGCATCCAGCACGATCACCTGCCCGGCGAGGCCGGTGAAGCCGCCCTCGGTGAAGCGCAGGTCGTCGATCGGCGAGAGGTCGATGCGGTCCTCCGGCGCCAGGTCGGTGATGCGGTCCTCGAGCAGGCCGATCTCGGCGACCGAGCGGTAGCGGAAGATATCGGCGCCGCTGCCGCCGGTCAGCAGGTCGCGGCCCAGCCCGCCGATCAGCGTGTCGTTGTCGGCTCCGCCGATCAGGATGTCATCGCCGGTCTCGCCGCGCAGCGTGTCGCTGCCGGCGCCGCCCTCCAGCCGGTCGTTGCCGCCCCAGCCGACCAGGGTGTCATTGCCGTCGAGCCCCGCCAGCACGTCGTCGGCGGCGTCGCCGATCAGCACATTGGCGCCGGCATCGCCGGTCAGGGTGCGCGGCGTCGCGAGCTTCAGCAGGCGCGAGCCGGCGGCGGTCTCGCGCAGCGCCCCGGCGCCGGCCAGCAGCACCGCCTGCTCCGCCATTCCGTCGCCATCGGCATCGATCTCGACCCGCAGGCCGAGGCTGGTGCGCAACTGCCGCGCCTCCGGCCGCGCCCCGCTGAACGGGCCGTCGCCCAGCCAGGCGAGGGCCCAGAAGGCGGTCAGGTCCAGCGTGTCGGCGCTGTTGAAATCGGTGATGCTGTCGGTGTTGAAGAGGCTGCGGTCCGGCTCGATGACGAAGAGGTCGTAGCCGAGCCCGCCTTCCAGCGTGTCGCTGCCGCTGCCGCCGCGCAGCGTGTCATTGCCATTGCCGCCGCGCAGCAGGTCGTTGCCGGCGCCGCCATTGAGGATGTCGTTGCCGTCCAGCCCGGAGAGCGTGTCCTGGCCGGCGCCGCCGGTCAGGGTATTGGCGATGGATGTGCCGTTCAGCACGCGGTCGGGGGCGATGATCAGGGTCAGCGAGCCGGCCACCTGGCCTTCCAGCAGCCGGCCGCCGGTGTCGATGGCGGCGCGCGCCTCGGCCAGACCGTCGCCGTCGACATCGACCGACAGGGTGCCGCCGTCGAAGCGGATCTCCAGGCCGGCGCCGGTGAAGCCGTCCTGGCCGATGAAGCTGTAGCGCCCCAGCCCCGAGAGGCTGAGCAGGTCGCCCGCCTCGAAATCCCGGATGATGTCGCCGTCGAGCTCGGCCGCGCTGGCATAGCGGAAGATGTCGCGGCCGCTGCCGCCGCGCAGGATGTCGGCGCCGAGCCCGCCGATCAGCACGTCATTGCCGCTGCCGCCGATCAGCCGGTCATTGCCGCTGCCGCCGGTCAGCGTGTCGTCGCCCAGCCCGCCTTCCAGCCAGTCATGGCCGCTGCCGCCATTCAGCGCGTCATTGCCGGCGCCGCCATAGAGCATGTCGTCGCCGGCCAGGCCGTTCACCACGTCATGGCCGCCGGCGGCGTCGATCCGGTCGGCGGCGCCGCCGCCATTCAGCGTCTCGGCGCTCTCCGCCCCGGTCAGCACCACGGCGGTCGCCCGCTGCAGCACGCGCGAGCCCGGGGCGGTCTCGGCCAGCATAACACCGCCGGAGATCCAGGCCTGGGCATCGGCCTGGCCGTCGCCATCCAGGTCGAGCTGCAGCCACTTGCCCTCCAGGCGCATCTCGCCCGGGGTGCGGCTGAAGGCCTCGTCGGCGATCCAGGTCAGGCTGGCCAGCCCGCTGAAATCGATGCGGTCGCCCTCGCCGAAATCGGCCAGCCGGTCGCCGTCGAACTCGCTGGCGGCGCGGTAGCGGTAGAGGTCGTTGCCCGGCCCGCCCAGCAGCGTGTCGCCGCCGGTACCGCCGACCAGCAGGTCGTTGCCCTCGCCGCCCTGCAGCACGTCATTGCCGGCGCCGCCCTCCAGCGTGTCGACCCCGCCCAGGCCGGACAGCCGGTCATCCCCGGCGCCGCCGGTCAGCACATCGGCCGCCGCCGTGCCGACCAGGATCCGCGGCGCCGCCACGACCAGGATGCCGGAGCCGCTCTCCGTCTCGACCAGGCGCTGGATGCCGAACAGGGTGAGCTGGCGCTCGGCATCGCCGAAGCCGGTGACATCGACCTGCAGCAGGGTGTTGCCACCCAGATAGGCGAGGCGCAGCTCCATGCCGGCGCCGGTGAAGCTGCGCTCGCCGATGAAGCTCAGCCCCAGCGCGCTGAGATCCAGCCGGTCGCCCAGCGAGAAATCCATGATGCGGTCGAGATGCAGCTCGGCCAGGCTGCGGTAGCGGAAGCTGTCATTGCCGGCGCCGCCATGCAGCAGGTCGGCGCCGCGCCCGCCGATCAGGATGTCGTCGCCGCTGCCGCCCGACAGGATATCGGCGCCCAGCCCGCCATCGAGGGTGTCGTTGCCGCCGAGCCCCTGCAGCGTGTCGTCCAGCGCGGTGCCGGTCAGCACATTGGCCAGACCCGTGCCGATGATGGTCGCCATGGTCGCGAAAACCCCCCGTGCCGGAAACAGCGCACGACGCGCCTTCTGCCGGCCGGCCGGACGGTTCTACCATGGGCGGTATTGGCGGCCCGGCGAGCGGTGCCTCAAAGTCGCGGCAGCGGGCGGGGCAGTCACGCGCGGGCCTGCTCCCGCGCCCCCGGATGAAACAGCATCGAGAGGGATGGCCGCGACACGGCAATGCTGCCGCTTTGCTTTCCGCCCGCCGCGCGGCGTGCCGGACCGCGACGCCGCGTCTTGCCGCGCCGGCGCGCCGCCGGCGGGGGAGCCTGGTTTATGTTCCGGTAAACTGTGCCGCCCGCTTGCCGAAGAAGGCGGCCTTGCCCTCGGCATGGTCGGCGGTCAGGAACAGCAGCGACTGGTAATGCGTCTCCTGCTCCAGCGCGCGGTCCAGCCCCTCGGCCAGCATCTGCTTGGTCAGGGCGACCGCCGCCGGCGCCTGGGCGGCCAGGATGCGCGCCTTGTCCATGGCGGCGGCGAAGGCCTGGCCCTTCGGCACCACCGCATCGACCAGGCCGATGCGCGCCGCCTCCGCCGCATCGATCGGCTCGCCGTACAGCAGAATCTGGCGGGCGCGGGCATGGCCGACGCGGCGCGGCAGGGTATGCGCCAGGCCGAGATCGGCCATCAGCCCGACCTTGCCGAAGGCGGCCATGAAGCGGGCATCCTCGGCCGCCACCACGGTGTCGCAGGCGCAGGCCAGCGACAGGCCGGCGCCCGCCGCCCAGCCCTCGACCGCCGCCACCACCGGCTTCGAGCCCGCCACCAGCAGCCGGATCACCGCATGCGCCGGGCGCAGCCGCTCGCGCCCCGCCAGCACCGAGCCGACCTCCATCCCCGACAGGTCGCCGCCCGAGCAGAAGGTGCCGCCCGCCCCCTGCACCACGATGGCGCGGATCTCGCGATCGCCCTCGACGCGGTCCAGCACCCGCGCCATCTCGCCGCGCAGCGCCGGCGCCAGCGCGTTCCTGCGCGCCGCATAATCCAGCGTCAGCACCAGCACGGCGCCGTCGCGTTCCTCGATCAGCCGCGGGGTGGCGGAGGGCTCGTTCATGCTGGCGTTTCCTTCTTGGCTGCGGGCAGGCTACATTCCGCATACGGGAAATCAATCGGGATATCGAATGGACAGCGTCACCCAGGCCTCCGCTTCGCCGCCCGAGAAGGATCCCGGCGCGCAGCGCGATGTCGGCGCCGTCATCCACGCCATCCGCATCCTGCAGCACCTGGCCGGCGCCACCGGCCCGCTCGGCGTCGCCGCCGTCGCGCGCGGCACCGGCATCAGCCCCAGCACCTGCTTCAACATCCTGCGCACCCTGACCCGCGCCCGCTTCGCCGCCTTCCGCGACAGCGACAAGACCTACACGCTGGGCCTGGCCGTCGCCGAGCTCGCCGCCGGGCTGATCGGCGTCAGCCATGCCCAGCTGATCCGCCCCGAGCTGGAGCGGCTGGCGCTGAACTACGACATGCTGATCGTGCTGTGGCGCGTCACCGAGGACGGCCACATCGTCCTGATCGACCGCGCCCACAGCCACACCGCCGTGCGCGTCGAGATGCGCGAGGGGCTGCGCCTGCCGATGCTGGTCGGCGCCGTCGGCCGCTGCGTCGCCGCCGCCCTCGACCTGCCGGTGGGCGAGCTGCGCCGCCGCTTCGCCGCGCTGCGCTGGCAGTCGCCGCCCAGCTTCGAGGCCTATCTGGCCGATGTCGAGGAAAGCCGCCGCACCGGCTGGAGCCTGGACAACAGCCAGCTCTACCGCGGCCTGATCACCATCGCCGCCCTGGTGCCGGACCAGAACGGCCAGCCGCGCTTCGGCCTGTCCGGCATCACCATCGCCGGCCAGCACCCGCCGGAGATCTTCCCGCGCCTGGGCGAGGAATTGCGCGACGTCGCCGCCTTCACCGGCAAGGCGCTGTTTCCCCGCCGCGACGACAAGCGCGAAGATATCCGCAATACGGAATAGCATTCCCTTTTTGGAATGACAGCCGGCGCGGCATCGGCTCAACTCCCCGGCACCAAGCGGACCGCCCGAAGGCGGCCATCATCCGAGGGGAGCCAGCATGTCCACCATCTCGCGCCGCCATCTCGCCGGCCTGGCCGCCGGCCTCGGCCTGCCGCTCGCCGCCCGCGCCCAGGGAAACTCGGCCCAGGGAAGTCAGGAAGGCTGGCGCCCGACCCAGACCGTCCGCGTCGTCGTCCCCGCCGCCGCCGCCGGCACCACCGACATCATGGGCCGGCTGCTGGCCGCCCACCTGACCCAGCGCTGGGGCCAGAGCGCCGTGGTCGACAACAAGTCCGGCGCCGGCGGCACGCTGGGCACCGCCGAGGTCGCCCGCGCCCGCCCCGACGGCCACACCATCCTGCTGGGCAATATCGGCCCGCAGGCCATCGCCTATTCGCTGTTCCGCAACCTGACCTACAAGGCCGAGCAGCTGCTGCCGGTCTCCAACATGATCCGCGGGCCCAACGTGCTGGTGGTGCACCCCTCCCTGCCCGTCCACACCCCGCAGGAATTTCTGGCCTATCTCCGCGCCAACCCCGGCAAGCTGAGCTACGGCACCCCGGGCCTCGGGCAGTCGCCGCATCTCTCCGCCGTCTGGTACCACCAGCTGACCGGCACCCAGGCCACCGCCGTCCACTACCGCGGCGCCGGCCCGGCCATGGTCGCCCTGGTCGCCGGCGACGTGCAGTTCAGCTTCGACAACCTGACCAGCGCCGTCGAGCAGGTCCGCGCCGGCCGCGTCCGGGCGCTGGGCGTCACCAGCGCCGAGCGCAACCCGCAGCTGCCCGACCTGCCCGCCATGCGCGAGACCCTGCCGGCGCTCTCCCGCTACGAGGTCAATTCCTGGTTCGGCGCCTTCCTGCCGGCCGGCACGCCCGACGCCATCGTCAACGCGCTGAACGCCGAGATCAAGGTGCTGCTGGACATGCCCGAGACCCAGAGGAAATTCGCCGAGATGGGGGGCGTTCCTTCCTATGGGACGCCGGCACAATACGCGGCCTTCGTCAGGGCGGAGACGGAGAAGTGGGGGGAAGTCCTCAAAAAGGAGGGGCTGCAGCTGGACGCGGGGTAGCCCCGGGGGCGCCGCCCCCAGGCCCCCGCCGGGGGGACAGTGTCCCCCCGGACCCCGCCATCAGTAGGATTTTGGCAGGCCGAGCACTTTTTCGGCGATGAAACACAACACCAGCTGCGGGCTCACGGGGGCGATGCGGGGGATCATCACCTCGCGCAGATAGCGCTCGACATGGTACTCGCGGGCATAGCCGAAGCCGCCATGCGTCATCACCGCCTGGGTGCAGGCCTTGAAGCCGGCCTCGGCGGCCAGGTACTTCGCCGCATTCGCCTCGGCGCCGCAGGACAGGCCCTGGTCGTAGCGCCAGGCCGCCTTCATCACCATCAGCCAGGCCGCCTCCAGCTCCATCCAGCTCTCGGCCAGCGGATGCTGGATCGCCTGGTTCTGCCCGATCGGCCGGCCGAACACCTGCCGCTCCTTGGCATAGGCCGTCGCCCGCTGCAGCGCGACGAAGCCCAACCCCACCGCCTCCGCCGCGATCAGGATCCGCTCGGGATTCAGCCCGTGCAGGATATAGTCGAAGCCGCGCCCCTCCTCGCCGATGCGGTCGGCCTCCGGCACCTCCAGCCCGTCGAAGAACAGCTCGTTCGAATCGACCGCCTTGCGGCCCATCTTCGGGATCTCGCGCACCTGCACCTTCGCCCGGTCGAGCGTGGTGTAGAACAGGCTCAGCCCCTCGGTCTTCTTCCGGACGGCCTCGATCGGCGTGGTGCGCGCCAGCAGCAGCACCTTCTCGGCGACCTGCGCCGTCGAGATCCACACCTTCTGCCCATGCACGACATAGCGGTCGCCGCGCTTCTCCGCCCGGGTGCGCAGCTGCGTCGTGTCGAGCCCGGTGTTCGGCTCGGTCACCGCGAAGCAGGCGCGCTCCTGCCCGGCGATCAGCGGCGGCAGCATCCGCGCCTTCTGCTCGTCATTGCCGAAGACGACGACCGGGTTCAGCCCGAAGATGTTCATGTGGACGGCCGAGGCGCCGGTCATCCCGGCCCCTGATTCGGCGATGCTCCGCATCATGATCGCCGCCTCGGTGATGCCGAGCCCGGCGCCGCCGAGCTCCGGCGGCATGCAGACGCCGAGCCAGCCATCCTTCGCCAAGGCCTGGTGGAATTCCGCGGGGAAGCGCCCATCCGTGTCGCGCGCCAGCCAGTAGTCGTCGCCGAACCCCTGGCACAGCCGCGCGATCGCCTCGCGCAGCGCGTCCTGCTCCGCGCTCGCCGCAAAATCCATCTTCTTGTTCCTTGTTCCCCTAGCCGGCGGCGAATTCCTTCCGCACCGCCTCGGTCTGCGCGCCCAGCGCCGGCACCGGGCCATACGCCCGCGGCGCGCCGTCCAGCCGCGCGGCGGGGGCGGCCATCGCCACCTCGCCATTCGGCGTCTGCACCACCAGCCGCCGCAGCGCCGGATGCGCTGCCAGCGCCGGCAGGTCGTTGACGAAGCCATAGGCGATGTTCGCGCCGCGCAGCCGCTGCGCGCAGTCATCCCGCGTCAGCGTGGCGAAGGTGGCGGCGACATGCGCGTCCACCTGTGCCCGGTGCGCGACGCGCTCGACATTGCTGCGGAACCCCTCGCGCTGCGGCAGCTCCGGCTCCTGCAGGAAGCCGGTGCAGAACTGCTGCCATTCCCGCTCGTTCTGGATCGAGATCAGCACCAGCGCCCCGTCGGAGGTGGCGAAGGCGCCATAGGGACAGATCGACGGATGCGCCAGCCCCAGCCGCTGCGGCGCCTTGCCGGTGCCTTCGAAATACAGCAGCGGGACATTCATCCAGTCGGCCATGGCATCGAACAGCGAGATGCCGATCGCCTTGCCCTCGCCGGTGATGCCGCGCTCGATCAGCGCCTCCAGCACCGCGGCATGCGCCATGGTGCCGGTCGCGATGTCGCAGACCGAGACGCCGACGCGGCCCGGCCCGGCCGGATGCCCGGTGATCGAGGCCAGCGCGCTTTCCGCCTGCACCAGCAGGTCATAGGCCTTCATCGAGGCATAGTCGCCGCTCTCGCCATAGCCCGAGATATCGACGGTGATCAGCCGCGGATGCTTCTTGCGGAGT
Source organism: Roseomonas sp. USHLN139 (assembly GCF_037145735.1). NCBI lineage: Bacteria > Pseudomonadati > Pseudomonadota > Alphaproteobacteria > Acetobacterales > Roseomonadaceae > Roseomonas > Roseomonas sp. USHLN139. Next base: position 92,480 of record NZ_JBBCWY010000001.1, on the reverse strand, counting down.
TCCGCGCTGCCGAAGCCGGCGCGCGCCATGGCGCCGGGTGCCAGGTTCTGGATGAAGACATCGGCCTTGGCGAGCAGCGCCGCCAGCAGCGCCTTGTCGTCCGGCTGCTTGATGTCCAGGCAGACGCTTTCCTTGCCGCGGTTCAGCCAGACGAAATAGGTCGACTGCCCGGCGGCGGCCTTGTCGTAGCCACGGGCGAAATCGCCCTCGGCCCGCTCGATCTTGATCACCCGCGCGCCGGCATCGGCCAGCTTCACCGAGCAGGTCGGCGCCGCCACCGCCTGCTCCATCGAGACGACCAGCAGCCCGGCCAGCGGCTTGCCCGGAACCATGCTCAATAGCTCCGCGGCATGCCGAGCACATGCTCGCCGAGATAGGACAGGATCAGGTTGGTGCTGATCGGCGCCACCTGGTACAGCCGCGTCTCGCGGAACTTCCGCTCGATGTCGTATTCTTCCGCGAAGCCGAAGCCGCCATGGGTCTGCACGCAGGCCTCGCCGGCGGCCCAACTGGCCTCGGCCGCCAGCATCTTGCCCATGTTCGCTTCCTCGCCCGGGTTCACCCCGGCCTCGAACTTCTCCAGCCCCTTCTGCACGATGGCCTCGGCCGCGCGCATCTGCGCATAGGCCCGGGCGATCGGGAACTGCACGCCCTGGTTCTGGCCGATCGGCCGGCCGAACAGCACGCGCTCCTTGGCGTAACCCACGGCCTTCTCGATGAACCACTTGGCGTCGCCGATGCATTCCGCCGCGATCAGCAGCCGCTCGGCATTCATCCCGTCGAGGATGTAGCGGAAACCCTTGCCCTCGACGCCGACCAGGTTCTCGGCCGGCACTTCCATGTTGTCGAAGAACACTTCGCAGGAATTGTGGTTCATCATCGTGCGGATTGGCCGGATGGTCAGGCCCTTGCCCAGCACGGTCCGCATGTCGACGATGAAGGTCGACAGCCCCTCGGTCTTCTTCGCCACCTGGTCGCGCGGCGTGGTGCGCGCCAGCAGCAGCATCAGGTCGGAATGCTCGGCGCGCGAGGTCCAGATCTTCTGGCCATTGACGATGTACTTGTCGCCCTCGCGCCGCGCCACCGTGCGCAGCGCCGTGGTGTCGGTGCCGCTGGTCGGCTCGGTGACGCCGAAGGCCTGCAGCCGCAGCTCGCCGCTGGCGATCTTCGGCAGGTACTCGGCCTTCTGCCGCTCGTTGCCGTGCCGCAGGATGGTGCCCATGATGTACATCTGCGCATGGCAGGCGGCACCGTTGCAGCCCTGGCGCTGCACTTCCTCCAGGATCGCCGCCGCGGCCGAAAGCGGCAGGCCCGACCCGCCGAATTCCTCCGGGATCAGCGCCGCCAGCCAGCCGGCCTCGGTCAGCGCCTGCACGAACTCGGTGGGATAGCCGCGCACCTCGTCCAGCTTGCGCCAGTATTCGCCGGGGAAGCGGGCGCAGAGCTTGGCCACCTCGACGCGGATCTCGGCATGGTTGTCGGTCGTCTGGTCCATCGGGCGTTCTTTCAGGCGGCTTCGGCAGGGTGGCGCAGCAGGGCGGAGACGTCGTTCAGCCGGTCCATCCGCGCGATGGTCTCGGCGAGCGCCGAGGCGGCCTCGGCGCCCAGCACGGCATCCGCCAGCCCGCCGAACTTGGCGCGCAGCTCCGCCTCGCTGAGGAAATTGTCGGGCTCGCCCTTCGGCACGATCACCGTGCGGGTGAAGGTCTGTCCGCGCGCGCGCAGGGTGAGCTTGCCGGACATGTTGGCCGGGAAGTCCGCTTCGATCTCCGGGTCGTTCTCGCAGGTGATCTTCTGCATCAGCGCCTTCCGCGCCGGGTCCTGCAGCTGGGCATAGCTGTCCCAGCCCATCTGCCCGGTGGCCAGGGCGGTGGCGATGACGAAGGGCCCGCTGAACTGCCCGTCGACGATATTGGTCGGGTTCGCCTTGCGCTCCGGCGGCGAGCCCACCAGCAGCATCCCCGCGCGCGAAATGCCGAGCGTGGCGCCTTCGATCTCGCCGGCCTCCAGCCCGAGCTCCGCGCGCAGGGCGAGGGCCGCGTCGATCCCCGCATGGCCCCAGCGGCAGGAGGGATAGGGCTTCACGCCGGTCAGCATCAGCTCCCACACCTGGCCGAGATCCTGCAGCACACGATCCGGCTGCGGCGCGGGGGCGTAGGAATTCAGGAAGCCGTGCTTGCCCTCGATGGCGTCGGCCGCGCCCTTGAAGCCTTCCCGCGCCAGCGTCGCCGCCGTCAGCCCGGCCATGCCGGCCCAGCCTACCTGGAAGCGCTTGGTCCAGGCGCCATTGGCCAGGAACTGCAGGCTGCCGGCGCTCTGGCTCAGCGCGATGCCCAGTGCCGAGGCCATCCCCGCCGCATCCAGGCCGAAGACCCGGGCCGCCGCCGCGGCCGCGCCGAAGGCGCCGCAGGTGGCAGACGGATGGAAGCCGCGGTCGTAATGCGCCCCCGCCGGCAGCGCCAAGGCCAGCCGCAGCGCGACCTCGTAGCCGGCGACAATGCCAGCCAGCACCTCGGCGCCCGAGGCGCCCACCATCTCGCCAGCGGCGATCGCCGCCGGGATCACCGGCGCGCCGGGATGCACCACGGCTACCGCATGGGTGTCGTCGAAATCCAGCGAATGGCCCAGCGTCGCATTGATCAGCGCGGCACCCGCAGGGCTGTAGGTGGCGCGGTCGGCGAAGACCCGGCTTTCGCCACGATCGAGGCCCAGCGCCTTCACGGCGGCCAGCAGCGCCGGCGTGCTCTCCGCCTCATGCCGGGCACGGACGATATTGCCGACCAGGTCCAACACCAGGTCGCGCGTGCGCGCCACCACCTCGGGGGGCAAGGCCTCCAGGCGGAGGCCGGAAGCGAACACGGACAAGTCCTGGGTGATGCCCATCGGCGCTACTCCCAAAAGGAAGGCCGGGGGAAGGAATTCCCCCGGACCCCCATCTTTTTTCTATCAGATCAGACAGGATCCCACGAGAAGACGTCGCCGCTGCGCTCCAGGGCCATGAAGCCGGCCTTGAAGCTGGGCAGCGCATGCTCGGCGATCAGCTCAGGGGTCCAACCCTCGGAACGATGCGCGCTGCGCACCGGGCGCGGCTGGCTGAACAGGAACAGCTCGTTGTTGCGGGCAGCGAAGATCTGGCCGTTCACATCCTTCGCGGCATCGCTCGCCAGGAAGACGGCCAGCGGCGCGTTCTTCTCCGGCGTCATCCGCTTCAGCTTCTCGACGCGCGCCTTCTGCTCCGGCGTCTCGGCCGGGATCGAGCTGGTCATGCGGCTCCAGGCAAACGGCGCGATGCAGTTGGAGCGGACGCCGAAACGCTGCATGTCGAGCGCGATCGACTTCGACAGCGCGGCGATGCCGAGCTTCGCCGCCGAGTAGTTCGCCTGGCCGAAATTGCCGATCAGGCCGGAAGTCGAGGTCATGTGCACATAGGCGCCCGAGCCCTGTGCGCGGAAATGCTCGGCGGCGGCGCGCGAGACGAAGAAGCTGCCGTTCAGATGCACGTTGATGACGGCGAGCCACTCTTCGGCGGTCGTCTTGTGAAAGATCTGGTCGCGCAGGATGCCGGCATTGTTGACCACGATGTCGATGCGGCCGAAGGCGTCGATCGCGGTCTTGACGATGTTGCGCGCGCTGTCCCAGTCGGAGACGCTGTCGGTGTTGGTCACCGCCTGGCCACCGCGCTGCTCGATGATGTTCTTGGTCTGCTCGCCCGGCGTCGCCGAGGTCTCGCCCTCGCCGGTCAGCGAGGCGCCGATGTCGTTCACCACCACCTTGGCCCCGGCCAGCGCCATGGCCAGCGCGATCTCGCGGCCGATGCCGCCGCCGGCGCCGGTGACGATGGCGACCTTGCCTTCAAGCATCATGGTCTCGTTTCCTCGTTCTCGAACAAAGGCCGGGGCTCATCGCCCCGGCAAGCGGTCTCAGGCAGGGGTGAACATCGGCACCGGCGGCCCGTCACCATCGGTCGGCTGGAACTGCAGCGTCACCTTCTGGCCGATGCGGATGCTGTCGAAAGCGGCACCGATGATGTTGGTCATCATCCGCGGCCCTTCCTCGAGCTCCACATAGGCGATGGCATAGGGCACCTTCGCGCGCATGATGCTGAAGCTGTAGATGGTGCCGGCGCCCTTGGCCGGCACCAGCTCCACCTCGCCCTCGTCGTCGAAGGGGCAGACCGGGCGCGGCGGGTAATGCAGCTTGCCGGTCTTGGTGTTGCGGCCGAGCAGCAGCTTGCCCTCGCGCGCCGCGTCCCAGAAGGCCTGGGTCGAGGGATCGGGGGTCGGCGCCGGCGGGATGCGGGTCTCGGTCATGCGCTCAGCTCCTCTCCAGCACCAGCGTGGCGCTGCCATGCCGCGTGCCGAGCGAGCCGCCCGTGCCATGCGCCAGCGCCAGGTCGCAATTCTTCACCTGCACGGCCGGATGCGCCTCGCCGCGCAGCTGCCGCACCGCCTCGATCACCTTGGTGATGCCGCCGCGATTGGCCGGGTGGTTGTTGCAGAGCCCGCCGCCATCGGTGTTGAAGGGCAGCTTGCCGACGCCCGAGATTAGATTGCCGTCCGACACGAACTTGCCGCCCTGGCCCTTCTCGCAGAAGCCGAGGTCTTCCAGCTGCATCAGCACGGTGATGGTGAAGCTGTCATAGATGCTGGCATACTTGATGTCGGCGGGCTTGACGCCAGCCATCTCGAAGGCGCGGGCGCCGGCGAAGCGCGCGCCGGTATAGGTCAGGTCGATGCGGCCGCCATCGACATGCTTGATCGCCTCGCCGGCGCCGCGGATGGTCACCACCGGGCGCTTCAGCGTGCGGGCGATCTCCGGGCTGGTCACCACCAACGCGCCGCCGCCATCGCTGATGACGCAGCAATCGAGGCGGTGCAGCGGGTCGGCGACCAGCGGCGAATTCACCACATCCTCGACGGTGACCACCTTGCGCAGCATGGCATGCTCGTTGTGCTGCGCATGATGGCTGGCGGCGACCTTGATCCAGGCCAGCTGCTCCGAGGTCGTGCCATACTCGTACATGTGCCGCTGCGCGCACATGGCGTACATGTTGGCGATCGCCGGGCCGAAGGGATATTCGAACTGAACATCCGGCTGGCGCGGGTCGCCGGGGCGCGGCGCGGTGCCGGTGGCCACCCCTTCGGAGCGCGGGCGGCCAGCCAGGGTCAGCAGCGCCACCTTGCACTTGCCCATGGCGATGGCTTCGGCCGCATGCGCCACATGCGCCAGGTACGAGCAGCCGCCGACATCGGTGGAGTCGTAATGCGTCAGCCGGTCCAAGCCGATGTAGTCCGCCATGCTCAGCGGACCCATGCCCGGCGCGTCGCCGGCGCAGAAATAGCCATCCACATCGGCCCGCGTCAGCCCGGCATCGCGCAGCGCGCCGAGCGCCACCTCCGCATGCAGCTGCGCCACGCTCTTGTTCTCGGCCTTGCGCGTCGGATGCTCATAGGCGCCGACGATGCAGGCCTTGCCTCGGATGCTCAAACGCCTCTTCCTTCCCCTGTTGGCGCCGCCTGTGGCGGCCGATCACGTCAGCCCGGCAATCCCAGGACGTTCTTCGCCAGGATGCCGCGCTGGATTTCCGAGCTGCCGCCATAGATGGTCGTCGGCCGCGCCTCGATGAACTGGCCGGAGGGATGCAGGTCGCGATTGCCCTCCATCGGCTTCAGCAGACCCGCATTCTCGCCGGCGATCTCCAGCATCAGCTCGGTGATGCGCTGGAACAGGTCGGACTGGTGCAGCTTCAGCATCGAGACATCCGGGCCCAGCGTCTCGCCACGCCGCAGGATGGCGACGAAGCTTTCATACAGCGCCTTGTGGTCCTCGAGATCGCAGCGCAGCCGGATGTAGCGCTCCTGGAAATCCGGTTCGTCGAAGACGCCCATCCGCTCGGCCAGCGTCCGCAGCCGCGCCAGCGCATAGCCCGACTGCCGCGGCGAGCCGAGGAAGATGCGCTCGAAGCCGAGCAGGGCCTTCGCCATGCTCCAGCCCTTGTTGACCTCGCCCACCAGGTTCTCGGCGGGGACGCGGACATTGTCGAAGAAGACCTCGCAGAACTCGTCATGCAGGCCGAGATTGATGATCGGCCGCACGGTGACGCCCGGCGTCGTCATGTCGATCAGCAGGAAGGAAATCCCTTCCTGTTTCTTCGCCGCCTTGTCCGTGCGAACCAGACAGAAGATCCAATTGGCGTCGGTGGCCAGCGTGGTCCAGATCTTCTGGCCATTGACCACGTAGTGGTCGCCCTCCAGCACCGCCTCGGTGCGCAGCGAGGCCAGGTCGGAGCCGGCGCCGGGCTCGGAATAGCCCTGGCACCAGATATGCTCGCCCGCCAGGATCTTCGGCAGGAACTTCGCGCGCTGCGCCTCGGTGCCGAAGCGGATCAGCAGCGGGCCCAGCATGATCACGCCATGGTCGGGCAGGCGCGCCACGCCGTGGCGCTCGTATTCCTCGATCAGGATGATCTGCTTCGAGGCGTCGAGCCCCATGCCGCCGAGCTCGACCGGCCAGCCCGGCGCCACCCAGCCCTTCTGCTGCAGGATGCGGAACCAGTCCTCGCCTTCCTGCCAGTGCAGCCGGTGCGGCGGGTTGCGCAGCGCGGCGGGGTAGCTGCTTTCGACGAAGCGCCGCACCTCGGCGCGGAAATCCTCGTCGGACAGCGCGTTGTAGTCGGTCATGCCTCGTCCTCCGGCGTCTGGGCCGCGAAGCGGCGGCGGTGCAGTCCGGCGCTGCCGAACTGGCTGGCCAGCACCATCACCTTGCGCAGATAGAGGCCGATATCGGCCTCGTCGGTATAGCCGATGCCGCCATGCAGCTGCACCGCCTGGCGGGTCACCAGCAGCGCCGCATCCGCCGCCCGCGCCTTGGCGCGCGAGATCGCCGCCTGGCGCTGCGGCCGCGGCGCGCCGCGATCGGCGAGCGCCGCCGCCGCCTCGACGCTGGCCCGCGTCAGCGCGATCTGGATCTTCAGGTCGGCGGCGCGGTGCTGCAGCGCCTGGAAGCTGCCGATCGGCTTGCCGAACTGCTGGCGCGTCTTCAGGTAGTCGAGCGTCAGCGCGAAGGCCTGGTCCATGACGCCCAGCAGATAGGCCGCCGTGCCCAGCGCCGCCTCGTCCAGCGCGTCTTCCAGCAGGGCCGGGTCGAGCTTCAGCACCTCGCCGCGCTCGGCCGGGCGCAGCGTGCCGAAGGCGCCGCCATCCTGGGTCGGTTCCAGCGTCAGGTCGGCGCCCTCGGCCGGCTGGCGCAGCAGCCCGCGCCCGGCGACCGGCACCAGGAAGGACGCCGCGCCGCCGGCCTGCGGCAGGAAGAGGCGCGGCCCGCCGGGGGTGCCGGGGACCGACAGGCTGCCCGGCTTCTCCTGCCAGGCGGTCAGCACCAGGCTTTCGCCGGCCAAGATTTCTTCGAGTGGCGCACCAGCGGCGGCGAGCAGCCGGGCGGACACCGTCGCGGCGACCAGCGGCTCCGGCACCAGCGCGGCGCCGAGCTCCTCGACCAGCGCGACATATTCGGACAGGCCGAGACCGGCGCCGCCGGCTTCCTCGGGCACCAGCAGCCCGATCCAGCCCTGCTCGCCCATCTGGCGCAGCACGGCCGGGTCATAGCCGGGCGCGGTGAAGCGCAGCGCGCGGATCCGCTTGCGGTCGCCGCCGCGCGGCGCCAGGCCAGCGGCGCTGTCGCGGATCATGCGGATCGATTCGGCGCGATCCTCGGGCTCCATCACCGCGCTCATGCCGCGAACTCCGCATGGCCGTTGTTGACCACGACGACGTCGCGCTCGACGACGCGGGCGCGGAAGGCGCCGTTCTTCCAGATCTCGGTGCGGATGGTCTCGCCCGGATAGACCGGCGAGGAGAACCGCAGGGAAAGCTTCTTCAGCGCCTCGGGGCGGTAGTCGCCAAGCTCGCGCATCAACGCATGGGTGACGACGCCGAGCGTGCAGAGCCCGTGCAGGATCGGCCGCGGGAAGCCGGCCTTGGCGGCGATCTCCGGGTCGATATGCAGCGGGTTGTCGTCGCCGTTCAGCCGGTAATAGAAGGCCTGCTCCAGTCGGGTCGGCAGGTCGACGACGATCTCCGGCGCGCCCTCCGGCATCGGGTTGGGCGGGATCACCGGGCCCGAGGGGCCGCCGAAGCCGCCATCACCGCGCAGGAAGGTGGTGCTGCCGGTGGTGGCCAGCAGCTTGCCGGTCGCCGCGTCGGTGATCTCCTTCTCGGAGTAGAGCAGCGCGCCCTTGCCCTCACCCTTGTCGACCAGGCCGGTGACGCGGGTGCGGCCGATCACCTCGCCCGAGGCCGGCAGCGGCGCGTGCAGGGTGATGCGCTGCTCGCCATGCACCACCTTCACCGCATCGATGCCGGTCGCCGGATCGGCCGCCCAGAAGCCGGGATGGCCGATCACCACCGCCATCGAGGGCACCACCGCCGGCCCCTTATGCGTCGCCACATAAGGCAGTTGCCGCGCATCCATCGGGTCCTGCCCGAAGCCGATCGACAGCGCGTAGAAGACGGCGTCGCGCGGGGTCAGCGTCTGCCGGATTTCGGGGATCTTGAAGTTGAGCAGCTTGTCGTAGTCGATCATGCGTCACCCTCCGCGATGTCGATCACCGCATCGGCGGCGAAGGCGCCCTGCCCCTGCGGCATGGCGAAGACAGGGTTGAGGTCGATGCCGGCGAGGCGGGGGCCGGCCTGCGCGGCAAACACCGACAGCCGCGACAGCATCTTTTTCAGTGCCTCGATATCGGCGGGCGGGCGGCCACGGGCGCCGAGCAGCAAAGGCGCGCCCTTGATCGAGCGGATCATCTCCTCGGCTTCCGCCTCGCCGAAGGGGCAGCGGCGGAAGGAGACATCCTTGAGGATCTCGACGAAGATGCCGCCCAGGCCGAACATGGCAACCGGGCCGAAGACCGGGTCGCGATGCACGCCCAGGATGCATTCGACGCCGCCCGAGAGCTGCTTGGCCACCAGCACGCCCTCGATCCGCGCGGCCGGGGCGGCGCTCTTCGCCCGCTGCAGCAGCAGGGCGAAGCCCTCGCGCACGGCGGCGACGTCGGCGACGTTCAGAAGCACGCCGCCGATTTCCGACTTGTGCAGGATGTCCGGCGACAGGATTTTCAGCACCACCGGGAAGCCGATCTTCTCCGCCGCCGCCACCGCCGCTTCGACGGTCGGGCAGGCGGCTTCCGGCGCGGCGGGAATGCCGGCCTCGGCCAGGAGGCGCTTGGCCTCGGCCTCGCTCGGCGTGGTCGCCGGCAGGGTGAATTGCGGCAGGGCGGGTGGTGGCACGGCCGCGGCGCGGGCGAAGGAATCGCCGTAGCGGCCCATGGCCTCGATGGCGGCGACGGCGCGGGAGGGGTCCTCGAAGACGGTGAAGCCGTCCTCCTCGAACTGGCGCACCAGCGGCGGGTCGGCCAGCACCGAGAGGACGAAAAGCCGGTCGGGATGCGCGGCGCGCACCGCCGCCAGTTCGGACCGCAGCCGCGGCGCGACAGAAGCCGCGCCGCCGGCATGGGTGAAGAACGAAAGAATCGAGGAGTAGCCACCCTCCTCCACCAGCGCCTTGGCGAAGGTGCCAACAAGAGAAAGATCGTTCAGCGCCTGGGCGGTGCAGTCCACCGGGTTCTGCGGCGCGCAGAAGGGCAGCGCCTCGCGCAGCTTCTGCTGGGCGGGCTCCGGCATCTGCGGCATCGGCAGGCCGGCGGCCTCGGCCGCGTCGGAGATCAGCACGCCGGCGCCGCCGCTGATGGTCAGCACGCCCAGCGTGTTGCCGGCCGGATAGATCTTCCGGGTGGCGAGCCGGGCGATGTCCAGCATCTCCTCGGTGGTGCGGGCGCGCACCACGCCGAACTCGGCCAGCACCGCATCGGTCACCGCGTCGTCGCCGGCGATGGAGGCCGTGTGCGACCGGGCGGCGGCACTGCCGACCGCGCTGCGGCCGACCTTCATCAGCACCACCGGCTTGCGGTTCTTGCGGGCCAGCTCCAGCGCCGCCAGGAAGCTCCCGGCGTCGCGGATGCCCTCGGCATAGGCGGCGATGACCTCGGTCTCCGGGTCCTGCGCCATCCAGCCGATCATATGGCCGACATTCAGGTCGGCCTCGTTGCCGGTGGTCACCACGCAGGACAGGCCGAGGCCGAAATCGCGCGCCAGGCCGAAGACATGCATGCCATAGGCGCCGGACTGGCTGGCGATGCCGATCGGCCCGGGCTTGGGCGAGCCGCGCTCCAGGCTGCTGGTGAAGGTGCCGTAGAAGCCGGTGCGGGCGTTGAACAGGCCCAGGCAGTTCGGCCCCAGCAGCCGCATGCCATGTGCCTGGGCATCCGCCACCAGCCGGGCCTGCGCCGCCTCGCCGTCCTCGCCCATCTCGGCGAAGCCGGCGCTGAACATGATCGCCGCCTTGACGCCGCGCTGCGCCAGCTCCTGCACCGCGGGGCCGGCCGCCGCGGCGGGCACGGCGATGATGGCGACGTCCGGCACCTCCGGCATCGCCGCGATGCTGGCATAGGCCGGCAGGCCCTGGATCTCGTCCCGCTTCGGATTGACCGGCAGGATCCGCCCCTGGAAGCCCAGCTCCTTCATATAGGCGATCGGCCGCCCGCCGATCCGCGCGGCATCGGCCGAGGCGCCGATCACCGCCACCGAGCGCGGCGTCAGCAGGGCCGAGAGCGTGCCCATCGGCAGCGCCGACCCTGCGGTCGAATGGGGTGGCGGCAGGCGCGTATCAGGCAACGGCGCATTCCCTTCCCAGGGGGCAGCGGCGCGGCCCTGCGGCCGCCCTGCCCGACTGTTTCCTCTGGCCTTGGCGGCCTTGGCCGGGAGGCTAGCCCCGGGGCGCCAGCCATTCAATATGCCGAACGCCATTCAACCATGTAAAATCATGGACGGACGGTTAGCCGCTGGCCCCCTCGACGCGGCCGCCCGCCAGGGCCAGGATCGGCCGCTTTCGCAGACGGATGCGCCGCATGAACCTGACCCGCCCCGAGGCCGTCGGCCTCTGCCCGCAGCGCCTGGCCCGCATCGCCGACTGGGCGGATGGCTGGGTGGCCAGCGGCCGCCTGCCCGGGATCACCACGCTGGTGGCCCGCCGTGGCCAGGTGGCGCATCTGCACAGCACCGGGCTCGCCGATGTGGCGCGCGGCACGGCGATGACGCCGGAGACGGTGCTGCGCATCTATTCGATGACCAAGCCGCTCACCAGCCTGGCGCTGCTGATGCTCTACGAGGAAGGGCGCTTCCAGCTCGACGACGCCATCACCCGCTTCCTGCCGGAATTCCGCGACATGCGGGTCGCCGTCGGCGGCGCCCGCGGCAAGGTCGAGACGGTGCCGGCGATCCGCGACATCACCTTCCGCGACCTGCTGACGCATACCTCGGGCCTGACCTATGGCTTCATGCAGTCGACCCTGGTGGACGGGCTGTATCGCGACCACGGCGTCGACTTCCAGACCGCCGAGGCCAGCCTGGCCGAGGTGGTGGGCCGCCTGGCCGGGCTGCCGCTGATCGCCCAGCCCGGCACGGCCTGGAACTACAGCGTCTCCACCGATGTCATCGGCCACCTGGTCGCCGTCATCTCCGGCCAGCCTTTCGACGCCTTCCTGCGCGAGCGCGTCCTCCGCCCGCTCGGCATGATGGAGACCGACTTCCACGTCACCGAGGCGCAGCGCCCGCGCTTCGCCGCCAACTACACCCGCTCGCCCGAGGGCGGGCTGACGCTGATCGACGACCCCGCCAGCAGCCGCTTCCTCACCCCGCCCAAGGTCTGCTCCGGCGGCGGCGGGCTGGTCTCGACGGTCGGCGACTACTGGCGCTTCTGCCAGCTGATGCTGAACCGTGGCGTGCTGGACGGCACCCGCCTGCTCGGCCGCAAGACGGTGGCGCTGATGACCGCCAACCACCTGAACGGCGACATGGCCGCCATGGGCCAGGCCCGCTGGTCGGAATCGACCGCCGAGGGCATCGGCTTCGGCCTGGGCTTCTCGGTGATGCTGAACCCGGCCCGCGCCCAGATCACCGGCACGCCGGGCGAATTCGCCTGGGGCGGCGCCGCGTCCACCGCCTTCTGGATCGACCCGGCCGAGGAGATGGCGGTGATCCTGCTGACGCAGATGACGCCCTCCTCGACCTATCCGATCCGGCGGGAGCTGCGGGTGCTGAGCTATGCGGCGGTGGTGGACTGAATAGAGTCCCGCCTCTGTCCCCGTAGCGCCCACTGACGGCGGGGTCCGGGGTGACCCTGTCACCCCGGCGGGGTCCAGGGGCGGAGCCCCTGGCGCTGGCCTTTCCCTGCCCTAAGATTGCTTGTCTCCGCTCCCAAGGGCCCGTCATGACCGAAGCGTCTCCGCGTTACCTTCTGCTGACCGGCGCCAGCCGCGGCATCGGCCATGCCACGGTGAAGCTGTTCGGCGAGCGGGGCTGGCGGGTGCTGACCGTCTCGCGCCAGCCTTTCGACCTGGCCTGTCCCTGGCCGGGCGCGCAGGACGGGCATATCCAGGCCGACCTGGCCGAGATCGACAACATCGACCGGCTGGCGGCCGAGGTGCGGGCGCGGCTGCCGGGCGGGCAGCTGCATGCGCTGGTCAACAATGCCGGCATCTCGCCGAAGGGTCCGGGCGGCACCCGGCTCGGCGTGCGCGAGAGCGATGCCGAGACCTGGACCCGGGTGCTGAACGTCAACCTGGTCTCCACCGCGCTGCTGGCCCGTGCCCTGCTGCCGGAGCTGGAGGCGGCCAGGGGCGCCATCGTCAACGTCACCTCGATCGCCGGGTCGCGCGTGCATCCCTTCGCCGGCGTCGCCTATGCCGCCTCGAAGGCGGCGCTGGCCGCGCTGACCCGCGAATTCGCCCATGAATTCGGCCCGCTCGGGGTGCGCGCCAATGCGATCGCGCCAGGCGAGATCGCCACCTCGATCCTCTCGCCCGGCACCGACGCGCTGGTGCAGGAGCTGGTGCCGATGGGCCGCCTCGGCGACCCGCGGGAGGTGGCGGAGACCATCCACTATCTCTGCAGCGAGGCCAGCTCCTACATCAACGGCTCGGAAATCCACATCAATGGCGGCCAGCATGTCTGATGTGGCGCCGCAACATTGGCGTTCGCGGGGTGTTTTCCGGTAAGGCTGCGGCACAACCTGCCTGATCTCGGCTTTCCTGTGGGACTACCAGCATCGTGACGCATGACGACCCCCTCGCCCCCGCCCATCCGGCGGAAGCGGCCATCCTGGCCTCGGGCCTGCGGGTCGAGCCGCGCGAGATGCCGCAGCTGACCCGCCTGGTCGCCCGCCGCCTGCCGGCGGACCGCGACGCGGTGGCCGACGCGCTGTGCCAGGTGCGGCGCAAGGCCTGGGCCTCGGCGGCGATGGCGCTCGCCAACCGCGCCGGCCAGGTCTGGGTGCGCCGCGCCGAGGCCGATGCCGCCGCCGCCAGCCTGACCGATCCCGATGCCGGCGAGGCCGAGCTGCGCGCCGCGCTGGACGCCGCCGTCCAGGCCCGCCTGCGCCAGGCCGCGCCGCGCCCCGGCGCCGCGCTGGAAATCGTCGAGGCCGAGCTGCAGGACATCACCGGCAGCACCCTCTCGGCCGAGCGGCATGCCGCCCTGGCCCAGGCCGTCGCCCGCGCGCACGGCCTGGACGCCACCGAGACCGACCGCTTCGCCCGCGCCGCCGCCCATGTCGAGGAGCGCCGCCGCCAGGATTTCCGCCAGGCCGAGAAGGCCGCGCGCGAGAAGCGCCGCGAGGAGGTCGCCCGCCTCCGCGCCTGGGAAAAGAGCCTGGTCGGCATCGAGGCGATCCCGGGCCTGCTGCGCTGCTCGGAGCGCGAGGCGCTGCGCTGGGCCGGCGCCGGGCTGCTGCCGGTGGCGCGCCGCATCCCCGGCCCCGGCGGCCGCGAGCGCTGGGAATTCGACCCGGCCGAGATCACCGCGCTGCGCCGCGACGTCGCCGGCTGGCGCGCCCAGGCCGAGCGCGACCCGCGCGACGCCGGCAAGCAGAGCCCGCGCGCCGCCCGCGCCGCCGAGGAAGCCGCCGGCCGTGGCGGCAAGGCGGCCAATGCCGCGGTCGCCCGCGCCGCCGCGCTCGACCGCTATGCCGCGCATTTCGCGACGGCCCGCGCGCTGATCCGCCGCATCATCCTGGTCACCGGCCCGACCAACAGCGGCAAGAGCCATACCGCGCTCGACCGCCTGGCCGCCGCGGAAAGCGGCTTCGCGCTCGCCCCGCTGCGGCTGCTGGCGCATGAGTTCCGCGACGCGCTGGCCGCGCGCGGCGTCGAGGCCGCGCTGTCGACCGGCGAGGAGCGCATCCTGGCGCCCGGCAGCCGCCATCTGGCCGCCACCGTCGAGATGTGCCCCTTCCACATGCCGGTCGATGTCGCGATCATCGACGAGGCGCAGCTGCTGCACGACCGCGACCGCGGCGCCGCCTGGACCGCCGCGCTAATGGGCGTGCCCGCGCGCGAGGTCTATGTGCTGGGCGCGCCGGAATGCGTGCCCATGGTCAAGCGCATCGCCCAGCTCTGCGGCGACGAGGTCGAGGAGATCACGCTCGAGCGCAAGGGCCCGCTGCATGCCTCGACCAAGCCGCTGCATGCCGGCGAGCTGAAGACCGGCGACGCGCTGGTCGCCTTCTCGCGCCGCGACGTGATGGACCTGCGCGAGGGGCTGGTGGCGCGCGGCCGCCGCGTCGCCGTGGTCTATGGCGCGCTCTCGCCCGAGGTGCGGCGCGCCGAGGCCGCCCGCTTCCGCTCGGGCGATGCCGACATCCTGGTCGCCACCGACGCCATCGGCATGGGGCTGAACCTGCCGATCCGCCGGGTCATCTTCTCGACGCTGCGCAAGTTCGACGGCGAGGAACGGCGCGAGCTGAACAGCCAGGAAGTGAAGCAGATCGGCGGCCGCGCCGGACGCTTCGGCCATCACGAGGGCGGCGTGGTCGCGGTGCTGGCCGGCGCCGGCGATCCGGGCTTCATCAAGGCGATGATGGAGGCGCCGCCGGCGCCGCCGGCCGAGCTGCGGCCGCAGGTGCAGCCGGATGCCGACATCATCGCCGCCGTCGCCGCCGAGATCGGCTCCGACAGCCTGTTCGGCGTGCTGGCACGGATCAAGCGCGCGGTGCTGCGCAAGGACGATCCGAACTACCGCCTCGCCGACCTGACGCAGCAGATGGCCATCGCCTCGGCGATCGACGGCGTCGCTGGCCTGTCGCTGATGGACCGCTGGACCTATGCCATGTGCCCGGTGGACGAGCGCGACAACGGCATCACCCGCCTCGCCCGCTGGGCCGTCGACCATGGCGGCGGGCGCGCGGTGCGGCCGCCGCTGGCCGGCCGCCTGCCGCCGCCGGACCGCGCCTCGGGCGAGGAGCTGCAGCGCTGCGAGAAGGTGCACAAGCGCTTGGTCGCCTGGCGCTGGCTGGCGCTGCGCTTCCCCCAGGCCTATCCGGACCTGGTCGAGGCGGAAAACGAGACCGAGCGCCTCGACAGCTGGATCGAGGACGTGCTGCGCCAGCAGCGCCGCGCCCGCCGCGCCGCCTGAGGATTTTTCCCCAGCCTTATCAGAATATTAGATAATACAGCGCAAAATGTAGCAGTGCCTACATTTTGCGCTGTGGCTTGGCCGATGCTAGAGGCGGCGGCACTGCACCGGGAGCGCGGCATGGACCAGGACGAGGCGGAGATGACGGAGGCGCAGGAAGCCGCGCGGCATGCCTCCGCGCGCACCGCCCGTGCCAGCGCCCTGATGCAGGATTATGTCGAGCTGATCGACGACCTGCTGAGCAGCACCGGCGAGGCCCGCCCGACCGACATCGCCCGCCGCCTGGGCGTGTCGCATGCGACCGCCATCAAGACCATCGCCCGGCTGAAGCGCGAGGGGCTGGCCCATTCCAAGCCCTATCGCGGCGTCTTCCTGACCACCGCCGGCCATGCCCTGGCCAACGAGGTCCGCGCCCGACACCGCGTCGTCGTCGATGTGCTGAAAGCCCTGGGCGTGCCGCCCGAAGTGGCCGAGATCGACGCGGAAGGCATCGAGCACCATGTCTCCGATGCGACCCTGGCCGCTTTCGAGAAGTTCCTGGGCAGGGGCTGAAAGAATGGGGGCTCCGCCCCCAAACCCCCGCCGGGGTGACAGGGTCACCCCGGACCCCGCCATCTATTTATGAAGGTGGGGGCCTGGGGGCATTCAATGCCCCCAGACTCTTCCTTCACCCCGCGGCCAGCGCCTTCGCGAACACCGCCGGATCGACATTCCCCCCCGACAGCACGATCCCGATGGTCCGCCCCTGGGCGGGGATCTTACCGGCCAGCACCGCCGCCAGGGCGACGGCCCCGCCCGGCTCCACCACCACCTTCAGCGCCTCGAAGGCGAAGCGCATGGCGCGGAACACCTCCTCCGGGGTGACGGCGACGCCACCGGCCAGGCGCGGCTGGTTGACCGCGAAGGTCAGCTCGCCCGGGCGCATCGACAGCAGCGCGTCGCACAGGTTCAGCCCCTTGCCGTCATTGGCCAGGCGCTCGCCGGCGGCCAGCGAGCGCGCGGTGTCGTCCCAGCCTTCCGGCTCGACGGCCCAGACCTCGGTCCCCGGCGAGGCGCCTTCGACCGCCAGGGCGCAGCCGGCGATCAGCCCGCCGCCGCCGGTGCAGACCGCCAGCGCGTCCAGGCTGTGGCCGGCGGCGCGGGCGTCCTCGATCAGCTCCAGCGCCAGGCTGCCCTGGCCAGCGATGACATGCGGGTGGTCGAAGGGCGGCAGCACGGTGGCGCCACGCTCGGCGGCCAGCTGCGCGGCCAGGGCCTCGCGGTCGGTGTTGTGGCGATCGAAGAAGGTGATCTCGGCGCCCCAGCGGCGGGTGCTCTCGACCTTGATGCTCGGCGCGTCCTGCGGCATGGCGATCAGCGCCCGCACCCCCTCGGCGGCCGAGGCGGCGGCGATGGCCTGGCCGTGATTGCCCGAGGAATGGGTGACCACCCCGCCCTGGCGCTGCGCCGCGTCCAGCTGCAGGACGGCGTTGGTGGCGCCGCGGAACTTGAAGCTGCCGGTGCGCTGCAGCGGCTCGGGCTTCACCAGCACGGTGCCGCCGGTCAGCTGGTCGAGCAGCGGGTGGCGCAGCATCGGCGTGCGCACGACGCGGCCGGCCAGGCGCCGGGCGGCGGCCTCGACATCGGCAGGGGTGGGAAGCGGCAGCGGACTGATCGCATTCATGGTCGGGCGGGCCTTCAGGCGGGGACGGTCTGGAAACGGCGGGGATCGACCAGGGCGGCGACGGGCGCCAGCTCTCCGGGGTCGCTGTCGTTGACAAGGGCGGCGAGCAGCCGGCCCTGGGCGGGCGCGGTCTGGATGCCGTAGCCGCCCTGGCCGATCATCTGGAAGAAGCCGGGCGCGCCGGAGGGGCCGATCGCCATCGAGCGGTCGGGCAGGAAGCTGCGCAACCCGGCCCAGCGGTGCTCGACGCGGCGGATGGCGATGTCCATCGCCTGGGTCAGGCGGTCCACCGCGATGGCGATGTCGAGCTCGTCGGGCTGGGCATCGCCGGGCTCGCAGTCGGTCTCGTCGGCCGGCGAGAGCATCAGCCGCGTCGCCGCCTCGGGCCGCGCGTACCAGCTGGCGCCGATATCGCCGACCAGCGGCCAGGCGCTGACCGGCCAGGGCGAGGGATCGACGATCAGCGCGGTGCGCCGCTTCGGCTGCAGCCCGAGCTTGGGCAGCCCGGCCATCGCCGTCACCGCATCACCCCAGGCGCCGGCAGCATTCACCAGGATCGGCGCCGCAAAGCTTTCTCCCGCCTCGGTCTCGACCTGCCAGAGCCCGTCGCGGCGCTCGATGCGGGCAGCACGCTGATTGGGCAGCACCACGGCCCCCGCCGCGCGGGCCATGCGCAAAAAACCCTGGTGCAGGCTGGCGACATCGATATCCAGCACGACGCTTTCCAGCGCCGCCGCCGCGGCATAGCCGGGGCGCAGGGCGGGCACGATCCTGCGGGCGTCTTCCGGCGAGATCGCCTGGAAATCCGCGGTGGCGGCGATGGCGGCTTCCAGTTCGGCGACCTGGTCCGGCGGCGCCAGATGCAGCGCGCGGCGCGGCGTGGTCAGCGGCACCTCGGCGAAGCCGGGCGGCGGCGCGGTCAGGAAGCCGTGCGAGGCGCGGGTCAGGGCGCGGCTGTCGGCATGTCCCCAGTTCGGCTCCCACAGCGCGGCGGAGCGGCCGGTGCTGTGCAGGCCCGGCCGTTCCTCGGCCTCCAGCAGGGCGACGCGGCGGGTGGGGGCCAGATGGGCGGCGGCGCTGGCGCCCGCCATGCCGGCGCCGATGACCAGCGCCTCGAAGATGGGCTTCTGCATGGCGCGGCATCCTGGGCCGGGCATGAAAACCCCGCAAGTGTCCCGGGCCGCCGCCAACAATGATTGCCAGCCCCCCACGGCAATGCCTAACCTCGGCCTCGCAACGAGTGGCCGCAAAGGCCCGGCGGCATCAAGCCGCCCGTGCGAGGAGGTTTCGGAATGGAAGGCAAAGGGATTCCCGGGGGGATTCCCCGGCGCACGCTGCTGCGCGCATCCGCGATCGGCGCGGCCGCCTCGGCGCTGCCCCTGGTCAACGTGCATGGCCAGACGTCCGGCGGCAAGCTGGCGCTCGGCCTGTGGGACCACTGGGTCCCGGCCGGCAACGACGCCATGCGCAAGATCGTCACCGAATGGGGCCAGAAGAACCGGGTTGAGATCCAGCTGGATTTCATCACCTCGGTCGGCAACAAGAACCTGCTGACGATCGCCGCCGAGTCGCAGGCGCGGCAGGGCCATGACATGCTCTCCTTCCCGACCTGGGAGGTGCATGCCCAGGCCGAGAAGCTCGAGCCGCTCGACGACATCATGGGCCGGCTGAGCCAGAAATACGGCGCGCTGAACCCGATCGTCGAATATCTCGGCAAGGTGCAGGGCAAGTGGCGCGCGGTGCCGGCCATCTCGGGCAGCCAGAACAAGCCGGCGCTCGGCCGCATCGACCTGCTGAAGCAGCATGCCGGCATCGACATCCAGGAGATGTTCCCGGCCAATGCCAATCCGGGCAGCAAGGCGGCCGACTGGAACTGGGACACCTTCCTGCGCGCCGCCGAGGCCTGCCAGAAGGCCGGCGTCCCCTTCGGCCTGCCGGCCGGCCAGTTCACCGACGCCACCGACTGGATCGGCAGCCTGTTCCGCTCCTTCGGCGCCGAGCTGGTGAACAGCAAGGGCGACATCACCGCCAAGAGCGACGGCGTCCGCCGCGTGCTGGAATACAGCCAGAAGCTCTTCGCCTTCCTGCCGAACGACGTCTTCTCCTGGGACGACGCCTCGAACAACCGGGCGCTGATCTCCGGCAAGTCGGCGCTGATCTTCAACCCGCCCTCGGCCTGGGCGGTGGCCAAGCGCGACGCGCCGCAGGTGGCCGAGCAGTGCTGGACCTTCCCGGCGCCGGCCGGCGCGCAGGGGCGCTTCACCCCCTACCTGCCGTATTTCTGGGGCGTCTGGAGCTTCAGCCGCAACAAGGGCGCGGCCAAGGCGCTGGTCGAGTTCCTCAGCGAGCGCGAGCAGGCGGCCGCCATGGTCGCCGCCAGCAACGGCTACGACATCCCGCCCTTCACCAGCATGACCGACTTCGACACCTGGGAGAAGGAAGGCCCGCCGACCGGCGTGGTCTACAACTACCCGGTCAAGCCGCACCACAAGGCGGAGCAGTTCATCGCCTGCTACCCGGCGCCGCCGGAGATCGCGGTGCAGATGTACAACCAGGGCATCCAGGCGAAGATGATTGCCCGCGTCGTGCAGAACAAGGAGCCGGTCGACCGCGCCATCGCCTGGGCGGAGCGGGAGCTGGAAGGCTTCAAGCGCGGCTGAGCGCCGCCACCGGCAGTCCGATCGGGCGCCGTCGCCGGGGCTGAGGCCCGGTGGCGGCGCCTGCCCCTTCTCCCGCAACCGCGAGGGAGTCTGGCATGTCCCAAGGCACGCTCTCCACCCCAGCCGGCGCCGAGACCACCGGCCAGCCGATGCTGCGCCGGCTGGCGCGGCGCAATTCCACCGTGGCTTTCCTGCTGACCCTGCCGCTGATCCTGCTCATCTTGGGACTGGTGGTCTATCCCTTCTTCTACGCCGTCTACCTGTCGATGCTGAACCGGCGGATGACCCGCTTCATCGGCTGGGAGAATTTCACCTTCCTGCTGTCGCGCGAGACCTTCTGGAACGTCGTCTTCCAGTCGGTGCTCTTCGCTGTCTCGGCGGTGCTGCTGAAGGCCTTCATCGGCTTCGTCCTCGCCCATGTGCTGCACGCCCTGCCGTCGAAGGGCCAGCGCAAGTGGCGCGGCATGCTGCTGGTGCCCTGGGTGATCCCGCCGGCGATCTCGACGCTGGCCTGGTGGTGGCTGTTCGATCCCTCCTATTCCGCCTTCAACTGGGCGCTGATGGGGATCGGCGTCGATCCGGTGCCCTGGCTCGGCCAGACCGGCTGGGCGCGCTTCTCGGTGATCCTGGTCAATGTCTGGTACGGCTCGCCCTTCTTCATGATCATGTATCTGGCGGCACTGAAATCGGTGCCCGACCAGCTCTACGAGGCGGCGGCGATCGACGGCGCGACGGGGTGGCAGAAGCTGCGGCATGTCACCTTCCCGATGATGCGCAACGTCATCTCGATCACCGTGCTGTTCAGCCTGATCGTCACCTTCGCCAATTTCGACATCGTCCGCATCCTGACCAATGGCGGGCCGCAGGACACCACGCATGTCTTCGCCACCTATGCCTTCCAGGTCGGCATCCAGTCGGGCGACATCCCGCTCGGCGCCTCGGTCAGCCTGTTCATGTTCCCGCTGCTGGCGATCTTCGCCATCTTCACCCTGCGCGGGGTGAACAAGCGCTCGAAGGAGATGGCGTGATGAGCAGCACCACCGCCTCCGCCCCTGCCGCCCCCGAGGCGCGGCAGGGCAGCCTGCGGCGCGAGCGGCGCTGGGCGCTGATCGGCGCCTATATCGCCCTGGCCGTCTTCGTCGTCTTCTTCATGACGCCGCCCTTCCACATGCTGGTGACCAGCCTGAAGGGCTCGGCCGAGATCGCCGACCTCTCGGGCAATCCCTGGATGGTCGCCAGCCCGACGCTGCAGAACTACTGGGAGCTGCTGACCCAGGGGAACTACCTGATCCATTTCCGCAACTCGGTGATGGTCACGGTGATCACGGTGATCGTCAGCATGGTGATCTCGGTGATGGCGGCCTTCGCGCTGGCCCGCATGAAGTTCTGGGGCAGCAGCACGCTGGCCACCGGCGTCTTCCTGACCTACCTGGTGCCGGAGACGCTGCTGTTCATCCCGATGTTCCAGATCATCGGCGCGCTCGGCCTGTACAACAATCTCTGGGCCATGGTGCTGATCTTCCCGACGCTGACCGTGCCCTTCTGCACCTGGATCATGATCGGCTACTTCGCTTCCATTCCAAAGGAACTGGACGAGGCCGCGCTGATCGACGGCGCCAGCCACCTGCAGATGCTCTGGAAGATCTTCATTCCCGTGGCGCTGCCGGGAATCCTCGCCGCCATGATCTTCGCCTTCACGGTGAGCTGGGCGGCCTTCATCTATCCGATCGCCTTCCTGGTCAGCTCGGACCAGATGGTGCTGACCGTCGGCATCGTCTCCGACCTGATCCGGGCGGACACCTTCCAGTGGGGCAAGATCATGGCCGGCGCGCTGATGGCGGCGCTGCCGCCGCTGCTCGTCTATGCGTTCCTCATGGATTACTACATCGCCGGCCTGACCGCCGGCGCGACCAAGGGCTGAGGGAGAAACACGAGAATGGCGCAGGTAACGCTCCGCAAGGTCGTGAAAGCCTATGAAGGCGGTGTGCAGGCGGTGAAGGGCATCGACCTGGATATCGCCGACCATGAATTCGTCGTGCTCGTCGGCCCCTCCGGCTGCGGCAAGTCGACCACGCTGCGCATGATCGCCGGGCTGGAAGAGATCTCCGATGGCGAGATCTCGATCGGCGGCAAGGTCATCAACGACGTGCCGCCGCGCGATCGCGACATCGCCATGGTGTTCCAGAACTACGCGCTCTATCCGCACATGACGGTCTTCGACAACATGGCCTTCGGGCTGATGCTGCGGAAGTTCGACAAGGCGGAGATCAAGCGCCGCGTCGACAATGCCGCGCGCATCCTCGACATCGAGCCGCTGCTGGCGCGCAAGCCGAAGGCCCTGTCCGGCGGCCAGCGCCAGCGCGTCGCCATGGGCCGCGCCATCGTGCGCGACCCCAAGGTCTTCCTGTTCGATGAGCCGCTGTCGAACCTCGACGCCAAGCTGCGCGTGCAGATGCGCACCGAGATCAAGAAGGTGCACCAGACGGTGCGCACCACCACCATCTACGTCACCCATGACCAGGTTGAGGCGATGACGCTGGCCGACCGCGTCGTGGTGATGAATGGCGGCATCATCGAGCAGGTCGGCCCGCCGCAGGAGCTCTACCACAACCCGCGCACCCGCTTCGTCGCCGGCTTCATCGGCAGCCCGGCGATGAACTTCATCCCCGGCCGGCTGGAGAACGGCGCCGGCGCCCTGCGCGTCCACCTGCCGAACGACATCGTCCTCGATGTCCCGGCGGAGCGGACCGCGCGCTATGCCGGGCAGGCCGGCCGCGAGATCCTGTTCGGCATCCGCCCCGAACATCTGACCGAGGCCAAGAACCTCGACCGCCCGAATGTCGCGCAGCTGGTCGCGACGCCGGAGGTCACCGAACCCATGGGCATGGAGACACTGGTGCATTTCAAGCTGCTCGGCGCCGAGATCTGCGGCCGCGTCGACCCCTCCGCCCCGGCCGCGCCGGGACAGCCGCTGAGCATGGCGGTCGACCTCAACCATATGCATCTCCTCGAGCCGCAGTCGGGGCGCGTCCTTTGAGCGCGTCGGACAAGATTGCCTGGGTCACCGGCGCCGGCACCGGCATCGGCCGTGCCGTCGCCCAGTCGCTGGCCGCCGCCGGCTGGCGCCTGGCGCTGACCGGCCGGCGCGAGGCGCCGCTCCGGGAGACCGCGGCGCTGCTGCCCGACGGCGCCCTGGTGGTGCCGGCCGACCTGACCGACCAGGCCTCGATCGAGGCGGCGGTCAGGAAGATCGAGGCCGAGCTCGGCCCGGTCGACATGCTGGTCAACAATGCCGGCACCAACGTACCGCGCCGGCACTGGCACCAGCTCTCGCCGGCCGACGTGCACACCCTGGTGCAGGGCAACCTGACCGCGCCCTTCCTGACCAGCCTGGCCGTGCTGCCGGGCATGAAGGCGCGCGGCGGCGGGCTGATCGTGCAGATCGCCTCGATGGCCGGCAAGGGCACCTCGGCCGTCTCCGGCCCCGGCTACAGCGCCGCCAAGACCGGCTTCGTCGCCATGTCGGCGGCGCTGAACGCCGAGAACGGCATCCACAACATCCGCAGCACCTGCATCTGCCCGGGCGAGGTGGTCACCCCGATCCTCGACTTCCGCCCCGAGCCGGTGCCGGAGGTCGAGCGCGCCCGCATGCTGCAGCCGGAGGACATCGCCGCCGCGGTGATGTTCGTCGCCACCCTGCCGGACCGCGTCTGCATCAACGAGATCCTGGTGACCCCCACCTGGAACCGTTTCCAGGCGCCACTGGCCCAGAAGGTCGCGGCCATGGCCTGAAGGCGGCCGCAGCCGGCCGGTGGCCGGCCGAAGGCCGCACCCTGCCCCGGAAGCGGCCCCGCTTCCGGGGAAATTCCTGCCGCGAGGACTTGCCACGCCGCGCCGCCGCGCCATGCTGGCGGGACCAAGAAAGCAAAGCAGGAAACGCCTATGACCCCGGTGCTGGTCCCCGCCCCGCAGCTCGAAGCCCTGGTGCGCGACATCTTCGTGGCCTCCGGCGGCAGCCAGGAGGAAGCGGCGGGCATCGCCCATCACCTGCTCGGCGCCAACCTGGCCGGGCATGACAGCCACGGCGTCGTCCGCGTCCCCCGCTATGTCGAATGGCTGCAGGCCGGCCATGTCTTCCTCGGCCGCTCGGCCAAACTGGTCACCGATGGCGGCGCCTTCGCCCTGCTGGATGCCGAATTCGGCTTCGGCCAGACGGTGGCCGCCGAGGCCACCCGCCTCGGCATCGCCCGCGCGCAGCAGCATGGCGCCGCGGTGATCGCCCTGCGCAATGCCGGCCATGTCGGCCGCATCGGCCACTATGCCGAGATGGCGCTGGCCGAGGGGCTGCTCTCGATCCACCTGGTGAATGTCGCCGGCTCCACCCTGGTCGCGCCCTTCGGCGGCGTCGAGCGGCGCTTCTCCACCGCCCCCATCGCCATCGGCGCGCCGCTGGACGGAAGGCCGATCGTGCTCGACTTCGCCACCTCCCGCGTCGCCGAGGGCAAGGTCCTGGTCGCCTCCAACGGCGGCAAGAAGCTGCCGGAGGATTCGCTGATCGGCCCGGATGGCGAGCTCACCGGCGACCCGCACATGCTCTATGGCGAATACGAGAAGATCGGGCCGCGCAACGCCGCCGGCGGGCTCGGCGCCATCCGCGCCTTTGGCGACCACAAGGGCTCGGGCCTCGCACTGATGTGCGAGCTGCTGGCCGGCGCCTTCACCGCCGGCGGCTGCGCCGGCCCGGTCAAGCAGCGCGGCCGGATCGCCAATGGCATGCTGTCGATCTACCTCTCGCCCGCGCATTTCGGCACGGCGGAGGAATTCCAGCGGATCGGCCGCGACTATGTCGAATGGGTGGCCGCCTCGCGCCCGGCCGACCCGGCCCAGCCCGTGCTGCTGCCCGGCGAGCCGGAGGCCGCCACCCGCGCCGCCCGGCTGGCCGAGGGCGTGCCGCTGCAGCCCGACACCTGGACCAATATCCTGCAGACCGCCGAGCGGCTCGGGGTTGCGGTTCCGGCCTGACGCCACAGCTGACGGGGGATGGACGCATCCCCCGCCGCGCTTCGGCGCAATCCCGCCATTTTCGCGTGAAGAATGGCGTCTGTGACCGTCCTGCTCCCCCTCCGCCCCACCCTGCATGAGCGGCCCGGCCTGCGCCGCGCCGCTTTCCTGCTGCTCTGCCTGGCGATTGCGCTGGGCCTGGCCGGCCTGGCCTGGCGGGTCTTCGCCCCCGGCGGCTGGACGGGCTGGGAGGTGGCGGCGATGGCCGCCTGGCTCGGCACCCTGCCCTGGACCTGCCTCTGCGCCGGCAATGCCCTGGTCGGCTTCCTGCTGGGAATGGCGCGGCGCGACCCCGTGGCCGGGCTGGTGCCGAGCTGGCAGCGCCACCCGGTGCTGCCGCCGCGCGCCCGCACAGCCCTCGCCGTCTGCCTGCGCAACGAGAGCATGGCGGCGGTGCTGCCGCCGCTGGCGCGCCTGCTGGACGGGCTGGAGGCGACGCTGGGCGCTGGCCCGGCCGGGCGCGGCTTCACCCTCTGGCTGCTCTCCGACACCCAGGACCCGGCGGCGGCCGCGGCCGAGGAAGCCGCCATCGCCCGCTTCGCCGCGCAGCGCCGCACCCAGGGCATGGCCCAGGGGATGACCCAGGGCCAGGCCGGCGGCATCGCCATCCGCTACCGCCGCCGCGCCGAGAACACCGGCTTCAAGGCCGGCAATGTCATGGATTTCCTCGACGGTGCCGGCCGGGAATTCGATTTCTTCCTCTGCCTCGACGCCGATTCGGAGATGTCGGCCGCCGCCGTGCTGCGCCTGGTCGCCACCATGCAGGCCGATCCGAAGCTCGCCATCCTGCAGCAGCTGATCACCGGCCGCCCGGCCGAGAGCGCCTTCACCCGGCTGTTCCAGTTCGGCATGCGCGCCGGCATGCGCAGCTGGGCCACCGGCCAGGCCTGGTGGCAGCTCGACCAGGGCCCCTATTGGGGCCACAACGCGCTGATCCGCGTCGCCCCCTTCCGCGAGCATGCCCGGCTGGCGCCGCTGCCCGACGGCCGCGCCATCCTCAGCCACGACCAGATCGAGGCGGTGCGCCTGCACGCCGCCGGCTGGAAGGTGCGCTGCGTCCCCGAGGAGGAAGGCAGCCAGGAAGGCAACCCGCCCAGCCTGCCCGACTTCCTGCTGCGCGACCGCCGCTGGGGCGCCGGCAACATGCAGTATTTTTCTCTGCTGCGCCTGCCGGGGCTCACGGCGATGGGCCGCTGGCAGCTGGTGCAGGCGATCCTGCTGTTCCTGTCGGCGCCGCTCTGGCTGCTGGTGCTGCTAGCCGGCATCGGCAATGCCCTGACCGGCGGCGGCGAGGCCACCCCCGCCGGCCCCCTGGCCGCGCTGCTGCTGGCCAACTGGTCTGCGATCCATGCGCCAAAACTGCTGAGCTACCTGGCCCTGCTGCTGCAGCCGCGCCGCGCCGCGCCCTATGGCGGCGCCATGGCGGTGGCCCGCGGCGCCGCGGCCGAGATCCTGTTCACCACCCTGCTCGACCCGGTCAGCCTGGCCAGCAAGGCGATCTTCCTGGCCGGCCTGGCCTGCGGCCGCCGCATCGGCTGGGCGCCGCAGAACCGCGACGCGCATGGCCTGGCCTGGCGCGACGCCGCCCGCCTGCTCTGGCCCGAGACGCTGCTCGGCGTGGCCGGTCTCGGCGCGCTGGCCCTGGCCGGCGGCACCGCCTGGGCCTGGGGCCTGCCCTTCCTGGCGCCCCTCGTGCTCGCCGTGCCCTTCGCCGTGCTGACCGCCTCGCCGGCCTTCGCGCGCTGGATGCAGGCTGCCCGGCTCTGCGCGACGCCCGAGGAACTGGCGCCTGTCCCTGCGCAGCAGGCCGTGAGAGAGCCAGCATTGGCGGCAGGGTAAGGGTCAAGGTCGGGGGAATGAATTTCCCCGCGCAAACGTATACGTTTGCGCCCTTCTTCTTTCTGATCACCGGCCATTCAGGAACTTGCGCCTCACTGGCACCCACACCAGGGCATCGCGGCGGGACGCCACATACAAAAACAGCGCGACCTTGAAGGTCGCGCTGCTGTCTTCTCTAGACTGCTCCTCTCTTCAGTCGTCGTCGCTGCGCCGCGCCAGCACTTCCCGCTTGCCGACATGGTTGGCCGGGCCGACCACCCCTTCCTTCTCCATCTGCTCGATCAGCTTCGCCGCGCGGTTGTAGCCGATCGACAAATGCCGCTGGATGAAGGAGGTGGAGGCCTTGCCTTCGCGGGTCACCAGGGCGACGGCCTGGTCGAACAGGCCCTTCTCGCCATCCGAGGCGCCGGCGATGCCGGACAGGCCGTTGTCGCCCTCGTCCTCGCTCTCGGTGACTTCCTCGATATAGGCGGGCTCGCCCTGCTCGCGCAGCCATTCGACCACGCGCTCGACCTCGTTGTCGGAGACGAAGGGGCCGTGCACGCGGCTGACGCGGCCGCCGCCGGCCATGTGCAGCATGTCGCCCTGGCCGAGCAGCTGCTCGGCGCCCATCTCGCCCAGGATGGTGCGGCTGTCGATCTTCGACGTCACCTGGAAGGAGATGCGGGTCGGGAAGTTCGCCTTGATGGTGCCGGTGATGACGTCGACCGAGGGGCGCTGCGTCGCCATGATCACATGGATGCCGGCGGCGCGCGCCATCTGCGCCAGGCGCTGCACGGCGGCCTCGATCTCCTTGCCGGCGACGATCATCAGGTCGGCCATCTCGTCGATGACGACGACGATCATCGGCAGCGGCGCGAGCGCCAGCGGCTGGTCCTCGAAGACCGGCTTGCCGGTGTCGGGGTCGAAGCCGGTCTGCACGCGGCGGGTCAGCACCTCGCCGCGGGCCAGCGCCGCCTGCACCTTCTCGTTGTAGCCGCCGATGTTGCGGACGCCGAGCTGGGACATGGCGCGGTAGCGGCGCTCCATCTCCTTCACCGTCCATTTCAGCGCGCCGATCGCCTTGGGCGGCTCGGTGACCACGGGGGCCAGCAGATGCGGGATGCGGTCATAGACCGACAGCTCCAGCATCTTCGGGTCGATCATGATGAAGCGGCACTCATCCGGCGTGAACCGGTAGAGCAGCGACAGGATCATGGTGTTGATGCCGACCGACTTGCCCGAGCCGGTGGTGCCGGCGATCAGCAGATGCGGCATGCGGGCCAGGTCGGCGATCACCGGCGCGCCGCCGATATCCTTGCCCAGCACCAGCGGCAGCTTGCCGCTCTGGCGGCTCCAGTCGTCGGTGACCAGCAGCTCGCTGAAGATCACCATCTCCCGCTTGATGTTGGGCAGCTCGATGCCGATGACGTTGCGGCCCGGGACGGTGGCGATGCGCACCGCCATGACGCTCATGCTGCGGGCGATGTCGTCGGCCAGGCCGATGACGCGGGCCGACTTGGTGCCCGGCGCCGGCTCGAGCTCGTAGAGGGTGACGACCGGGCCGGGGCGGATCTCGACGATGCGGCCGCGCACGCCGTAATCCTCGAGCACGGATTCGAGCTGGCGGGCATTGTTCTGCAGCACCTCCTCGGAGGGGCCGGTGGCGCGGCGGGCCGGCGGCGGCTCCAGCAGGTCGAGAGGCGGCAGCTGGAAGCGGCTGGGCTCCGGCAGCGGCGCCGGCTTCGACGGACGGCGCGGCGGGGCCGGCGGCGGGGCGCGCTCGACCAGGCGCGGCGCCGGGGCGGGGCCGCGGCGCGGCGCCTCCATCTCCAGCTCCGGCATCAGCTCGCCATCCTCCTCCATCGCCTCCTCCGGCGCAGGCTGGCGGAGGCGCGCGGCGAAGCCGGGCTCGCGCCGCGCCTCGCGGGCGGCCGGGGCGGCCGTCGGCGCCACCCTGAGCCCCTGGCGCTGGGTGCGCAGGCCGCCCTGCGGCGCCTCGGCGGCGGCGGCATCGGCGGCGCGCAGCATGGCGGCGAGCTGCGGCGAGGGCGCTTCCGTGCGGCGGGCGAAGAGACCGCCGACGGCGCCGCCCACCACCTTGAAGGGCGCGGCCAGGCGGGTGCCGAGGCTGGGCGCGCCCTCCTCCGGCGCTTCCTCGGCCCAGGCATAGGGTGCCGGCGGCGGCGGCGGCGTCGCGACGCTGCGCTTCAGCAGGCGGGAGGTGACGTCCACCCCGCCGCGCGCGGCCGAGCCGGCGGCGCGCCCGGCCTGCATCCAGGCCAGCAGCGGCACGCCGAGCGCGGCGAAGGACAGCGAGCCGGCCAGCGCCACGATGCCAACCTGGCCGGCGATGGTGCCGGCCGGGCCGAGCAGCGCGCCGAACAGCGCGTCGATCTTCTCGGCCAGCAGCGCGCCGATGGCGCCGCCCGGGCCGGCGATGGTCGGGCTGCCGGCGGCCAGCGGCGCCAGGTCGAAGGCGGCGGAGAGCATCGGCACCGCCAGCACCACCGCGATGGCGCGCCAGGCGAAGGGGGCGAGGCCGCGATGCGTCGCCAGCCGCCAGGCCCAGCCGAGCGCCACGCCGACCGGCAGCATGCCGCCCCAGCCGAAGGCCTGCAGCATCAGGTCGGCGACCAGCGCGCCGGCGCGGCCGCCGAGATTGGTGGGCTGCGCCGTGGTGGCGGTGGAGAAGGACGGGTCGCCCGGGTTGTAGCTGGCCAGGGCGACCATCAGCCCGAGGCCGGCCAGGCCGAGCGCCAGCCCGGCCAGCTCCGCCCCGCGCCGGGCGATCGCGGCCTTCAGCGCCGGGGAGGCGAAGCGCCGCGCCCCGTCGGCAAGCCGCCCGCCGGGCGTGGTGGCGGAAGAGGAGGATCGGTCTGCGAAAGCGCGCGGCATGGGCCTCAGTCGTCAGTTGCTGAGCGGATGCGTGAAGCTAGCATGGCAAAGGCTTGGCATAGAAGGAAACCTCTCGCGATAGGTGATCGGCTTCCGGGGGCCGCAACCGGGCGGTGCCCGGGCGGCGGTTCAGCCCTCCGCCCCGGCCAGAAGCGGCAGCCTGGCCGCGCCATTGGCCGATTCCGCTGGATTTGCCAGGAGTCGGACGCCGCAGGCGCGCAGATAGGCCACGATCGCCTCCGCCTCGGCGGGCGGGCGCGTCGGGTCTTCCGTGTCGCCCAGCGGCACGAAGATCAGCGTCGTGTGCCGAGCGCGGGTCAGCAAAACCCGATAGGTGTTGCGGATATGTCGCTGTGCCTCGGGCTGGCCAACGAGGGTCCAGCGGGGGCCCGACAGCCGCCGCGCCCGCCAGCCGGCCGGGCCACGGATGAAGTCGCCGCCCCAGGCGAGGCCGACCAGGTCGAGCTCCAGCCCCTGGCAGGCATATTCGGTGGCGCAGACCTCCAGCGCGTCGGAGCCTCGGATATCCGGCCAGCGGCAGAGGAACCAGTTGACCACCTCGGCATCGGCGCCCTGCAGCTGGGCGCCCAGCCCCTCGGCGCGCAGCCGCTTCGCCTTGGCCGAACAGACCAGCCCGGCCCGCCGCAGGCCGCGCGCCTGCTCGCGCAGCGCCCGCCGCAGCACCCCGAGGTCGCGGGTCAGATGGAAGGGCAGGTCGCCCCCGGCGGCGATGGCGGCGGCCTGCTGCGGCCGGTCGTTCAGCACCGCATCGACCCAGTCGGCGGCGCGGTCGTGATGCACCGAGCGCACCGGCACGGTCAGCGCCAGCGCGGGGTCAAGCCGCAGCCAGTCAGCCGCCGCGGACGCCAGGCGCTGGGCCGGCTCGGCCGTCGCATCCAGCACGGCGGGTGCGGCCGTGGCCTGCCAGCGCCCCTGGCTGGCGGCGATCACCCGGCCCCATTCGGCCAGCCCCGCCTCGCCGGTGTTGATCTCCTGACCCTGGCCGATCAGCGCCACGATCACCGACCAGCCGGGGCGGCGGCCCATGATCTCCAGCAGATGCGCCGGCTCGGAATCGGTCAGCACCGAGCGGCGGCGCTGGGTGTCGCGCTGCGCCTGGTCGGCATCCCAGGCGCGCTGCGCCTCGTCGAAGACCACCACCGCCTCGGCCGGGATTTCTGCCGGGTGGCGCTGATGGTGCTCGAGGAAGCGGTGGACGTTCTGCAGCAGGCTGCGCGCCTCCCGCCGTGGCTGGCGGCGGCCGCGGCCCTGGCGCTGCACCGCATCGCGCTCCAACGCGCCGCGCAGCACGGCGACCAGCGGCGCATTGCCGGTGAGGAAGGCGGCCCCCTCCTCCGCCGCCTGGCCGAAGACCAGGTTCAGCCCGCACAGCGTCTTGCCGGCGCCGGGCACGCCGGTGACGAAGACCACCCGCCGCTCCCCCGCCTGCCGGGCGCCGGCGATGGCGCGGCGGATGGCGGCGGTGGTGGCGCGCAGATTGGTGACATCGGCCCGCGCCGTGGCGATCTCCTCCACCCCGTGCCGGTCGAACAGCCGCTGCGCCGCCTCGATGATGCCGGGCACCGGGCGATAGGGCGCCCGCGCCCATTCCGCGCCATCCAGCGGCGTCGAGGGCTGCGGCAGCGCCGCCTCGATCGCCGCCAGCATCCCGGCCAGGGCAGCGGCATCGCAGGCCAGCGGCGGCACCACGCCATGCCAGAGCAGCGGCAGGCTCTGCGGCCGAGGCGGGGCCTGCTCGGCCAGCAGGATCGGCACCACCGGATGCGCCCGGCTGCCGGCATGGAAGTCGAACAGGTCGAGCGCGTAATCCTCGACCTGCGCCAGATCGGCCGGCGTGATGGCTGTGGCGCGGTGCTTGAACTCGATCACCAGGATGCCGCGCCCGGTCAGCAGCACGGCGTCGATCCGCTTCTCCAGCCGCAGCAGGTCGAATTCCAGCAACACGGTCCAGGCTTCAGCACCCGGCAGCCGGCGCAGCGCGGCCTGCAGCAGGGCGGTCAGCGCCTCCCAGGAGGCGATCTGCTCCGGCGTCACCTCGCGCAGCTGCCGGGCCTGGCGGGCCGCCAGCCGGGCCGCCCAATCGCTCGGCCGGTCCGCCAGGAAGGCGGTGCCCGAAGCCTCGACCCAGCCGCTCACGCCACGCGCTTCCCCCTGCCCGGCCAGGTCGCCAGCCCGATGCTCGCCAGCATGAGCAGAAACCCGATCCCGTGCATCGTGGAAAATGTCTCGCCCAGCACCGCCACCGCCATCGCCGCGGCGGACGCCGGCAGCAAGGCCGAAAAGATGCCCGCGATCCCGGCCGGCGCCCGCCGCAGCCCGGCATACCAGAGCAGCAGGCACAGCACCGAGGCGGTCAGGCTGTGGAAGACCAGCAGCGCCGAGACCCCCGGATCGGCCAGCGCCGCCGCCGCCCCCAGCACCGGCAGGCAAAAGGGCAGCAGCATCAGCGTGGAAAAGCCCTGCATCCAGAAGCTGGCCGTCACCAGCGGCACTCGCCCGGCCAGGCGCTTGGCCAGCAGCACGTAGCCCGCCTCGCCGCAGACCGCGACGAAGACCAGCGCATTGCCCCAGAGACTCCCGCCGCCACCCCCGCCGCCGGCCAGCCGCGCCAGGGTGACCGCCGCCATGCCGCCGCCCGCCAGCCCCACCGCCAGCCAGTGCCGCGGCGCCATCCGCTCACGCAGCCAGAGCGCCGAGCCGAGGGCGATCACCGCCGGCAGCGTCGCCAGCACCAGCCCGGCCTCCAGCGCCGTGGTGTGGCGCAGGCCGCTCAGCAGCGCGGCATTGTAGAGCAGCGTGCCCACCGCCGCCTGCGCCGCCAGGTTCAGCAGCGCCCCGCCGGACAGGCGGACCCGGCCCTCGCGGCGCCGCGCCAGCGGCCACAGCACCAGGCAGGCCAGCAGGCAGCGCAGGCCGAGGATCAGCGCCACCGGCAAGGCCGCGGTCAGCAGCTTGGAGACGGCGACATTCGCGCCGACCAGGGCCATCGACAGGCCCAGCTGCAGATAGGCGACCAGCATCAGTCCGTGTCGGCGGTCCTGAACGGCGAGGCCTCGGCCAGGGCCGCCATTTCCTCCAGCATCGCCGGGCGCTCGGCCTCGAGGAACTCCGCCACGGCGCGGCGCAGGCCGCCATGGCAGATCCAATGCGCCGAATAGGTGGGCACCGGCAGGTAGCCGCGCTGGATCTTGTGCTGGCCCTGCGCCCCCGCCTCGACCCGCTTCAGGCCGCGCGCGATGGCGAAGTCGATCGCCTGGTAGTAGCAGAGCTCGAAATGCAGGAAGGGTGCCTCCACCGAGGCCCCCCAGTTGCGGCCATAGAGCGCGTCGCGGCCCATCAGGTTCAGGGCGCCGGCCACCGGCTCGCCGTCGCGCTCGGCCACCATCAGCACGACGCGCTCGCCGAGGCGCTCGGCCAGCAGCGGCCAGAAGCGCTCGGTGAGGTAGGCGCTGCCCCACTTCCGGTCGACGGTGTCCATGTAGAAGCGATGAAACGCCTTCCAGTGCCGCGGCGTGATGGCGGCGCCCTGCAGCACCCGGAAGTCCAGCCCGGCGGATTGCGCATCGCGCCGCTCGCGCTTCAGCTGCTTGCGCTTGCGGCTGGACAGCGCCGCCAGGAAGTCGTCGAAGCTGGCATAGCCGTCGTTCAGCCAGTGGAACTGCGTACCCAGCCGGCGCAGCCAGCCGGCCTCGCCGAGCGCGGTCCATTCCGGCTCGCTGCAGAAGGTGACATGGGCGGAGGAGAAGCCGAGCTGCTCGGTCGCCTGCGCCAGCGCCTGGCCCAGCGCCGCCGGCGGCAGGCCCGAGCCCGGGCGGATCAGCAGCCGCGGCCCGGGCACCGGGCTGAACGGCACCGCCACCTGCAGCTTCGGGTAGTAGTCGCCGCCGGCCCGCTCGAAGGCCTGCGCCCAGGCATGGTCGAAGACGTATTCGCCATAGGAATGGCTCTTGGCATAGGCCGGGGCCACCGCCAGCAGCCGCCCGTCGCCGTCGCGCAGCGCCAGGTGCTGCGGCAGCCAGCCGCTGCGCGGGCTGGCCGAGCCGCTTTCCTCCAGCGCCGAGAGGAAGGCATGGCTGACGAAGGGGTTGTCGTCCCCGGCGCAGGCATCCCAGTCGACCGCCGCGATCTCGGCGATCTTCGGATGCAGCCGCAGGGTCAGTTCGGGGGCGCTGTCCGGCATGGCCCCCAGCATGTGCGCTGGCTTTGCCGCGGCGCAACCTTGCTTGCCAAAAGGATAGGTTCAGAAGGGCCGGCAGGCCTCCCCCGTCGCCGCCGCCAGCCGCGCCATCCGCCGTGCCGCGACGGCCGCCCCGGCCGCACCGCCCGCCAGTTTCGCGGCATGGCCTTCCACCATCTGCTCCAGCCCGGCCTCGACCGCCATCTCGGTGCCGACCGCCAGGCCGGTGGAGAAGGCCAGCCGGCGCAGCAGCCGCGCCAGCACCAGCGCGCCGGGGCGCAGGCCATGCAGCTCGGCCACCTGCCGCATCAGCCGCAACCCGATCAGCGCCATGGCCGCCGCGTCGAGGGCAGGCGCCGGCATCACCGCGGTGGCGACGAAGACCTGCCGCGCCGCCTGGCCGCCGAGGGTTGCCACCCGCGCCGCCAGCACCGGCTGCAGCAGCCCGGCCGCCAGGCCGCGCGCCTCGCCCAGGGTCCTGGCGGCGCGGATCTGGTCGATGGCGGGGGCGGCCTCGGGCAGCCGCTCGGCCAGCGATTCGGCCCAGCGCAGCAGGGCGCGCGGCGGCGGCGCCGCGTCCGGGGTCTCTTTCAAGGTCTCGGCCAGGCGGTCGAGGGATTTCAGCTTGCGCAGCGCCCGCCATTCGCGCCAGGCGCCGGCGCCGAGCAGCCCGACCACCCCCGCCCCCAGCGCGCTGCCGGCCCAGCCCAGGATCGCAGACCGGGCGAAGAGCTCGTCCAGCGTGACGCCCAGCCACAGCCCGCCGCCGCCCAGCACCAGCAGGAAGAAGGCGCCGCCGGCCAGGCCGAGGCTGCGCAGCCAGCCTGCCCCCGGCAGCGGCGTGACCGGCGCCAGGCTGACCGGCGCGTCATGCCGCACCAGCCCGCCCTGCACCGGCGTCGCGTCCCAGCCCGGATCCCAGGCCGGCGCGGGGTCAGGCGCATCGGCCCAACCGGGACCCGGCTCACGCACAGGGGCTTTCTTCGGCGGCAGGGTCACAGCGCGTCCTCCAGCAGCCAGGCCAGCAGCGTGTCCATGCCGAGATGCGGCAACCCGTCGCGCCCCTCGGGGTCGAGCAGCGGCGGGCGGAATTCCGGCAGGGCGAAATAGGGCCGGCGCCAGAAGGGATCGCCGGCCGGCGGGATCGAATCGGGGATCGGCCCCGGGCGGAAGGGCCGGCGCCGGGTGTCGCCGGCCGGCACGCCGAAGACCACCGGCGGGCTGACGGTCGCCGCGCCGTCCTCGGTGCTGCGCAGCGCAGCCAGGGCGAAATGGCGCGCCTTCGGCCCGGTCTCGCCCAGCATCGCCTGGAACATGGACAGAAAAGCCGGGCGCTGGACGGGGGGGATATGGTCCAGCTTGGAGGCGGCGAAGGCCACCCGCTTCAGCATCGGCAGCCGCAGCCAGCGCGACCGGCTGCGCTGGTCATAGGCGCGGGCGATCTGCGCCACCGCCTGACGGGCGTCCGCAAAAGCCCCCTCCCCGGCGCAGAGCGCGCCCAGCGCATCGACCAGCACCACCTGGCGGTCGAAGCGGGCGAACCAGGGGTCGAAATAGCTGCGGCGCATGTCGTCCCGGTAGGCGTCGAACCGGCGGGCCAGCAGGTCGCGCAAGGAGCCGGGCGCGGCCGGGCCCTGGCCGGGAATGGGGAAGAACCACATCATCGGGCTGTCGCCCTTCGGCCCCGGCACCAGGAAGCGCCCCGGCTGCAGCCAGCGCAGCCCGGCCCGGTCGCGCGCCGCCACCAGCAGGTCGCGATAGAGGAGAAAACCGCGACGGGCGACGGCGTCCTCGGCCGGGGCGTCGGGCGGCAGGCTGGCCAGAAACGAGAAGAAGTCGGTGGCGAGCCCGGCGCGCGGCGGCTGCTTCAGCTGCGCCAAGGTCGCGCTGGACCATTCAAGGAAGTCCTGGTCGAGCAGCGGCAGGTCCAGCAGCCATTCGCCGGGATAGTCCAGCAGCTCCAGCCGCAGCCGGCGCGGCGGCAGCAGGCTGCCGAAGCGCCCGCGCCGCTCCACCACCAGGGTCAGCGCGGCGCTGGCGAGATCCGCGGTGCGCGGCGGCCAGTGCGGCGTGGCGCCGGCGAGATCCCGCAGCTTCTCCGCCGCGTCGAACCAGTCCAGCGCCTGGGTGCCCGAGGGCTCCAGCCGCACCGCCAGGATCTTCTGGCCATTCGCCGCCAGCTGCCGGGTCAGCGCCGGCAGGCTGTCGCGGCCGCGGCCCAGCGCCAGCAGGTTGCTGATCAGCGAGGTGATGAAGACCGTCTTGCCCGAGCGGCTGAGCCCGGTGATGGCGACGCGAAGGCTGGTCTGGTTGAGCAGGCGCTCGGCCTCGTCGCCGAGCCGCGCCATGCCGTGCAGCAAGCGGTCCACTGAGTCTCCCACGCCGTCTCCTGGGTCTTCGGACCGCTTAGGTAGGATGCGGCGGGCCCGCGGCCAATGCCATCCGCGCCCGCGCCCAAGCCCATTCAACCCCCGCGTTCATGTGATGAATGGAAGATCGCCCATCATCCGGCAATGTCACCGAAGCATGCATGAAGCCGTGGTCATGCTTCGTTAACCCCCGCGCCCGACACCTTCTCGCGGCGGGAGCACAGCCACATGGCCATCCAATCCGACCTGCTCTGGACCAGGGACAGTTCCGCCTCCACCGCCGGCAGCGCCGAGGTGGTCGCCTATGACGCCGCCCGCGCCCTGGTCCTGGTGCTCGGCCCCGAGGGCGTCGAGGCGCTGGACGCGCGGAGCGGCGCGCTGCGCTTCGCCCTGCCCAAGGCCGATCTCGGCAGCCTTGGCACCGGCAACAGCGTCGCCGTCTTCGGCGATGTCATGGCGGTGGCCTTCGACGGCGCCGAGCCCGGCAGCAACGGCACGGTGGCCTTCTACAGCATCGCCGGGGATGGCAGCGCGGCCAGCCTGATCCGCCAGGTCGAGGTCGGCGCGGTGCCCGACATGGTGACCTTCACCCCCGATGGCGCGCGCCTGCTGGTGGCGATCGAGGGCGAGCCCAACGACAATTACGGCCTCGACGCCTCGGGCGACCCGCTGGGCGGCGTCGCCGTCATCGATGTCGCGACCGGCGACATGATTTTTCTGGGTTTTGAAGGCTTCGACACGGACGCCCTGATTGCGGCAGGTGTCCGCATCAAGGGCGTCGAGGGCGTCACCGCCGCCACCGACCTGGAACCGGAATACATCGCCGTCTCCCAGGACGGCACCAGGGCCTATGTGACGCTGCAGGAGAACAACGCGATCGCGGTGCTCGACCTGACGACGATGCAGTACACCGGCATCCATGCGCTCGGCACCAAGGACCATTCGCTGCCGGGCAACGGCCTCGATACCTCGGACCGTGACGGCGGCACCAACATCGCTCCGGCGCCGGTGCAGGGCCTCTATATGCCCGACGGCATCGCCACCTTCGAGCTGGACGGCAAGACCTACCTGGTCACCGCCAATGAGGGCGACGCCTCCGAATGGGGCGACTACAATGATGTCGGCCGGCTGAAGGACGCGGTGCTGGACGAGGCCAGCTTCGGCGGCGCCGAGGGCATCGCCGCGCTGAAAGCCGACGCCGTGATGGGCCGGCTGAACATCTCGCTGGTCGATGGCGACACCGATAGCGACGGCGATATCGACGTCCTCCACCCCCTGGGCGGCCGCAGCTTCTCGATCTGGGAAGTGACGGATGACGGGCTGGTGCAGACCTTCGACTCCGGCGACATGATGGAGCGGATGCTGCTGCAGCACGCCCCCGAGCTGCTGGATGACGGCCGTTCCGACGACAAGGGCCCAGAGCCCGAGAGCGTCACGCTCGGCACCATCGACGGCCAGCTCCATGCCTTCCTGGCGCTGGAGCGCTCGGACGCCGTCATGGCCTTCGCCATCACCGGCCCGGATTCGGCCGAGTATGCCGGCATCATCCCGGTTGGCGACGCGCCGGAAGCCATCCTTTTCGTCGATGCCGCCGACGCCCCCGAGGGCATCGACGGCCCGATACTGATCGCCCCGGCCGAAGGCTCGGGCACCACGACGCTGCACGAATTGAGCGTGGCGCCCGCCGCCGACGGCAGCTTCACGCTGCAGATCCTGCACGCCTCCGACTTCGAGGCGGGCCTCGCCGCCGTCGACTGCGCCAGCCAGTTCGCGGCGATCGTCGACAGGCTGGAGGACAGCTTCGCCAACAGCATCACCCTGTCCTCGGGCGACAACACCATCCCCAGCCCGTTCAATGCCGCCGGCACCGACCCCTCCGTCAAGGACGAGCTGGTC
The DNA here is from genome assembly GCF_037145735.1 of Roseomonas sp. USHLN139. Classification (NCBI taxonomy): domain Bacteria; kingdom Pseudomonadati; phylum Pseudomonadota; class Alphaproteobacteria; order Acetobacterales; family Roseomonadaceae; genus Roseomonas; species Roseomonas sp. USHLN139. The sequence continues at coordinate 54,396 of NZ_JBBCWY010000001.1, read as the reverse complement.
GACCTCTATGCCTGGCTGCTCGGCGTCCCCGCCGAGGACTTGGCCGGGCTGGCGCTGAACCCGTCCACCATCGACATCGCCATCCTCAACGCCATCGGCGTCGAGGCGAGCGTCTTCGGCAACCATGAGTGGGATTTCGGCGCCAATGCGGTGGCCGCCGCCATCGACTTCACCAAGGGCAGCGGCACCACCGCCGCCGCGGTGACCTCGATCGGCGCCATGTTCCCCTATCTGGCCGCCAATCTGGACTTCTCCGGCGACCCGGCGATGGCGGCCCTCTTCACCGAGCTGCTGCGCGACGCCGCCAGCTACGCCACCACGGCCGATGACCTGGCGACGCCGGAGGCGCTGGCCGCCGAGGCCGCCGATGCCCAGGTCTCGCCCTGGACCATCATCGAGGAAGGCGGCGAGCAGATCGGCGTGCTGGGCGTCACCACCCAGCTGCTGGCGTCGATCTCGTCCCCCGGCCGCGTCACCGTGCAGGACCCGGCCGGCGACGGCGGCGTCAACAACACCGACGAGCTGGCCGATATCCTGCAGGTCTATGTCGACCAGATGCAGGCGCAGGGCCTCAACAAGATCATCCTGCTGAGCCACCTGCAGCAGTACCAGCTGGAGCTCGACCTTGCCGGCAAGCTGTCCGGCGTCGACGTCATCATCGCCGGCGGCAGCCACGCGGTCTTCGCCAATGACGGCGACCCGCTGCAGCCGGGCGACACCGCCGCCGAGACCTATCCGGTGATCGTCACCGGCGCCGATGGCGGCAAGGTCGCCATCGTCAACACCAACAATGAATACGGCTATGTCGGCCGGCTGGTGCTGACCTTCGATGCCGAGGGCACCATCATCCCCGACAGCATCGACCCCGATCTCTCCGGCCCGATCGCCGTCAACGAGGCGACCGTGCAGGAACTCTGGGGCGACGAGGACGCCTATGCCGAGGGCACCAAGGGCGGCGCCGTCAAGGACCTGACCGACGCCGTCGGCGCGGTGATCGGCGCCAAGGACGGCAACGTCCTGGGCTTCACCAATGTCTATCTGGAAGGCCGCCGCGGCGAGGTCCGCAGCGAGGAGACCAACCTCGGCAACCTGACCGCCGACGCCAACCTCTTCGTGGCGAAGCAGGTCGATGCGGCGGTCACCGTGTCGATCAAGAATGGCGGCGGCATCCGCGCCGAGATCGGCGCCATCGGTGCCGGCGCCGAGGCCGGCGAGCTGCCGCCGCAGGCCAATCCCGACGCCGACAAGCCGGAGGGCGGCGTCAGCCAGCTCGACATCGAGAATTCGCTGCGCTTCAACAACGCGCTCTCGATCGTCACCGTCTCGGCCGAGGAGCTGGTCCGCATCTTCGAGCATGCGGTGGCCGGCGTGGCACCCGGCGCCACCCCGGGCAGCTTCGGCCAGGTCGGCGGCGTCTCCTTCAGCTATGACGCCACCGCCACGGCGCAGCGGCTGAACGCCGATGGCAGCGTCGTCGTCGCCGGCGAGCGGCTGCAGAACCTGGTCATCCTCGGCGAGGGCGGCCAGGTGCTGGACACCCTCCTGGTCGATGGCCAGTTGGTGGGCGACGCCAACCGCGACATCCGCCTGGTGACGCTGAGCTACCTGGCGGATGGCGGCGACGGCTATCCGATCGGCGCCTATGCCAGCGACCGCATCGACCTGCTGGACAATGCGGCGCTCTCCGAGGGCGAGGCCAGCTTCGCCGCCAAGGGCAGCGAGCAGGACGCGCTGGCCGAATACCTGAAGGCGCGGCATGGCACCGCCGAGACCGCCTATGACGCGGTCGATGCCGGCCAGGCCAGCGACGCGCGCATCCAGAACGTCTCCGTCCGTGAGGACAGCGTGCTCGGCGCGCAGCAGCGCGGCGAGGCGGGCGACGACACCCTGGTCGGCACCGCCGGCCGTGACTTCCTGCAGGGCGGCGCCGGCGACGACGTGCTGGAAGGCCGCGGCGGCAGCGACCGCCTCGATGGCGGCGCGGGCACCGACACCGCGGTGCTGGCCGGCAACCTGGCCGACTACACCCTGGCCCGCGCCGGCGATGGCCTGGTGCTCGGCAGCGCCGACAGCCACACCACGCTGATCGGCATCGAGCGGCTGAGCTTCGCCGATGGCGCCATCGCCCTCGACGACAGCGATCCGCTCTTCGACACGCTGGCCTACTACCTGGCCAATCCGGATGTCTTCGCCGCCGGCCTCGACGCGCGGCAGCACTACCGGGATTTCGGCGCCGCCGAGGGGCGCGACCCGAACGCGGTCTTCGACACCGCCTTCTACCTGGCAGCCAATCCGGACGTGGCGGAATCGGGCATGAACGCGCTCGAGCACTACCGCCTCTACGGCGCCGCCGAGGGCCGCGACGTGGCGCTCGATTTCGACACCGCCGGCTACCTGGCGCTGAACCCGGATGTCGCCGCGGCCGGCCTCGACGCCCTGCACCACTACCTGGACTACGGCAGGGCCGAGGGCCGGCCGACGGCGCGCGCCGTGGGCCCGGTGATCGAGAACGGCTTCGACGTCCAGTTCTACCTGGCGAGCAATGCCGATATCGCCGCCGCCGGCATCGACGCCTTCACCCATTGGATGGCCTTCGGCGCCGCCGAGCAGCGCGACCCGAACGCCTATTTCGACACCTCCTTCTATCTGGAGAACAACCAGGACGTGGCGGAATCGGGCCTCAACGCCCTGTTCCACTACCAGAATTACGGCTTCCGGGAGGGGCGCGACCCCTCGGCGCTGTTCGACACCTCGGCCTTTCTGGCGGCCAACGCGGACATCGCCGCGGCCGGCATCGACCCGCTGGCGCATTACCTGACCACCGGCCTCTACGAGGGGCGTCAGCCCATCGCGGTGGCCGAGGAGCTGCTGATCGCCTGACGAAAAAAAAGGGCGCTGGCCATCCTGGCCGGCGCCCCTGTCGCGTCTCAGAACCGCTTCAGGAAGAAGAAGCGGGTATGGCCGGTCGGATTGTCCGGCACCGCGCCGAACTCGACATAGCCCTGCTTCTTGTAGAACTCCGGCGCCTGGAAGCTGTAGCTGTCCAGCCAGACGCCGTTGCAGCCGCGCGCCCGCGCCTCGGCCTCGGCCGCCGCCAGCAGCCGGGCGCCGAGCCCGCCGCCGCGCAGCTCTTCCGGCAGGTTGAACAGCTCGATGAACAGCCAGCCCTTGTCGGTCCGCCCGGTCAGCCCGCCGATGACGATTCCCGACTCCGGGTCGCGCACCACGACATGCAGCGGCCGGGTGCCCGGCGCGCCCACCTTGGAGCGGTTATAGGCCAGCAGCCCCTCGAGGATGGCGCCGCGGATCGCCGGATCGGCGTCGTCGGAAACCTCGAACTCCTGGCCGGGGACATCCTGGCTCAAGGCGCGATCTCGAACATGCCCTCGACCTCGACGGCGGCGTCCATCGGCAGCGAGGGCACGCCGATGGTGCTGCGGGCGTGGCGCCCCGCCTCGCCGAACACCGCGACCGCCAGGTCGGAGGCGCCGTTCATCACCAGCGCATGCTGGGTGAAGTCCGGCCCGGCGGCGATGAAGCCGCCCAGGCGGAGCACGCGGGTCACCCGGTCGAGATCGCCGACCGCCGCCTGCAGCTGCGCCAGCACATTGACCAGGCAGAGCTCGGCGGCCTGCCGGCCCATCTCGATCGACTCGGCCGTCACCTTGCCGGTGAAGGCCACCTTGCCGTCGCGCATCGGCACCTGGCCGGAGACCACCACCAGCCGGCCCTCGAGGCCGAGGGTGAAGGGGACGTAGTTGGCGACCGGCGCGGCGGGGGTCGGCAGGGTGATGCCGAGCCCGGCGAGGCGCTGGGCGACGTTTCCGGCCATGGGATTTTCCTTCTGTCAGGCGATCAGGGACGCGCGCTCAGCCGACCAGCCGAAAGCTCCGACGGCGGGCGGCGGGCGAGGGCTGCGCCGGCAGGTCGAGCGGCAGCAGCGGCCCGCGATCGCCCGGCAGGGTGACAGCGTCCACCGCGCATTCCTCGATCGTCGGATCGGGCCAGAGCCGGCGCGCCTCGCCACCGCCCAGATGGCTGATCGCCAGCCGGCGGAAGGCCCAGTCCATCACCGAGGTGGCGCAGAGGATATCGGCATCCCCCTCGACCAGCCCGGCCGGGCCGAAGCGGGTATAGGAGAAGGCGGTGACATAGTCCGACAGCGGCACGCCGCGGGCCAGGCCGATATTCACCGCCTGCAGGAAGCCGTCCAGCAACCCGCGCAGCGCGCTGCCATCCTTGCCGCCCTCCTTGCCCATCGACAGCCCGACCTCGATCAGGCTGCCATCGGCGGCTTCGCTGGTGCGCAGCAGGACGCGGTGGCCGCCGACCACGACGCGCCAGACATTGCCGCGGGCGGCCACCGCCGGGCGCGGCGGCGGCAGCGGCCGGGCCGGCTCGGGGCGGGCCAGCGGCGCCGGCGCGGCGGCGTGGAGATAGGGGCGGATGGCGGCTTCCATCGCCTCGCGCGCCTTGTCGGTGACCGGGGCCAGCAGCGCCGCGGCCTCGCGCTCGCCCTGCAGCAGCGCCGCGCGCCGGGCGGCGGCGGTGGGCTGCTCGGTGACGCGGCCCGCCTCGTCCTGCACCAGCCGCGTGGCGCCCTGGGCCGGGGCCAGGCCGCCGGTCTCGCAGCCCAGCAGCGCCTCGGCCGCATCGGCGGCGGTCAGCGCGAAGCTGCCATGGTGGCGCAGCCCCTGCGTCGCGCCGGCGGCGTCCAGCGCGCGGCGCGCGGCGACCGCCAGGCCGGGGATGGCGCAGCGCGCGGGCGGCGCCGGCCAGAGCAGCGCGGCCGGCTCGCGCGCGCCGTGCTTCTCGGCCAGCCTGGCGCTGGCCTGCTCGGCGGCGCCGCGGGTCAGCGCCGAGAGGGCATTGGCCACGTCGCGGGCGGCCGGCGAGTCGTAGGCCAGGCCGCAGGCGGCCAGCAGCCCGGCGAGATCGGCGAAGCCGAGGCGCAGCCGCAGCGCGCGGCCGCCGGTCAGCGCCTCCAGCGCCTGCACGCCGGTGCCGACGGCGGCCGTGTAGCCGGCGGCATCGAAGCCGCCGGTGGCATCGAGGAAGGCCGGCAGGTTCAGCACGAAGCGCGGCTCGACCTTGGCATCGCCGCGCCAGGTCGAGGCGCCGGGGGCGCCGCGCCGGGTGATCACCAGTTGCCGAAGCGACTCGGCCAGGGCCACGGCGTCGATCGCTTCCAGCACGCCGGTCTGCACCGCCCGCGCCGAGAGGCGGGCGATCCAGCCCTCGGCCAGGCTGGGCAGCGAGACCGGGCCGAGTCCGGGGGCGAGGCAGGCCAGCGCCTCGGCGGCGCCCTGCTCCCAGGTGGCCGGCAGGGCGATCGCCCGCGGCGGGGCATCGGGATCCGCCGCCGCCCGCGTGCGCCGCAGCGCCATGCCTTCCCAGGGAGTGCCTGCAATCCGTGCCATACAAGAAAGGTAGCGGCAGGCCGCGCCCCGGGAAAGGCGCGGGGTCAGCAAAACGCGGCCTTGGCGTTGATTTCGCCGCCCCCCGGCGGGATGAGGCACCGGCCCGGGTCGTGTCCGCCACACAGAGCTGTCATGGTGCGGGGTCGTGGCTGGCCCGCGGCCTCGCCTTCCCCTCGGGCGCCGCATGTGCGAAGGAAGCGGCCAGAGGACGTCGGCAGGCTACCGCTTCGGAGCCGGGCGTCCCATATGTGCAGCGCGGCAGCCCGCTCCCCCGGCGGCCTGTCCCCCCCAGCCTGATGGAACTGACCGAGACATGTCCTTCCTGCAGCGGCTGACCACTGGCTTCTCCGCCAGCAAGATCGGCACCGACCGCTTCGGCAACAGCTATTACGAGAGCCGCAAGAGCTGGCTCGGCTATGGCCGCAAGCGCCGCTTCGTCCTGTACAAGGGCGAGGCCGACCCGACCACCGTGCCGCCCGAATGGCATTGCTGGCTGCACCATGTGACCGAGGCGCCGCTCTCCGAGACCAAGCGCCATGCCTGGCAGCAGGAGCACCAGCCGAACCGCACCGGCACGGCGCTGGCCTATCGCCCGGCCGCCCCGGCGGCCACCGGCGGCCCCCGCCCGGCCACCGCCGGCGACTACGAAGCCTGGACCCCGGGCAGCTGATCACGTGTCAGGACGCATGATGACGCAGGGCCGCAACCTGGCGGAGGTGCTGACCGGCGCCGTGGTGCTGGCCGTCGCCGCCTTCTTCCTGGTCTTCGCCGTCGGCCAGTCGGGGCGCAGCTTCGGCACCGGCGGCGGCGGCATCACCCTGACCGCCAAGTTCGACCGCATCGACGGGCTGAGCGCCGGCGCCGATGTGCGCATCGGCGGCGTCAAGGTGGGCAGCGTCGTCGACCAGCGCATCGACCCCAAGACCTACCTCGCCGTGCTGCGCCTGCGCGTCGACAGCGGCATCGGGGTGCCGAGCGACAGCTCGGCCGAGATCACCTCGGAAAGCCTGCTGGGCGGCAAGTATGTCGCGCTGGTGCCGGGCGGCGCCGATTCGATGCTGCGCGACGGCGCCGAGATCGGCATCACCCAGTCGGCGGTCAGCCTCGAGTCGCTGCTCGGCCGCTTCATCTTCTCGGTGACCGAGCTGACCTCGGCCAATGCCCGCAACGAGGGCAACGGCACCACGGGCCAGGGCGGCGCGCAGCAGCCGGCCCAGACCCCGGCGCCGGCCCCGGCGCGGCCATGAGCTTCGCCCCGCCGGCCGCCTGGCCCGGGGCGGACGGCCAGCCGCTCTCCTGCCGCGAAAAGCTGAAGGTGCTGGCCGAGAACCACCGCGAGGCCGCCACCCTGCTGCAGGACCTGCTGGAGGACGCCGTGCTGATGGGCGTGGACGAGGCCGCGATGCGCCGCATCCTGGCGCAGATGGTCGCCGAGATCCCGGCGCCCCGGCTGGCCAGGAAGGGCGCTCCCGCATGAAGGCCCTTCGCAGGAAGGCCGGACTCGCCATGCCCGCTCTGCTGGCGGCCCTGGCCGTGGTGGCGCCGGCCGCCGCCCAGCAGGAGCCCGGCTGGGTGCAGAAGCGCACCGCCCAGCTGCAGGCGCTGGACAAGGTCACCGCCCGCATCACCATCGTCGACGCCCCGGTGAACCAGCCGGTCCGCTTCGGCACCCTCTCGGTCACCGTGCGCGCCTGCAATGCCCGCCCGCCGGAGGAGGTGCCCGACGCCGCCGCCTGGCTCGAGGTGCTGGACACCCGCAACGACCCGAACGGCGCCGCCGTCTTCCGGGGCTGGATGTTCGCCAATGCCCCCGGCGTCTCGATGCTGGAGCACCCGGTCTACGACCTGCGCGTGCTCGAATGTAAGTAGCGCCGCCGCCGGGCCAGCCCGGCGGTGACCCGCTACACGCGCCTCTGACCCGGTCCGGGGGTGGAAACGGAGGCCAGGCTGCCTATCCTGAAAGGATGCAGCTTCCGCCCCCGCCCAACAGCCCGCCCCTCAGCCCGCCCCTGCCCACCGCCCGGGCCGCCCTTTTCCTCGACCTGGACGGCACCCTGATCGAGATCGCGCCGCGCCCCGACGCCGTGGTGGTGCCGCCGCATCTCCCCGATCTGCTGGCGCGCCTGTCCGACCGGCTGGGCGGGGCCGTCGCCATCGTCACCGGCCGTGGCCTGGACGTCGCCCGCGCGCTGACCCGCGAGCCGCCGGTCGCCTTTGCCGCCGAGCATGGCATGCTGATCGACGCCTCGCTGCTGCCGGGTGTCGAGATCCCGCCGATGCCGGCGCCGCCCAGCCCTTCCGACTCCTGGCGCAACGCCGCCCAGGCCTATGCCGAGGCCGAAGGGCTGCTCTACGAGCCGAAGCAGCATGGCTTCGTCCTGCATTTCCGCAGCCAGCCGCAGAAGGGCGCTGCCGCCGCCGCCTTCCTGCAGGCGATGGCCAAGGACAGCCCGTTCCAGGTGATGCCGGCGCATGCCGCGGCCGAGCTGCGGCCGAAAGGGCTCGACAAGGGCTCGGCGGTGCGCTGGCTGATGCGCCACGCCCCCTTCGCCGGCCGCCAGCCGATCTTCATCGGCGACGACGTGACCGACCGCTTCGGCATCCAGGCCTGCGAGGAGCTCGGCGGCACCGGCTACCTGATCCCCGACGCCTTCCCCGGTCCGGCCGCCGTGCATGGCTGGCTCGAAGGGATCGTCGGGCGGCTGGCGGCATGAGCGGCCCGTCCCACGGGACTTTCCCCGGCGCCCTGCCCCGCCTGCCCGCCCCGCCGCCGCAGCCGCTCGACCTCGCCCCGGTCGGCAACGGCATCATCGCCGGCCTGTTCGACCGGCGCGGCCGCTGCACCTGGCTGTGCTGGCCGCGCTTCGACGGCGACCCGGTGTTCAGCGCGCTGCTCGGCGGCGAGGAGCCGCAGGACGGCTTCATGGAATGCGAGATGATCGGCCTGAAGGAGTCGCGCCAGGCCTATCGCCGCAACACCGCCATCCTGGAGACCGAGCTGGAGGACGAGAAGGGCGCGCGGCTGCGCATCACCGACGCCGCCCCGCGCTTCCGCCGCTTCGGCCGCGCCTTCCGCCCGCCGATGCTGGTCCGCCGCATCGAGCCGCTCTCCGGCCAGCCGCTGATCCGGCTGCGCATCCGGCCCCGGGCGCATTGGGGGGCGGACAAGCCGGTGCGCCGCTCCGGCTCCAACCACCTGCGCTATTTCTCCGAGGATGCGGCGCTGCGCGTCACCACCGACGCGCCGCTGGCCTGCCTCGGCGAGGAAGCGCCCTTCCTGCTCGACCAGCCGATCACCCTGATCCTGGGGCCGGACGAGACCGTGCCGGAGGGGGCCGAGAATATCGGCCAGGAATTCATCCGCGAGACCGAGGCCTACTGGCTGGACTGGACCCGCGGCCTGCATCTGCCCTTCGAATGGCAGGAGGCGGTGATCCGCGCCGCCATCACCCTGAAGCTCTGCACCTTCGAGGAGACCGGCGCGGTGGTGGCCGCCCTGACCACCTCGATCCCGGAGGCCGCCAACACCGAGCGCAACTGGGACTACCGCTACTGCTGGCTGCGCGACGCGCTGTTCACCGTGCAGGCACTGAACCGGCTGGGCGCCACCCGGACGATGGAAGAATACATCCGCTACGTGACCAATGTGGTGGCGATCTCGCCAGGCGGCGAGCTCCGGCCCTGCTACCCGCTGGTCCCCTCCCTGCCGATGGAGGAGCGGATCGAGACGGCGCTGCCCGGCTTCCTCGGCATGGGGCCGGTGCGCGTCGGCAACCAGGCGGCCGAGCAGGTGCAGAACGACGTCTATGGCTCGGTCATCATGGCCGCCGCCCAGATGTTCTTCGACCAGCGCCTGCCGCGCCCCGCCGGCGAGCCGCTGTTCCGCCTGCTGGAGACGCTGGGCGAGCAGGCCGAGGCCCGCGCCCTGACCCCCGATGCCGGCATCTGGGAATATCGCGGCCGCGAGCGCATCCACACCTTCTCCGCTGCCATGTGCTGGGCTGGCATGGCGCGCCTCGCCGGCATCGCCCGGCATCTGGGCCTCGCCGACCGGGCGGAACGCTGGGCGAAATCGGCGCGCGAGCTGCATGCGGTGATCTGCGAGAAGGCCTATCGCCCGGCGCTCAACTCCTTCGTCGAGAGCTTCGAGAGCGACGGCATGGATGCGGCCCTGCTGCTGCTGCCGGAGATCGGCTTCCTGCCGGCCTCCGATCCGCGCTTCCTCGGCACGCTCGACCGGGTCGGGCAACGCCTGGTGCATGACGGTTTCCTCTACCGTTACGACATGGCGGATGATTTCGGGAAACCTGAAACCGCCTTCCTCGTTTGCTCGTTCTGGTACGTGGATGCGCTCGCCGCCGCCGGCCGGACCGAGGAGGCGCGTGCCATGTTCGGGAGGATCCTGTCATGCCGGAATCACCTGGGATTGCTGGCGGAAGACCTGGACCCGACGCGGAATCAGCTCTGGGGGAACTTTCCTCAGACCTATTCCCACGTTGGTCTGATTCTCTCGGCGATGCGTTTGAGCCGTTCGTGGGAGCACGGTCTGTGGGGCGGGTAGTCATTGTCTCCAACCGCGTGGCGGTGCCGCGGCGCGGCGAGGCCGCCGCCGGCGGCCTGGCGGTGGCCCTGAAGGACGTGCTGAAGGCCAGCGGCGGGCTGTGGTTCGGCTGGAGCGGCGAATGCCGCAAGAACCCGGACAAGGCGCCGAAGCAGGTCCGCTCGGCCGGCATCGACTATGCCACCATCGATCTCGACCCGGAGGACCAGAAGGGCTTCTACGCGGGCTATTCCAACAACACGCTCTGGCCGCTGTTCCACTTCCGCCTGGGCCTGATGGAATACGACCGCAAGGAGGCGGACTCCTACCGCAAGGTCAACCGCGACTTCGCCGAGGCGCTGCTGCCGCTGCTCGGCCCGGACGACGTGGTCTGGATCCACGACTACCAGATGATCCCGATGGCGACCGAGCTGCGCGCCCTCGGCGCGAAGCAGCGCATCGGCTTCTTCCTGCATATTCCCTTCCCGCCCTGGGCCGTGCTCTCCGCCCTGCCCGATGCCGAGCGGCTGCTGCGCGACCTCCTCGCCTATGACCTGGTCGGCGTGCAGACCAAGCGCGACCTCGGCGGGCTGATCAACTGCTTCCAGGATGCGCTGGGCCTCGCCCCCGATGAGGACGGCGGCGTGCGCGGAGAGGTGGCCGGCGTGCAGCGCCGCACCCAGCTCTCCGCCCACGCCATCGGCATCGACACCCGCGGCTTCGCCACCCTGGCCCGCAAGGCCGCCTTCGGCCCCGAGACCCAGCGCCTGGCCGCCAGCATGGGCGACCGCTCGCTGATCGTTGGCGCCGAGCGGCTGGACTATACCAAGGGCCTGCCGCACCGGATGCGCGGCTTCGCGGCGCTGCTGAAGGACTTCCCCGAGCACCTGAACCGCGTCACCTACCTGCAGGTCGCCGCGCGCAGCCGCAACGAGGTCGCCAGCTACCGCAACCTGCGCCGCGAGCTGGACCAGCTGGCCGGGCGGATCAATGGCGACTATGCCGAGTTCGACTGGACGCCGGTGCGCTACGTGGCGCGTGCGCTCGCCCGCGACACGCTGGCCGGCTTCTACCGGGCGGGGCGCGTCGGCCTGGTCACGCCGCTGCGCGACGGCATGAACCTGGTGGCCAAGGAATACGTGGCGGCCCAGGATCCGGAGGATCCCGGCGTGCTGGTGCTGTCCTCCTTCGCCGGCGCGGCGGAGAGCATGGACGGCGCCCTGCTGGTCAACCCGCTCGACGCCGAGGCCATGGGCGAGGCGCTGCACCGGGCGCTGACCATGCCGCTGGAAGAGCGCCGCGACCGCTGGGAAAGCATGATGCGCGGGCTGGAAGAGCAGACCGCCACCCGCTGGGCGGAAAGCTTCCTGGCCGAGCTGGAGGAGCTCAAGCTGCCGCAGCAGGAGCTGCTCTGGGCGGCGCCGACCCGGAATTGAGAGAGTAAGCAAGCGCCGGGGGAACTGAGTTCCCCCGGACCCCCACCTTCATTCGCGCAGGTGGTGGATGGCCTCGTCCAGGCCGGGCGGGTCGAGCGGGAACACGGCCTCGGCGTCCATCGCCACCAGCAGCAGCTTCTTGTAGGCGTCGCGCGGAATCTCGATCGCGCCGAACTGCGACAGATGGCTGGTGATGAACTGCGTGTCCAACAGGGAGAAGCCGCCCAGCTTCAGGCGGGCGACCAGGTGCACCAGCGCCACCTTGGAGGCGTCGCGGGCCCGGCTGAACATGCTTTCGCCGAAGAAGGCGCCGCCCAGCGACACGCCATAGAGGCCGCCGACCAGCTCGCCATCCAGCCAGGTCTCCACCGAATGGCCATGCCCCATCCGGTGCAGCGTGGTGAACAGCGCCTCGATCTCCGGGTTGATCCAGCTGTCCTCGCGCCCCGGCGCCGGCGCGGCGCAGGCGGCGATGACGCCGGCGAAATCACGGTCGGCCGTCACCGTATAGGGGCCCGACATCACCGTCCGCCGCAGCCGCCGCGACAGGTGGAAGCCCTCCAGGGGCAGGATGCCGCGCTGCTCCGGGTCCAGCCAGAACAGCCGGTCGGCATCGCGCGACTCCGCCATCGGGAAGAGGCCGGCGCGATAGGCGCGCAGCAGCAGCTGGGGCGTGATCTCCAGCGGTCGGCGCGACATGCCGGGCACCATCAGCGCATGCCTCAGGGTTGCTGCCGCGGCAGCCGCGCCAGGATCCGCTGGGCCAGGGCCGTGTAGTTCTCGTCGAAATGGTGGCCGCCGCTGGTCCGCACGATCTGCGCGGGCGTGCCCTCGAAGACCTTGCAGGCGGTCTCCGCCTCCTCGTCCGAGCCATAGGTGCACTGGATCAGCTCGGCCGGCAGGCCGGGCACCTCGGGCGCCGTTGGCAGCGCGCTGGGCCGCGAGAAGCCGATGAAGTCGCCGACCTTGATCTCGAAGGCGGCCTCCTTGGCGAAGGCCAGCAGGCTGATCAGCACGACCCGCTCCTTGCTCCCGGCCTGCATGCGGTTCCAGGCGAAGGGCAGCACGTCGGCGCCGAAGGAATAGCCGACCAGGGCGACCTTCGGCGTCTGCCACTTCTCGGCATAGAGGGCGATGACGCGGTCCAGCTCGGTCGCCACCTCCTGCGGCGAGCGGCGCTTCCAGAACCAGTTCAGGCAGTCGAAGCCCAGCACCGGCACGCCGCGGTCGCGCATGATGCGGCCGATGCTGCGGTCCAGGTCGCGCCAGCCGCCATCGCCTGACAGCACGATGACGAAGGTGTCGCTGCGCTTCTGCCGCGGCGCCATCTCGACCAGCCAGCTCGAGGTGTCGCGCTGCGCCAGGGCCGGCCTGGCCAGCGCGGGTGCCATCGCCAGGCCCAGCCCGGCGCCGAGAAGAGATCGGCGATTCATGCCCATGCCTCGAAGAAGGGAAAGCCACGCGGGAAAAACAAGGCGCGGGCGGCGCCTTTCGCCATCACTTGCCGATCACGCCGCGCAAGCCCCCCGACTGCAGCGCCGCGACATCGGCCAGCACCACCCAGGGGTCCAGCCCGCCCGGGGTGCAGAGGTAGCGCGGCTCCCAGACCGGCTCGAACTTCTCCTTGAAGGCGCGCAGGCCGCGGAAGTTGTAGAAGCGCTCGCCGCGGCGGAAGACCAGCCCGCCCAGGCGGTACCAGACCGGCGCCAGCCGGTGCGCTGCCAGCCCGGAAAGCGGCGCCATGCCCAGGTCGAAGAAGCCGTAGCCCTGCTCCTTGGCCAGCAGGATCAGCTTCAGGAACAGGAAGTCCATGGTGCCCGGCGGCATGGCGGGGCGGTGCCGCATCAGGTCGATCGACATCTCCGCCTTGACCTCGGGCGTCTCCATCAGCGTGGCGAAGGCGATGATCGCCCCGTCGGGGCCCCGCACCACGCCCACCGGGCCGGCGGCGACATAGGCCGGATCGAAGGCGCCCAGGGAGAAGGCCTTCTCGCGCGCCTTGTGCTGGTCGAGCCACTGGCGCGAGACCTCGGCCAGCTCCGGCATCAGCGGCGGCACCTCGGCAGCCGGGACCAGGGCGAAGGTCAGGCCCTCGCGCTCGGCGCGGTTCAGCGCGCTGCGCAGCGGCTGGCGCGACTTGCCGGTCAGGCTGAAGCTGTCCAGCGGCACCCGCGCCGCCTCGCCCAGCTTCAGCGGCTGCAGCCCGGCATCGATGTAGAGCGGCAGGTTCTCCGGCCGCACCTGGTAGAAGGCGGCGCGCCCGCCCTGCGCATCGGCCATCTCGACGAAGCGCCAGACCATGTCGACGCGCTGCGCCTTCGGCCCGACCGGCCCGCCCAGCGCCACCCAGGAGCGGCCGCGCCGGCCATACATGATGAAGCTGTCGCCATCCTCGGAGAACAGCAGCGGCTTGTCGCCCATGTGCACCAGATGCGCCATGGCGCGCTCCTGGGTGCGCGCAATGGCGCCGGCGCGCGCCAGTTCCTCGGGCGTCGGCGGGTGCACCCGCGGCCGCGCAGGGCGCAGCAGCGTCCACAGCCCGGCGGCGAAGAGCAGCAGCACCGCGCCCAGCGTGGCGCGCATGCCGCGCGGCGCCGAGGCGTCGAACTCGAACTGCCACCAGAGCTGGCGCGAATACTCGACGTCGCGATGCGCGAAGAACAGCAGCCAGCAGGCCGCCGCCACCACGCCGATCACGGCGGCCCACCAGCCGGGGGTGAAGCTCGGCGTCAGCATCCGCGCCCGGCGGTCGAAGCGGTCGTGCGAGGTGATCAGCGCCACCGCCAGCAGCGCCAGCAGGCCGAGCTCCAGCTCGCCGCCGCCGCGCGCCAGCGACAGGCAGAAGCTGCCGACCGCCAGCACCAGCGCCAGCCACCAGGCGCCGTCCAGCCGGTGCACCAGCCCATGCGCCACGACGATCAGCGCCAGGCCGCCGACGCTGGCCAGCAGGTGGCTGGCCTCGAACAGCGGCAGCGGCAGGGCGGGCGCCAGCAGGCCGGGCGCCTCGCCCAGCGGCGGGGTGACGCCGCCGAACAGCAGCGCGGCGCCGGCGGCAAAGGCGGTGGCGCCCAGGAAGCGCGGCATCAGCCGGGTCGCCGCCCGCACCGCGCGGGTGCCGCCCTCCAGCAGATGCGCGCGGCGGCTGGCCTCGAAGCCGGCCAGCAGCAGCAGCGCCAGGCCGAGCGGCAGGGCGAAATAGATGAAGCGGTAGAGCACCAGGGCGGTGGCCACCTGGTCCAGCGGCACGCCGGTGTCGCGGAAGGCCATCAGCACCACGGCCTCGAAGACGCCGATGCCGCCCGGCAGGTGGCTGGCCGCGCCGATGGCGATGGCCACCGAATACAGCGCCATGAAGAAGGGCAGGTCGACCGCGCCCTCCGGCAGCAGCAGCCAGAGCACCGTGGCGGCGGCGCCGATATCGACCAGCGAGACCAGGCCCTGGAACAGGATCAGCCGCGCCGGCGGCACCCGCAGCGCGTGCCGGCCGAGGCGCAGGCCGCCCGGCTTCAGCCGGCCGATGACGGCGACCAGCGCCAGCCCGCCCAGCACCGCCAGGGCGATGCCGCGCAGCAAGGCGGGCGGCAGGCCGGACCAGTCATCGACCGATTCGGCCGTGGCCAGCAGCCCCAGCGCGCCGACCGCGAAGAGGCCGAGCACGAAGCTCGCGGTGACGAAGACCAGCAGCCGGGTGATGCGCTCCGGCTTCACCCCGGCGGCGGCATAGATGCGCCAGCGCACCGCGGCGCCGGTGAAGGCGCCGACGCCCACCGTGTTGCTCAGCGCGAAGCCGCAGAAGGCGGCCAGCATGGCGATCCGCTTCGGCACCGCCCCCGGCGCCACGTAGCGCGCCGCCGAAAGGTCGTAGCCGGTCATCGCCAGGAAGCTGAGCGCCGTGGCGCCGACCGCGGCGGCCAGGGTCCAGGGGCTTTCCTCGGTCACGCCGGCCATGACCGTCGCATAGTCCAGCTCGTGCGACAGGCCATGCAGCGCGAAGAGCGCCAGCGCCGCCATCAGCACGCCGCCGCCCAGCAGCAGCCAGGGCTTCAGGATCGCCCAGCGCCGCGCCCGCCGGGCATCCGCCGGCGGGGGCGCCTCGCTCTGCCGCGTGCTGACCTCGGGGGGCGGGGGCGCGGAAGACAGGCCGTTCATCAAGCATTCCCAGAAGGCAGGAGGCCGGCAAAGAAGTGGGCAGGCGGGCCAGGGGTGAAAAGCCGCCACACGGCAAACGTCAGGCTGGCCCCCAGGCTGCGGCCAGGGGATAGCGAAATGATGAAGAGATAGTGGCCCCCCGGCCACGATGCGTTCCGGAAAGGTGCCGCCCGGCAGGCGCCTCGCCGGGCCGCAGGGCCACCGGCCCGGGGCGGCGGTCGCCCCGGCGCCAGGCCGGGGCGGTGCAGGGCTGCTTCAGCGGCGAGGGATCCCGCCGCCACCCGGTTCAGTGCTGCTGACCGACGAAGCGTTCCAGCCAGTGGATGGTGTAGTCGCCCGACTGGAACTGGGCGTCGTCCATGATGCGCTGGTGCAGCGGCAGGGTGGTGCGGATGCCGTCCACCACCATCTCGCCCAGCGCCCGGCGCATGCGGCTGATCGCCTCGGCCCGGGTCTTGCCGTGCACCACCAGCTTGGCCACCAGGCTGTCGTAATGCGGCGGCACGGCATAGCCCGAGTAGAGCGCGCTATCGACCCGCACGCCGAGCCCGCCCGGCGCGTGGTAGGTGTTCACCCGCCCCGGCGAGGGCGCGAAGGTCTCCGGGTCCTCGGCGGTGATCCGGCATTCGATGGCATGGCCATTGAAGGAAATATCGTCCTGGGTGTAGCCGAGCGGCTCGCCGGCGGCGACGCGCAGCTGCTCCTTCACCAAGTCGATGCCGCAGACCATCTCGGTCACCGGATGCTCGACCTGCAGGCGGGTGTTCATCTCGATGAAGCTGAACTGGCCGTCCTGCCAGAGGAATTCCAGCGTGCCGGCATTGCGGTAGCCGAGCTTGGACAGGCCGGAGGTCACCTGGGCGCCGATCGCCGCGCGCTCGGCGGGCGTCAGCGCGGGGGAGCCCGCCTCCTCGACCAGCTTCTGGTGGCGGCGCTGCAGCGAGCAGTCGCGCTCGCCGAAATGCACCACATTGCCGTGCATGTCGGCCATCACCTGCAGCTCGATATGCCGCGGCCGGTCCAGGTACTTCTCCATGTAGACGGCGTCGTTACCGAAGGCGGCCTTGGCCTCGGTGCGGGCGACGCGCCAGGCCTCCTCCAGCTCGTCGGCCGAGTGCGCGACCTTCATGCCGCGCCCGCCACCGCCGGCGGCGGCCTTGATCAGCACCGGGTACTTGATGGTCTCGGCGACGGCGCGGGCTTCCTCCAGGCTGGCGAGCTCGCCATCCGAGCCGGGCACCAGCGGCACGCCGAGCGACATCATCGCCTGCTTGGCGGCGATCTTGTCGCCCATCATGCGGATATGCTCGGCGGTCGGGCCGATGAAGGTGAAGCCATGCGCCTCGACCATCTCGGCGAAGCTGGCATTCTCCGACAGGAAGCCATAGCCGGGATGGATCGCCTCGGCCCCGGTGATGGCCGCCGCCGAGAGGATGGCGGCGACGTTCAGGTAGCTGTCGCGCGCCGCCGGCGGGCCGATGCAGACGCTCTCATCGGCCAGGCGGACATGCATGGCGGTGGCGTCGGCCGTGGAATGCACGGCCACCGTCTTGATGCCCATCTCCTGGCAGGCGCGGTGGACGCGCAGCGCGATCTCGCCGCGGTTGGCGATCAGTACCTTCTTGAACATGCGGGGGGCCTTACTCGACCACCAGCAGGGGCTCGCCATATTCGACCGGCGAGCCGCTCTCGACCAGGATCCGGGTCACGGTGCCGGCCTTCGGCGCCTTGATCTGGTTGAAGGTCTTCATCGCCTCGATCAGCAGCAGCGTCTGCCCGGCGGCGACCTTGGCGCCCAGCGTGATGAAGGGCGCGGCGCCCGGCTCGGGGGCCAGGTAGGCGACGCCGACCATCGGCGAGGTGACGGCGCCCGGCGTGCTGGCCGAGACCTCGGCAACCGGCGCGGCAGCCGCCGCCGGGGCCGCGGCGGCCGCGACCGGCGCCGCGGCCACGGGAGCGGCCGCGGCGACCACGGTCGGCGCCACGGTGACCGTGCGGGTGACGCGCAGCCGCGCCTCGCCGTCGGCCAGCTCGATCTCGGTCAGGTCCGTCTCGCGCAGGATCTGCGCCAGGGCCCGGACCGCGTCCGGGGTGAAGGAAATGCCGCTCATGGAACCTCTCTGATACCCCTGCCCGCCGTCAGTCCTGGTCCGCCTGGGCCAGGATGCCGGCGATGCCGCGCAACGCCAGGGCGTAGCCATGCGGCCCCAGGCCGCAGATCACGCCCTGCGCCGCGCGCGACACATAGGACAGGTGCCGGAAGGATTCCCGGCGGTGGATGTTGCTGAGATGCACCTCGACCACCGGCAGGTCGGACGCCAGCAAGGCATCCATCAGCGCGATCGAGGTATGGCTGTAGCCAGCCGGATTGATGATGATCCCCGCCGCCATGTTGCGCGCCTCCTGCACCCAGGAGATCAGCTCGCCCTCGACATTGGTCTGGCGGAAGTCGATCGCCAGGTCGAGGGCGTCGGCGGTCTCGGCGCAGAGCGCCTCGATATCGTCCAGCGTCTCGGAGCCATAGATCTCCGGCTGGCGGGTGCCGAGCAGGTTCAGATTGGGACCGTTCAGGACGAAGATCAGCGGCGGGTTCACGTGTGATTCCCGGAAGGGGGGAGCGGAGGCGTTCGGCCTGGCGCGACGCGCCGGGTCCCGAGCGGTCCGGTGGGCGGCGCCTAGCACGGGGCGTTTCCGCCCCGCAAGCATTCGCCTTTGGGCCGCTTCGGCCGCGCTGGCAAGGGCACCGCCCTCGCCACCCCCTGAAATCCGCGGCAGCCGCTGGATTTCCCAGCCAGCGGCGGGCCGCGCCGTCGCCGATGGCCTCAGCCGGCCGCCATGGCGGCGCAGCTCTCGGCACAGCGGCGGCAGGCGGCGACGCAATCCTCCATGCCGCCCAACGCCTCGCATTCGGCGGCGCATTCGCGGCAGATCTCGGCGCATTCGGCGCAGGTGTGCCGGTGGTGCGGGGTGCCCAGCAGCATGAAATGCGCCGAGGTGCGGCAGATCTCGGCGCAGGCCAGCATCAGCCGGACATGGTCGGGGGCGGTGTGGCGGCCGCCCGCCTCCAGGCAATGGCCGGACAGGCTGCCGAGGCAGGTGGCGTAGCAGGCCAGGCAGTTGTCGATGCAGGCGCGCATGGCGGCGGAAAGCGGAGACATGGCGGATTTCCTGTGATGCCTGTCTCCAGAACCGGGGCCGGCGGGGGCGGTTGCACCGGCCCCCGCCCCCGAGATTCCTCCCCGCTGCCCCTGGCCGGCCTCCGCCTGGCGGCGGCGGCCGCTACAGGGCGCGGCTGGCGTGCAGGAACTGGAAGTGCCGCTCGTATTGCGAGAGCACGTCCTGGATCAGCTCCTCCCGCGTCAGGTCCATCACGTCGTAATCCTGGCTGCCATCCTCCAGGAACACCTCGGCGCGCCAGTAGTGCTCGCGCTGCTCCTGCTCGGGCCGGCTCTCGAAATAGGCGAAGCTCGGCATGGCGTAGCGGCGCAGGCGGATGCCGTAGCGGAACTCCTCCGGCGCACCGGGCATGGTGATCAGGCGCAGCCGGTCCTCGCGCGACTCCACCTCGGCCGCCAGGCCACGGCCGCGCAGCTCGGCCGCCACCGCCTCCAGCGCCGGGGCGGCGGTGCTGGCGACGAAGCCGAGCCCGGCCTGACGGGTCGGATGCGCCAGGATGCCCTGCAGCTGGCGCTGCCAGGAGCGGCCCTGGCGCGGCGGCAGGTTCTGCGCCAGCGCGTCCTGGCGCAGCCCCTCCCGCTGCAGGGCGCGCCACAGCCCATAGGCCATCAGCAGCATGACCACGGCAAACGGCAGGGCGCTGGCGATGGCCGCCGTCTGCAGCGCCTTCAGCCCCTCGCCCGAGGCCAGCAGGGCGGCGGCGATCAGGCCGGAGGCGACCGCCCAGAAGACGCGCTGCCACAGCGGCACCACGTCGCGCCCGCCGGCGGTGATGGTGCTGACCACCAGCGCCGCGCTGTCGGCCGAGGTGATGAAGAAGGTGACGATCAACAGCATCGCCAGCCAGGAGGAGATGCCGGCCAGCGGGAACTGCTCGAGGAAGGCGAACAGCGCCAGGGTGACATCGCCCTGCACCGCCTGCGACACCGCCGTGGTGGTGCCCGACAGGTGCAGCCAGAGGGCGCTGTCGCCGAACACCGTCATCCAGGCGAAGGTGAAGCCGGCCGGCACCAGCAGCACGCCCAGGATGAACTCCCGGATGGTCCGCCCGCGCGAGATGCGGGCGATGAACATGCCGACGAAGGGCGACCAGGCGATCCACCAGCCCCAGTAGAACAGCGTCCAGTCGGCCAGCCAGTCCTTCGGGTCATAGGCGTACATGTTGAAGGTGCGCAGCGCGAACTGGTCGATATAGCCGCCCAGGTTCTGCACGAAGCTGCGCAGCAGGAAGGTGGTGGGGCCGACCGCGAAGACGAACAGCATCAGGGCGGTGGCCATCAGCAGGTTGGCGTTGCTGAGCAGCTTGATGCCCTTGTCGAGGCCGGAGGCGACCGAGAGCGTGGCCAGCGCGGTGATGCCGCCGATCAGCGCCAGCTGCACCCCGAAGCTGACCGGCACGCCCAGCACATGCGACAGCCCGGCATTGACCTGCAGCGCGCCAAGGCCGAGCGAGGTGGCGACGCCGAACATGGTGCCGATCACCGCGAAAACGTCGACCGCATCGCCGATCGGCCCGCGGATGCGGTCGCCGATCAGCGGGTAGAGGGCGGAGCGGACGGTCAGCGGCAGGCCGTGGCGGAAGCTGAAATAGGCCAGGCTGAGGCCGACCACCGCATAGATCGCCCAGGCATGCAGGCCCCAGTGGAAATAGCTCAGCCGCAGCGCATTGCGGGCGGCGGCGATGCTGGCCGGGTCGCCCTCGGGCGGGCTGAGGAAATGCGTCACCGGCTCGGCCACGCCGAAGAACACCAGGCCGATGCCCATGCCGGCGCTGAACAGCATGGCGAACCAGGCAGTATAGCTGAATTCCGGCTCGGAATGGTTGGGGCCGAGGCGGATGCGGCCGCTGCCGCCGAGGGCCAGCAGCGCGATGAAGACGACGAAGCAGGCCACCGCCAGCAGGTAGAACCAGCCGAGCTCCGCGGTGATCCAGCCCTGCACCGCGCCGAAGGCGCGGGCGGCGGCGTCCGGCGCCAGCACGCCGAAGGCGACGAAGGCCAGGATCAGCAGGGCGGAGGCGCCGAAGACGGTGCGGTTGATCGGGGAGGCCGCCTCCGGCGGCGGGGCGATGGAGGGTGGCGCGGCGGGGGGTGGCGCGGCGGGGGCGTCGGACATGGCGGCGCTTCCTGGATTGTGGGGCCGAAGCCGGACGAAGGGTGCGGGACACGGGCGGCAAAAGGGAATGCCGGCCGCGACCCGCCGTTCAGCCGGGCGGAGGCACGGCCCGGCGAGCTTGCAACGCCGCCCGGCCGGAAAGGTTGAGCTCGTGCTGCCACATGGTGCCGGGCCGGATCACAAGGGCTTTGGCAGGCGCCGGTGCGGCGCCGCTTCATGGGTGCCCCGCCACACCGCGGGATGACAGGCGGCGGCCGGCTTCCTAGGTTGCGCCGCAGCGTGTTGCAGGAGTTCCTCACCCATGCCGTGTCTCGCCTCCCGTCCTGGGCCAGCGCCTCGCTCGTCTCGCCGGCCCGGGCCGGTGCTGCTGGCGCTGGCCGGCCTGGCCCTGCTGGCCGCCTGCAGCCCGAGCTATTCCCCCGACACCTATGCCAGCCGCGCCGTGCAGCAGGCCAACAAGGTCGAGGCCGGGGTGGTGGTCGGGCGGCGCGCGGTGATGATCTCGGCCGATGGCTCGACCGGCGCGGCGGCGGGCGCCGCGGCGGGCGGCGTAGCCGGGACCCGGGTGGGCGGCGGCGACATCACCTCGGCCTTCGCCGGCATCGGCGGCGGGCTGATCGGCGGGCTGCTCGGCGCCGCCTCCGAGAAGGGGGTGGGGCAGACCGACGGCTATGAATACGTCGTGCGCAAGCCGAATGGCGAGATGATCTCGGTCACCCAGCGCGACGAGACGCCGCTGGCGATCGGCCAGAAGGTGCTGGTGATCGCCGGCGCCCAGGCGCGCATCGTGCCCGACTACACCGTGCCGAACGAGAACCCGCCCGGCCCGGTGCCCCCCCTGGTGCCGGGGCCGACGCCGGGTTCCGCGCCGGTCGTGCCGCAGGAAGGCGGCCCGGCCGCGGCGCCCACCGGCGGCACCGCGCCGCTGCCGGCGGCGCCCACGCAGGAGTCGCTGCCGCCGCCCGCCGGCGGCGAGGCGCCCTCCGCCAGCCCGGCGCCGGCGGCCACGCCTTCCACCGGGCCGTCGCCGGCGCTGCCGAACTGGCCGGGCCTGCAGCGCGCCATCTGAGGCGCCGACCCAAGCGTGGGGCGCGGCGGTGATCTGCCGGCGCCCCCCTTCCCCCCGGGCGCGGCCCGCGCCACATTCCGCCGCATGGCGGAGAGCATCGACATCACCATCAACGGGGAAGCCCGTTCCATTCGTCAGCCGGCGACGGTCGCCGACCTGCTGGCGGTGCTGAGCCTCGACATCCGCAAGGTGGCGGTCGAGCGCAACCTGGAGATCGTGCCGCGCTCCGCCTATGCCGCGACCGCGCTGGCGGCGGGCGACACGCTCGAGATCGTACACTTCATCGGTGGGGGCTGATCCCATGGACGGCATGCAGAACCAGGGCGGCACGACCCCGGACGAGGATTCCTGGGAGGTCGCGGGGCAGCGCTTCCGCTCCCGGCTGATCGTCGGCACCGGCCGCTACAAGTCGCTGGAGGAGACCGGCGAGGCGATCGCCGCCAGCGGCGCCGAGATCGTCACCGTCGCCGTCCGCCGGGTCAACCTGTCGGATCCTGGCGCGCCGATGCTGCAGGACTTCGTCGACCCGAAGACCTACACCTACCTGCCCAACACCGCCGGCTGCCACACCGCGCAGGACGCGGTGCGCACGCTGCGCCTGGCGCGCGAGGCCGGCGGCTGGAACCTGGTGAAGCTCGAGGTGCTGGGCCCGCCGCCCTTCCTCTACCCGGACATGCCGGCGACCTTCGAGGCGGCGGAGGCCCTGATCAAGGACGGCTTCCAGGTGATGGTCTATTGCGCCGACGACCCGCTGGCCGCCAAGCGGCTGGAGGAGATGGGCTGCGTCGCCGTCATGCCGCTGGGCGCGCCGATCGGCTCCGGCCTCGGCCTGACCAATCCCTTCATGCTGCGCTCGATCATCCAGAACGCCAAGGTGCCGGTGCTGGTCGATGCCGGCATCGGCACCGCCAGCGAGGCGGCGCAGGCGATGGAGCTGGGCTGCGACGCGGTGCTGCTGAACTCGGCGATCGCCCATGCCAAGGCGCCGGTGCGCATGGCGCGCGCCATGAAGGCGGCGGTCGAGGCCGGGCGGCATGCCTACCTCGCCGGGCGGATGCCGCGGAACTATTCGGCGGATGCGTCCAGCCCGATGTCCGGCCTGATCAAGTGAGGGCCCTCCTGCTGGCGGGCCTCTGCCTGGTGGCGGCCGCCGGTGGCGCCGCCGCCCAGGGCGGCCCGCCGCAGCCCGGGCAGGAGACGCTGTTCCGCGAGATCGACCGGCCGCTGCAGGCGCTGCTGGACGAGGGCTGGCAGATCTCCGGCATGGCCGGAAATCTGGGCGGCATCGGCTATGTGCTGCACAAGGATGGCAAGTGGGTCACCTGCCAGGTGATCAGCCGGCGCGAGGACACCCGCAGCCGCTGCATGATGATGAACTGAGCTTTTTGGTGCCCTCAAGCGCCGGGCGCGCGCTCCGCGCGCTTGGCTTCGCGGCATAGGCCGCGGGCGCCCTTCGGCGCCTCGGCCGGCGACGCCGGCCGCAGGTCCCGCCCCTTCCCCCTGGTCGCCCTTAATGCGCGTCCCCGCCGCCCCCAGCCCTCGCCTTCTTCAGCAGCGGCACCAGCAGCAGCGAGGCCAGGAAGCAGCCGGCCATGACCAGCAGCGTGTCGTTATAGGCCAGCACCAGCGCCTGCTGCACCACCAGGTTCTTCATCCGCGCCAGCGCCGCGATGTCGGAAGCATCGCCGAGGCGCCCCTCCATGGCCGCGCTCAGCGTGTCCTGGTAGCGGGCGACGGCCGGGCGCGCCCAGTTCAGCGCCTCGGCCAGGTGCAGCCGGTGCAGGTAGGAGCGGTCGGTCACCAGGGTGTTGATGATCGCCAGCCCGACCGCGCCGCCCAGGTTGCGCATCAGGTTGTAGAGGCCCGACGCCCCCTTCAGCTGCGCCGGCGGGATGGTGCCCAGCGCCATGGCGTTGATCGGCGCCATGCACATCATCATGGCGACGCCGCGCAGCCCGAGCGGGAAGGCCATCTCGGCGAAGGCATGCTGGCTGGTCAGGCCGGCGGTCAGGTAGAGCGCCAGGAAGAACAGGGTCAGGCCGAGGGCCAGGAGCCAGCGCGGATCGACCCGCTGCAGCAGCCGGCCGACAAAGGGGGCGGCGGCGAACATGCAGAGGCCGGTGATGAACATCACCTCGCCGATCTGCATCGAGTTGTAGCCGCGCACCCGCCCGAGGAAGAGCGGGATCAGGTAGACCGAGCCATAGAGCCCGATCCCCATGGTGAAGCTGAGCACGCAGCCGAGCGAAAAATTCCGGTTGGCGAAGGCGCGCAGGTCGACGATCGGCTCGTCGCGGGACAGCGCCCGCCAGAAGAACAGGGCGCCGGCGATGCTGCCGATGGCGGCGAAGCTGGCGACGGTCTCGTCCTGCAGCCAGTCCCAGCGCGGGCCTTCCTCCATGACGTATTCCAGGCTGCCCAGGAACAGCGCCATGAACAGCAGCCCCCACCAGTCGAAGCGGGCCAGCAGCTTCGGGTCGGCCTGGTCGATGTCGACGGTGTTCCAGACGACCAGGGCGATCAGCGCGCCGATCGGCACGTTGATCAGGAACAGCCAGTGCCAGGAGAAGGACTGCGTCAGCCAGCCGCCCAGCGTCGGGCCGATGGTCGGCGCCAGCGTCGCGGTGAGGCCGATCAGCACCATCGCATTGGCCCGCCTGGCGCCCGGAAAGAGCAGAAAACTGGCGGCGAAGACGGTGGGGATCATGGCGCCGCCGATGAAGCCCTGGGCGGCGCGGAACACCACCATCAGACCCAGGCTGCTGGCCATGGCGCAGGCCAGCGAGAAGACGGTGAAGCCCAGCGCCGAGACGGTGAACAGCACCCGCGTCGACAGCAGCCGCGACAGGAAACCCGAGAGCGGGATCATGACGATCTCGGCGATCAGGTAGCTGGTCTGCACCCAGCTGGCCTCGTCCGGGCTGGCGGCGAGGCCGGCCTGGATCTCGGAGATCGAGGCCGAGACGATCTGGATGTCCAGGATCGCCATGAACATGCCGAAGACCATGGCCATGAAGCCGACCATTGCCCGCGGCGACATTTTTCCCACCGGCGCCGCGGGGGCGCCGGGACGGGCCGTGGTGGCGCTCATGACACCCTGGCCTCTCAGCGCAGGCCGAGCGTCGCGGCGGCGGCGGCGAAGACCCCGCGCGGGGCAGCGGGATCGGCGCGGGTGTCGATCTCGGCCACCACCGAGAGGCCGGGGCGCAGCCGCGCGATGGCCTCGGCGTTCTGGCCCGGCTCGAGCACCAGCTTCACCGGCACGCGCTGGACGATCTTGGTGAAGTTGCCGGTGGCGTTCTCCGGCGGCAGCAGGCTGAACTGGCTGCCGGTCGCGGGCGCGAAGCTGTCGACCCGGGCATGCAGGGCATGGCCGGGGATGGCATCGACCTTGATCTCGGCCGGCTGGCCCGGGCGCATGCCGGCCAGCTGGGTCTCCTTGAAATTGGCCGTGACATAGAGCGCGGCCGGCGGCGGCGAGACGGCGATCAGCTGCTGGCCGGGCCGCACATGCTGGCCGAGCTGCGCCGCGCGGTTGCCGACGATGCCGTCGAAGGGGGCGCGGATCTCGGTATAGGACAGGGTGTTGCCGGCCAGCGCCAGGGCGGCGGCGGCCTGGTCGCGGCGGGCGGTCGCCTGGGCCAGCTGGGCGCGCTGCACCGGCAGCGCCTGGCGGCGCACGGCCAGCTCGGCCTCGGCGGCCTGGCGCGCGGCATCGGCCTTGCGCTGCGCGGCGATCGCCTGGTCGGCCGACTGGCGGGAGGACCAGCCGCCGCCCACCAGCGCCTCGGTGCGGCGGGCATCGGCGCCGGCGCGGACCTGCTCGGCACGCGCCGTCTCGATCTGCGCCTCGGCGGCGGCGATCTGCGACTCCATCTGGGCGAGCGTCTCGCGGGCGGTGACGATGGCGGCCTCGGCCTCGGCCAGGCTGGCCTCGGCCTGGCGCTGCTGCAGCCGGGCATCGCGGTCGTCGAGGCGCAGCAGCACCTCGCCCGCCGTCACCCTCTGGTTGTCGCCCACCAGGATGGCGGCGACATTCGCCTCGATGCGTGGGCTGAGCACGGCGATGTCACCCTGGACATAGGCGTCGTCGGTCTCGGCCAGGAAGCGGCCGGTCTGCCAGTACCAGTTGCCGCCCACCGCCAGCCCGGCCAGCACCAGCACCGGCAGGACGCGCAGCAGCAGCCGGCGGCGCAGCCCGCCGCGGCGGGGCGGCGTCGGCGGCGTAGCCTTGGCGGCCCGGGCCGCCTCAGCGGCGGCGGAAGGGGAGACGGGAGCGTTCATGACAGGACATCCACAAACTGAACGGTTCAGTTCAGTGCGGGATGCAGATGCGCCCTGACCTCCGCGGCGTCAAGAGTGAACTGAACCGTTCAGTTTACCCTTGAAGCCGGAGGTGCTTCGCCCCTACTCCAGCGCATCATGTCCCTCAGCCTCGCCACCGCCGAGATCTCGCCCAAGCGCCGCGCCATCCTGGATGCCGCCGCCCAGCTGTTCATGCAGGAGGGCTTCGGCCCGGTGTCGATGGATGCGGTGGCGCGGGCGGCGCAGGTGTCGAAGGCGACGCTCTATGCGCATTTCTCCGGCAAGGACGCGCTGTTCCAGGAGATCGTCGAGGAGAATTGCCGGCAGATGCAGGCGCTGGTGCCGCAGGCGCTGTCCGACCATGCGCAGCCGCTGGAGGCGGCGCTGGCCGAGCTGGGGACGCATTGGCTGCGCTTCCTGCTGCGGCCGCGGGTGCGGGCGCTGCACCGGGTGGTGGTCTCCGAGGGCGCCCGGGTGCCGGAGCTGGCCCAGGCCTTCTACGCCGCCGGGCCGGTGACGCTGCGCGGCTGGCTGCTGGACTGGCTGGCGGGCGAGGCGGCGCGCGGCCGGCTGCAGCCCGATGCCCCCCTGCCCCTGGTGGCCGAGCAGTTCTTCGCCCTGTTGCGCGGCGATTTGTTCCTGCGCGCCACGCTCGGGCTGAGCGGGCCGGTGACCGATGACGACATCCGCCCCCTGGCCGCAGCCGCGGCGCGGGCCATCGCGCGGCTCTACGGGGCGGCGCCGGCCGAGGCTGGAGATGACCACCCGGATGTGACGGCCGGGATGTAACGAAGCTCGGCGAGTCGCGGCCGGAGGGATTCGCCCCGGCGACCATTCCGGCCGGAAAGCCCCCCTGCCGCCCCGCCCTGGCTCGGGGGAAGTTTCCGGCGCCGCAGGGGAGGCATGCGGAAAAAAACCGGGTCGCATCCCAGAAAACTCTTTGCGTCGGCGGCGTGCATCTCTATATGCCGCCGCAGACGCAGTACGCACGTGCCTCTGGCCCCAGGCCGACCCTTGTCGGCCAAAGGTTTACGCAACGACGTCAAGCGTTCTGGCAACCCCGGCGAAAGGCGCAAGCCCGACTGCCGGCCTCTCTTGGTCGCTGGTTCGTTCGACCGTTTCGTCAACTTGGGGCCGCGCCTCGCTCATCGAGGCCGGTCCTCCGCATTACGGATGGAGGGTGTGCGATGACCTCGAAGGTCTCCCGCTTCCTGCGCGACGTCGCCCCGGCGACCCCGTGCCTCGTCGTCGACGTCGACCGCGTCGCCGAGAATTACGGCCGGCTGAAGGCCGCGATGCCGGCCGCCCGCATCTATTATGCGGTGAAGGCCAATCCGGCGGCGCCGATCCTCGGCCGCCTGGTCGACCTGCAGTCCAGCTTCGACGCCGCCTCGCTCGAGGAGGTGCAGATGTGCCTGGACGCCGGCGCGGCGCCCGAGGCGATCTCCTTCGGCAACACGGTGAAGAAGGAGAGCGCCATCCAGGCCGCCTTCGCCGCCGGCGTGCGCATGTTCGCCTTCGACTCCGAGGGCGAGCTGCGGAAGCTGGCGCGCTCGGCCCCGGGCGCCAAGGTCTATTGCCGCATCCTGGTCGGCAATGTCGGCGCCGAGTGGCCGCTGTCGAAGAAGTTCGGCTGCGAGGCGGAGATGGCCAAGGAGCTGATGATCCAGGCGCGCGACCTGGGCCTCGACCCCTATGGCATCTCCTTCCATGTCGGCAGCCAGCAGACCCGCACCGATGCCTACCAGGCGGCGATCGCCCGCGTGGCGATGGTGTTCAGCGACCTGAAGGACGCCGGCATCAACCTGCGCATGGCCAACCTGGGTGGCGGCTACCCGGTGCGCTACCGCCAGGAAGTGCCCGAGATCAACGACTTCGGCGATGCCATCATGGGCGCCATGGTCGAGCATTTCGGCAATGCCCTGCCGGAGATCCTGATCGAGCCGGGCCGCTTCATGGTCGGCGATGCCGGCATCCTCTCCTCCGAGGTCGTGCTGGTCTCGCGCAAGGAGAAGGACGATCCGGTGCGCTGGGTCTATCTCGACATCGGCCGTTTCGGCGGCCTGGCCGAGACCGAGGGCGAGGCGATCAAGTATGCCTTCCGCACGCCGCATGATGGCGGCGCCGAGGGTCCGGTGACCATCGCCGGCCCCACCTGCGACAGCACCGACACGCTGTACGAGAAGTCGAACTACCGCCTGCCGCTGGCGCTCGACAGCGGCGACCGCGTGGAGCTGCTCTCCACCGGCGCCTATGTCACGACCTATGCCAGCCAGGGCTTCAACGGCTTCGCGCCGCTGAAGGAATACTACATCTGAGCCCAGCATCCTGGCCCAGCCTGGGGCTGAGCCACGGTGACCGGACGGCCGGAAGGGGCAACCCTTCCGGCCGTTTGTGTATTTTGCGTTTCACAAAGCCCGGGCGCCGGATAAACTCGCGTCATGGACGTGATCGACCGGAACATTCTCGTCGCCCTGCAGGATAACGGGGCGGCGGGGCTCGCCGAGCTGGCCAAGGTGGCGGGGCTCTCGGTCTCCGCCACCGCGGAACGGGTCAAGCGGCTGGAGGAGCGCGGCACGATCCGCGGCTGGCGCGCCGACCTGGACCCCGGCGCCATCGGCTGCCCCCTGCTGGCCTTCGTCTTTGTCTCGCTGCGGCCGGGGCCGGAGGAGAACGCCTTCCGCATCGCCATGCGCGCCGCCGAGCCGGTGCTGGAATGCCACCACGTCACCGGCGCCTGGACCTTCCTGCTGAAGATCCGCCTGCCCGACCTGGCGGCGCTGGAGCGCTTCGTGGCGGATGCGGTGCGCAGCCAGCCGGGCGTGGAGCGCACCGAGACCATCCTGGCGATCACCTCGGCCAAGGAAACGGCGATCCTGCCGGTGGCCGAAGCCACCGAAGAATAGGACAAGGCCAGGGGCGCCGCCCCTGGACCCCGCCGGGGTGGCACGGCCACCCCGGACCCCGCGATCAGTCAGCTGGCCGGCTCACACCACGTCGCGGATGAACAGGCTGCGCGGCCGGCGCACCTTCTTCATGCCGGCCAGCCAGTCCTTGTCGGCCTCGCGATAGCCCAGCGGCAAAATCACCACCGAGCGCAGGCCGCGCGCGCGCAGGCCCAGGATCTCGTCCAGCGCCGCCGGGTCGAAGCCCTCCATCGGGGTCGAGTCGACCTCCTCCTCGGCCGCCGCCGCCAGGGCGAAGCCCAGCGCGATATAGGCCTGCCGCGCCGCGTGCTCGAAATTCTCCTGCGGGTCGCGGCCGGGATAATTGGCCAGCAGGCGCTGGCGATAGTTCTCCAGCCCCTCGTTGAAGCCGCGCTCGGCGACGATCTGGTCGTAGACGGCGTTGATCCGCTCGGCCGTGTAATTGTCCCAGGCGGCGAAGACCAGCAGGTGCGAGCCTTCGGTCACCTGGCTCTGGTTCCAGGCGATGGGCTGGATCTTCTGGCGGATCTCGGGGTTGGTCACCACCAGCAGCTCGAAGGGCTGCAGCCCACTCGAGGTCGGCGCCAGGGCGATGGCCTGCAGGATCCGCTCCAGCTTCTCCGCCGGCACGGCCTTGGCCGGGTCCATCTTCTTGGTGGCGTAGCGCCAGGTGAGCTTGTCGAGCAGCATGGCTGCGTCATCCATCATGAGAATTACCGCTCAACCGCTTGAACGGATCGGTCCCAAGATTGGTGCGGTGCAGCATGCCCGCAAGGGGCAGCGTCAGCCTGGCGGCGGGGCGGGCGCGGGAACCGGCGCCGGTGCCGGTGCCGGTGCCGCGTCGCGCGGCCATTCCAGGCAGGCGCGGATCAGCGGCGCGCAGAGCGCGTCCGGCGCGGCCGGCAGGTTCTTGTCGCCGCTGAAGCCGACCCGCGTCACCCGCGCGTCGATCAGCTCGAAGGTGGCGCGGCAATAGCCGGCGGCGCCGGTCAGGTTCAGCGCACCCACCACCGGCAGGTTCAGGTTCAGCCCGCTGCCGGAGCCGCCGCCCAGCTCATAGGTCATCATCTCCCGCACCGTGTCGATCCGCTCCCGCTTGCCGGGGAAGCCGGCGCAGAGGAACAGATCGGCACGGCTCAGCCCCACCAGGCTGCTGCGCGCCTGCTGCACCCGTTCGGAATCCTCCATGGCACAGCCCGCCAGGGCGAGGAGGGAGAGGGCGCGGAGAGTGGGGAAACGGCGCATGCGCCTCCTTTCGGTGCCTGAACGCGAAAAGCCGGGGGAGTTCCCTCCCCCGGCTCTTCGTCCCGGTCAATGCAACAGCCCTGGAGCGTTGCGCGCCCCGAAGGACGCGCGCGCTCAGGCCACCACGTCGTTCAGGTGGCAGGCGCTCTTGTGGCCCGGCGCCACCTCGCGCAGCTTCGGCCGCTCGATCTTGCAGCGGTCGAAGGCATGCGGGCAGCGCGGATGGAAGTGGCAGCCCGGCGGCGGGTTCAGCGGCGAGGGGATCTCGCCCTTGACCCCGGCGAAGGTCTTCTTGCGCGCCTCGATGCGCGGCACCTCGGAGAGCAGCGCCTGGGTATAGGGGTGGTTGGCGCGGGCGAAGATCTCCTCCGCCGCCGCCTCCTCGACCACCCGGCCCAGATACATGATCACCACGCGGTCGGAGAGATGCTCGACCACGCCGAGGTCATGGCTGATGAACAGGTAGGTCAGGTCGAGTTCGCGCCGCAGATCCATGAACAGGTTCAGGATCTGCGCCTGGATCGACACGTCGAGCGCGGCGACCGCCTCGTCGCAGACGATGAATTCCGGCTGCACCGCCAGCGCCCGGGCGATGCCGATGCGCTGCCGCTGGCCGCCGGAGAACTGGTGCGGGTAGCGCCGCTTCAGCGAGGGGTCGAGGCCGGCGCGGCGCAGCTGCTCGTCGACATAGGTCTCGAACTCGCCACGCTTGATCAGCCCATGCACCTGCGGCGCCTCGCCGACGATGTCGGCCACCCGCATGCGCGGGTTCAGCGAGGCGTAGGGGTCCTGGAAGATCATCTGCGTCTGCAGCTTGGCCTGGCGGGCCTCGGCGCCGCGCAGCGCCCCGACCGGGCGGCCATGCCACAGGATCTCGCCATCGGAGGCCGGCATGATGCCGGCGACCATGCGGCCGAGCGTCGACTTGCCGCAGCCGGATTCGCCGACCAGCCCGACCACCTCGCCCTTGCGGACGGTCAGGTCGACGCCGTCGACGGCATGGACGGTCTCTTCCCGCACCGGCGCGCCGAGCTTCTTGGCCATGCGGCCGGCGAAGTCGAGCGACTTGGAGAAGCGCTTGGAAACGCCCTTGAGTTCGATGATCGCCGGATTCATGCGGCGGCCTCCCCGCTGGGAAGATAGGGGCGGAAGCACCGCGCCTGGCGGCCGGGCAGCAGCTCGCCGAGCGGCGGATCCTGGCGGCAGACATCGGCGGCGCGCGGGCAGCGCGTCTGGAAGGCGCAGCCCTGCGGCAGGTTCAGCAGCGAGGGCGTCATGCCCGGGATCTGCCGCAGCGGCTCGCCGCGCTTGTTGCGGCTGGGCACGCTGCCGATCAGGCCGGCGGTATAGGGGTGCAGCGGAGCGTCGAGCACCTCGCTGACCGGGCCGCGCTCGACCACGCGGCCGGCATACATGACGGCGATGTCGTCGGCGAGGCCGGCGACCACCGAGAGGTCATGGGTGATCCACATCATCGCCGTGCCGGTCTCGGCGCAGAGCTTCTGGACCTCGGCCAGGATCTGCGCCTGGATGGTGACATCCAGCGCCGTCGTCGGCTCGTCGGCGACGATCAGCTCGGGGCGGTGCAGCAGGGCGATGGCGATCGCCACGCGCTGGCGCATGCCGCCGGAGAACTGGTGCGGATAGCTCTTCAGCCGCTCGTCCGGGCTCGGGATGCCGACCATGCCCAGCGTGTCGCGGGCGCGCTGGCGGGCTTCCTCCTTGCTGACCTTGGTATGCGCCAGCACGGTCTCGATCATCTGCGTGTCGACCCGGAGCACCGGGTTCAGCGTCATCATCGGGTCCTGGAAGATCATGGCGATGCGGTTGCCGCGCAGCCGCCGCATCTCCTCCTCGCGCAGCTTCGCCAGGTCCTGGCCGTGGAACAGGATCGAGCCGCCGGTGATGCGGCCCGGCGCATCGACCAGGCCGAGGATCGAGAAGCCGGTGACGGTCTTGCCCGAGCCGGACTCGCCGACCAGGCCGAGGACCTTGCCGCGGCCGACGGTGAAGGAGACGCCGTCGACCGCCTTCACCACGCCGGCGCGGGTGAAAAAGTGGGTCTGGAGGTTACGGACCTCCAGGGTCGGCGCACCGGCGGGGGCAGCCGCCGCGTAAGCCGAGGGAGACTGGGCCATAGGCTCGTCCTTACTTCTTGAGCCGCGGGTTCAGCACGTCGCGCAGCTGGTCGCCCACCAGGTTGATGGAGACGATGGTCACCAGCAGGGCGATGCCCGGGTAGAAGCTGATCCAGTACTTGCCCGAGAGCATGTACTCGTAGCCGTTGGAGATCAGCAGGCCGAGCGAGGGCTCGGTGATCGGCACGCCGAGGCCGAGGAAGGACAGGGTCGCTTCCAGCGCGATGGCGCGGGCGATCTGCATGGTGCCGACGACGATCAGCGGCGGCAGGCAGTTCGGCAGCAGGTGGCGGAAGATGACGCGGTGCGTCGGCAGCGCCAGGCACTGCGCCGCCTCGATGTATTCGCGCCGGCGCTCGACCAGCGCGGTGCCGCGCACGGTGCGGGCGTAATAGGCCCATTCGACGATCACCAGGGCAAGCACGACGTTCATCACGCCCTTGCCCAGGAAGGCCAGGATCATCAGCGCGGCCAGGATCGACGGGAAGGAGAGCTGCAGGTCGACGAGCCGCATGATGACGGTGTCGGTGCGCTTGCCGGCATAGGCGGCCAGCAGGCCGAGCGAGGCGCCGACGGCGCAGGCGATGATCGCCGAGCCGGCGCCGACGAGGAGCGAGATGCGCAGGCCGTACATGATGCCGGACAGCATGTCGCGGCCCTGGTCGTCGGTGCCGAGCCAGTAGGTGAAGCCGGCGCCGCCCACCGTGCCGGGCTCCATGCGCCCGTCCATGATGTCGAGCTGCGCCAGGTCATAGGGGTTCTGCGGCGCCAGCAGCGGCGCGAAGACCGCGATCAGCACGATGAAGGCGAAGACCACCAGGCCGACGACGGCGGTCTTGCTCTCGCAGAACTCGGACACCATGCGGCGGAAGGGCGTCTCGACCTTCGGCGGCTTGGCGGCGGCGGGGGTGGCGGCGGTGGTCGCGCTCATCTCACTTGTTCTCCAGCCGCACCCGCGGATCGAGCGCCGAATAGGCCAGGTCGACCAGCAGATTGATGGTGATGAACATCAGCACGATGATCATCAGGTAGGCGACGATCACCGGGCGGTCGAGCACGTTGATGCTGTCGATGATCAGCTTGCCCATGCCCGGCCAGGCGAAGACGCTCTCGGTCACCACCGAGAAGGCGATGGTCGAGCCGAGCTCGAGGCCCACCACGGTGACGACCGGGATCAGGATGTTCTTGAAGACGTGCACATAGGTCACGCGCGCCGGGCTCAGGCCCTTGGCGCGGGCGAACTTCACGTAGTCCATCAGCATGGTCTCGCGCACGCCGGCGCGGGTCAGGCGGATCACCAGGCTGATCTTGAACAGCGCCAGGTTCAGCGCCGGCATCGCGAGATGCCGCAGCCCGTCCCAGGTCAGGAAGGACCAGCGCAGGCCCATCACCTCGACGGTCGGGCCGCGGCCGGTCGAGGGCAGCCAGCCGAGCTGCACGGCGAAGACCATGATCAGCATCAGCCCGACCCAGAAGGTCGGCAGCGAGAAGCCCAGGATCGAGCCGGTCATGATGACCTTCGAGCCCATCGAGTTCGGCTTCAGCCCGGCATAGAGGCCGAGCGGCAGGCCGATCAGCAGCGCGATGAACATCGCGCCGAAGGCCAGCTCCAGCGTCGCCGGCATGCGCTGCAGGATCAGCTGCAGCGCCGGCTCGTTGAACACGAAGCTGCGGCCGAGGTCACCGCGCAGCGCATTGCCCAGGAAGGACAGGTATTGCATCCACAGCGGCAGGTCGAGGCCGAGCGCCTTGATGGCGCGCTCGCGTTCGATCTGGTCGGCGTCCGGCGAGATCAGGATCTCGACCGGGTCGCCGATGGCATAGACGCCGACGAACACGATGACCGACATCGCCAGCATGACCAGCAGGGACTGGAACAGCCGGCGGAGGAGATAGACGCTCATGCCTCAGCCTTTCGTCAGCGCGCCGGCGCCGGGCGCACATCCTGCGCGCGGGTCAGCTCATCCGCGCGGGAATCGTGCACCAGCGTCGGGCGCATGGCCCAGACGTTCTTCTGGATGTGGATGGGAATGATGGCGACGTCGTCCATCGCCATCTTGGTGGCCTCGCGCAGCAGCGCCTCGCGCTTGGCGTCGTCCAGCTCGCGCAGCGCCAGCTCCAGCTTGGCGTCGATCGCCGGGTTGCTGTAGCGGCCGCGGTTCGAGGTGCCGAAGCCCTTGTCGCGGTCATAGCTGGCGATCAGCGAGCGCAGCGGGTTCGACGCCTCGCCCGAGGAGATGCCCCAGCCGACCAGGAAGGCCGAGAGCTCCTGCTTGCCGGCGCGGCCGATGAAGGTGGTCCAGGGCTGCGCGTCGACATTGGTGCGCACGCCGATACGGGTCCACATCTGGCCGACCGCCTGGATGATGCGCGCATCGTTCATGTAGCGGTCGTTCGGACCGTTCAGGGTGATGCGGAAGCCGTCCGGATAGCCGGCCTCGGCCAGCAGCTTCTTGGCCGCCTCGGCATCGGTGCGCGGCGCGCCGAGATCGGGGATGGCGCCGAAGGCGCGGGGCGGCAGGAACTGGCCGGAGGGCTGCGCCGTGCCTTCCATGACGCGCGACGCGATGGCCGGGCGGTCGATGGCGATCGACAGCGCGCGGCGGACGCGGAGGTCATGCAGCGGATTGGCCGGCAGCGGCTTGCCGTCATTGCCGGTGATCAGCGGCGAACCCTGCGGGTGCTGGTGGTCCAGCGCCAGGAAGATGATGCGCAGACCATCCTTCTCGGCGATGCGGACGCGGTCGCTGCGGCGCAGCGTGGCCAGGTCTGAGGTCGGCACCTGGTCGATGAAGTCGACATCGCCGGCCAGCAGCGCCGCGGTGCGCGTCGCGTCGTTCGGCAGGATGCGGTAGTGCACCTGCTGCCAATGCGGCTTGTCGCCCCAGTAGCCGTCGTTGCGGGTCAGCTCCAGCCGGTCGCCGGAGCGGAAGCTCACATAGCGGAACGGGCCGGTGCCGATGGCGACCTTGCCGGAATTGAAGTCGTCGGTGCTGGCGCCCTCATGCGTCTCGCGATCCAGGATCGCGACCTGCGCCAGGTCGGTCGGCAGCAGCGGATAGGGCGCGCGGGTGTGGAAGCGCACCGTCACCGGATCGACCACCTCCACGCGCTCGATGGCGCGGGTATAGATCGCATAGGAGGACGGGCTGTTCAGCACCGCGGGGACGCGGGCAATGGTGAAGGCCACGTCCTCGGCGGTGAAGGGATTGCCGTTGTGAAACTTCACGCCAGGACGAAGCTTGAACTCCCAGACGGTCTCGCCGACCGGCTTCCAGCTCTCGGCCAGGCCGGGCTGCAGCCGGGCCTCCGAGTCGAACTGGGTCAGCGCGTCGAAGATCATCGTGGCCACGGCGTAGTTGGGCGACAGCGCGTGGTAGTGAGGATCCAAGGAAGTGACCTGGGCGCCGACCGCCATGGTCAGGCTCTGAGCCTGGGCGGGAACCGCCGTGGCGAGCGCAAACGCCGAAACGGCGGCCATCGCGGCCGCCCGCATAGTGCTGATCTGCAGCATACCGTCCCCCGGGGAGGTTATGACCTCTTCACAGGGCAGTGTAGCAGGAAAGGGACCTTGTCGCTAGGTTGCGCGCCTTGCCTACCGGGAAACGGACATCGCCATGTCACACAATAACCACAAACCGGCCTGCCGGATTTTCTTGCGCACGCGGCATGTCGCTGGCCTTACTTCGTTGATCTTCGGCGGTTTTCTGTCTGCCGGAAGCCTGCCCGCCGCGGCCCAGCCGCAGCCTGGCGCCGCCACGGTTCTCAATATCGGCATTGGCGGCGCGGTCACCTCGATCGATCCGCATTTCTACAACGCCGCGCCCAACAACGCCCTGGCGATGCATCTCTTCGACTTCCTGGTCGGCCGCGACGCCCGCGCCCAGCCCTATCCGGGCCTGGCCGAGAGCTGGCGCGCGGTCGAGCCGACGGTGTGGGAGTTCAAGCTGCGCCCCGGCGTGAAGTGGCATGACGGGCGCGACTTCACCGCCGACGACGTGGCCTTCAGCCTGGGCCGCGCGCCCAATGTCCCGAACAGCCCGGGCGGCATGGGCGGCTTCGTCCGCGCCATCACCAAGGTCGAGGTGGTCGACCCGCTGACCATCCGCCTGCACACCGCCCAGCCGCATCCGCTGCTGCCGGTCGAGATGGGCGCCGTCTCCATCGTCTCGCGCCATGCCGGCGAGGGCGCGGCGACCGAGGACTACAACAGCGGCAAGGCGGCGATCGGCACCGGCCCCTACCGGCTGCGCAGCTACCGCCCCGGCGACCGCGCCGAGCTGGTGCGCAACGACAACTACTGGGGCGGCCGCGAGCCCTGGCAGGTGGTGAACTACCGCTTCATCGCCAGCGACGGCGCCCGCACGGCGGCGATCCTGGCCGGCGATGTCGATGTCATCGACCAGGTGCCGTCCACCGACCTGGAGCGGCTGAAGCGCGACCAGCGGCTGTCGGTCCCCGAGATCCAGGGCGTCCGCCTGATCTACCTGATGGCCGATTTCTCCCGCACCGGCGCGACGCCTTTCGCGACCGACAACGCCGGGAAGCCGTTTGACAGAAATCCGTTCCAGGATCTGCGGGTGCGGCGGGCGCTGTCGATGGCCATCCAGCGCGAGGCCCTGGCCGAGCGGGTGATGGAGGGCACCGCCCAGGCCACCGGCCAGTGGCTGCCGCCCGGCACCTTCGGCTACAACCCCGCCGTGCGCCCGCCGGCCTACGACCCCGCCGGCGCCCGCGCCCTGCTGGCCGAGGCCGGCTTCCCACAGGGCTTCCGCCTGACCCTGCACAGCCCGAACGACCGCTATCCCAACGACGCCAGGACCGCCCAGGCGATCGCCCAGATGTGGACCCGGATCGGCGTGCAGACCCAGGTCGAGGCGCTGCCCTGGGCCAGCTTCTCGGTGCGCAGCAACCGGCAGGAATTCTCCATGCGCCTGGCCGGCTGGGGCAGCACCACCGGCGAGGCCTCCTACATGATGGTCAATGTGCTGGGCACGCATGACCGCGACCGCCGGACGGGGGCCAGCAATCCCGGCCGCTACAGCAACCCCGAGCTCGACGCCCTGGCGGCGCGCGCCGCGGCGACGCTGGACGACAAGGCGCGCGAGGCGCTGCTGCAGGAAGGCGTGAAGCTGGCGATGGACGATCTCGGCATCATCCCGCTCTACCAGCTGGTCAACAGCTGGGCGGTGCGGAAGGGCCTGCGCTACGAGCCGCGGATGGACGAGCGCACCATCGCCATGGGCGTCCGCCCCGAATAATTCTGTCGGTTTCCGGGGCCGGCGATGCCGGCCCCGGGACGTTTCTCTAGACGGTGAACTGCTCGGCGATGATCCGCTCCGACAGCCCGTGGTCGGGGTCGAAGAGCATGGTCATCGCCAGGCTGCGATCCTCGCGGATCTCCACCGAGCGGATGTTCCTGACTTCCACATTGTCGGCGACCGCGGCGACCGGGCGCTTCTCCGCCTCCAGGATCTCGAAGACCACCACCGCCTCGGAGGGCAGCAGCGCCCCGCGCCAGCGCCGCGGCCGGAACGCCGAGATCGGCGTCATCGGCAGCAGGTTGGCGCCGAGCGGCACGATCGGTCCGGCGGCCGAGAGGTTGTAGGCGGTGCTGCCCGCCGGGGTGGAGACCAGGATGCCGTCGCAGATCAGCTCCGGCAGCCGCTCCTTGCCATCGACCAGAATGCGGATCTTGGCGGCCTGGCGGGTCTCGCGCAGCAGCGAGACCTCGTTGATCGCCAGCGCCTCGCGCCGCCCGCCGGCCTGGTCGACCGCCTTCATGCGCAGCGGGTGCAGCGTCGCCGCCTGGGCGCGGGCCAGCCGCGCCGGCAGGTCGGCCGCCGAGAAGTCGTTCATCAGGAAGCCGACGCTGCCGCAGTTCATGCCATAGACCGGGCGGTTGGCGCCGAGGAAGCGGTGCTGCGTCTCCAGCATGAAGCCGTCGCCGCCGAGGGCCACGATGACGGCGGCCTCCTCCGGCGGCGCATCGCCATGGGCGGCGGCCAGGCAGTCGCGCGCCGCCTCCGCCTTCTCCCCGCCGGCAGACAGGAAGGAAATGCGGCCCCGCAGGTCGGCCGGCAGCTCGACCCCATCGCCAAGGCCGCCGCCCTGGCCGAACAGTGCGGCGGTCATGCCCAGCCCATGCCGGCGGCGGCGCGGTGCTCGAGCAGCGGCATGTCGCGGCGGATGCGGGCGGTGAGCGCAGGGTCGAGGCGGGCGCTGGCCCAGCCGATGCCGTCGCTGGCGCTGGCCACCACCTGGCCCCAGGGATCGACCAGCATGGCATGGCCATAGGTCTGGCGCGGCCCCGACCTTTCTTCATGCTGACCCCAGGTGGCCGGGGCGGCCATCCAGCACTGGGTCTCGATGGCGCGCGCCCGCAGCAGGGGCTCCCAGTGGTCCTTGCCGGTCTGCAGGGTGAAGGCGGAGGGCAGCATGATCACCTCCGCCCCCTGCCGCCGCAGCGTCTGGAACAGCTCGGGGAAGCGCAGGTCGTAGCAGATGGCGCAGCCGATCCGCGTCTCGCCGGCCTGGTAGGTGACCACCGCGTCGCCGGCGCCATAGGCCGCGCTCTCGCGGAACCCCCGCCCATCCGGCGTGACGATGTCGAAGAGGAAGATCTTGCGGTAGCGGGCGAGCTCAGTGCCATCGGGGGCGAAGGCCAGGGTGGTGTTCAGGTGCTTCTCGGCGCCCTGCTCGATAATGCTGCCGCCATGGAGAAAGATGCCGTGCCGGCGGGCCATGCCGCGCATCGCCTCATAGGCGGCGCCGCCGGTCTGTCCGGGCTCCGGCAAGGGCTCGGCCGCCTCGGCGCGGGCGGCGCGGTCGCCGCCCAGGCAGTCCCAAAGCTCCGGCAGGGCGACCAGCGCCGGCCGGTCGGCGGCGACGGCCTCGGCCACCAGCCTTTCCGCCGCGGCGATATTGGCCGCCTTGTCATGGCCCGGATTCATCTGCAGCACGGCCAGCCGCATGGCGGGCGATCCCCTTGCTCAGCCTCGGGCCAGGAAGGGCCCGGCGGCATCAAGCCCGCCGCGGCGCCGCGCCGCAAGAGGCTGTCCGGCGGGAGGTGGACAAAGCAAAAGGGCGGATGGTTGCCCATCCGCCCCTCTGAACATTGTGGCTGGAAAGCCGGTCGCAGCTTACGCCGCGTCCTGCTCGCCCTCGGCCTCCGGCGCGACCTGCTTCGGACCCGAATCCAGGCCCTTGGCAGCAACGTCGCGCTCGACCAGCTCGATCACGGCCATGTCCGCGGCGTCGCCGTAGCGGATGCCGGCCTTCAGCACGCGGGTGTAGCCACCCTGGCGCGCCTTGTAGCGGTCGGCGATGGTGGTGAAGAGCTTGTCCACCACCTTCTTGTCCATGATCTGCGCATAGGCCTGACGGCGCGCATGCAGGTCGCCACGCTTGCCCAGGGTGATGATGCGCTCCACGTAGGGGCGCAGTTCCTTCGCCTTGGGCAGGGTCGTGGTGATCTGCTCGTGCTTGAGCAGGCTGGTCGCCATATTGCGGAGCATCGCAATACGGTGGGTGGAGGTGACGCCGAGCTTCCGGCCGGCAACCCCGTGACGCATGGGTCTATTCCTTCAGGTGGCCGAAAATCAGAACGGCTCTTCGATCTTCTTCGCGAGGTCCTCGATATTCTCCGGCGGCCAGCCCGGCACGGTCATGCCGAGGGACAGGCCCATGGAAGCGAGGACTTCCTTGATCTCATTCAGCGACTTGCGGCCGAAGTTCGGAGTGCGGAGCATCTCCTGCTCCGTCTTCTGCACCAGGTCGCCGATATAGACGATGTTGTCGTTCTTCAGGCAGTTCGCGCTGCGGACCGACAGCTCCAGCTCATCGACCTTGCGGAGCAGGTTGCGGTTGAAGGGCAGGTCGTCCTGCACCTCTTCCACCTTGCGCTCGCGCGGCTCATCGAAGTTGATGAAGAGCTGCAGCTGGTCCTGCAGGATGCGGGCAGCGAGGGCCACCGCGTCCTCCGGCGCCACCGTGCCGTCCGTCTCCACCGTCAGCACCAGCTTGTCGTAGTCGGTGCGCTGGCCGACGCGGGTCGGCTGCACCTGATACGCCACGCGGCGGACAGGGGAGTAGATGGCATCGACCGGGATCAGCCCGATCGGGGCGTCTTCCGGGCGGTTCTCGGAGGCGGGCACATAGCCCTTGCCGACATCGACGGTCAGCTCCATCGACAGCTTGGCGCCGTCGTCAAGCGTGCAGATGACCAGCTCCGGATTGGCGATCTCGATGTCGCCGGTGGTCTGGATCTGGCCGGCCGTCACCTCGCCGGGGCCGGTGGCAGTCAGCTGCAGGCGCTTGGCGCCCTCGCCCTGCATCCGGATGGCGAGCCGCTTGATGTTCAGGACGATGTCGGTGACATCCTCCCGCACGCCCTGCAGGCTGGAGAATTCATGCAGCGCGCCGTCGATGCGGATGGCGGTGACCGCCGCACCCTGCAGCGACGACAGCAGCACGCGCCGCAGCGCATTGCCGAGGGTCATGCCGAAGCCGCGCTCGAGCGGCTCCGCCACCACCGTCGCCGTGCGCGAAGGGTCGGCCCCGGGCTCGACGTCGAGCTTTTCGGGACGGATCAGGGAACGCCAGTTGCGCTCGAGCACTTCGGTGTCTCCTGCAGCCTCGCCTCAGACCCGACGCCGCTTGCGCGGACGGCAGCCATTGTGCGGGATGGGGGTCACGTCGCGGATGGCGGTGACGTAGAAGCCGACGGCCTGCAGCGCGCGCAGGGCGGATTCACGGCCCGAACCGGGACCAGAGACCATGATCTCCAGCGTCTCCATGCCGTGCTCGCGGGCCTTGCGGCCGGCGTCCTCGGCAGCGACCTGGGCGGCATAGGGGGTCGACTTGCGCGAACCCTTGAAGCCCTGGCTGCCGGCGGACGACCAGGCGATGGCATTGCCCTGGCTGTCGGTGATGGTGACG
Source organism: Roseomonas sp. USHLN139 (assembly GCF_037145735.1). Classification (NCBI taxonomy): domain Bacteria; kingdom Pseudomonadati; phylum Pseudomonadota; class Alphaproteobacteria; order Acetobacterales; family Roseomonadaceae; genus Roseomonas; species Roseomonas sp. USHLN139. Next base: position 12,935 of record NZ_JBBCWY010000001.1, on the reverse strand, counting down.
ATGGTGTTGTTGAAGGAGGCGAGCACGTGGGCGACGCCGGACGCAATATTCTTGCGTTCCTTCTTACGCGGACGACCGCTGGGCTGACGCGCCATCTTACTTGGTCACCTTCTTCTTGCCGGCGATCGCGACGGCCTTGCCCTTGCGGGTGCGCGCGTTCGTGTGGGTGCGCTGGCCGCGGACCGGCAGGCCCTTGCGGTGACGCAGGCCACGATAGCAGGCCATGTCCATCAGGCGCTTGATGTTCATCGCGTTCTCGCGACGCAGATCGCCCTCGACCCGGTACTCGCGGTCGATCAGCTCGCGGATCTTGAGGATTTCCTCATCCGTCAGCTGGTTGACGCGGCGATCCTCGGGGATGCCGAGCTGGTCACAGATCACCTTCGCATTCGCCGGACCGATGCCGTAGATGTAGCGAAGGGAAATGAGAACGCGCTTGTTGGTGGGAATGTTCACGCCTGCAATGCGTGCCATCGATGACCTGCTCCTGGAGCCTCGTGGGCTCCCGTTCGTACCGGCGAATGCGTCCGGCGAAGGTGATCGGCGCGTCCCGAATCGTAGTGACCGAAACGCAACCATCTACGCGGCCGAGGAGACCCCGACCGCGAGAGGCGCGGGTTTACCGAGCAAGCAGGGCGAGAGTCAAGCCCCGACTGCTTGCACCGGCTCCCCGGCCTCCCCATGCAAAAGGGGCCCGAAGGCCCCTTTCCATCCCGCGCGGCCGGCCCGGGCTCAGCGCCCGAGCACCGCCTCGATCTGGCGCGCGACCTCGTCCATCGAGGCCATGCCGTCGACCTGCCGCAGCTTGCCCTGCGCATCATAATAGGGCAGCAGCGGCGCGGTCTGCCGGTGATAGGCCTCGAGGCGGGCGGCCACCGTCTCGGCCTTGTCGTCGGCGCGGCGCACGAATTCGGTGCTGCCGCAGGCGTCGCAGATGCCCGGCCGGGTCGTCGGCTTGAAGCTGTCATGGTAGCCGGCGCCGCATTGGGCGCAGGTGAAGCGACCGGCGATGCGCTCGACCAGCGCCGCGTCGTCCACCTTCAGCTCGATCACCTGGTCGAGCTGCAGCCCCTTCTCCTTCAGCATCACGTCCAGCGCCTCGGCCTGGGGCGTGGTGCGCGGGAAGCCGTCCAGGATGAAGCCGCGGGCGCAGTCGGGCTGCGACACCCGGTTGGCCAGCATGGCGGTGATGATGGCGTCGGGCACCAGCCCGCCCTGCTCCATGATCGCCTTGGCCTGGCGGCCGATCTCGCTGCCGCTCTTCACCTCGGCGCGCAGCATGTCGCCGGTGGAGATCTGCGCGATGCCGTGGCGCTCCTCCAGCCGCTTCGCCTGGGTGCCCTTCCCGGCCCCGGGGGGCCCCAGCAGAATCAGGTTCATCCTCGCCTCGTCCCCGCCTTCCTGCGCGTCATCTGCCATCCTCCTCGCGACGCGGCCGGCGGGCGCTCGCGCACCCCCCGGCCCCGCCAGTCCATCGCACGCCCCGCGACGGGGCGGCTCAGCGCAGCCGCGGCGCGCCGCCGCGGCCGCCGCCCATCCGGGCCTTGCGGATCAGCCCCTCATACTGGTGGGCGAAGAGGTGCGACTGCACCTGGGCCACCGTGTCCATGGTGACCGAAACAATGATCAGAAGGGAAGTGCCGCCGAAGTAGAAGGGCACGCCATACTGGCTGATCAGGATCTCGGGCAGCAGGCAGACGATGCAGAGATAGACCGCGCCGACGCCGGTCAGGCGCGACAGCACGCGGTCCAGGTAGTCGGCCGTGGCCTGGCCCGGGCGGATGCCGGGGACGAAGCCGCCATGCTTCTTCAGGTTGTCGGCCGTCTCGGTCGGGTTGAACACCACCGCCGTGTAGAAGAAGGCGAAGAAGATGATCAGCCCGACATAGGCCGCCATGTAGAGCGGCTGGCCATGAGCGAGCGCGCCGGCGGCCCGCGTCAGCCAGGTCTCCTCCTGCTGGCCGGAGAAGCCGGCGAAGGTCGCCGGCAGCAGCAGCAGCGAGGAGGCGAAGATCGGCGGGATGACGCCGGCGGTGTTCAGCTTCAGCGGCAGGTGGGTGTTCTCGCCGCCGAACATCCGGTTGCCGACCTGGCGCTTCGGATACTGGATCGGGATCCGCCGCTGCGCGCGCTCCATGAAGACCACGAAGGCGATCACCGCCAGCGCGATCAGCCCGAAGGCGACGATGAAGATCGGCGACAGCGCGCCGGTGCGGCCGAGCTCCAGCGTCGAGACCAGCGCGCCGGGCACGTTGGCGACGATGCCGGCGAAGATGATCAGGCTGATGCCGTTGCCGATGCCGCGGGCGGTGATCTGCTCGCCGATCCACATCAGGAACAGCGTGCCGCCGACCAGCGTCGCCATGCAGCTGACACGGAAGAACAGGCCCGGGTCATAGACCGCCGAGCCGAAGCTGCCCTGCATGCTCTCGAGGCCCACGGCGATGCCGTAGGACTGGAAGATCGCGATCAGCACCGTCAGGTAGCGCGTGTATTGGTTCAGCTTCTTCCGGCCGGATTCACCCTCCTTCTTGAGGGCCTCCAGGCTCGGCACCGCGGCGCTCATCAGCTGGATGATGATGCTGGCCGAGATGTAGGGCATGATGTTCAGCGCAAAGACCGTCATGCGGCCCAGCGCGCCACCCGTGAACATGTCGAACATGCCGAGGATGCCGCCGCCATGCTGGCGCAGGATCTCGGCCATCACGGAGGCATCGACGCCCGGCACCGGGATGTAGGTGCCGATGCGGTAGACGATCAGCGCGGCCAGCGTGAACCAGATGCGCTTCTTGAGCTCGGTGGCCTTCGACAGGACCCCGAGATTCAGATTGGCCGCGAGCTGTTCGGCGGCGGAAGCCATGAATTCGCCCCTTCAACATGACTGCGGCGCCGAGGGGTGATTCCCGCGGCGCCGCTGCCAACCCGGTCGTGCTCACCTAGCCCCCCGAGGGCGGGGGGCGCAAGGCTTACGCGGCGGGCTTCTCTTCCTTGGCCGGCGCCAGCACCGTGACGCTGCCACCCGCCGCCTCGACCGCCGCGATCGCCGCGGCCGAAGCCCCGGCCACCGAGATGGTCACGGCGCGCTTGATCTCGCCGCGCGCCAGAAGGCGCACGCCGGCGATCTTGGCACCGGTGCGAACCAGGCCGGCCGCCTCGAGCGCCGCCTCGTCGATCGCCTGACCGGCCGGCAGACGGCCGGACTCGATCGCCGCATCGATCGAACCGATGTTGATCGGCGCGAATTCCTTGCGGAACGGATTGACGAAGCCCCGCTTCGGCAGACGCCGATAGATCGGCAGCTGGCCGCCTTCGAAGCCGTTCAGCGAGACGCCGGTGCGGGCCTTCTGACCCTTCACGCCACGGCCGGAGGTCTTACCCTTGCCGGAACCGATGCCGCGACCGACGCGCTTGAACTTGTTCCGCGCGCCTTCGTTGTCGCGCAGCTCGTTCAGCTTCATCTTACTTCTCCGTGGTCTCGCCCACCTGGATCAGGTGCGCGACCTTGCGGATCATGCCGCGCACGGCCGGAGTATCCTCCAGCTCGCGCGAACGGCGGATCTTGTTGAGACCCAGACCGATCAGCGTCTCACGCTGACCGGGCTTGCGGCCGATGGGGGACGCGACCTGCGTCACCCGAACGGTCTTCTTCTCAGACATTGGCCGCAGCCTCCGTCGAAGACTCGGCGTCCTTGCGCGGACCCAGCAGGTCGGAGACCTTCTTGCCACGACGCGAGGCGACAGCGCGGGGGCTGGTGCAGCGCGTCAGGGCGGCGAAGGTCGCCTTGACCATGTTGTGCGGGTTCGTGGTGCCGGTGCACTTGGCGACGACGTCGCCCATGCCCAGCGTCTCGAACACCGCGCGCATCGGACCGCCAGCGATGATGCCGGTACCGGCGGGCGCCGCGCGCAGGATGACGCGGCCGGCGCCGAATTCGCCGATCACGTCATGATGCAGGGTACGACCCTCGCGCATCGGGACGCGGACCATCGTCTTCTTCGCGCGCTCGGTGGCCTTGCGGATCGCCTCCGGCACTTCGCGTGCCTTGCCGGCGCCCCAGCCAACCCGGCCCTTCTCGTCACCGACCACGACCAGCGCGGCGAAGGAGAAGCGACGGCCACCCTTCACCACCTTGGCGACGCGGTTGATGGTGACCAGCTTGTCCTTCAGCTCGTCGCCCGGCTCGCGCTCATTGTTGCGATCCGGACCACGGCCGCGGCCGCGGTCGCGATCGCCACCGCCGCCGCTCCTCGGTTCACGTGCCATATTCTGTGCTCCTTAGAACGACAGCCCGCCCTCGCGGGCGCCGTCCGCCAGGGCTTTCACCCGGCCGTGATACAGGTAGGGGCCACGGTCGAAGACGACCTGGGTGACACCCGCCGCCAGGGCGCGTTCGGCAAGCAGCTTGCCGACCACGCTGGCCGCGTTCTTGTCCGCCCCGGTGGGCAGGCTGTCCCGCTGCGCCTTCTCGATCGACGAGGCGGCAGCGAGCGTGCGGCCGGCCTTGTCGTCGATGACCTGGGCGTAGATGTGCTTGCCCGAGCGGAAGACGGAGAGCCGCGGACGGCCGCCGCTCTTGATCCGCAGCTGGTAGCGCAGGCGCGCGCGACGGCGCTGCTGCAATGCGAGCTTGTCGGCCATCTTACTTCTTCTTCCCCTCCTTCCGGAGGATGACCTCGTCCGTGTACCGCACGCCCTTGCCCTTATAGGGCTCGGGGCCGCGATAGCCGCGGATCTCGGCAGCCACCTGGCCGACCTTCTGCTTGTCCACGCCCTCGACCTTGATGGCGGTCGGACGCTCGCAGGTGATCTTGATGCCAGCCGGGACGGGATAGCGGATCTCGTGGCTGAACCCGAGGTTCAGCACCAGGTCGCTGCCCTGCACCGCGGCGCGGTAACCGGTGCCGGTGATTTCCATCGACTTCGAGAAGCCGGTGGAAACGCCGACGCACATGCCGTTGATCAGGCTGCGGGTGGTGCCCCAGAGGGTGCGGGACCGACGGTCCTCCCCGAGCGGCTTCACGGCAACCTGGTTGTTCTCCACCTCGACCTCGACCGCATCGGTCAGCGCCAGCGAGAGCTCGCCGAGCTTGCCCTTGGCGGTCAGGGTCTTGCCAGAGAGGGTGACGGTGACGCCCGCGGGAACGGGGACGGGATACTTGCCGACGCGCGACATATCTATCCCTCCCTCAGAACACGCGGCAGAGGACCTCGCCGCCAACATTGGCAGCGCGGGCCTCATTGTCGCTCATCACGCCACGCGGCGTGGAGAGGATGGAAATGCCAAGCCCGTTGTAGAACTTCGGCAGTTCGCGGATCTTCGAGTAGACGCGGCGACCGGGCTTCGAGACGCGCTCGATTTCCTTGATCGCGGGCTCACCCTCGGAATACTTCAGCTCGATGTCGAGCACGGCGACACCCGGGCGCACCTGCTCGGAGCGCCACGCACGGATGTAGCCTTCGCGCTTCAGGACTTCGAGCACATCGGCGCGAAGACGGCTGGAGGGCGAAGAAATGCGCGCCTTACGAGCCTGGTGCCCGTTGCGAATGCGCGTGAGCATATCGCCCAGCGGATCGGACAGCGACATGCGGCCCCCTTACCAGCTGGCCTTGACGAGCCCCGGGATCTGGCCGGTCGAGGCCAGGTCACGGAGCGCGTTACGGCTCAGCTTGAACTTACGGTAGTTGCCGCGCGGGCGGCCGGTCAGCTCGCAGCGCAGGCGCACGCGCACCTTCGCGCCGTTGCGCGGCAGCTGGGCGAGCTTCAGCGTCGCTTCGAAGCGGTCCTCCACCGGAAGCTCGCGGTTCATCACCACGGCCTTCAGGGCGGCGCGCTTGGCATTGTGCAGCTTCGAGAGGCGCTCGCGGCGCTGATTCTTCTCGACAGCCGATGTCTTGGCCATGCGGTCTAAATCCTCCGGAACCTGCCCGGACCATCCGGGCGGTTTTCCCAACTCAGTTGACGAACGGGAGGTCAAAGCCCTTCAGCAGGGCCTTGGCTTCCTTGTCCGTCTTCGCGGTCGTGACGAAGACGATGTCCATGCCACGGATCGCGTCCACCTTATCATAGCTGATTTCGGGGAACACGATCTGCTCCTTCAGGCCGAGCGAGTAGTTGCCGCGGCCGTCGAAGCCCCTATTACCAGGAATGCCACGGAAGTCACGCATGCGCGGCAGCGCGATGGTGACCAGGCGGTCCAGGAACTCGTACATCCGGGCGCGACGCAGCGTGACCTTGCAGCCGATGGCCTGGCCCTGGCGGATCTTGAAGCCGGCGATCGCCTTCTTCGCCAGGGTCTTCACCGGCTTCTGGCCGGCGATCATCGTCAGGTCGGCCAGCGCCGCCTCGAGCTTCTTCTGGTCGCCCGCGGCTTCGCCAACACCCATGTTGATGACGATCTTGGACAGCTTCGGCAGCTCCATCGGGCTGCCGTAGCCGAACTCGTCCTGCAGCTTCTTGCGCACCACATCAGCATAATGCTGCTGCAGGCGCGGCAGTTCCTTCGCCTCGCTCATGCGATCACCTCGCCCGAGGCCTTCGCGACCCGGACCTTCTTGCCGTCTTCGAGCACCTTGAAGCCGACGCGGGTGGGCTTGTCGGACTTCGGGTCGATCAGCGCGATGTTGGAGAGGTCAAGCGACGCCTCCTTCTCGACGATGCCGCCCTGCTGCCCCATGCCCTTCGGCTTGGTGTGGCGCTTCACAATGTTCAGGCCCTGCACGATGGCGCGGCCTTCCTCAGGCAGCACGCGCAGCACTTCGCCGCGCTTGCCCTTGTCCTTACCCGTGAGGATCTGGACGCGGTCGCCCTTCTTGATCTTCGCGGCCATGGTTACAGAACCTCCGGCGCCAGCGAGATGATCTTCATGAACTTGCGCGCGCGCAGCTCACGAACGACCGGGCCAAAGATGCGCGTGCCGATCGGCTCGTTCTGCTTGTTGATCAGAACGGCGGCATTGCGATCGAAACGGATGGCGGTGCCATCCTGGCGGCGAACCGGGTAGGCGGTGCGCACGATCACCGCGCGCTGCACGTCACCCTTCTTCACCTTGCCGCGGGGAATCGCTTCCTTCACGGACACCACGATGACGTCGCCGACCGAGGCGGTGCGGCGCTTCGAGCCGCCGAGCACCTTGATGCACTGCACGCGGCGCGCACCAGAGTTGTCGGCAACCTCGAGGTTGGACTCAACGATAATCATCGGTCAGTCCGTCCCTCAGGCCTGCGCCGCAACCGGCGCCGCATCGGCAGAGAAGCCGGGCGTGGTGACCGTGGCGCCATTGCGCTCGATCACCAGCCAGGTCTTCCGCTTGCTGATCGGCCGGCATTCCTCGATCGACACGACGTCGCCTTCCTTGCACAGGTTGGCGTCGTCATGCGCGGCATACTTCTTCGAGCGCCGGATGAACTTCTTGTAGAGCGGATGCATCACGCGACGCTCGACAAGGACCGTCACGGTCTTGTCCATCTTGTCGCTGACCACCCGCCCGGTGAGGACGCGCTTCGGCATTGCCGGGGTCTCCTCTCGTCAGGCCTTGGCGGCCGAGCGGGACTGCTCGGCCAGCACGGTCTTAACACGCGCGATGTCGCGGCGCACCACCTTGATGCGGGAAACCGCCTCAAGCTGGCCCGTCGCGCGCTGGAAGCGCAGGTTGAACTGCTCCTTGCGGAGATCCAGCAGCATCGTCTTCAGTTCGTCCGCGGTCTTGCCGCGGACATCCACGATCTTGGTCATCGGCTCAGGCCTCCGCGGCGCCCAGGCGGGTCACCAGCTTCGTCTTGATCGGCAGCTTGGCCGCGCCGAGACCGAGCGCTTCGCGCGCCGTCTCGACCGACACGCCGTCGATCTCGAACATGATGCGACCCGGCTTGACTCGGGCAACCCAGTATTCGGGCGCGCCCTTACCCGAACCCATGCGGACTTCCGCCGGCTTCGTGGAGACGGGAACGTCCGGGAAGATGCGGATCCAGACGCGCCCCTGGCGCTTCATGGCGCGGGTGATCGCGCGGCGAGCCGCCTCGATCTGCCGGGCGGTAACCCGCTCCGGCTCCATCGCCTTGAGGCCAAAGCCGCCGAAGGACAGCGAGAAGCCGCCCTTCGCCACGCCCTTGATCCGACCCTTGTGCGCCTTACGGAACCGCGTGCGCTTCGGAGAAAGCATTGTCTCGTATCCTCAGCGCTGCGGCGCCTGCTCCGCGGCGCGCTTGTCCTGCGCCAGCGGATCATGGGCCATGATCTCGCCCTTGAAGATCCACACCTTCACACCGCAGGTGCCATAGGTGGTCTTCGCGGTCGCGGTGCCATAGTCGATATCGGCGCGCAGCGTGTGCAGCGGCACACGCCCTTCGCGATACCACTCCATCCGGGCAATCTCGGCGCCGCCCAGGCGGCCGCCGCAATTGATCCGGATGCCGCCGGCGCCGAGGCGCATGGCGGACTGCACGGCACGCTTCATCGCGCGGCGGAAGGCCACGCGGCGCTCGAGCTGCTGGGCGATGCTCTCGGCCACCAGCTGCGCCTCGATCTCCGGCTTGCGGATCTCGACGATGTTCAGCGCGACCTCGGCCCCGGCGAGCTTCGCCAGGTCCTTGCGCAGCACCTCGATGTCGGCGCCCTTCTTGCCGATCACGACGCCCGGACGGGCGGCGTGGATCGTCACGCGGGGCTTCTTCGCCGGACGCTCGATGATGACCTTCGAGACGCCGGCACCCTTCAGGCGATCCTTCAGGGTCTTGCGGAGCTTCAGGTCATCATGCAGCAGCCGGGAGTAGTCGGCGCCGGCGAACCAGCGGCTGTCCCAGGTGCGGTTGATGCCGAGCCGCAGCCCGATCGGATTGACTTTATGGCCCATGTTACGCGGCCTCCTGCTGCGCCGGCTCGGTCGGCACCGGCTGCTCGGCAACCACGATGGAAAGGTGGCTGAACCACTTCTCCACCCGCGCCGCCTTGCCGCGGCCGCGGGCGTGGAAGCGCTTCATCACGATGGCGCGGCCCACTTCCACCCGCGACACGACCAGGCGGTCGACGTCGAGCTGGTGGTTGTTCTCCGCATTCGCGATGGCCGATTCCAGCGTCGCCTTCACGGTCTGCGCGATACGGCGCTTGGAGAAGGTCAGGATCGCAACCGCGTCCTGCGCCTTCTTGCCCCGGATCAGACCAGCGGCCAGGTTCAGCTTGTAGGGCGACACCCGGATGTTCCGGGTGACGGCCTTCGCCTCGGTTTCGGCGAGCGTGCGCTCGTGCTTCGGCTTGCTCATCGCTTAGCCCCGCTTCGCCTTCTTGTCCGAGGAATGCCCGGTGAAGGTCCGCGTCGGCGAGAACTCGCCGAACTTGTGACCCACCATGTTCTCGGACACCTGGACGGGAATGAACTTCTTGCCGTTGTAGACACCGAAGGTCAGCCCGACGAACTGCGGCAGGATCGTGCTCCGGCGCGACCAGATCTTGATGATCTCGTTGCGGGTGGAGGCACGGGCCGCTTCCGCCTTGTTCAGCAGGTAGCCGTCGACGAACGGCCCCTTCCAGACACTGCGCGACATCGCGGTCAGCCCTTCGTCACGTTGCGGCGACGAACAATAAGCTTGTCCGTGCGCTTGTTGGTGCGGGTCTTGTAGCCCTTGGTCGGCTTGCCCCACGGCGTGACCGGGTGACGGCCGCCCGAGGTCCGGCCCTCACCACCACCATGCGGGTGGTCGACCGGGTTCATGACGACGCCGCGCTGATGCGGCTTGCGGCCCAGCCAGCGCGAGCGGCCGGCCTTACCAAGATGCTGGTTCTGGTTGTCCGGGTTGGACACCGCACCGATCGAAGCCATGCACTCGCCCCGCATCAGGCGCAGCTCGCCCGACTGCAGCTTGACCTGCGCATAACCGGCATCCTTGCCGACCAGCTGGCAGAAGGTGCCAGCCGAACGGGCGATCTTGCCGCCGGCGCCGGGCTTCATCTCGATGTTGTAGATGATCGTGCCGACCGGGATCGAGCCGAGCGGCATCGCATTGCCCGGCTTGATGTCGACGCGCTCACCAGCCACCACCGTGTCGCCGACCTTCAGGCGCTGCGGCGCGAGGATATAGGCGAGCTCGCCATCCTCGTACTTCAGCAGCGCGATGAAGGCGGTGCGGTTCGGATCGTATTCCAGCCGCTCAACCACGGCCGGCACGTCGAACTTGCGCCGCTTGAAGTCGATCACGCGGTAGGACTGCTTGTGTCCACCCCCACGGAACCGAACGGTGATGCGGCCATGATTGTTGCGGCCGCCGGAGTGGCTCTTGCCCTCCGTCAGCTGCTTGACCGGCTTGCCCTTGAACAGGTCGGAACGGTCGATGAGGACCGTCCCGCGCAGGCTCGGGGTGACCGGGTTAAAGTGCTTCAGCGCCATGGCGTTAAGCGAGCCCCGTGGTGAGGTCGATGCTCTGGCCCTCGGCCAGGCGGACGACCGCCTTCTTCCAGTCGGAGCGCTGGCCCTCACGGCCCCGCACCCGCTTGGTCTTGCCCTTCATGACGAGAGTGTTCACGGCGAGCACAGTCACCCCGAACAGACCCTCGACAGAGGCCTTGATCTCCGGCTTGGTCGCCGAGAGCGGCACCTTGAAGGTGACCTGGCTCTGCTCGGCGAGGCCGGACGCCTTCTCGGTGATCATCGGCGCGAGGATGGTCTGATACATCTTCTCGCGCGAGATCACGATCGACGGCTTCTTGGTCGCGGTCTCGCTCATGCCAGCCGCTCCTTCAGCGCCTCGACGGCCTGACGGGTGACCGCCAGAACGTCATGCTTCAGAATGTCGTAAACATTGGCGCCGAGCGTCGGCAGCACGTTCACGTTCTTCAGGTTGCGCACGGCGCGGCCGAAGGTCTCGTCGACGGTCGCATCGACGACCAGCGCGCTCTTCCAGCCCAGCGCCTTGACCTTGGAGGCCATGGCGGCGGTCTTGAAGTCGGCGCCCATCGCGGCCGTGTCGAGCACGATCAGCTTGCCTTCGGCGGCCTTCTGGCTCAGCGCGCTGATCAGGCCCAGACGGCGGACCTTCTTGTTCAGCGAGTAGCCATGGTCGCGCACGACCGGGCCATGCACGGCGCCGCCGGTGCGGAACTGCGGCGCGCGCAGCGAGCCCTGGCGGGCGTTGCCCGTGCCCTTCTGGCGATACGGCTTCTTGGTGGTGCCAGAAACCTCGCCCATGCCCTTCACCTTGTGGGTGCCGGCGCGGCGCTTGGCGAGCTGCCAGTGCACCACGCGCGCCATCACGTCAGCGCGGGGAGAAGCGGCGAACAGGGCTTCCGGGAGTTCGATCTCGCCGGCCTGGCCGTTGTCCAGGGTGATGACAGGAACCTGCATGTCCTAACCCTCAGGCCACGGCCGCGGGGAACGGCGCATCGGCAGGACGGGCGACCTTCACGGCGTCCCGAACCAGCACATACCCGCCCTTCGCACCAGGCACCGCGCCCTTGACCATCAGCAGACCTTTCTCGAGATCGAAACCGGCGATCTCCAGGTTCTGCGTGGTAATGCGCTCAACGCCCAGATGGCCAGCCATCTTCTTGTTCTTGAAGGTCTTGCCCGGATCCTGACGGTTGCCCGTCGAACCGTGGCTACGGTGGCTGATGGAGACGCCGTGCGACGCTTCGAGGCCGGCGAAGTTCCAGCGCTTCATGGCGCCGGCAAACCCCTTGCCCTTCGACGTGCCGGTGACGTCCACCAGCTGACCCTTCACGAAGTGACCCGCGGTCAGCTTCGTGCCGGGCTCCAGCGCGGCGTCAGCGGCCACGCGGAATTCCACCACCTTCTTCGGAGCCTCGACACCCGCCTTGGCGAAGTGACCCTTGTTGGGCTTCGAGACGTTCTTCGGCTTCGCCAGGCCAATGCCCAGCTGAACCGCAGCGTAACCGTCCTTCTCATCCGTGCGGGCGGCCACCACGCGCACCTGATCCAGGTGCAGCACGGTGACGGGCACGGTCGAGCCGTCGTCATTGAACAGCCGGGTCATCCCCAGCTTCTTGGCGATCAGGCCGGTGCGACCATTCTTCGCGGCCATGGCAGATTGCTCCCCGGGCCTTAGAGCTTGATCTCGACGTCCACACCGGCCGCCAGGTCGAGCTTCATCAGCGCGTCCACGGTCTGCGGGGTGGGATCGACGATATCGAGCAGACGCCGATGAGTCCGGATCTCGAACTGCTCACGGCTCTTCTTGTCGACGTGCGGCGAACGGTTCACGGTGAACCGCTCGATCTCCGTCGGCAGCGGGATCGGGCCACGCACACGCGCGCCCGTCCGCTTCGCGGTGTTCACGATCTCCCGCGTGCTGCCATCCAGCACGCGGTGATCGAACGCCTTGAGGCGGATGCGGATATTCTGGCTGTCCATGTTCTGGCGCCTGTCTCTCTTCCGCTGCCGCTTACTTGCTGATCGAGGCGACGACGCCGGCGCCGACCGTGCGGCCACCTTCGCGGATCGCGAAGCGCAGGCCCTGGTCCATGGCGATCGGCGCGATCAGCTCGACGTCCATGGCGACGTTGTCGCCCGGCATCACCATCTCGACGCCTTCCGGCAGCTGCACCACGCCCGTCACGTCGGTCGTGCGGAAGTAGAACTGCGGACGGTAGTTGGTGAAGAACGGCGTGTGGCGGCCGCCCTCTTCCTTCGTCAGGATGTAGGCCTCGGCCTTGAACTTGGTGTGCGGCGTGATCGAGCCGGGCTTGGCCAGCACCTGGCCACGCTCGACGTCCTCGCGCTTGGTGCCGCGCAGCAGGGCGCCGATGTTGTCGCCGGCCTCGCCGCTGTCCAGCAGCTTGCGGAACATCTCGACGCCGGTCACGGTCGTCTTCACCGTCGCCTTCAGGCCGACGATCTCGACTTCCTCACCGACCTTGACGATGCCGCGCTCGACGCGGCCGGTCACCACGGTGCCGCGGCCCGAGATCGAGAACACGTCCTCGATCGGC